>CAVURD010000044.1:0-17544 GCA_963743785.1 uncultured Acidimicrobiaceae bacterium | reverse complement strand
CGGCTGTCGCCGCCGCAGGCCTCCAACTGCGGTCTCGGGTCATGGACGTTCTGATCGCCACGACCGCCCATGCCCACTCAGCTCGCCTCTACACCCGAAACGTCGCGGACTTCGCCGGGATCGAGCACCTGGTCGAGATCGAGCCGGCATAGCGGCCCATTGCCATAGAACGGGGCCTGTTCCTCGGTTGCCGAACGGCAGTCCACAGTCGCGAAGCTGCAAGTTGATCTTTACGCGGCTGTTTGGTTGGCTGGCCTTCATCCATCGTGTTGTCTGGTCAACAATCCGCTCAAGTCGTTCGCCAACGTTTCAGCCGCTGATGAGTCTACGGATAGCTCCATCCGATTGCCGCGTCGTTCTGCCGTAACGAGTCCAGCGTCACGCAATCGTTTGACGTGGGCACTGACCGTTGGCTGTGAGAGGGCAAATGCTTGGGCAATCTCGGTCACCGCAGCCCTACAAGTTGTGAGGTACTCAAAGATGGCAAGTCGAGTCGGATCGGCAAGCGCCCGAAGGGGACGCACAACATGTTCGGTCCGGCCTCGAGCCGCCTGCACCGCGCCATGTGTCCCAAATCCGACCAACGTACAACCAGGAAGCTCGAGATAGAGCCCCCTCCCGAACAAGGCGCAGGCGGCCAGGACCAGCGGATGCCCGTTCTCGTTCCGGTCGAATAATCTCAGGCAAATGCTGGATGAGCGTTTCACACTCGCTTGTCACAATCTGATGCCACTTTGCTCCTCGTTCGAGCGATCTGCGGACATCCGATACGGACGACTCGACTGAGGAAACTCCCACCGTCTCCCACCAAGTCGATCAGGGGAACCACAATGCCTCCAGCAGGTCGAAGTACTTCCGCCGAAGTTCATCGGACCGCTGAAGTTGCACCAGGCAATTCAGAATTTTTCGAACGGTCTTCCGGAGTCTCCGACTCCAAGGCGAGATCCAGGGGAACGGTAGCCAACGCCGCTTCAAGGCGAGGCCTCAGGATCGAAAAGTCTGTGGCCTCAAGGGCTTCGGCATGATGGGCCAACACCTCGGCTTCCGCAAAGCAATTCAGTCCGTCCGCCCAGAAGTTCTGAACTCGAGAACGGAGATCGTCGTGTTGCCCGTACAGGGTGTGAAGAATCGGGTGGGCTGCTTCGCAGGTAGCTCGAATAGGCACCGTGTATGCACCACGACAGGTCCAGCATCAGTGACGGTCCCACCACCTCGACTCGCCCGGGAGTGATCGCGTCCGCGCCCGCTATTTGCATAGGTACATGACTATATAGGAAGTTTCTTGTTTTGTCCAATGGCTTGGCCTAGGCTCATTGGGAGACCCAGAAAGCGAGAGAACGACGTGAATCCCGTCCACCTAGATCGCTTGGTGAAGGATCGACAGACCGGGGCTTCAACGCGCCGCCGGTCGGCGACGAGGCCCTTCGAGTCCCGGTACCAACAACCACCGGCTGCTTGCCATCGTCGGGCGCCGATTCGGGTTCCTTCTCATGCGAATGGGTCAACGCCTTGTCGGGGCGGCGGATGCCGTGCTCTCGACCGAGTCGCAATCGACCGCGGCTCGGCTCAGCCAGGGTCACCACTAGTTATCCAAATCTGGGTCGAGTGTTGATGGATTACAGTGTAATCTCAATCAGGTGGGCTGGGATTTCGAGACCGATGCCGAGTTCGCCGGACAGTTGGCCTGGATGCGCGCGTTCATCGACCGTGAGCTGATTCCGCTCGAGCCGATCTTCGACGAATTACCGCAGGATGAATGGCAGGTGGCCAAGCGGTACCTACAAGACCAAGTGAAAGCACAAGGTCTGTGGGGCGCCTTCCTCGACCCAGAACTCGGAGGGAGCGGATTCGGGCAACTGAAGTTGGCACTGATGTCGGAGATCATCGGCCGGTGCATGATGTCGATGACCATCTTCGGGGTCCAGGCTCCTGACAGTGGGAACATGGAGCTCCTGGCCCACGGGGCCACCGATGGCCAGAAGGAACGCTGGCTCTGGCCCAACCTACGCGGCGAGATATCCAGTGCCTTCGCGCTCACCGAGCCCTTTTTTCGCGGGTTCGGACCCCACCGTCATTGGCACGACGGCAATCTCCGACGGTGACGAATGGGTGATCAATGGGCGCAAGTGGTTCATCACCAACGCCTCGGTGGCCGACATTGTTCTGGTGTTCGCTGAAACCAGCCCGGATGGCCGTCCGCACCACCATGCCTCGATCTTCATCGTGCCTGCGGGAACGCCGGGCATGGAGATCGTCCGCGATATCGGGACCATGGCGCATCCCGACGTTGTCTACGGTCGCCCGGGGAATCATGCCGAGATCGTCTTTCGTGACTGCCGTGTACCGGCCGATCACATGATCGGCCAGCCCGGGGATGGCTTCGTGCTCGCCCAGCAACGTTTGGGGGGTGGCCGCATCCATCACGCCATGCGGTGGCTCGGGATGGCGCAGCGATCCCTCGACATCATGGGCGAGCGGGCCGTGTCTCGAACCTCGCACGGCAAACTCCTGGCCCAGCACCAGATGATCCAAGACTACGTCGCGCTCTCTCACACAGAAATCCAGGCCGCCCGCCTCCTGACCTTCCAGACGGCATGGAAGGTCGACAAGTACGGCGCCGCTGCGGTTCGCGCCGACCTCGGGATGGTCAAGGCCCACGTGTCGAAGGTCGTGCTGGCGGTCCTCGACCGGACGATCCAAGTGTGCGGTGCCCTCGGCTATTCGAGTGACCTGCCGGTGGAGGCGTGGTACCGCTCAACCCGTTTCGGCCCTATCGGCGACGGACCCGACGAGCTGCACAAGTCGGTGCTCGCCCGCACGCTGTTGAAGGAGTACCGGCCGGTCGAGGGTTGGCCGACCGAACACATCCCCAGCCGCCGACCGGCGGCAAAGGAACGATGGGCCGAACTACGTAGCGGTGCGGGGCTGGGATGAGGGGAGGCGGTCGTCAACGAGCGACAAGGACGACGGCCGTGACCGATCGCCCCGGTGCCTCGTCGTCCTGGCGGCCCGCGGCGGTGTTCTTCGACCTCGCCGGCACGTTGTTCAGCGCCAGGGCCCTAAGAGACGCACATCTCGATCAGCTGCGGTTCGTCGCCGCCACCATCGGTATGGACGTGACTGGTCAGCGGCTTCGCGCTGCCTATCGCCGAGGGATGGCCGAGAGCTACGGCGGCATGGGCTCGACGCCTGCCTATCGGCACCGTTCGCTGTTCGCCGAGGCGTTCAAGGCAATGGCGCGTGACCTGGGCGGGGACATCGATGAGTCCACCGCACAGGAGGCGGTCGATCGCCAGTACCGAGCGACGCTCGAGCACGCGACGTTGCGGCCGGACGCTCGCGACACGCTGGGTGCTCTGCGTCAGGCGTCCGTCCACGTGCAGATCGTCTCGAATATCGACGATGATCAGGTCCACCCGTTGATCGACCGGCTTGGCCTGAACCACGTCGTCGACGCGGTCACCAGTTCGGACGAGGTCCGGTCCTGTAAGCCCGATCCCGGCATCTATCAGGCTGCGTTGGACAAGGCCGATTGCTGTCCCACCGACGTGCTGTTCGTCGGCGACAGCCTGCGCCACGACGTGGAAGGGCCGGCGGCGATGGGCATGCGCACCGCATGGATGGTCGAGGATGGCGCCCACTCCGATCCGGGCAACATCCGGCCCGACTTCGTGGTGCGCCGCCTCGCCGAAGTGACGGACCTGGTTTCCCTCGAGGTCCGCCGGTGAGCACTGACGCGCTCGCGCGCTACCTCGATGAACGGCTGGGTGGACATGTCCCGATCACCGTGGATCCGATCAAAGGTGGTGGCTCGTGCGAGGTGTTCGCCCTCGACCGCGGTCCGTGCCGGTGGGTGCTGCGAAGAGCGCCCCGCCATGCCAGCTCGGCCAGGGCCCACGATGTGCTCCGTGAGTTCCGTATCCTCGACGCCATCAAGGACGAGGCCGTCCGCATCGCCCGACCCGTTCTGTCGTGTAGTGACATCGACGTCTTCGAGACACCCTTCTACGTCATGGAGCGTATTCCCGGATCGCCCGTCCGCTCCACCGTGCCTGCCGGCTGGGCCGCTGCACCGGAGACGCACGGAGTGGCGCTCGAGGAGCTCATCGATGCCCTGGCGGCCATCCATGCCGTGGACTGGGAGGCGTGTGGGCTGGGCGATCTGGGCCGCCCCGGCGACTACCTGCCCCAACAACTGACCCGTTGGCTGACCCAGCTCGACGGCTACGGCGGCCGCGACCTGCCCGGTGTCCGCCGAATCGCCACCTGGCTCGGGGAGCATCGTCCCAGTCCCCAGGCGAGCGCCCTGTGCCACGGTGACTACAAGCTCGACAACGTCTTGTTCGCGGCGAATCCACCGCCCCAGCTACTCGCGGTGGTCGATTGGGAGATGGCGGCGATTGGCGACCCCCTGGTCGATCTGGCCTGGGCCCTCATCTTCCACCCGGGGCCGGAAGGAACCATGCCGCTCGGGAGGGCGAAGGATCCGAAGTTTGCCGTTGATCACCTCTCCGACCGCCAAGCCCTGATTGAGCGATACGCCCTGAGATCGGGCCGCGACGTTTCGGCCATCGGTTGGTACGACGTGTTCGCCCGATGGAAGCTGGCCATCGTCCTCGAGGGCAGCTACGCCAAGTATCGGCGCGGCCTCTCGGACAATCCGTTGCACGAGGTCTTCGGGCACCAGGTCGACCTGCTGCTCGACAGCGCGAACGAGGATCTTCGAACGCGAAGGAGCGCGGTGACCTGTCCCACATCATGTCGTCATCGGGGGGCCGATCCGGCTTCCGCAGCAGGATCGAGGGTGTGCTGATGCGGGCCTGGCAAGTGCAGGCCGAGGGCGAGCCGATCGAGGTTCTGCACTCCGTCACGCTGGACCCGCCGGAGCCCGCCCCCGGCCAGATCCGTATCCACGTGACCGCGGCGGGCATCGGGCTTCCGGACGTGCTCATGTGTCGTCACACCTACCCCCTCACACCGCCGCTGCCCTTCATCCCCGGACAAGAGGTATCGGGCGTGGTCACGGCGATCGGCGAAGGCGTGGAATCGCTGGTCGGCGATCGGGTCATGGCCGTGACCGCATTTCTGGACGGGTTCGGCTCCTTCGCCGAGGAATGCCTGGCTCCAGCCTCCTCCGCCTTCCCGGTGCCTGACGGGCTCGCGGATGTGGACGCGGCCGGGTTCTGGATCCCGCACCTCACTGGGTGGATCGGGCTGGTCGAGCGTGGACGCCTTGCCGGTGGCGAGTGGCTCGCCGTGCTCGGGGCGGGCGGGGGGAGCGGGATCGCCGCCGTTCAGCTCGGGCGTGTGCTCGGCGCCCGCGTCATCGCCGTGGTCGGCGACGAGGACCGGGCGGCGTTCTGCCGGTCACTTGGCGCCGAGGCGACGCTCAATCACCGCGATGGTCCGCTGGCCCCCGCGCTGCGCGAGCTCACCGACGGCCATGGCGCCGACGTGATCTTCGACCCGGTCGGCGGTCCCCTGGCCGAGGACGCCGCCGGTGCGCTCGCCCGGCACGGCCGGTGGTTGGCCGTGGGATTTGCCAGCGGAACGTGGCCGAAAGCCGAAACGCAGCAGTTGGTATGGGCCAATGCCACGCTGATGGGAGTATTGGCGGCGGGAAACAGCCGAGCCGAACTGGACAACATCCACGCCAGCCTGGCTGCTCTTGTCGGCGAGGGTGGATTGCGCAACGCGGTGACCGAACGGGTCCCCTTCGACGATCTTCCCGGTGCGCTCCAGCGCCTGGCCGATCGGCGGGTCATTGGCAAGGTGGTCATGGTGCCATGACCGACGCGAGGCAGGCCCGAAGAGTGGCGAGGCAATCCGATCTCGACCTGGACGCCCACGAGATCGTCTCGGTAGCCGTTGACATCTTCGAGGAGTCAGGGCTCGACGCGGTCAGTATGCGGAGTGTCTCCACCCGACTCGGGGTCTCCCCAGTCCCGCTCTACAGCCGGGTGGGCAACAAGGATGCGCTGGTCGATGCCATCGCCGACCGCTTGTTGGCCGACCTGGCGCCACCCGGCACCGATGACGAAACATGGGAGGAGTATGCGGTCCGTTGGGCACGGGAGCTTCGGGGCCGGCTGCGCCAAGCCCGCGACAGCCGGCTCATCCTCTCGTTGGGCCGCAGTGCCTATGTGGAGGCGTCTCTTCCTCTGGTGACGGCGATGCGACGTTCCGGATTTGCCCCCGACGCGGCGATGCAGGCCTGCCGCGTCCTCATGTGGGCCATCGTCGGCTTCGGGGCGGTTGAGACGGGTGCCAAGCCGGGGCGCCGCCGGCGCCGGGGTCGTCCGGGCGGTGATCCGACCGGTGTCACCAAGGCCGAGATCGACGTCCTGTTCGACCTCCACGTGCGGTACGTGATCGAGGGCATCGCCGGCGATGCCGCGACAGAGCGGGCTGCCGCATCTGGGGGGACCAACCCGGGCGGCGCAGGTCGGTGACCATCCCCAGCCTGAGCGCGGCCGGGAAGGTCGTTGTCGTCACCGGTGCCAGCAGGGGCCTGGGCCGGGCCATGGCGTTGGGGTTTGCCGAAGCCGGAGCAGACGTGGTTGTCGCCAGCCGGAAGCTGGAGCTGTGCCAGCAGGTGGCAGACGAAGTCACAGCCCTGGGACGCCAGGCCTTGGCCGTTCGGTGCCATGTCGGCGAGTGGACCCAATGCGAAGAACTCGTAGACATGGCTGTCGCCCGGTTCGGGCGGATCGATGTCTTGGTCAACAATGCCGGCATCGCGCCGGTCCCGCCCTCGCTGCTGGGTGTGACGGCCGAACTGTTCGACAAGACGGTGGCGGTCAACCTTCGTGGCCCCTTACGGCTCACCGCGCTGGCCGTCGAACATATGCCTCGGGGCGGATCGGTGATCAACATCAGCTCCAAGGCGGCATTGCATCCCACCTCCTTCACGGTCGTCTACGCCGCGGCCAAGGCCGGGCTGAATGCGCTCACCAAGGCGGCGGCGCACGAGTTCGGTCCGAGAGGTATCCGGGTGAATGCCATCGTGTGCGGCACGTTCCAAACCGACAGTTTCCACAGCTCGATGCCATCGGAGGAGGCGCAAGCCGAAATGGCAGCACGCGTCAGCCTGGGCCGGATCGCCTCGGCCGACGAGATCGTGGGATCGGCGCTCTATCTGGCCAGTGATGCGTCGTCGTACCTGACCGGGGACCTGGTCGTGCTGGACGGCGGCTGACCACCGACGAGTGAAAACCCGGGCGAACGCCCCACGAGGAACATGACGAACCATTGAGAAGGAGCGACAGATGACCGATGCACCGAACGACCTGGTCGGCCCGGGACGGGTGGCGGTGGTGACCGGCGCGGCCAGCGGGATCGGGCGTGCCCTGGCCATGGCGTTCGCCGACGAAGGGTCCATTGTCATGGTCGGAGATATCGACGGGCAAGAGGCTGAGGGTGTCGCCGCCGGCATCAGGGACGGTGGGGGTCAGGCCGAGGCTTTGACCGTCGATGTCGCCGATGCCGCGTCGGTCGAGGACCTGGCCGCGCACACGCTGGCCCGGTTCGGGCGCGTCGATGTGCTGTGCAACAACGCCGGGGTGTCAACCTTCAATCTGATCCAGGACCAGACACTCGACGATTGGCGCTGGGTCTTCGACGTCAACCTCTGGGGGGTGGTGCACGGCCTGCAGACCTTCTTGCCCGTCTTTCGCCGACAAGGCACCCCCGCGCACATCGTCAACACGGCTTCCATCGCCGGGCTGCTGAGTGGGGTGGCCTTTATTGGCCCCTATGCCGCCACCAAGGCCGCGGTGGTATCGATCTCCGAGACGCTCAGCCAGGAGTGTGCCATCGCCGGGTTGCCCATCGGCGTAAGCGTGCTGTGCCCGAGCTCTGTCAATACCCGGGTCATGGAATCGGAGCGCTCGCGTCCCGCGGCGCGAGGGATTGAAAAGCGAAAAGAGTCCGCCGAGGCAGTGCGGTTGGCGATCCGCGATTCCTTCACCGGCCCCACGGGGTTGACCCCAGGGCAGGTGGCGGAACGCACCCTGGAGGCAATCCGAGCCGGCGAGTTCTGGGTCATCACCCACCCGGGGGAGCGCTCGGCGTTCGAGGCTCGCTTCACTACCGCTCTGGCCCACTTCCCCCCTCCACTCGATCCTGTGGAGGGGAACGGATGACCCGGGACTAGGAGACGACGCGGAGGGTGACCTGCTCGGCGGGACCCGACAGGTCGTCGACCGGCTGCCCCCGTAAGGTCATGAGGCCCGAAAGGCCTGGTCCGAACCTCAGGCCTTTCGTCCCTGGATCCAGCCGGTGTGCGCCCCAGGCAATGCTTGGGCGCAGCGAGTGCGACGCGGCCAGTATGAAGGCAGAAGATCAGCAAGAGGCGTGACGACAATTGAGAGTGCACAGACCGAGAGGAGGCGCCCATGCCTGCGGTGACCGTCGATGACCTGTCGAAGCTGCCGAAAATCCCTGTTCCTGATCGCACGGCGACGACAGAACGGCCGGTGAGGTCCGTGACCACGGCGCCGAGCGGGCTCGAGGGAGAGGGGTTTCCGGTACGCAGGGCGTTCGCCGGCATGAGCCTGGCCGACCTCGACCCTTTCGTCCACATGGACCAGATGGGCGCGGTCAACTACGCACCAGGTGAGCCAAAGGGAACCCCCTGGCATCCCCATCGGGGTTTCGAGACGGTGACCTACATGATCGATGGCACGTTTGCCCACCAGGACTCCCAGGGAGGCGGTGGCCTCATCACCGACGGGGCCACACAATGGATGACCGCCGGTGGGGGGATCTTGCACATCGAAACGCCTCCCGAGGATCTCGTCATCTCGGGTGGTCTCTTCCACGGGATCCAGCTCTGGGTGAACCTGCCGGCAAAGGACAAGATGATCCCGCCGGCCTATCAAGGGCTCGAAGCCGACCAGGTGGCTCTGGTGTCTTCCGCCGACGGTGGCTGCCTGTTAAGGGTGATCGCCGGCCAGATCGGTGAGCACCGCGGTCCCGGCTCCACCCACACACCGATGGCCCTGATGCACGCCAGCATCTCTCCGGGGGCCTTGCTCGAGCTGCCCTGGAACCCTGACTTCAACGCGCTGGTCTACGTGCTCGCCGGATCTGGGCGTGCCGGGAGCGACGGGCGGCCGATCCAAGGCGGTCAGTTGGTGGCGTTCGACCCTGGAGACTGGATGGCCGTCCGCGCCGACGACCGCCAGGACTCTGGCACCGACCACCTGGAAATCCTCGTCCTGGGAGGCCGGCCGATCAAGGATCCCGTTGAGCACTACGGACCCTTCGTGATGAACACCCGAGCAGAGATCGGGCAAGCACTCGAGGACTTCGAGGCCGGTCGCTTCGGCACGATTCCACCGAACGCGCTGATGCCGCACGTGCCGGACCCTGATCCGGTCCGAGCCGAGCACACCGGGATCTGACTGGGCATCTGGCCAAGCTGGTCGAGGCTGGACATTGGACGACAGTGGATCCACCAAAGGACCCGTCGGATTCAAGACCGGATATCAAGTAGTCGAAGACCCCCGGTGCCCTCGCTGGAGATGCTCAATGGACCGTGATGCCCTCGCCGTCATGCCCGAGGCGGGACCTCTGCCGGGGTCGCAGGCAGCGACGACGGCCAAAGCGGGCAGCTCCTTTCGCGCCCTGCGGTCCCGGCCCTTCCGTCTCTACTTCGGCGGCCAGGTTGTCTCGGCCAGCGGCAGCTTCTTGCAGCAGACGGCCATCGGCTGGCTCGTCCTCGAGCGCACCGGTTCGCCCGGCGATCTGGGGCTGGTTCTGGCGGCCGGGGGGATCCCCTCTCTGCTGTTCGGCCCCTGGGGTGGGGCGGTGGCCGACCGGGTCGACCTGCGCAAGCTCCTCGTGGTCACCCAGACGCTCTTCTGCGTCATGGCCGCGCTGTTGTGGGCGCTGGCCGCAGCAGGCGCGGCCAGCGTGGCGGCCCTGGTGGCCATCGGTGTGGCGGGGGGTGTCGTCCAGATCGCCGACTCGCCCGCTCGCCAGGCCCTCGTCAGCCGCCTGGTTCCGCCGGACGACCTGGCCAGCGCGGTCAGCCTCAACGGGGTGGTGGTCAACAGCGCCCGCGTGGTCGGCCCCGCCCTGGCCGGTGTGCTGATCGTGACCGTAGGCACGACGATCTGTTTCGGGCTCAACGCCCTGTCCTATCTGGCCGTCATCGCCGCCCTGCTCGTCATTCGGCCCCGCAAGGCGGGCGGCCCCGCTCCGCCCGGACGCCAAGGTGTCAAAGAAGGGTTGCGGTACGCCGCCGGCCGCCAGCAACTCTGGCTCCCTCTTCTGATGATGTCGGTGGTCGGGCTCTTGGCGTTCAACTTCGCCGTGGTCTTGCCCGTGTTCGCCAAGGACACGTTCCACGGCACCGGCGGCACCTATGGGCTGCTCACGACCATGCTCAGCGTCGGGGCGGTCGTGGGCTCCCTCGCGGTCGGCCTTGTCCACCATCCGAGGCGCCAGTACTTGCTCTTCGCCGCCCTGGGGTTCGGGGTCACGTCGGCCGCCACTGCAGCCGCCCCTAACGTCGCCGTGGCCTGCGTCACGCTGCTCGTCACGGGTGGGACGGCATTCTGCTTCGTCACCTTGTGTTCGACCACGCTCCAGCTTCACAGCTCGAGCGCCTATCGCGGTCGAATCATGGCGCTCTGGGTCTTCGTCTACTTGGGAACCACGCCCATCGGCAGCATCCTGACCGGGTGGATCATCTCGAGCGGTGGCCCCCGGATCGCGCTCCTCGTTGGTTCGGGGGCGTGCCTGGCCGCGTCGGTGCTGGCTGCCTTCGTCCACACGCCGCACAATCCCGACGAGGCGCTCGCGGATCTTGGTCAGTGACTGTCGGGTGACGATCCGAAGGTATCGAAGCCGGACGAGGTCTTAGTCGTGGTCCTGGCCGAAGGTGGAGCGGAGGGCGCGCAATCCCATGGATGTGGCACGAACGAAGTCCTCGTCACGGTCCGGAATGCCCTGATCGAGCCACGTCAGTGTGGCCTCGATGAGCCAGCCAAATAAGGCTTCCGAGCGCCACGCGTCAAAGAGTTGGTCACCTGAGTCGAGCGCCGTCAGCCGGCGCACCACAGCCACAGCGACAGATCGAAGCTGGGCCGCGTAGTCAGCAAACCGCGGCTCACGAGCAGCGTGGCGCCACAGGAGCGTGAAGCCGTCGGGATCCTGGCGGGCCACGGTCAAGAGGGTGCGCGGCCCGAGTCCGCTCCGACTCGGCTCGGCCAACTCGCTGCGGAGCTCCTGGCCGAGCTCCTCGAACACTTCCTGGAGAATCTCGCGGTAGAGCTCCTCTTTTGAACCGAAGTGCCGGTAGATGATGAGTTTCGTGACGCCGCATGCGGCTGCCACATCCTCCATCGACGTGTGGGCGAAGCCCGTCGAAGCAAAGGCACGAGACGCACCCCGCAGGATGGAGGCCCGCCGTTCGACGCGGGGGAGGAGTTTGCTCTGGAGTTGTATACCTGAAAGTATACACTTCCACGTAGACACCGAGGATGGTCGTGGGAGGTGCCTTCATGGGCGCATTGCAAGTCGAGTTCACCGAAGAGGAGTTGCTTGCTGATGTCTCGGTCAGCGAACCCCTGGTTGCGGGTGGCGTCCGCTGCCACGGCGGTTTCAATGAAGACGGCAGGTACGTCTCGCCTCGCACCAAGTACCGAGTCCCGGCGATTGCGGCGTGGGGTGAGCAGAACTGTGAACGCTTCGCGACCCAGTTGATCGACGCGGCTCTCGAGCGCTGGGAGCGATCGTTTCCCAGTGTGGACCAAGCCCGCTTCCTGATTCGATCTGGAGTGCCCGAGCCGCTGATGGCGACGCTGACGCGCATCGGCACCGTGGAGGGCTACGGCGCCAACATCCGACTCCTCAAGCCAAAGAACCTGCAGCGGCATTTCGTCGAGGACATCGACGGCACGGCCATCGACCATCTGGGTGGTGGACTCTTCGAGGCGCACGGTCGAGATGAGGCAGGTTGGGATGTCGAAGCCGGTCACCGGGACATGTGGTTTGCCGCACGCGACATAGCGTTCGAGAGGCCCGCTGAGGAGCTGGACATTGAGGCCATGCTGGCCCGCATGGGCTTCGGCCGGTCCGGTCCAGGTGGCCAAGCGGACCGGCTGCTGCCGAACGACGTTCCGGCGGAACTTGAGATGATGGTCTCGCTCATGGTGCGTGTTCTCTTCATTGAGATCTCGGCCTTTCATACCTTCGCCTGGGCTGAGGAGTGGATGTCCGATTCCGAGCTCGTTGGCGGTGAGGGCGAGGCGGCCCGTCTCGTCTCGTACATCCGGGCCGACGAGACACCCCACGTGGGCTACCTCCGTACGGCACTGTCCGAAATGCGGGACCGCACCTGGGTGGGTGACGGCGGCAAGCACCACTCCGGCGCCGACATGATCGGTCGGATTTGGGAGCCACTGCTGGCCCAGAGCCTCGGACCGGGTCGCGACGAAGGTCGTCGGGCCGCGCTGGGTGAGGTCGAATACTGGTGCGCCAAGCATCGCAACGGGTCGGACATCGTGGCGGAGTTCCACTCGCTCGGTAACGCATGAAGTTCGGCATCTTCTACGAGCACCAGCTGCCCCGCCCTTGGGAGGAGGGCAGCGAGTACCGCCTCTTGCAAGAAGCGCTCGAGCAGGTTGAGTTGGCCGACCGACTTGGCTTCGACGTCGTGTGGGAAGTGGAGCACCATTTTCTGGAGGAATACAGCCACTCCTCGGCACCTGAAGTTTTTCTCGGCGCCTGCAGCCAGCGCACCAAGGACATCCGGCTGGGCCACGGCATCATTCAAACTGCTCCGCGCTACAACCATCCGGCCCGGACCGCCGAACGCGTGGCCACGCTCGATCTGATCTCGGGCGGGCGAGTCGAGTTCGGCTCGGGAGAGTCAGGATCGGAAGCAGAATTGGGTGGTTTCCTGGTTGATCCCGCCACCAAGCGGGAGGCGTGGCTCGAAGGTCTCGAAGTCGTGCTCCGTTGCATGACCGAAACACCTTTCACCGGGGTCGATGGCCGTTTTGTCCAGATGCCGCCGCGCAACGTTGTTCCCAAACCGATGCAAAAGCCGCATCCGCCCCTCTGGGTGGCCTGCTCGCGGCGTGACACCATCCTGCTGGCAGCCGAGAAGGGCATCGGAGCACTCACGTTCGCCTTCATCGATCCCGAGGAAGCGACCAAATGGATCGCCGACTACGAGCACACGTTGGCTGAGCGCTGCGTTCCTGTCGGACATACCGTGAACTCCAACATTGCCTGTGTCACGCAGATGATGTGCCATCCCGAAGAGAAAGTGGCGCTCGACCGGGGTCTTGAAGGCGGCAACTTCTTTGGGTACTCGCTCGGGCACTACTACGTCTTTGGCGAGCACCGTCCGGGTTCCACCGACGTATGGGGCGAATACCTTGATCGCCGTGGTGACCAGGGCTACTCGCCCGAGGTCGAAGCCGCGCTACGTCAGGAGCGGCTCGGAGCCAAGCTGGCCGCGGGCGACCGAACCGGCCTACGGGGTGCGACCGGGACGCCCGAGCAGATCCGCCACTACCTTGAACGGTTCGAAGAGGCCGGCGTGGACCAAATCATCTTCGTTCTTCAGGCCGGGAGGAACCGTCACGAGGACATCTGCGAATCGCTCGAACTCTTCGGACGAGAGGTGCTGCCAGCGTTCAGGGAGCGCGATGAGGCGCAGGTCAAGGCGAAGGCAGCTCGCCTTGCCCCGGCGATTGATGCCGCCATGGAGCGTCTCGCCCACGAACCCAAACCGCCGAAGCTTCCCTCTGACTACTCCTTTCCCGCCATGCCGCGTCGCTGGGCCGACGAGACCAAAAGCGAGGAAATGCGCGAATGGCTCGAGAATTTCGCCAACGCCCGTGCCCAGGGCGTCAGAGAGAAGGGGCTCGGTATTCTCGGAAACTGAGCCCGCTGTTATCCACCGGGCGATGGCACTCCCACCAAGTCGGTAGCTGTGCAATCGAGCAACCAATGCCGGCGGAGATCTTCGAGGCATCGTCGGCAACGGGTCGGTTCCTCCGTTGGCCTTCGACACTCGGGAGCACGCCTCCTACCAGGACAAGAACGTGAAGGTCGACGCCTTCGCCGCCCTGTGGCTCATAAGCTAGGGAGCCCGAGGCTAGGCAGAAAGGCTGGCGCGCCGGCTTCAGCACGACCGATGATGGGCAACGGGGGAGTCGTGCATCGAGTGCGACGAGAGGGAACACAGAAGAGGACGGTGACACCTATGGCGAATATTCCTGCTGAGAGCGAGCCGGTGAGCTTCGGTAGACACGTAAAGCCCCTGTTTCGTCCTCGCGACCGAGAGTCAATGCAATCCCGCTTTGATCTCTGGTCCTATGACGATGTCACCGCCAACGTGAGCGCCATAGTCACCCAGCTCCGCGCTGGCACAATGCCTTGCGACGGCGCTTGGCCGGTCGAACAAGTCGACCTCATTCAGCGATGGGTGGACACAGGAAAGGCACGCTGACTGGTGTCCTCGCTACGGTCTGGACGGAGCTAGCCGACCGCAGAGATCAAACACTCTCAGCTCGTTGACAAGCCAGCATCGGCGGCATCGTCGTGGGTCGCGGTCTTAGCTCCTCTGCGCCTGGCAGTCCTGCATCTTCACCGCAGCTCTGTTACTTCCACTCGGCACCCTCCTACAGCGCTGTCAGTTAGGCATTCGAGTGTCCGATCGCCGGTGACCTCGACGTCATTCCTCCAACCCCACAGAAGCTGAGGTTGGAGTGGCGTCGCATCGCACTCGACCAGCCGTGCCGGGGTTCGAGGGTTTATGAGTGCCCAGCGCTAGCGACGCGGGGGGCATCCAGCCCACTGTTATCTGCCGGTCCGCTCGCGGTGCTCGCACCCTGGCCAGCAGCAGGGCCGACGCTGGCCTTCCTCCAGCTCCTCCTGGGTCCGGCGAATGCGGCGTTCTCGGGTCATCTCCTGCTTGGCGTCCTCGACCCAGCAGATGAATTCGTTGCGGGCCAGAGGCGTTATGTCCTTCCAGGCATCGAGCGCAGTGCGGTTGGCGACCAGCGCCTGGCGCAGGTCTCCTGGAAGCTTGTGCACCACCCCACCGGGCACTCGCGGGCTGCTCATGGGGCCACGGTACAGCGCCTCGTGTCCGCTCGGAACGATGACCGCCCGGTCATGAGGTTTGCGGTGATACTTCGGCGAAGTACCTGAGGAACGGGGTGGGACGTCGGTGTCGTTATCAACCGGCAGTAGGGCCAGGGTGCTCCATCGGTGGGCCCACGGGAAATCCTTGCTGGGACCGGCCAGAAATGCTGCCCGTACCCGCCGTGCGACCGCTCCGTACAAGGACTGACTCGTCCCGAATCGCGGCGACACCACCGAGCACGCAAGAGCGGTTTGCCGCCGCCGTGAATTGTCGTTGACGGCTCTATACCGGCGGTCTCTGACCACGACGTGCGCGAACTCCCACCAACTCGCCTTCCTCGCTGGTGTCATTCCGCCACGGATTTGGGCCGTTCGGCCCATTGGTCAGCGTAAGTCGCCGACTTAGGCTGGTCATCAAGAGGCTTTTGTATCCACACGGTTATTTGGGGATAGCCGCTCGACTCCGTGTGTCAACCCAGAGAGTGGACAATGGATCTACTGGAGCGAGACGGTGAAGTTGTTTCTCGACACCCGTGGGAGTTGGCTCGAAGCAAATTCTTTGTCCGCCTCCTTCGCCGCTTCGCACCCGCTTCACGTGACATCCGGCTGCTGGACGTTGGAGCAGGTGACGCGTGGTTCTCGGCCCAGCTGCTCGACTCCCTACCGGCGCGGTCCCGCATCACCTGCTGGGACGTCAACTATTCCGAGGAGGATCTCAGCGTCTACGCGAGCCACTCCTCCTCGTTGACGCTGACCGCCGAGCAACCGGACGACACCTTTGACGGGATCTTGATGCTTGATGTCGTTGAGCATGTTGAAGACGACATCGGATTCGTGTCACGAATAGTGGAGTCGCGACTGGAACGTGACGGATGGGTTCTCGTCAGTGTCCCGGCGTATCAGAGCCTCTTCACTTCACACGACAACGCAGTGAAGCACTTCCGCCGATATTCTCCCCGCCAGGCGGCCGAGGTGCTCGAGGCCGCCGGTCTGAAGGTCGAGGCTCAGGGTGGCCTCTTTCATTCGCTGCTTGTCGTACGTGGCACCCAGGCGGCAAAGGAGCGACTGTCCGGACCGAAAGACCCATGGGTCGGCCCGGGCGCGTGGAGCGGCGGTCCCCGACTCACTCGGGCGATGGTTTCGGCCTTGGGGGCAGAATCCAGAATGTCGGAGGTCTTCGGCGCCAAAACAAAATCGGTGCTCCCCGGACTCAGTTACTGGGCCTTCTGTCGACGGGCGGAGCCTCAGTGACCACCCTGGTTGCTCGACCTGATCCTCTCGGCCGTCACGACCACGGATCCGATCCGGGGCATCGTCGACCCGAGGAAGATTCCCGTGGACGTCGAGATTGTGGTGCCGGTCTACAACGAAGCGGAGCATCTGGTCGAGCGCGTGACCGAACTGCGTCGCTACCTTGACGAGTCCTTTCCCTTTCGGGCGTTGGTCACCTTGGTCGACAATGCCAGCACGGACGAGACCTTCGACCTTGCGAGCCGGCTGGCAGCCGTGACTCCCGGTGTGGCGGCCGTGCATCTGCCCAGAAAAGGCCGTGGGCACGCCCTGCGGACAGCCTGGTCAACCAGCGTGGCTGAGGTTGTGGCGTACATGGATGTCGACTTGTCGACCTCGCTTTCGGCGCTGCTGCCTCTGGTAGCCCCTTTGCTTTCGGGTCACCGGGATGTGGCCACGGGTACTCGTTTGGCCCGTGGATCGAACGTCGTACGAGGAACCAAGCGTGAGTTGATCTCCCGCTCCTACAACCTTCTCCTTCGAGCATCCCTTCGAGGCAGGTTCAGCGACGCTCAGTGCGGCTTCAAAGCTCTGCGGACAGGAGTCGCGGGTGAGCTTCTGTCGCTCGTTGAGGACGACGAATGGTTCTTTGACACCGAGCTCCTGGGTACGGCACAACGTCTCGGCTTGCGCATCAGCGAAGTGCCGGTCGATTGGGTGGACGATCCAGACAGCAGAGTAGAGATCGTATCGACGGCCATGAGCGATTTCCGAGGCGTGTGGCGCTTGATGCATAGCTCGGCTCGACGCTTCCAGGGCGTCACAGTGGCGCAGCGCAGGGGAATCCAAGGAAGAGGTCACGTAGGATCAACTCATTCGCTTCGCCGGCGTGGGTGTCATTTCGACGCTCGCCTACGCCCTTCTTTTCATCGCCTGCGAGCGGATCGGTGGGGACGTATGAGGCCAACGCAGTGTCCCTGGCCATCTGTACCGTGTGCAACACGCTCCATCCACACCGAGCTGCGCCGCGACGGCTCCGGCCAGGCACATCGTGGACGTTTCGTCGGGGCCGCCTTCGGCCTGTTGCTCCTCAGCGTGGCCATGACGAGCGTGGCCTTGGCGGTCGTCCACGTCGTCGTGGGACCTTCTTTGTCTATTGAACTCCTTGCGGTGACGGCGGTCAGCGCGGTGGCTGCAGTG
>CAVURD010000043.1:0-42768 GCA_963743785.1 uncultured Acidimicrobiaceae bacterium | reverse complement strand
GCGTCGAGATCCTGGCGCACGACTCCGGCGGCTTGTCCGCGGTCGAGCACGATGCTCAGCGCGCCGACGATCCGCTCGCGTGACGCGACGCGGAGCTCCGGCGCCTTCTCGAATGCCTCGTGGAGCTCGGTCAAGAAATTGCGCTTGGTGCTGGCGTAGTCGACGAACGCCTCGAGCCAACTCACCATGGCCGGCCACGGGTCCATGGTGTCGACGACCTCGTCCGCGGTGGCGACGAGGCCATCGACGTCGGTCTTGTACACGGCCTCGACCACGTTGATGCGCTTGGGGAAGTGGCGATACAGGGTGCCGATACCGACGCCGGCTTCCTTGGCGATGGCGTCCATGGACGCCTCACCGCCCTGCTGGTTGAACACAAGGCGGGCGGCGGCAACCAAGCGCTCGTCATTGCGGCGGGCGTCGGCCCGCATCGGGCGCGCCGGAGCGGCCTCGAGGACGGCCCGGTCAGGGTCGAGGTCATCGGCGACGATCGTCGTGGAGATCTGCCGTTCCGTCATCTTCCGATGGTCCCTCCCGATCCGAAGCTGCATTTGCGAAGCGGAGGATCCCTCCGTATACTAAACGGAGGAAGCTTCCGCTTGCCCACACGATACCAGCGGAAAGGTCGGATGCCAATGTCCACCACCTCAATTCTACGGTCGCGCCCGTCCGCGACCGGCCGTTCCCAGCAAGGCAGCCCCGGTACCCCCCGGAGCCGCTTGAGCAGGCCCTCGGTGTTCCTCTTCGTCATCCTGACCTCCCAGCTCATGGTGGTCCTGGACACGACCATCGTCAACGTGGCGCTGCCCCACATCGAGGGCGGGCTCCACTTCTCGGGGTCGGGGCTGTCCTGGGTACTGAACGCCTATCTCCTCACCTTTGGCGGCCTGCTGCTGCTCGGGGCACGCTGCGGTGACCTGCTCGGCCGACGGCGCACCTTCCTGACCGGCATCGCCATCTTCTCCCTGAGCTCGCTGCTGGGCGGATTCGCCGTGACCGGCTGGATGCTGCTGTCCGCCCGTGCCCTCCAGGGCGTAGGGGCTGCGCTGGCCGCACCCTCATCGCTGGCGTTGCTGACCACCGTGTTCGCCGAGGGGTCGCAGCACGTCCGGGCCATCGGGCTCTTCACCACGGTGTCGGCGGCGGGCGGGGCCATCGGCCTCGTGGCCGGGGGGATCCTGACCGAGCTGGTCTCGTGGCGCTGGGTGATGTTCGTTAACGTCCCGATCGGCCTGGTGGTATGGCTGGTGGGCCGGGTGGTCCTGGTCGAGACGGAGCGACGGCACGGCCACTTCGACGTGGCCGGCGCCCTGACGTCGACCCTCGGCATGGGCAGCCTTGTGCTGGGGTTGGTCGAGGCGAGCACCAAGGGGTGGACCAGCACCACGACGGTGGCGTCGCTGGTGGCCGGGGTGGCCCTGCTGGGAGCGTTTGTCCAGATCGAGCGGCGCGCCCAGGAGCCGATCCTCCCGTTGCGGCTGTTCAACGGCGCGACGCGGACGGTGGCCAACGTGTCCCGTGGCCTCGTCTACGCCGGCATGTTCGGGATGTTCTTCTTTGCCGGCCAATTCCTCCAAGACGTGCAGGGCTACTCGCCGTTGCGGGCCGGCCTGGCCTTCCTCCCGGTGCCCTTCTCGGTCTTCGTGTCGTCGCAGCTGGTCAGCAAGGTCCTGGCCTCCCGGATCCGGCCCAAGGTCCTGATGCTGACGGGCATCACCACCGTCTTGGTCAGCCTGGTCCTCTCGAGCCAGCTGCACGCCGGGTTCTCGTACGGGCAGCTGCTGGTGGCGCTGGTGCTGCTCGGCGTGGGCTCGGGCATCTCGCTGGTGTCGCTCACCACGGCCTCGCTGGCCGGCGTGGAGCCGGGTGACGCCGGGGCCGCCTCCGGGCTGGTCAACGTCATGCAGCAGGTCGGCGCGGCGCTCGGATTGGCCGTCCTGGTGGGGGTGCTGGGTGCCGTGGCCGGGCACTCGCAGCTGTCCTCGAGCGGCGCGGGCGTGGTCACGGACACCCTTGTCCACGGCCTCGACGTCACGTTCGCCGTGGCGGCGCTGTTCGCCGTGGCAGCTTTCGGTCTGGTGGCGGCGCTTGTCCGCCTGCCGGCAACCGAGCCGGCTGCGGTCGGGGTCGTCGCGGAAGCGGAAGCGGAGGACGAGGAGGCGGAGGAGGAGAGGTTCGACTTCGAGGTGGAGGCGGCCCAGGTCTGCGCCGGCGACGGTTTCGAGTGGGCGGGCCCGGATCTCGTGGCCTGACCCGGTCCGGGGAACCATGATGGTCCGATGACCGGATCGGGCGCCGCCGGATTGATACTCACCCCCGGCGCGTCCGCTCGTCGCGACCACCCAGGGCTCGTGGCAATCGACCAGGCGGTCACGCAGGTGGGCGTGGTGGTCGAACGGGTCGAGTTTCCCGGGCAGGCCGCCGGAAAGAGGCGCCCCGACCCTCCGGCGGTGTGTATCGAGACGATCCGTACGGCCACGTCGGAACTGGCCGACAGACTCGGCGTCCCGACCGGCCGCGTGGCCGTGGGTGGCCGCTCCATGGGCGGCCGCATGTGTTCGATGGCCGTGGCCGAGGGTCTAGCGGTGGCCGCGCTCGTTCTGGTCAGCTATCCGCTCCACCCTCCCGGACGGCCCGACAAGCTCCGGACCGCCCACTTCCCCGACCTGCACGTGCCGTGCCTCTTCGTCTCCGGTCGGCGGGACGCCTTCGGTGCCCCGGCCGAGCTGCGACACGAGGCCGAGGCCATCCTTGGACCCGTCACGCTCGATTTCGTCGACGGAGACCACTCACTGCGCACGCGGAACCCCGAGGTCGCCGACATCGTCGCATCCTGGCTCACCGTCTTGCGCTGATCGTCCGAGATTGGGGCCGAACCGGCATTTCAGCAGTGAGGCATGCTGTCTGGATGAGCACACTTGCCACCTACGAAATCGAGGGCCACGTCGCGACCATCACGTATAACCGGCCGGACTCCCTCAACGCCATCAATGCGGAGATGCGTCGAGCGCTCAACGACGCGTTCGCTCGCTTTCGCGACGACGAAGAGGCGTGGGTGGCCATCGTCACCGGCGCGGGCAAGGCGTTCTGCGCTGGTGCCGACGTCCGTGATGGCGGCGGGGCGACCGGCGAGTTCCCAGGGTCGTTCTGGGAGAAGCCGACCGTCAACTCCTTCGAGAGCGGCTGGGAGATCTACAAGCCGGTCATCGCGGCGGTGAACGGCTACTGCCTTGGATACGGGCTGACGCTGGTCACCTGGTGCGATTTCGTCATCGCGAGCGATCGGGCCGAGTTCGGATTTCCCGAGGTACGACTTGGCGTGCCCACGATCGTCGGGGCGATCCGGCTACCCCAGAAGATCAACTGGCAGTACGCCATGGAGATGCTCCTCACGGGTGAACGGATCGACGCGGCGCGAGCCAAAGAGATTGGTCTGGCGGGTTGGGTGGTACCCCATGACCAGTTGATGTCCGAGGCCCGGTCGCTCGCCGACAGATTGGTTGCCGCGGCCCCACTGGCCACGCGTACCTGCAAAGAGGTTGCCGTGCGCTCGCAGAGCCTTCCCCCGGTCGAGGCCATTCGATTTGGCGAGACCATGCGCATTGTGGCGATGGGCACCGAGGACGCCAAGGAGGGCTTTCGTGCCTCGGCGGAGGGCAGGGCGCCGCGGTGGAAGGCCCGGTGACGAGTGAGGGAGAACTTGGGGCCGGCAGACCTCGTCGAGACGCTGCCCAGTCCCGTGCGTGATCCGCACGTCATCGGTCGGAGAAAAGAGTCGAGCAGAGGTTCATCGGCGAGCAGCCGACACTGCTCGATCACGGACCGGTAGGCCATCGCCGCCCGACTTCTGACTGCGCCGACGGTGCCGCCCGAGAGAGCAACGTCGGAGAAGGTCGTGGACATCGGCCGCGGGCAGGTTCGGGTGGGGAGCAAGCCGCTACGCTCGTCCGCACCGAACTTCGGCTGCCACGCCCCCCGCATGAGGAACAACCGGAGAGGAGACAGGGGAGAACGTCTATGGTGACCGTCTCACAGAGCCCGGCAGCCGTCGCTGGACCGCCAGTCGCCCAGCCCGTGCTCACGCCGCTCACGGCCAGCGCCGTCATCCTCGTCCTGACGATCGACCAGGGCGGCGAGCACGTGGTTCACGATCTGCTCGCCGACCTGTCAGGGTTGGCCCGGACGGTCGCCTTCCGTTCCCCTCAGGGTGGGCTGGCCGTCGTGGCCGGGGTGGGGTCGGCGGCGTGGGATCGCCTCTTCGGCGACACCCGGCCCGCCGGGCTCCACCCGTTCCGGTCGCTTGACGGCGGTCGGCACCGGGCCGTGGCCACCCCGGGCGACCTCCTGTTCCACATCCGGGCCGCCACCATGGACCTCTGCTGGGAACTGGCCTGGCTGGTTGGCGGACGGCTGGCCGGGGCCGCCACGGTGGTCGACGAGGTCCACGGGTTCAAGTACTTCGACGAGCGGGATCTGCTCGGCTTTGTCGACGGGACCGAGAACCCGACCGGGACGCCAGCCGAGGCGGCAGTCACCATCGGGACCGAGGATCCCGCGTTCACCGGTGGGAGCTACGTCATCGTCCAGAAGTACCTCCACGACATGGCCGCATGGGATGCGTTGACGGTCGAGGAGCAGGAGCGGGTGATCGGCCGGACGAAACTCTCCAACGTCGAGATGAGCGACGATGTCAAGCCCTCCAATTCGCATGTGGCGCTGAACACCATCGTCGAGGCCGACGGCACTCAGCGTCAGATCTTGCGGGAGAACATGCCCTTCGGGTCGTTGGGCGCCGGAGAGTTTGGCACGTACTTCATCGGCTACGCCTCGACGCCCTCGGTCACCGAACTCATGCTTCAGCGCATGTTCCTCGGGGATCCGCCCGGCAACTACGACCGGATCCTCGACTTCTCCACCGCGGTGACCGGCACTCTGTTTTTCGTGCCGACGGGCGACTTTCTGGACGACCCTCCCCCGATGCCGGGCGAGGCCGGTTGAGCGAACAAGCACGAGCGGTCCCAGCTCGACACCTCGACCTCCAGCGATCGACCCGACAGCCCCGCCGCCGGTCGGGTTGTCGGTCTCGGTCGCCGAAGGAAGAAATGCCACTGTCCTCGACGGTGGCGCGCCGCCGTCGACAGACCGGAGCGGGTGCAATTGGGCCTTTCGGCCCATAGGACGGACCATCGTGGCGCCGTAGGCTTTTTTGGTGGGACCACCAACCACTGACGCGGAAGTTGGGGGATGACCGCTCGAACTCACACACGCGGCGAGCGTGCCCATGCTCGACGGGCGAAACGACTCGAGCATGAGGCCCGAGCCCGAGCGGATCGCGCCCCGGGTCGACCCGTCGGGCACCGGCAAGGACGATGAGGTGACCGCCCTCCTGCCCGAGAGGATCATCGACGGCCCGAGCGGGGGCGATGTTGACCAGGTGGGACCGGGTGCGGGGAGCCGTGAGGCACGGAGGCACGGCGGGGCGCCGCGATGGGCGTTGCTCAGGCCCTTGGTGCGGCCCTGCGGGTACTTCCTGGCCTCGCGGGTGGCGGTCCTCTTCGCGGCTCTGGCCAGCCAATGGCTGGTGCCCCGTATCCACCCGTGGCGGTTGCTCGGCACCGGATGGGACGGGAGTTGGTACACCAAGATCGCCCAGTACGGGTACCCCCACCACATCTTCAACGAGGACGACGGCAGCCGCTGGGCCTTCTTCCCGGGGTTTCCGGCGGCCATCCGGGGCACCCACGCGCTCACCGGGCTGAACTACGCCGACGCCGGCGTCCTGATCGGGACGGTGCTCGGCCTGACGTCTGCCATCGCCGTCTGGCTGGCGGTCCGCGAGGTGTTCGGTTCGGTCATCGCCGATCGGTCGGTCCTGGTCTACGCCTTCTTCCCGGCGGCCTACGTCCTCAGCATGGCCTACTCCGAAGGCTTGTTCATCACCGCCGCCGCCGGGTGCCTCTTCGCGCTGTCGCGGCGCTACTGGATCACCGCCTCGCTGTTCGCCGTGCTGGCCAGCCTCACCAGGAACGTCGGCGTGTTGCTCTTCGTCTGCGTGGCCGCGGCCGCCCTCCCCTGCATTGCCCGGGAACACCAGAGGCGGCCCCTGGTCGCCGTGTTGATCTCGCCGCTCGGGTTCGTGGGTTGGCTGGCCTACTCGTGGCACATGACCGGGACCCCTCTGGCGTTCTTGAAGGCGGAGCAGATCTGGGGGGCAACCCACTTTCTCTGGTTCACTGCACCCCTGATCGCCGTGGGTCGGCTCGGTACCAACTTGCACAACTTCTCCGTGGGGGCGGACGTGCTGGCCGCGTTCGCCTGCGTCTTTGCGTGGGTGGGTCTCTCCCTCTTGTGGCGGACCCGGCGGGAGGGTCTCTCCGTCCCGGCCCACTGGTGGGTCTTCGCGGTGGGCAGCGTCCTGGCCATGGCCATCCCCGACGCCGAGCAGAGCATCCTGAGGTTTTCCCTGGTGGCGTTCCCCCTCTTCGCCGCCTTCGCCTGGAAGATCCGCCCGACCTGGGAGGGTGCCATCGCGGGGACGATGGGCTTCATGCAGGGCGCGCTGGCCCTGGTGATCTTCGTGGAGGTGCTGCACCCACTCACCTCCACCCTCTGGCCCTAGGGCCGACGAGCGACCGGCGCGACCTGGCTCCTCGGCGAATCGTCCGGCGAAGCCATTGCCCTCGCCGGAGAGGGGGCCTTGCACCGTCGTTCCCACTCCCACCAGTCGGACCCCGAGGCCGCCCCCTCGGACTGCGTCGACGACGCCCCGTCCCACCCGAACTCTCCGGGCCATCGCACCGACTCGTCGTCGGGCCCGATCCGTCCGAATGGGTCGCTCACTTGAGGGCTCGGTGATGGGCAAGGTGAATTCCGGACACATCCGGTTGACGATCCCGTACCTCATGGGGTAGTATACTCAGTATGTTCACTGGTTTGGCAACACGATGAGCGTCCGTCACGCCCTCCTGGCCCTCTTGAGCGAGGGCCCGAAATACGGCCTCCAGCTGCGGCAAGAGTTCGAGGCGAGAACCGGGGAGGTCTGGCCGCTCAATGTTGGGCAGGTGTACACGACGCTCCAGCGCCTCGAGCGCGACGGACTGGTCGAGTCCGACGAAGCCGGGGAAGGTGGTCCCCAGAATGGCTTCCGGATCACGGCCGAGGGCGGGGAGGAGCTGGCTCACTGGCTCCGCACACCACCGGACCTTTCCTCGCCGCCCCGCGACGAGCTGGTCATCAAGGTGATGGTGGCGTACCGGATGCCCGATGTCGATGTCCACGACGTGATTCAGGTGCACCGCCGCTATCTGGTGGAGCTCATGCAGCAGTGGACGCGTCTCAAGGAAGACGAAGCCAATTTCGATCTGGGCTTCGCGTTGGTGGTCGACGCCGAGCTGTTCCGCCTGGATTCGGTCATCCGGTGGCTCGACACCGCCGATGGACGTCTCAAGCGTGCGGCCTCTGAACCACCTCGTCCTGCGGCCTTCCCGTTGCCGAAGCTGCGGCGCACAGTGGGGGTGCGGCGATGAGCATGCTCGAGTTGCACGGCGTGTCCAAGACATTCGGCGACGGTCCGACCGAGGTCCATGCGCTCGTGGACATCGACCTCTCGGTCGATGCCGGGGCTCTGGTGGCGGTCATGGGGGCGAGCGGCTCGGGCAAGAGCACCTTGCTGACCATCGCCGGCAGTCTCGAGCAACCGACCGAGGGTGAAGTCCTGGTCGGCGGCTCGGCCCTGTCGAGGATGTCGCGCAACGACCAGGCCCGGATGCGGCGACGGTCGATCGGCTACGTGTTCCAGGACTACAACCTGTTGGCCGGCCTGAGCGCGGTGGAGAACGTGTCACTGCCACTCGAGCTCGACGGCATGCCCGCCAAGAAGGCCCGGTCTGCCGGCATGGCCGCCCTCGAAGGCCTCGGATTGGCCGACCGGGCGTCGAGTTTCCCCGACGAACTGTCGGGCGGCGAGCGCCAACGGGTCTCCATCGCCCGCGCCGTGGTGGGGGAGCGCCACCTGTTGCTGGCCGACGAGCCCTCGGGTGCTCTCGACTCCACCAACGCGGAAGCGGTGATGCGCTTGGTGCTGGCGGCCTGCCGCCGGGGCGTGGCCGCCGTAGTGGTGACGCACGACGCCCAGTTGGCCTCGTGGGCCGACCGGGTGGTGTTCCTCCGGGACGGACGCGTGGTCGACCAGACCATGCCACCGCCGAGCCCCGAGTCGCTTCTCGCACCCGCCCCCAACCAATGAGCATGGACCTGCTGGAACGGCCGGCGCCGTCCGAGGCCGGGACCGGGACGGGCAACGGGGGCGTCCCGGCCCGCCGGGCCATGGTGCGCTGGGCCTGGCGGCTCTTCCGGCGTGAATGGCGGCAGCAGTTTCTGATTCTCGCCCTGATCATCGTGGCGGTGGCCGCCACCGTCGTCGGGGCGGCGGTCGCCACCAACGCGCCGGCTCCAGCCAAGGCGGGCTTCGGCACCGCCGGCGCCCTGGCCACCTTCCAGGGCTCCGGCAAGCAGGCGAATGCCTCCCTCTCCGCCACGCAGGCGAATGCCGACGTTGCCCAAGTGCAACACCGCTTCGGTCAGGTGGACGTCATTGAGAATGAGACCTTCGCCATCCCCGGCTCAATCGACACCTACAGCCTGCGGGCCCAGAATCCCCACGGCCCGTTCGGCCAACCCATGCTGTCCCTCGTCTCCGGGCACTACCCGAGCGCGCCGGGCCAAGTCGCCATGACCCAGGGTCTGGCGTCGACCTTCAACGTGCGGGCGGGCGACACCTGGCACGGGGCGGGTCAATCGTGGCGGGTCGTGGGTATCGTCCAGAACCCCCAGAGCCTGCTGGACGAGTTTGCCCTGGTCGCACCGGGCCAGGTGACCTCGCCCAACCAGGTCACGGTGCTGTTCGATCCGCACGGGGCCAACGTGCTTGCGCTCGGGCACAACTACCAGACACCGCAATCGGCCGCATCGGGCAATGTCTTCAACCCCGAGACCATCGTCTTCGCTGTGGCCACCGTGGGGATGCTCCTCATCGCCCTGGTGTCGGTCGGGGGCTTCACCGTGCTGGCCCAACGACGTCTGCGTTCGATCGGCATGCTCGGCGCTCTGGGCGCCACGGACCGGAACATCAAACTTGTGGTGAAGGCGAACGGCGCCGTCGTCGGTGTCGTCGGCACGTTCGTGGGGGCCGCGTTGGGCCTAGTGGCGTGGCTGCTGTACCGCCCGCACGCCGAGTCGAGCTCCCACCACCTGATTGGCGCTTTTACCCTGCCGTGGGCGGTGATCATCCCGAGCATGATCGTGGCCATCGTGGCCACGTACCTGGCCGCTTCGCGGCCGGCCCGGTCGATCACCAAGGTGCCCATCGTGACCGCACTCTCCGGGCGCCCCTCCCCTCCCCGGCAGATCCATCGCTCGGCCATCCCGGGCGTCCTCGTCCTGGTGCTCGCCATCCTCCTGTTGTCCTATGCCGGAAGCATGCGAGGCGGCGGTGGGGCGCCTGAGGTCATCTTTGGCTTGGTGAGCCTGATCGTCGCCCTGATCCTGCTCTCTCCGTTGAGTCTCACGGCCCTGGCCAAGGTGACCCGGCGCACCCCGATCGCCGTACGGCTGGCCATCAGGGACCTCGCTCGCTACCGGGCCCGATCGGGGTCCGCGCTCTCGGCCATCAGCCTCGGCGTGCTGATCGCCGTCCTCGTCTGCGTGCTGGCGGCGGCGCGCTACGGGAATGTCCTCGACTACGCGGGGCCCAATCTGGCCTCGAACCAGCTGGTGGTCTACCCGCCCAACTCTGGCCCTGGACAAAGCGTTCCGGGCGGCGGATCCCCGAGCACCCCGACGCCGAGTCTGCAGGCCATGGCGCAGAGCGCGCACAACCTGGGAGCGTCTCTGGGCACACAAGACGTGGTTGCGCTCGTCGCAACGGACGCCAACCTCCAGCACGCGGCGAACGGTCGTCAGTTCGGCGGCCAGGTCTACGTGGCCACCCCGTCGCTCCTCAAGGCCTTCGGGATCGCCCCTGCTCAGGTCGACCCCAAGGCCGACGTCCTCTCCATGCGGCCGGGGCTCTCCACCCTCTCCCTGATGCAGCTGCAGTACGGCAACGGTGGTGGGTCGAACACTGCCACCACCCAGGTCGTCCCCGGCCAGGGGACGGTCGGGCCGGGACCGGGCGATCAACCCGGTTTTGGAGGTCCCAATGCCTTCTCCTGTACGCCGGGCTCCTGTGTGGCCAACCCGGACATCCAGGAGGTCAGCGCCCTGCCGTCCGGGACGTCGGCACCCAACACCCTGATCACCGAGCACGCAGTGCACCAACTGCACTTGTCGACCCAGACGGCCGGTTGGCTCATCCAGGCCGCACAGCCCATCACGGCGACCCAGATCACCAACGCCCGGCAGGCGGCGGCCACGGCGGGCCTGACCTTGGAATCGAAGAACAGTCAACCGTCGTCGTCGGAGATCACCAACTGGGCCACCGTCTTCGGCATCGTTCTGGCCCTGGGCATCCTCGCCATGACGCTGGGGCTCATCCGGAGCGAGACCGCGGGCGACCTGCGCATCCTGAGTGCAACGGGCGCCAGCTCGTATACCCGTCGTGCCATCACCGCGGCGACGGCGGGTGCGCTCGGACTCCTCGGCGCGCTCGTGGGCACGGTTGCGGCGTATGTCGCGGCCATCGCCTATTCCAACAGCAATGCAAACGACGGCCTGTCATCGCTCATCAACAACGTCCCGGTGCGGAACCTTCTCGTCATCCTGGTCGTCATGCCGTTGATCGCGGTGGTGGTGGGTTGGCTCCTGTCCGGCCGCCAGCCGGCCGCCATCAACCAGCAGCCCGTGGAGTGACCGAGCGTCTTCGGTGAGCGCCGCCAGGCTCCTCGACCGAGGCACCGAATACCTACGCCTTGCGTAGCTACGTTGTACGTAGTACCGTCGCCTCATGGCACGAAAGACCACGCCGGTCGGGCTCCGTCGTCCGAACGACCCACCCATCTTGATCCTCACAAGCCTCGCCGACGGACCCAAACACGGTCACGCATTGGCCAAGGACATCGAGGCGTTCGCCGGGGTAGTCCTCGGGCCGGGGGCACTGTACGGGGCCATCGCCCGCCTCGAAGAGCGTGGTCTCATCGAAGCACTCGAGTCTGATGACCGGCGTCGTCCCTACCGGATCACATCGGGCGGCCGAGCAGCCCTCGGCGAAGCGGTGCGCGACATGCGAACCTTGGCCGACGTCGGTGCGATGCGCCTCGGACTGGGCGCGATGCATCGAGTCCGCCAGGGGGGCCTGACCACCATGGGGATGGCCCGATGAGCAGTGCGGATCGTTTCGAGCGGCTGATCCGCTGGTATCCCCCGACGTGGCGAGCGCGTTATGGCGCCGAGTTTGTGGCGTTACTCGAAGACACCCACGGCATGAGCGATGTGCCGTGGCGAGAACGCCTGGCCATCGCCAAGTCGGGGTCGGTGGAGCGGGCCCGCTCGGCCGGACTGCTTGGTGATTCGGCCAGCCCGAACGAACGGATCCGGGCTGGCTCCCTGGTCATTTTGTGCGCGTGGGCTTTCTTCATGCTGGCGGGTGGGATCTTCGCCAAATTCACCGAGCACTGGTCCGCCGTGACGCCGACAGCCGACCGTTGGATCCCGAGCGACGGCTACGGCGCGGTGCAGTGGACCGGCATCGTTGGTGTGGTCGTCGTACTGGCGGCCGTCGTGGTCGTCCTCCCGGCCTTTGTCCGGCTGGTCCGGGAACAGGGCTGGGCCGTCGTCCAGATGCCGATCCTTCGAGCTGCTCTGGTGGTGGCCGCAACGACGGCGTTCACGGCAGCCCTGGTGATCTGGGCGCACCATCAAGGAGCGCACGAGCGAAACGGCGGACTGCTGCCGTATCACCTGATCGTCCCCCTCTGGGTCCTGGCCGTGGCCGCCGCTCTCGGGTTCAGCACCGCCGCCGCCGTGGCGGTCGCGCGCCGCCTCGATCTGTCGCAACGAGGGCTTCGGGCACTCGGCGGGATGGCCATCGCATTGACGCTCATGATGGTGGTGATCATGGCCGGCACTCTGGCGTGGTGGGGAAGCATGGCCGCGTACGCCCCCGGATTCCTGGGCAACGGGGCGCTCGCCACGTCGAACGTTCTGCCGCCAGCCATGATCGTCGCCGGGATCCTCATGGTCCTTGGCGTGGCCACGGCCGCGACGGGGGCGGTGCGCGTGGCCCGGTCAATCGGGCACAGGGTGGCCCAGTAGGCCCGGAGCGTCGCTACGGACATCTGGCACAATGCCTTCGTGGCGAAGATCTACTTCGACGAACACAGAGCGGACCGCTACGACGAGGACTCGGCCGACATGTTCGAGCCGGCGGTCCTCGACCCAGCGGTGGACTTCCTCGCCGACCTGGCGGGGCAAGGTGGCGCCCTCGAACTGGGCATCGGTACCGGACGCATCGCGTTGCCACTCAGCCAACGTGGTGTCCGGGTCCACGGCATTGAGCTGTCCCCAGCCATGGCCGCACGATTGGAGGCGAAGCCCGGCGCGAGCGACATCGGTGTGACGATCGGTGACTTCGCCACCACCCAGGTGGGCCGGACGTTCCGCCTCGCCTACCTCGTCTACAACACCATCACCAACCTGACCACGCAGGAGGATCAGGTTGCGTGCTTCCGCAACGTGGCCGCGCAGCTCGAACCCGGAGGGTGCTTCGTGATCGAGGTACTCATTCCGGCGCTCCAGCGGCTCCCGCCGGGCGAGACCGTCCGGGCGTTCACGGTGACCCCGACCAGGCTCGGCTTCGACGAGTACGACATCGCCACGCAGATCTGCGTCTCCCATCACTACTGGGCCGTCGACGGCGAACTCGAAGTCTTCTCGGCGCCCTATCGCTACGTGTGGCCGTCCGAGCTCGATCTGATGGCGCGCCTCGCCGGCATGACCCTGCGCGAGCGTTGGGGCAGCTGGCAGCGAGAGCCCTACACGAGCGACAGCACCACACACGTCTCGGTCTGGGAGAAATCCGCCTAGCGGTCGACTCGGGAGACCTCGTCGCAGCTGTTCGGGCGGCGGCCGCCATCGCAGACGTGCCGCGGACAGCTGGTCGTCTATCGGGCGCCCGCGCTGGGTCCCGATCCTCGACGATCAATCGGCCCCGGGAATGTGCCTGGATGGGCCGGTCGATTGGTGCCGAGCGCCGACCACACCCGGGCCAAACTGCGGCACTGGACGTCTTGCGCTTGAACGCCCGTTGGGCGCGGATGAGCATTGAGTTGACGCCTGTGGCCCGGAAGTTGTAGCCCAGGAATAAGGACAAGTCATTGCCGGTGGCCAGGGCCGGCGGAGGCTGGCCCTGGGCCGCCTGCCCCTTCTACTCCTAACGCGCGGTCGCGGTGTGCGTCCGAACTCTCGCAGAACAGAGCCGTCCGGATCCCATCGGGCGGAATGAGCGGAGGGGGGAACGCAGCGGGAGCGCCCCCGGAGGGCGCTCCCGCTGAAAGAAACGAGGATCCGGATCGACTAACAGATGGTTCCGACGATCACTCCGGTGCCGGCGTGACCCGGATTGCCGCCGTAGCCGGGATTGGTCTTGACGATCACGATGTGCAGGATGTTCCCGCTCTCGGTCGAGCCGGACTGGCTGACATGGCTCGACACGATCACTTCCAGCTCGCTCGGGATGGTCGACGGCGGATCTGAGCTGTTCCCCGGGTTGCTCGTCCAGGTCGTCCCGCAGGTGAGGCTGCCGGCATAGTCGACGTACCCCTTCATGGAGGCCGGCCCATTGTTGACACCGCTGAAGGTGTTGTCCTTCCACCACTGGGCACCCCAGAAGTCCGCTGGGTTGCCGATGGTCGGGGTCCCCGCTGACACGTCGCCGATCACGAAGGCGCCGACCGAGGGCGGAGATGCCAGGGTCGCATTGGCCGAGGCACTGGCCGGTTCGTAGTAGGCGTCACCGGCGAACACGGCGGTGATCGGGATCGAACCCGAGCAGCCCGCCGTTGTCTGGTTCACCGATCCGATGACGCAACTCACCGCACCGCTGGCGTTGGTCGTGCCGCTGCATCTCTGCCCGGCCGATCCCGTTCCCAGGGTCAAGGTGACGGTCTTGTTCGGTAGCGGCTTGCCGTAGGTCGTGAGGACGCCCGAGAGCGTGGCCGGCTGGCCGTTGACGACCACGGTCGCGCCGGTGTAGGCGAGGGCGGTCTGAGCCAGCGTCACCACAAAGGTGTTGGAGCCGCTGCTGGCAAAGAGCACGGGGGACCTCGTCGTGTCTCCGGCGAAGGTGCCGGTCAACGGGTAGGACCCGGCGGGCTCACTGGGTGTGATCGAGCACGATGCGGTGCCGGTGCTGTTGGTGGTGCCCGTGCAGGTCTCGTTCCCGTCAAGCGTGAGCGTGACCGGCTCACCGACGATGGCAGCCGACGTGTTGGCGTTGGTCAGCAACGCCGACACGGTCGTGGGCTGTCCGTACGGCCCGGTGGCGGCGTTGACCTTCAGCTTGGTGGCAACACCCACGATCAAGGTGGACGAAGCGCTCGATGGCAGGTAGTACGCCGTACCCGCAAAACTCGCGGTGACGGGCACAGAGCCGTTCGCCTGGGTCACCGAGGCAATGGTGCAGCTGGCCGAGCCGGCGGCATTGGTTGTCCCACTGCAGGTCTGCACCGTGCTGCCGGATCCCAAGGTCAGAACTTCGGTCTTCCCGGCCAGAGGTGTGCCGTTGGTGGTCAGCGTGGCCGAGAGCGTCGCCGGCTGGCCGCTCACGGCCGTCGTGGCCCCGGTGTAGACCGTGACGGTCGGGTCGGGAGTGACCACGAAGGTGTTGGCGCCGGTGCTGCCCGACAGGTGGGGGGACACCGTGGTGTCACCGCCGAAGGTGCCGGTCAACGGGTAGGACCCCGGGGTTTCACCCGGCGTCAGGTAGCACGATGCCGCCCCGCTCGTGTTGGTGGTCCCGGTGCAGGTCTCGGCCCCATTGAGCTTGAAGGTCACCGGCTCGTTGGCGATGGGTGCCGTCGTGGTCGAGTTGGTCAGCACGCCCGACACCTGGGTGGCGACGCTGTACTGACCGGTGGCCGGGTTGACCTTGAGCGTGGTCGGGATCGGCGGCGGCGGACTGACCGTCACACTCGAGGCGCCGTTCGAGGGCAGGTAGAAGCTGTCCCCGGCGAAGGTGTCGGTCACGGGCACGGAGCCAACCGTCTGGTTCACCGATCCGATGACGCAGCTGGCCGAGCCGACGGCATTGGTCGTCCCGGCGCAGCTCTGGGCGGTGCTCCCCGTGCCGAGGGTCAAGGTGACGGTCTTGTTCGGGAGGGCGTTGCCGAAGGCCGTCAGGACGCCGGACACGGTGATCGGCGAACCGTTGTTGGCCGTCGTGGCACCGGTGTAGGTGAGGACGGTCGGGTCGGGAGTGACCACGAAGGTGTTCGAGCCGCTACTGGCCAACAGGGTGGGGGACACCGTCGTGTCGCCGGCGAAGGTGCCGGTCAGGGGGTACGTCCCCTGCGCCTCGGCCGGGGTGACCGAGCACGAGGCCGTGCCGGTGCTGTTGGTGATCCCGGTGCAGGTCTCGCTGCCGTTGAGCTTGAAGGTCACCGGCTCACTGGCGATGGCGGCCGACGTGCTCGAGTTGGTCAGCACACCCGACACCACGGTGGCGACGTTGAACTGACCGGTGGCCGAATTGACCTTGAGCGTGGTCGGGATCGGCGGCGGCGGGCTGACCGTCACACTCGAGGCGCCACTCGACGCCAGGTAGTACGAGTCCCCGGCGAAGCTGGCCGTGACCGGCACCGATCCGACGGTCTGGTTCACCGATCCGATGACACAGCTGGCCGAGCCGGCGGCATTGGTCGTGGCGGCGCAGCTCTGGGCGGTGCCTCCGGTGCCGAGGGTCAAGGTGACGGTCTTGTTCGGCAGGGCGTTGCCGAAGGCGGTGAGGACACCGGACAAGGTGGCGGCCGAACCATTGGTCGCCGTCGTGGCCCCGGTGTAGACCGTGACGGTCGGGTCGGGAGTGACCACGAAGGTGTTGGCGCCGGTGCTGCCCGACAGGTGGGGGGACACCGTGGTGTCACCGCCGAAGGTGCCGGTCAACGGGTAGGACCCCGGGGTTTCACCCGGCGTCAGGTAGCACGATGCCGCCCCGCTCGTGTTGGTGGTCCCGGTGCAGGTCTCGGCCCCATTGAGCTTGAAGGTCACCGGCTCGTTGGCGATGGGTGCCGTCGTGGTCGAGTTGGTCAGCACGCCCGACACCTGGGTGGCGACGCTGTACTGACCGGTGGCCGGGTTGACCTTGAGCGTGGTCGGGATCGGCGGCGGCGGGCTGACCGTCACACTCGAGGCGCCGTTCGAGGGCAGGTAGAAGCTGTCCCCGGCGAAGGTGTCGGTCACGGGCACGGAGCCAACCGTCTGGTTCACCGATCCGATGACGCAGCTGGCCGAGCCGACGGCATTGGTCGTCCCGGCGCAGCTCTGGGCGGTGCTCCCCGTGCCGAGGGTCAAGGTGACGGTCTTGTTCGGGAGGGCGTTGCCGAAGGCCGTCAGGACGCCGGACACGGTGATCGGCGAACCGTTGTTGGCCGTCGTGGCACCGGTGTAGGTGAGGACGGTCGGGTCGGGAGTGACCACGAAGGTGTTCGAGCCGCTACTGGCCAACAGGGTGGGGGACACCGTCGTGTCGCCGGCGAAGGTGCCGGTCAGGGGGTACGTCCCCTGCGCCTCGGCCGGGGTGACCGAGCACGAGGCCGTGCCGGTGCTGTTGGTGATCCCGGTGCAGGTCTCGCTGCCGTTGAGCTTGAAGGTCACCGGCTCACTGGCGATGGCGGCCGACGTGCTCGAGTTGGTCAGCACACCCGACACCACGGTGGCGACGTTGAACTGACCGGTGGCCGAATTGACCTTGAGCGTGGTCGGGATCGGCGCACCGCTGACCCCGACGCTGGCCGAGACCGTGGAGGCCAGGTAGTACGAGTCCCCGGCGAAGCTGGCCGTGACCGGCACCGATCCGACGGTCTGGTTCACCGATCCGATGACACAGCTGGCCGAGCCGGCGGCATTGGTCGTGGCGGCGCAGCTCTGGGCGGTGCCTCCGGTGCCGAGGGTCAAGGTGACGGTCTTGTTCGGCAGGGCGTTGCCGAAGGCGGTGAGGACACCGGACAAGGTGGCGGCCGAACCATTGGTCGCCGTCGTGGCCCCGGTGTAGACCGTGACGGTCGGGTCGGGAGTGACCACGAAGGTGTTGGACCCGGTGCTGGCCAGGAGGGCCGGTGATGCCGTGGCGTCGCCGCCGAAGGTCCCCGTCAACGGGTAGGTTCCCGAGGCTTCGCCCGGAGTGACAAAGCACGACGCGGTACCGGTGGTGTCGGTGGTTCCCGTGCAGGTCTCGGCCCCATTGAGCTTGAGCGTGACGGGCTCATTGGCGATGGGAGCCGACGTGATGGCGTTGGTCAGCACGCCCGACACCTGGGTGGCGACGTTGTACTCCCCGGTGGCCGGGTTCATTTGCAGCGTGGTCGGGGTGCCGACGCCGACGTTGGACGAGGCACTCGACGAGAGGTAGTAGTTGTCGCCGGCGAAACTGGCGGTCACCGGTTCTGACGCGGCCGGCTGGCTCACGGGCATGATGACGCAGCTGGCCGAGCCCGAGGCATCGGTCGTGGCCGTGCAGCTCTGGGCCGTGGTTCCCGAGCCGAGCGTCAACGTGACCAGCTTGCCTGGCAGCGCTGCTCCATTGGTGGTGAGGGTGCCCGACAGGGTGGCCGTCTGGCCGTTGACCACCGACGTCGTGCCGGTGTACACCATGGCGGTCGGATCAGGGGTGACGACGAAGGTGTTGGCGCCATTGCTCGGCAACCAGTTGGGGGAGGCGTTGGCGTCGCCGACAAAGGTGCCGGTCAACGGATAGGGCCCCTTGGCCTCGTTGGGCGTGACCGAGCACGTGGCCGTCCCGGTGTTGTCGGTGGTTCCGGTGCACAGCTGGCTCCCGTTGAGAGTGAGCGAGACCGGCTCCCCGGGGATGGGCGCCGACGTGGCCGCGTTGGTCAGCTCGGCTGACACGCTGGTGGCGAATCCGAATTCCCCGGTGGCCGGATTGACGGTCAAGGTGGTTGGGATGGCGAGCGGCGGGGCCACCTTGACGGTGGACGTCACGCTGGCCGGGAGGTAGAAGGTGTCCCCGGCGAAGGCGGCCGTGACCGGCACGTTGCCGACCGTCTGGCTGACCGAGGTGATGGCGCAGCTGGCCGAGCCGGCGGCGTCGGTCGTGCCGCTGCAGCTCTGGGCCGAGCCACCGGTGCCGAGCGTCAAGGTAACGGTCTTGTTCGGCAGGGCGATCCCGAAGGAAGTGAGGACACCCGACACCGTGGCCGGCTGGCCGTTGGTGGCCGTCGTCGCCCCCGTGTAGGTGATCACCGTCGGGTCGGGGGTCACCACGAAGCTGTTGGAGCCGTTGCTGGCCAGCAGGACCGGCGAAAGGGTCGTGTCCCCGGCGAAGGTGCCGGTCAGAGGGTAGGTGCCCGAGGCTTCGCCCGGTGTGACCGAGCACGAGGCTGTCCCGGTGCTGTCGGTGATGCCGGCGCAGGCCTCGGTGCCGTTGAGCGAGAAGGTGACCGGCTCGTTGGCAATCGGGGCCGACGTGTCCGAGTTGGTGAGCACACCCGACACCGTGGTGGCGACGTTGTAGTCCCCGGTGGCCGAGTTGACCGTCAATGTGGTCGGCACTGGCGGCGGTGGACTGACCGCCACGCTCGAGGAGGCATTCGAGGCCTGGTAGAAGTTGTCCCCGGCGAAGGTGTCGGTCACGGGCACGGAGCCGACCGTCTGGTTGACCGAGGCGATGGTGCAGCTGGCCGAGCCGGCGGCGTTGGTCGTCCCGGTGCAGCTCTGGGCCGTGCTTCCGGCGCCGAGGCTCAAGCTGACGGTCTTGTTCGGCAGGGCGTTGCCGAAGACCGTCAGGACACCGGAGAGGGTGGCGGGCTGGCCGTTGGTCGCTGTCGTGGTGCCGGTGTAGGTGATCACCGTCGGGTCAGGGGTCACCACGAAGGTGTTGGCGCCGTTGCTGGCCAGGAGACTGGGAGTCAGCGTCGTGTCGCCGGCAAAGGTGCCGGTCAACGGATAGGGCCCCTTGGCCTCGCCCGGCGTGACGAAGCAGCTCGCCGTTCCCGTGCTGTCGGTGATCCCGGTGCAGGTCTCGCTGCCGTTGAGCATGAAGGTCACCGGCTCATTGGCGATCGGTGTAAGGGTATTCGAGTTCGTCAGCACACCCGACACCGACGTGGCGACGTCGTAGTCCCCGGTGGCCGGATTGACGGTCAACGTGGTCGGGATGGCGGGGGGCGCGGCCACCTTGACGGTGGACGTCACGCTGGCCGGGAGGTAGAAGGTGTCCCCGGCGAAGATGGCCGTGACCGGCACGTTGCCGACCGTTTGGCTGACCGAGGTGATGGCGCAGCTGGCCGACCCGGCGGCGTCGGTCGTGCCGCTGCAGCTCTGCGCCGAGCCACCGGTTCCGAGGGTCAAGGTGACCGTCTTGTTCGGCAGGGCGTTGCCGAAGGCGGTGAGGACACCCGACAGGGTGGCCGGCTGGCCGTTGGTCGCCGTCGTCGCCCCGGTGTAGGTGATCACCGTCGGGTCGGGGGTCACCATGAAGGTGTTGGAGCCGCCACTGGCCAGCAGGACCGGCGAAAGGGTCGTGTCCCCGGCGAAGGTGCCGGTCAACGGGTAGGTGCCCGAGGCTTCGCCCGGTGTCACTGAACACGACGCCGTCCCGGTGTTGTCGGTCGTCCCCGTGCAGGTCTCGCTTCCGTTGAGCGAGAAGGTGACCGCCTCGTTGGCAATCGGGGCCGACGTGTTCGAGTTGGTGAGCACACCCGACACCGTGGTGGCGACGTTGTAGTCCCCGGTGGCCGGGTTGACCGTGAGCGTGGTCGGCACGGGGGGCGGTGGGCTGACCGCCACGCTGGAGGTGGCGGTCGAGGCCAGGTAGAAGGTGTCCCCGGCGAAGGAGGCCGTGACCGGTACCGATCCGACCGTCTGGTTGACCGAGGCGATGGTGCAGGTGGCCGAGCCGGCGGCGTTGGTCGTCCCGGTGCAGCTCTGCGCCGAGCCACCCGTTCCGAGGGTCAAGGTGACGGTCTTGTTCGGCAGGGCGTTGCCGAAGGCCGTCAGGACACCGGAGAGGGTGGCGGGCTGGCCGTTGGTCGCTGTCGTGGCCCCGGTGTAGGTGATCACCGTCGGGTCAGGGGTCACCACGAAGGTGTTGGCGCCGTTGCTGGCCAGGAGGGCTGGTGATGCCGCGGCGTCCCCGCCGAAGGTAGCGGTGAGCGGATAGGTACCTGATGCCTCGCCCGGCGTGACGAAGCAGCTCGCCGTTCCCGTGCTGTCGGTGATCCCGGTGCAGGTCTCGCTGCCGTTGAGCATGAAGGTCACCGGCTCGTTGGCGATGGCGGCGGACGTGTTCGTGTTCGTCAATATCCCCGACACCGACGTGGCGACGTCGTAGTCGCCGGTGGCCGCAATGACCTTGAGCTTCGTGTCGGTATCCACCGAAGCCGTCGAGGAATTGCTCGACGCTTGGTAGTAATCGTCCCCGGTGAAGCTGGCCGTGACCGGCACGTTGCCGACCGTCTGGCTGACCGAGGCGATGCTGCAGCTGGCCGCCCCAGTAGCGTCGGTCGTGCCGCTGCAGCTCTGGACGGAGCCGCCCGATCCGAGGGTGAGCAGCATGGCCTTTCCGGGCAGCGGCGATCCGAAGCTGGTGAGCACCCCTGACAGCGTCGCCGACTGGCCATTGGTTGTCGCCGTCGTGCCGGTGTAGGTGGTTGCGGTCGGGTCCTTGGTCACCGCGAAGGTGTTGGAGCCACTGCTGGCCAGGAGAGTCGGAGACTGCGTCGTATCCCCGGCGAACGTGCCGGTCAGCGGGTAGGTGCCCGATGCTTCCGCGGGTGTGACCGAGCACGACGCCGTCCCGGTGCTGTCGGTCGTCCCCGTGCAGGTCTCGCTTCCATTGAGCGAGAAGGTGACCGGCTCGTTGGCAATCGGGGCCGACGTGCTGGTGTTGGTGAGCACGCCCGACACCGTGGCGGGGACGTTGTAGTCACTTGTTGCCGGGTTGACCGTCAACGTGGTCGGCGCATCGGTGGGCGAGCCCCCGGGCTTGGTGGCCGCCAGAATCTGGTCGGCGATGGTGAGGCCGAAGAGTGCGCCCGAATGGGTGGCAATGGTCTGAAGTATGTCGCCCGTGGCGATGTCGATGCGCCAGATCTCGCCAGAAATTGCATCACCGGTCCAGAAGGAAGTGCCGTCGGGGTCAAGATTGACCGCGAACAGCTGGCCTTCGCAGTTTGGCAGGGCGCTGCACGGGTAGGTCTGGATCACGTTCCCCGAGGCGTCGAGATGCAGGACGGCGCTGGAGTCGGCCACCAGGACCGAGCCGTCGGGGAGAATGCGCAACTCGAAGGCGCTTTGATTGGGGTCAAACGATGTGTTGTTGAAATTGGGGAGTTGCGTGTTGGTGCACTTGTTGTAGCGCATGATGTCGGTGCCCTCGGTCGTGTAGTAGAGGGTGCATTCATCACTGGCCAGGTCGATCCAGTCCACGCCGAAGAGCTCGGTGTTCAGTGGTCCGATGTCGGGCAGACGGATGCCATTCGGGTCGAATTCCGCCACGTAGGGGGTAGTCTGTTGCCCGACGTAGAGATTTCCGCTGTCGTCGAAGGTCAGGGAGAGCGGATTCGAGAGGCCGCTGGCGAAGAGTGGCAGGAGGTTTCCTGAGCTGTCGTACTCGCTGATCTCTCCGTTCGTGTCATCGGTGACGTAGAAGTTGTTGTGGGAATCAAAGGCGCCACCCGCGGTGAAGGCCTCGCCCGTCCCATCGTTGAGCGTGTTGATGAGATTTCCCGATGCGGCGTCGTAGACGTTGACGTTGCTGTTGCCGACCGAGGCGTAGACGTTTCCAGATTGGGTCAGCGTGGTGGTCGCGTGGGCAGTCCCGGCTCCCACCAGCCCCAAGGCTGAGATCCCGATGCACATCGACATGACCGCCGCCACACCGTGACGCCATGTGTCGAAGCGGCGCCGTCTGTGTGAATCAGGCTTGGCCATCGGGTGCCTCCTGCGGCTGTGGGACTTGGAATGATCGGCCATCCCAGTCGGAGACGCTTCCCGCCGCCTACTGGGAGCGCCGGTGATCGACGGAATCCCCCTCCATCACCGACACGACCTAGCAAGAGACGATTCTCCGCATCCAGTATGTGTTGACCGCGATGCGCAACGTATGGGCCATAAGGTTCATTTTCAGAGACCAGGCTGAGAACGACTACCTGGCAACGACCAGCAACGAAGCTCTGGATGCCTTCGCGCGGGGTGGGCCTTCAGCCGTCGAGCACGTCTCGACTCGGCGTGGCCGGCGAGGGCGGATCAGCTCCTCATTGCACCAAGGAGACGGCATCACAATTGGTGCTGAGGTCCGCCACCTGCGCGCCCGCCACCTCGACACCGAGCGCCTGCAGAACGGGACCGAGGATGGGTGGCACGGTGGTGGTGAGGAGGGTGCTCACGAGGACCGGAAGGCCTCCGGCCTGGGAGCCAAAGCTGATGGTGGGAGTCGTTGTGGCCACATTGATCGGGTTGAACCCAGCCGTTGTCGGCGACGGTGGAACAAACGGCGCGCCGTACGAGAGCAAACTCGCGGGGGAGACGCCGTTCAACGTCAGCGTGGCGATCGGGCTGTTGTTCAGCGTGACCGAGTTCGGACCCGACGCCGTGGTGCCGGCGCTGATGCTGGCCTTATACAAGGCATTGGATTGGCACGTGACCGTGCTGAGGGTCGCCGTCCCGGTTGCCGCGGCGATGGGGATGTTGAGGACTTGGTTGCCCACCAGGGGAACCGGCACCGTCAGGGCCAGGGTGGCGCCAACCTGGCCTGTGGACGCGGTGGTGCCGACCGGGCCATACGCGACGACCGGCGGATGAATGGCGGAAGCGGAGAGGTAGAGCATGGCCGGTATCGGGTTCCCGAGGGTATCTTTGAGGCCGAGTGCCGCGGTGACGTCGAGACCACCGGCGCCGTTCGCCAGCTCGGCTTCCGTGGTCAGTGTCTGCAACACGTTGAGGTTGGTGGAGAGCGCGACTTGGGAGAGTTGCGATCCACAACTGGAGCCGTCGATGGAGACGATCTGGCAGAGCTGTAACGACGTCGAAGACAGCGGGCCAGGGGACAGGACGAACGGTCTGAGGACCGACGTGGCGGCACAGGGGTAGGGAGTCGGTGTGTTCCCGCACGTGAGCAACGCCGCCTGTGACGAGACGGCACCGTTCAAGAAGGAGTCCCACTGTGCCGCGCTGAGCGTCGCGCTCATGACGTTGGTCGGAGTCAAGATTCCGCCCGAGGCATTGATCAGCTGCTGCACGCTCACGAAGGTGTTGGCCAATCCGGTGTACCCCACCGCGGTCAGATTGGCCGACGCACCAAGCTTCCCGAGGAGTACCCCGAGGACACTCGTCTGTGGGGAGGGGCTCGTTTCCGAGGCGAGATAGCTGCCAATCGAGAATGAAGCTTCGGGTGTGTCGGCCGCCACGGCTGTTCGGTTGAGGGTCGAGGTGCCATGGCTGAAGAGCCGAGCGAGATTCGACGTTGCCGTGACCTTGACGGCGTTGCACGGAAGGTTGCCCGACGGCGGGGTCGTACCCTTGCAATGGGCGCCCGATTCCGGGGTGAACGTCTGACTCGCCCACAGGCCTTCGATCACGCTGATGTTGGCCCCGGAGCGGTTGTTGGTGGCGGCATGGTCCGCCTCCACGACGAGGTTGCTCGTCGAGCTGGGAAGAGTCAGCGTTTCTTGAGCGGCGATGTAGCGAGCCGAGTCGAGGGCGGCGGCGTCGGCCACCAGCTGGAGCGATCGATTGGTGACGAACGTTCGTCCGAGATCAACGGCCATGCCAGAAGCCGCAATCAGGGCCGTCATCGAGATGGCCACGAGAATGAGGGTGGCGCCTCGCTCATGGTCGTCACGGTGTCGCGAGAGGCGAGTGAAGGGATTCAACGCGACGCCCTGGTACGTGGTCGCCGAGTCCGTGCGAGAAGCGTGTCGGTATCGTCGCCCTTTCGATGACGGCATGAGACTGACCTATTGATCGGTCCCACGATGGACGACCTCCTCGATTTCCCTTGCGGAGCGATGTCGACGGTCCGCTCTCAACTGCCCGATGTAAATAGTGGTCTGCGGAGGTTCCAAGGTATATAGGCAGAACGGCCCATTTGCCCCGGGTACGGGACCTATTCGGGTGAATGCGACGGCGCCTGGGCCTGGCCGGGGGGACCTCGTCCAACGTTGTTACATTGGCGATGATGCGGCTGGTCTCTTGGAACGTCAACGGTATTCGAGCCGTGTCCCGCAAGGGATTGTTCGAACCGTTCGTGAGCGCTCTGGAGCCCGATGTCATCTGTCTGCAGGAGACGAAGGCGCAGCAGGCCGATTCGGTGCATATTCTCCCCGACTACGCCGAGTACTGGAACGCAGCGGAGAAGAAGGGCTACGCGGGCACGGCGATATTCACCAAGCCGACGCCGCTGCAGGTGACCAACGGACTCCCGGCCAAGCTCATCACCGAGTACAAGGTGGTGGGCGATGCGTTCGGTGATCCGAATGTCGAAGGACGGGTCATCACGGCCGAGTTCGACGAGTTCTTCTTGGTCACCGTCTACACACCCAACACCAAGGACGACCTGGGGCGGCTCGTCCTCCGGAGCCAGCAGTGGGATCCGGCCTTCCTGGCCCACCTCAAGGCCCTGGAAAGGAAGAAGCCGGTCGTCTTCTGCGGGGACCTCAATGTGGCTCATACGCCCGATGACCTGGCCAATCCCAAGTCCAACGCGGGCAAGAAAGGATTCACCGACGAGGAGCGGGCGGGCTTCCAGAACTTCCTCGATGCCGGGTTCGTCGATACCTTCCGCATGTTCCATGAGGGGAACGGCCACTATTCGTGGTGGTCGCACTTTGCCAATGCTCGAGCGCGGAACATGGGGTGGCGCATCGATTACTTCCTGGTCTCGGAGAGCCTGCGGGACAAGGTGGTCGCGGCCGACATACACGCCGACATCATGGGGAGTGACCACTGCCCCATCAGCCTCACGCTCGATGTCCGATGAGAGCCCTCGTTCGGCCTCGATCACCAGCCGCGTAGGTCAACCGGCCAGCTCTCCAGCACGTCCTCGTCGTCGACGAGGTGCAGGTGCCGGTGGTACGCCACCGTGGGATCGACATGGGACGGGATGACGCGGACCCGGTCACCCACTCGGACGGGCTGATCCGGGGCGAAGGTGAGGTGTTCGTCTGAACAGAAGAGGACACGGCCACCCTCGACGGACGGGTTGCCGTGGTCCATGCCCACCGCCTTGAGTCCACAGTCGGCCACCGCCCAGGAATCGGACACCGAGATCACCGTGGACAAGATCGACAGGGCCTGGACGAATGGCAGGTCGAGTTTGCCGTAGGCCGTGTCCATGAGGGCGTAGGAGCCGGCTTGAATCTCCGTGGCCCAGTGGTTGAGGTCGTAGGTCCCGGTCCCCCCGGCCGACATGACCTGGCCACCGACGTCATCGTGAGCCTGGCGGAGCATTTCCATCGAAGGGGCCAGCAGCTCGATCCGCTTGGCGCGGTCCTCCAGTCCGACGATGTGGCCCTCGTACCCCATCACCCCGCGGACCGAAAGTCCGTTGCTGCGGGCCACATCGGCCAGCCGGCCTGCGTCTCGTGGGGAGCACCCGCAGCGCGGCAGGCCCACATTGACGTCGATCAGGACTTCGGGCACTCCCGCGGCGCGGGCCGCGCGGATTGTCTCGTCTGAGTCCACGGCCACGGTGACCCGCGCCCCGGCGCGCACGAGGGCACCCAGTCGGGTGGCGTCGACCACTTCGTTGGCCAAGAGCAGATCGTCCCCCAGGCCGGCCGCAGCCATCCCTTCCATTTCGGCGATGGTGGCGCAGGTGAACGCCGTGTGTCCCTGCCCGGCTTGTCGGGCCGCCAGGGCTGTGCACTTGTGCGCTTTGACGTGAGGACGGAGGCGGAGGCCCGGAAGGGCGTCCGCCATGACGGTCAGATTGTGCGCCAGCTGATCGCGTTGGACGACCAGCGCCGGCGTGGTGAGCCGCCCCGTCTTCACGGACAGCAGCGTACCCATCGAAGAGAGGCGCACCTGAGCCGGACCAGGACCAGGACGGGACGGGGGGAGAGGGAGTACCGTCGGCCAACATGACAACTCCGTGGACGGAAGATGCCTGCAGTCTGGTGGATGCCTTTCGAGCCAACGAGCTTTCTCCGCTCGAGGCGCTCGAGTCCTGCATCGACGCCATCGAAGCGTCACCCCTCAATGCGTGCAGTTATACGGACTTCGAGCGGGCGCGAGCAGACGCCGCCGTGGCCGACGTCTCGCGTCCTTTTGGGGGGGTGCCGTTCGGCGTCAAAGAGTTGGAGCGGGTGAAGGATTGGCCCTTCACCGATGCCTCCATGATCTTCATGGACCGGATATCTGAGTACGACCACACGTCGGCGGCTCGGCTCAGAGCCACGGGCGCCGTCCTGGCGGTGCAGACCACGGCCAGCGAGTTCGGCGGCATCAACTGCACCTCGACCGAGCTGCACGGCACCACCCGGAATCCGTGGAACCACGAGCGCACTCCCGGAGGTTCTTCGGGGGGGACGGCCGCTGCCGTGTCCGGTGGGCTGCTGCCGATTGCCACGGGGAGTGACGGAGGAGGTTCGATCCGGATCCCCGCCGGATTCTCCGGTCTCTTCGGGCTCAAGGCGACCTACGGGCGCATCCCGAAGGGTCCCCGAGCCGGCGTCGCTCCCATGACCACCGTCCTGGGCTGCCTCACCAGATCGGTTCGGGACACGGCTCGCTACTTCGACGCCTGCAACGGGTTCGATCCGCGTGATCCGTTGAGTCTGCCCAGAGTGGGCGGATGGGAGGCTGCGCTCGGCACCCATGATCTGGCCGGCAAGACCGTGGCCATCGTGCCCGACCTGGGCACGGCGCGGGTGCGGAGCGAGGTGGCCGATCTCGTGACGGCCGCCGCCGAACGGCTGGCCGAGGCGGCCGGCCTCCGGGTGGTGGGCGCGGTCCCGAACCTTCCCCCACTGCGGGGCCAGTGGGCCATGGCGGGACAGGTTGGGTTCGTCGCTGACCTGGGCAGCGCCTATCCGGACCGGATCGGGGAACTGTCCAACGAGATGCGGCTTGGCCTCGAAGGAGCGATGTCCCGCTACTCGCTCGAAAAGGCCGCGTCGATCGAGTCGTACCGGCGACAATTGAACGAGGCGATGGCCGATCTCTTCGCCGGGGCTGATTTTGTCATGTGCGCAAGCAACCCGGACGTGGCGTTCGCCGCCGAAGGGCCGCCGCCATCGACCATTCCCGGGGCCGACCTCATTCATGAGCTCGGCTTCTCCCGGGCCGTCATGAACACGGCGGCGCTGACCGCACCATCGAATCTCAACGGCAGCCCCGCGGTGAGTATCCCCGCCGGCCTGGTCGATGACCTCCCGGTTGGACTACAGGTTCTGGCCGGCCATCACCGCGAGCAACTCCTCCTCGACCTGGCCCTCGTGGCCGAGCGTGACATGCCCTGGCCCAAGGTGGCTCCCGGCTCGCCCCACCGGCTCGCCCCCTCAGCCCCCGAACGCCTCGAGCCAGGGTGACATGTCGAGTCCGGGATAGCGGGCCGACACGCCCGCCAGTGTCTGTGCGGTCCAATAGGGGTGGCCAGGCTCGGGGAGGCCGAGGACCGACAACTGACGGACGGTGGCCTGCTGGACGAATTTGCTCCATTCCGGTGACAGGCCCTTGAACGGCCAGGCCTGGTAGCCGCCCCAGTCCGCGTGGCACGGTTTGAAGGACACGTGGAGCATGACCCGCCGGTGGCCGGGCTCCTCCACGTCAACCGACCGGTGGTAGACGTCGGGGCTGTAGGCCACCACCGAACCCGCCGACCCGGCGGCATTGCCCGGATCGTCATAGAGGTCGGCGTAGTCGACGTAGTTCAGGGTGTGCCGTTCGATCGGAATATCCTTCGTCTTCTGGCGCGATACCAGCCGCGTCGCACCGTCCTCCACCGTCACGTCGGTGAGGTAGATGAAGAACTCGGCTTGGCGGTAACCCACGTCGGGGCGGGGTACGACGATCATGTGGTTGGGATAGTCCGCGTGCAGGAGTTGATTGAAACCAGAAGACTGGCCCGAGTACTTCGCGGTGACGATGCCCATATATAGGGAAATTTCGGAGGTACCCAGAAGATCTTCGGCGAGGGAGATCACCTTGTCGTGAAGGACCAGCGCATTCATCCGCGAACTGTGGAACGGAAATTCCGGCCATTTGGAATCCCACGTGCGCCAGCGAGCGTGGTGCACGTCGTCGACCCCCTCCTCCATTTCGGCCGCAGTCGGGAAGAGTCGCGTCAGTGCGTCCTGAGCCGCGGCCAAGTCACGGGAGGGAATCGCGTCGGGGATGATGCACCATCCGTCCTCATCCCATCGCCGCTTTAGATCCGGTGTCAGGAGGTCGCTGGGCACGGCTTCAGGGTATCGCTGCGGTGGGGCGAGGACCGGGTGCGTCGCCATCCTGCTAACATGGTTGATGCCGCTGAGCGTTCGTTCAGTGGGGCCCGTTCGAAACTCAGTTCGAGTAGGCCGCGTCTCACTCGACTGGAGCTTCGACATTTCTTCTTTTACTGACCTTGGCGTCTCCGCGGACATCAACGCGCGGCTACGGAAGTTGGGCATTACGAGCCCTCTCCCAATTCAATCGGCCACCATCCCGCCGGCACTCGCTGGCCAGGATATTTGCGGCAAGGCCCCGACCGGATCGGGCAAGACGCTGGCTTTCGGCATGCCGATCGTGGCCAACATGACCCAGGCCCGACCCCGTCGCCCTCGGGCCCTCGTTCTCGTGCCGACCCGCGAATTGGCGTCGCAGGTGCACGCGGTGCTCGGGTCACTCCTCGGGAGTGACAGCAAGCGGATCGTGTCCATTTTTGGTGGTACCGGATACCGCGAGCAGTGCCGTGCCCTCCATAAGGGCGTCAACGTCGTCGTGGCGTGTCCCGGACGGCTCGAGGATCTCATCGAGCGTGGGGACGTGCTGTTGGAAGACGTGACGACCGTCGTGCTCGACGAGGCTGATCGCATGTCGGATATGGGCTTCTTGCCCGTCGTCCGACGCTTATTGGACCAAACCAGCCCCAATCGACAAGTGATGCTGTTCTCGGCCACCATCGGCCGGGAAGTGGAGTCCATCATTCGTAGCTATCAACGGGACCCGGTTCGGGTCAACATTGAAACGGCCGAGGAGGAAAAGGGTGATGTCACCCATCACTTCTGGAAGGTCGAGCGGGCTGAGCGGGTGGCCATTACGGCCAAGATCGTCTCTGAGCACGGGCAGGCGTTCGTATTCTGCCGCACCAAGAGAGGTGCGGACAGGGTCGTCCGCCAACTGCAGGCCCAAGGAGTGCGTGCCGTCCCGATGCACGGCGATCGCACGCAGGGCCAACGCGAACGTGCACTGGACTCCTTCGCCAAGGGCCGGACCGACGCCTTGGTGGCGACCGACGTCGTGGCTCGAGGCATTCACGTCGACGACCTGCCCTGCGTCGTGCACTTTGATCCGCCGGCCGATCACACCGACTACGTCCACCGTTCCGGCCGCACGGGCAGGGCCGGGCGCACGGGCACCGTCGTGTCGCTCGTCACCGAGGAACAGCGCAAGGACACCAAGAGCGTCCAGCGTGCTCTCGGGCTGGACCAGGGATTCAGTGCCCCGTTCTCTTCTCCCACACTGAGCGGGCCCGTTCTCAAGGAGGCCAAATCCCGTCCTTCAAGCCCGACGACCATGACGGGTACGGTGAAATTCTTCAACGGCGCCCGTGGGTACGGCTTCTTGGCCCGCGAGGAAGGCGAGGACCTTTTCGTGCACCATTCGCAGATCGAAGGCGACGAGCGCCGAGGATTGGCTGAAGGCTCCACCGTCGAGTTCACAATCGCTCCCGGCCGTAAGGGGGACGAAGCCCGCAACGTCAGGATCGTGGCTGCATGACGTTGGTTGGTTCAGCTCCAGATGAGGAGCACGGCACCGGTTGCCAGGGCCATGTAGAAACCGAAAGGCAGAGCTGATTTTCGATCTCCCGTGTGGGTGACGAGCATGATGATCCCCACCACGGCCGCCAGCAGATTGGCCAGGAAGAACCCTTCGATCAGGGCCGTGGGATTGATCCAGGCCAGACCGAGTCCGACGGCTGGGGCAAGTCGGACGTCACCAAACGAGATCCACGCCGGATTGACGAGATTGATGACGAAGAACAGTGCCGTAAAGATGGCGCTGCACAACAACGAGATGAACAGCCCGTGCCACAGACTGTCGGCGGCCGCCGCGAGAATGGCGCTACCGGCAACGCAGGCGGTCGTGGCATGGACCATCGTCCTGGGCAAGAGGTGCCGCTTCACGTCGCAATAGGCCAACTGCACCAACCCAAGAAACAACAGGAGCGGCGGCACCGACGCGATCGACCAGCCCCCCCGGAAGAGGACGACTCCTGGAATACACCCCGAAGCGAGGATGAGGGCCAGCCGGTGCCATCGCACAACGGTCGGCCGAGGAACGGAGATCCCATCGTTGGCCCTGGTCAAGGCTGCGGCGAGCTCTCGTCGGGTGGTTGGGATCAAGAGGCCGCCCACGGCCATACCGACGATGGCCCCGCCGATCAACGCGAGGTCGGCGCTCATCGCCCCGCCCCCCGGCCGTAGGGGCGGGAGCTGACTCGGTTCACGGGTCGGAGGGGCTTCATGATCCTCATTAGGACGTTGGGGTGGACACCTGAAGGGTGGAACTTGTTGTGATGGTGTTGGGCGACAAGATTCCCAAGCCCGGCAGCGGCGGAAAGATTGGGCTCTGGGCGTAGTTGTAGGTGACAGTCACCGTCAGACAGGTTTGCGATGGATTGGCCGGACAAGGGCCCGGTGGGGCGGCATAACACGTGATGGTGGTCCCCGTCGGCGAGCAGGTCCCCCTCCCCATCCAGGCCACATCGTTGGCCGCGGCGGCTTCGGCGGTTGACACTTGCAGCGCTGGTGTCGGCATCACGATGCCGGCGTGCGCGCCGTCGGCGGCAGCCTGGGTGATCGTCACCTTGGCAGCCAGCGAGAGACCCACGGACACGATGCCGTAGATGAGCGTGATGAGAAGAACGACGACGATGGCGAATTCGACCGTTTCTGCGCCGTCTTCGTGACGCCGACGGAGCCACGGGCCTCTTGGCTTCTTCGGTCCCACTCTGGACCCCTCCCTCGGTGCTCTTCTTCCGGAATGCGCATCCTCTTGAAAGGGGCCAGTTCGCCCCGTTTGATTGTGGGCTGCGGCGGCCGGACGGTACATAGGGAATATGGCCCATTTATGGGCGCCACCAGGTGCGCGACGAATGAGAATGGTCCAAAGGGCCTATGTACCTCGGGACCTTTCGGTCTTACTCTCCAGACACAGGGAACGCAGGGGCGATCGGGATTCTCGGCGCGACACGCCAGGTGTCTTGTCGCCTCATCCCCTCCGAGGCAGAGGAGTGCAACTGAAGTGCTGTGCACGTTACTGGATTCAAAGAGGGGAAGAAAGGTGCAACGGTGAAACGGCAATCGCTCATGCTCGTCATCATTGGAGTGGTGTTGTTCATTGCGGGGGGCGGCATTGCGTTCGTCACCGTCAACAACAGCGCAAAAAAGAATGGCGCGGCCCCGGCCACCACGGCGGCACCCGTCAACACGCCAGCGGTCGTGGTCACGGCAAACGTTCCGGCCGGCACCACTGGCCAGGACATGGTGGCGAGAGGGCTCGTATCCGTTCAGCTCATCCCGCAGAAGACGTATGTTGCCACCGACCTTCCGAACCTTCAGGGACTGAGTGATCAAGTTCTGAAGACGTCCCTGGTGAAGGGCCAAGCCATCCAATCCACTGACCTGACGACCAGCGCCTCAACGCTCTCCATTCCGGCCGGCTTGAATGCCATTTCTGTCACCACGACGGGAGTCGGCGCGTTGGCCGGCTACCTTCAGCCCGGGAGCAACGTCGATGTGTACGCCAATATCGGCAAGCTCTCCGCGACCCCCACTGGGGCACCCGTTCCGGCCACCGCTGCGCTTCCGTGCACCGAGCTGACGATGACCAACATCGAGGTACTCGATGTGTCGCAAGTCGTCCCGGCCCTGAACGCGAACCCCACCGGGGCCGCGGCCGCCGCGGCCAGCGCGGCCGGCACAACCGCTCGGACCATTCCGTCCTCTATCACGCTTCTTTTGGCCGTCAGTCCAGCGCAAGCCCGGGAGATTACCTTCATGACCCAAAACGAAACACTGTCTGTGGCACAGACCCAGAAGGGGACGTCGCCTCCTCCGATTGGTCAGTGCGTCGGCACCGGACAGTTCACGACCGCGCCATGATCTCACGCCGCATCTTCGTCATCTCCCGCTCGCCGGCCCTCAGTCGCGCCATTGAAGCGTCGCTTGGGCCGGAATACCAGGTCGTGACCAGTTCCAACGTGACCGATGTGGTCGATGAAGTCAGGGAATTGGGCCCCTTCGACGTGTTGGTCGCCGGACCGCTCTTCGACAGCAACGCTGGAATGCTGCGCTTGGCCCAGCTGCGCAACGAAGGAGTGCTGCCGGTGACCGTGCTGGCCTTGGGGCCCAAGCCGAAGGCGTCCCTGAGCGAAATTGTCCGAACCGGAGCGGTCGAGCTGGTTGAGTACACGACCAGCAAACGGCAGCTCTCCAATGCGTTGGAGCGGGCGTTCGACATTGCGCACCATTCGTCCGCGGCCACAGATTCGGTCCTGCCCGTGATGAGCCAGGTCCAGAGTCAGGCCACGGTGTTTGAGCGCCCGCGGCTGGGTGAAGTCTTTACCGTGGCATCGTCGAGTGGTGGGTGCGGGAAGACGTTCTATGCCACCAACTTGGCGTGCTACCTGTCCGCCCAAACGGGAAAACGAGTCTGCCTGGTCGACCTTGATCTTCAATTCGGAGAGGTCTCCACCGCCCTTCATATGCGCCCCCGACTCACGATCGCCGACATACTCGCATTGGAGGAGTCGCTCGATGAGGACGATCTCGACCAACACATAGAGGAATACCTCGAGCAGCACGAGCTCGGTTTTTCGGTGCTGGCGGCGCCATTCAGCCCAACGGAGGCTGATTTGATCACTCCCAAGGACGTCTCCAAGGTGCTGGAAGCACTGCGGAAACGCTTTGACTACCTGGTGGTGGACACGCCAGCGCAGCTGTCCGAGGTGGTGTTGGCTGCGTTCGACCAGTCGACCAAGGTGCTGTGCATGGTCACGCTCGATCTCCCGAGTATTCGCAACATCCGGGTCTTCTTGAGCACGCTGGACAAACTGCGAATCAACGGTGACGCCGTCAGTGTCGTCCTCAACAAGGTCGAGGACGACGTGGGCATCAAGATCAGCGACGTGCAGGAAATCCTCGACAATCGCATCGTGTCGATCCTGCCCTACTCACGCGAGGTGAGCCGGTCAATCAACAAGGGCACGCCGACCTTGGTTTCGGCGGCTGACTCTGAGATCGGTCAGAAGCTGGCCGCCGGGATGCGGGACATCGCCGGTCCCCAGGGTGCGGTCGAGGGGGATCCCTCAGGAGAGGATCCGAAATCTCCCGGTAGGCGACGCCGGCTACGTCGGACCAAGCGTGCCCCAGAACACGAAATGGCGAGTCAGGCCAAGCGATGAAGCTCTCTGAGAAGCTCGCCGCGGCCGGAGACGGCCTTGACGTGGATGACGAGTTGATCGAGCAGGTGCCGCCGAAAGTCATTGCGAGGCCGAAGCCATCCCGAGCCTCATTGCTGGGTCGGACCGGGCGACTGGATCAGCAATCGGACAGAGACGAAGCATGGAGCAATTCAAAACGCCAGGTACAGCAGATGGTCCTAACCGAAGTGGCGCCGAGCGCGGGGGACCTTGAACCCGACCAGCTTCGGACACGGGTCCGCACGACGGTCAACGAAATTCTCGAGAGAGAGGACATCGGGATATCGCCGACGGAACGTCAGCGATTTGTCGACGAGATGCTCGAGGACTCCCTGGGGTACGGACCCCTGGAGGCTTTGCTCTCTGACGGCTCTATCACTGAAATCATGTGCAACGCCTTCGATGACATTTGGATTGAACGCGGCGGAACGCTCGTGCACAGCGACATCATCTTTGCCTCTCCCGACCAGTACCGGCGCATCATCGAACGCATGGTGGCCGCCGTCGGCCGTCGCGTCGACGAGTCTTCACCGATGGTGGACGCGCGCCTGGCCGACGGGTCACGTATCAACGCGATCGTCCCACCGCTTGCCGTCAAGGCTCCGATCCTCACCATCCGGAAGTTCCCGGAGAAGCCGCTGACGATGGCTGATCTGATCGAGAAGGGTTCAGTCTCTGCGGATGCGGCCACGTTCCTCGAAGCGTGTGTCAGGGGCAAGATCAGTCTCGTGGTCGTCGGAGGAACTGGTACCGGAAAGACGACCATGCTCAACGTCCTGTCGGACTACATCCCCGAAGGGGAACGTCTGATCACGATCGAAGAGTCAGCCGAATTGCAGCTCCGTCTCAAGCACACCGTGACGTTGGAAACTCGGGCTTCAAATGCTGAGGGGAGTGGTGAGGTGCGGATCCGCGACCTCGTTCGCAACTCGCTGCGAATGAGGCCAGATCGGATCATCGTCGGTGAGTGTCGAGGTGCCGAGACCCTGGACATGCTTCAAGCGATGAATACCGGCCACCCCGGGTCGATGACGACGGTGCACGCGAACACGCCTCGCGAGGTGCTCGCCCGATTGGAAACCATGGTGCTCATGGGCGGGGTCGAGCTGCCCCAACGCGCCATCAGGGAACAGATTGTCATGGCGGTCGGGCTGATCGTCCAACTCCAGCGCACCGTCGGCGGTGGTCGTGTGATCTCGTCCATCACCGAGGTCCAAGGAATGGAAGGCGACACCGTGCTCCTCCAAGACGTGTTCCATCGAGTCGGCATGGCTGACGGTGATGGTCACTTGGCGCCGTGTGGACTCCGCCCCAAGATCCTCGACGAGCTGTCGGCCCATGGAATCAATATCCCGCCCAGCGTCTTCCGCGGTGAGACGGACGCCTCTCAGGACATGTCGTTGTCACGAAGCGAACGGCGCGGGCGCCCGGCTCGTCCGGGAAGGGTTGAGCCGCCGTCGGAGGAGCTGTACGACTATCTCGACCGACGCCGCAACGATGGGAAGTAGTCCGATGATTGCCACCGCGCTGGCCAGCAGTCAGATCCACGCCATCACGGCCGCGATTTTGATTGGCGGTGGACTCTCCCTCGCGGTGGTGGCGGTGCTGCAGGGCAAGCGAAACCGACAGCGGTCTCTGGCCGCCCTGCTCGATGAAACACTGGGGCAGGCGCCCGTCCCGGTTGAGGTGGCGAGTGAGGCGCCACCGCGCAACGAGACGTCCGCGCTGACGATGCGCCTCGGTGATGCCTTCGGGCGCTTCGATAGCCGCGGCATCTTGGAACAGCGACTGGAAAGGGCCGATATTCCGCTCCGCGCCGGGGAGTATCTCGTGCTGGTGGTCGGTGGCACCATCATGTTCGCGGTGGCCGCGACCGTCATCACTGGCTCGCCTATTGTCGGAGTGCTCTTGGCCGTACTTGTCGCCGTCGTGGCCTGGAAGCTCCCGGAACGGCGGGCCAAAAAACGCTCCAAGGTTCTTCAGGCGCAACTCCCCGATGCGCTTTCGCTGATGGCCGCATCGGTCGAGGGTGGCCAGACGTTTCAACGGGCCATCGACATGTACCGCCACGACGCCCGTCCGCCGCTGTCGACGGAATTGGACCGGGTCATGGCCGAGGTGGTGTTGGGCACGGAACTGGTGGTGGCCCTCGAGAACATGGCCGATCGCTGCGACGTCAGTGACTTGACCTGGGCGGTCGAAGCGGTTCGGATCCAACAGTCGACTGGTGGGCGGCTGGGGCCGATACTCCATACTCTGGCCAACTTCATGCGCATGCGACAGGAAGTGCGCCGAGAGGTGCAAACGCTCTCGGCCGAAGGACGAATGTCGGGCTATGTCCTTTTCGCCATCCCGCTCTTCTTGGCCGCGGCCATTGAAGTGACCGATCCGACGTACCTGAAGCCGATGATGCACGGGGCAGGATTGATCGTGCTCATCGGCACTGCGGGCCTGATGGTGCTGGGATATGCCATCGTCCGCAAGATGGTCAACATCAAAATCTGAGGAGACAAGGTACTCGTCATGATGGGTGAATTGGCGGCAATCGTTCTTATGGTGGCGGGGACCGCCGGGGTGATTCTCGCGGCCTGGAAGTCTCACCAGTCAGAGCGGCAATTGGACTTCATCCGAACGCTGGGGCACGACGCCGACCTTGATGCTCACAAGATGGCGACGCCGGAACACCTGCAGACTCCGTTGGTCGTTCGTGTGTTCGGTCCCACGGCGCAATGGTTTCGCGACGCCCTCTCGCGCCTCTATCCATCTCGGGACATTGATCGGGTCCATGCCGATTTGCTCAGGGCCGGTCTCACCGGCACGGTCCGCGCCGAGGAGTTCGTCGCCTTTCAGATGGCCAGCGTGCTGATGGGTCTCGCCGTGGGCCTCACGGCGCTGGTTACCCACTTCGGGGGTCCGAAATTGGGGGTGTTCCTGCTCCTCATACTGCCCTTCGCCGGATTCGGAGGGCCGGCGCTGTGGTTGCGAAGACGCGTCTCGACCCGCCGCGACACGGTCACGAACGACCTCCCCGACGTGTTGGACCTCATGACCATTTCGGTTGCCGCGGGGCTGGGACTTGAGCAGGCCATGCAGGTCACCTGTGCCCATTTTGAGTCACCGGTGTGCGACGAGCTGGCTCTGACCCTGCGTGAGATGGAACTGGGGCTGTCCCGGCACGATGCGTTGGAGAATCTGAAGCTCCGTACCGATATCGATGACCTGGTCACGTTCTCAGTGGTGTTGTCACAAGCCGACATGTTGGGGCTCCCGATCGGTCGAGTCCTGCAGGCCCAGGGGGACGAGATGAGGGACAAGCGCCGGCAGCGAGCTCGAGAGCGTGCGGCCAAGGTCCCGATCAAGATCCTCTTTCCCTTGATGTTCTGCTTTTTGCCGGCCATCATGATTCTGATTCTTGGACCATTGGTTGGACCCATCTCGCACGCCCTTAAGTGAGAGCTCGGTGGCGAGCCGCCCGATGTGCGTATCGAGGTGGCACACGATCGCCGTCGTAGCGGCAACGGTGCGATAGTCCACAGTGCGGGTGGCGCCGGTCGCTCGAAGCCGCTGAGATCGTTCCGTTCCATCGGATGAGACGTTCATGATGTGGCGGATCCGAGCCGCTTCAAGACTCCATCGACCGCTCTTTTGCGTCCGGGGTGGTAGGTGGATTGCCATGGGGTAGCAGTCCGGGTGCAACGTCTCCCCAGGCTTGTGTCACCTGCGCGAAGAGCGATAATTTTCTCGTGTATTCCACTTCAGGAGCGGGTTACGGCATTGGCTAGAAATGCCGTTTAGGGGGAAACATGAGTAACGCGGGAACGTCAATATTGTGGAGCAGCGCTCGCTGCCGGGAATTCCCAACGGTGCGAAAGCAGCCCACCCGCGTGTGGTCGTACTACGCCCAGGTGTCGATCGCCAGCCCCCATGGCCGCATCGCCAGTGGCGATGCTCTCGAATCCGTCCTGGCTCACCGCGTCGATGAAGCTCCAGCGGGTGGGCCGATCGATGGCGCGGACAAGCTCGCCCAGGGTCCATCGGCCGTTGGGCCGCCTCGCAATGACATTCGGGAGTGGGGCCCATGGTCACTCACCCAACGCGAGCTCGAAGTGCTGCAGCTGCTGACCGAGGGAGCCACGAACGGCGAAATCTCGCAGCGCCTCTTTATCAGCCCGAAGACGGCCAAGAATCATTTGGCCGCGATCTTCCAAAAGCTTGATGTCAATAATCGCACGCAAGCGCTCGTACGAGCAGTTGTGATGGGTCTGGTCAACATCGAATAGCAGCGTCCCTTCACCACATGAGGATGCACGCGCGGAAATGGTCCTAACAGCCTATGGATTCGAGTGCCGGCTTCCTAGAAACTAGGTGTGGAGCAGCAAGTATGTCGGAAAGTTTTCCGTCAAACTGCACGAGGAAGGGGAACACAAATGACTGGATTGTTCATGCAGGCATTCTTGACCGTTCGGAGTCTTCACAGCACGTTGCTGGACAGGGCCCGGTCGGAACAAGGGGCTTCAATGGTTGAGTACGCCCTCTTGGTTGGCCTGATCGCGATTGTTGCGGTAGTTGCCGTGACGTTCCTGGGTACTTCCATCGAGCATCTCTTCAACAGCGCTGCCACCAACATCAACTCCGTCAACGCGGGCTGATCGGCACGAGGGAGCGCAGTGACGTAGTCGCTGCCGCACACACAGAATCTCCCCCTGAGGGCAGATTCCCCCCCTCCCCAAGGGGTTGACGGTAGGGCTGGATCGGGAAATCCGATCCAGCCCTACTTTCGTCTTCGGGGAGCCCCAGCGGGGCTGAGATGACGGAGCGGGGGGGGTCCTCCAGGTGGAGGGCTCAGAATCTAGTGAAGGCTCGGCGTCCGCCCATCGTCCCGGAGCCAGGACCCCAGGCGGCGTGCGCCCCAGCGTCCGGATCCATGATCACCACCAGCTGGCCGGCGACCTCACCCGATGATGCCCACGTTTAGAATCGAGATGCAGCGAGGGCACCCAGCGATCCAAGGGCAAAGTTCATCATCGGTTCACAAATCCGATACGGCGGTGAAACAGGCGCGGGCCAGACTGCCTCGACGCAGGGTGATTCCGTGCCGTACGTTGCTGGGTCACCGGCCCAGCGCCAGACAGAAATACACGCCATCCAACCAAGGCCATCCAACCAAGGGGAGCACAGGGAGAATTCATGAGTTACCAGGCTGAATACATCTGGATCGACGGGACAGAGCCCTCTCCCCTCCTGCGGAGCAAGACCCGGATCGTCGAGGACGGCAAGGAGCCCGGAATCTGGGGGTTTGACGGCTCGAGCACCAATCAAGCGACCGGAGACGACTCCGACTGCGTGCTCCAGCCCGTCTTCGTCTGCCCGGACCCGCTCCGGGCCGAGGGCGCCAAGTTGGTGATGTGTGAGGTCCTCCTCACCGACATGAGCCCGCACGCAACGAACACCCGTCGTAAGAGCGCCGAGTTGGCCGAGAAGTACGCCGACCAAGAACCGGTGTTCGGCATTGAGCAGGAGTACACCTTCTTTCAGTACGGGCGCCCGATGGGCTGGCCCGAGAGTGGGTTCCCCGCCCCCCAGGGCCCTTACTACTGCGGGGTGGGTGGCGACAAAATGCCCGGCCGGGAAATCGTCGAACGGCACACAGCGGCGTGCATGAAGGCTGGCCTCGGCATTGAAGGCACCAACGCCGAAGTCATGATGGGGCAGTGGGAGTTCCAGATCGGCGTCCTCCCGCCGCCGCTCATCGGCGACCACCTCTGGGTGGCCCGCTGGCTCCTCTTTCGCATCGCCGAGGATTTCGACGTCTTCGCCACCTTGGAGCCCAAGCCGGTGTTGGGCGACTGGAACGGCGCCGGAGCGCACACCAACTTCTCGACCAAAGCCATGCGGGAGGAGGGCGGTATGAAGGCGATCCTCAAGGCCTGTGAGGCCCTCGGGAAGCGTATCGAAGAGCACGTGGCCAACTACGGGATTGGCATCGAGGACCGCCTGACCGGCGCGCACGAGACGGCGCACTTCTCCACGTTCACGTACGGCGAGTCGGACCGCGGCGCGTCCATCCGAATCCCCTGGGGTACGGCCAAGGCCGGGAAGGGATGGTTGGAAGACCGACGACCCAACGCCAACATGGACCCGTACATCGTGTCCGCCTTGATGGTCGAAACCGTGTGCGGAGACGCGGCCGGAGACTAACGGGAGCCGGAGCCCAAAGGGAAATGAGGGCGCCCGCCCGTGCCGGGCTCACCCGGTACCGGCGGCGTTTTCTATTCTGCCCTCGGGGGTACGGGTTGGTCGGACGGCGCGTGGGCGGCCAGAGCGGGTTCTCCGGGCCGGGCCAGCGGCCCGAAGGCCAACGACGCCGCATCACCGTCAGGGTGCGTTCTGCCGTCGCTGTCTGCCATCTCGTCCATGCCGATGGGACCTTCCGGGCGACCGGCCAGGAACTGCTGAATGATCGGGTTGTCGCACGCCAGCATCTCGGTCTTGCTGGCAAACTTGACCAAGCTCGACCGGAACAAGATGCCCATGTAGTCCGCCGTGCGCATCACCGATTGGATGTTGTGGGTGATGATGAAAAAGGTGGCGCCGGTCTCCCTCTGGGCCGTGACCACCAATTCGTCCAGATAGGCCACCCGAACCGGGTCCAGCCCCGAGTCGGGCTCATCGAAGAGCACGATCTCAGGCTCTGTCACCATGGCTCGAGCGAGTCCGGCCCGCTTCTTCATGCCACCCGACACTTCCCCCGGCAGTTTCTTGAGGTGGTCCGTCAGTCCGACCAGTTCGGCGTTGCGATGGACCAGTTCACGAATTTCCGCTTCGCTTTTGCGTGTGTGCTCACGTAAGGGAAATGCGATGTTGTCATAGAGACTCATCGAACCGAAGAGTGCCCCGTCCTGAAAGAGAACTCCGAATTTCTTGCGTACTTCGTACAGGCGCTTTTCTCGCAGTCCCACGATCGGGTCGCCGTCGACGAATATCTGGCCTCGCTCTGGGACCAGCAGTCCGAGGATGTTCTTGAGCAGGACGGATTTCCCGGTCCCGGAGGGTCCGAGGATGGCGGTGATGCGGCCCTTGGGAACGTCGAACGTGATGTCCTCGAGCACGGTATGCGACCCGAATGACTTGGTGACACCCCGCAGCGAGATGATGGGTTCCCCGGGGGCGATCCACGCCTGGGGATCGCCGTGCGGCTCAGATGCCATGAAAGGGGAACCGGCGATCATGGCGAACCTTGCGCCACGCTCCACGCGCCTCACGACGAGCCGTTCGCGCTGCGAATGGATCAGGGGCTGCCGAGCAGGTTCGGGAGGGGCGCAGTCAGCGAGTTGACCACGCCACCGAGGGGAGGGGTCGTCGTCGCAACCGAGTTGACCACTCCACCGAGGGGGAGGGTCGTCATCGCAACCGAGTTGACCAGGCCACCGAGGGGGAGGGTCGTCGTGGTCGGGGTCGAGGTCGCGCCCGACGGATTTGGTGACCCCGATCCAGGAGCGACACCGGAGAGCGGAGTGCCGAGCCCGCTGGCCACCGTGCCCAACATGCCGCTGATCGTTCCGGCCAGCCCACCTACGCCGCTGCCGGCGGCTCCAGTGACCCCGCCCACCGCCCCGCTTACTGCTCCACCTACTGCTCCACCCCCCTGCGACGCGCCATCCCCCAGGGAGCCGGCGAGTCCATTGGATCCCGTCACCCCCCCGAGTCCTGACCCACCTGAAAGCGCGCCCGAGGCTGGGTTTGTACCCAGCGGGGACCCCGAGAGGGGGGTCGATGGGCTCGATGGCGTCCCTCCTTCACCGCCGCCACCGCTGCCACTCGAACCGGGAGCGCCGGTGGAAGAACGAGCGGCCGAAGTGAACGAAGTCGGACCGGCCAGATTCGACCCGGCTGTCCCGAGGGCCGATGGAGGGCCGGACGCACCAACCGCACCGCCGGTCGACAGGGCGTGAGGCGTGATGAGCACCGTAGCCACGGCGGCCGACGTGAGCGCCATCCCGGCCATGGCGGTGCGGAATCCGCCGCTCCCCCCGCCCTGCGGCAGGGTGGCGCTGCGATGAGCCATCCGCAGGAAGCCCCGCCGCAGCAGTGCGCCGGCACCGGCGAGGAAGCCACCGAGCATGCCCTTGGACTCCGATAGCACGGTGAACTCGCGCTTGAGGGCCTGGCGGGCCCGCCACAGCAAGGTCTCGATGGTCCCGATCTCGACCCCTTCGTGATCGGCGATCTGCTGGTAGGTCCATCCCGATCCCTCTCGCATGGCCAGCACATGGCGATGGCGGACCGAGAGCCGGCCGAGGGCCTTGTTGACCAGCTCGCCATCGACCGCAGCCACGACGAGCTCCTCGGACGTCTCGATCGCACCTCCACCGACCTGCTGATGCGAACTGAGTTCCAGATCGTCGGTAGGCGTGCTCCGAGACCGACGGCGCAGCATGTCCGTGCAGATGTTGCCGGCGATCACCGTCAACCATGGGTAGAAGCGTCGCTCGCCGGCAAAATTTGGAAGGGCCTTCCAGGCCCGTGCGAAGGCCTCCTGCGCTGCGTCCTCGGCCTCGTGGCGATCGTTGAGCCGGCGGAGGCAGAAGCGAAGCAGGCGCTCGTAGTAGCGCGGTACAGGTTGCCGAAGGCTCCAGAATCTCCCGCTTGGCACCGCTCCACCAAGACCCGGTCGCGATCGAGATCAACGTCGTCGCTCAGGCTGGTGAACTCTTCTTCTAGTAGAGCCACGTCCGTCCCTCTCTGACCGCCGCTCGCTGAGGGTTTGTACTCCTACAGTATGCCCTCAGGTCGGCCGCAACCGAAATGAGCAATTCGCTCTTTCCTCCGTTGAGTTGAACGTTCGTCGGGCGTCCAACTCACGAAATTTCTCAAGGTTTTGCCAGATCTGAGCGTCCCCCCAGTTCACGGGGAGATTCAGTTGACGGCTCCGGAGGTCCGCCGTGGAGCTGGAGGTCGCCGGCCTGGCTCCCGCC
>CAVURD010000042.1:0-97065 GCA_963743785.1 uncultured Acidimicrobiaceae bacterium | reverse complement strand
CTCTCCTTAACGGTGAGAAGCGGACCGCCTTGCGGTGCGGCGACGGCGCGCCGCCCCGGTCAATACGAGTCCGGCGGCCAGGGCCACCAGCGCCATGGTCAATTCGAACACCAGCGAGGCCCCGGTAAAGGCCAGTGGATCGCCGGAAGAGTTGGCGGCCGGGGAGACGGCCCCGCTTGGGGTCGGTGGAGGCCAAGGTGGCCGGACTCGACGACTGCCAGTTCCGCCGTCTGAGGACGTACTTCCACTTGACGAGGTTCCGCCGCCGGGTGATGTGCCCGAGCCGGGTGATGTACCTCCGCCGGGTGACGTGCCTCCGCCGGGCGTGGTTCCCGTCCCGGTTGTGGTGACGTTCGGGCAGGATGCGGCCGCGGTCCCGCTCACCGCACCCTCGATCCCGCAGAGCGTGACGGGAACGGACCCGCCGGTGCCTCCGGTCGCTCCGGTGCCGCCGGTGCCGATGGGGGCGCTGGTGTTGGCGCTCCCGTTGCAGACGCTCGTGGCCGTTCCATCGAGGGCGGCCGCCACCGAGCAGACGGTGGCCGGGGCGACGACCGTCGCCGGGCCGCTCTGGGAGGCCGCGACATGACTGGGCTCACAGGAATTCGAGGCCGTTCCGTCAACGGCCACCACCACGCTGCAGGCGTTCACCGGCAGGACGCCGTCGACGGGAGCCGACTGCGTCAGCGGGTTCGTCGGCAGACCATCGACCAGGGGCGTGTTGCTGGCCGGCATGCACTGGCCGGTGCCGGTGCCGTCCACCACGGCGATGACGCCGCAGACGCCGACCGGGGCGTTCAGATCGGCCAGCTGGCCGGACTGCGACGTCGTGTCCGGGTTGGTCGGGCAGTTGGCCGTGCCGTCGCCGGCGACCTGGACGATGACGTCACAGACGGTGACCGGGACGGCGGCGTCGACCAGTCCGCTCTGGGTGGTCGTGCCGTTGGTGCCGGTCGTGTCGCAGTCACTCGAGGTGTTCCCGTCGACGCCGGCGTTGATGGCACAGAGCGTGACCGGAGCCGACGCATTGATCAGACCGGATTGGGTCGTGGACGCGCCCGAGGAGGAGGACATACCGAGGGCCGAGGCCCCTTGGCCGAGCAGGCCCACGGCATTGTCATTGGCCGTGATGGGGACATTGACGTTGCCCACGGCGCCGAACTGATTCGTACCGACCGACGTGGTCGAGCAGCTGCTGTTGGCGTCGGCCGCCACCCCGGCCGAGATCGAGCAGGCATTGACCGGGACATTGGCGTTGGCCACCGGGCTCGATTGGGTCGTGGAGTTGGAACCCGAGGCGGCGCCCTGGCCCGGCAGCGCGGTGCCGGCGATCGCATTGCCCAGCGCGGTGACGGGCAGGGCGATCGAGACGGGCAGACTCGGTGCGGTGGCCGCACCGGCTGATCCGAGCCCGACGAACATCGAAGCCGCCAGCACCACCCCGCTCCCAATTGCCCCCAAAGTTGTACGGCTCAGACGATTCACGGTGAAGCTCCCTTTCAAGTTGGGCGACCGAAGGTGTCGCACAGGGGGAAACGGCCGTATCGCCACTTCTTACGAAATCACCTGCTATTTGTTTCCGGGTATCTGGAACACCTTTGAGGCCAACCGGGCCGGGCGGGGCCGGGCGGCAGATCGACCCGTCCTCGTCAATCGCTCCTGTCCCGCCGTCCCGCCTAGCCGCTGGAGCGCTTGAAATACCGGCTCAAGGTCTCTTCCTGTTGCTGATAGGAGGACCCGATGTCGGCGCCGTAGAGCGAGAGCGGCTCCTCCAGCATCCGTTCGAAGGTGAGCTTGCACACCGCTTGCCCGTTCTCCACCATGAACGGCACGTCGTGCGCCCGCACCTCGAGGGCGGCCCGGGATCCCTGGAAGCGGTGGTTGGGGTCGTAGCCGAAGCCCGGGTCGAAGAACCCGGCGTAGTGCGTCCGCAGCTCGCCGCTGGTCGGGTCGTAGGCCGTCATCTCGGCCGCCAGGTACGGCGGGACGCTGACCGCTTCATTGGACATGAGGAGGTAGAAGCGCTTGGGCGAGAGCACCAGTCGGTCGCCCTCCTCCCGAAAGACCGGGTCCCAGAAGGGGGCCGGGTCCACCTCGAGCCCCGAGGTGAGGTCGAGGAGCGGCGCGCTGTCCCGCGTGCTGTGGCCGACCCGGCCCTGCGCGTCACCGTGCAGGTCCAGGCCGAGGAAGAGGCCGTCGGCCAGCACCAGTTGCCCGGTCGGCACGGGCGCCCCGTCCTTGAACAGGATCGGCTCCTCCTCGTGGGCGGCGCGCACGTCGTCGTCGCTCAGCCAGGGTCGGCCGACGGCCAGACGCAACTGGTTCAGGGCCAGGTCCTCGCGCACCCGGACGGGAAAGGAGAGCGGGACCACCTCGAGGTAGAGGGGCCCGCGGTAGCCGGCGGCGATCTCGTCGAAGCGCTCGCTGTGGTCGGTGATGACGCGGGTGAAGACATCGATGCGACCGGTCGAGCTCTTGGGGTTGGCCTTGCCCCGGAGGCCGGCCGGGAGGTCGAGCCGTTCCTTGAGCTCGATCAGGTAGGGACAGCGGGCTTCGAGCATCGCCCCCTCGCCCCGGAGGTCGATCTCGTCGAGGATGTAGTCCTTGAGCTTCTCATCGACCGTGTCGGCGCCGGGCAGGAAGCTGCAGCGGATGCGCAGCGCCCGCTCCCCCAGCCGCAGGTCGAGGCTGGCCGGCTGCACATTGGACTCGGGGATGTTGAAGCGCCCGGCCTCGATGTAGCCCGCCCTGATGGCCCGTTCGAGCAGATGGCCCGGGAGCACTCCTTCGGTGCTCGGATTGAGGCTCAGGACCATGGGCGTGTTCGCCGCTCGAGGGAGGCACGTCGGGTCACACGAGGAGTGAACCACGTGCGGCGCCGGGGCGAAAGCCGAAGGAGCACGTCCCCGGGCGCCCCGTGGCCCTGTTCTGTGGACGACTTGGGGACAAGAAGCTGCCACATAGGGATTGCCCAGGCACACCATAGTTATCCACAGGCACAATGTTGCGGCTGAGTTTCCCGGTCGCCGTCCCGGCCGCCGAGCGGGCGGCGGGCGCAACCCTAAACTGACGCCGCGTCAGATGGACCCGACCGCACCGCACCCGACCGCTCCCCCACTCACCCGAACCGACGGAGGCCTCATGCTCGACTACGTGATCCGATCCGGCACGGTCATCGACGGCACCGGGGGGCCGGCCCGGACGGCCGATGTGGCCATTTCCGACGGCCGGATCGCCGCCATCGGTGCGGTGACCGAGTCCGGGGCCACCGAATTCGATGCCACCGGTCTCATGGTGGTCCCCGGGGTGGTGGATCCCCACACCCACTACGACGCCCAGCTCTTCTGGGATCCCTCGGCGTCGCCCTCCAACCTGCACGGCGTCACCACGGTCATCGGGGGGAACTGCGGCTTCACGCTGGCCCCGATCAACCCCGAGGACGCCGACTACATCCGCCGCATGATGGCCAAGGTCGAAGGCATGCCCCTGGCCGCGCTCGAGCAGGGCGTGCCGTGGACCTGGTCGAACTTCGGCGAGTACCTGGGCGCCCTGGAGGGCAACCTCGGCGTCAACGCCGGGTTCCTGGTGGGCCACTGCGCGCTGCGCCGCAAGGTCATGGGGGCAGAGCGGGCCGACGAGGTGGCCACCGACGCGGAGATCGCCGCCATGCGCGCCCTCCTGGCCGAGTCGCTGGCGGCCGGAGGTCTCGGGTTCTCGTCCTCGCAGTCGCGCACCCACTCCGACGGCGACAATCGACCGATCACCTCGCGCTACGCCGATCGTCGCGAGATGTTGGCGTTCTGCGCGGAGGTGGCGGCCCACGAAGGGACGACCCTCGAGTACATCACCAACGGCTGCCTCGATGCCTTCAGCGACGAGGAGGTCGACCTCATGACCACCATGAGCACCACGGCGCGACGTCCCCTCAACTGGAACGTCCTGACCGTGGACGCCCGCTCGGCCGACCGCATCGAGCACCAGTTGGCCGCGTCGACGGCGGCGGCGGCGGCCGGCGGGCAGATCGTGGCGCTGACCATGCCCACCTTGGTCCCCATGAACATGAGCTTCCGCACCCACTGCGCCCTCTTCCTCATTCCCGGCTGGGGCGACGTCATGGGCCTACCCCTCGAGGAGCGGATGGCCCAGCTGGCCGATCCCGCCGTGCGGTCGCTGCTCGACGAGCGGGCCCGCTCCAAGGAGGCCGGCGTGTTCCGGGGCCTGGCCCACTGGGGCACCTACATCATCGGCGACACCTACGCTCCGGCCAACGACGGCTGCGCCGGCCGGGTGGTCGATGACATCGCGGCCGAGCGGGGCACCTCGACCTTCGACACCCTCTTGGACATCGTGCTGGCCGACGACCTGCGCACCGTCCTGTGGCCGAACACCGACGACGGGGACGAGACGACCTGGACCATGCGAGCGGAGATCTGGAGCGATCCCCGGGCCATGGTCGGCGGTTCGGACGCCGGCGCGCACCTCGACCGCATGTGCGGGTCGAACTACCCCACCGCCTTCCTGGCCGACTGCCTGCGCGGGCGCCGGCTGGTGCCGGTGGAAGCGGCCGTCCACATGCTGACCGGTCAGCCGGCCCAGCTCTTCGGCCTGCGCCGGCGCGGCCTGGTGGCCGAGGACTACGCGGCCGATCTGTTCATCTTCGATCCGGCCACCGTCGGATCCGAGCCGGCCCGCCTGGTGCACGATCTGCCCGGCGACGCGCCGCGCCTCATCGCCGCCTCGGTGGGGGTGGTCCGGGTGATGGTCAACGGGGTGGAGACCGTGCGCGACGGGGCGCCCACCGGAGCGGTCCCCGGGTCCCTGCTCCATTCGGGCCGCGACACGGCGTCGGTCGTTCCGGCCGCCGTCTGAGCCGGCTCGGCCGGGCCCCCGCCTCCGCCGAGCGCGCCCTCGGCACCGGACCGCGCGAGTAGCCTTCCCCCCTACCGTGACGCCCGACATGACCGACCCGGCGCTGGTCGCCGAGGACCCTTCGCCCGCCGGCCCATCACGGGCGGGCGGGACCGGTGATGGGCGCGCCGGTCCCCCGGGTCGGCACGCCGCGCCCCGCTCCCATTGGCTGCGCGAGATCGTGGTCGTGGTGCTGGTGGCCCTCGTCGTGGCGCTCCTCCTGCGCGTCTTCGTGGTGCAGACGTTCTTCATCCCCTCGGGCTCCATGGAGCCGACCCTGCAGATCGGCGACCGCATCCTGGTCAACAAGCTCAGCTACCACCTCCACGGCGTCGGTCGCGGCGACATCGTGGTCTTCTCCCGCCCGCCGGCCGAGAACTGCGGCGGGGCCGAGGTCAACGATCTGGTCAAGCGGGTGATCGGGCTGCCCGGGGAGACCATCTCGCTCGACCGCGGGCATGTCGACATCGACGGAAAGGCCCTGCCCGAGACCTGGCTTCCGTCGTCGGTCCAGGGCACGACCGAGGCCGGTCCGGCGGGCACGCCCTACAACCTGACCAAGCCCTATGTGATCCCGGCCAACCACTACTTCATGATGGGCGACAATCGCACCGAGTCCTGCGACAGCCGGTACTGGGGCCCGATCTCCCGGTCGCTCATCGTGGGCAAGGTCGACGTCCGGGTCTGGCCCGTCACCTCCTTCCACTTCTTCTGACCGCAGCTGACCCAACTGAGCACTGACTAAACCGGGGTGTCCGCAGCCCCGGTGCCTGGGGCCGCGCAGCCAGGAAAGGCCGGCGTACCAGGTACAATCTCGGAGTGTCATCCGTCGCCGAACAGAAGAGGTGCGTGGTTGCTCGGTCGTGGCGCAAACCCCGCCAGCGGTGAAGCCCCGGTGATCATCGGACTCCGTCCCGGACATCGGGCGAGCGCTCCTCCATGCCCGCACGCAGGCCGGCCTGTCGCTGCCCGAGGCGGCGATCCGGGTGGGGGTGGCCTCGTCCGAGCTCGAGGCCCTGGAGAGCGGCACCGTCGCCCGCATGCCGGACCGCATCGAGACCCTGCGGGCGCTCCGCGACCTACGCCGACTCGCTCGGCCTGCCCGGCGACGCCTATGTCCTGACCGTGTTGGACCGGTGGCCCAGTGTCGAGGCCGCGGCGCGCGCAACGGCGACACCGGCGTCGTCCCGGTGGTCTCGGTCTCCTCGGCCCCGGCCGGGGGGCACTCCCCCTCCGGCGACTACGGCTCGGCCTTTCGGCGCCGACAGCACGGGGGTCAACGAGGCCCTCGTCACCGGGGTGATCGGGGCGGTCGGTCCGCTGTCGATCAACGACACCCGGCCGGTGCCCATCTTCGAGACCGGCCAGGTGGCGGCGGTCCGCCAGGGCCCTCCGACCTACCTCAAGATCCTGGTCGCGGTGGTCGCGCTCCTGGTCGTGGCGGCCGGCGTCGGTCTGGGCCTGCACAACCAGCTCTCCGCGGTGGATCCACTCGGCCCGCAGCGAGACCTCCACCCTGATCGACACGGCCAAGAAGGACACCGGCGTCACCACCGGCACCACGAACCGGTCGGGCCACAAGGCGTCCACGGGCCTCCCGAGGTACACCGTGTCGACCAACGCCCTGAAGAACGGTGGCACCCTCCAGGTGGCGGCGTCCTCGTTCGGGGTGGCGGTGGTCACCAACGCCAATCCGAGCTGGGTCCAGGTCACCAACTCGGGCAGTCAGGCTCCCGTCTTCTCCCAGGTCATTCCCGGTGGCCAGAGCCACATCTTCGCCGTCAACGGGACCACGACCATCGAGACGGGGAGCCTGGCCGCCCACTTCCAGGTCGTCTCGGGCCTCCGGCCCCTCACTTCCTACAGCCCCGACCGCGGCGCCCTTCACCATGACCTTCATCGCCAGCGGCTGAGTCCCTCTCGCAGACCCGGTTCCCCCCAAGAGGCCCGGCCGCTACTCCTCTTCCTCGTTCTCCGCCGTCACCCGGGCCACCGCGGCCACCGTCTGGCCCTCGTCGAGGTTCATGACCCGGACGCCGGTGGCGTCGCGGCCCTGCGAGGCGATCTCGCGGGCCGCGGTCCGGATGACGACACCGCCGGAGGAGACCAGCAGGATCTCCTCGTCCAGGGCGATCATGAAGGCCGCCACCACCGAGCCCCGCTTGCCGGTCAGGCGGATGCCCCGCACCCCCTGTCCGCCCCGGGCCTGGCGGTTGAAGCGCTCCAGCTTGGTCCGCTTGCCGTAGCCGGCATCGGTCACCAACAAGATGTCGGTGTCGTCGGCGGCGACGTCACACGACACCACGATGTCGCCCTCGCGCAGACGGATGCCGCGCACGCCGGCCGCGTCGCGGCCCATGGCGCGCACGTCGGTCTCGTTGAAGCGGATGGTGATGCCGTTGCGGGTCACCTCGAAGATGTCGTCGTCGCCCGACGTGGCCACCACCCGCACCAACTCGTCGCCCTCGCGCAGGTTGATGGCGATGAAGCCCTCCCGGCGCGACTTGTCGTACTCGCTCAGGGCCGTCTTCTTCACCTGGCCCTGCGCCGTGGCGAAGACGAGGTACTGGTCGGGCAGGAACTCGCGGGTCGAGATGATGGCCTGGATCTTCTCGTTGGGCGCCAGCGGGACCAGGTTGATGGCGGCCGTCCCCTTGGCCGTGCGCTCCTTCATGGGGATCTCGTGGCCGCGCAACCGGTAGACCTTGCCCCGGTTGGAGAACAGCAGGAGGTAGGCGTGGGCCGAGGTGTGGATGACCTCGCTGACCAGGTCCTCCTCCTTCAGCCGGGCACCCTGGACCCCGCGGCCGCCGCGGCCCTGGGTCCGGAAGGCGCCGGCCGCCACCGACTTGATGTAGTTGGCCTTCGTCATGGTGACGACGATCTCCTCGTCGTCGATCAGGTCCTCGACCCCCATCTCGCCGGGGTCGTGGGTGACGATGCTGCGGCGCGGGTTGGCGTAGGTGTCGCGGATCGCCGTCATCTCGGTGGCGATGACGCCGCGCAGCTTGGCGTCGTCGGCCAGGATCGACTCGAGCTCGATGATGGTCTCGCGCAGCTTGGCCATCTCCTCTTCCAACTCGGTCCGGCCCAGACGGGTCAGCCGGCCCAGGGTCATGTCGAGGATGTGGGTGGCCTGGACCTCGGTGAACTCGAACGGCGCCGCCATGAGCGCGGTGCGCGCCGACGGGCGGTCGTCCGAGCCGCGGATGGTGGCGATCACCTGATCGAGCATGTCGATGGCCTTGAGCAGGCCCTCGACGATGTGGGCCCGTTCGCGGGCCTTGCGCAGGCGGAACTCCGTCCGCCGGGTCACCACCTCGATCTGGTGATCGATGTAGTGCGAGAGGGCCTGGGCCAGGTTCAAGGTGCGCGGCACCGAGTCGACCAGGGCCAGCATGTTGACGCCGAAGCTGGTCTGCAGCGGCGTCTGCTTGAAGAGGTTGTTGAGCACCACGTTGGCGTTGGCGTCGCGCTTGAGCTCGATGACCAGGCGGGGCTGCTGGTTGGCCGAGGCGTTGCGCAGCTCGCTGATGCCGTCGAGGTCGCCCGCCCGCACCAGGTCGGTGATCTTCTGCTCAATCACCTCGACCGAGGTCTGGTACGGGAACTCGGTCACCACGATGCGGTCGCCCACGCGGCCCTCTTCGATCTCGGCCACGGCGCGCATCTTGATGGAGCCCCGGCCGGTCCGGTAGGCGTCGAGGATGCCCTGGCGCCCGAGGATCAGCGCACCGGTCGGGAAGTCGGGTCCCTTGACGAACTGCATCAGGTCGTCGGGGGTGGCCTCGGGGTTGTGGAGGACGTGGATGGCGGCGTCGATGACCTCGCCCATGTTGTGGGGCGGGATGTTGGTGGCCATGCCGACGGCGATGCCCTGGGCCCCGTTGATGAGCAGGTTCGGGAAGCGGCCCGGCAGGACGATCGGTTCTTCGTCCGAGCCGTCGTAGTTGGGCTCCTTGTCGATCGTGTCCTCGTCGATGTCGGCCATGAGCTCGAGGGCGAGCGGGGCCAGTCGGCACTCGGTGTAGCGCATGGCCGCCGGCCCGTCGTCGGGGCTGCGCCCGCCGAAGCTGCCGTGGCCGTCGATGAGGGGGTGGCGCAGGGAGAAGTCCTGCACCATGCGGGCCAGGGCCTCGTAGATGGCCGAGTCACCGTGGGGGTGGTAGGTCCCCATGACGTCACCGACCACCTTGGCGCACTTGTTGTGCGGCCGGTCCGGCCGCAGGCCGCGGTCGAACATGGAGTAGAGGATGCGGCGGTGCACCGGCTTGAGACCGTCACGCACGTCGGGCAGCGCCCGCGACACGATGACCGACATGGAGTACTCGAGGAACGAGCGCTCCATCTCCTCTTGGATTTCGATGGGCTCGATGAACCCCTCGACCGGGGTCCCGCCGTCGGCGGGCGGCGCGCCGGTGCCGCCGCTGCCCCGCCCGCCCCGACCGCCCCGCCCCGAGCCGCCGCGCGTTGTACTTCGTGCCATGTGATCTCTCTTCGTCGTGTCGTTCGTGGTGTCGCTCAGATGTCGAGGAAGCGGACGTCTTTCGCGTTGGTCTGGATGAAGTGGCGACGGAGCTCGACGTCGTCGCCCATGAGGATGGAGCACACCTCATCGGCCAGGGCGGCCTGTTCCACGTTGATCTGCAGCAGCGAGCGCAGGGAGGGGTCCATGGTGGTGTCGCGCAATTCGGCGAAGTCCATCTCCCCCAGCCCCTTGAGCCGGTTGAAGTCGTGCTTGTGGTCGGGGTGCTCGGACAAGAAGGCGGCCTTGGCCGCCTCGTCCTTCAGGTAGATCTTCTCCTTGCCGACCAGGGTCGAGAACAGGGGCGGCTGCGCCACGTAGACGAAGCCCCCTTCCACCAGCGGCTTCATCTGCCGGAAGAAGAAGGTCAGGAGCAACGTGCGGATGTGGCTGCCGTCGACGTCGGCGTCGGCCAGGAGGATGACCTTGTGGTAGCGGATCTTCGTCACGTCGAACTCGTCGGCCAGGCCGGCGCCGATGGCCGAGATGAGCGCCTGGATCTCGGCGTTCTTCAGCATCTTGTCGATGCGGGCCCGCTCGACGTTGAGGATCTTGCCCCGGATGGGCAGGATGGCCTGGGTGTGCGGATTGCGGGCGTCCTTGGCCGAACCGCCGGCCGAGTTGCCCTCGACGATGAAGAGCTCCGACTCGCGCGGATCGCGCGACGAGCAGTCGGCCAACTTGCCCGGGAGGCCGGCCCCGTCGAGCGCGGACTTGCGCCGGGTCAGGTCACGGGCGCCCTGCGCGGCCATGCGCGCCCGCGCCGCCTGGGTCGACTTCTGCACGATCTGGCTGGCCTCGCGCGGGTTCTCCTCCAACCACTCGTTGAGCTTGCGGTTGGTGGCCTTCTCGACCAGGGAGCGGATGCTGACGTTGCCGAGCTTGGACTTGGTCTGCCCCTCGAACTGCGGGTCGCGCAGACGCACCGAGATGATGGCGGTCAGGCCCTCGCGGATGTCCTCGCCCTTGAGGTTCTCCTCCTTCTCCTTGAGCAGGTTGCGGGCCCGGGCGTAGCGGTTGATGGCGTTGGTCAGGGCCTTGGAGAACCCCTCGACGTGCATGCCGCCCTCGATGGTGGAGATCCCGTTGGCGAAGGAGAAGATCGACTCGTGGTAGCCGGTGTTCCACTGCAGCGCGATCTCGGCCTCCTGGCCCTCCTCGATCTGGTCGAAGTAGGCCACCTTTCGGAACAGCGACTCCTTCGAGGCGTTGAGGTGCTTGACGAAGTCGACGATGCCGCCGGCGTAGCGGAAGGTGGTCTTGAGCGCCGGGTCGGTGCGCTGGTCGACGAAGCGGATCTCCAGGCCCTTGTTCAAGAAGGCCATGATCTGCATGCGCTCGATGATGGTCTGGGCCCGGAACTCGACTTCGTCGAAGACGGTGGCGTCGGGCCAGAAGGTGACGGTGGTCCCGGTGCGGGGCTCCCCGGTGCTGCGATCGAGCGGCGCCGGGCCGGTGGCGGCGATCTTGCGCTTGACCTTGCCGCCCTTCTCGAACTCGGCCTCCCAGTGCTGGCCGTCGCGGTCCACTTCGAGGACGAGCCGGGACGAGAGGGCGTTGACCACCGAGACGCCCACCCCGTGCAGGCCGCCGGAGACCTGGTATCCCTTGCCCCCGAACTTGCCGCCGGCATGCAGGGTGGTCAGCACGATCTCGGCCGTCGAGCGCTTGGGGTACTTGGGGTGCGGGCCGACCGGGATGCCGGCGCCGTCGTCGCGCACCCTGCAGCCGCCGTCGGCCAGCATGGTGACGTCGATCCGCGTGGCGCGGCCCGCCATGGCCTCGTCGACGGAGTTGTCGACCACCTCCCACACCAGGTGGTGCAGGCCGGTCGGTCCGGTGGATCCGATGTACATCCCGGGGCGCTTCCGCACCGCCTCCAGTCCTTCGAGGACGGTGATGTCACCCTCGCTGTAGGAGTCCTCCGTTACCTTGTCGACCTTCAATGCCACAGGCGCGCCTTTCGAAACAACAGTCATCGTGGTCCGTATCGAATGCCCGAAAAATGGGGTACCCGGGCATGCGATACGACTCACACAGTCTACCCGAACGGTGCGACTTTCGGGCCGATCCGAGGCCCCGAAACTCGCTTCAGGAAGGCCGTTGCACCGCCACGTCGATCCGCTCGACCGAGGTGTCCCCCAACTGCCGCAAACGGTCCAGAATGTGGCGCGATTCCATGCGGGCCGCGGGTGGCCCAGGCCGGATGATCCACCCCGATGAGGAGCACCGACTCCTGCAGGCGAACCGGGTGCAGATGCCCGGCCAGTTCCGCCCCCACCACCTCCTCCCAGCGGCTGAAGACCAGCTCCATGGTCGACGCTGAGGCTGGATGCGCCCATGCGGCCGAGCACCTGGGACATGGCCCGGCCCACGTGTTGCGGCCCGGCGTCACTCCCCGCCGGGCGCCGGCGGCGGGCGTCGCTCAGACCGTGCTCACAGGACCGTGCTCATGGCGCAGTGGTCCATGTGACAGGGCTCCGGCGTGCGCACAGGTTCGTCGCTCACGGCGTCTGTCCTACCTCGTCGATGTGCACCATGTTGGCCACGTCGATGCCGGCCGGCAGCGGCACGGCCGTGGTCAGGATCGACTGGCCCTCGGGCAGCTCGGCCACCAGCGCCCGGCTCCGCGCCGGGTCGAGCTCGGAGAAGACGTCGTCGAGGAGCAGGGTCGGGGTGAGCGGCGTCCGGGCCGTGACCAACCGGTGGATCCCGATGCGCAGGGCCAGCGCCAGGCACCGTTGCTCGCCCTGTGAGGCGTGGGTGCGGGCCTCGCGGCCGTCGATCGCCAAGAAGAGCTCGTCGCGGTGCGGCCCCACCGTGTTGACCCCCCGCCGGAGGTCGGCCGTCCGGTTGGCCTCGAGCGCCGGCAGCAGATCCCCCTCCCAGCTGCGCCGGTAGTCCTGGGTGACCACGATCCGGCCGCCCGACCCGGCCAGGCGCCCGTAGGCCGGGGCGACGTGCTCCTCCAGCGCGGCGGTCAGGCGCTCCCGGGCCGTGACCAGGATCTTCCCGGCGTCGGCCAACCGTTGGTCCCACACGTCGAGGGTGGCGGCCACGTCGGCGCTCGCCCGGCCGCCGGCCTGGCGCAACAGGGCGGCCCGCTGGCGCAGCACCTTGTCCACCTCGTCGGCCGCCCGCGCCCCCTCGGGGTCGACCAGGGCCAGCGTGTCGTCGAGCAGTTGGCGCCGACCGCCCGGCCCCCCGCTGACCAGGGCCAGGTCCTCGGGGGAGAAGATGGTGCACGGCGCGGCGGCGGCCAGGTTGCGGCGGCCCACCGCCGTCTTGCGGTTCACCTGGGTGCGGCTGCGCCCGGTCGGGACGATCTCGGCTTCGACCAGGGTGGGCGCCGCGCTGTGGTGCAGCTCGGCCCGCACGATGGCCCGGTCGGCGCCGGTGCGCACCATCGCCTCGCGGGGGGCGCCCCGGAACGAGCGCTGGGTCCCCAGATACACCAGGGCCTCGAGCACGCTCGTCTTGCCGGTGCCGTTCGGTCCGGTGATCACCGTGGTGCCGTCGACTTCGGGCTCGAAGTGGGCGGCGCCGAAGATGCGAAAATCGACGAGCTCGAGGACGCGCAGGCTCACCGCGGGAACGGGTCGCCGCTCAGGAAACCCGAACGGGCATGAGCAGATAGCGGAACGTGTCGTCCTCGGCGCCACGGACGGTGGCCGCCTTCGACCCGTCGGCCGTCTCGACGATGACCTCGTCGCCCTGGACGGCCTCGACGCCGTCGATCAGATACGAAGGATTGAAGGCGATGATGAGGTCCTCTCCGGTGAAATCCCCATCGACGGTCTCGGAGGCGTCACCGACCTCTTGACTGACCACACTCAGGTCGACGCCGCCCTGGCGCATGGACAGGCGCACCGGGGTGGTGTTGTCCCGGACCAGGAGCTGGACCCGGCGCAGCGCGGCCAAGAAGGTCTCCTTACCCAGGTGGAGGCGGTTGGGGTAGTGGTCGGGGATGAGCTGGTTGTAGTCGGGGTAGCGACCCTCCAACAACCTGGTGCTGATCTGGACGTTCCCCTGCCAGAAGGTGATCTCGTTCTCGCTGGCGGCCACGCCGACCCGAGTTGGGCCGTCGGATCCTTCGCCCGTCGGGCCCGACGGGAGACGTTGGAGTTCGGCCAGGGCGCGGGCGGGGACCAGGAGGTCCTCGACGCCGGGGAGCGCGGGCACGCCGGGGAGGTCACGCAGCGCCATGCGGTACGAGTCGGTGGCCACCATCCGGATCGAGCCCTCGACCGAGGACAACAGGACCCCGGTGAGGAGGGGACGGGCGTCGTCGTGCGAGGCGGCGCGCACCACCTGGCGGACCCCTTCGGCCAGCGCCGCCTCCGGCAGATGGGCGATGGCCTCGCCGGTGCGCCCGACGGCCGGGAACTCGACCACCGGGAAGGTCCGCAGTTTGAAGTTCGAGCGGGCGGCCGAGATGGTGATGTGGTCGTCCTGATGGGCGAAGGTGACGGCGCCGGGCTCGAGCCGGCGCACGATGTCGGTCGAGAGGCGCGAGGGAATGACACACGTGCCGTCGTCGATGCCGATGACTTCTTCGGTCACCTGGATGGTCAGGTCCAGATCGGTACCGGTGACCGAGAGGGTGTTGCCGAGGCAGGACAACAAAATTCCGGACAGCACCGGAGATGATGTGGTTCGTGCTCCGACGGCTCGGCCCGCGGTAGCCAACATCTCGACGAGAGCGTCTCGTTCGGATCGGAACTTCACCGGAACGTGTCCTTTCGGGTGTGTCCCCAACCACAGGTAAGTGAGGCGGAGAGAGGTTTGGGTAGTAGGGGTAATAAGGGCTGTGGATTGTGCATGGCAGGCCCTTGTGCCTGCTGGAGCCGGGAGAAGTTGTCCCCACGGTGGTGTGGGTGGTTCCGGGCCCAGCGCGCGGAACGGCCAGCCTGCTTTCAAGGGCTGGGGATGAAGGGTCACGCTATCCCCAAGCTGACGGCCCGCGTCCACAGCCCGTCGGAACGCCTCCCACATGATCCCCCCATCCGCCGCGCGCCACCTCAGGTGCCGGCCCGGACCTGTTGGGTGAGCTCGGTGACCTGCTCGTAGATCTGGCGGCGTTGCTGCATCTGTCCGGTGATCTTGTCGACGGCGTGGATCACCGTGGTGTGGTCGCGGTTGCCGAACACCCGGGCGATGGCCGGATAGCTGTAGTCGGTCAGGTTCCGGACCAGGTACATGGCGACCTGGCGGGCGGTGACCAGGGGCCGGGTCCGGCTGGGCCCGCAGATGGCCTCGACGGTGAAGCCGTAGCTGCTGGCGGTGGCGTCGAGGATCATCTGGGGGGTGATCCGGCGCGGCTCGCCGGCCAGGACGATGTCGGAGAGCACGCGCTCGGCCTGGGCCCGCGAGATGACCTCCTTGTTGAGCTTGGCGAAGGCACTGACCCTGGTCAGGGCCCCTTCGAGCTCCCGGATGTTGTTCTTCACGTGGGTGGCGATGAATTCGAGGACGTCGTCGGGGACCTCGTGGTGTTCGCTCTCGGACTTGGAGCGCAAGATGGCCAGGCGGGTCTCGAGGTCGGGTGGGTCGATCTCGGTGATCAGGCCCGAGAGGAAGCGGCTGCGGAGCCGGTCCTCGAGGGTCTCGATCGACTTGGGCGGGCGGTCCGAGGTGAGGACGATCTGCTTGGAGGCACCCTTGAGGTCGTTGTAGGTGTGGAAGAACTCCTCCTGGAGACCCTCCTTGTTCTCCATGAACTGGACGTCGTCGATCAAGAGGACGTCGCATTCGCGGTAGCGCCGCTTGAAGGCCAGGGTGGTCGAGGTCCGCAGCGAATCGACGAAGTCGTTCATGAACGTCTCGGTGGTGACGTAGAGCACATGGCGCCGCGGGAAGTTCTCCGAGACGTAATTCCCGATGGCGTGGAGCAGATGGGTCTTGCCCAGCCCACTGTCCCCGTAGATGAAGAGCGGGTTGTACGAGCGACCCGGGGTCTCGGCCACCGCCTGGGCCGCCGCGTGGGCGAGGCGGTTGGACGAGGCGGCCACGAAGGTGTCGAACACGAACTTCGGGTCGAGCTGCCACCGCGGCGGATTCGCGGCCGGGCGTGGCCACGGCCACCGTGCCCGGGGCCCGCTCGACCACGGGGGGCGGGTCGGGGACGCCCAGGAGCTCCTCTTCGGGCTCGTCCGGTTCTTGGACCTCGAGCCGGCCTCGCACGGCCGTGCCCACCTCATTGGCCAAGGTGTCCTCGATCATCGGGAGGTAGCGGGTCTCGACCCGCTCGCGGATCAGGCCGTTGGGCACCGAGAGCAGGAACACCCCGTCGGCGAAGGACACCGGCTCGATCCCCGAGAGCCAGAGCTGCCAAGTCGTCTCCGACACCTGCTCGCGGAGCGATTCGCTGCAGCGTGTCCATAGGTCTCCGGGTTGCGTCACGTGGTCGTCCGATCGCCCTTCATCCGTCCGCGGGGTCCTGGGCAAGGTCTGAACGTCCCTCGGTGCGGTAATTGGCTGAAGCTACACCGTGACACGCGGTCCGACTAGTGGGGATCGGTGGTTCGCGCCTAACATGGGCCCACCCCACTGCCGCTGCCCACGGGCGGCACCCCAGGTGGCCGTACGAACTCTGCTGCGCCTGGCATGTCATGCTCCCAGGCGAGGCGAAAGGCTGAGGAATGAAGCGCACCTACCAACCAAACACCCGCAAGCGGGCCAAGACCCACGGCTTCCGCAAGCGTATGTCGACCCGAGCCGGCCGCTCCATCTTGAAGTCACGGCGCCTCAAGGGCCGCCACCGTCTCACCGTCTGAGCTCCTGGTGCCTGCTCGCACGCTCGGACGGATTCGGACTCGCGCTGCCTTTGACCAACTGCAGCGGTCACGGGCTCGCGCCCACTGTGGCCCTGTCCGGGCCACCTTCGTGGCCGCTGACCCTGGACTTCCGGGTGTGTTTCCCCAGGTGGGATACACAATTGGGAAGCGCTGCGGCAATGCCGTGGTCCGCAACACCCTCCGCCGCCGCGCCCGCGAGTCCGCCCGGGCCGCCGCCCCGGACCTGCCCCAGGGCACCTACCTCCTCCGTTTTGACCCCGCCGCGGCCCGGTGCGAGCCGGCCGAGCTGTCGCGCTGTGTCGGCCGGGCCCTGCGGGGTGCCGCCGGTGAGTGACACCCGCCCCCCCATGAGCCGGGCGTCACGAGTGGCGGTGCGGGCGCTCCAGGCGTATCAAGGAGCGGCCTCGGGCCGGGTGTCACCCTGCCGCTTCTACCCCAGCTGTTCCACCTATGCCGCCGAGGCGTTCGCCGAGCACGGGTTCTGGCGGGGGCTGTCCCTCACGGCCAGGCGCCTGCTGCGCTGCCGCCCCTTCGGGCCCCACGGGGTTGACCTGGTGCCGCTGCACGTCCACGCCCACGGGCCGCGCCGACAGGCGGGGACACGGTCATGACCAGCCTGGTGTCGCCCCTTTTGGGCGAAAACTCCCTGTTCGCGGACATCGGGAAGATCTTCCACCCGCTCTTCGAGTTCTTCGGGCTGATCGTCTCGGGGATCTATTCGGTCACCGGCAACTACGGCCTCTCCATCATCGGGTTGACGGTGCTCATCATGCTGGCGCTGACCCCGGTGACGGTCAAGAGCACCAAGTCGATGATCGCCATGCAACGGCTGCAGCCGGAGATGAAGAAGCTGCAGACCAAGTACAAGGGCCCGGAGAACCGGGAACTGCTCAACCAGGAAATGATGAAGCTGTACAAGGAGAACGGGACCAGCCCGTTCGGCGCCTGCCTGCCGTCCTTGTTGCAGATGCCCTTCTTGATCGTGCTGTATTCACTCATTCGTGGGTTGTCTTACACGGTAAAGAACGGCGCGACGTACGTAAATGGCATGGGGCACACAGTCGTGTGTCACACCGCCAGCATCTACGGATGTGCGGCGCCGCGATACATCCCGACAACTGGCAAGATGTACACCAATCTGGTCGCGAACCACGGCCAGATGCACTGGTGGTTTGGCATGGACCTCTCGTCCACGCCGTTCACCACCCATACCTTTCCCGGGAGCGCCAGTCAGGCCGTTCTGATGATCCCCTATTTGGTATTGATCGGGGCAGCTATTTTCCTCCAGTACTACCAAATGAAGCAGATGAACAGCCGGAATCCCGGGGCGGCGCAGGCCAATCCACAGATGCAAACCATGCAGAAGTTTTTCCCCATTATTTTCGGTGTCATTTACCTGAGAGTGCCGGCTGGAGCGACCCTTTACATGGTGTTCTCATCGGCCATGCGGATCGGGACACAGGAGGTCATGTTCCGGACCGGCATGGTGTCGCCCGTCGGGGCCGAACGCGAGATCGGGGGCGGCGCCAAGGGTGCCAAGGGCACCCAGACCGAGGCCCTGCCCGAAGAGACCGACCCCAAGCCGGGCGGACAAGGGCGGTGCCAAGCCGGCCGAAGCACGGGCAAGAGCACCACCGCGCCCAAGAACCCCGGCGGGACGAACGGGACCAACGGCACCAACGGGAACGGCAGGCGCCCCACCACCGGCAAGCGCCCGGCGTCGGGCAAGGGTTCGTCCCGCAGCCGGGCCACGACCAACGGCAAGGCCGGCGGCAATGGCTCGGCCGACGATGAGAAGACGCCGGCGCCCAAGCCGCACCCGCGCTCTCGTTCTAAGAAGGAAAGAAAGGCGCGATAGGGCGTGGAGTGGGTAGAGGTCGCAGCAAAGACAGTCGAAGAAGCCACCGAGTCGGCCCTGGACCAGCTGGGCGTGGCCGTGGGCGACGCCGAGGTCATCGTGCTGGCGGAGCCCAAGGCGGGCCTCTTCGGGCGTACCCGAGGTGAGGCCCGGGTGCGCGCCCGGGTCCGTCCCGTCGGTCCCCGGCCCAAGCGGGAGCGCCGCCCCCGCGACCGTGAACGGGGGGGGAACCGCAACCAGGGCTCGGGCAGCGCCCAGCGCCAGGGTGCCTCGAAGCCCGACGCCAGGGCGGCGGCCGACGGGGACGTCTCGACCTCGGGCGGCGGGTCGGGCGAGCGGACCGGCACCGGCACCAGCCGATCGGCGCGCCGACGACGGAACCGCAGCCAAGCCACCGCCGGGGGGGCTGGAGCGGCTCGGGCGGAGAACGGCCAGAGCCCGTCGACTGCTGCCGCGCCGCGGCCAGCGGAGAAGAACCAGCAGCGCAGTACCGAACCGAAGGAGACGGTTGCCATGGCCGAAGGAATGACCCTCGAAGAGCAGGGCGAGGTGGGCCGGGCCTTTCTGGCCGGCCTCCTGAGTGAGTACGGCATGCAGGCCACCGTCGAGACCCGTTTGATCGACGAGGAGACGGTCGAGATCGCCGCCCGGGGCGATGAGCTCGGGTTGCTGGTGGGACCTCGTGGCTCGACCCTGAGCGCCCTCCAGGACATCACCCGGGCCGTGGTCCAGCGTCAGTGCCCATCGCGCACCGACCGGATCCTGGTGGACGTGGCCGGGTACCGGGAGAAGCGCTCGGCCGCCCTCAAGCGGTTCAGCACCCAGATCGCCGAGGAGGTCATCGCCTCGGGACAGGAGAAGGCCCTCGAGTCCATGAGCCCGGCCGACCGCAAGGCCGTGCACGATGCGGTCAACGAGATCGACGGGGTGGCCACCCGCTCCGAGGGCGAGGATCCCAACCGCTACATCGTCATCGCCCCTACGGGCTGACACAGGCTCGGTGCCCGACACCGACCACGCGGTCCCCTCCCCCGCCGCCCTGGGCGATGTCCTCCTCGACGCGCGCCGCGCCGGGTTCCTCGGGCCGGGGCCGATCGAGCCCCACCTCGAGCACGCCGCCGGATTCGTCGATCTGGCCCGCCGCCAAGCTGTGTCATCGGGGATCCGGGACGCCCCACATCCTCGACCTGGGCTCGGGTGGCGGGCTGCCCGGGCTGGTGATCGCCATCCGCTGGCCGGCCGCCACCCTGGTTCTTTTGGACGCCAACGAGCGCCGCACGGAGTTCCTCCAGCGGGCGGTGCGCCGGTGCGGGCTAGGGGAACGGGTTGCCGTGGTCCACCAACGAGCCGAAGTGTGCGGGCGTGATCCGGAGTACCGGGGGACCTTCGACGGGGTGGTGGTGCGTTCCTTCGGTGCCCCGGCCGTGGTCGCCGAGTGCGGCGCCCCGTTCCTGCGCCAGGGCGGATGGCTCATCGTCTCGGAGCCTCCGCGAGCTTCCGGGGAGGATGGCCACCGGGCCCGCTGGCCCGCCGCCGGGGTGGCTCAGGTGGGCTTGGAACCGGGGGAATTCGTGAAAGCGGGCTTCGGGTACCAGGTGCTCTACCAACGGGAGATCTGCCCCGAGACGGTTCCCCCGCCGGAACGGGGTTCCCGCAAAGCAACCCCTGTTCTGACCGACCGGGCCTGTTCCACGTGGAACATCGCCGGGAGAAATCCGGCTCATCCCGCGGCAATGAGCGGGTGTCCGCTCCGTGGTCGGTGTCAGGGCGTTGTTTCAAATGTGAAAGGTGAGGGCCCGGCAGATTCCGGTCACCGACGAGACGGGTCAACGCGAGAGGGTCAACGAGTGGTCGCGGGATGCCCATTCTGCGCGAGCCAATGGACCCGGGGAGCCTCCTCGTCACCGGCTCGGATCGGGTGCATCTGCGATGGCTGTGTGGTCCAGTGCGCCGGCGCCGGCGTGATCAGAGGCAAGCCGGGTGCTCTGTCCGCCCTCGCTGCCGAGGGGTGCCCGCGTCCCCCGAGGATGAAGTGCTGGTCGCGCTCCCCCCTCGGTAACCCGCTGGGGGACCCAGGGGAGGAGAGGCTGATCCGCCGGCTGCACCGTGCCAGGTCCTTGGGATGCGAGGTGATCCGCCCTGGGCCGCCCATCGGGATGCGCCGGGCATTTGACCCGCCACCGACCCTTGGAGCCCTCTCCGGGGGAGTTGACTGGCTCAGCCAAGAAGGGGCGCGCCGTCACTGGAGCGCGGCTCATACCCCAAGAGCCAGAAATCCTCCGCGGCGTCGGTCCGCTCGAAATGTTTCACGTGAAACAGGTGAGAACCCTTGACCTGAGGGGACGAGCAAGTCAGGATAGCCACTTGATGCGGCGATCCGGGAGATCCACCTGATGCGGCATCGCCGCCGAAATCGCGGTGCCAGATCAGCCATTGCAGATCAAGCCCCCGCTCAAGAGGGCATCGAGCAGAGTTCCGGCGAGCCGCAGGTGGATCAGAATGGTCCCGACGCTCCGTCCAGGGTGCTGATCGACGGGCTACCCGTCATTCCCTCGTCCGCCCCGTTCGATATTGAGCAAGCCGAATCCAGTCCCGCTCCCCCACCCCCACCCGTACCGGATCCCGAACCACAACCCCAGCCCGAGCCGGTCGTCCAGCCGGCGTCGGTGTTCCAACCGGAACCCGTCCCCCAACCGGACCCGGTCATCCAACCGGCGCCGGTCATCGCCGAGGTACCACCGCCGGCGGTGGCGCAGTGGGTGGCCGAGCCGGCGACGGCCAAACCGGAGGCCATTGCGGATCCGACCCCCCGGCCGGAGCCACAGCCGGACCCCGAACCCGTGCCGGAACCGGCCATGGCGAGGGCGCCGGCGCATGCAGCTGTCGAGTCCGCGGCCGGCCCGGAGCTATCAGAGCCCGCGCCGAGCCCGGAGCCCAGCCCCGCGCCGACTGCCGCGCCGAGCCCGGAGCCGCCTCCCGACCCGAAGCACGCGGTGTCCGTGGAAGCCCGAAGGAGGTCGCCCTCCATCAGCACGGAGACGGAAGAGCTCCTGCCGGCCGAGCGACCCGCGACCTTGGACTTGCCCCGGGTCATCGCCGTGGCCAACCAGAAGGGTGGGGTCGGAAAGACCACCACCACCGTCAATCTGGGTGCGGCCCTGGCCGAGATGGACTACCGGGTCCTGGTCATCGATCTGGACCCACAGGGCAACGCCACCACCGGATTGGGCATCGACGCCCGGAACTTCGAGCTGTCCATGTACGACGTCATCATGCGGGAGGCGCCCCTCGAGGACTGCATCGAGCCCACCAGTGTCAAGAACCTCTTCGTGGCCCCGGCCACCATCGACCTGGCCGGGATCGAGATCGAACTGGTGCCGGCCTTCAGCCGGGAGTTGAAGCTGAAGCGGGCCATCGACGGCGTCGTCAACGACTTCGACTTCATCCTCATCGACTGCCCCCCCTCGCTCGGCCTCATCACCGTCAACGGTCTGGCCGCAGCCGGTGAGGTCCTCGTCCCCATCCAGTGCGAGTACTACGCCCTGGAGGGGCTGACCCAGCTCCTGCGCAACGTCAAGCTGGTCTCGTCGAACCTGAACGAAACCCTCGAGGTGTCCACCATCGTCCTGACGATGTACGACGCCCGGACCCGGCTCTCCGTCGACGTGGCCAAGGAGGTCCGGGCCCACTTCTCCGGGCGGGTGTGCAAGAGCGTCATCCCCCGCACCGTGCGACTCTCGGAGGCACCGTCGTTCGGTCAACCCATCACAGTGTTCGATCCGACGTCACGAGGGGCCGTGGCCTACCGTGACCTGGCGAAGGAGGTGAGCAATGGCGCGGCGCAGCGGACTCGGTAAAGGGCTCAGCGCACTCATTCCGACCGAAGCGGTCGGGGAGCTGGACTCGGCCTTGCGGACGGTGTCCATCTCGGCCATCAAGCCCAACGACTTTCAACCACGCAGTCACTTCGACGAGGAGTCCATGTCGTCGCTGGCCGCCTCCATCCGGGAGGTCGGCCTGCTCCAGCCGGTGCTGGTGCGAGAGGTCGAGGGCGAGGAGGAGAGCTACGAGCTGATCGCGGGGGAGCGGCGGTGGCGAGCGTGCCGTCGGGCCGGGCTCCAGACCATCCGGGTCCTGGTCCAGCCCGACGCCGGCGACGCGGTCAGCCTGGAGCAGGCGCTGGTCGAGAACCTTCACCGCGAGGACCTCAACGCACTGGAGGAGGCGGCGGCCTATCAACAGCTCATCGATGAGTTCGGACTGACCCACGAGCAGGTGGCCACCCGCATGGGGAAGGGGAGGGCCACCGTGACCAACACCCTCCGCCTCCTGCAGCTGCCGGCGGGGGCTCAACGAGCGCTGGCCGAAGGAACGATCTCGGCCGGGCACGCCCGGGCCCTGCTGGGCACGCCGGACCGTGCGCTCCAGGATCACCTGGTGGTGCAGATCGTGGAAGAAGGCCTCACCGTCCGGGCGGTGGAAGATCGGGTGCGGGGCGAGACCGAGCTGCGCGTGGTGCCGCCCCCGGTCGAGGATGAGGCCGCTGCTCCCAACGGTAGTACCAAGGGTAGTACCGTTGGGAAGGGTCGGGAGGGGGCGGGGCGGACGCTGCCCGAGCCCGGTGTCCTGGAGCTCGAAGACCTTCTCTCGACCTATCTGAACACCCGGGTCAAGGTCGATATCCAGAACCGGCGGGGGCGCCTCGTGGTCGAATTCGCCACCCTGGAGGACCTCGAGCGGATCTACCGGGCCATGGTCGGTGACAGCGGCGCCTGATTGTTCACGCAACTGTCAAGGCACCGTTCAGCTTCATCCACAACCTGTGCATGACGTTGTGGATTGTTACCCAGTTCACTTTGCCGAGGGTTACCACGCGTAGCCGTCACCTCAGTCCCAGGAGGCGTCAACCCACTCACCCAGGGCGCCCGAGAGGGCGACGGCCAGCAGCGCGGCCCGTTCGACCACCCGGCTGGCCGGTCCCACCTCGACCAGGACGGCCGGCATCCGCGTCTCGCGCAGGATCGGGAGCGACATGCCCCGAGCCCCCCCGTCCTCGATGCCGAGCGCCCCGGGAACGGCGCGCTGGACCAGTTCGGCCAACAGTTTGCCGCCCTGGGACTGATCCCCGTGGCCGGCCCAGTACGAGGTGCTGCAGCTCGACCCCCTCGGGTCGAGCCGGAGGCCCAGGTAGACGTCGACGGAGAGCTCGTTGGCCTGGAGCGCCTGGGTGGAGTCGTCGGGGTGGTGGAGCTCGGTCACCAAGGTGCCGCTCGGGAGGAGCCGTCGCCGCAGGGCGGCGGTGACACTGCCCAAGCCGCCACCTTCGCCCACCGCCACGTGGCGCCCGGTCAAGGTGGGCGCGGCATGGCGGAGCTCGGCCCGGGCGCGCACGGTGGAGACGTACTCGGGTGCTTCGTGGCGGCTCTCGAGGCGGATGAGCTCGCGCAAGGTGGCGCCGCCCACGATGGGGTCGATCGCCAGTCCGGCGTTGCCCTGGAAGTCGGCCAGCGCACCCGCCGTGGCGTCACCGAAGATCCCATCCACCCGGCCGGTGTCGAACCCCAGGCTGCACAGGCGCTGCTGCAGTTCGGCCACGTCGTCGCCCCGCAGCATGGGGGTGCGCCGGAAGAGGAAGCGGTCACCGAGGCGAAAACCGGCCTCGACCAGGGTATTCCACGTCTGCTGACCGCAGATGCCGTCGACCCGGAGACCCCGGAGATGCTGGAAGGCCTCGACGGCGGCCCGGGTCGAGGGGCCGAAGACACCCTCCTCGTCAATCGGTGCGCCCCCGCGCACGACGGCGGACAGGCGTTGCTGAATGTCGCGCACGGCCGCCCCGCGGTCGCCGACGGCGAGCGGGAGGGCTACAGATACGGCGCGATTTCTTCGAGCAGCTGCCCCTTGGGCTTGGCCCCGATCAGGCGGCTCACCGGCTCCCCGTCCTTGAACAGGATCAGGGTCGGAATGCTCATCACGTCGAAGCGGCGCGTCACGTCGAGGTTGTCGTCGATATTCAGCTTCCCGATCTGAATCTTGCCCGCCTGCTCCTCGGCGATTTCCTCCAGCACGGGGGAGATCATTTTGCACGGGCCACACCATTCAGCCCAGAAATCCACCAGGACGGGGACATCCGAAGCTTTGACATGTTCGTCAAAGGTAGCGTCGCTCAGGGTCACAATCTTCTCGCTCATGAACTCTCCTTGTCAGAGTGGTGCAACGACGTCGACCGGCCTTTTGTTCCCGATGCTCGTCGCCGCTATTCGCCGCGTTCCTCCAGCCAGCGCTCGGCGTCGATGGCCGCCATGCAGCCCGACCCGGCCGAGGTGACGGCCTGGCGGTAATAGTCGTCCTGCACGTCGCCACAGGCGAACACCCCGTCCACGCTGGTCTTGGACGTGCCCTCACGGGTCTGGACGTACCCGTTCTCACGGAGCTCCAGCTGGCCCTTGAACAGGCCACTGTTGGGTTCGTGGCCGATGGCCACGAAGAGCCCGGTGACCGGGAGCTCCGAGGTCGTACCCGTCACGGTGTCCTGGGTCCTGAGTCCGGCCACCTTCGTGTCGCCCAGCACGTCGGTGACCACGGTGTTCCACGCGAACTCGATCTTGGGGTTGGCGAAGGCCCGGTCCTGCATGATCTTGGAGGCCCGCAACTCGTCGCGGCGGTGGATCACCGTGACCTTGGTGGCGAAGCGGGTCAGGAACAGGGCTTCTTCGAGCGCGGAATCGCCCCCGCCGGCCACGGCGATGTGGTGGTCACGGAAGAAGAAGCCGTCACAGGTGGCGCAGGTGGAGACGCCGTAGCCGAGCAGGCGGTCCTCATTGGGGCAGCCCAGCATCAGTGAGCGGGCCCCGGTGGCGATGATCAGCGCGTCGGCCTCGACGGTGGGCTCGTCGGCGCCCGGGTCACCGACCCAGGCCGCGAACGGACCGGTGGCCAGGTCGACCCGGCTCACCTTGGCGGTGCGGAGCTCGGCCCCGAAGCGGATGGACTGGTCCCGCATGATGCGCATCAGGTCGGGCCCCATGATGCCGTCGACGAAGCCGGGGTAGTTCTCCACGTCGGTGGTCAGCATCAGTTGCCCACCGGGCTGGTCGCTGTTGGACGAGGGCTCGCCCTCGATGACCAGGGGCTCGAGCTGGGCCCGGGCGGCGTAGATGGCCGCGGTCAGGCCGGCCGGGCCCGAACCGATGATGAGGACCTTGCGCCGTTCAGTCACCGGCGGGGAACGGGGGAGCCGCGCCGCGAATACAGGATGGCCCCACCGAGGCAGAAGAGGAAGCCGAGTCCCAGGTAGGCGGCCCACACGTGATGACCGGGCAGGTAGACGACCAGCAGCCGGAAGAACCCGACGCAGAGCAGGGTCACGATGACGACGGCCACCACGCCGATGATGACCCCGAACACGACGCCGCGCGCGGCCACGATGGCCGGCCGGACGGCCTTGTCGTTGACCGTGGCCACCACGGTGTCGATGGTGTCGAGGGCCTTGGAGGACCACTGGTCGTCGAGGTTCTGATCTGCCACAGGGGTAGAGATTACTCGCCGGCCCCGGCCGGACGGGCCGAAACGATGTAACAGACGCCCACGGTGTTGGGGCCGGTGTGCGAGCCGACGACCGGCCCGAGCTGGACCGAGACCAGGGGATGGTCCACCTCGATGGCGCTGATCTGCGTCAGCACGTCGGCGAAGTCGTCGCAGGCGCCGTCGGCCACGGCCAGTCGTTCCAGCGGGGCGTCGCCGGCCACCTTGGCGGCCATGTAGGCCAGCGCCCGCGAGCGTGTCCGCTGCTTGGACTCCTCGGCCACCACGCCGTCCTTGACCTGGATCACCGGCTTGATGGAGAGGAGCGAGCCCAGCAGCGCCTGGGCACCGCCGATGCGGCCACCGCGCTGGAGGAAGTCGAGCCCACCCAGCACCCCGTAGACCCGGACCCGGTCGATCCGATCCGAGCGTGGACGCGACCAGGGTGTCGAGGCCGGCGCCGGCCGCCGCCTCCTCGGCCGCGGCGATCACGATGAGGCCCTGGCCCATGGTCAGCGAACGGGTGTCGACGACGCGCACCGGCACCGTGGTGAACGACTCGGCTGCGGTCACGGCCGAGTCGTAGGTCCCCGACACCCCCGAGGACAAGGTGAGGCAGAGGACGGCCTCGGCGCCTTCGTCGGCCGCCCGCTGGTAGGCCGTCACGAACGAGCCGGGGGAGGGGGCGGCCGTGGCCGGCAGGTCCCCCTTGCCCTGGCACCGGTCCCAGAAGTCATCGGGCGAGAGCTGCCGGCGGTCCTCGAGTTCCTCCTCGCCGAAGCGGATGGTCAGCGGCACCACGATGACGTGGTGCGTGGCCACCAACTCGTCGGTCAGATCACACGCGCTGTCGGTCACGATCCGCACGCCGGGCATGGGGGGAGTCTGCCACGCCATCAGGCCCGCAGCCGGGCCGCGTGGCGCCGGCCGAGCAGGGTGATGACCGCGCCGTAGGTCAGGCCGCCGGCCAGCGACGGCGGAGACGATCCGCCCCAGGAGGCCGAGGGTGCTGGTGGCACCCGAGAGGTTGGAGACCACGAGGACGACGATGCCCATGGCCACCGTGGCCACGCCGACGCGCCGGAGCGGATCCCACGTGTGGGGCGTCCCGAGGTGCCCGAACCACCGACGCAACACGCCCACCCCCACCAGGGCGCTGACCGAGTACGCCACCGACAGGGACAGGGCCAGTCCGCGCACGCCGAGGGAATGGACCAGGACGACGGCCAGGGCGATGTTGAGGCCGTTCTCCACCAGGTACAGGTAGAAGGCCACCTTGGTGCGCTGCATCGATTGGAGGATCCGCACGATGTAGAGGAAGGAGCAGAAGCCGGGCAGGCCCAGGGCGAACATGGCCAGCGCCTCGCCGGTGGGGGCCGTCTCCGCCGGCGTGCTGTTGCCGTGCCCGAGGAGCAGCGCCACCGCCGGCTTGGACAGGAGCAGCATGGCGACGGCGGCCGGGATCATGAGGGCCAACATGGCGCGCCAGCCCGTGGAGAGGCGGGCCAGGAAGGCCGCCGTGTGGCCGGTGGACCACTGCTCGGCCAGATCCGGCGTGACCACCGACATGATGGTGACGGCCACGATCCCGTAGGGCATCTGCAAGAAGGCGTAGGCGTAGGTGTACGACGAGACCGGGTCCGTGCCCGAGGCCGTCCCGGCCAGGAGGGTGACGACGAACAGCGCGATCTGGTTGGCCACCACGAAGCCGAACGTCCAGCCGCTCAGCTTGATCACCGTGTGCAGGGCCTTGTCGCCGAGGTCCCAGCGCCACCGGATGAGGCCGAGGTTCGCGGCGCGCAGGCTCGGGATCAGCGCCAGCCCCTGCAGCACCACGCCGAGCGACGTGCCCAGGCCGAGCAGGACCAATTGCGACTGGTGCTGCTCGACGCTGACCAGCCCGACCTGGTGCCCGGCCCACAGGCCGAACCAGACGAGGATGCCGATGCAGACCAGGTTGTTGAGGATGGGGGCCCAGGCCACGGCCACGAAGCGGCGGCGGGTGTTGAGCAGGGCGGCCGCCAGCGCGAAGAAGCCGTAGGCGGCGATCTGGATGACGAACCACCGGAGCAAGGTGGTGGCGTCGGCGCGCTCGGCCATCACCTGGGCGACCTGGTGGGGATGGGCCGACGTGTCGAGCGCGGTCAGCGCCGTGATGAAGAGGGGGGCCAACACCAGGGCGAGCACGGTGGAGACCACCAGTACGACGCTCGACACCGTGAGGATGGACGAGATGGAGCGGAAGGCGTCGCGCTCGCTGCGGTTGGACAGTTGGGCCACGAAGACGGGGATGAAGGTGGCCGAGAGCACGCCGCCCAGCACGATGTCGTAGATCATGTTGGGGGTGGTGTTGGCCAGGTTGTAGGCGTCGGGCAGGTGGAACTGCCCCAGGGCCCACGCCAGCGCCACGATGCGCAGCAGCCCGGTGAGCCGCGAGACGGTGGTGCCGGCGGCGACATAGACGGCCGCCGTGCTCAGCGACTGCCGCCGGGCCCGGCGAGGAGTGGTCACCATCAATGCGCCCGTGGTCGACGCTGCCGGCTCCGGCGCCAGGTGCGGACCCACCAGGCCAACAGGACCAGGCCGGCCAGCACGGTCAGGACGACGCCCACGATGGAGAGGGCGGTCGAGTGCACGGTGAGGACCGTCCGCGAGATGGTGAGCGCGCCGTCGGGAGTGCGCAGGGTGACATCGACGGGGAGCCCGTCACCCGAGGTGCGGGCCGTCGCTTCGATCCGCACCGAGGTGGTGGAGTGGTCGAGGTCCATGGTGCGGGTGGCGCCGTTGGGGAAGGTGAACCTGTCGCTCGAGAGCGTCAGGACGACCCGCACCACGAAGGGCGCGGCCGAGAGCACGGTGATGGGGATGGAGGCGGTGCGCGAGGTGAAGGTGATGGTGCGCTCCACGGCCAAGGAGATGGACGAGAGCATGGCGGTGAAACCGAGGCCGTAGGCGTTGAGCACCACGCCGCGGCCCGGCGCGCTCAAGCCCTCACTCTGCGAGCGCAACAAGGCATCGGACAGCGCCGTCAACTCGCCGGGGTGCCCGCTGGTGGCCGCGCTGAACGAGTTCAGCTCGGCCCGATCCGCCGTGATCCGGGTGGCCTCCGTGGCCGTGAAGCCACCGCTGCCCACCCCGGGTCCACTCTGGAGGTGCCGCGAGTCCGGGGCCCGGTTGCCACCCGACCGGGACCTGGGCGAACAGCTGGTCGAGGGTGACCGGGCTCACGATCTGGCTGTTGGCCAATCCGGCCAGGAAGGTCGAGACAAAGGCGGTGGACGGGCGCCAGCCGGTAGGCGGGACGAGCACCACGCCCCGGCGGTCCGGGTCGTACTGGTTCTCGAAGTGGATGAACGAGAGATTGGCCAGCAGTTGGTTGGCGGCCAGGATCGGGTTCCGTGGATTGGCGGTGAACCGGGCGTTCACCTGGCTGTCGGACGCCACCGCGTTGACGTGCGTGCCGTGGGCCAGGGCGAGGGTGAAGGGTTGGGCGAACGTGGAGCCGGTGGGGTTGTCGATCGGGGCCAGCGCGGCATCGCTGACCACCAGTTGGTTGGCGCCCGCGGCCTGCAGGCCGGTGGTGAGGTTGCCCACATCGGCGTTGGAGAGATTGGCGTTGGTGTCGACCCACGATCCGGGCGAGGGCTGGAGCGAGGTGGCGTGCAGGATCTGGGTCCCCCGGTCCACCTGCAGCGGGATCTCGGCGGTCAGGCCGGCGCTGGACAGCGCGGCCAGGTCGATGGGAGTGAAGGACGGCGCCAGCAGTTGGTCGGGTCCGGCGGCCGGGGTCAGCTCGGCCAACTGCCCGAGGGCGGTCTGGCCCGCCTTGCCGCCGTTGGTCGCCAGATCGGCCGCCGTGGTCGGGTTCACCGCCAGCGTCGTGGGCACACTGCGGTGGGCCGAGAGCTCGGTGGTCAGTGCTTCGGTGTTCTGGCGCGCCACATCCGCTGCCGCCGACTGACCGCTGACCCGGTTCTGCACCGGCACGATCCAGCTGACGCGCAACGGCCCGCCGGTCGCCGGGGGCTGGGCGATCCCGGGCTCTTCGTAGGTGAGAAAGGTGGTGAACCGAGCCACCGGCGTGCTCGTCACCGGCGCGCAGCAGCGCGATGGACACCGGGTAGACATCGTCACACGGGCCCGAGCCCAGGGTGCAGTCGAGGGTGACGGTCGGCCCGCCGGACGGGCACGCCCCGGCGGTACCCGGCGCCGGCGTGGGCGGGCCGGACGTGTCGTTGTACAGGACGGTGATACAGGTCGCCGCCGTGAGGCCCGTCGCGGTTGCGGTCACCGGAACGTCGGGCACCCGGGTGAGGACGTCCTGCTGCGGGACGGCGCTGGCGGCCTGCTGGAACTGCGACCCATCGGTGATCCGGCCGTACATGGTCACGCTGACGTGCAGATCGGCCGCCGACCCGGCCTGTGATCCGACGGCCAGGGCCAGCGAGAACCAGGGCGCCGCCGGCGTGACCCACTGCGTCTGGGACACCAACGTGAGGGCGGGGCCGGCCGCGGTGGGGGAGACGCGGCCGCGATGGGGGAGACGGCGGCGCCGGCGGGGAGCACGCCGGGGAGCACGCCGGGCATCACCCCGGGCAGCAAAGCGGCAGAGAGGGCCAGCGTGCAGAGGGCGACTGTCATCCGTCGCATCGACACAGGGAGAGGCTACGCGGCGCAGTAGCGTGGTCGGGTGCAATCCCCTTCCGTTCCCGAACGGTTCCGGCCACTGCTGGCCGCCACCGCTGAGCTGGCCGAACGCTTCGGCCAGGCCGGACGGACGCTCTATCTGGTGGGTGGTTCGGTGCGCGACGCCCTCTTCCCCGCCGAAGCGGAGACCACGCACGACTTCGACCTGACCACCGACGCCCGGCCCGACGAGATCGAGCGGCTGGTGCGGGGCTGGGCCGACGACGTGTGGACCCTGGGGGCCCGCTTCGGCACCATCGGGGCTCGACGGGCCGGGCAGGAATTCGAGATCACCACCCACCGGGCCGAGGTGTACGTGCCCGACTCGCGCAAACCCGAGGTGACCTTCGGCGACGACATCGAGCTGGACCTGTCGCGCCGCGACTTCACCATCAACGCCCTGGCCCTGCGCCTGCCCGACATGGAGTTGATCGACCCCTTCGACGGGCTGGGCGACCTGGCCGCCGGACGGTTGCGCACGCCGCTCGATCCCGAGATCTCGTTCGGCGACGACCCGCTCCGCATGTTGCGGGCCGCCCGCTTCGCCGCCCGTTTCAACCTCAAGCCCGACCCCCACCTCGAGGCCGCCGTCGAGGCGATGCACGATCGCCTCTCCATCGTGTCGCGCGAGCGCATCCGCGACGAGTTGGACAAGATGGTCATGGTCGACGTGCCCTCCGAGGCCCTCTGGTTCGTCGTGCGCACCGGCCTGGCCGCCGACTTCCTGCCCGAGCTGCCGGGTCTGGCCCTCGAACAGGACCCCATCCACCGTCACAAGGACGTGCTGGCCCACACGCTGGCCGTGATGGACAAGACGTCGAAGGACCGCATCCTCCGGCTGGCCGCGCTCTTCCACGATGTGGGCAAGCCGAAGACACGGGCCATCACCGACGGCGGCGTGACCTTTCACCATCACGAGATGGTGGGGGCCCGCATGACCCGGGCCCGCATGACGGCCCTGCGCTACTCGGCCGAGGACATCGACACGGTGGTGCGGTTGGTCGAGCTCCATTTGCGGTTCCACACCTACCGACTGGGCTGGACCGACAAGGCGGTGCGCCGTTACGTCCGCGATGCCGGCCCGCTCCTCGACCGGCTCAACGAGCTGACCCGCTGCGACTGCACCACCCGCAACGTCGGCAAGGCCCGGGACCTGGCCCGACGCATGGACGAGCTCGAGGCCCGCATCACCGAGCTCGGCGAGCAGGAGGAGCTGGGCCGGCTCCGGCCCGACCTCACCGGCAACCAGGTCATGGAACTGCTGGGGGTGGGTCCGGGCCCGGTCGTCGGCCGGGCCCTCGCCTTCCTCATGGAACTGCGCCTGGACGAAGGACCCTTGAGCGAGGATGAGGCGACGGCGCGCCTCCGGGAATGGTGGGCCAGCCAACCGATGGAGGCCTGAGGCAGTCTCCCCGAAGGGCAGGGCGTCGTAGAGTCCTGCGACGTGGAGATCACCTTGCTCGGAACCGGTAGCCCCTTGCCCAGCGCGGACCGGGCCGGACCGGCCACGTTGGTCCGCGCCGGTGGGGCCACCATGTTGTTCGACTGCGGCCGCGGGGTGGTCATGCGCCTGGCCGCGGCCGGGGTGTTGCCGATCGGGCTCTCGGCCGTCTTGCTCACGCACTTGCACAGCGACCACATCACCGACCTCAACGACATTGTGACGACGCACTGGGTCATGGCGCCCGGCCCGACACCGCTCAGGGTCATCGGCCCCCCGGGCACCCAAGCGGTGGTCGACGGCGTGATGGCCATGTTGGCCTCGGACCAGGAGTACCGCCTGGCTCACCACGCCGACCTGACGCAGCGGCCGCTGATCGACGTGACCGAGGTCGAACCGGGAACGGAATTCGAGCTGGCTGACGTCGCCCTCTCGGTCCACCGGACCGACCACCGCCCGGTCACCCCGACCGTCGGCTACCGGATCGCCCACGACGGCAAGGTGGCGGCCATCGCCGGGGACACCGTCCCCTGCACCGGGCTCGACGAGATGTGCCGCGACGCCGACCTCTACGTGCAAACGGTGATCCGGCCCGAACTGGTGCAGGCCATACCCAACGCGCGCCTGCAGGACATCCTCGACTACCACTCCTCGGTCGAGCAGGCGGCGCAGACGGCCGAGCGCGCCGGCGTCAAGACACTGGTGCTGACCCACTACGTGCCGCCGATGCAGCCGGGGGACGAAGGAGCCTGGAGATCTCTGGCCGCCGCCCACTTCTCCGGCACCATCGTGCTGGGCGACGACCTCACCGTCGCCAAGCGCCTGAGGCGCCGGCCGGGACTACCCTGCAGTCTATGACCAGGATCTCGGCCCCATCCACCAGTCTCGGCGAGCACATCGACTGGGCGCTTCTCCGGCCCACGATGGCCGCCGGCATGGGCGCCCTGTCCGAAGCGGTCTACGGCAACTCGCAGCTGGCGGTGCGCGAGCGTGAGGCGGCGCGTTGGACCATCGCCTTGATCAACGACTGCGCCGTGTGCCGGGACACCAGGGCCCGCGACGGGGCCGATGTCGGGGCCGACGAGCCGTTCTACGCCGAGGTGACCGACTGGCGCGCCTCGACCGGGTTGAGCGAGCGGGAGCGCTGCGCCGCCGAGTTCGCCGAGCGGTTCGCCCTGGACCACCTGGCCATGGACGACGAGTTCTGGGCCCGCATGCACGCGGCCTACGCCGAAGACGAACTGGCCGACCTCGTCATCTGCTGCGGCATGTTCCTCGGCATGGGTCGCACCCTGGCCGTGGTCGGTGTGCGGGCGCCCGACGAGCGGATCCTCGTCTGACCGAGCCAAGCTCGATGACGGGCTTCCGTGTCGGGCGAACCTTCCGGGCCTGGTGACTCAGTCCGCCGGCCAGGACTCGCTCGGCGCACCGTCGGCGAACGCCTCCACCAGTTCCTGGGCCACGTCGTCGTGGTACTGCACCGGCGGCGACTTCATGAAGTAGGCCGACGGTCCCAGCAAGGGCCCGCCGATGCCGCGGTCGAGGGCCAACTTGGCGCACCGCACCGCGTCGATGATGACGCCGGCCGAGTTGGGGGAGTCCCACACCTCGAGCTTGAGCTCGAGGTTCAACGGCACGTCACCGAAGTTGCGGCCCTCCATGCGGATGTAGGCCCACTTGCGGTCCTTCAACCACGGCACGTGGTCCGAGGGCCCGATGTGGACGTCATCGGCGCCGAGCACGCTGTCCTCGATCTGGCTGGTCACGGCCTGGGTCTTGGAGATCTTCTTCGATTCCAACCGGTCGCGCTCGAGCATGTTCTTGAAGTCCATGTTCCCGCCCACGTTGAGCTGGTAGGTGTGGTCGAGCGCCAGGCCGCGGTCCTCGAAGAGGCGGGTGAGGATGCGGTGGACGATGGTCGCCCCCACCTGGCTCTTGATGTCGTCGCCCACGATGGGCACGCCGGCGTCGCGGAACTTGCGGGCCCACACCGGGTCCGAGGCGATGAAGACGGGGATGGCGTTGACGAAGGCCACCCCGGCGTCGAGGCAGGCCTGGGCGTAGTAGCGCTGGGCCTGCTCGGAACCGACCGGGAGGTACGACACCAGCACGTCCGCTTTGGCGTCGCGCAGGGCCCGGGCCACGTCGACCGGCTCGTACGGCGACTCCTCGAGCACTTCGCGGTAGTACTTGCCCAGGCCGTCCAGGGTCGGGCCGCGCTGCACCGTGACCCCGACCTCGCCGACATCGGCGAAGCGGATGGTGTTGTTGAGCCCGGCGTGGATGGCTTTGCCCAGGTCGGTGCCCACCTTGGTCTGATCCACGTCGAAGGCGGCCACGGGCACCAGGTCGCGCACGTGGTAGCCACCGAGCTCGACGTGCATGAGGCCGGGGACGACGTCGTCGACCTGGGCGTCTCGGTAGTAGGTGATCCCCTGGATCAGGGAGCTGGCGCAGTTGCCGACGCCGGCGATGGCCAGTCGGATGGGGCTGCTCATCGGATATCTCCTTCATGGGACGGGGACCGGAACCGGCCCGGTTGCGGCGCGTTCGGCCGCGATGAGACGGTCGAGCCAGATGATGTCCTGGGTCACGCTGTCCGCCGTGTGTTGCACGACGGAGCGGGCATAGACGTCGAGTTCGACGTTGGAGCTGTCGGCCTCGGCCAGACGCTGCACCAGGACGGCCCGGCGACGCTCCAGTAGGGCCAGCCGGGCCTGGGGCGCCAGGTGCCGGGCGAAGGCGAGACGGAGGCTGAAGCTCCGGGCGTCATCGATGGAGCCGCCCTCGGTCAGCAACTGGGTGAAGAGCAGTCGCCCGGCTTCGGTGATCCGGTAGACCTTCTTGCCCCGCCGAGCCCGGGAGGGGGTGTGCCGGCGGGCGCGCAGCACGGCCAACTCGCCGCTCAGGGAACCGGTCGGCGGGGCTTCGGGTACCGCTGGCGACTGCCCGGCGCCGGGGGCGCCCGACGAGCCATCGGTGGCCACGACCGCCCCGGCCTTCTCCAACCGGGTCAGGGCCGGGTAGATCGACCCGAACGACACGTTGGCCAGAATCCCCAGGTTGTCGCGCAATTGGCGCCTGATCTCGTAGCCGTGCAGGTCCCGATCTTCGAGGAGTCCCAGTATCGCCATGTCCAACATTACGAATCATTATATCGAAGCGATATAGCGCTGTACAGTCAATCGTCACACTCCGGTCACGGAGCTGCCAGGGAGACGGCCAGGGTGAAGAACCTGGGTGAAGAAATTGCGTGGCAAATCCGTGCGTGCGGACTAGCCTGGCGCCGTGTCCGTGACCTCGGAACCGGGGGCGTCTGGTCGAGCCGTCAATGCCGACATCTCGGCCGGGGTGGAGTACCGGCTGGTGCGCAATGCCGCCGTGCGGGAAGTCCGGCGGGGCCGCACCCTGAAGGTCGATGTCTGCGACGCGCACCCCGAACTCCTCCGGGCCGCCCGCAACGTGGGCCGTCCCACCAAGGAACCCTGCCCCATCTGCGACGACTGCCGTCTGGTCAAGGTGACCTTTGTCTTCGGGGCCAAGCTCCCGGCCGGCGGACGCTGCCCCGGCACGGTGGCCGAGCTCAACCAACTCAAGCGCCGGCCCGAACCCGTGCTCTGCTACGAGGTGGAGGTCTGCCCGGACTGTGCCTGGCATCACCTCATGCGCAAGTACCCGGCGGGCGGCCCCAAGACCAAGTCCCGGCGCAAGCTGGCCCAGTGAGCGCGCCGACCCCCCCGACTCCCACCGCCACCACCTCCACCGCCGCGACACCGGTCACCGTCCCCTCGCTGCGCCGACGCAAGCGCCGTGACGGTGCCGCGCCGATCGTCATGGTCACCGCCTACGACGAGCCCGGCGCCCGCATCGTCTCCGACGCCGGGGTGGACATCGTCCTCGTCGGCGACTCGGTGGCCAACAACGTGCTGGGCTTCGAGGACCCGATGCACGTGGACATCGACGTCATGGCCCACCACACCGCCGCCGTGGCGCGGGCCAAGCCGCACTGCCTGATCCTGGGCGACATGCCCTGGATGAGCTACCACCTCTCCACCGACGAGGCCGTGCGCAACGCGGCCAAGCTGATCCGGGCCGGCGCCCACGCGGTCAAGCTCGAAGGCGGGCGGGCCCGCCTCCCGGTCATCGAGGCCATCATCCGGGCCGAGATCCCCGTGATGGGCCACCTCGGTCTCACCCCGCAGTCGATCCTGGCCATGGGGGGCTTCCGGGTCCAGGCCAAGAGCGTCGACGCCGCCGGCGCCCTGCTCGACGCGGCCAAGTCCCTCGAGGCCGCCGGCTGCTTCGCCTTCGTGATCGAAGGGGTGCCCGATGTGGTGGGTGCGGCCGTCACCGAGGCCATCGGCGTCCCGACCATCGGCATCGGGGCCGGGCCCTCCTGTGACGGACAGGTCCTGGTCTTCCACGACCTGCTCGGCCTGGGCTCGCGGAAGCCCCCCAAATTCGTGCGTCAGTACGCCGAGATCGGCCGCATCGCCACCGACGCGGTGGCCGCCTTCGCGGCCGACGTCCGGGCCGGCACCTTCCCGGATGACTCCGAGAGCTACCACGGCTCGGCCGAGCTCGGAGACTCCCTCACCTAACTCCGGGACTCCCGGGGATCAGCACCGGGACCACCCCGGGGGACCACCCCGGGGAAGGCCGGGCGCTCGGCTCGGCTAGAGTGACTCCCCGCAACAGACCCTGCTCCTGACCGTCAGGGGCCCAGGCGCAGCGCCCGGTCCAGAGGGAGGTACGCCGCACATGCGGCCCTACGAAGTCATGGCCATTTTCGAGGCCACCACCGAGCCCACCATCATTCAAGGGGTGCTCGATCGCGCCCTCGATGTCATCCGGAACTCCGGCGGCAATCCCGGCGCCATCGACCGCTGGGGCAAGCGCACCTTCGCCTACGAGGTCAACCACAAGCGCGAGGGCTACTACGTCGTGGTGGAGTTCACGTCGGGCACCCAGACCGTGGCCGATCTCGACCGCATGCTGGGCCTGGCCGACGAGGTCGTCCGTCACAAGATCGTCCGCCTGCCCGAGTCCGCCGCCGGCCGCGTCGCCGCCGCGGCCAACTAGGAGGAGCACACCATGCCAACCGACAACAGCGTCATTCTGGTGGGGAACATCACCCGGGACCCCGAACTGCGCTTCACCAACACCGGGCAACCCACGGCCTCGTTCGGCCTGGCCGTCAACCGCCGCTGGCAGAACCGCCAGACCCAGGAGTGGGAGGAGGCGACCTCCTTCTTCGACGTGGTGTGCTGGCGCGAGATGGCCGAGAACGTGAGCGAGACCCTGACCCGGGGTGCCCGTGTCATGGTGGCCGGCCGGCTCGAGCAACGCAGCTGGGAGACCCAGGACGGCGACAAGCGGTCCAAGGTCGAAGTGGTGGCCGACGAGATCGGCCCTTCCCTGCGCTGGGCCTCGGCCCAGGTCACCAAGAACGAGCGACGGGGCCCGAGCGACGGTTCACCCCGCGGCGGAGGCGGCAACCGACCGGCGCCGGCCCCCGCGGCACCAACCCCAGCCCCCGCCGCCGAGAGCGGTGGAGGCTACGGATTCGATGAGGAGCCTTTCTGATGGCGAGGAACAATCAACGCGGCGGGACCACCACCCGTCGAGCCCCCAAGGACCTGGGGCGCCGGGTCAAGAAGAAGCCGTGCGCCCTGTGCCGGGACAAGACCGAGTGGGTCGACTACAAGGACGTCCCCATGCTGCGCAAGTACATGAGCGACCGGGGCAAGATCCGCTCGCGCCGGGTCACCGGCAACTGCGCCCAGCACCAGCGGGCCCTGGCCATGGCCATCAAGACGGCGCGCGAGCTCGTCCTGTTGCCCTACACCCAGCGCACCGTGACCGAGCGTCCCGGCGGCCGCGGTGGCGGCCGTGACCGCGGTGAGCGGGGCGAGCGCGGGGAGCGGGCCGAGCGGACGCTGAGCGACACCACCACCGATGAGGCGCCGCGCCGGCGCGACGCCGATGTCGAGGTGCTGGTCACCGTCGCCGACCCCGAGAGTCCCGAGGCGAAAGCGTCCGACGTGCCGGTGCTCGACGTGGTCGAAGTCATTGAGGCGGTTCCCGAGACCACCGCCACGACCGAGACCACCGGCACCCCCGGGGATGGCGCCCCGTGAAGATCCTCCTGCGCGACGACGTGAACGGCGTGGGCCGGCGCGGCGACATCGTGAACGTGGCCGGCGGTTTCGCCCGCAACTACCTGTTGCCCGAAGGCCGCGCCATCGTGGCCACCGACGGGGTCGAGGGCCAAGCCACCCAGATGCGCCGCGGCCGCGACCTGCGCGAGGCGCACGACCGGGGCGCGGCCGAGGCCCAGGCCACCATCCTGGCCGGCGCCGTGATCCCCATCTCGGCCCGGGCCGGCGGCGGTGGGCGACTCTTCGGCTCCATCGGCCCCTCCGACGTGGTCGAGGCCGTCCGGACGGCCAAGGGTGTGGAAATCGACCGGAAGCACGTGCTGCTGGCCGACCCCATCAAAGAAGTGGGGACGTTCGACGTCACCATCGACCTCTTCAGCGGCGTGGCCACCGTGGTGACCCTGGAGGTCACGGCCGCTTCCTGAGCGGCTGGCGCGACCATCCGCGCCCGCTGTCACAACCGCGGCGCACCATGTCGGGGTGAACAAACGACGGCTCACTTCTCCACAGAGGCGCGGGAGTTGTCCACAGGCGCCGCCCCCGTTTCGGGGAGTGAATCCCCAGCTTTTAGCTCTCGTTCCCCACAGGTCATCACGGGCAGAGTGGGGGGACCGTGGTCCAAGCCTTTGAAGACACCCGCCCCCGTCCCCTGCGCGCCGCCCCGGCTCCCGCAGCGACCGGGGCCCGGATCCCCCCGCACAACCTCGAAGCCGAAGAATCCCTCCTCGGGGCCATGCTCCTGTCGCACGACGCGGCGTCGGTCGCCATCGAGCTCTGCTCGGCCGGCGACTTCTACAAACCGGCGCACGGGCATATCTTCGGGGCCATCCGGGCCCTGATCGATCGGGGCGAGGCGATCGACGCCGTCACCGTCACCGACGAGCTGCAGCGCTCGAACCTGCTCGACGCGGTGGGGGACCCCTCCGTCTTCATCTCGCTCCAGGCCAACACCCCGTCCATCGCCAACGCCCGCCACTACGCCACCATCGTCGAGGAGCACGCGCTGCTGCGCAAGCTCATCGGCGCGGCCGGCGACATCGCGGACATCGGGTACTCGGTGCCCGAGGACGTCGAAGCGGCCGTGGACGAGGCCGAGCAGACGATCTTCGACGTGGCCGAGCGCCGGACGGCCGACACCATGGCGCCGCTCAATGAGTTGCTCGTCAAGGGGTTGGACCGCATCGAGGAGCTCGGCAAACGCGGTGAGGCGCTCACCGGGGTGGCCACCGGGTACCACGAGCTGGACAAGATCCTGCTCGGGCTCCAGCCCTCGTCGCTGGTCATCGTGGGCGCCCGACCCGGCATGGGCAAGACCAGCTTCGCCCTCGGGATCCTGGCCCACGTGGGCATGGTGGCCCAGCGCCCGGCGCTGCTCTTCTCCCTCGAGATGGGACACCTCGAGCTGACCCAGCGCCTGCTGGCCTCCGAGGCCGAGGTCAACGGCCAGAGCCTGCAGACCGGCCGGATCCGCTCGCAGGACTGGGCCAAGCTGGGGGCCGCCGTCACCAAGTTGAGCAACGCCCCGATCTTCATCGACGACAAGCCCGACGTGACGGTGATGGACATCCGGGCCCGGGCCCGGCGGCTCAAGAAGACCCAGGGCGACCTGGGCCTGGTGGTGGTGGACTACCTGCAGCTGATGACCGGCCGTTCGCGGGCGGAGAACCGCCAGAACGAGGTGGCCGAGATCAGCCGTGGGCTGAAGATCCTGGCCCGCGAGCTCGAAGTGCCCGTGCTGGCCCTGTCCCAGTTGAGCCGGAACCTCGAGTCCCGGACGGACAAGACGCCGCAGCTCTCGGACCTGCGCGAGTCGGGATCACTCGAGCAGGACGCCGATGTGGTGCTCTTCATCTATCGCGAGGCGGAGTACAACGACGAGGTGCCGATCGACCGGGCCGATGACGCGCTGGTCGACGTGGCCAAGCACCGCAATGGCCCCACCGGGAAGGCCAACCTGTTGTTCTTGAAGCAGTACGCCCGCTTCGAGAACCATCAGGGCATGTAGGTGGCGCCGGCCGGTCGGGCCAATCCCGTGGCGACCTCGAATGAGACGACGAGGTCCACCTCGATTCCCCCCGAGGTGGACCTGGTCGTCCCGTCAGGGCGGGGCGCGGCCAGCCGGTACGGCCACCGGTGCCGGTGACTCGGTTCCACCGACGGTCCCGGCTCTGCCGGACACCACCTGTCGACCCGGTCGATCACGGCGCAAAAGCGGATTAGCGTCACCCTCATGTACGCAACCGCATGGCACAACGGTGGTCCACCCCGCGAGCCGGCGGGCTATGGGCTCAAGCTGGCCAAGGTGGACCGCGACCGGTATTTCGTCTCGGAGTGGGACGACATCGTGCTCGAGCTCGAGGGAGCCGAGGCCACCACCATTCCCCTGAGCGCCGCCTTCTGGCGCAGCGGCGCCGAGCTCCGTTCGGCCGACGTCGGTGAATGGCTCCTGGCCAATGACGTGGCGCCGTGGGCCCGGGGCAGCCCGCCCGGCATCGTCGTGACCGAGGTCGAGGGCAATCGCTTCGCCGCCCGCATCCTCAAGCGCAAGGCGCTCGGCCGCTAGATCAGCTCGGCGAGCCCCTCCCAGCCGTGCGGCGGCGGGGCCAGGTGCCAGAACTGCTCGGGGACGTGGCCGGCCAGGCGCGCCGTGAGGGCGTGCTCGTTCTCGAGCGGCGGGATCTGGCTGGTGTAGCACCAGATGGCCTTGCGCTTGCGCTCCTCGTCGGGCTCGTGCGGCACGATGGCCGGCGTCGGCCAGGGGTGTGAGCGCAGCAGCTTGGCCACCCGCCAGGCCAGCAGCCCGGGGATGTGCTTGTAGCCGTGGTCCTCGTAGCAGAACCAGTCCCGGTCGGGTTGCCCGGCTCGCGCCAGCAAGGCGGCGTCGTGGACCATCACGTGGTCGGGGTTGCCCAGGCCCATGGGGAAGAAGACGGCCGTGGGATCGATCTCGTCGATGACCGAGGCCAGCGTCGGGGCCACGTCGTCGGGGGTGGGGCGGTCCGCGGGCGCCAGGTACTGGTGGTCGGGGTACTCCAGCCAGCGGTAGGCCGACTCGAGCACCGCCATGGCGGCCACGTCTTCGAGACGGCGGGCGGCCACGACGTCGTCGCCGGCCACGAAGCCGCCCAGGGCATCCCACTCCGAGGGCTCGTCGGGATAGGCCGGTGGGGGACCGCCGAGCACCGTGACCACGGTGGTGTCGGGGTAGCTGGCCAGGAGGTGGCCGGCCCCCATGGCGGCGTCGTCGAAGTGGGGTGAGAGCACGACGATGCGGGCGAACACGGAGGGGTCGAACTCTCCCCAGGTGGCGGTGTCAATGGGCATGGCCCGGATCATACGAGGGTGTCGCCGAGCTCCTCGCCGAACTCCTCGGCGTCGTGGCGGCGGAACACCGGCATGAGGAGGGCGATCAGGCCGGCTCCGACCACGCAGGCCAGGCCACCGGACACCACCGAGAACTCGATGCTGGTCAGCGTGGCCACCGTGCCCGACTCCATGTCGCCCAGCCGCGGTCCGCCTTGGACCACCGCCATCTGTATGGAGGACAGGCGGCTGCGGAACCGGTCCGGGATGGTGGTCTGCAAGATGGTGTTGCGCAGCACGGCCGAGACCACGTCGGCCCACCCGGCCACCCCCAGCAGCACCAGCGCGATCCAGAGCGTGTCGGTGAAGCCGAAGGCGGCGATGGCCAGTCCCCAGACCACCACGGCCAGGATGACGGCCCGGCCCTGGCGGCGGGTGTGGCTGACCCACCCCGTGGTCAGCGCGCCGATCAGCGCCCCCGCCCCCGGCGCGGCGTAGAGCAGCCCGAGGGTGATGGTGCCGCCGGCGAAGACCGACCCGGCCATGGCCGGGAACAAGGCACGCGGCATGCCGAACACCATGGCGTTGATGTCGACGATGTAGACGCCCTGCAGGGCCTGGCGCGTGCGCAGGTAACGCAGGCCCTCCCTGGTCGAGCGCCAGGCGTTGCGCGTGCCGGCGTGGACCGGTGGGATGGGCGCCATCATGAAGGTGGCGACCAGGGCGACCACGAAGGTGGCGGCGTCGAGGCCGTAGACCAGGGGGAGGCCGATGCCGAGCAGGAGGCCCGACAGCGCCGGGCCGATGACGGTGCCGACCTGCATGATGATCTGCGAGAAGGCCGAGGCGGCCGGAATATGGCGGGGCTCGACCAGCGCCGGCACCGAGGCGGTCCGGGCCGTGGAGGAGAACCCGGTGAAGCCGGCGGCCACCGAGCTCACCACGTACAGCGCGACCAGCGACGGATGCTGGACCGAGGCGTTGACGGCCAGGATCGTGCTGGTGCACATCATGGCGAAGGTGGTCCACAGCATGATCTTGCGGCGGTCGACGGAGTCGCCGATCGGCCCGGCGGCCAACGAGCCGATGACGAGCGGGATCAGCTGCGCCAGGCTGATGGCGCCGACCTGGAGGGACGAACCGGTCAACTTGTAGACCTGGTACGGGATGGCCACCACGGTCAGCTGCGTGCCCAAGGTGGAGACCAGCTGACCGATGAACATCAGTCTGAAGTCCCGGCTCTCGCGCAGTGGCGTGATGTCCACCAGGATCCGGCCTGGCATGGAGGAGGAGCCTAACGAACCCGGCCACCGCCCGAGCTGAGCACGACCCGTGGACCGCCGACCTGCCCGCCGCTCGCCGGACCCGGGTCAGGGAGCGCGGCCGGTCAGCCGCCGGTCAGCCGCCGGTCAGCGCGCCCCAGTCACTCACCGTTCAGGACGTGAGTTGCTGACCCAGATGGCGGACGGAGATATCCCAGGCGGCCGGCCAGTCCGTCGTCCGCAAGAGGGCATCACTGCCGCCGTCGCAGAAGACGACCGACCCGCAGAAGAAGGCGCTGTCGGGTCCCAGCAGGAACTGAATCAGCGCGGCGATCTCATCGGGGCGACCGGCCCGTCCGACCGGGATGGGCAACAGGTCGAGCAGGGGACCGGTCTCGGGATCGGCCCGCATGGCGGCCACCATCGGGGTCTCGATCATCCCCGGCGCCACGGCGTTGAGACGCCGGCCGGCCCCGGCCCACTCCGGACCGGTGGCGTTGCGGCGCACCCAGTGGGCCACGGCCAACTTGGCGGCCGGGTAGGTCACCAGCGACCCCACCTCGTCGCCGAGGGCCCGGGCGCCGTCCTCGTCGTGGGCCAGGAAGCGCGCCACCAGCTCGGCCGGAATGGCCGGCTGCACCGTGGTCGAGTTCGAGCTGATGGCCACCGCCGACCCGCCCGGAGCGAGCAGCGGTCGCAGTCCCTCCAGGAGATCGACCGTGCCGAAGTAGTTGACCGAGGCCAGGAGCGACCCGGCCCTCGACGGCGCCCCGGCCAGCCCGGCGCAGGTGACCAGGCCCGACAATTCCCCGCCGCAGCGCTCGGCCACGGCCGTGATCACCTCGGTCCGGCCCTCGGCTGTCCCCACATCGGCCACGACATGGGCCGCCCCGTCACCCTGTTGCAGGTCGATGCCGATGACGGTGTGACCCGACGCCGCCCAGACGCGACGCGCAGGCGGCCCCGATGCCCGAGGCGGCACCGGTGATGGCGACGAAGGAATCAGGCAGCTTGACGCGCCTTCAGGATGCTCAGCGCCTTGTCGGCATGGCTGCCCATCGAGACCTCACTGTGGATGGTCCCCAGCACCGTGCGGTTCGTGTCGATCACGAAGGTCATGCGCTTGTTGGGTATCCAGCTCGGCCCGCCGCGCTTGGCTCCCATCTCGGTCGCCACCACGTAGTCCGAGTCCGACAGCAGCGGGAAGCCCAGCGACTCCTTCTCGTCGAACTGCTTCTGCTTGTCCACCGAATCGGCGCTGATGCCCACCCGCTGCGCCCCCACCGCCTTGAATTCGGCGTCGAGGTCGCGGAAGGCACAGCTTTCCTTGGTGCAGCCGTAGGTCATGGCCGCCGGGTAGAAGAACAGGACCACCGGCCCGTTGGCGAGGAAGTCACTCAGCTTGCGGGGGGTGCCGGTCTGGTCGGGCAATTCGAAGTCGGGGACAACATCTCCTGTGCGCATCCACCCAATGTAGGGGTTCGGCCGCTTGGCCGCTCAGGCTCAGGGTTCGAAGCGGAAGCCCACGCCGCGGACCGTGACCAGGTGACGCGGATTGGCCGGGTCGGGCTCCACCTTGCGACGCAGGCGCTTGATGTGGGTATCGAGCGTCCGGGTGTCGGTCAGCTCCTGGTCCCACCACAACCGGTCGATGCACCATTCCCGGGTCACCACCTGGCCGCTGTGCGACATCAGCAGGGCCAACAGGTCGAACTCCTTGCGGGAGAGCTCGACCGGCATTTCGTCCACGGCGACTTCCCGCCGGCCGGCATCGAGCCGGACGGGGCCGACGTGCAGGACCTCTTCATGGTGTTCGGGCACCGCCGCGCCCCGCCGCAGCACCGCCCGCATGCGGGCCACCAGCTCGCGCAGACGGAAGGGCTTGGCCACGTAGTCGCTGGCGCCGAGCTCGAGGCCGAGGACCACGTCGACCTCGGAGTCGCGCGCCGTCACCATGATGATGGGCACCGGCTTGAGGGCCCGCATCTGCTGGCAGAGTTCGATCCCCGACTGGTCGGGCAGCATCACGTCCAGCAGGACGATGTCGGGGTGGACCCGGTGAAAGAGGCGCAGGGCCTCATGGCCGTCGCCGGCGATCTCGACCGTAAAGCCCTCCCGGGCCAAGCCCGAGGCCAGAGCCTGGCGGTAGGACTCCTCATCGTCGACCACCAACACCATGGGCCGGTTGTCGCGGGCCGCCCCGTGGGACGGCTGTCGACCACTCGTCATCGTTACGATGGCCACGGCTCCCGCACGTCAGGCCGCGTCGGGCGCGTCAGGTCGGATGGAGCGGAGAGGGGCAGGCGGCGACGAAGGACTAGGGGGAGAATCCAGCGGCGCCGCCTGGGCGCGCAGGGAGGCGAAGACCTGCGCGAACCGTGAGAGCGGGTTGAGGGGTCCGGGCCGGGAGATGCCGGGCCGGATGGGCACGACTGCGGCCGGATCGGTCCGGCCGGGACGGCGGCAATCCTGGTCGCAGCGGGAGACATGCGTCTTTTCGTGCGCCTTCGCCATCGGGTGTCACCGTACGGACTCCAGGTGAACGCAGTGCGAAACCGTTGCTACCAGAAAGTGTCCCGAAGATGAACTCTTCACCCAAGGTGGCGTTACGCTCCCATCTGACCAAGCAGGAGGAAGAATCGTGACGGAAGCCATGGGCCACGGGGTGAACCAGCGGGCCGCAATCCGTATGACGCCCGAGGAGGTCGACGCCTTCCTGGCCGAGCGCCGTGCCATGACCATGTGCTCCGTCGCGGCCGACGGGTCGATCCACGCCATCGCCATGTGGTACGGCTTTCTCGACGGGTGCATCGCCGTCGAGACCAAGGCCAAGTCGCAGAAGGTGCAGAACCTCCGCCGCGACCCGCGCCTCACGGTGCTCTTCGAGGACGGCGACTACTACGAGGAGCTGCGGGGCGTCGAGCTGGTCGGCCGGGCGGAGATCATCGACGACCCGGACCGCCTGTGGACCGTGGGCGTCAGCGTCTTCGAGCGCTACTACGGCACCTACTCCGACGAGGTCAAGCCCTTCCTCGAGACCATGCTGCACAAGCGGGTCGCCGTGAAGCTCAACGTCGAGCGCACCGTCAGTTGGGACCATCGCAAGCTGGGCCTGCCCCCGACCCGGCCGGCGCCGGGGTGAACTTCTCGTTCGACCAGGAGGTCGACATCTCGCCCGAAGTGGCCATGTGCGCCTACGGCACGCCGTCCTTTTATGAGGACCGGCCCGAGGTCGACCACATCTCGGTCATCGAGGTCCTCGACCACGAGGACAACGACACCGACCTGCTCATCGAAGTGCGCTTCAAGTTCACCGGGTCGGTGTCCTCGGCCGTCCGGGCCGTGATCGACCCGAACAAGATGTCGTGGATCACCCGCACCGAGGTGCACCTCGAGGAGCGGCGCACCGCCTTCACCGTCCTGCCCGACCATTACCCCGACCGGCTGACCAGCAGCGGGGGCTACCGCTTCGCCGACGGCACCGCGCCGAACTCCGCCGTCATCACCGTCGACGGCCAACTCAAGGTGCACGTCCCGCTGGTCGGACGCTCGGTGGAAAAAGTGATCGTGTCGGGGCTGCGCTCCTACATCGCCACCGAGGTGGCGAGCCTGCCCGAGTACGCGGCGGGCCACTGAGCACCGGCCAACTGAGCATCCGGCAACTGAGCGGCCGACTGGCTACTCACTCAATTTCAGCAGCTGCGCCATCCCGTCCTCGATCCCGCTGGTCAACACATCGAGGTCGGCGGTCGTGTCGTAGTCGCCGGTGATGCCGAAGTTGACCTCTCCGTTGTAGGAGAAGATGGCGATGCCGATGCGCATCTGGCCCCCCAGCGGCACGTAGGGAAAGGCGCGGATCATCTTGCGCCCCGCCGCGTACAACGCGAATTGCGGTCCGGGCACGTTGGTGGTGACGGTGTTGACGTTCCGTTGTGCCGCCCGGGTGGCCACCCGCATGCCGGCGGCCAGCAGCATGGGCGGTGCGAACCCCGACAGCGAGGTCAGGGCCTCGCCGGCCACCGCCTGCTTGGAGTCCTTCAAACCGTCCATCTGCTTCGTGATGGCGTGCAGTCGCTCGGCCGGATCCTCGATGCTGACCGGCAGTTCGGCGAACATGGCCGAGACCTTGTTCTCATAGGTGCCGTCACCCACCGCCCGACCACTCGAGTCACGCGGCCGCACCGACACCGGGACCAGGGTCCGGACCACCCGGTCGACGGTCTCCCCCCGGGACAGCAGCAGATCACGGAACCCCGACGTGATCGAGGCCAGGATGACGTCGTTGAACGTCCCACCCACGGCCTTGCGCACCCGCTTGATGTCGTCGACCGAGGTGGAGGCCCAGGCGTAGCGGCGATGGGGCCCGATGGGACCGTTGAGGCTCGAGACCGGGGTGGGCCGCACCAGGCCCGCCATCGCCACCATCCCGCCGACCACCTCCTTGGAGTAGGCGGCGGCGTGGCGCACGAACCGGGTCGAGGACCGGGCGGCCCGCACCTGCTCGTAGGGGCTGCGCACAAAGTCGACCATGGCGTCGGTCGCCAGCTTCCGGCCGTCGGGGGTGGGCTCTGGCTCCCAGGCCACGGGCGCCGGCCGATCGGCGTCGGGGCTGGTGTCCATGATCACCGCCAGCAGGTCGGTGCCCGCCACCCCGTCGACCATGGCGTGGTGGGTCTTGGACAGCATGGCCCAGCGGCCGTCCTCGAGCCCCTCGACCATCCAGATCTCCCAGAGCGGCTTGGAGCGGTCCAGTTGTTGGGACATGACCCGGCCCACCAGGTTGCGCAGTTGCTCGTCGCTCCCGGGGGCGGGGAGCGCGGTGTGGCGCAGGTGGTACTCGATGTTGAAGTGCGGGTCGTCGGCCCAGACCGGCCGGCCCAGGTCGAAGGGCACGCTGCGCACCACCTGGCGGTAGCGCGGGACCAGCGCCAACTTGGCGTCGACCATGGCCAGCACGTCGGTGAACAGGGGCGGGGGGCCTTCGAAGATGGCCACCGAGGCAATGTGCATGTGGCTGACGTCGTCTTCCAAGTGGAGGAACGACGCATCCTGCGGACTCAGCCGGTCATTGCTCACTCGGTTCTCCCTTCCGAAGGGCAACGCAACCTCCCGGACGCTAACGCACCCGAGCGAGACTGTCGCCTGTCACCAGCCCTTCAGTTCGCTCTGGAGGTCATGAGGGCTCGTGCCCCACGCTGGCCCAGGACTGTTCCCGCACCGTCCTCCCGTCTGGCCAGCTCACTCGAGTTCGGCGTCGCGGCGTGCCGGGTCAGCACTGGAAGCGCACACGTGACACGGCGCCGTAGCGGCGGCGATGCCCTCAGCGGGCGCTACCTTGAGTGGATCACCCCGAGACCTTGAAAGACCAGCAGAAGATGATGACTCCCGCAGATGTCAAGGTGTTGGAGAGGCTGGTGGGTTCGGGGACCTTCGCCCGGGGCAGCAGCTACGCCCGGGCCGGTGCGGTGCGAAGGAGAACGTGGAGCCCCGGCGGCACGCACGTCGTCGGCGAGATACAGGGTGGGGAGCGCAAGCCCTACGTCGCCACGGTCACGCTGACCCGCTCGAACTCACGAGTGCTGTCCGCCTTCCAGGCCACGTGCACCTGCCCGGTCGGTGCGAACTGCAAACACGCCGTCGCGCTCGTGATGGCCGAGCTTCCGACGGTGCACCTCGGATCCAGCCCCGACGCTCACGCTGGTCCGGGGTGACTCGGGACCCTCCCTGCGGACGCTCGACGACACACTGAGCGACGATTCACTCGGATTACCGGGTCGAGGCTCGCGCCCGACCGACTGGCAGCTTCCTTTGCAGACCCTGCTGGACTCAGAAGGAAGGGAGCCCGATGAGACCGGTGCCCCGGAGATCGGGCTGCAATTCGAACTGATCCTGCAACCGGGCGCGGCCGGGATCCGGGTTCGGCCGGTGGTACCCGGCCAGAACGGGAATTGGGTCCGGACGGGGGTCTCGTGGGCCAATCTCGACTACTACCGTTACGGAGCGACGCGGACCGCTCTGGCCGCTGAGCGGCTCCTTTTGGTCAAGGAGCTGCTCGCCCTCAGCCGGCTGACGCACCGCCCGAATCTGTACAGCTACTCCGACGACGTGGTCCGACTCGAGACGATCAGTAGCCGAAGGCTCTGGGATCTGCTGGGCCAAGCCGGCGTCCTGGGGCTTCCCCTGGTGCAGCCCGGGCGCAAGGCCGCGCCGGTCATCGTTCTCCCGGCGGCGGCTGAGGTCACCGTCGACGTCACCCGGACGGAATCGGGCCTCCGGGTCGAGCCCCGCATCGCGGCCCCGGACCAGCGGGTTCCCCTCGAGCGGTCCATGCTCATCGGTAGCCCGGCCCACGGCATCGCCTGGTGGGACGAACCGACCAGGCGCCGCGTCCAGCGGGAAGCCACTCACCCTCGGACTCGGCCTGGCGGCGCTCGCCACGCCGGTGGACGACAACTTGCGCGCCTTCCTCCGGACGGCCGCGGTTGATGTGCCGCGCCACGACGAGAAGCGCTTTTTGCAATCGTTCGTCCCGAAGCTCCACCGCAAGGTGGAGGTGGCATCGAGTGACGGATCGGTCGAGCTGCCGGAGGTCCGGCCGCCCACCTTGGTCCTCACCATCAGCGCGGGAGACGGCAACGACATCGGGCTGACGTGGGCCAGAGGGGCCGAAGGCGGGCAGTGGCGAGCGGACCTGTGGGGCGCCCCGAGCAGAGGCCACCAACGATCGGCCGAAGACGCCATCATCGCCGCGGCCACGGCGGTGGTGCGATCCGTTCCCGAGTTGTTCGAGCGCACGGCCTTCGGCACGCGCCTCGCTGCGAGCCGCCCGGCTCCACGGCATGACCGCCGTCCGATTCGTCACCGACCTCGCTGCCGGCGCTCGAGGCGACCACGGGCGTGAGGATCGAGCGCATCGGCACGGTCCCCGACTACCGCGAGGCCGTGGCCGCCCCGGTGGTCAGCCTGGGCGGTTCGGGTTCAGCGGAGAACGACTGGTTCGACCTGACGATCACGGTGACCGTGGGCGGCGAAGAGGTGCCGTTCAGCGAGCTCTTCATCGCTCTGGCCGAGGGTCAGTCGCATCTGATCCTGCCGTCGGGGACCTTCTTCTCGCTCGATCGGGAGGAGCTGCGAGAACTGGCCCAGCTGATCAGCGAGGCGCGTGGCCTCCACGACGCGCCGGGTGACGGAATCCGCCTGAGCCGATTCCAAGCGAGCCTGTGGGAGGACTTCCTGCGCCTCGGCGAAGTGACGGCCCAGGCCGGTCACTGGGAGGACTCGGTGCGCGCGCTCGCTGGTGCGGCCGATCGGACCGACTATGGCCCGCCCGCCACCCTGCGCGCCACGCTCCGGCCCTACCAGCACACGGGGTTCAACTGGTTGGCCTATCTCTACGAGCATCGGCTCGGCGGCGTTCTCGCCGACGACATGGGGCTCGGCAAGACGCTGCAGGCGCTGGCGTTGATGTGCCACACCAAGGAGCGTGGTCTCACCGACGATCCCTGGCTGGTCGTCGCGCCGACCAGCGTCGTGGGCAACTGGGCGTCGGAGTGCCGTCGGTTCGCGCCCGACCTGAACGTGACCACGGTCACCGAGACCGGGCGTCGCCGCGGGACGAGCCTGGCGGACATGGCGGCAGAGTTCGATGTGGTGATCACTTCCTACAGCCTGTTCCGGATGGAGTACGACGAGTATGCCGGCGTCGACTGGGCCGGGCTGTTCCTCGACGAGGCCCAGTTCGCCAAGAACCGGCTCTCCCAGACCTACCAGCGGGCCAAGACGCTGCCCGTCCCTTTCAAAGTGGCGATGAGTGGGACGCCGATTGAGAACAATCTGATGGAGCTGTGGTCGTTGCTCTCCATCGTCGCCCCTGGGCTGTTCGCCAGTCCCGACCGCTTCGCCGAGTACTACCGGGTGCCGATCGAAAAGGGGACAGACCCCGAGCGACTGGCTCAGCTTCGTCGACGGGTCCGCCCCCTCATGCTGCGGCGCACGAAGGAGCAGGTGGCCAGCGAGCTGCCGGCCAAACAAGAGCAGGTGCTCGAGCTCGACCTCAGCCCCAAGACACAAGAAGGTCTATCAAACGTACCTGCAGCGTGAGCGCCAGAAAGTCCTCGGACTGCTCGACGACATGACCAAGAACCGGTTCGAGATCTTCCGTTCTCTCACCCTGCTCCGCCAGGCGAGTCTCGATGTGTCGCTCGTCGACGCCGAACACACCGGAGTGCCCTCGACCAAGCTCGACGCGCTGATGGAGATGCTCGAGGACATCGTCGCCGATGGTCACCGGGTGCTCGTGTTCAGCCAATTCACCCGGTTTCTCACGCTTGCCCGCGATCGGATCCGCCAGGCCGGAATTGAACACTGCTACCTCGATGGACGGACCCGCAACCGGCCGGCGGTCATCGCCGAGTTCCGGGAGGGCCACGCCCCGGTCTTCCTGATCAGCCTGAAGGCCGGGGGCTTCGGTCTGAACCTGACCGAAGCGGACTATTGCATTCTCCTCGATCCCTGGTGGAACCCGGCCACCGAGGCCCAGGCGGTTGATCGCATCCACCGCATCGGCCAAACCCGCAAGGTCATGGTGTATCGGCTGGTGGCCATCGACACCCTGGAGGAGAAGGTCATGGCCCTGAAGGCCAAGAAGGCCGCGCTCTTTGCCAACGTGATGGACGGAGGCGGATTTGAGTCCGGCGCGATGACGGCGGCCGACATTCGCGACCTCCTGGACTGATGGTGGAGTGGGGCCCCGGTCTCCTCAGTCACCGTTCATCTTCTCAGCGAAGGCAGGCTTAGCCGGTGGCCACCGACGCGGCCCGCACCGTGCCACCCAGACGGGCGAACAGTGGGTCGGACGAGACCCGCTGCACCGTCTCCTCGTAGGCGGACACGACCACCCGCGACGAGCGGTCTTCGGCCATGGCCCGCAGGCCCATGGCCCGGCGCGCCACCCCGCCCGGCTCGAGCCGGATGACCGTGGTGCCGTTGGCCTCGAGGCGGGCGATCTCGCGTTCCATGCGGCGGTGCACCGACCAGCGCAGCAGCGCGTCGGCGCCGGTGGCCTGGCCGTGCGACGCCGACATGGAGGAGACGACCACCACCACATCGAGGTCCTCGGTGCGCAGCACGTCGGCGTTGGTCACCGAGTGCACGCCACCGTCGAAGTAGTCCTTGCCCTCGATCGTGACCGGCTTGAAGTACCCGGGAATGGCACAGGAGGCCAGCACGGCCTCGGCCAGGGTGGCCCCGGGCGAGCCGGCACGACCGAAGACGACCCGGGCCCCGTCAGCGCACCGCGCCGCGCAGAGCCACAGCCCTTCGGGCCAGGCTTCGCCGACCAGTTCGTCCAAGCCCCGGGCGCGATCGGTGATGTCCACCTTGCCGCGCGGCATCATCGTCATGGCGGCGACGTCGGGCCGGAAGGCCAACGGCCGACGCGCCACCCGGTTCAACAAGGCGGGTGACGGCGGCCGCCAGAGACGCAGCAGCGAGGTGACCGGGGGGACGGGGAGGGCCTCGGATTCGGGCAGGATGCGCTCGAGCAATGCGCCACCGCGGCGCGACAGGGGCCGGCCCACGGCCATGGCGGCCAGGTCGGTGGCCGGCACACCGACCCGCAGCGCGGCCCCGGTCACCGAACCGGCCGAGGTCCCGACGATCAGATCAGCTTGGCGGGGGTCCCACCCGGCCTCGCGCTCGAGCCCGGCCAGCACGCCGGCCTGATAGGCCTGGCCGACCACGCCACCGGCACCCAGCACCAGGCCCACCGTGGGTCGGGTCTTGCTCTTGGCATTCCCCCGGATCAATTTCATCCCCCCTGTTTACCCGCCGACGACCGACGCCAGTCTGTACGCCGCCCGCCCCAAGCCCGTCCCACAACGCTAATCCCTGGTCAAAGCGGATATCTGCCAAAAGGAGCACGTGTGGTCCTGCAATGCCAGTGTCAGTCCGAGCCGTGGGGCGATCTGCCGACCGGCCCCCGGCCCGCTCAACCCGGCAGGTGAGCGAGTTCCCGCCGTGGCGCGCTGCGCTGGACCAGCCCCTCGGCCGGCTCGGCGTCGGTGGTCGTCACGGCGTGGGCCGGGCGGATCGGGAAGATGGTCAGCGCCAGCAAGATGACCAGCGGTCCGGTGTTCGGGTCGGTCCCCATCCCGGTGAACATCTGGCCGAAGGCCTGCCCGAAGATCCAGTAGTCGAGCGACAGGGCGATGCCGGCCACCAGGAAGACGGCGGAGCGCTTGGTCAGGAGCGGTCCGAGCCCGATGACGAAGGACATGACGGCCAGGACGACGGCCACCGAGGTGCCTCGGCCGGCAAAGACGCCCGAGGCCGCCGACTCGAGGTGGGCCAGCCAGCCGGGCTCGCCCGAGGCGGCGTTGCCGAGTGCGCCCGAGAGCGCGCCCTGGGCGCGATTGACCGGCAGCAACCACAGCACGCCCATGCCGGTCCACAAGCAGGGCCCACATGGTCTGGCCGCCCCGTACCCCCAACAGGCCTTCGGAGGCGGCCGGACCGGTGGCGACCTCAGCCGAACGAACCCTGGGCCAGACCAGCAACCCGATGACGGCGTAGAGCAGGGCCGCGCCGGGCGCGCCGCTCAGCGGCGAGGCGTGGCCGGTCAACAACATGCCGAAGCCCTCGCCCAGCGTCCACACCCCGAGGGCCCAGACGAAGGAGACCACCAGGGCCGGCTTGACCGTCTCGCGGATCAACAGGCCGGCCCCGATCAGCAGCTGCACGCCGGCGAACAGCAGCGTTCACCAGGGCCGGTTGCACCGAGATGAGGTGGGCCACATGGGTGATGGCGCTCGACACGGCGCCGGGTTGCCCCTGGGCCGAGGGCATGATGACCATGTCGGCGAAGCCCGACCCGAACATCTTGGGCTGGAGCTGCAGGAGCCCGTCGAGCAGCCACACCATGCCCAGCCCGACCTGGATGTGGCGCGCCGTGAGCCGCGGGCGCGCCGGGCTGGTCACGCCTGGCCCCGGATGATGGGAGCGATCTCGGCCCGGGTCAGGTCAGCCTCGAACTGGTGGGTCGAGGCCAGTGACGGCGTGGTCCAGACGTGCAACATGAAGAGGGTGTTCGTGTTGTGCGTCCCCACCGCGCACGTTCCCGCGCCGGTGGTCTTGCCGACCACCTGATGTGAGGCCGAGAGGCAGAGATCGTCGTGGGCGTGCCAATCGGTCAGCGACCCGCCGATATCGGGCCCGGGTTGGCAGGGCCCCGGTCCGAGATACATGGCCCCGAGCAGCACCGGCCCGTTCACCGTGTTGGCGTAGACCAGCGACGAGGGATGCGACGGGTCGAGCACGTCGCTGTACTCGACCGTCTTCCAGTTGGCGTAGTGGACCACGTAGCCGTTGGGGTTGGTGGCCGGCACGTACCCGGCGGCCGTGGCCGCCGACAGGCTGGCGTACTGCGCCAGCGAGGCCTTGGTCTGGGCCACCAACTTCGCCGCCGCCGCCTTTTGGGCCGCCGTGGGTGCCGTCGAGGGCACCGGGGCCATGACCATTCCGTTGCCCATCACCGTGGTGTTCTTCACGTTGGCGCAGATGGGCGACTTCGACGACGTGGTGGCGCTCGACTTCGAACTGCCTCCGGACATGTTCATCCCGGGCATCGACCCGCTCATGGCGGTGGTCGGGGTCGCGCTCTTGGCCACCGGCTTGGCCGAGGCATCGGCCAGGGACACCGCCCCCAACACCAGCACGGCGGCGGTGGCCAGCGAAATGGCACCGGTCCACCAGGCTCGTCCGGCCAGTCCCATGGCGGCCCATCGCCCGCCCGCCCGCTGCGTGAGATCTCCCATGCCAACACTCCTTGTTGTGTCTCCACTGAGAGCATCGCCCCGACCTGTGTGTAACCAGCCAGGCGCAGATTAGGGAAGTGTGATGGCCAGCCGAATTACCCTTCAGGCGTGCCCAGGCCTCTTCGACCATGAGCGAGCTCCTCGCCCTGCTGGCCGCCCTGGCCAACGCCGGCAACCTGGTCACGCAGCATCTCTCGAGCACCAGCGCGCCGGCGGGCGTCAAGGGGAAGCGCCTCGTGCTCTACCTCTTCCGCCAGCCCATGTGGCTTTTCGGTTGGGTGGCCCTGATCGCCGGGTTCGTCTTTCAGGCCATCGCCCTGCACATCGGTGCCCTCTCCATCGTCCAGCCGCTCATGGTGGCCGAGCTGGTCTTCGCCCTCCTCATCCGGCGGCTCTGGTTCCACCACCGGGTCTCGGGCGCGGCCTGGTGGTCGGCCGTCGTCACCTGTGCCGGCTTGGGCGTCTTCATCGTCACCTCCGAGCCGACCGGCGGCCGGACCACGGCGAGCACCTCGGAGTGGTTCTCCGCTTCCCTCGTGCTGGGCGGTATCGCGCTCCTCATGGTCATGGTGGCCCGCGTGGGGTCACCGACCTGGAAGGCCGCCCTCTATGGCACGGCGACCGGCGTGGTGTGGGCCCTCGAGGCCAGCTTCATCAAGTCGATGACCGACAACCTGGCCGACTACGGCCTCATCAGGACCTTCGCCCACTGGCCCGTCTACGCCGTCATCGTCGGCGGCATCGTGGGCAACATCTTGATGCAGGCCGCCCTCCACGTCGGCCCGCTCAACGTGTCGTCACCGCTGATGGTGGCCACCGACCCCGTCGTCAGCGTGGCTCTCGGGGTGTGGCTCTTCGCCGAGCACTTCACCGACGACCCCCTGCGGCTCGCCCTGAGCGCGCTGGGCTTCGCCGTCCTGTGCGTCGGTATCTGGCTGATGACGAAGTTCTCGCCTTCGGAGGAGCCGGCCGTTGCAGCTGTGGGATAGGAGTCAAGCGTGATCACTTGTCCTCGCCACGTCCCGACGTGAATCGGACCACCCTCAACGGGGCCGGAACGTCTCCAAGCTGGCCGCGATCCGCCGGGCTTGTTCGCCATCCACGTTGGCGGCTTCGGCGAACGTGGGCCAGCGATCCACCGCGTCGAGGATCTCATCGATGACCCGGGCCGGCGAGGGGACGATGAACCGATCGCCCAGCTCCAGCAGATCGGCCCGGGTGATGCCCTCGAACTTGCCGTTCACCGACATCTGGTGGCGTTGGGTCCACTGGCCGTGGGGGTTGTAGGCGTAATTGACGTCGTAGGCCGGGGAGAGTGACCACGTCCCCTCGGCGTCGCAGCAAAAGGAGAGGTTCTTGGTGTGGTCGTCCCGGTTGGCGCCTGCCACGTTGAAGGCCAGCCGGCGGAATCCCTGCTCCCGGGCCTCCGCCCCCAGGCCCAGGCGATCGATCACGTCGAGGTACTGGGCGTAGCTGTGGGTGTCGGCCAGGTTGAAGTCGAGCTGGTCCAGGGCACACAGCGTCTGGGTGTGGACCTTCGAGCCGTCGGCCCGGCGGTCGAAGCGCCGGGTCATGAAGTGGGCCCGGTCGTTCTCCTCCAGCAGCCGGCAGGGTTCCATCACGATGCCGCAGGCCCCGGCCAGCTTGGGAAGCTGATGTTCTGCCTCTGAACTACGCCCGCGAAAGCACCGCAACACTACACGCTGGGTAAACGCGATTTCCTCGTGGCCGATGACCGCTACATACGGCCAAAAGTGCGGAACGTGTTGCACGAAAGTCGGACGTGGGGCGGTGTTGCACGCTGTTGCACGACCACCCTGGCGGCCCGTCCGCGGGCCGGAATCGGCTGTCGACGGCACATGAGCGGCGACGTTTTAGGTGAGTCCACGTTGGGCATCCAACCGGGGTCGTAGATCCCCAGGGATCGGGGTACGGGTCTCAACTATGCCCGGGAAGGGACACCCCACTATCCTCTGGGCCGCATGTGAATCCCAGGTGGTGCTCGCTATCCGCCACCTTCCCTGTTCGACGAACTGAGAGCTGCGAGGAGCATCCGTGCTGATCAGAATCATCTTGGGCCTCGGCGTGACCGTGATTGGCTTCGGCATCGCCGGCAGGCGCTTTCATTGGCTTTCGAGGCTGATCCGGAGCGGCCAGCCGGCACCGGATCGGACCCGGGGGAGCATCGTCCCCAAAGTCGAGGCCGAGACGGTCGAAGTCGCAGGTCAGCGCAAGCTTTTGCAGTGGACGGTGCCCGGTTTGGCCCACTTCTTCACCATGTGGGGCTTCACCGTCCTTCTCCTTACAATTATCGAGGCCTACGGGGCCCTCTTCGACCGGGACTTCTTCATCCCGCTGCTCGGCCACTGGCAATGGATCGGCTTCTTGGAGGACTTCTTCGCCGTGGCCGTGCTGATTTCCCTGGGCGTCTTCACCGTCATCCGGATCCAGAACGCCCCGGCCAAGAAGCAACGCCAGTCCCGCTTCTACGGCTCGCACACCGGGGCGGCGTGGGTCGTCCTGGCCATGATCGCCGGGGTCATGGTCACCCTGATCATCTACCGGGCGGGCCAGATCAACACCGGGAACTTCCCCTTCGACTCGTGGGCCTTCGCCTCCCACGCCGTGGCCAGTTGGCTACATCCGCTCGGGACGGGCGTGAACAGCGTGATCGAGACCACCTTCGTGATCTTGAACATCGCCGTCATCGCCGGCTTCATGGTCTTCATCTCGTACTCCAAGCACCTGCACATCTTCATGGCTCCCATCAACGTGGCCTTCTCCCGCCGGCCCCGGGCCCTGGGCGCGCTGGACAAGACGCCCGACATGGACATGGAGAACGTCGACGAGGACACCGTGTTCGGCGTGGGCGAAGTCGGCCACTTCTCCTGGAAGCAGATGCTGGACTTCGCCACCTGCACCGAGTGCGGGCGCTGCCAGTCGGCCTGCCCGGCCTGGAACACCGAGAAGCCCCTCTCGCCGAAATTGTTGATCATGAACCTGCGGGACAACATGTTCGCCTCGGCCACGCCGTTGCTCACCGGCGAGGGCGACTTCACGGCGCTGGTGCCCAACGTCATCGACCCCGACGTGCTGTGGGCCTGCACCACCTGCGGCGCGTGCGTCGAGGAGTGCCCGGTCGACATCGAGCACATCGACGCCATCGTCGACATGCGCCGTTACCAGGTGCTCATGGAGTCCGAATTCCCCTCCGAGGCCGGCTTGATGCTGCGCAACGTCGAGAACCAGGGCGACCCGTGGGGCCTGGGCCAGGCCAAGCGGACCGAGTGGACCCAGACCCTGGACTTCGAGATCCCGGTCATCACCGGGACGATTCCCGACGACGTCGAGTACCTCTACTGGGTCGGGTGCGCCGGGGCCCTCGATGAGCGGGCCCGCAAGGGCGTCCAGGCCACCGCGCGCATGCTGCACCGGGCCGGCGTGACCTTCGGGATCCTCGGGCCGAAGGAGTCCTGCACCGGCGACCCGGTCCGCCGCCTGGGCAACGAGTACCTCTACCAGGAGCAGGGGCGGATGAACATCGAGACCCTGAACTCGGTGGGAGCCAAGAAGATCATCGCCAGCTGCCCGCACTGCTTCAACACCATCAAGAACGAGTACCCCTCACTGGGCGGCAACTACGAGGTCATCCATCACGCCGAGCTGCTCGAGCACCTGGTCAGCTCGGGCAAGCTGGTCCCGGGCACCGGGTACAACGGCAAGGTCACCTACCACGACCCCTGCTACCTGGCCCGGCACAACCGGGTCATCGAGGAGCCCCGGAGCGTGCTCAGCGCCATCCCGGGGGTCGAGCAGATCGAGATGCGCCGGTGCAAGGAGCGGGGCTTCTGCTGCGGCGCCGGCGGGGCCCGCATGTGGCTGGAGGAGAACATCGGCAAGCGGGTCAACATGGAGCGCATGGACGAGGCCCTCGGGACCGGGGCCGACGTGGTCTCGACCGCCTGCCCCTACTGCATGATCATGCTGGACGACGCCGTGCGCGCCAACTCGAAGGAAGACGACGTGCGGGTGCTGGACCTCTCCCAATTGGTGGAGGAGTCACTGCTCAAGGCCGAGCAGCAGGTCTAGCTGCCGGTGCCGTAGGTCCGTTCGGGGCGGCCGGCCCGATGAGATCCGGATGGGTCACGCGGAATCGCCGTGCGCCTCGATCGACGCCAAGAACGCACGAGACTTGATGGTCTCTTCGGCGTCATCCCCGAGCACCCGGGCCCGCTTCTCGACCAGGTTCCTCGCCATCACCGTCGCCTCGGGCACGTTCTTGTTCATGAACGAGACGGACGCCAGGGCCTCGAGGACATCGAGCGTTCTCGGGTCGTCGGGACCGAGGGTGCGGCTCCGGAGGTCGAGGACATGGCGCAGGAGGCGGGAGGCACCGTCGAGATCGTGCAGGGCGGTGAGGGTCGAGGCCAGGTTCAGCGCGGCCAAGATGCCCTCGTCACTCTCGGCCAGCCCCTGCAGCTCATAGCCCGCCACCACCTGTTCCTGCTGGAGCCGAGCTTCCGGGAGTCTTCCCAGCTTCTTGGCCACGGTGGCGCTCCAGGCCCGGGCGGCCAAGGTCTCGGGGTCGTCATTGCCGAGGGCGAGCGCCTTGCCGGCCACGACATGGGTCAGCAGGGGGTCGGCATCTTCGGGCCGGTCCAGTGAGATCAGGCAGGTGGCCAGCTTCCACTCGGCGTTGAGGGTGGCCTCGTCTTCGGGTCCCAGGTTCGTGCGGAGGGCGTCCACGATCTGCCACCTGAGCACCGCCTCCTCGGTGGTGCGAGCCTGCCGGGCCAGCTGAGTGGCCACTTCGTTCATGGCCTTGACGGCAAACGGGGAGTCGGCGCCGCGCTTGCGGATGGCCCAGCTGAGGACATCTTGGGCTTGTTTCAGCTGCAATTCGGGGCTCTGCTCGGGGACGCGCATCATCCGGCGCCGGAACGTGGCCTTCGGCCCCTTCTGCTGACCCGGTTGCGGATCCGGGTCTGGTGGCCGCGCCATGGGACAAGCGTAGGAGGCCGGGCCGGGGAGGTGTACCGGTGTTCACTGTGTGTTCGCGCTGAGCCCCAACGGGCGGGGCGCTCCCGGCCCACGCGTTCAGCGCGGACGGTTGCAGCCCCACGTGCCGGTCATATGGACGGTGGGGAAGCCGGGCGCCGCGGTGTAGGAGCTCTCGAAACCGAGGGTCACGTTGACCCTCCCGGTGCCTCGCAACGTGGTGAGGCGGCCGCGTCTCGGTCACCCACTCGGTCGCCCCGCTCGACGATTGGGTCTGCAGCTGGACACCCAGTGTGGTCTGCGCGGCCGCGCTGTGACCGAACTTCGTCCAGGTCCCGCCGCGAGCCGACGGCGTGGTGATGAACACCGTCCAGAAGTTGCTCGGGGAACCGCTGAGCATCTGGTTGACGAACTGGAACTCCTGGTCGCCGTTCTTGCATTTGGCGTAGGGCACGGTGAGGGTGCCGTTGAGGCCGCCGGTAAGGGTGAAGGTCGTCGTCTTGGCCGCGGCTGCCGCATCGGCCCTCGGGGCGCACCCCGTGATGGCCACCCCACTGGCCGCCGCCGCGGCCAGACCGATCGCGGTGCGCACGCCCCGGTGCCCGACCGGAGTCGGCGGGTCTGGCGAACGTCGCCCTCGATCCGCGCAACCTCACGTCTGTGCCTCCTGCATTCGGTCGATGAGTGGCGCGGCGATTCTCGAGGAATGCCGCGGCGGGCGAAGGTTACACACGTTCCGCTGGCCGGTCCCGGGCGACCCGCATGGGTGTCATGGGCTGGCGTGCGGTCCGGCTCGCCGCCGGGTGGAGGAGAGCCTCAGCTCCGGGCCGAACGGCGGTCGCTAGGCGCCGATGCCGTAGGCCCGTTCGGGGCGGAAGGCCAGGACGAGGCGCCGGTCGGTCACCATGGCGGTGCGGAACTCGTCCCAGTCGGGGTGTTCCTTGCCCTGGCCGGCGCGGTAGAGGGTCACCAGTTGCTCCACCGTGTCGTCCTGGGGGTCGGCGGCCACCGGTGAGACGTCGACGTTTCCCTCGAGCACGACGTACTGCCAGAAGGAGTCGCCCAGCACGTAGAGCGAGGCCCGGGGATCCCGGCGCAGGTTGGCCGTCTTGGCCCGGCTGTCGGTGACCGAGATGCGGGCCACGTCGTCGTCGCCCAGGGCGTAGAGGATGTTGGACAGCTGGGGCCGACCGTTGGCCCTGATGGTGGTCAGGACCCCCTGGTTCCGTTGGCGTACGAAGTCGAGGGCCGTCCGAAGATCCATCCCTCAGACGCTAACGGGATCGGGCTGGGCGCCCTCCACCAGCACGTCCTTGGAGCGGTCGGCCAGCACCAGGTGCACCACGGCGGCCACGATGGCGCCGACCAACGGTGCGACGATGAAGAGCCAGAGCTGACTGAGGGCCGATCCGCCCACCACCAGGGCCGGCCCGATGCTCCGGGCCGGGTTGACCGAGGTGCCGGTGAGCGGGATCCCGATGAGGTGGACCACCACCAGGGCCATGCCGATGGCCACGCCAACCGCGCCTTGAATGGCCGCCTTGTGGGTGGCGAAGAGCACCACGGAGACGAAGACGAAGGTGAGGACCGCCTCGACGAGGAAGGCCCCGGTCTGGTTCAACAGCAAATGGGAGTACTTGCCGTACCCGTCGGCGCCCAGCCCCTGGATCTGCTTGTGGTAGCTGGGGATGTTCACCATGACGCCGTAGAGCAGGTAGGCCCCGCCGATGGCGCCGACCACCTGGGCCACCATGAAGGCGACGCCTTCGGCCAGCTTCATCCGCCCGGTGGTGATGAAGCCCATGGTGACGGCCGGATTGATGTGGCAGCCCGAGATGGGCCCGATGGCGTAGACCAGGGCGATCAGCACCAGGCCGAAGGCCAGGGCGGTGGCGGCCACGCCGGCGGCGTAGCTGAGGCCGAAGAGGTGGAACCCGATCATCTCGGTGGCGGTACCGACGGCGACGAAGACCAGGATGCCGGTGCCGAGGAATTCGGCACCCAGCTTGCGGGCTAGGGACATGGGGACCTCCGTATACGGCGAGGAAACGGGACCCTGTTGATTCTTCCACCGCACCCGTCACCGGTGCGCGGATCGTGGCCGGATTGTTAGTGGTAGGCCTTCTCGTCGGCCTCGCGCAAGCGGGTGGCCATGGCGGCCAACAACTTGCGGGAGAGGGCCGGCACCGCATCGAGCACGCCGTTGAACTGGCGCTGACCGAGGATGAGGAGGTCCATGTCGGTGTCCGAGATCACGGTGGCCGAGCGGGGACGGCGGTCGAGCAGGGCGAGCTCACCGAAGTACTGGCCCGGGCCGAGCGTGGCCGTCTTGCGGTTGTTGTGCTTCACGGTGGCCTTGCCATCGACAATGAGGAAGAACTCCCGGCCGATGGTGCCCTGTTCGGTCAGGACACGCCCCGGCGGCACCGTCACTTCCTCGAGGGCCTTGCGGATCACCTTCAGGTCCTTGGCTGACGACGTTGAGAACAACCAGATCTGCGAGAGGTCGAGGTCGTAACGGCCTTTGGTCATGGCGGCAACGATACCCTCCGGACTATTCACGTGCTCGTAACACGTGCCGTGCGGCCAGGTATTGCGTGCGCAAAGTGCCGGCAAATCGGGCGCGATCGCCTGATTCAGCGGCGACGCGAGTCGCCCGGCGAAACGGGTCGCGGTAGCCTTCACCGATGCCCTGGGGTCGAAATTCCGGCAATTCCGATGAGAATTCCGCACCGCGGCCCAGCCTCTGGTTGCGTTTTCAAAACGCCGTCGTCAAGCCGGACGGGCCCGACGACGGCTCGACGTCCAAGGCTTCCGACACGCGGTCGGTCGAGGAATTGCAGGCCGAGATCAAGACGGCCTCGGACAAGGAACGAGCCATCGGTCTGATCGCCGCGCCATTCGCCGCCCTGATCGCCTTCATCATCATCACGACGCTGATCAACCACGACCCGGCCGCCTTGTTGGCCAACGGCCAGGTGAACCCGCGGCACGCCAGCGTGTCGGTCTATCACGAGCTCCTGCTGGTGCTCCTGGCCATGTCCGTCCTGATGATGGCGACGGCCCTGCTGCGCAAGCGTTTCTTCCTCGGCCTGACCATGGCGCTCTACGGGCTGGCCACGTTCAACCTGCACTACTGGGGCTTCGGCGTCCCGTTCCTGTTGTTCGGCGCCTGGTTGCTGGTCCGGACCTGGCGCCTCCAGCAGAGCCTGAAGTTGGCCACCGGCGACGGGCCGGCCCCCAGGGCGCAGAAGAGCCGCCCCACGCCGCGAACGTCGACCCCGCGGGCGAACAAGCGCTACACCCCGCCGACCTGAGCTGACCAGACCTGACTGCGGCGACGGCTCCCGCCCGATTCGCCGCCGGCGATCACGGCCACCTCGGGCTGCGCCGCCGCCGCTCCCCTGGCTCGCCTCCGGCTGTAGACGAGGAGGACCAGCAGGAGCGCAGCGCCGGCCAGCAGAACGGCCGGCAGGAGGTACACCCGCCAGGAGGCCTGTTCGGTGGCCAGGACCGTGAGCGGCGTGACCAGGGCCGGGTCACCCGGAACCCGGACGGCCCGGATGGTCGTGCCCGGCCGGTACAAGGTGTCGCCCGGGATGCCCTCGGTGTAGCGATGGCCGGCCGCGGTGAACGTGCCGCGGCAGGTGTACCCGGCCGCGTTGCTGCCGCTGCCTCCCAGGAGCCCGGCGCAGCTCGAGACGGTGATGGTCACCGGCACCCCGTCGTGGCGCAGGCGGTCGATCTGGTTGTTCTTCTGGGCTCCGGCCACGGCGAGCACGACGGCCACCACGACGAGCGCCACCAGCAGGAGCACGCCGATGGCCCGACCGATGCGGCGGGCATCGATGTCGACGCTGCCCGCACGGAGCGAGGTGAGGGGCTCGGCGTACTTGCCCGTGTGGGCCGGGTCCGTCACGTCGTCGGGCGGTCGTGGCGGCACGGGCATCGTCTTGACCATGCCCCAGGCGATGGTCCCTTCGCCACTTCGTTCCCGCCCGTCCATTTCGGGCCAGCGGAACGGGTCATCAGGGCCGGCCATGACGCGCGAGGCAATGCGGATGGCGGGATTAACGCACTGGAAACACTGGCGTGACGGTGTGGAAACGACCCTCCTTCATCCTTTGAGCGGCGGGGTGATCCGCCTGCTGTGGCCTTGCCGTACCGGTGCTCTGTGACGCTCTGCTCACAGAGCGGGGCGCCGGTACCCATTGACAGTTAGGAGAGCTCGAGTGCTTCACCTGATAGGCGCCATAGTGCCTGTTCCATATCCAAGTTGGCTCAATCCGGCCGACAACACCTGGCAGCTGACCGCCGCCACGTTCGTCGGCTTGATGAGCCTCCCCGGCCTGGCCGTTCTCTACGCGTCGATCGTCCCCAAGAAGTGGGCCGTCAACGTGTTGGCCATGATGTTCGCCGGGTTCTCCCTGGTGCTCATCGCCTGGGTGCTCTGGTCCTACAAGATGGGCTTCGGGGGTAACTCGGTCGGTTCGGGGGTCACGAACGGGGTGCAGAACCAACTCACCGGTGTGGGGGGGTGGAAACACTTCTTCGACAACTTCGTCGGCGTACCGGGCAGCATCACCAGTGCGGCCGAGGAACAGGGCCAGGCCGTGTCGGCGGCCAACACCGTCATCCCCTTCCACTTCCCGACCGCATCGCTGGCCTACTTCCAGTTCGTCTTCGCCGCCATCACCCCGCTGTTGTTCCTGGGGAGCGTGTTGGGCCGGATCAAGTTCAGCGCCTGGTGCCTGCTGGTGCCGCTGTGGTCGACCTTCGTCTACGGCGTCGACGCCTTCATGCTCTGGGGCGGTGGCTACTTCGCCCAGGAGGGATCGCTCGACTTCTCCGGCGGCTACGTCATCCACATGTCGGCCGGGGTGTCCGGGTTCGTGGCCGCCTGGGTCCTCGGGCCCCGGCTCCTGCGGGACCGACAACATGCCTTGCCCAACAACCTCGTCATGGCCGCCGTCGGAGCCGGCATCCTGTGGCTCGGCTGGAACGGCTTCAACGGTGGTGACCCGTACTACGCCGGGGCCAGCGCCGCCTCCGCCGTCATCAACACCAACATCGCCACGGCGACCGGCGTGGTGGTGTGGATGGCCCTGGACGCCTGGCTCACCAAGGAGAGGAAGCCCACCTTCCTGGGCGGCGTCAACGGCATGATCTGCGGCCTGGTCGGGATCACGCCCTGCGCCGGCTGGGTCAACGGCCGGGGCGCCATCTTCGTGGGCGCCACCTGCTGCGCCGTCGTGTGGGTCGCCTGGAACTTCCTGTCCAAGGTCCGACCGTTCTCGAAGGTGGACGATGCACTGGGTGTCGTCTACACCCACGGCATCGCCGGCTTCATGGGCGGCATGCTGCTGGGCATCTGGGGCGACCCGAGCATGGTGGAGTACGGGTGCGGCCACCTGACCGCCTCGGGGCAGGTGATCGCCACGTCGAACGCCACCTACATCGCCTCGGGGGGCAAGTGCGTGCCCTTCTCGGTGAACGGGCTGATGTACACCGGCTCGGCGCACCAGCTCTGGGAACAGTTCCGAGCGGCCGTGTGGGTCATCTTCTGGTCGGCGCTGGTGACCTTCATCTTGATGCAGCTGATCAAGCTGGTGCTGCGAGGGGTCCGGTACAAGGACAGCATCCTCGAGGTCGGCGACCTGGCCATCCACGGCGAGGAAGCCTTCCCCGAGGAGGCCTTCGCCACCCGGACCGGAGGGGCCTTCGCCATGGCGGGCCTCGAGTCGGACCGTGAACCACCGATATCGTCGGATCCCTCGCCGCCAGACGGTGAACGGTCCTAGGTCCGATAGATCGAAAGGAGCTCAACATGAAGCTGATCGTGGCAGTCCTCAAACCGTTCAAACTCGATGACGTCAAGGAGGTCCTGAAGAATCTCGGGGTCCAGGGGATGACCCTGACCGAGGCGCAGGGCTTCGGACGCCAGCGGGGTCACACCGAGGTGTACCGCGGGGCCGAATACGAGGTGGACTTCGTGCCGAAGATCCGCATCGAGGTGCTCGTCGACGATGGTCAGACCGAAGAAGTGGTCGAAGCCATCGTCACCACCGCGGCCACCGGGAAGATCGGCGACGGGAAGGTCTGGGTCATCCCGATCGAGACCGTGGTGCGGGTGCGCACCGGAGAACGCGGGGCCGACGCCCTGTAAGCGGATCGGCCGGGTCGGAGCGCGGCGAGGCGCTCCGACCCGCCGCCGTCATCGCTCGCCAGACCGGTTGGCCTCCTCCCCCGGCTAACCCGCCTGGCGGGCGACGGCAGCCGCGGCTGCGGCGGCGGCATCGGGGTCACCCAAGAAGGTGGCCGAGTGCACCGAGAGGTCCTCGTCCAGGAGATAGCGGAACGGGATGCCGGTGGGAATCTCGAGACCGGTGATGTCGGCGTCGGAGATCCCCTCCAGGTGCTTGCGCAGGGCCCGCAGGCTGTTGCCGTGGGCGGCCACCAGCACCGCACCGCCCTTCTCGGCGGCGGTGCGCAGGTCGGGCACGATGGCGGACTCCCAATAGGGCAGCACCCGGCGCACCACGTCGGCCAGGCACTCGGTGGTCGGGATGTCCCCCGGCGCCAGGTCGCGGTAGCGGGGGTCGTTCGGCCACCGAGGTCGGGTTGTCGGGGGCGAGCTCGGGTGGGGGGGTGTCGTAGCTGCGCCGCCAGGCCTGGAGCTTCTCGTCGCCGAACTGGGCCCGGATCTCGGCCTTGTTCTTCCCCTGCAGATCCCCGTAGTGCCGCTCGTTGAGCCGCCAGTCCCGGCGGACCGGGAGCCAGCTGCGGCCGGCGGCGTGCAGGGCCAGCTCGGCCGTGCGGATGGCCCGGGTGAGCACCGAGGTGTGCAGGATCCGCAGGTCGAGCCCGGGCTCGGCGGCCAGGAGCTCCCCGCCGGCGGTGGCTTCGGCTTCCCCGGCCGGCGTCAGGTCCACGTCGACCCAGCCGGTGAACAGGTTCGCCGCGTTCCAGGTCGACTGGCCGTGGCGCAGGAGGATCAGATCGAGCACGGCTCGATGGTATGCGACCCGCCTCAGGGGAGCCGCCTCGAGGGACGGAGCGCGTCCCGGGGGCTCCCCATGACGTCCGATCCCATCGGTCTCACCGCAGCTTCTGCAGAGAGGTTGGCCAGCCACATCGAAGTCGGCCGCGGGTGCCCGCCGGTATGATTGGCGCAGGTGGCGGGCGGTCACCTACCCATTTTCACCTGGGTATTTACCGACTACACACACGTTGCGTACAGAAAAGTTGACAAGATAACACTCATGTTTGGTATAGTGGTCAAAACGCAAACGACCGGAAGGACTGCAGATGGCTAAGGCCGTGGGAATCGACTTGGGGACCACCAACTCGGTGGTCAGTGTGCTGGAGGCGGGCGAGCCCGTCGTCATCCCGAATGCCGAGGGTGGGCGGACGACACCGTCCGTGGTGGGCTTCTCCAAGACCGGCGAGGTCCTGGTGGGCGAGGTCGCCAAGCGCCAGGCCATCACCAACCCCGACCGGACCGTACGCTCGGTCAAGCGCCACATGGGCACCAACTGGACCGTCGACATCGACGGCAAGAAGTACAAGGCCCAGGAGATCTCGGCCCGGATTCTGGGCAAGCTCAAGAGGGACGCCGAGGCGTACCTGGGCGACACCGTGACCCAGGCGGTCATCACGGTGCCGGCCTACTTCGACGACGCCCAGCGGACGGCCACCAAGGAGGCGGGCGCGATCGCCGGGCTCGAGGTCCTGCGCATCATCAACGAGCCGACCGCGGCCGCGTTGGCCTACGGGCTCGACAAGGAGGACTCCGACCGCACGGTGCTGGTCTTCGACCTCGGTGGTGGGACGTTCGACGTCTCGATCCTCGAGATCGGTGACGGTGTCTTCGAGGTGAAGGCCACCTCGGGGAACACCAAGCTCGGTGGGGACGACTGGGACGACAAGGTCATGGACTGGTTGGTCACCGAGTTCAAGAACACCGAGGGGGTCGACCTCTCGACCGACAAGATGGCCACGCAGCGGCTCAAGGAAGCGGCCGAGAAGGCCAAGATCGAGCTGTCCAGCGTGCAGGAGACAACGATCAACCTGCCCTTCATCACCGCCACCAGCGAGGGCCCCAAGCACCTGGACCTGAAGCTGACCCGGGCCAAGTTCAACGAGCTCACGGCCGATCTGGTCGAGGCGTGCCGCGGTCCCTTCGAATCGGCCATCAAGGACGCCGGGCTCAAGACCTCCGACATCGACCACGTGGTCCTGGTCGGTGGGTCGACCCGGATCCCGGCCATTCAGGACCTGGTGCAGTCGCTGTCGGGGAAGGAGCCCCACAAGGGGGTCAACCCCGACGAGGTCGTGGCCATCGGTGCCGCCGTCCAGGCCGGTGTCCTCAAGGGCGAGGTCAAGGACGTCCTGTTGCTCGACGTCACGCCGCTGTCGTTGGGCATCGAGACCAAGGGTGCGGTCATGCACCGCCTGATCGAGCGCAACACCACCATCCCGACCAAGCGGTCGGAGACCTTCACCACGGCCGAGGACAACCAGCCCTCGGTGGAGATCCACGTGCTCCAGGGTGAGCGCGAGATGGCGATGTACAACAAGACCCTGGGCAAGTTCCAGCTGGTCGACCTGCCGCCGGCCCCGCGGGGTGTGCCGCAGATCGAGGTCACGTTCGACATCGACGCCAACGGGATCGTGCACGTGTCGGCCACCGACAAGGGGACCGGCAAGGAGCAGTCCATGACCATCACCGGTCAGTCGTCGCTGGCCAAGGACGACATCGAGCGGATGGTCCGCGACGCCGAGGCGCACGCCGAGGAGGACAAGACCCGTCGGGAAGAGGCCGAGGTGCGCAACCAGGCCGACACCCTCGTGTACCAGACCGAGAAGCTGCTCAAGGACCAGGGTGAGAAGTTCGAGGGCACCGAGAAGGAGGACGTCGAGACGGCGCTCGCCGCGGTGAAGGACGCCTTGAACGGGACCAACATCGAGGTCATCAAGGACACGACCGAGAAGCTGATCGGCGTCAGCCAGAGCTTCAGCCAGCGTCTGTACGAGCAGGCGTCGCAGACCCAGAGCGCCCCGAGCGGCGACGGGTCGGGCGGGAGCGATGGGTCGGCCGGCGCCGACGGGACCGGCCAGGCCGGGTCCGACGACGAAGTGGTCGACGCCGAAATCGTCGATGAGCCATGAGCAACTCCGACGAGGCCGTCCCCGCTGAGGAGGTCACGCCGGAGTCCGAGTCGAAGTCGGAATCGGAAGCTGGAGCCCGGGATCTGGAGCGACGCCCGTGCCGCCGTGGCCGAGGCCGCGGCGGGGGCGCCCGGAACCGGGACTGGGTCTGGGTCCGGCGATGACGACGGGGTCGAGCGCGAGCTCGATCCGATGAAGGTGCTGGCGGCCGAGCGGGACGAGTACCTGCTCGCGCTCCAGCGCGTCCAGGCCGAATTCGAGAACTACCGCAAGCGGATCCAGCGCCTCCAGGACGAGCAGTCGGCGCGCGCCGCCACCGACCTGGTGACCAAGTTGCTGCACGTGCTCGACACGCTCGACCTGGCCCAGGCCCATCAGGGCGACTCGGGTGCCGGGTCCGAAGACGCCAAGGCCTTGCAGGCGGCCCGTTCCATGCTGCTCGAGACGCTGGCCAAGGAAGGCCTGGAGCGGGTGAACGAGGCCGAGGTGCCCTTCGATCCCGAGGTCCACGACGCCGTGGCCAAATGCGAAGGCGAAGTCGAGGGGGGCGAGCCGGTCATCGACGAGGTGCTGCGATCGGGCTATCGCTGGCGGGGCCGCGTGCTCCGTCCGGCCATGGTCCGCGTCCGGGGGTGACCTGAGCCATGGCCGCCCAGCGGGAGTGGTACGAGAAGGATTACTACAAGGTGTTGGGAGTCGTGTCGACGGCCTCCGACAAGGAGATCACGCGCGCCTACCGGAAGTTGGCCAAGCAGTACCACCCCGACACCAACCCCGGCTCCGAGGAGCGCTTCAAGGAGATCAGCGCGGCCTACGACGTCCTCGGTGACGCCGACAAGCGCAAGGAATACGACGAGGTCCGCCGCCTCGGGCCACTGGCCGGCGGGTTCGGCGCGCCCGGCCCCGGTGGAGCCGGCGCCCCCGGGGGCTTCCGGACCGCCGACATGGGTGACCTGAGCGACCTCTTCGGTGGGCTGTTCGGGAACCGGGGCGGGCGGACCACGACCACTCGCGGGCCCCAGCGCGGGGCGGATATGGAGACGGTCCTGCACCTGTCGTTCACCGACGCCGTGCACGGGGTGACCACCAAGGTCAACGTGCCCGAGGAGGTGCGGTGCTCCAACTGCCGGGGCACCGGCGCCGCGCCGGGGACGTCGACGCACACCTGTCCGCGCTGCGGCGGGACCGGCAGCCTCAACGACAACCAGGGGCTGTTCTCCCTGAGCACCGTCTGCCCGGACTGCCAGGGTCGGGGCACGCTGTTCGACACCCCCTGCCCGGTCTGTCACGGATCGGGCACCGAGCGGAAGGTCCGGTCGGTCAAGGTCCGCATCCCGGCCGGGGTCGAAGACGGGCAGCGCATCCGGGTCAAGGGACGCGGCGCACCGGGTCAGGGCATGGCGCCACCGGGTGACCTCTACGTCGTGGTCCACGTCGGCTCGCACCCGATCTTCGGGCGCAGCGGTCGGAACCTGACCATGAACGTCCCCATCACCTTCCCCGAGGCGGCCCTCGGCACCACCATCACCGTGCCCACGTTGGACAGCAAGGTCACGGTGCGGGTCCCGGCCGGGACGGCCCCGGGCACGGTGCTGCGGGTGGCCGGCCGGGGTGTGCCCTCGGGTGGCGGTCGCAACGCCAAGCCGGGGAACCTGCTGGTGAAGCTGGACGTGGTCGTGCCGACCGAGCTCTCCGACGAGCAGCGGGCGGCCGTCGAGTCCCTGGCCGCGGTGACCGATGAGGCGCCGCGGGTCGCGGTCGAAAGTTGAGGGGGCGGGTGAGCGTGAAGGCTGCTGACCGGCCCGGGCGCGAGCAGGACGCCAACGCCAACGCCAACGCCAACCGCGCCGACCGGGCCGTCTACGTGATCTCGGTGGCGGCCGAGCTGACCGGGATGCACCCCCAGACCCTGCGCATCTACGAGCGCAAGGGACTGCTCGATCCCTCGCGCACCAGCGGCGGGAGCCGGCGCTTCTCCGACAGCGACCTGTCCCGGCTCCGCCACATCCAGGAGCTGACCGCCACCGGGCTCAACCTCGAAGGGGTGCGCCGGGTGCTCGAGCTCGAAGCCGAACTCGGCCGGTTGCGCGACGAGCTGGACGAAGCCCGCTCGCTGGCCAGGGTGGCGGTGGCCGACACCCACCGCCAGTACCGTCGCGACCTGGTGCCCCTGCGACAGACGCCCGTCCCCTACCGGAGGAGGTGAGGGTCGATGCCCATCGATCCGGAACGCTGGACCAACAACACCAAGGCGGCCTTCAGCGCCGCCACCGGGCACGCGGCGTCGTCCAACCACCCCGAGCTGACGCCGGCCCACCTGCTCGACGCCCTGCTGATGCAGACCGAGACCATGACCCGGCCCCTGCTCCAGCAGGTCGGGATCGACGCCGACGAGCTCAGCCGCCGGGTCCATGAACAGCTGGGCCGGCTGCCCCGGGCCCAGGGTGGTTCCGAACCCGGCCTGTCGCGCGAGGCGCGGGCCGTGCTCGAAGCGGCCGATGAGAGCCGCCGCGACCTGGGCGACGACTACGTGTCGGTGGAGCACCTGCTGCTGGCCCTGGCCGACGAGATCGGCGTGACCCGCGATGCGCTGCTGACGGCGTTGCGGGCGGTGCGGGGGAGCCACCGGGTGACGTCGGCCGATCCCGAGCAGACGTATCAGGCGCTGGCCAAGTACGGGCGCGATCTCACCGACGCGGCACGCCAGGGCAAGCTCGACCCGGTCATCGGCCGGGACGAGGAGATCCGCCGGGTCATCCAGGTGCTGTCGCGGCGGACCAAGAACAACCCGGTCCTGATCGGTGAGCCCGGGGTGGGCAAGACGGCCATCGTCGAGGGGCTGGCCAACCGCATCATCGAGGGCGATGTGCCCGAAGGGCTCAAGGGCAAACGGGTCATCTCGCTGGATCTGGGATCGATGGTGGCCGGGGCCAAGTACCGGGGCGAGTTCGAGGAGCGGCTCAAGGCGGTGTTGAAGGAGATCACCGACGCCGGGGGCGAGGTCGTGACCTTCATCGACGAGCTGCACACCATCGTCGGGGCCGGGGCGGCCGAGGGGGCCATGGACGCCGGCCAGATGATCAAGCCCATGCTGGCCCGGGGCGAGTTGCGGCTGATCGGGGCCACCACGCTCGATGAGTACCGCACCTCGATCGAAAAGGACGCGGCGTTGGAACGGCGCTTCCAGCCGGTCTTCGTCGGCGAGCCGTCGGTGGAAGACACCATCGCCATCCTGCGGGGCCTGGCCGAGCGCTACGAGGTGCACCACGGCGTGCGCATCCAGGACGCCGCCCTGGTGGCGGCGGCCGTCCTGTCGGATCGCTACGTCACCGGGCGCTTCCTGCCCGACAAGGCCATCGACCTGATCGACGAGGCGGCCAGCAAGCTGCGCATCGAGATCGACTCACTGCCGACAGAGCTCGACCAGGTCATCCGCCGCATCCGCCAGCTCGAGATCGAGAAGGTGGCGCTGGAGAAGGAGAGCGACGACGCGTCGGCCGAGCGACTCAGCCGCCTGGACAAGGAGCTGGCCGAACTGGCCGAGCAGCGCGACGCCATGACGGCGCACTGGCAGCAGGAGAAGGCGTGCATCGACACCATCCGTCTGTTGAAGGAGGAGCAGACGGCCCGGGGCGATGACGCGGTGCGGCTGGAGCGCGAAGGTGACCTGGCCGGCGCGTCCGCCATCCGCTACGGCGAACTGCCCGACATCGAGCAGCGCATCCTGTCGGCGACCGAGGAGCTGGCCAAGCTGCAGGCGGGCATCCGCTTCCTCAAAGAAGAGGTGGACGACGAGGACATCGCCCAGGTGGTGAGCCGTTGGACCGGCGTGCCGGTGTCGCGGTTGCTCGAGGGCGAGATCGAGAAGCTGGTGCGGTTGGAGGGAACCCTGCACCAGCGGGTGGTGGGCCAGGACGAGGCGGTCGGCGCGGTGTCGAACGCCATCCGGCGCAGCCGGGCCGGGTTGTCCGACCCCAACCGGCCCATCGGGTCCTTTCTCTTCCTGGGGCCGACCGGGGTGGGCAAGACCGAGCTGGCCCGGGCCCTGGCCGAGTTCCTCTTCGACGACGAGCGGGCCATCACCCGGATCGACATGAGCGAGTACATGGAGAAGCACACGGTCAGCCGGCTGGTCGGTGCCCCTCCGGGCTACGTCGGCTACGACGAGGGCGGCCAGTTGACCGAGGCGGTCCGCCGCCGGCCCTACGCGGTGGTGCTGCTCGATGAGCTGGAGAAGGCCCACCCCGACGTCTTCAACATCCTGCTGCAGGTGCTCGAGGACGGGCGGCTGACCGACGGCCAGGGACGCACGGTCGACTTCACCAACACGGTGCTGATCATGACGTCGAACCTGGTGGGCGAGCCGTCCCAGTACTTCAAGCCCGAGTTCATCAACCGCATCGACGAGATCGTCCGCTTCCGGCCGCTGAGCCACGCCGATCTGGCCGTGATCGTGGGGGTGCAGCTGGGCCGCCTCAGCGCCCGCCTGGCCGAGCGCCGGCTGACCCTGAGCGTCACGCCCGATGCCGAGCTCTGGTTGGCCCGGGCCGGGTACGACCCCGACTTCGGCGCCCGGCCGCTGCGGCGGGTGCTGCAGCGCCAGATCGAGGACCCGTTGGCGCTGGCCCTGCTGGAGGGCCGGTACCCCGAGGGCTCGACGGTGACCGTCGACGTGAAGGACGACAAGATCGTCCTGGATTAGTCGCGCCGTGGGCTGCCGTGACGGCCTGACCGTCGACCTCTCAGGCAAGTCGGTTCACGCGGTCAAGTCGGTTCAGGCGGTCAAGTCGGTTCAGGCGGCGGGTGGACGACCGCGCTTAGGCAATGGGCGAGCCTTTTTCGGCATGCGTCCGGCGTCGTCGAGGGCCCGGCGCAGCAGCATCTCGATGTGGGCGTTGAGGCTGCGGAACTCATCGGCCGCCCATTGCGCCAGGGCATCGTGGACGGCCGGATCAATCCGAAGCAGTATCTGCTTGCGGTCGGACACCGATCAGGAGTAGAGCGTCCCGGTGTTGACGACCGGCGACGCCGGTTGGTCACCGCACAGCACGACCATCAAGTTGCTCACCATCGCCGCCTTGCGCTCCTCATCGAGTTCGACGATGTTGCGCTCACTCAGCCGGGCCAGCGCCATCTCGACCATGCCGACGGCGCCGTCGACGATGCGGGAGCGGGCCGCCACGACGGCGCTGGCCTGTTGCCGGCGCAGCATGGCTTGGGCGATTTCCGACGCGTAGGCCAGATGGCTGATGCGCACTTCGACGATCTCCACCCCGGCGATGGCGACGCGCTGGGCCATCTCCTCGGCCAGCTCGCCGGCGACGATGTCGGTCGAGCCGCGCAGCGAGAGGCCGTTGTCGGCGGGGTTGTCGTAGGGATGCGTGGTCGCCACGTGTCGTAAGGCCGATTCGGCCTGGACCCGCACGAAATTGAGGTAGTCATCGACGGCGTAGAGAGCACGCGAGGTGTCGGCCACCTGCCAGACGACGATGGAGGCGATCTCCACGGGATTGCCGTCGGCGTCGTTGACCTTCAGGTGGCTCGTCTCGAAGTTCCTGACCCGGATGCTCACGCTCCGCCGGTCGGTGAGGGGCAGGATCCAGGACAGGCCGGTACGACGCACGGTCCCGACGTAGCTGCCGAAAAACCGCACGACCCTGGTCTGGCCGGGCTGCACGATGACGAGAGAGGCCAAGATGACCACGCCCACCACGATCGACACGGCGGCGAAGCCCCTGACCGAGTGATGCTGGAGGAGCACGACCGTGGCGGCGATGCAGGCGGCGATCACGAGGACGCCGAGCCAGCCGTTGATCGCCCACGCCTTCCGCTCCCGGATCACGACGCGGGTGCCCGAGGGGCCGACCGGAATCGCCTCGGGGTCGCCGTACGGTTGGACTGTCTGGCTCTGGCTCATGGGTCCCTCCTTCTGAGAGGACGGTAAAGTGATATTAATAAGCTATCACTTTAATCCGAGTCGTCAAGGCCGGCGGCGGCTAGCTTGACGGCGGCTCCGCCAACCGGTGCCCGACCACTCACCACGGAGGTGCCGTACTGATGAGCATCACGCACGTCACGGAGTTTCACGCCGCGCCGGGTCAGGAGAGCACGCTCGTGGCCCTGCTGACCGAAGGCCGGGACCGCATGCGGGCCGCCGAAGGCTGCGAGTCCTTCGATCTCTACCGGGATCAGGACGACGATCTGGCCTTCACGTTCATCCAGCGCTGGGTCTCCGCCGAGGCCCACGATGCCGCCTTCGGCGAGCGGATCGCGCAGTCCGGGCATCTCGAAAAGGTGCTGGCCGCATTGGGGCAGCCGCTGGTGCAACGCACCTATGTGATGGTGCCCTGAAATCTGACGCTGCCTACTTGCATCGTTCCTCCTGGGCCTTTACCCCAAGGAGCAATCTTGTGGCATCACACCCGACGATGTACGCACCGAGACGAAGGGAACGACCACCATGACGTTCACGGCATCCGAACTCAGCTATCTGGACAGCCAGCCGATCGGCCGGCTGGCCACGGTCCGTGGCGACGGCTCGCCTCAGGTCAGCCCGGTCGGATTCTCGTACAGCGAGGAGTCCGGCACGATCGACATCGGCGGCTTCAACATGTCGAACAGCCAGAAGTACCACAACGTCATGCACAACGACCGGGTGGCCTTCGTCGTCGACGATCTCGCCTCGAGGCAGCCGTGGCGGGTGCGCTGTCTCGAGATCCGGGGCACCGCCGAGGTCGTGCCCGATCCCGGCACCCCGACACCGGGACATGACAGTTCACTCATCCGCATCCGACCCCGGCGGATCATCAGCTTCGGTCATCGAGAACCCCGACCAGGAGCCGCACCTCATGACGTCGAACAATCGGGACGTGGACTGAGGAACGATCGCTGCACTCCGTGACGCGCTCCCGGATGGGCTCCGGCGCGGGTTCAAACCGGCCCGAGGGCTTCGTCCAACAGCGCCAGCATTGACTTCCACGAGCGCCGCTCGGCCATGGCGTTGTACTCGACGCCCGGGATCCTGGCCATGTCGGCGGCGGGATTGGTGAAGCTGTGCCCGACGCCGCCGTAGAGCTCCAAGGACCAATCGGAGACGCTCGCTTCGCACATCTCCACCTCGAAGGCGGCTCGCTGGTCCCGGGTGGCGAAGGGGTCCTCGGTGCCGCAGCACATCAGGATCCTGGCCCGGATGCGACGCGAGGCCTCGGTCCTCGGCGGTCCGAATCCGGGATGGAAGCCCACCACGGCCTTCACGTTGGCTCCCGTCCGGGCCAGCTCGAGCGACAGGAGCCCGCCGTAGCAGTACCCGATGGCCGCCACCCGGTGGGGGTCGGTCGACGGTTGGGCCAACAGGACGTCGAGGCCGGCGAGGGCCAGCGCGCAGGCGCGATCGGGATCATCCCTGAAGGCTCCGATGCGCTCCATCGCCTGATCCAATGAGGGAGGTTCGCCGTTGCCGTGGTAGTCCAGGGCAAAGGCGGTGTAGCCCATCCCCGCCAGTTTCTCGGCGATCGCCTTGGCATGCCCGTCGAGTCCGGGGCCTTCGTGCGAGACCAGAACGGCCGGCTTGAGGCCGGCGCGGTGGTCGTCGAAGGCCAGGTGCCCGAGCATGCTCTCGCCGTTCACCGTGTAAGGAATGTCCTCAATGTGCATGCTTGCTGGCCTTTCCTCCCGGCGGACTTAGCAGTCGCTCATCGCCCGCAAGGCCTCACAGAGTTCGCTTCTGCGAACCGAGTTCAGCGTACCGAGCCTCGATGTGAGTGCACCCCGGTGGATCGTTTGGAGATTGTCGAAGCTCGCCGCGCATTCAATTTCAAGTCCCTCTTCCCGGCCCAACATCACTTCGGTGGGAATGCCCCGAACGGTGCGGCTTACCGGCGCGACCACGATTGCGGTCAGTATCGGAATCGCTTCGCTACGGGTGCACACCAGGACTGGGCGTCGCTGATCTTCGGCCTCGGCCCACCACACTTCTCCCTGGCCGGGGGAACTCACCAGGGTTCCTCCGCGACGAGAGCCCGGAGCCCCCTGTCCGCACGCTCGAGCTCCTCATCGGTCTGTGGGACTCGCCGGTAGCCCTCGACAATTGCTTCGGCGATCTGAGAGCGCCGGGCCTGGTCGACGAGCTGTTCGAGACCCATGCGAACCGCCTCGGAGCGATTGGCAACGACGCCGTCGGAGACCAGGCGGTCAACCGCTTCGACCAACTCGGCATCGAGGCGCGTCACGAGTTGCGGCATTGCATTCAGCATACCGGATCGTAATGCAAGCGCGGTCGCCTGATGTATTCGTCACCTGAGTGAAGGTCGACGTCAAGTCCCAGGCGGAGCCCGGAATCGTTCGCCCACGGCGAAGGTCAGGCGCCTGCGCCCACCAGTCGGGATTCAGCGAAGACGCGGGTGAACTCGCGGCAGAAGATCGGGAGATCATCGGGCTTGCGACTGGTGACCATGGTGTTGATGCCGTCGCGGCAGACCACCACCGGCTGGTCGACCCAGCCGGCTCCGGCGTTGCGCAGGTCCGTCTCGAGGCTGGGCCACGACGTCATCGTCCGTCCGCAGACCAGGTCGCCCTCGATGAGCGTCCAGGGGCCGTGGCAGATGGCCGCCACCGGCTTGCGGACTTCGAACATGGCCATCAGGAAGTCGACCGCGTAGGCGTCCCGACGCAGCTGGTCGGGGTTGGCCACCCCGCCCGGGAGCACCACGGCGTCGTAGTCGTCGGCGCACACCTCCTCGGTGATCTGGTCCACCGGGAAACGGCCGGCCCTGTCCAGGTGATGCATGGTCTCGGCCATCCCCGGCTCCGAGGCAACCAGTTCGGGTCGTCCCCCGGCATCCATCACAGCCCGCCAGGGCTGGGTCAGTTCCACCTCTTCGATACCCTCATTGGCCACCAGAAAGGCCACTCGTACGTCGTGCAATTCATTGCTCATGCCATCATCTCCTCGCTATGCCCCTACCCCAGGGGCTGGTTGCGAAACACCGGCCGGTTTGGGTACCCCCATGTCGGGAAGGGCTACAATGTTGCGTAATCCGCCGATCGAACGGAGATGACTCGTGCCCGCAACCGTGGTGGTGGGGACCCAGTGGGGCGATGAGGGCAAGGGGAAGCTGACCGACCTCCTGGCCCGCGAGATGGACATGGTGGTGCGCTACCAGGGCGGCCACAACGCCGGCCACCGGATCGTGGTGAACGGCGAGGCCTTCGCCCTCCAGCTGGTGCCCAGCGGCATCCTCTATGACCACATCACGCCGATGATCGGCAACGGCGTGGTCGTCGACCCGGCCGTCCTGTTGGCCGAGCTCGACAGCCTGGCCGCCAAGGGCGTCGACACCGGTCGGATGGTGGTCAGCGGCAACGCCCACCTGATCATGCCGTACCACCAGGAGCTGGACCGGGTCACCGAGCGCTTCCTGGGCAAGAACGCGCTGGGCACGACCAAGCGCGGGATCGGACCGGCCTACGCCGACAAGGCGGCCCGGGTGGGCCTGCGGGTCCAGGACCTCTTCGACGCCAAGATCTTCCGGCAGAAGCTCGAGGTGGTCCTGAAGGAGAAGAACGCCATCCTGGCCAAGGTCTACAACCGGTTGCCGCTGTCGGCAGACGAGATCGCCGACCAGTACCTCAACGAGTACGCCCCGCGCATCGAGCCGATGGTGGGCGACACCGTCGGCCTGGTCCACGATGCGGTCGAAGCCGGGCGCAACGTGCTGCTGGAGGGGGCCCAGGCCACCTTCCTCGATCTCGATCACGGCACCTATCCCTTCGTGACCTCGTCGAACCCGGTGGCCGGTGGCGCCTGCACCGGCTCGGGGCTCGGCCCGCGCCACATCGATCGGGTCATCGGCATCGCCAAGGCCTACGTGACCCGGGTCGGCGCCGGCCCGTTCCCCACCGAGCAGGACAACGACATCGGCCAGCTCCTGGTCGAGCGGGGCCATGAGTTCGGCACCAACACCGGCCGCCGGCGCCGCTGCGGGTGGTTCGATGCGGTCATGCTGCGCCAGGCGGTGCGCCTGAACTCCATGACCGAGGTGGCGCTGACCAAGCTGGACGTGCTCGATACGTTCGAGACCGTCAAGGTGTGCGTGGCCTACGAGGCCGACGGTGTCCGCTACACCCACCTGCCCTACCACCAGTCCACCTTCCACAACGTCACGCCGGTGTACGAAGAGCTGCCGGGTTGGCGCACCGATCTGACCGAGGCCACGGCGGTGGGGGACCTGCCCGAAGCCGCCTGCAACTACGTCGCCTTCTTGTCCGAGCAGATCGGCGTGCCGGTGCGCCTGGTCGGGGTGGGCCCGGGCCGTGAACAGTTCGTCTCCTTCGCCACGGCGTGAAGGTCTGCGTCGTCGGTAGCGGGGGCCGCGAGCACGCGCTCGCCCATGTGCTGGCCCGCACGGCCGACGTGGTGGTCACCCCGGGGAACCCCGGCATGGCCGAACCGATCAGCACCACCGACGCTCCGGCCGAGGAGATCGAGGCCGACCTGGTCGTCGTCGGTCCCGAGGCACCGCTGGTCGACGGCCTGGCCGACCGCCTGCGAGCCGATGGCCGGGCCGTCATGGGACCCGGCGCCGACGGTGCGCTGCTCGAAGGCTCCAAGGCCTTCATGAAGGAGATGCTGGCGGCCGCCGGGGTGCCGACGGCCCGCTTTGCCGCCTTCGACGCCCTGCAGGTGGCCGACGCCCTGGCCTTTCTCGGGACCCTGCCCGGACCCTGGGTCATCAAGACCGACGGCCTGGCCGCCGGCAAGGGCGTCCTGGTGGCCCAGACCCTCGAGGAAGCCCAGGCCGACGTGAAGGCCAAGCTCTCGGGCGCGTCCTTCGGTGAGGCGGGTCGCAACATCGTGATCGAGGAGGCCCTCGAAGGCGAGGAGTGCTCGCTGCTGGTCCTGTGCGACGGCACCAACGCCGTGCCGCTCCTCCCGGCCCAGGACTTCAAGCGCATCGGTGACGGCGACCGCGGGGCCAACACCGGGGGCATGGGGGCCTACTCACCCATGCCCCACGTGGCCCCGTCCCTGGTCGACCGCTTCATGGACGAGGCGGTCGAGCCGCTCATGGCGGCCATGCGGGACCGGGGTATCGACTACCGGGGCGTGCTCTACGCCGGCCTGATGCTCGGTCCCGACGGGGCCAAGGTGCTCGAGTACAACGTCCGCTTCGGCGACCCCGAGACCCAGGTGGTCCTCCCGCTCCTGGTCAGCGACGCGGCCGAGCTCTTCATGGCCACGGCCACCGGGCGCCTCGGCGACATCCCCGCCCCGGTCTTTGCCGATGGTTCCGCCGTCTGTGTCGTCCTGGCCGCACCGGGCTATCCCGACCGCCCGCAGACCGGTGACCCGATCGAGGGCCTGGATGCCTCGGGCCAATCGAGCGCGGCCGTGGCCGGCGCCACCGTCTTTCACGCCGGCACCAGGCGTCAGAGCCCGAACGGGCGGTTCCGCACCGCCGGCGGACGCGTGCTGGGTGTGACCGCGGTGGCGCCCACCTTGGCCGAGGCCCGCACCAATGCCTATGCCGCCGCCGCGCCGATCACCTGGGACGGTCGGCAGTTCCGCACCGACATCGCCGCCCTGGCCGCCCGCGCCCACGAGGAGTCCGTCCGATGATCCCGCGCTACTCGCCCCCCGACATGGCGGCGCTCTTCACCGACGCCGCCCGCTTCGGCCTCTGGCTCGAGGTCGAGCTGCTGGCCACCGAGGCCCAGGCGGCCATCGGTGTCGTTCCGGCCGAGGCTGCGGCCACGGCCCGGGCCAAGGCCCCGACGGTCGACGACGTCTTCGTGGCCGACGTGCTGGCGCGCGAGGAGGTCACCGACCACGACGTGGCCGCCTTCGTCGACGTGGTGCAGGAGCGCATCGGCTCGCCCGCCGGTTCCTACATCCACTACGGCCTGACGTCGTCCGACGTGGTGGACACCGCGCTGTGCGCCACCTTGACCAGGGCGGCCGACCTGTTGCTGGCCGACCTCGATGCGTTCGTCGACGCCTTGCGCACCCGGGCGCTCGAGCTGATGCCGGTACCGGTGGCCGGGAGGACCCACGGCATGCACGCCGAGCCCACCACGTTCGGCGCCAAGTTCGCCCTGTGGGCGCTGCAGGCCGATCGAGATCGCCGCCGCCTCCGGGCGGCCCGTGACGGCATCGCCGTGGGGAAGCTCTCGGGGGCGGTCGGGACCTACTCCAACATCGATCCGGCGGTGGAGGCGCGCGTGTGCGCCGCCCTGGGACTGCAGGCCGTGCCGGCCACCCAGGTCATCGCCCGGGATCGGCACGCCGAGTACTTCTTCGCCTGCGCGTCCATCGGCGCCACCGTCGAGCTCATGTGCACCGAGATCCGCCACCTGGCCCGCAGCGAAGTAGGGGAGGCAGAGGAGCCCTTCCGCGCCGGCCAGAAGGGCAGCTCGGCCATGCCCCACAAGCGCAACCCGATCCTCTCCGAGCGCCTCTGCGGCCTGGCCCGCCTGCTGCGCGGGTACCTGGGGGCCGGGCTGGAAGACGTGGCGCTCTGGCACGAGCGCGACATCTCGCACAGCTCGGTGGAGCGGGTGGCGCTGCCCGACGCCTCGCTCCTGGCCTGCTACGTCCTGCGTAAGGCCACCGGACTGGCCTCAGGTCTGGTGATCAACGCCGACCGGGCCAGGGAGAACCTGACCAACGGCAGCTACGGCCTGGTCTTCAGCCAGTCCGTGCTGCTCGCCCTGGTCTCCTCGGGGCTCACCCGCGACGCGGCGTATCGGATCGTCCAACGCGACGCCCGGGTAGCCTGGGCGGATCGACGCCCCTTTCGCGACGTGCTCAAGGAGGACCCCGAGATGTCGCTGACCGAGGCGCAACTCGACGAGGCCTTCGATCTCACGCGCTCGCTGCGGCACACCGATCGCTTCCGTGACGCGTTGGCGGCACTGCCATGAGCTTCACCCTGACCCAGCTCAGCTCGGGCAAGGTGCGCGAGCTGTACGACGCCGGTGGCGAGCGCCTGGTCATGGTGGCCTCCGACCGGGTCAGCGCCTTCGATGTGATCATGGCCGAACCCATCGCCGACAAGGGGCGGGTGCTCACGGCCATGTCCGTCTTCTGGTACGACGAGTTGGCCGACGTGGCCCCCGGTTCCCTGCTGGCCGCCGACCCCGACGAGATACAGGCTGCGCTGCCGGGGCAGAGCCTGCCCGGCGACTGGGCCGGTCGGGCCCTCCTGGTGCGCCGGGCCGAGATGCTGCCGATCGAGTGCATCGTCCGGGGCTACCTCGCCGGCCAGGCCCACCAGGAGTACGAGCGGTCGGGGACCGTGCACGGCACGGTGATGCCGGCCGGGCTGAAGATGGCGGACCGCCTGGCCGAACCCATCTTCACCCCGTCGACCAAGGCGGCCGAAGGACACGACATCAACATCAGCCAGGCCGAGGCCGAGGACCTGGTGGGCGCCGAGGCGGCTCGGGCCGCCCGTGACATCTGCCTCGAGCTCTACGCCCGGGCCGCCGCCCGGGCCGCCGATGTGGGGTTCATCCTGGCCGACACCAAGTTCGAGCTCGGCTACGTCGACGGGGTGCTGTCGCTGTGCGACGAGGTGTGCACGCCGGACTCCTCGCGTCTGTGGCCGGCCGACCAGGTGGTCCCGGGGACGACGCCCCCGGCCTTCGACAAGCAGCCCCTGCGGGACTGGCTGGCCGACCAGCCGTGGGACCGGGTCGCCCCGCCGCCGCCGTTGCCCGCCCGGGTGACCAAGGCCCTGTCGGAGCGCTACGTGGCGGCCTATGAGCGGGTCACCGGGCTCTCACTGAGTGACTGGTACGGCGCCAGGCGCTGAGCATCGCGGCGTCGGCCCAGGGGCCGGACTCTACCCCTTGGCGTAGTTGGACGCCCCCCACCAGTCGACCAGGACGACGGCCTCGTCGCCGACCACCCAGGCGTCGTGTCCCTGGGGCAGGGCCGTCACGTCGCCGGGACCGGCGTCGAACTCGGTCCCGTCCGCCATCAGCACGTGCAGCCGGCCCGCGACGTGGAACTGGAAGTGCGGGGCCTCGCACAGCTCGGTGCCGGCGATCGGCTTGACGTGGTCCGACCACCGCCAGCCGGGCTCGAGGGTGAGGCGCCCGATCTCGCTGCCACCGATCTGGAGGAGGTCCACCTTCCCGCGGGCAAACGTCCTGGTTTCGTCCGCCGCGGTGAAGCTCTTCTGCTCTGCCTGTGCCACCGGGTGCTCCTTTCGGGATCGCCCGACCCGGTCGTCGGACCGAGGGTCACCATGTGCGGTCACCCTTGCCATCGGGTTGCCGTCCCCGTGGCAAGGTCTCGGCAAGGTCGGCCGGCCATGGTGGTGATCACCCACTTGAGGGATAAGGGGAGAGGGACATGAGGAGGTCGGTGTGAGTGTCAAAGTGAGTACCGCCGTAGAGGCCGGACCGGTCTCGCGCTACCTGCAGTCGATCGAGCAGGGCGCCATGGGCGAGTGTGATGCCGTGAGTCCCGGCATCGAGCTGGACGCCACGGTTCCCAACTGGCGCTTTGCCGTGCACGGCCGTACGGCCGTCTTGGACGAGCTGTCGCGCTGGTACGCCGATCCGGGCTCGTTCGAGGAACTGCGGCGCACACCGATTCCCGCCGGCGAGCTGGTGGCCTTCACCTTGCGCTGGGAGGCCGACGGTGTGCCGCACGCCGTCCACCAGGTGCACATCCTCGAGGTGACCGACGGCGCCATCACGCGGGCGGAGGTCTGGTGCGGCGGTCGGTGGCCGGCCGCGCTCCTGGCCGAGATGGCCGAGGCCGGGAGTGCCTGAATTGCCTGAACTGCGGGCCGACCTCAGTGAGCTGCTGGCCACCGCCACCGAGCGGGCGCCGTGGCAACCGGGCGACACCAAATCGGGCGCCCGCTTCGAGCGGGTGGTCATCGAAGGGTCCCGTTACGTTCTCAAGTATCAGGACCCGAAGGACGACTGGATCCTCCGGGCTACCGGAGACCCGGGTGTCCGCTATGTCCGTCTCTGGGAGGAGGGGCTCCTCGACCGCCTGCCCGACGTGATCGATGCGGCCGTGGTGGCCGCCGACTTCGACGGTGTCGGTGGGACGGGTGCTGCTCCGCGACATCACCGACGCGCTCCTCCCGGCCGACCAGCCGTTCTCCGAGGCGCAACACTCCCGGTTCCTCCATCACATGGCCGCACTGCACGCGGCGTTCTGGGGCTGGAAGGACGACGTCGGCCTCACGCCGTTGGCGGTGCGGTACCTGACGTTCTCGCCGACCGTCGCCGCGGCCGAGGCCGCTCTGGGCTCGGATCTGCTGGTGCCCCGGGTGATGGCCACCGGCTGGGAACAGCTTTCGGAGATCTCCCCCCGCCTGGCCGAGTGCGTCCTGCCGCTCTTCGATGATGCGAGACCCCTCCTCGACGCGCTCCACGAGGTGCCGCACACCCTCGTGCACGGCGACTGGAAAGCGGCCAACCTCGGCAGTCACGCCGATGGGCGCACCGTGCTGCTCGACTTCGGGGAGATCCCCGGCGAGGCCTCGCCGTTGGCCGATCTGTCCTGGTATCTGGCGCTGAACTCGGATCTGCTGCCCGAGAGCAAGGACGACACGATGGCGCGGTACCGGGCCTCGCTCGAACAGTGCGGGCATCGACACATCGGGCTGGTGGGAGCGCGCCGTCGTCGCTCGAGCTGCTCGGGACCATGGTCCAATTCGGCTGGGAGAAGGTGTTGCGCGGGCCCGGTCCGGAGTTGGCGTGGTGGGAAGCGCACGCGGCGGCCGGCGCCCGATGTCTGTAGGGACCCGATGGCGGTAGGGATCGACTACGACCGCTCGGCCGAGAGCTGGGACGCGGCAGCCGGCACGGTCTACGAGCCGCTGGGTCGTCTGCTGCTGGACTCCTCCCCGTGCGATCTGGCGGGGAGGCTCGTGCTCGACGCCGGCTGCGGCACCGGAGCCGTGGCCCGAGCGTCGCAGGAGCGGGGAGCCCGGGTCGTGGCGCTCGATCGATCCGTGGCCATGTTGCGAGGGGCACGAGGCGCGCCCCTGACCGCGGTGGCGGGAGACGTCCTCGACCTCCCGTTCGGCAACCATGGCTTCGATGCGGTGACGGCCGGGTTCGTCATCAACCAGGTGCGCCCCGCCGACGGGCTGGCCGAGCTGGCGCGGATCACCCGCCCCGGTGGCGCCGTGTTGGCGTCGACCTGGGCCAGCCGGCCGCCCGATCCGGTCAAGCGGGCGATGGAGGATGTTCTCCTGGCCAGCGGCTGGACGAGGCCAGACGTGGTACGTGTCGATGAAGTCGACGTTGGAGCCCATCTCGGGTGACCCCGATCGACTGGCGGAGGCCGCCCGGGAAGCGGGGCTCACCGAGGTGCGGGCGACGCGTCCTCCAGGCGGACCTCCGAATCGGTGATCCGGAGGCCGTGGTGGCCTACCGGCTGGCCCTGCCGCACATCGCCGAGTGGTGCTCCGGGCTCGACGACGCGAGGCGGAAGTCATTGATCGATCAAGGAGTCGAGCGCTGTCCGTCCCGCTGCTCGAGGCCTGGCGGCCCGCGGTGGTCCTGCTCTCGGGCCGGGCCTGACATCAACCCAACGGAGACCAACCCAACGGCGATCAACCCAGACGACGGGCGGCGGCTCGTTCCAGCGACGCGGCGTAGCGGCCCGCGTGCGCCTGCAGCGCGACCACCCGGCGGCGAGCCAGCTGTTCCCACTCGTCGACGCCGAAAGCCTGGGCGACGTCGGCGGTGATCCACCACGACTCGAGGCCCGCCACCTGGTCCAGCTCGCCGAGCAGCCGGTCCACTTCGTGGTGATCGACGGTTCGGCCGCCCTGGCGCGCCGCCGTGGCGGCCACCAGCTGCGCCTGCACCCGGTAGCGGGGGACCCCGCGCGCGGCGGCATCGGCGACCAGTGCTTCGGCGCCGACACGCGCCGCCTCCGGGTCGCCCCGGGCCAGGTCGAGCCGGGCCCGGAGGAGGCGGCCGCGCAGTTCGTGGCGCCATCGGAACGCGTGATCTTCCGCCAGCAGCCCGTCGGCCTGGTCCAAGAAGGCGGCCGCGGCATCCCACTCGTCCTGCAGCAGCCGGCCCGCCGCCAGGTCCAGCAGCGCGTGAGCCCACGGCTCCGCCAGGTCGGCGGCACGCGCCGCCTCCAGCGCTTCCTGGTTCAGCTCGTCCGCCTCGGTGGGCTCCCCCAGATTCCTGGTGACCCAGCCCCGCAGGTTGAGGGGCCGCGGGACCCACCGGGAGGCGCCCATCCGCCGCACCTCGCTCTCGAGGAGGTCGATGGTGGCCAGCGCTTCCTCGGCCCGGCCCAACGTGGCCAAGGCGGTCACGCGTGGCCATGAGCCCGTAGGCGTTGGGGAAGCGGTAGGCCGCCAATCCCTTCCCGGGCGCGTGATGGGCCAGTCGCAATGATTCCTCCGGCCGTCCCTGATTCATGCGCAGCCAGGCCATCCATGATTCCGCCATGCGCCCACTGGCCTCCGGGGCCACGCCCAGGGCGGACTCCAGACGCGCTTCGGCCCCGGAGAGGTCGCCCGAGGCCAGCGCGACCCAGCCCCCGAGGGCCAGGCAGGCGGTGCGCAGGTCGTCCGTGTCCGCCTCGGCCGCCCCTTGATCCGCCAGGAGGAGTGCGTCGCCGAACCGGCGAGCGAAGTGGGCCGACCAGGCCGCGACCTCGAGCGCCTCGGGTCCGGCGCCGAGCGATCGGGCGACGGCGATGTCCTCTGTCCGCCTCGGCGGCGCGGGCCAGCATGGAAGAGATCCGCGCCCGCTCCAGCCGGGCCGCCGCGGTGTCGTGCAGGGTGATGGCCTCGTCGAGGAGGCGCAGCGCGCCGTCGGTGTCAAAGCGGATCACGGCCAGCTTCGCCGCCACCAACAGCATCGCCGCCGCCTCTTCCAGTTCTCCGCCCAGGCGGGCGTGCCGGGCCACGCGCCAAGGGGTCCGGGTCAGACCGCGATCCCAGCGCCCGCGCCGCCGAGCGATGGATGAAGGCGGTGCGCGCAGCCCCGACGGTCGCCGCCAGCGCCTCGCGGACGAGGGCATGGGCGAAGACGAACGTCGGGCCGTCTTCGACGAGAAAGTTCCGGTGCAGCCCGATCTCGAGATGGTCGAGCAGCTCGACTCGGGCCGGTTCCCGTGACCGCAGCCAGAAGGTCCAGGTCGATGTCCGGGCCGATCACCGCCGCGGTGCACAGCGTGGCGCCGGCCGCACCGGCTCGGCGACAGCGCTCTTCGACGGCATGGCGGATGCTGGCCGGAAGCTCACCCTCGTCCTCGATGGCGGCCAGTTCCACCAGGAAGAGGGCGTTGCCCCCGCTCCGCTCGTGCAGGGCGACGGCGCGGTCCGGGCCGACGATGCGGGTCACGGCATCGAGATCGAGTGGGGCCAGGGTGATGGTGGGGACATTGGGAAGGGCCATGCCCTCCTCGGACCGTCGGGCCGCCACGATGAGGACCGGGCGGTCGACCAGGCGCCGCGACGCGTGGGCCAGCCAGCGCAGGGTGGCCGGGTCGGCCAGATGCACGTCGTCGAGCACCAGCACCAGAGTCTCTCGTTCGGCCAACCGGCGCAGGACGCCAGTGAGCGCGCCGAACAGCAGTGCCTGCCCGGCGTCGGGATCGGTCAGCGCGGCCAGCTCGGCGGCGCCGGCGGGCTCGGTCTGGAGCCCGATCATCGGCCCCAGGACCGCTCCCTCGAGCCCCAGCGTGATGCCGGGATCACCATCGGCGAAATGGTGCGCGAGCTCACTGATCACGTCGAGCATCGGTTGGAAGGGGAGGGCCTGGCCGAGTTCGTCGCAGGCGACGCGCACGACGCACACGTCGTGGGATTCGAGATGGGTGGCCCACACATCGAGCAGTCGAGATTTGCCGATCCCGGCCGGACCTTCGACCACGGCGACCGTGGCCTGACCGTGGGCGGCGCGGTCGAGCAGGCCCTGCAATTCGCCCAGCGCCTCTCCTCGTCCGGGGAGATCCGGGGATGCAACAGCCGCGGTCGCGGGCGGAGCCGCGTCGGTCGGGTCCCCGCCGCGCAGGATCGCTCGCGTGGAGCGCTTCTGTCTCGGCCGAAGGGTCGATGCCGAGCGCTTCGGCCAAGCGCTGCCGAGCCTGGGCGTAGGCCGCCAGCGCGGACGCCGGCCGGCCGGCTCGGTCCAGCGCCTCCATCAAGCATCGGAGGGCGACCTCGTCGAACGGATCCCTGTCCAACATGAGGCTGGACAGCGAAATGGCGTCGGCCCAGTCTCGGGCGCCCATGGACGCGGCAGCACCGGTGTGGCGTAACCGGTCGATGAGCAGATCGCTGGCCGCCCGCTCGGCCTGGGCCCACCAGGGGTCCGATTCGTCGGCCAGCAGCGGGCCGCGAGCCAGCGAGAGCCCGGCCGACGACGCGGCACGGGCGGCCCCCACCGCCCCGAGGGCCAGGCGATGCTCGGCCTGGACGGCGTAGTCGCCCAGCGCATCGACATCGAGCCAGTCCACGGCCATGCGGTACCCGGCGTCCGACCGGGCCAGTCGTTCGGCTCCCACCACGTTGCGGAGCCGGCTGATCAGCACCGAGATCTGGTCGGTGGCCCGGGCCGGCGGCTGGTCGCCCCACAGGTAATCGATCAGGCGGTCGGCGCTCACCGGGTGGTCGTGGTGAAGGGCCAGGATCTTGAGCAGCGTCCGCAGTTGGCGACGACCGAGGAGCGCGGGGTCACACCCCTCCACCCGAAGGTCGCCCAGCAACCGCACCCGCAGGCTCTGCACTCCCTCCATCCTGGTCCATCCGCATTGACGGGACACCGGACACCAGATACCGGACGATACACGGACACCGGACACCGGACACCGGACCCCGGAGTTCGAGAGGCTCCGGACCCTGCACGGGTGACCGGCCTCGCGCCCGGCGGCTGGTACGGTGCGAAGCGATGAGGTTCCAGGCCCGGGTGGAGGTGCAGCTGCGGCCGGGGATCGCCGATCCGGAGGGCGCCACCATCGAGCGGGCGCTCCCCGCGCTCGGTTTCGACGGGGTGGCGCATGTGCGGGCCGGCCGGTCCTTCAGCTTCGAAGTCAGCGCGCCCGATGAGAGCGCGGCTCGGACCAAGGCGACCGAGTTGGCCGACCGCCTGTTGGCCAATCCGGTCATCGAGCAGAGCCGGCTCGAGCTCCAGGCGCTGGAGGGCTGAGTGGCACCGCGGATCGGGGTCGTCGTCTTTCCGGGTTCGAACTGCGAGTACGACGTGGTGCAGGCGGTGCAGTGGTTGGGGGCCGAGGGCGTACTGCTCTGGCACGGCGACACCAGCGTCGGAGCCGTCGATGCGGTCGTGCTCCCGGGCGGCTTCGCCCACGGTGACTACCTGCGTCCGGGGGCCCTGGCCCGTTTCTCACCCATCATGGACGCGGTGACCCAGTTCGCCCGACGGGGTGGGCCGGTCGTCGGCATCTGCAACGGCTTCCAGGTGCTGACCGAAGCAGGACTGCTGCCCGGTGCGTTGCAGAAGAACAGCCGCCTGCGCTTCCTGTGCCAACCGACCCGGCTACGCGTCACCTCGACGGATTCGGTCCTCACCGGTTCGGCCGCCGTCGGGGACGAGCTGGTGCTGCCGATCAACCATTTTTCCGGCAGCTACGTCTGTGACGAGGAGACCCTGCGCGAGCTCAATGGCCAGGGCCGGGTCGTGCTCCGCTACGTGGACAACCCGAACGGGTCGGTCGACGACATTGCCGGCATCACCAACGCCTCGGGCAACGTGGTGGGTCTGATGCCGCACCCGGAACGGGCCTCGCACCCCTTGCTCGGATCCGAAGACGGGGCACGCTTGTTGCGGTCCCTCCTCGACGCCGCCCAGGCGTCCGCCGCCGCCTGAGTCATCGCGGGGCGCGGCGCGCGGCATGACCTACTTCGAGGAGTTCTCCGACCCGCGTCTGGTCACCCTCTATGACTGGTGGGACCCACTCCGCACCGACGTTGGTTTCTATCTCGATCTGGCCTCGCAGCGGCCGGGCTCGGCGATCCTCGACGTCGGCTGCGGCACGGGGATGCTGGCCACCCAGTTGGCCCGGCGCGGCCACGCGGTCACCGGGGTCGATCCGGCTCCGGCCATGCTCGGCGTGGCCCGCCGGCGTCCGGGCGGCGACCTGGTGCGCTGGATCGAGGGTGACGCCTCTTGCCTGGAGGAGACCGGCGCCGATCTGGCCCTCATGACCGGTCACGTGGCGCAGATCATCAGCGACGACGGGGAATGGCACGCCACCCTGGCCGCCATCCACCGGGCCCTGCGCCCGGACGGTCGTCTGGCCTTCGAGAGCCGCAACCCGCGCGCCCGGGGCTGGCTGAGGTGGACGCCCGATCTGTCCCGGCGGCGGATAGTGGATGCGGTGGGCCAGGAGGTCGACGTGTGGTTCCAATCGGTCGAGGTGCGCGACGACTGGGTGTGGTGCGAGTTGCACTACCGCTTCGTATCGTCCGGCGAGGAAGTGGTGTCGCACAACGAGTTGCGCTTCCGCACCGAAGCACACTTGGCGGCGTCGCTCCGCGACGCCGGATTCGTCGTGCAGGACGTCTTCGGTCACTGGGATGGGCGACCGCTCCGTGAGGACAGCCCCGAACTGATCTTCGTCGCGGCCCGCCACTGACGGCGCCGTACGGTAGCCCTGACTCAGCCCCGGGCGCGGGAGATGTCGGCCGAATGGAGAACCGCCGCACTGACGCCGGCGGCCCGCCACGTGCCGTAGGTGATGCCCTTGCGCTCGCCGTACCCCTTGGCCACCTTGATGAATTGCTTCTCCAGCGCGCTCGAGGTCCTTGACCTGATCGACCCGCGACCGCTCATCGACCAGGTCCTTGCGCTCTTGCAGCAGATGCAACTTGGTCAGGGCGTCGGCGGCCGCCAGCTGATTTTCAATGGCGGCCAGGCGCTTGTCGATGGAGGCGGGGGTGCGCTTGCGTCCCCGCTTGGGTTTGGAGGTCTCGAGCGCCTCGAGGTAGTGGCGGACGGACGCACTCTCGGCCCGCCCCCTTGCCAGCGCCGCCTTGTGGCCGCTGCTCATGGGTTTGCGAGGAGCCGGGGTCTTTGCTTTTGCCATACCTCCAGTGTGACCCATTGTGGGTCTCATGTGTCGGCAGATACCGGCAAATCCGGGTGGAGTCTTTTGCCGGGAACGACAGGTGTCGACACCCGAATAACCGGTGGGCGTTTTTGGCGATTGTTCGGCCTCTCGGCGGTGGAACGGGTTCCCACTCCACCGGGCACGGGCGCAGTACCCTGCGGTCATGCCGTCGCACACCACGCTCCTCGGCATCAAAGAACGGCGTTCCATGGCCGTGCTGCTGCTGGCGGCCGTCGCCGTGATGGCCGCCTACTGGGTGGCCTGGTTCACCCACCGGTCGCTGGTGGCATCGGAGACCTCAGTGCCCTATCTGCAGTTCGAGCAGGCCTTCCCGTTGGCCGACGGTTGGCTCGCCCTGTGCATGACGGCGGCGGCCTTCTGTCTGGTCACGTTCCGCCGGGCCGCCCTGTTCTGGCTTCTGGCCGGAGGCGGCGCCGGGCTGTACCTCTTCGGGATGGACGTGCTCTACGACCTCGAACACGGGATCTGGGGCAAGGGCGCCGACGGCGCCACCGAGTTGGCCATCAACGTCCTGACGCTCGCCCTGTCGCTCTTCGTCCTGCGCTGGAGCTGGGTCCATCACGCCGAGCTGCTCGAACCTCCGGCCGTGAGCCCATGAGCCAGTTCCACTTCGACCCGGCGAACTACCTGGAGATGATTCGCTCCGAGGTGCCGCTCTATGACGATCTCCAGCACCGGGTGGCGCGGGCGACGGCATCGATCGACGCGGCCGACCTCTTGGAACTGGGCACCGGTACCGGGGAGACCCTGGCCCAGGTCCTGCCCTTTCACCCCGGTGCGCGCACCATCGGCCTCGACGAGAGCGACGCCATGCTGGCCGAGGCCCGTATGCGCCTGCTCGGCTACAACGTGCGGTTGCTGGTGGCCGACCTGAGCGACCCGTTGCCGCCCGGCCCCTTCGACCTGGTGGTGTCGGTGCTGGCCATCCACCATCTCGACGGTCCGGGCAAGGCGGCGCTGTTCCGGCGGGTGGCCGAGGTCCTCTCGCCCGGCGGCCGGTTCGTCCTGGGTGACGCGGTGATCCCGACCACCCCCGGTGGCGAGGTCATCCCGATGGAGGCCGGGTACGACAAGCCCAGCACGGTCGCCGAGCAGGTGGAGTGGCTCCACGACGCCGGCCTGGTCGCCGTCGTGCGCTGGGAGGAGGACGATCTGGCCGTGGTCACGGCCGATCGACCCTCGGTGCCCTACTAGTTTGGGGGGTGCCGTGAGTTCCGTCGCCGAGGAGTCGTTGCACCGGGCCCTCGGTCTGACCGATGACGAATTCGCCGCGGTGGGCGACATCCTGGGCCGGCCGCCCAACCATCTGGAGCTGGCGCTGTACGCCGTCATGTGGAGCGAGCACTGTTCCTACAAGTCGTCACGGCTCCATCTCAAGCGCCTGCCCACCGAAGGGCCCCGGGTGCTGGTCGGCCCCGGGGAGAACGCCGGGGTCGTCGATGCCGGCGACGGGATCGCCATCGCCATCCGCATCGAGAGCCACAACCACCCGTCGGCCATCGAGCCGTATCAGGGTGCGGCCACCGGGGTCGGGGGGATCCTGCGGGACATCTTCACCATGGGGGCCCGCCCGCTGGCCGTCATGGACCCCTTGTTCTTCGGCCCGCCCGACGAGGCCCGGCAACGCTGGCTCATCGAGGGCGTGGTGAGCGGGATCTCGGGCTACGGCAACTCGGTCGGTGTGCCGACGGTCGGGGGCGAGCTGACCTTCGACCCCTGTTACGCCCAGAACCCGCTGGTCAATGTGCTCTGCCTGGGGGCCCTGCCCACCGATCGCCTGGTGCTCGGCATCGCGTCGGGGCCGGGCAACCTGGCCGTGTTGCTGGGCAGCTCGACCGGGCGCGACGGGATCGGCGGGGTCTCGGTCCTGGCCTCGGCCGGCTTCGCCGGTGATGACGGCGGTGGGGGCGGGGCGGCCGACGACACCAAGCGGCCCAGCGTCCAGGTGGGTGACCCCTTCGAGGAGAAGCGGTTGATCGAGGCGTGCCTCGAGCTCCTGGACCGCAAGCTGGTGGTGGGGATCCAGGACCTGGGTGGCGCCGGGTTGGCCTGCGCCACCAGCGAGACGGCGGGCCGCGGCGGGGTCGGGATGGACGTCGACGTCTCCGCGGTGCCGCGCCGCGAGGAGGGCATGGAGCCGTGGGAGGTGATGACCAGCGAGAGCCAGGAGCGCATGCTGGCCATTGTCACCCCCGAGTCCTGGCCCGCGGTGGCCGAGGTGTGCCTGAAGTGGGAGGTGCGGGCGGCGGTGGTGGGCAAGGTGACGGCGCCCGATCCCGAAGGTGGCGGTCGGCTGCGCATCCGCGACGGCTTCGACGGCCCGATTCTGGCCGACGTGCCGGCGGCCTCGCTGTCCGACGACGCGCCGTTGTACGACCGGCCGCGGTCGGCCCCGGTGCAGGTGGTCGAGGCGGAACCGGGCCCGGTGGTGGACGCCGAGGCGGGGGCGGACCTGCTGAGCCTGCTGCGCTCGCCGCGCTGGGTCTACCGCCAGTACGACCACCAGCTCTTCTTGAACACGGTGGTCGGCCCGGGCGGCGACGCCGCGCTGCTGCGCCTGGCCGGTCCCGGGTTGCCCGCCTCCGAGCGCGGCGTGGCGGTGACCACCGATTCGAACCCCCGCTACTGCGCCCTCGACCCCCGCGCCGGCACGGCGTTGACGCTGGCCGAGGGCGTGGCCAACCTGGCCTGCGTCGGCGCCACGGCGGTGGCCGTGGTCAATTGCCTGAATTTCGGGAACCCCGAGCACGCCGAGGTGATGTGGCAGCTGTCGGAATGCATCGACGGGATGGCTGCGAGCTGCCGGGCGCTGTCGCTGCCCGTCATCGGCGGCAACGTGTCCTTGTACAACGAGAGCGGCGGCGCCGATATCGATCCCACCCCCGTGCTGGGCGTGCTGGGGTTGGTCGACCTGGTGCGGGCCGCGCCTCCCGGAATGGGCTGGGCCGACGGGGACACCGTCGTGCTGGTCGGACCCCGGTGGGCCGGAGCGGGGGTGGGCGGTGAAACCGAGCCGTTCCCGCTGGCCGGGACGCGCTGGGCCACCGAGCGCCGCCGGCACCGGTCCGGCTCCCTGCCCGCGCTCGATCTGGAACGGCACGGCGAGGTGTGCGGCTTCGTGGCCGGGTTGATCGCGCCGATGGTGGGCGGGGCGACGGAGCCGCCGCTGGTGAGCGCCGTGCACGACGTGTCGTCGGGCGGGCTCGGCCTGGCCCTGGCCGAGATGGCGGTGGCGGGCGCCGTGGGCTGTCACGTGGCGCTGGCCGAGGCCGCCGAGCTCTTCAGCGAGCTGCCGTCACGCTTCGTGATCGCCACGCCGATGCCCGACGAGCTCTGTGCCCGGGCCGAGGCGTTGGGGATCGGCGCCGTGACGCTGGGCCGAGCCGGCGGCCGTGATTTCGTGGTCGACGGCCTGGTCGAGGTCCCGGTGGCCGCGCTGAGCGGGGCCTACGAGGGGAACCTCTCCTCGATGCTGGGGGACACCTGATGGGGCCCGATTGTGCGAGAATCGAGGCACCGTGAAGGAAGCCTGCGGTGTCTTCGGTATCTACGCCCCTGAGCGGAAGGTGGCCAACCTCACGTTCGACGGCCTGTTCGCCCTGCAGCACCGCGGCCAGGAGTCGGCCGGCATGGCGGTCAGCGACGGCGACACCGTCATGGTGGTCAAGGACATGGGCCTGGTGGCCACCGTGTTCGACGAGCGGACCCTCTCGGGGCTGCAGGGCCATCTGGCCATCGGCCACACCCGCTACTCCACCCACGGCGCTTCGGACTGGGCCGGCGCGCAGCCGGTCTACCGACCGGTGGGCCGGGCCGGGTTCGCCCTCGGGCACAACGGCAACCTGACCAACACGCCCGAGCTGGCCGAGAAGGTCGGCATGCTGCCCGGGGCCATCGCCACCGACAGCGACGTGGTGGCCGAGCTGCTGGCGAACGCCTTTCCCGAGACCGGCGACCTGGCCAGCGCGCTCCAGGCCGTCCTGCCCATCGTCGAGGGTGCATTCTCCTTCGTGCTGATGAACGCCCAACGTCTCTTCGGCGTGCGCGACCCCTACGGCTTCCGGCCCCTGTGCCTGGGCCGCCTGGGCCCGGCGGATGCTCCCGAAGGCTGGGTGCTGGCGTCGGAAACGCCGGCCCTCAGCGTGATCGGCGCCACCTTCGTGCGCGAGGTCGAACCGGGCGAGCTGGTGGTCATCGACGGTGACGGCGTGCAGAGCCTGCAGATCTCCTGGTTGAAGGAGGTCGAGCCGCGGCTGTGCATTTTCGAGTTCGCCTACATCGCCCGTCCCGACAGTCACCTCTACGGGCGCGAGGTGCACGAGACCCGCTGCCGTATGGGTGAGCTCCTGGCGGCCCAGGCCCCGGTCGAGGCGGACATGGTCATGGGGGTGCCCGAGTCGGGCGTCCCGGCCGCCGAGGGGTTCGCCCGGGCCAGCGGCATCCCCTACGGCCAGGGCCTGGTCAAGAACCGCTACATCGGCCGCTCCTTCATCGCGCCCGATCAGCAGGCCCGCGGCGATGCCGTGCGCCGCAAGCTCAACGCGCTGAGCGAGACCATCGCCGGCAAGCGGCTGGTGGTGGTCGACGACTCCATCGTGCGGGGCACCACCCAGCGGTCGGTGGTCCGCATGCTGCGCGAGGCCGGCGCCACCGAAGTCCACCTGCGCATCTCCTCGCCGCCGTGGCGCTGGCCCTGCTTCTACGGCATCGACACGCCGTCGCATCAGGAGCTCATCGCCAACAACCACAGCGTGGACGAGATCCGCGACATCCTCGGCGCCGACTCCCTGGCCTACATCAGCGTGGAGAACCTCAAGGCGGCCATCACGGTCGACGCCGGCTTCTGCGACGCGTGCTTCACGGGTGACTACCCCACGGCCGTGCCGACGTCCACGCCGGTGCTGCTCACCACGCGCCCGGAGTCGCCGGCGTACCAGGCCGCGCTCCCCGGGGTCTGAGCCCGGTGGGGGAGGGTCGGCGCGCCGGCGACGGGGCCACCTATGCCGGAGCAGGCGTCGACATCGGCGCCGGTGACGCCGCCGTCGAGCGCATGAAGGGTCTGGTGGCCGGTATCGGTGGCTTCGGCGGCCAGTTCCCGCTCGACATGTCGCGCTACGTGCATCCCGTCCTGGTGGCCTCCACCGACGGGGTGGGCACCAAGTTGATGGTGGCCCAGGCCACCGGGCGCTACGACACGGTCGGCATCGACCTGGTCGCCATGTGCGTCGACGACCTGGTCTGCGTGGGGGCCGAGCCGCTGTTCATGCTCGACTACATCGCCACCGGCAAGGTGGACCCCGATCAGATCGCCACCGTCGTCGGGGGCGTGAGCGAGGGCTGCCGCCTGGCCGGGTGCGCGCTCATCGGCGGCGAGACGGCCGAGCACCCGGGTTCGATGGCGCCCGACGACCTCGACCTGGCCGGCTTCTCGGTCGGGGTGGTCGAGCAGGGCGCCGAGTTGGGCCCCGAACGGGTGGTGGCCGGTGACGTCATCGTCGGGCTCGCGTCCCCGGGGTTGCGCTCGAACGGCTACACCCTGGCCCGGCAGGTGTTGTTGGAGCGGGCGGGCCGGCATCTCGGTGATCCGGTGTGGCCGGGCGCGGACCACACGTTGGCCGACGAGCTGCTGCGGCCCTCGGTGATCTACGCCCCGGCCGTGCTCGCGGTGAGGGCGGCCCTGGGCGACGCGCTCCATGCCGGCGCGCACATCACGGGAGGCGGGATGGTGGGCAATCTGCCCAGGGTCCTGCCCGAGCGACTCGGTGCGCTCCTCGAGCGGTCATCGTGGGTCGAGCCCCGGATCTTCGACGAGATCCAGCGGCAGGGCCCGGTTGACGAGGCCGAGATGGACCGCGTGTTCAATCGGGGCATCGGCATGGCGCTGGTGGTGGGGGCCGACCGGGCCGACGATGCCCTCGCCGCGTTGGCGGCGAGCGATCAGCCGGCGACGGTGATCGGCGTGGTGGTCGACGATGTGTCAGGAGTGCGGTACCGGTGAGCGGCTCCACCGACTACCCCGAGCTGCGCGACCACCTGCTGAAGCACTCGGTGAAGCGGGGGGACTTCGTCCTCAAGTCCGGTCGTCGCAGCAGTTGGTTCATCGATTCGAAGCAGACGATCTGCCGGCCCGAAGCCATGGTGCTCGTCGCCGAGGCGGTGCTCTCGGTCGTTCCCGCCGAGGCGACGGCCATCGGAGGTCTGACGATGGGGGCCGACCCGGTGGCCTTCGTGACGGCCGGCGTGGCGGCGACCAGGGGTCGACCGCTCAAGGCGTTCAGCGTGCGCAAGGAAGCCAAGGATCACGGCGGCGGCGGTCGCATCGCCGGCGCGCTCGATCCGGGCGACAAGGTGGTGGTGACCGAGGACACGGTGACACGGGGCACCTCGCTGCTCGAGGCGGCCCATGCGGTGCACGAAGTGGGCGCCGAGGTGATCCTGCTGGTGGCGGTGGTCGACCGCGGCGGGACGGTCGAGGCCATGGCGGCGGCCGAAGGCCTTCCCTTCCGGGCCATCGTGACG
>CAVURD010000041.1:0-94398 GCA_963743785.1 uncultured Acidimicrobiaceae bacterium | reverse complement strand
TGGAGCTGGGACTGACGGCGGAACAACAGGAGCTCAAGGACGAGCTGCGCCACTACTTCGTCCGCCTGGTGGACGAGGTGGAGGGCTCGGAAGACGGGGAGCCGACCTATACCCACTACATCCGTCGCATGGGCGAGGATGGCTGGCTCGGGTTGGGCTGGCCCGTGGAGTACGGGGGCCGGGCCCGTGGGCCGATCGACCAGATGATCTTCGTCGAGGAGTCCCACTGGGCCGGAGTGCCGCTCCCCCTCCTCACGCTGAACAGCGTCGGTCCGACCCTGATGGCCCTCGGCACCGACGAGCAAAAGCAGCGCATCCTGCCTGGCATCCTCCTGGGGAAGGTCCACTTCGCCATCGGCTATACCGAACCCACGGCCGGAACCGACCTGGCGTCGCTGCGGACCCGGGCGGTGCGCGACGGCGACGAGTACGTGATCGATGGCCAGAAGCTCTACACCAGCGCCATCCAGTACGCCGACTACATCTGGTTGGCGGCCCGGACCGACCCCGATGCGCCCAAGCACAAGGGGTTGTCGGTCTTCATCGTGCCGGTCGGCGCTCCGGGCTTCAGCTGGGCGCCGCTGGCTACCATCGCCGGGGACATCACCAGTTCGACCTTCTATGACGGTGTGCGAGTGCCCGCCGAGAACCTGGTCGGGGCCGAGAACCAAGGGTGGAAGCTGATCACCAACCAGCTCAACCACGAACGGGTGGCGATCTGCCCGGCCTCGGGGCTGCTCCGGAGCCTGACCGACGTGCGCCGATGGGCCCAAGAGCACGCCCTCGGTGACGGGAGGAAGGTGATCGACCAGGAGTGGGTCCAGCTGAACCTGGCCCGGGTACACGCCAAGATCGAGGTCCTCAAACTCTTGAACTGGAAAGTGGCCTGGGCCGCGGACAAGGGACTGAACCCGGCCGATGCGTCGGCCACCAAGGTCTACGGGACCGAACTGGCGTTAGAGGTCTACGGCCTCCTGAGCGAGGTGGTGGGTCAGGCCGGTTATCTCGCCGAAGGCTCGCCCGGCGCCGTGCTGCAGGGCCGGCTGGAGCGTCACGCCAGGGGCCAGACAATCTTCACCTTCGGAGGCGGGACCAACGAGATCCAACGTGACATCATCGCCATGGTCGGCTTGGGCATGCCCCGCGCTCCCCGCTGAGCCCGGGTCCGATCGGTCGCGCCCAGCCCGTCAGGCCTTGATGCGATTGGTTCTCCTGGACCGACGTTGACGCGCCTGCCGGGACAGCTTGAACTGCGGCGACGGGCATGGTTGGTCGGTTGAGGCGCCCTGGAGCATCTCGGCGATATCCGGGTAGAGGGTCTTTACCGTGAAGTCGTCCAGTTCGACCGTGGCGGTTTCGGTCCCGTTGCCGCTGACGTAGGTGACCTTGACCATCAGATCGCTGCCTCGCCGCCATCGATATCGCCGTACCGGCGCTCAATGACGACGTCTCCGCCCTCCTTGAAGATCACGCCCACTTCGCACCAGGGCCTGAGTTCGGGGCCCGGTTCGTCACGCTTGGTGTCGTCCTCCACCACATTGCTCATTCGGGTGCTTCCCATCCATCCACCATGCCCCACGTGCATCGCAGCTTCGGTGTCATCCGGTTGCCATCGGGGTGCTCATTCGTTCCCGGCCCACGTAACCTGCCCTTGAGTCCCGTACAACCCGGAGCGAGAGGGAGCGACGCCATGCTCATCGGTGCCCATGTGATCGTGTACAGCAACGACGCCACGGCTGATCGCGCCTTCTTCCGCGACGTCCTCGGGTTTTCGTCGGTGGACGCCGGTCACGGTTGGTTGATCTTCGCCCTGCCGCCCTCCGAGTTGGCCGTGCATCCCGGCGAAGGCGAGGTGGCACACGAGCTCTATTTCATGTGTGACGATCTGCCCGCCGAGATGGTGTCGCTCGGGGAGAAAGGCGTCCGGTGCTCTGCCGTGGAGGAGGCGCGCTGGGGATCGGTGACCAAGATCCAGCTTCCCGGCGGCGGGGAGGTCGGCCTCTACCAGCCGAAGCATCCATCGCCGTTGGTCCCCAGTTGACCGTGACTCGGTGCGCCGGCAGAGGAGGGACCTAGCCTGCTCGTATGCCTCGCCTCCTGAGCCTCGCCCCGATTCTCCCGACCGCCGACCTGGCCCGGGTGGCCGAGCACTACCGGTTGCTCGGGTTTGTCGTCCGGGTGCACGACGGGGGGTACGGCACCGCGTCGCGGGACGGCTTCAACCTCCACTTCCATCAGTTGGACCAGCCTGTGACGGCCCAGGGCGCCGGCGCGGTGTACTTCGCCGTTGACGACGCCGAGGCATTGCACCGGGAATGGGTGGCCTCGGGTGTGGGGGAGACCGGCGATCTCTTCGACCCCGGGTTCGGAGTGCGTGAAGCGGCGCACACCGACGCAGACGGCAACGTCATCAGGTTCGGTTCGCCCATTCCGTGACGCCCGCTGTGACACCCGGTCCGAGACGCCCCGGTGATCCTCCTGCCCTTGACGTTGCCGGGGAGTGATGGGAGAATCGGTTGCACTATGACGTACGTCATCACGACCACCCTGCTGCTTACCTGACGGCGAACGCCACATAGCGTTCGCTCGCAACCTCCTGCGCCACTTTTGGCCAGGGGGTTTTTTGTTGGGCCGGTAACGGTTGGTGTCGGCGAGCTCGTACTACGAAGGGATAGAGACATGGCCACGGAACAGAGAGGGAGCGGTGACGACATGGAGCGGGGTCGCCTGGCTCTGCCCTGTGACCCGTCCCCGATGCCCTTCGGCAAGTACCGGTCGCACGTGCCCCTCGTGCTCGAGGATCGGACCTGGCCAGACCGCCAGTTCACCCGGGCCCCCCGTTGGGCCAGCGTTGACCTGCGTGACGGCAACCAGGCCCTCATCGACCCGATGGACTCGGAGCGCAAGCTCGCTCTGTTCCATACCCTGGTCGAGGTCGGCTTCAAGGAGATCGAGGTTGGCTTCCCGTCGGCCTCCCAGACCGACTTCGACTTCCAGCGTCGCATCATTGAAGAGGGAATCGTCCCCGACGATGTCGAGATCCAGGTCCTGGTCCAATGCCGGGAAGAGCTGATTGAGCGCACGTTCGAATCCCTGGTCGGCGCCAATCGCGCCGTGGTGCACTTCTACAACTCGGTGTCGGAGCTCCAGCGCCGGGTCGTCTTCGGTCTCGACAAGGCCGGGATCGTCGACATCGCCGTGAACGCGGCCAGGCTCTGCAAGAAGTTTGAGCAGACGGTGCCCGACACCGCCATCCGCTACGAGTACTCGCCGGAGAGCTTCACCGGCACCGAGCCCGAATTCGCCGTCGAGATCTGCGAGGCGGTCATGGACGTCATCGAACCGACGGCGGATCGTCCGATGATCCTCAATCTTCCCGCCACCGTCGAGATGTACACCCCCAACGTGTATGCCGATGTCATCGAGTGGTTCGGCCGCACCATCAAGAACCGCGAGTCCATCGTGTTGAGTCTCCATCCCCACAACGACCGGGGTACCGCCGTGGCGGCGGCCGAGCTGGCCGTGCTGGCCGGCGCCGATCGGGTCGAAGGGACCTTGTTCGGCAACGGGGAGCGCACCGGCAATGTCGACATCGTCACCCTGGCCATGAACCTGTTCTCACAGGGCGTCGACCCGACGCTGGACTTCGGGGACATCGAGAAGGTGCGCCGGGTGGCCGAGTACGCCACCCGCCTGCCCATCCACCCCCGACACCCCTATGCCGGCGACCTGGTCTACACCGCCTTCTCCGGCTCGCATCAGGACGCCATCAAAAAAGGCATGTCGGCGATCGGCGATGACTACCCCGAGTGGGAGGTGCCGTACCTTCCGATCGACCCCAAGCACACGGGGCGCACCTATGAGGCCATCATCCAGGTCAACAGCCAGTCCGGCAAGGGCGGGGTGGCCTATCTGATGGACACCGAGCACGGCCTTGACCTGCCCCGTCGACTGCAGGTGGAATTCTCCAAGACGGTCCAGGCCATCACCGAGGCCAGTGGCACCGTGATCGGTCCCGGCCAGATGTGGGACGTCTTCTCGGAGACCTATCTGCCCGAGGACGCCGGTCTGCGCCTGATCGGCAGCGAGGTGGCCACCGGACGGGGGCACACTTCGGTGACGGCGCAGCTGTTGGTCGACGGTCAGCATCGCACCATCGCCGGCGAAGGGAACGGCCCGATCGACGCGCTGGTGACCGCCCTGCGCGATGAGCTGGGCCTGGTGCTCGAGGTCAAGGACTATTCCGAGCATGCCCTGACCGAAGGCTCGAATGCCTCGGCGGTGGCCTATGTCGAGTGTGCGGGCCCGGACGGTACGACCTGGTGGGGCGTGGGTCGGGACTCGTCCATCCTCGATGCGTCCCTCAGCGCCGTTGTCTCGGCCGCCAACCGGGCCCGCTCGGGGTGATCCGACCGGCCACGGAGGACGATCTGCCGGATGTGTTGGCCCTGATCAAGGAGTTGGCCGCCTTCGAGAAGATGGCGGACCAGGTTGTCTGCACTGAAGACGATCTCCGGCGTGCCCTCTTCGGTCCCGGCGCCGTCATCTTCGACACCCTGGCGGTGGCTGACGACGGTGCGGTGGCGGGCCACGCCCTCTGGTTCCGGACGTTCTCCACCTTTCTCGGGCGCACCGGGATCTGGCTGGAGGACCTCTATGTGCGCCCCGCCTTCCGGCGTCAGGGTCACGCCGCCGCGCTGCTGGCCGAATTGCGAGAGCGCAGCGACGGCAGGATCGAGTGGGACGTGTTGGACTGGAACGTCGACGCCATCACCTTCTACGAAGGCCTGGGCGCCCGCCCGGAGACGGGATGGAACAGGTACCGCTGGACGCAGCCTCAGCCGTAGCCGCCGCTTGGAATGTAGGGCGTGGGCGGGCCGCTCATGCCGCGTACCATCACCGGTCCGTACGGCTGCAGCTCGATCCCGGCCTGGGTCAACACGCGGATGGCCCACTGCTGGGCCGAGGTGAGCCAGTTGACCTCGATGGTCTCGCCTTCGGGTGATTCGGCCAGCATGGTGCGCAGGACGAGTGCGGCCGACTCCTCGGTGCGCGCGCCCAACGTCACGATGCGCTCGTCCTTGGCCACGGCGTAGGCCTGGTCGCCGTGCAAGAGGAGGCGGTTGCCCTCCTCGGAGAGCATCATCTCGACGTCGATGGTGCGGGCCGAGCCGCGGACCTGCCGGTCGATGGCCGTGACGATGTCGAGCTGGGACTCGGTGACCTGGTCGGCCTCGAACCGGGTGACGTCGGGCGGCCGGGTCACCGCGCCGGGGCGCAGATGGCCCCAGGCGGCCACCACCGGGTGCAGCGAGAAGCCGAAATTCGAATAGAGCGCCATGGCCTTGGGGTCACGGGAACACTGGATAGTGCCCGCGCTCTCCGGATCGCCGTGTGAGAGCGCCAGCCGCAGCAGTTCGCGTCCCAGGCCCGCGGCCCTGACGACCGGGAATGGTGCCCAGCTGCGAGAGCAACCAGTAACCCTCGCGCACGGTGGCCTGGGACATCCCCACGATGGTCCCCTCATCGTCGGCCACCCAGGAGCCCCCCGGGTCGGTGCCCAGGAAATGGCGGGTGCGGTTCTGCCGGCGCCGCTCATTTTGAATCGAGGTGGCCGTGATGGGCAGGCCGTAGCGAGCCCGCATGGCCAGGAATCCGCTGTCAAAGGCCCCGACCGCCCCTTCCACGTCGGCGTCGGTCATGGGTCGCAACGTCAGCATCGACCGATCCTGCCACGCGCCGGTGCGACCTCAGGACCTTCCCACTGACCACCTGTTCAGGGGCAGCGGAGTCGTGTTGCCGGCTGCATTCGTTCTCGTTCGAGGTGATGGGGGCGAGCGCCCTCCGCAACCGGGCGCGGCCTGCGGCACACAACCGATTCTCGGTGGCAGGGACTCCCGGCGAACTGGGAGCGGGAACGCCGCGGCGAGACAGGTTTGACGGCCGGCGCCGCCGCGGCCACGATGCGCCATGGCCCGTGCTCCGTCATCACCCCACGTCCTGGCGGTGGCCCGAGGCGACGAGCCGGCCGATCTTCTGCTGCGTGGGGGCAGGGTGTTGTCGCCTTCCACCCGGGAATGGGTATCGACCGACCTGGCCATTGCCGATGGCGTGGTGGCCGGATGGGGCGCCCGAGAGGCCGCGGAGATCGTCGATCTGGACGGCGCCGCCGTGACCGCCGGACTCGTGGACGCCCATATGCACCTCGAGTCGTCCAAGCTCTGGGTCGACGAGTTCGTGCGCACCGTCTTGCCGCTGGGGACCACGGCTGTGGCCGCCGACCCGCACGAAGTGGCGAACGTGTTTGGGATCCCGGGGGTCGCCGCGCTGATCGCGGCGGCCCGCCGACTGCCCTTCACCTTCGGTGTGTGCGCCAGCAGTTGTGTCCCGGCTTCCCCGTTCGAGAGCCCGGGCGCCGAGCTCTTCGCACCGGACGTGGCTTCCCTGTTGGACGACTACGCCGCCATCGGCGTGGCCGAGGTCATGAACTTCCCCGGTGTCATCGCCGGTGATCCCGAGATGCTGGCCCGCATCGCCACCGCGGGAAGCCGTCGTCGCGTCGACGGTCACGCGCCCGGCGTCCTCGGCCGTGCCCTCGACGCCTACTTGGCCGCCGGTGTGGAATCGGACCATGAGTGCACCGAGCTGGAAGAGGCCGAGGAGAAGCGGCGCAAGGGGATGTGGATCTTCATCCGCCAGGGATCGGCCAGCCAGAACCTGCGCGACCTCATCCCCACCGTGCTGGCCCACGGGACCGACCACGTCGCCCTGTGCACTGACGACCGGGAGCCCGACACCTTGCTCGACGTCGGCCACCTCAACGATTGCGTGCAGCTGGCCGTCGACGCCGGGGTCGGCGAGATCGACGCGCTGGTCCTGGCCACGCTGCGTCCGGCCGAATACCACGGCTTCACCGAACTCGGTGCTCTCGGTCCCGGCTACCAGGCCGACGTCTTGTGCTTCGACACCCTCGCCGGTTTTCGCCCCTCCCGGGTGTTCCAACGCGGACGGCTGGTGGCTCAGGACGGTGCCGCGGTGCCCGGTGCGGTGATCGATGCGCCGGCGCCGGACTTCATGCGACATTCGGTGCACCTGGCCACCCCGCCGCCGGCTGCCTCCTTCCACATCGGCCACCACGCCCGTGCCCTCGCTCGCACCATCGGCATTCGGGAAGGCTCGCTCTCGACGTCGTCGCTGATCACCGATCCCTCGGACCCCTCAGCCGACGTCGCCCGTCTGGCCGTGGTCGAACGCCATCGGGAGACCGGCCGCATCGGCCTGGGCTGGGTGCAGGGTTTCGGTCTCGCCCGAGGCGCTCTGGCGTCGACCGTCGGCCATGACGCCCACAACTGCATGGCCGTCGGCTCGGCTTCCGATCACGGCCCCGGGGCCATGGCCGCCGCGGTGGCCCGGCTGGCCGAGCTCGGCGGGGGTCAGGTCGCCGTCGACGACGACGGCCGGGTTCTGGCCGAGCTGGCCCTCCCCATCGGCGGCCTCATGAGCGACCAACCGGCCCACGTCGTCGCCGACGGTTTGCACCATCTGGTCGAGGCAGCCCGCACGTTGGGCACGTCGATCGGCGCACCGTTCATGCACATGAGTTTCCTGGGCCTCTCGGTGATTCCCGACCTGCGCCTGACCGACAAAGGCCTGGTCGACGTGGGCGCCTTCGAGCTGGTGCCGGTGGCGGTCGATTGAGGCCCAGCATCGACGGTAGGGCGGCGGTCGAGCCCCAGGCTCCTCACCCGGCCGATCCCGGGCGGGCGACGGGGGAGCGCAGGAGGAGCGCAGGAGGAGCGCAGGAGGACTCAACCGCTCTGGTGAGATGATGCTCGGATGAAAGCGCCGAAACGGATCGTCGTATGGGGTACCGGCTTTGTCGGCAAGATGGTCATCCCCGAGGTGTTGGGCCATCCAGATTTTGAGCTGGTGGGTGTCGGGGTGAGCAACCCGGACAAGGTGGGCCGCGATGTGGGTGAGATCTGCGGGATCGGGTCGATCGGCCTGGTCGCGACCGACGAGATTGACACCTTGATCGACCTGCGACCCGATGCTCTCGTGCACTACGGGCCCACCGCCGCCCATGCCCCCGACAACCTGCGGGACATCGGTGCCTTCCTCAGGGCCGGGATCGATGTGTGCTCGACGGCCATGACCCCGTGGGTGTGGCCGAGCATGTCGCTCAATCCACCGTCGTGGGTCGACCCGATCTCCGAGGCGTGCGCATCGGGCGGCGCCTCGTGTTTCACCACCGGTATCGACCCGGGCTTCGCCAACGACCTCCTCCCGATGACCCTGATGGGCCTGTGCGGGGAGGTTCGCCAGGTCAAGGCGCTCGAGATACTCGACTACGTCAACTACGAGGGCGACTACGAGGACGAGATGGGCATCGGCCGACCGCCCGAGTTCACGCCGCTGCTCGAGCACACCGACATCCTGGTGATGTCGTGGGGGGCCACGGTGCCAATGATGGCCCATGCCGTCGGTATCGAACTCGACGAGATCACCACCACGTGGGAGAAATGGGTGACCGACAAGTCGATCGTCACCGCCAAGGGAGTCATCAATCCGGGCGAAGTCGCCGCCATCCGCTTCACGGTCAACGGGATCCACCGGGGCGAACCCCGCATCTGCCTCGAGCATGTCAACCGGGTCGGAGGAGATGCCGCACCGGAGTGGCCGCGCGGCACCCAAGACGACGTCTACCGGGTCGAGATCGACGGGTCCCCGTCCATTACGCAAGAGACCACGTTCCGCTTCACCGACGGCAGCGGACGGGACGCCGCCGCAGCCGGCTGTCTGGCCACCGGCCTGCGAGCCCTCAATGCGGTGCCGGCGGTCAACGACCTCCCGCCCGGATGGGTGACCGCACTCGATCTCCCGCTCATTCCGGGACACGGCACCATCCGATAGGTCAACCGCAGCCCGGGAGACAACCCCCACGCCTCAGGCCGAGGGCAGAAAGCTCGGCCGCCGCTCCTCATGAGCTGTGATGGCCTCGGCGTGACGCAGTGACAGCCCGATGTCGTCCCACCCGTTGAGCAACCGCTGCCGGGTGAACTCGTCCAACGGAAACTCAGCCGCGAGTCCGGCCGCCGGCGCCTCAATGGTGCCCCGGGCCACGTCGATGGTGATCTCGAGCGTGGGGTCGGCCTCGACCGCCTTCATCAACTCGGCATCGAACGCCGGCGTCACCTGGACGGGCAGCAGCCCCTGCTTGATGGAGTTGTTGCGGAAGATGTCGGCAAAGCGGGACGAGACCACCGCTTCGAATCCGTAGTCCATCAGGGCCCACACGGCGTGCTCCCGGGACGACCCGGTTCCGAAGTTGTGGCCGGCCACCAACACGGTGGCTCCGACGAATTCCGGGTGGTTCAAGACGAAGTCGCGGTCATCGCGCCACTCGGAGAACAGCCCGGCCCCGAAGCCGGTGCGCTCGACCCGCTTGAGCCAGTCGGAGGGGATGATCTGGTCGGTGTCGACGTCGGTGCGATCGAGCGGCACGGCTCGGCCGGTGATGACGGTGACTGGATTCATCGGTCGAGATCCTCGGGCGTGGCGAACGTCCCGGCGACCGCCGTGGCCGCGGCGACTATGGGCGACACCAGGTGGGTCCGGCCACCCCGGCCCTGACGACCTTCAAAGTTGCGGTTCGACGTCGAAGCGGCCCGTTCGCCCACGGCCAGCTTGTCGGGGTTCATGGCCAGGCACATGGAGCATCCCGGTTCACGCCATTCGAACCCGGAGGCCAGGAAGACCTGGTCGAGTCCTTCGGCTTCGGCCTGGCTCTTGACCCGGTGCGAGCCGGGCACGACCAGCGCCCGCACGCCGGCGTGGACCGTCCGGCCCTCGAGGACGGCGGCGGCGGCCCGCAGGTCTTCAATGCGTGAATTGGTGCACGAACCGAGGAACACCGTGTCCACGCTGATCTCCCGCATGGGCGTGTTGGCCGCCAGTCCCATATAGGCCAGGGCGCGCTCGGCCGAGTCGCGCTCGCCGGCATCGTCCATGGTCCCGGGATCGGGCACGTTGCCACTGATCGGGACGACCTGGGCCGGGTTGGTGCCCCACGTCACGTGCGGCGTGATCGACGCAGCGTCGAGGGTCACTTCCTTGTCGAACACCGCCCCCTCGTCGGTGACCAGGGTGCGCCAGTAGGCCACCGCCGCACCCCAGTCGTCGCCGAGCGGTGCGTGGTCGCGGCCCTTGATGTAGTCGAACGTGGTCTCGTCGGGAGCGACCAACCCGGCTCGCGCCCCGCCCTCGATGCTCATGTTGCAGAGCGTGAGGCGGCCTTCCATCGACAACGAGCGAATGGCTGAACCTCGATACTCGATGACGTGCCCGATGCCACCCCCGGTCCCGATGGCACCGATGATGGCCAGCGCCACGTCCTTGGCGGTCACGCCGGCGCCCAACTCGCCGTCCACGGTGACGGCCATGGTGGCCGGCCTCACCTGCCCCAAGGTCTGAGTGGCCAGAACGTGTTCGACCTCGCTGGTGCCGATGCCGAAGGCCAGCGCGCCGAAGGCGCCGTGGGTGGACGTGTGGCTGTCGCCGCACACGATCGTCATGCCGGGCTGGGTCCAGCCCTGCTCGGGGCCGATCACATGGACGATGCCCTGGTTGGGATCGCCCATGGGGTAGCAGGTGATGCCGAACTCCTCACAGTTGTCGTTCAGCACCTTGAGTTGCTGGGCCGAGATCGGGTCGGCCACCGGCCGGTCGATGTCGAGGGTCGGCACGTTGTGGTCGGCGGTGGCCACCGTGAGGTCGGGCCGCCGCACCGTGCGCCCGGCCAGCCGCAATCCATCGAAGGCCTGGGGCGAGGTCACCTCGTGCACCAGGTGCAAATCGATGAACAGGAGGTCGGGCTCGCCGGCCGTGGCGTTCACGACATGGGCATCCCAGATCTTCTCGCTCAAGGTGAGGGGCGTCGCCGCCATCAGCGGTCCACCGCCACGATCTCGACCCGGAGCATTCCTCCCGGTGCCGTGTACTCAACCGTGTCGCCCGCCTTCTTCCCCATCAGGACCTGACCGAGCGGTGCGCCGGGTGACAGAACCGGCAGGCTGCCCTGCCGCTCTTCAATCGAGCCCACGAAGAACTGTTGCGTGTCGTCCTCGTCGTCACCCTCATAGCGCAGCGTCACCGTGGTACCGGTGCTCACGCTGCCGTCACCCACGTCCGACTCGTCGACCAGTTGCACCTCCTTGAGCAGGGCCTGGAGTTGACGGATGCGGGCTTCCATCTTCCCCTGGGAGTCCTTGGCCGCGTGGTAGTCACCGTTCTCCTTGAGGTCACCCAGGGCGCGGGCCGTCTCAATCTGCTCGGCGATCTCGACCCGGCCACGGGTGGTCAGGTCCTTCAGCTCGGCGGTCAGGCGCTCGAAGGTGCCCTGGGTGAGCTTGGTCGCTTGGGTGTCATTGGATGATGCGTTGGTCACTACGTGCCCTTCGGGTGGAGGGTGCCGGGGGGTCCGGGGGGACACCTCGACGGCGGCAACCAGGCTAATCGCCCGGAAGGGGCTGACGCCCCAGATGTTGACGAAGGCCTCCCGCTGCGAGAGACTGACACCCGTATGTACCGTCTTGAGCACGTTGTAGGCATTATTCATTAGGCGCGCCACATCCCCGCGCGCCGTCAAACCGTCCACTGGGTGGACGGTTTTTCAATTCCCGGCACACTCGATCATGGGAGCAACAGCAGTGAGCAACAGCACGACAGGTTGGCGTATCGCCGTCATCGGCGGGGACGGCATCGGGCCCGAGGTCTGCGCCGAGGCCCTCAAGGTGGTGGCCGCCGCCGGTGTCAATGTGACGACCACCGACTTCGACCTGGGGGCGGCCCGCTACCTCCGTGACGGCACCGTGCTCCCGGACGAGACGCTCGACGAGCTCCGGGGCTACGACGCCATCCTCCTGGGCGCCATCGGCCCACCTGTGGGCGACACCACGGTGCCGCCGGGCACCCTCGAACGTGGCCTCCTGCTCCGCCTCCGCTTTTCGCTCGATCTGTACGTGAACCTCCGTCCCTTCACCGGCATGCCCGGCTCGATCGCCCAGGGCGCCGACTTCGTCGTCATCCGGGAGAACACCGAAGGCACCTACGCCGGGGAGGGCGGGTTCCTGCGCCACGGGACTCCCAACGAAGTGGCCACACAAGGGTCGGTGAACACCCGCTTCGGCGTCGAGCGCTGCGTGCGCTTCGCCTTCGAGCTGGCCAACGATCGACCAGGGCACAAGCTGACGCTGGTGCACAAGACCAACGTGCTCACCTTCGCCGGCGATCTCTGGCAGCGCACCGTCACCGAGGTCGCCCCCGAGTACCCCGACGTCTCCTGGGACTACAACCACGTCGACGCCGCCTGCATCTACCTGGTGGAGCAGCCCGGCCGATACGACGTGATCGTCACCGACAACCTCTTCGGCGACATCCTCACCGACTTGGCCGGCGCGGTCAGCGGTGGCATCGGCTTCGCCGCCTCGGCCAACCTGAACCCGGACCGCACCGGGCCCTCCGTGTTCGAACCCGTCCACGGCGCCGCCCATGACATCGCCGGCCAGGGCATCGCCAACCCGCTGGCCGCCATCCACTCGGCCGCACTGATGCTGGCCCACCTGGGCGAGAACGATGCCGCCCAGCGCGTCCTCAAGGCGCTGTCCGAACAATCCAACGCCATGTCGACCACGACGCTGCCCACGAGCGCCGTGGGCGATGCCATCGCAGAGAGGCTCTGATCATGCCCATCACACCGACCGAGAAGATCTGGATGGACGGCGAGTTCGTCGACTGGGCCGACGCCACCGTGCATGTGCTCACCCACACCATGCACTACGGCTCCGGCGTGTTCGAGGGCATCCGGGCCTACCCGACCTCACGCGGGGTGGCCGTCTTCCGCCTGGGCGACCACATCCGCCGGCTCTTCGCCTCGGCCAAGATCTTCATGATCGACGTTCCGTTCACCGTGGATCAGATCATCGATGCCACCCGTGACCTGGTGCGGGTCAACGGGCTCAACGACGGCTGCTACCTGCGGCCGTTGATCTACCTGGGCTACGGCGAGATGGGCTTGAACCCGCTGCCCTGCCCGATCAACGTCTCCATCGCCGCCTGGCCCTGGGGCACGTACCTGGGTGACGACGGCGTGGCCAACGGCGTGTCGTGCAAGATCAGTTCCTGGCAGCGCCACGATCCGAACGCCGTGCCCACCGCGGCCAAGGGCACCGGCATGTACATCAACTCGTCGCTGGCCAAGGTCGAGGCCATCAAGGCCGGCTACGACGAGGCCATCCTGCTCGCCCCCAACGGCACGGTGAGCGAGTGCACGGGGGAGAACATCTTCGTGGTGCACGAGGGGGTCATCATCACCCCGCACACCTCGGACTCGGGGGCACTGGCCGGCATCACCCAGCAATCCATTGAGACCATTGCCGGCGACCTCGGGATCGAGGTGCGCCACGAGCCCATCATCCGCACCGACCTCTACCTGGCCGAGGAAGCGTTCCTCTCGGGCACGGCGGCCGAAGTGGTGCCGATCCGCGCCGTCGATGACCGCCGGGTCGGCACGGGACGGCCGGGTCCCATCACCAAGAGGATCCAGGAGACCTACTTCGCCACCGTGCGGGGCCAGGTCGACCAGTACAAGGACTGGCTCGATCATGTCGACTGACCGTCACACCGACGCCCACGCTCACACCCACGCCGCGGGTCGCACCCACCGCGCCCATGACTACGAGATCCCCGAGCTTCCCGAGTCGGTCGACATCTTCGACACCATCTTGCGCGACGGCAGCCAGCAGGAAGGGCTCTCGCTCTCTGTCGACGACAAGCTGCGGGTGGCCGAGCAACTCGATCACCTCGGGGTCACCTTCATTGAGGGTGGGTGGCCGGGCGCCAACCCCAAGGACGTGGAGTTCTTCGCCCGGGCCGCCAGAGAGCTGCACCTCGACCGGGCCACCCTGGTGGCATTCGGCTCGACCCGCCGCGCCGGCGTCCGACCCGAAGATGACGCCGTTCTGGCCAACCTCATCGGCGCGGGCGCACCGGTGGCCTGCATCGTGGCCAAGACCTGGGACCGTCACGTGGACGAGGCTCTTCGCACAACGCTCGACGAAGCCGTGGCCATGGTGCGCGACTCGGTCCGGTACCTGACCGCCCATGACCTCCGTGTCTTCCTCGACGCCGAGCACTTCTTCGACGGCTACCGTCGCAATCCCGACTTCGCCCTGTCGGTCCTGTCTGCCGCCGAGGAGGCCGGGGCCGAGGCGCTCGTGCTCTGCGATACCAACGGGGGCTCACTGCCCGACGAGGTGGGTCAGGCCGTCGCCGATGTGCGCGAGCGCACCAGTGCACAGCTCGGCATCCATTGCCACAACGACGCCGGGTGCGCCGTGGCCAACTCAATGGTCGCCGTCCAGGCCGGGGCCACCCAGGTCCAGGGGTGCATCAACGGGTACGGGGAGCGGGCCGGCAACACCGACCTGTCGGCCGCCATCCCCAATCTTTCGTTGAAGCTCAACATCCGCACCATCCCGAGCGAACGCCTGGAACTGCTCACCCCGGTGGCCCATCACATCGCCGAGCTGGTCAACATCCCCCCCAACCCTCAGCAGTCCTATGTCGGGAACTCGGTCTTCGCCCACAAGGGCGGCCTCCATGCCAGCGCGGTGGCCCGGAGCGCCGACCTCTACGAGCACATCGAGCCCAACCTGGTCGGCAACGGCACCCGGGTCGTGGTCTCGGAGATGGCCGGTCGCTCCACCCTGGCCATGAAGGCGGCCGAGCTCGGGCTCGATCTCGACGGGGAAGTCCTCGGCCGCGTCCTCGATGAGCTCAAGCGCCTGGAGCACGAGGGCTACCACTTCGAGGTGGCCGACGGTTCGCTCGAGCTCTTGCTCAAACGAGCCACCGGCTGGACACCCGACTACTTCAGTGTCGAGTCCTTCCGTGTCATCACCGACCACACCGACTCCCCGGACTCGGCTCCCCATTTCGGCGGGTCGTTCGGCGTGACGACCGAGGCCACGGTCAAGGTGCACGTCGGGTCCGAGCGCATTGTGGCCACCGCCGAAGGGAACGGCCCGGTCAACGCCCTTGACGCCGCCCTGCGGGCCGCCATCGGACCGAAGTTCCCCGTGCTCGCATCGATCCATCTCACCGACTACCGGGTGCGCGTCCTGAGCTCGGGTCAGGGTACCGGCGCGGTCACCCGAGTCCTGGTCGACACCACGGACGGATCGGTCACCTGGACCACTATCGGGGTCTCGGAGAACATCATCGAGGCCAGTTGGCAGGCCCTCTACGACTCTGTCGTCGTCGGTCTGCTGCACGGGGCCTGAACGGGGCTTGACCGTTGCCATGACGCTCCTGAGTCGCCTGGCCGGCGCCTTGGCTCACCTGCCGCCGGCCGATACGAGGCGGGTGACGGTGGAACGTGACTTGGCCACCCCCATGCCCGACGGGACCCTCCTGCTGGCCGACCGCTGGTATCCCGCCACGGTGCGTGTCGGCACGGCGCCCACCGTCCTCCTCCGTTCCCCCTACGGCCGGCGGCAGCTCGGTATCGTCGGTCGTCTCTTTGCCGAGCGCGGCTACCAGGTCCTCATCCAGAGCTGCCGGGGAACCTTCGGTTCGGGTGGGGACTGGGTGCCGATGCGAAACGAGCAGGCGGACGGCCAGGCCACCCTGGCCTGGGTTGCCACCCAGACCTGGTTCGACGGCCAGCTCCTCACCTTCGGCCCCAGCTACCTGGGTCTCACGCAGTGGGCCGTCGCCGAGGACGCGCCGGACTTCGTCCGGGCCATGGCGCTCACGGTCACGTCGTCCCGGTTCCGTGATGCCGTGGTCTACCCGGGCGGCGTGTTCGCCCTCGAGACGGCCATCGCCTGGCTCCATCAACTCGAGCACCAAGAGGGTGGCCCCCTGGCCGTGTTGCGGGCGCAACGGGCCGCGGCCGCGATCGTCCGGAAGTCCTGCGACGTCCTGCCCCTGCGCGACGGCGATCGTGCAGCCGTCGGGCACCCTTCCGCCTTCTTCCAGGACTGGCTGACCTACGACGCGCCCGGCGACACTTGGTGGGATCCGGTCGACTTCGGCCGCCGATTGGCCGACACCCCCCCTTCCACGCTGGTCGGCGGGTGGTACGACGTGTTCCTCCCCGCGCAGATTGCCGATTACGAGGCGCTCGGGGCGGCGGGCCGGGACGTGAGGTTGACCATCGGCCCGTGGACCCATGCCAGCCCGCGCGGGATGGGTGAGGCGGTGCGCGACGGTCTTGAGTGGTTCGATCAACATGTCGGTGCCGCTCGTTCGGGTTCGCGCCGTGCCGCCGTCCGCCTCTTTGTGATGGGCGTCGGCCGCTGGAAGGACTTCGAGGCGTGGCCGCCGCCGGCCGACCTCCAGACCTGGCACCTCGCGAGCGGTGGGACACTCAGCTCAGAACCGGCCCGGGACGGACCGCCCGATCGGTACCACTACGACCCGGCCGATCCGACTCCGGCGGTCGGCGGAGCGGCGCTGAATATCAAGAGCGCCGGCCCCAAGGATCAACAACCGAGGGAGGATCGAGCCGACGTGGTGACGTACACCACCCCCGTCCTGACCGCGGACCTCACCGTCATCGGCCCGATCTCGGTGCTGCTCTACCTTCGGTCCACCCTCGACGACACCGATGTCTTCGTCCGTCTCTGTGACGTGTCGCCCAAGGGGCGGTCGATCAACGTCAGTGACGGCATCATCCGGCTGAGCCCGGCGAATGTGACCAAGGACGCCGACTGGGTCTTCGCCACCACCATTGCCATGTGGCCGACGGCGAATACGTTCAAGGCCGGCCACCGGATCCGGCTGCAGGTCTCCAGCGGTGCCCACCCCCTTTTCGCCCGCAACACCGGAAGTGGCGAGGCGCTGGCCACGGCCACGAAGCTCTGCGCGGCCGACCAGGAGATCTGGCACGACGCCGCGCACCCGTCCACCTTGGTGCTGCCCGTCGTCACCACAAGAGGTCCCGGGTCGCTGCGATAGTCTGCCGGCGTGACGCAGCCGACATTTGTCCCCATCACCGACGCGGACCAGGTGCGGCCGGCTCGTCACCTCCATGTCCCGACGGCCTGGATCACCGATCGACCGGCCGAGCTCAGCGTCCCGACGGCACTCAAGGGCCCGAGCGTCGGCACACCCGGCCCCGATGCCGGGTTCGCCCTGCGCCTGGCTCACCGTTACCAGGACGAACTGCGCCTGGGCGAGGGTGAGACCGTCCACGATTCGCTGCTGGGCTGCGCGCTGATCGCCGCCCGCCGCGCTGCCCTGCTGGGTCGGGCACCCTGTATCTATGACGTCCAGGTGGCCCTGGCCCTCTGGGGTTTCCTCATCGATGCGCCGCAGGAGCTGCGCCACGCTCGTCGCCAGGCCTTCTCATCCGTCTCCCACGACTATGCCGCCCAGCGCGCCCTGGTCGACGCCGTCAGTGAGGAGACATTGCGCCTCACGCCGGCCGAGGCGCACGCCCGGGTCGGCGATCCCATTTCCTAGGGCCACACGCGTCACCACCGGAGCCGGACCGATGAGCACGGCCGAGTGATCGATCAGCACGACGTCGCGGCGAACGGCCTCACGTTCTCGGTTCGGACGGCCGGACCCGCCGACGGCCGGCCGGTCCTCCTCCTCCATGGCTTCCCGCAGAACTCCTGGTGCTGGCGGTCGCAGCTCGATGTGCTCGGCGACGCCGGATACCGCGCCGTGGCGCCGGATCAGCGCGGTTACTCCGCTGGCGCTCGGCCGGTGGAGGTCGCCGATTACGCCGCCGCGCATCTCGTGGCCGACGTGGTGGCGCTGGCCGACGCGCTGGAGATGGAGACGTTCGATCTCGTCGGCCACGACTGGGGTGGCATGGTGTCCTGGCTCACCGCCGCCCGTCACCCGGACCGGGTCCGTTCACTCTCGGTGGTCTCGACGCCCCACCCGCTGGCCCTCCGCCTCGCCTTGTTCAGCGAGGATCCGGAGCAGGCGAACCCAACGAGTTTCACGGACGCCTACCGCCAGCTGGAGGTGCCCGAGACACTGCTGCTCGGTCCCGACGGTTCGGGTACAGGACTGCGCACGCTCCTGGCATCGAGTGGTCTCGCAGCCGAGGCGGTCGACGCCTACGTGAACCCCCTCACGCAACCGGGTGCGCTCACGGCCGCCCTGAACTGGTTCAGAGCCATGACGGGTGAGGAGGTGGCCCACCTTCCCGCCGTGACGGTTCCCACCCTCTACGTGTGGTCGACCGGTGACGCCGCACTGGGTCGTACCGCGGCTGAGGCCACGGCGGTCTATGTGAGCGGACCGTATACCTACGTCGTGCTCGAGGGTGTCTCGCACTGGATTCCCGAATCAGCACCGGACCAGCTGTCCGAGCCGCTCATGGCGCATCTGTCGTCGACCTGAAGCTCGCCGCCGCGTCATCGGATGGCCAGGTACGCCGCGTAGCCGGCCAAGCAGACCAGGACGACGGCGGTGACCTTGCGGATGGTGGGCACATTGACGAACCGAAGGAGCGTTTGGCCACTGACCACCGCAATGCCGGCCACCGCCCACAGGGCCAACGTGGCACCGACCGCCACGGAGAGCGCGTTGTGGTAGTGGGCGGCCAGGTTGACGGTCAAGATCTGGGTCAGGTCACCCCATTCGGCCACGAAGATCACGATGAACGCAGTCAGGATGGCCCCGTGCTTGGAGGCTTCCTTCTTGGATAAGTCCTCTTCGTCCTTCAGCCCCTCTCTCCAGGCGTAGAGGGCGCCGAGGAGGAACATGCCGGCCACAATTCCCTCGACCACGCGGTGCGGCAACAGCTTGAAGATCGCCACGCCGATGGTGGTTGCGATGATGACATGGAGCACAAAGGCGCCTGCTGCCCCGAGCCAGACCTGAACGGGAGCGCCGCGGGTCGCCAAGATCAAGCTGGCGAACATGGTCTTGTCGGGCAACTCCCCGATGAAGATGATCGGGAAGACAGCCAACGCGATCAGGGGATCCACGACGCTCATTCTCGCCGGGACCGGGGGTCTTGCCCATTCAGCGCACATGAACGGTCACCGCCGCCGCACGTTTCGAGCGCCCGCCCGACGGTGCCGGTGGGTCAGCGAGCGGTCACCTCGGTCAGGGCGAGCACGCTCACCTACGTCGGCCGAGGTCGTGCGGTCGCCCGGATGGCTCCACGCCTGAACCTCACATCTTCTCGGCGTACGCGGGGCAAGGATTCCCAGGCCATAGCGCCTCGCATGCTTATACTGCCCAGGTTGTTCCCAGCGGTGCCACAGTCCCGTCCCCGGATCGAGAGCGAGCCCCCGTGAAATCGAGATTGCTTCAGCCCATGGTGACCATCGCCACCGCAGCACTCTCGGTGGTAGCGGTCTGCGGCGTCGCCCTGACCGTGATGGGTTCACCCGCCTCCGCCATCACTCCCGCTCCGGTGTGCGGTGGAACAACGTGCACCGTCACGTTTTCAACGGCCGGTACGGGCCAGACCTGGGTGGTGCCGGCCGGGGTCACATCTGAGTCCATCACCCTCTACGGGGCCATCGGGGGAAGCACGAATATCGTCCTGGGCGGTGACGGCGCCAAGGTGACCGGCACGCTCGCGCTCTCGCCGGGCACGTCGGTCACGGTCGACGTCGGCGGTGCGGGAACTGACGGGGCATCTGCGGGAATCAACGGCGGAGGGGCGAGCGAACTCGGCACCGGCGGTGGCGGGAGCGACGTGAAGGTCGCCGGCGTCGACCAGCTGGCGGCGGGCGGCGGCGGGGGCGCCGGCAACCCCGAGGGAGGGAATGTCGCCACGCAGTGCCCAGTTTCAGGGGGGGCGCCCGGCGGCGCAGGGGGCAACGCCGACACGGCGGGAGTTGCCGGCACGGCCCTTGTCGTCGAACCCGGTGAAGGTGCGGTCACGCTGAATCCCGGCGACGGGGGCGGCGCCGGGACCATGTCGGGCGGCGCGGGAGGAGCCGGCGGGACGGCCAGCGCCGCGACCGACTGCAACGGAGCCACGGTGGACGGTTCGGTGGGCGGCACCGGCTCGAGCAACCAGGGCGGTGCCGGTGGCATCACCGGAGTCGACGGGTTGTTGGGCGGCGGCGGAGGCGGCGGGTACTTCGGGGGCGGCGGCGGCGGCGGCGCTTCGACCGATCCCGCCGGCAACTTTCCCGCCTTCAGCGGCGGGGGAGGTGGCTCTTCGTTCCCGGCAACCGATTTGATCTCAGACACCGCCAACGTCGCCAGCATCGGTAATGTGGGGTCGGTCAACGGCGGCGACGGCCAGGTGATCATTACCTACGCGATCGCGGCTGGCACCACCGCGGCGACGACGGGCACGGGTGCGACCACACCGACCACCGCGAGCGGGAACGACCACGACTCCGGGTGCGCTGGCCGTGACCGGGGCCGACCTCACCCCATTGCTCGTCGGTGGCGGAAGTCTCATCGTCGGAGGTGTCCTGATCCTCGGTGCGATCTCGGTGGCGAATCGGCGCCGCCGGTCTCCGAGCTGACGGCGCCGGTCTCCGAGGGGTGGGGTACTTCGCCGGTCGGCGACGACTGGCCGGCGGCCGCCTCACGTCACGGTGGTGCGACACCAGTCACTACGGTGTGGGCACGAGCGGGATGAACCCGCTGCACAGATTGGAGACGAGCGATGACCACGAAAGCTGATTTCTCGACCGAGGAGTGGCAGCTCATCCTCGAAGCGCCACCGAGTGCCGGCATGATCGTGGTCACGGCCCAACGCGGCGGCACCTTCCGCGAAACCATCGCCATGGCCAAGGCCTACGTGGAGGCGCGCCAGCAGCACGGCGAGAGTGAGCTTCTCGATGAGATCGTTGCCGCGAAACCCGAGCGGGATCACACCCACTACCACTCACCCGAGGAGCTCAAGCAGGCCGGAATGCAGCACCTACGCGATTCGGTCGCTCTGCTTGAAGGCAAGGCCACGCCGGCGGAGGTGGATGAGTACCGTCGGTTCATCGTCACGCTGACCCAGAAGGTTGCCGCTGCTCACCGTGAGCACGGTCAGGACGTGAGCGATGCCGAGCAGGCCGCGATCAACGAGATAAAGGCAGCCCTGGACGCACCCGCCCAATAGGGACCCGGTCGAACATCTGCTCTCAGCTGAGTCGGGTGTCCATCTTTTCGTTGATGCGTCGAGTCACAGGACGCGCGACGCGATGCCCGGATATTCGAGCACCAGCCCGAATTCATCGTATTCGAGCTGGGACCTGAAGCCGAAGTCTGGCGCGCTGTAGTCGTAGCGCTGGTGCGCACCATCGTCGTGCACTCGGAGGTAGTGCTGGTCGAGCCGCTCAAGGCCAAGGTCCAGGGCCCGGACGTATACGGCCGGGACCTCGGCAGACTGTCCCACCCCGAGGTCCAGGCGGTGCACGGGAATGGTGTTGGTGACCGACGATGACTCGAGGTCGACGTCGATGCATCCGTCGTACTCGGGCGCAGGGGAGCCGTTGACGTGCCATCTCCCCGGCCCATCGGATTCGACCCACAGCTCCCGCTCGCCCGTGCTCGACCAGCCCCAGACGCGCGCCCCCGTGGTGATCCAGTCTTGATCGAGTGAGATCACATAGCGAACGACCCAGGCCTGACCGCGTTCGACCGCAGCAGTGTGCCCATCGAGTCGGTAGCTTGCGTCCGAGAGGGTGATCGACACCACCTCGAATCCCTCTCGCCCATCTCCATGCCGCCACGCGGCCGTCCCAGGAAGCTTCCTGAATGACATTGCGGCGCGTCTCCTTTCCCCGGGCCCGAAGCTGATGTTCGAGTGCGACCCAGTTGACGAGCCCTGCGAGCGGCTCAGGGACAACGCGCCATCGGGTTTCCGGGCCATTCCAGCGAACATCGACGGACGCGGCACCGGGACCACGCTCTCACATTCTCGAACGGACAGGCCAGAGGCATGTGGCAATTTCCGCCCGTCACCGTTGGACGAGATGAGCGTGCGTCGCCGGTTCGGGACGCACCGCCTCGACCGGGGCCGGATCGCCAGATCGTGCGCCGGAGCCGGAGGCTCGGGTGCTCGGCGCCTATCTCGGCGAGAGGACCATCTGGGTACATCGGAAGAGAGCCATCAGCTTTTCCGTCGAGTCATTTCTCACTGTGGCATCCCACACGTGGGTCTGTCGGCCGAGGTGCACTGGCTCACAGCGACACGAGACTGAGTCACCGACACGCGCCGAGGAGAGGAAATTGGACTTCAGCTCAATCGTCGTGAAGGAGGCACCCTCGGGGATGTTGTTGCCGCACCCGATGGCGGCGCACGCATCGGCGAGAGCGACCACGGCAGGGGCGAAGAGAAATCCGGTCCCGGCAATGAGTCTCTCCGTGACCTCTATGTGCCCAACGACCAGATCTTTGGCGGAGTGATCAAAGATGCAGCCGAGCATGCCCGGCACGAGGGGCTCAAAGAATTCGGTCGCCCGGCGCGCTCTGACCACGGGATCTTCGAGTTCTGGCGAGGGACTCATGCGCTCGACGCTAGAACCGTCGGCGCCATCGTGCTGCGAGTCCGCCTTCCTGAGGGAGGCGACGAGCGCAGCCGGTCCCCATCGCGCCCGCCCGATCGGAGCCTCCCGACGCGGCTCTGCGAGAATGGTCCGGTGGACCCTTCCAGCTTTGCCCTGACCGACGTCCAGCGCCAGTTCCGCGACACCCTCCGCCAGTACGCCGAGGAGCGGATCGCCCCCCAGGCCGCCGAGGTCGACCGCACCGGCGAATTCCCCTGGAAGTCCTTCAAGGCCTGCGTTGAGCTGGAGCTTCCGGCCCTGGGCATTCCCGAGGCTTACGGCGGGGCCGGGGCCGACATGGTGACCCAGGCCATCATGGCGGAGGAACTGGCCCGGGTCTGTGCCGCCACCTCGCTGACCATGTTGATCTCCAAGCTCGGCATGCTCCCGGTCATGAACTGGGGGAGCGACGAACTCAAGCAGCACTACCTGCCGAGAGTGGCCGCCGGCGAGATGCAGGCCAGCTATTGCCTCTCCGAAGCCGATGCCGGCAGCGATGTCGCCGCCATGAAGAGTCGGGCCGTCCGGGACGGGGACGACTACATCTTGACGGGGTCGAAATACTGGATCACCAATGCCGGGATCTCCGACGTGTATGTCGTGTTCGCCAAGACCGACCCGGTCGCCGGTGGGCGGGGGATCACCTGCTTCCTGGTGGAACGGGACTGGGGCATCACCGTGGCCAAGCACGAGGACAAGATGGGGTTACGGGGTAGCCCGACCGGTGAGGTCATGCTCAATGAGGTTCGGGTACCGGTGTCACACCGCATCGGCGCGGAGGGTCAGGGTTTCACCATCGCCATGCACACCCTGGACCGGAGCCGGCCGACCATCGGGGCCCAGGCGGTTGGTATCGCTCAAGGCGCCATCGACTACTCGGCGACGTACATGAAGCAGCGCCACGCCTTCGGCGGGCCGATCGCCGACCTCCAGGGCCTGCGCTTCATGCTGGCCGATATGGCCACGCGCACCGAGGCGGCGCGGGCCCTCGTCTACCGGGCCTGCGCCATGGTCGACGACGATCCGTCCGATGAGCTGACGCTCTTCGGTGCCATGGCCAAAGCCTTCGCTTCCGACACCGCCATGTCGGTCACCGTCGATGCGGTGCAGCTCCTCGGCGGCTACGGCTACACCAGGGACTTCCCGGTCGAGCGCTTCTTGCGCGACGCCAAGGTCACCCAGATTTACGAGGGGACCAACCAGGTGCAGAAGGTGGTCATCGCCCGCGAGATACTCAAGCACGCCTGATCGGGATCTTCGACCACTAGATCAGCGCCACCGCGGATGATATTATTAGAACAGGTTCTATATTCGCCCAGTGGGGGCACCGGCCTCGGGGCCGGGAATTGCAGCAGGAAGGGACGTGTCTCATGGCGCAGCCGGTAATCGTCGAAGCTGTCCGCACGCCGATCGGCAAGCGCAACGGCTGGCTCTCCGGCCTGCGTTCGGCCGATGTGCTCGGTGCCGTCCAGGTCGAGGTGATCAAGCGCTCGGGCATCGACCCGGGCGTGGTGGAGCAGGCCGTGGGCGGGTGCGTGACCCAGGCGGGCGAGCAGGGCTTCAACGTGACCCGCACCGCCTGGCTGCTGGCCGGGCTGCCCTATGAGGTGGCGGCCACCACCATCGACTGTCAGTGCGGTTCCTCACAGCAGGCCAATCACTTCGTCAACAACCTGATCGCCGCGGGTGCCATCGACACCGGCGTCGCCTGCGGAGTCGAGGTCATGAGCCGCGTCCCGTTGGGGGCCAACGCCGCGGCCGGGGTGGGTCGAGCCATCCCCGAAGATCTGCCCTACGACATGCCCGACCAGTTCACGGCGGCCGAACGGATCGCCTCCAAATACGGCATCACCCGCGAGGACGTCGACTGGCTGGGGCTCGAGTCCCAGAAGAAGGCCGCCGTCGCCGTGGCCGAGGACCGATTCGCCCGCGAGATCGTGTCGGTCGAAGCGCCCACCGTGGGCGAGGAGGGGCCACGTGGTGAGCACACCGGCGAGCGCCGGGTGATCAGCCGGGACCAGGGTCCCCGCGAGACCACGGCCGAAGGCCTGGCCAGGCTCAAGCCCGTCCTACCCGACGGTATGCACCACGCCGGCAACTCCTCGCAGATCTCCGATGGTGCGGCCGCCGTGCTGTGGATGTCCGAGGAACGGGCCAAGGCTGAGGGCATCACACCGCGCGCCCGCGTGGTGGCCCAGGTGCTGGTCGGGTCCGATCCCTATCTCCACCTCGATGGTCCCATCGCCGCCACGACCAAGGTCCTGGACAAGGCCGGCATGTCCATGAACGACATCGACCTCTTCGAGGTGAACGAAGCGTTTGCCTCGGTGGTCATGAGTTGGGCCAAGGTGCACGACGCCGACATGGACAAGGTCAACGTCAACGGCGGGGCCATCGCCCTCGGCCACCCGGTGGGGGCGACCGGCAGCCGCCTCATCACGACGATCCTCCATGAGCTGGAGCGCCGTGACGCCACCTACGGCCTGGTGTCCATGTGCTGTGGTGGAGCCTTGGCCACCGGCACCATCATTGAGCGACTCTGATCGTCGCCTCACAACGCGTACCGGGAAGGAACCGTGGAATCGACTGAGCATCTGACGTACGAACGCGACGGCGCGACGGCCATCGTGACCATGAACCGACCGGAGGCCAAGAACGCGCTCAGCCTGCCCATGCTGGTGGGGATGGCCGACGCCTGGGAGGAGATCGACGGCAACGACGACATCCGTTGCGCCATCCTCACCGGCGCCGGCGGTACCTTCTGCGCCGGCATGGACCTCAAGGCCATGGGGGGCGACCAGCCCGAGAAGTACAAGGCCCGCCAGGCCGCCGATCCCGACCTGCACTGGCAGGCCCTCCTGCGCCACTACAGCCGTCAAGAAGCCGCTCATCGCCGCAGTCGAGGGCTGGGCGGTGGCCGGCGGCACCGAGATCCTCCAGGCCACCGACATCCGGGTGGCCGGCGCCGGCGCCATCTTCGGCGTCTTCGAGGCCAAGCGCGGGCTCTTCCCCCTGGGTGGGTCGACCGTTCGTCTGCGCCGGCAGATCCCCTACACCGTGGCCATGGACCTTCTCCTCACCGCCCGGGAGGTTCCAGCCGACGAAGCGCTGCGGATCGGCCTGATCGGCCACGTGGTCCCCGACGGCACCGCGCTCGACAAGGCGCTGGACATCGCCGCGGTGATCGGGCGGAACGGGCCGTTGGCCGTTGAAGCCATCAAGCGGTCGGTGCGAGAGACCGAGGGTATGTCCGAAGTCGACGGCCTGGCCCGAGAGCTCGAGTTGGGCTGGCCGATTTTCGCCTCCCAGGACGCCACCGAGGGCCAGAAGGCCTTCGCCGAGAAGCGTCCGGCCAAGTTCACTCGCCAGTGAGCGACCTCGACCGGGTTCCTCGCGCCGAGAGCCCGGAACCATCGTCAACGGGCGACATCCCGATCAACCGGGCCGCCGCCGCCATCCGCCGCATCAGCGCCATGATGGTCGGTCAGCCGTTGAGCGACGGTGCGCTCGCGGCCGCCGCCGAACGCTTGGGAACGATCGCCGACACGCTCTCCTCGGAGGTGGCGACGTCCAAGCGTCCCCGGCGACAGCCCGATCCCTCGCGCCATCCGGCGGACTTCTTCCCGACCAGCCCCATGATCGGGTGGGCCAATCCGATCGCCCCTCCGGTGGAGGTGTGGGCCGAGGTGGGAGAGAACGGGCAACGCGAGATCAGGGGACGGGTCACGTTCGACTACCCCTATGAAGGGCCGCCCACCTGCGTCCATGGTGGCGTCATCGCCGAACTGTTCGACGAGCTCTTGGGCTCGGCCAACATCATCGCCGGCCAGGCGGGCATGACCGGGACGCTGACGGTCCGGTATCGCAGGCCCACACCGCTCCTCGCCCCGCTCGATATCGTCGCCCGCCACACCGGGACCGAGGGCCGCAAGATCTTCACCTGGGGTGGGCTCTATCACGACCGTGAACTCACGGCGGAAGCCGAGGGCATCTTCATCGAGGTCAAGCCCGGACGCATGCTCGATATCGCCACCATCAATGCCCGCGAGTCGTCGTCGGCGGTCCTCGACCCCGAGTTCGTCCGGCTCATCGCGGAGCACGCGGCCGACTGAGCACGGAGGTTCGTGGACGGGTCGGCACTACCATGCCCCTCATGCTGGAAGATGCCGAGCTGATCGCCTTCGTCCCGGTGAGCGACCTTCAGGCGGCGCGCCGGTTCTACGAATCGACTCTGGGCCTTCGGGTCACCGACGAGAATCCGTTCGCCGTGGTGGTGGACGCCAACGGGACGATGCTCCGCCTGACCGAGGTATCCGACCTCACGCCGCAACCGTTCACCATTGCCGGCTGGCAGGTACCGGACATCGACGTCACGATTGACGCGCTGGTGGCGCGGGGCGTCACCTTTCGTCACTTTGACAGTCTGGGGCAGAACGCCAAAGGGATCTGGGAAACACCGGGTGGGGACCTGGTGGCCTGGTTTGCCGACCCCGATGGCAACACGCTGTCGTTGACCAGATTCGCCTGATCGGCTCAGCGGCGACCTCCGCCCGATCGTTGTCTCGAATTTTTCCGTTCCTCGTTCGTCAACCGCCGGTCATTCTTTGCCGCGGCATCGGCGCTCTCCTCGAGCAATCTGTGGTAACTGGCCAGTCGCTCGGCCGGCAGTGTGCCGGCGGCGATGGCGGCCAGGACGGCACATCCCGGTTCGTTGCCGTGGGCGCAGTCGTTGAACCGGCACCCGCCCTCGAGGTCGGTGATGTCGGTGAACACTGCGTCGATGCCTTCCTCAGCCACCCACATGCCCAACTCCCGCAGGCCCGGAGTGTCGATCAGGGTGCCGCCGGTGGGCACGACGACGAGCTCGCGCCAGGTGGTGGTGTGGCGTCCTTTGGCATCGGCCTCGCGTACCTCGCCCGTCTTCACTGCATCCGACCCCATGAGGGCGTTCACCAACGAGGACTTGCCGGCGCCCGAAGTTCCCAACAGCGCCACGGTGGTGCCCCGCGTGACCATCGCGGCGATGCGGTCGACGCCGACGCCCGACACCACCGACGCCGTCACGACCGTGAGGTCGCTGCCGATGGCCTCGCTGGCGGCAAGGGCAGCCGCGGCCGTCTCGCGGTCGACCAGGTCCCGCTTGGTCAGGACCAGCACCGGCTGCGCACCACTGTCCCAGGCCAGGGCCAAGAACCGCTCGATCTGACGAGGCGAGAGGTCACGGTCCAGGGGCACCAGGACCAGCACGATGTCGATGTTGGCCGCCAGCGCCTGGGGTTCGGCGCGGGAGCCGGAGGCCTGGCGAATGAGCGACGCCCGACGTGGCAGCACCTCCAGCAGCTCCGCCGCGACCCCTTGGCGGTCAGACGAGGGCAGAGGCCGGACAAGGCACCAGTCCCCGACGCACACCGGCGCCACCCCCTTCGTGGCCACGGCGAAGGGGCCATCCGCCGTCAGCAGCTGGAATCGGCCGCGGTCGACCCGTGACACCCGGCCGGCCGTCGCCCCCGGCGGGAGATCGACCAGCCTCTCGTCGATGTCGCGGCACAGATCGGCGTCGGCTCCGAGTGCGGCCAGCGACGGCGCCGCCACTAGCTCCGGCCGGTGGTCACGGGGCGGGCTCGCCGCCACGAGGACAGGGCGGGTGTGTCGGGGCAGGCGGCAGGGGCAGGGGCAAGAGCACGGTGACGAGTGTGGTGGGCGACCCTGGGAAAGTCAACAGTCCCGACTCTCACACGGCGCGCTGGACGCCCTCCCAGTAGGGATCACGGAGCTTGCGCTTGTAGAGCTTGCCGTTGGGGTCACGCGGCATCTCGTTGGTGAAGTCGATGGACTTGGGCGTCTTGAACTTGGCCAGCTTGCCGGCGCAGAAGGTCAGGATCTCCTCGGCCAGGGCGTCGTCGCCGGCCACGCCCTCGGCCGGTTCGATCACCGCCTTCACCTCTTCGCCCCAGTCGTCGTGGGGGATGCCGAAGACGGCGGCATCACCCACTTTGGGGTGCGAGAGCAGCACGCCCTCGATCTCGGCCGGATAGATGTTGGCTCCGCCCGAGATGATCATGTCGATCTTGCGGTCGCGCAGGAAGAGGTAGCCGTCCTCGTCGATCAGCCCCACGTCGCCGACGGTGAAGAAGGACCCGATGCGGTTCTTCTTGGTCTTGTCCTTGTCGCCGTGGTACTCGAACCCGCCGGCGCCCATGGACATGTATACGGTGCCGATCACATTCGGCTCGTCGACACGGTTCTCGTCGTCGTCGAAGATGGCGATCTCTGAGATCGGCCACGCTTTGCCCACCGTGCCTGGCTTGGTCAACCACTCCTGGGCGGTCACCAGCGTGCCGCCACCTTCGCTGGCGGCGTAGTACTCGTCCACGGCGTCGCCCCACCAGTCGATCATCTTGTGCTTGACGTCGATCGGGCACGGAGCGGCGGCGTGGATCATGTGGCGCAGTGAGGACATGTCGTACTTGCCGCGCACGTCTTCGGGCAGTGCCAGCAGGCGGTGGAACTGGGTCGGCACCATGTGCGAGGTGGTCACCCGGTGCTGCTCGATGAGGCGAAGCATCTCTTCGGGGATCCACTTGTCCATCAGGACGACCGTGTGACCCATGTGCAACGACGCGCTCCCGAAGCGCAGCACGGCCGTGTGGTAGAGCGGTGAGCCGATGATGTGGACGTTGTCGTCCTGGGGCTGGATGGAGAAGAGGAACAGGAGCCCGGCCAGCCCCAGCGCCGCCTCCTCGGGGGTGACCCCGAGCAGCTTGCGGTAGATGCCCTTGGGGTTCCCGGTCGTGCCCGAGGTGTAGTTCATCACGTCACCGACGGTCCGCTCCCCGGGCAGGGTGCTCGGGTGCGAGTCACGGGTGGCGGTATAGGAGGCGAAGCCGTCGACGTGACCCACCGACAGGCGACCCACGTCGGGGATGCCCACTTCGTCGGCTGCCGCCACCGAGGCGTCGGCGAAGCGCTCGTGGGTCACGAACACCTTGGCGCCCGAGTCCTTGAGGATGTAGGCGATCTCGGGCGCCACCAGGTGGTGGTTGATGGGGACCAGACGCCACCCGGCCTGCAGGGCGGCCAGGTAGACCTCGATCATCTCGGCGCCGTTGGGGAGCAGGGTGGCCACCACGTCGCCCGTTTCGACGCCCTGGGCCCGCAGCGCGTGCACCACTTGGTTGGCGTGGCCGAGCAGCTCGCCGGACCGCACCTCGTCGCCTTCCGGCGTGACCAGGGCCAGGTAGTCAGGATCTTCCTGGGCCAAGGCCCAGAACCCGAGGTCAGCCATGACGATGTGCTCCTTCTCGATTCGAATGGCACCGACCGGGCGGCCGCGCCCGTCGGCCAGTTGCTAGAACATGTTCTAAGTTACTGCACCAACGAGACGGCAGCACCCGGGGATCCGGGGCGAAATTGACCAGGAGATCGAACATGGCTGGGTTCCTCGAAGGCAAGGCGGTCGCGGTCACCGGCGGCGGCGGCGGGATCGGCCGGGCCGTGGCCCTGGCCGCCGCGGCCGAAGGCGCCAAGGTGATCGTGGCCGACTTCGGAGTCTCCATGGCTGGTGAGGACCCGAGTTCGGCCGTGGCCGATGCCGTCGTCGCGGAGATTGCCGCGGCCGGGGGAGAGGCCGTCGCCGTGGCCGACGACATTTCGAAGATGGCATCCGGCGAGCGCCTGATCGCCACCGCCCTCGACCGCTGGGGTCGCATCGACGGGGTGGTCGCCGTGGCCGGGATCCTCCGCGAGCGGATGCTGTTCAACATGTCCGAGGACGAGTGGGACGCCGTGATCGCCACCCATCTCAAGGGCCACTTCACGGTGTTTCGGGCCGCGGCTGCGGTGATGCGAAAGCAAGAGGGCGGCGGCGCCCTCGTCGGTTTCACCTCGGGCGCCTTTGGCGGCAGTGTGGCCCAGGCCAACTACGCCGCGGCCAAGGGTGGCATCGTCTCCCTGGTGCGGTCCGCCGCCGCCGGGCTGCATCGTTACGGCATCACCGCCAATGCCATCGCCCCGGTGGCCCGCACCCGCATGTCGGCCAATGTCCCGATGGATCTGGCCGAGATGGGAGAGGCCGAGGACATCGCTCCGATGGTGGTGTTTCTCCTGAGCGACCAAGCCAGGCACGTGACCGGTCAGGTCTACACCGTCGTCGGCTCGAAGATTGCCGTGTGGAACCAACCGGCCGAGGTGCGTGCCATGTACGCCGACGGTCGTTGGACCCCCGAGCAGATCGCCGCCAGGCTCGACGGCAACGTGGGACAGGAGAAGATGGGCCTGATCGAACGGCTGGACCAGATGCGACAGGCCGCCGCGTCCGGGGAGAAACCGAACGCATAGGCCGAACGCAAGCGGAGGGCCGTTAGCCTTGTGCCAGTGACACGCGTCGAGTTTTTCGTGGACCCGAGTTGCCCCTGGGCGTGGATCACCTCCCGCTGGATCAAGGAGGTGGCACCACGGCGTGAGCTCGACGTGACCTGGCGTTCGTACTGCCTCGAGATTCGCGATGACTACGGCGCGGCGCCGACGGTGCCGGAGAACCTGCGTGACCGGGTGATCGAGGCGCACGCCCTCTCCCACCGGATGCTGCGGATCTTCGAGGCGGCACGAGCCCAAGCGGGCGAAGAGGCGGTCGACGGTCTCTACGCCGCATGGGGTCGACGGTTCTTCCTTAGCCGCTCCGGGCGTGACGACGCCCTCCTTTCGGCCTGTCTCATCGCTTGTGGACTCGATCCGGGTCTCGCTGCTGCGGCCGATGAGGAGAAGTGGGACGGTCCGATCACCGAGGCCATGGAGGTCGCCTATGCCTTCGGTGGCCCCAAGACGCAGACACCGACCATCGTGGTGCGGGCCGATCCGCCGCATGGGTTCAAGGGCCCGGTCATGTCACCCGCCCCCACCGGCGACGCCGCCCTCCAACTCTGGGATGCCCTTGAGGTGATCTCATCGCAGAGCGGTTTCTTCGAGGTCACGCGGCCCCGCCGCAACCCACCCGACGTCACCATTCCTGACTGAGTAAGGCGGGTGCCCTCGCCGGCGGCCACAGCGCCGCGACTGCGGGCTAGCTCGGTCTATTCGGTCCGTTCAGCCAGGGTGACCTGTGTCCCCGGTGGCGCCGTTGTCTGCGGTCTCCCCGGGTCCATGGGTGCGCAGCCAGGCAATCCAACGCCGGCGGGTGCGAAACAGGATCACGGCGCCGCCCAGCACCAACAGGACGCCGGCGATCTGGACCAGCAGCGAGCCGAGGTGCCCGTCCTCGCCCAGCCACAGGTGTTCATCGAGGGATCGCTCGATCCCCCACAGGATCATCGCCGTCCCCAGCACGAGGCCGGGCGGATAGCCCGATCGGGCCGAGCCGTCGGACCACCGGTTGAGCCGCCGTTCGATGAGGATGAGCACCAGGTAGACGCAGAAGTCCTCGGTGGCCTGGATGAGCGGGACGGGAATGCGGCGGCCGGCTTGGTCGGCGTAGTACATGCCGAACCACTGGTGTGTGGGGTGCCCACCCCCGGCCACCATCAGTTGGGGCCCGAGCAGGCGTCCCATGGCCCAGGCGGCCATCAGTACCGGAGCGACGATGTCGAGGGCCCGGCCGGTGGGGAGTTCGGGACAGCGCCGGCGCGTCAGCAGGATGGCGGTGGGCACGGCGAAGATCAAGCCGCCGAACGACGAGAGCCCTCCCTGCCAGACAGCCACCACCTGGCCCGGGTGGTGGCTGTAGTAGCTGAACATGGACACCACGTGGAATGCCGCGGGCGCCGACGATGGCCGCCAGCACCGTCCACAGGAACACCGAGACCCACCAGTCGGTTCGGTAGCCGTTCTTCTGGAGGCGGCGCTCGAAGTAGGCGAAGGCGAACCAGAAGGTCAGGGCCAGACCGATGCCGTAGGTGTGGACCTGGAGGGGCCCTAGGTGGAAGACGACGGGGATCGGTTTCATGGCGCGCTGGGCGCCAGGTTACGACGAAGGGGGGAGGGGGTCGACGCGGGGTTCGACGAAGGAGCTAGGGCCGGCCGGCGCCGACGAAGTCGCTGTCCAGGCGCAGGCCGGTGAGGTGCACGAAGCTCCCGGTTTGGGGCGCCTCGATCATGGTGCCGGGGCTGACGTACATGGCCACGTGATCGCTGCCACCCGGGCCGTAGAAGAGGAGGTCCCCGGGCTGAAGGTCACTGAGGGGAACCGGGGTGGTGTCCGCCATCTGCGCCCCCGAGTAGTGAGGGAGCGGGACGCCCGCTTGGCCCCAGGACCAGGCCGTCAATCCCGAGCAGTCGAAGCCGACCCCGGGTGTCTCGCCGCCCCAGACGTAGGGCACGCCGATCTGGCTTTCTGCCGCGGCCACTGCCCCGGAACCGCCGGCGGCAACGGGTGGGGGATTGGCGGCGGCCGAATCGACGGCGGGTCCGCCACCGCCTCCGCCCCGAGAAGACGGGGCTGAGGACGCGGCCTGAGCGGCGGCCAGCTTCGCCGCGCTGGCCTGAGCTGCCTGCGCGGCTTCGGCCGCGGCCTGCTGCTGGACCAGCGTGGCGATTTGACCGTTCTCCTGGGCCAGGGCATTCGACTGTTCCTGCACCACCTGCTGGTTCTGGGTCACGGCGGCCTGCTCGGCGGACACGGCGGATTGGGCCTGCCCCTGCTGGGCGGTCAGCTGCGCTTGCTGCGCCGCCAGTTTGTTCTCGGCGGTGTGGAGGTTGGCCACGGCCTGGTTGATGTCGCCCGAGGCGATCTGGTTGTACTCGGTGGCCGCGCCGATGGTCTTCTCGTTGTTGGAGAAGATCGGGTTCTCAGTCGCGGCGGCCCCGTCGGAGACGTAGTTGGCGATGGCGGCCTTTTCCAGGATCGTCTTGTCCTTGCTCGACCTGAGCCTGATTGACGGCGATGGCCGCCTTGGTGGTGGCGATGTCGGAATTGACCTGACCCAGCTTCACCTGAGCGGCATCGTATTGCTGGCTCAGGGCCGACATCTGCGACTGTGCGTTGGCCAACTCGGATTCGATCTGGGCCGCCTTGGCCTTGGCGTCGGAGATGGAGTCAGCACCCACGGGGCGCGACACGAGAACCACAGTGCTTGAGCACACTGTGACGACGGTCATAACGGGTACGAGTACCCGCCGGAGCAGCCGACCGCTCCGATCTGACCGCGGCGCGGAGTGGCTTGGAGGCCGCTCTACGTCAGTCACGATGCCGACATTCTTATCGGCTCACGTGGTGCGATTCAAACACCCTTGGTAGTACACCCCCATGTGTGGTCGTACTATCGGTAGGAAGTACCAGCTCACGCACCTTGTTGAGAAATTTCCAGTTTTCCCCGATCCGTCCTGGCCCTTCAGCCACCCCGTGCCTCGCCCCGTCGGCCTCCTCCCGGCTACGGTCGGCTGGCATGGGAGAGATGATCGAATTTCCAAGCAACGGATCCACCGCGGTCGGCTACCTGGCCTCCCCTGAGACCGGCCCCGGCCCCGGGATCATCGTGATTCAGGAGTGGTGGGGCCTGGTCGACCATATCCGCGACGTCTGCGATCGCTTCGCCGCCGCCGGCTTCGTGGCGCTGGCCCCCGACCTCTATCACGGGGTCACGGTGGCCGAGCCCGACGAGGCGGGCAAGGCGATGATGGCGCTGCGGATGGACCGGGCGGCCAAGGACATGAGCGGCGCGGTCGACGAGTTGGTCCGCCGGAGCACCGGTGGCCAGGTCGGCGTCATCGGCTTCTGCATGGGTGGGGGGCTGGCGCTGGTCCTGGCCACCCAACGCCCCGATGCCGTGGCCGCGGTGGTGCCGTGTTACGGCGTCATCGCCTGGCCGGATGCGCAGCCGGACTACAGCCGGCTGTCGGCCGCGGTCCTCGGCCACTATGCGGGCAACGACGACTTCTTCACGCCCGAGGCCGCCGAGGCTCTCGGGGAGCAGTTGCGCGGGTTGGGCAAGGAGGTCGAGATCATCGTCTACCCCGGCGTCGACCACGCCTTCTTCAACGACACGCGCCCCGAGGTGTACAACGCCGAGGCGGCGAACGCCGTGTGGGCTCGCTCGCTCGCCTTCTTCCGGGCGCACCTCGCGTAGTCACCTAGTCACCTAGTCACCCGGTCACCCAGCGGCCCTTCGGGACGGGTTTGTTACCATCTGGCCATGTCTGAACGCTCCCGTGACCTGCCTCGTCGTTCCTGCCTCTCGACTCCCGGATCGAACGAGAAGTTCCTGGCCAAGGCGCCGACGGTCCCGGCCGACATGACCTTCCTCGACCTCGAGGATGCCGTGGCGCCGCTGGAAAAGGAGAGCGCCCGGCCCAAGGTGGTCGATGCCATCAAGAACCTGGCCTGGGACGATCGCGTGCTGTGCGTCCGGGTGAACGCCTGGGACACCGAGTGGACCTACGGCGACGTCATCGAGGTGGTGGGCAACGCCGGCGAACGCCTGGACGAGATCATGCTCCCCAAGGTGCAGTCGGCGGCCGAAGTGGTGGCGCTCGACCTGCTGCTGAGCCAGGTGGAGAAGAAGTCGGGGCTCCCGGTGGGCCACATCGGAATTGAGGCGCAGATCGAAACGGCGCGCGGCCTGGTCAACGTCGACGAGATCTGTGCCGCCTCGCCCCGGCTCGAGACGATCATCTTCGGGCCGGCCGACTTCGCAGCCAGTATCGAGATGCCGGTGTTGACCGGTGGGATCGAGATCCCCGAATACCCCGGTGACCATTTCAACTACGTCTTCAGCCGGATCCTGATGGCCGGGCGGGCCAACGGGCTCCAGGTCATCGACGGCCCGTTCCTCAAGGTGCGCGAGCTCGATGCCCTGCGTCATTACTCGCTGCGCACCCGGATGTTGGGCTACGACGGCAAGTGGGCCCTCACGCCGGACCAGGCCGCCGTCCTCAACGAGGTCTACTCCCCGACCCAGGAGCAGTTCGACCGGGCCTTCGACATCCTCGACGCCTACCGGCAGGCCACCGAAGGCGATCGCAAGGGCGCCGTCATGTTCGGCGACGAGATGATCGACGAAGCCAGCCGCAAGATCGCCATCAAGTTCGTCAGCCGGGGCGAACGGGCGGGCCTGACCCGCAGCGCCGGCTGAACCTCAACCTGAGCTTCAGCCGATCAACCGACGGGCGATCACTTTCAGCGCCAGCGTCTCGTCGGCCCCCTCGAAAATGGAGAGCACCCGGGCGTCCACGAAGTAGCGGCTCACCGCGAACTCCTCGGCGTACCCCATCCCGCCGTGGATCTGCATCGCCTCCCGGGTGACCCATTCAGCCGCCCGGCAGACGTAGGCCTTGACCATGGAGGCCTCGAGCGCACCGTCCCCTCCCGCCATCAGCCGGGCCACCTGGTACGAGCACTGCCGCGTGGCCTGAATGATCGCGGCCATGCGCCCGAGCTTGGCCTGGGTCAGTTGGTAGTCGCCGATGGGCGAGCCGAACACCTTGCGCTCGGCCGCGTACGCCGCGGCCGCTTCGTAGGCCGCTTGCATGACACCGAGGGCGCGGGCCGCCGTTTGCAGCCGGCCGTTCTCGAAACCCTGCATCTGGAGGTAGAAGCCCTTGCCGAGTCCCTCCTCGCCCCCGATCAGATTGGCGTCGGGCACGAACCAGTTTTCGAAGGCCAATTCGTAGGAGTGCATGCCCCGGTAGCCCAGCGTGTCGATGGGACGACCCTCCAACTTCCCGCCCGACTCGGTCGTGAGAACGAAGCCCTTCCCGTCGGCCTGCGCTTTCTCCACGATGAACATCGAGAGGCCTCGATGCGCCAAGGAGCGGTCCGGATCGGTGCGGGCCAGCAGCATCAAGACGTCGGCCCGGGCGGCGAACGTGCACCAGGTCTTCACCCCGTTGATCGACCAACCCCCCTCGACGCGGCTGGCCGAGGTGACGATGTTGGCCACGTCGGAGCCGTAGTCGGGCTCGGTGACCGCCACCGCGGCCAGCACCTCGGCCGACGCCAGCTTCGGCAGCCACTGCTTCTTCTGCGCTTCGGTTCCCCCGTAGACCAGCGCCCGGGTGAGAATCTCCGGCCTGGTGATCAGGGAGCCGCCGAGACCGAGGGAGCCCCAGCTCAACTCCTCGGTGGCCACCACCATGCCCATGTAGTCGCTCTCGCCACCGCCGGCGAACCCGCCGTACTCCTCGGGGACCGACAGCCCGAAGCCCCCCAGCTCGGCCAGCCCCTCGATGATCTCTTCGGGGACGTCCCCGTTGGTCCGGTGGACGTGCTCGGCATGGGGTCGGACCTTGTCCTCGGCGAAGCGGTGGAAGGTCTCGCGCACCAACTCGAAGTCGTCGCCCAGATGCCGTGGCCCTTGCACCGTGGCCAAGCCGGCCAACACCGCGGGATCGCGCTGCTCACTCAAGAACGCCGCGGCCGGAGCGCTCCATCGGGCTTCGGTTCCCCAGGCCGCCTCGCGCCCGGCCACCCGGCCCACCAGATCGGCCACCACATCGGCCACGAACGCCCGAGCCAGGCGCGCCTCGGTCTCACCGAGCGCTCCGTACGCCAACGCGGCTCGGGCGGTGGCCACGGCCGCTGCGGCGTGGGCCACGTCGTAGGCCACGACCTGGTTGGCGTCGACCCCGCCCCGGGCCCGCACCGCGTCGCAGGCCCCGTCCACCAGTTGCTGGGCCACCTCGACGGCGGCCAAAGCGTCGGAGAGACCAGGAGAAGGGGTCGGCGTCATGGAGCGTGAATCTACCGGCTCGGACCGACCCCCCTTTTTAGGGTGGTGGCTTTAGGGGTGGCGGCGACCGATGACGGTGACCAATGGCGGCAGGACGACCGGTTCGTCACCCGGATCGACTCCGGTCAGGGACTCGAGATACTGGGCCACCGGTCCCGGTCCGACGCCCGCCGGCGACTCGCCCCAGGCGTCAATGACATCGAGCCCGGCGTCCCGCATGAGGGAGGGGAGGAGCGCACCAATGTCTTGATGGCGGGCGTCGGGCATGGACAAGGGTGCCCCGCCGATGCGCCCGGCCGAGGTGATGGGCTCCTGCGCCACGACCCACCCAGCGGGCTTGACCACCGCGGCCATCCGGCGCACCACCACGACGGGATCGTGGACGTGGAGGAGAAGGAAGCGGCAGAAGGCCAGATCGACCGGTTCGGGCAACAGCAGATCCTCACCGGCCTGGGTCAGGGCGATGATCTGGGCCTGGGCCGCGGCGGCGGCGGCGCGGGCCACCACGTCGCGGGCCAGCGGGTCGCTGTCGACGGCGTAGACCCGCCCGTTCTGGCCGACCATCTCGGCCAACGCCACCGAGACGTCCCCACCCCCCGCGCCGACATCGACGCAATACCATCCGCCCTCCAGGCCGAGTCGTTCCAGCGCGGTGGCCAACGGGCGTCGGTACACATCGTCCCGCAGCCCGATGAGCTCACTCACGGCGGGCACCGACCCCGGGGCGACGCGGCGTTTCCATGGCCCCGCACCTTACGGCGTGATCAGAACAAGGTCACCCGGCGCAAAAGGGTCTGCGAGCGCCCCGTCCGCGCCTCCGAAGTTGCGCCCTCCGGGCGCACCCGCGACCTCCCGGTCTCGGCGGGCCGATGCTCGTCGGCATTCCGGTTCCGGTCGCGAGCTATAGCCTGCTCAACGTGAAGGTGACCATGTTGCTCTGCGATGCCGCCCAGGTCTCGGACGGAAAGCTCTACATCCTCGGTGGGGGGTGGAGCATGACCGGTCCGGATCCCGTGCCCTCGGCCGTTGCCTTGAAGATCGATGTCGACTGGCACGAGGCCGAAGCATCACACCACTGGGAGCTCTTCCTCGAAGATGCCGACGGACAGCCGGTGCTGATGGAGACGCCCGACGGCACGCAACCGGTGGAGGTGCGGGGTGAGTTCACCGTGAGCCAGCCCCAGGGCATTCCCGAGGGCTCGCCCATTGATGTGGCCCTGGCCGTCAATCTCGGGCCCATCCCCCTTTCCCCGGGCACCCGATTCGCCTGGAGGATGACCATCGACGGCGAGTCTCTGCCCGGCGCCTCACTGGGCTTCACCACCCGCCCTCGCCCCGAGGCCTGACGCACCGCCATGACCACGTACGACCGCCCCTTTGGCCGCTACCTCGAAGACTTCGTTCCGGGGGATATCTACCGCCACTGGCCCGGCAAAACGATCACCGAGGCGGACGACCATCTCTTCTGCATGATCACCATGAACCACCATCCTCTGCATACCAATTCGTGGTTCGCCGAGCACGAGACGGTGCAGGGCAAGAACGTCGTGGTGGGAAACCTCGTCTATTCACTCGCCCTCGGCATGAGCGTGCCCGATGTGAGTGGTTCGTGCATCGCCAACCTCGAAGTCGAATCGCTCCTCCACCGTTTCCCCACCTTCCACGGCGACACCATCTACGCCGAGACCAGGGTGCTCGAGGCCACCCCCTCCAAGTCGAAGGACGACCGGGGCATCGTCACCGTGGAGACCAAGGCCTTCAACCAACGCGGTGAAGAGGTCTGCTACTTCCGGCGCAAGGTGATGGTGTGGAAGCAGGGCGCGGCACCGGCGCGCCGACGGCCCTACGACGACGACGTCTGGGACTGAAGCCCTTTCGGCCTCGCGGACCCGGCGCGTCGGCGACCGGATCCTCGACTGGGGTGACGAGCACCGCCGTGATCTCCCGTGGCGGCGCACCAGCGATCCGTGGGCGGTGCTGGTCAGTGAGGTGATGCTCCAGCAGACCCAGGCCGGCCGCGTGATCCCGTACTACGAGGCCTTCCTGTCGGCCTTTCCCGATGCCACCACGTGCGCCCGCGCCGGACCGGCGGCCGTGGTGCGCATCTGGTCGGGGCTGGGCTACAACCGGCGCGCCCTCAACCTGCACCGGGCGGCTCGGATCGTCGTGGCCGAACACGGGGGAGTGGTCCCGGCCGATGAGTCGGCCCTGCGCTCTCTTCCCGGTATCGGCCCCTACACCGCCCGGGCCGTCCGCTCGTTCGCCTTCGGGGCCGACGTGGCCACGGTGGACACCAACGCCCTCCGGGTGCTGTCGCGCTGCGTCGCCGGTGCTCCGCTGACGGTCTCCCAGGCCCAGTCCATGGCCGACCGGCTGGTCCCGGCCGGCCGATCATGGGACTTCAACCAGACCATGTTCGACCTCGGGGCCACCGTGTGCACGCCGAGACCCGCCTGCGCCGAGTGCCCCCTCTCGCGGCTGTGCCGTTGGCGGCGCGCCGGGATGCGTGGCCCAGACCCTTGGCGGGCGAGCCCGTCCGCTCGTGCCCAATCTCGCTTTGCCGGTTCCGACCGTCAGGGTCGCGGCCGCCTCGTGCAGGCGCTCCGCGCCGGCCCCCTTCCCGCGCCGGAGGTGGCCGTCGCCTGCGGCTGGCCTCACGACCGGGAGCGAGCGGATCGGATCGCGGCCGAGCTGGTGACCGAGGGCTTCGCCCGGTGGTTGCCCCGTACGCCGCGTCGGTTGCAGCTGCGTTGAGCGCCGGTGGGTCCCCCGGTCGACGGGTCGCTGCCTTGGCCGATGCTGTCGGCGGGAAAGCCGCCCGCATGCCGTCGGCCATCCGGGCCGGGTCCTCCGCGGAGCAGACACGCCCTACCGGGCGATGAACTCCAGGATGTGCCGGTTCACCACGTCGGGTTGCTCGACGTTGAGGAAGTGCCCGGTCCCGTCCACCACCACCATCTCTGATCCCTCGGCCAGGAACGCGAGCGGGTTGCCGATGGCTTCAAGCCCGAAGCACCCGTCGTCTCGGCCGTGCAGATACAGCGTCGGAATCGGGGTCGGGAGCATGGCGGCCGCCTGTTCGTCGGCCAGGTCGGGACTGTGCCGGTCGCTGTCATACAGGGCGCGGTAGTACCCGATGGCTGCGGCGATGTGTTCGGGATCCCCGATGGATTCCTTGACCCGGGCCAGATCGAAGGCCGCGTCGTAACCGGGCGACCAGTCGGCCCACAGGCGGTCGATGAAGACGAAGTCGTCCATGGGCACGGCGAGCTCGGCCAGGGGGGACTGGAAGAAGAAGGTGTACCAACTTCGACGCAACTGCGCGTAGGTGAAGAACGACGCCATGACCGAGGCGGTCGGGGCTACGGCGGCGGTCACCGCCCGACGCCAGCGCTCCGGACGGTGGGCCACGGCGGCGTAGGTGGCCAGGGCACCCCAGTCGTGCCCGATGATGACCGCATCACCGTCACCACCGAGGACTCCGTGCAGGGCGTTGGCATCACGGGCCAGGGCGCCTACCTGGTAGAGGCCGTCGGGCGGAACGTCCGTCGGGGCGTAGCCGCGTGAGAACGGAGCCACGGCGTGGTAGCCGGCCTGGCCCAGTTCGGGCAATAGATAGCGCCAGGTGTAGGCCGAGTCGGGGAACCCGTGCAGGCACAGGGCCAGGGGCCCGTCGGGTGGTCCCGACTCCAGATAGGCGAATTCCAGCCCGTTGGCGGCGACGGTGCCGGCGACAGTTTCGGTGCGTTGATCCATGCCGACAGAACGTATCGCCCACAGCAGCGGTAGCGTGGTGCGAGTGAACGTAACATTTTACGGCACACGGGGGTCTTGTCCGTGCTCGGGGGATCGGTACCGGCGATACGGGGGGAACACCTCGTGCCTCGTGGTCAACGTCGAAGGGGACGAGCCACTCATCGTCGACCTGGGGACGGGACTGCGTGCGCTGGGCGACGTGCTGCACAAGGGGGTGCGGGCTCTGGGGACCCCACTCCATGCCACCGCCTTGTTGACCCACCTCCATTTCGACCACATCCTCGGGCTGCCCTTCTTCAGCCCCCTCCATGATCCCGGGGCCCGCCTCACCGTGCACGGCCCGGCGCAGCCGGAGGGGAGCCTCAAGGAGGCCCTGCACAAGGCGGTCCAGCCGCCGGTCTTCCCCATCCACATGGAGCAGTTCCGGGGCGAGCTCCTGACCATCGACACCCGAGACGAGGACTTCTCCATCGGATCGACCAAGATCATGGCCCGCACCATTCCCCACAGTGGATCCACCTTGGGCTATCGCATCGAGGCGGAAGGTCGGACCATGGCCTACCTGCCGGACCATCAGGCACCCGTCGACCGGCGGACCATCACCGAGGCCGTCCTCGAACTCTGTCGGGGCGCCGATCTCCTGGTGCACGACGGGCAATACACCGATGACGAGTTCGCCGAGAAGTCCGACTGGGGCCATTCGACGGCGGCCTTCGCCGTCCACGTGGCGGCGGAGGCAAACGTCAAGCGACTCCTGCTTTCGCATCACGACCCTTCGCACAACGACCGTGAAATAGATCGCATCATCTCCTCTGCCCGTCGCCTGCCCGAAGCCAAGTCGATCGAGGACGTGTCCGCCGCGCACGAATCCCAATCAATCGACCTCGGTCGGGCGTAGATGTCGGGCCTCGATCAGGCCCGGTTCCGCGAGGTCCTGGGGCACTTCGCCACCGGCGTCACCATCGTGACGGCCTCCGAGGACGGTGAGCCCGTCGGCTTCTCCTGCCAGTCCTTCGCCGCCCTCTCGCTGGATCCCCCCATGGTGATCCTGGCCCCGGCCAAGAGCTCTACCAGCTGGCCGCGGATCGCCGAAGCCGGCGCTTTCGCCGTCAATATCCTGGCCGAGCACCAAGAAGCCATCTGCCTCAATTTCGCCGTCTCCGGCGGCGACAAATTCGACGGCGTGGCCTGGACCGCCGGCATCACGGGCGCTCCGCTTATCAAGGGCTCGCTGGCCACCATCGAGTGCACCCTGGGGGCCATCTACGAGGGGGGAGACCACGAGCTGGTCACGGGCCACGTCGTGGCGATGGAGGTGGGCTCCGGATCACCGCTCCTCTTCTACCGATCCGGCTTCGGTCGCTTCGTGGCCTGAGTGCCGCACCGTGAGCGTCCGCTAGCGTTCCGCCGATGCCCGAGCTCCTTCCCTCCTCCACCATCGACGACGTGCTCACGGTGCGTCCCGATGCGCACGGCGACGAGCGCGGCCGCTTCGTCGAGACCTACCGGCGCAGCTGGTTCCCGCTTGGCCGCGAGATGGTGCAGGCCAATCGATCGGTGAAGCAGGCGGGCGCGCTGGTCGGGCTGCACTACCACCTCCACCAGGCGGACTACTGGTACCTCCTGGCAGGTCGGGCTCGCGTGGTGCTGCACGACCTTCGGCAGGGCTCGCCCACCGACGGGGCCACCGAGCTGGTCGACCTGGACGGCGACGTCGACCAGGGCCTGTTCATCCCACCCGGCGTGGCCCACGGTTTCGCCGCCCTCACCGATCTCCAGCTGACCTACATGGTGGACAACTACTACAACGCATCCGACGAGCTGGGCCTGGCGTGGGACGACCCGGCCGTCGGGGCCGACTGGGGGATCACCGAGCCCGTCCTCTCGAACCGGGACATGACCAACCCCCGGCGCCTTGACATCGCCGACGGTCTGCGGCCGCGCCTGGTCATGCGCACCTGAATCTCGGGTACGGTCCGAAGGATCCGGTGGCGAGGCCGATTCCCCTCGGGCGACAGGGGGTGGGCGTGCGGCGCGCCGCCGACGGCCCGCCGCAGCAGCGCGGTGACCCCCAGGGAGAACCCACTCGGCCGGGGGAATCAGGCGACCGTCATCGATGAGCTCAGCGTCGTCAGCCGGCGGGACGCAACCCGCGCTCGAGGCGTGGGCGGGTCGCCGGACCTCCTGGCCCGCTCGGTCATGGCGGAATTCGCCGGGGGAGCCGACGAGATCGATTGCGTCACCCGGGGGGACACTGACGCCCAGAAAGGCTGCTGCGCTGGGCCGTCGCGAGCCGGCCCGCCCCGTGCCCGAGGCGTGGGCCGTGCCATTCGTCGAGGCGTTCTACCCGAAGCACCATTCGACCCTCGCGTCCTGTTGAATAGGAGGCAGTGTTGGTCGATGGAATCATCATCGTGGTGGTCGTCGCGTCACTCCTGGGGGCGATGCTCCTACGACGCCGCTCCCACGACGACGTCCACACGATCGAGGGGTATCACCGCGTGGCTCACACCCTCGAGGTCATCAACGAGCACCCCCGCGGATCGCAGAAGGCGGGCGACCCGGTCGAGGTCCCCAAGCACGCCTATCCCGAGAGCACCGTTCGCCTGACCGATTCGGCCACCGTTCGCCTGACCAGCCCACCCCCGAGCGCGGTGCCGCCGGTGGCCCCACCCGAGGCGGTCGAGCGCGTCGGGGCCCTCACCTTCGACGACGCGTTGGCCCCGGTGCCGGGGAAGCCGGCTCCCGAACGCTCAGACCCTGCCATCGGCTTCATGAACCACCGGCCCCGCCGCCTGTTGGCGCCCGGCCTGGCCGTCCTGGCGGTGCTGGTGCTGGTCGTGGTGCTGCTGGTGTTCGGGTCGCACCGGGCGGCGCCGCGCCACCATGCGGCGGCAACCACGAGCCGGACCACCACCCCGCACGCGACCACCACCACGACGGCCCCGCTCCCCGCCGTCTCGGCGCCGCAGGTCACCTCGGCCAGCGACGCCACCTACGCCGTGGCGTCGAGCAATTTCACGCTGGTCGTCTCGGCCACCTCGAGCGAATGCTGGATCAGCGTCACCGGTCCCACCGGGGCCAGTGTGTTCAGCGGGGTCTTGGCCGCCGGCCAGCAGCAGACCATCCCCGCCACCGGACTGGTCAGCGTCGAGGTCGGCGCACCCTCGTCGTTCACGGCCACGGTCAACGGGTCGCCGGTGACGTTGCCGTCGGGGTATCAGACGCCGCTCACGCTGCACTTCACGCCGCCGGCGTCGGCGGCCACCTAACGCACTCACGCACTCACGCACTCGTTACGCGCGGTGACCATTCCCAGCGCGTCGAGGACGAAGGCCTGCACCAGCGCCTCCTCCTTCCACGAGTCGTAGCGACCGGAGGGCCCGCCGTGGCCGGCCCCCAGCTCGGTGCGGAGGAACACCCTGGTCGTGGGGCTGAGATGGCGCAGTTTGGCCACCCATTTGGCCGGCTCCCAGTAGCTGACTCGGGGGTCGTTGAGGCCGGCCGTGACCAGCAGGTCGGGGTACGTGCGCACGCTGCCGTCCGCGTTGTGGCCGGCGACGTTGTCGTAGGGCGAATATGACAGCATCCGCCAGTAGGCCGCTACGTCGGCCAGCGGATTGCCCCACTCCTCCCACTCACCGACGGTGAGGGGGAGTTCGGCGTCGAGCATGGTGCTCACGCAATCGACGAAGGGGACCTGGGCCACCAGAGCGGCGAAGAGATCGGGCGCGGTGTTGGCCACAGCGCCGATGAGCAGCCCGCCCGCCGAGGCGCCGCGTCCGGCCAGGGCCCCGGCCGAGGCCACGTCTTCGTCAATGAGGTGGTGGGCGCAGGCGATGAAGTCGCTGAAGGTGTTGGCCTTGTGCTCCATGCGGCCGCCGTCGTACCAGGCTCGACCAAGCTCACCGCCGCCCCGCACGTGGGCCACCGCGTAGACCAGGCCGCGGTCGAGGAGGGAGAGCCGATGGTGCGAGAAGGAGGGATCGATGGAGATCTCATACGCCCCGTAGCCGTAGAGGAGACAGGGGGCGGGCAAGGCGATGCCCTTGCGATGCACCACCGAGACCGGCACCCGCGCCCCGTCGCCGGCTTCGGCCCACGTGAGGAAGGTGGTGTAGTTGGCCGAGTCGAAGTCACCGAGCACCGGTTCGGTCTTGAGGACGATCTCGCCTCTCGAAGCCAGATCGATCTGCAACACACTGCTGGGTGAGACCATCGACGTCCGCCCGACGCGGAGCGTGGTGATGTCCGGCTCGGGGTTGGCGCCCAACCAGACCGACGAGGGCCGCTCGGTGGAAGGGACCACCCAACTCCGCGTCAGGAGGTCTCCGTCCAACGGGTCGCCCCCTGTCCCCAGCGGAAGCACCCGGACCACCGTTTCGGCCTCGGCGCGCTCGCTGAGCACGATCACCGTGGCAAAGGCATCGACGTCCTCGATCCGCACCCCGCTCCGCAGCGGCACGATCTCGCGCCAGGTGTCCTCCTCGTCGGTCCCGTCATTCCCATCCGCCGCGTCGTCCGGACCGGCCAGGACCCGGAAGTCCTGGGCCTCGTCGTTGGTCAAGATGAGGAACCAGCCCGGGCCGGCGTCACCCGCCCGGGAAAGATGGTCGACGGAGTACTCAATCCCCTCGCGGCGGGGCATGATCACGCGGGGCTCGGTGGCCGGTTCGTCGGCCGGGATGGCCAGCCACTCCGTCGTGTTGGTGCTGTGCAGGCCCACCAACACGAAGGCCCCGTCCCGGGTACGTCCGGTTCCGAGGGAGAAGCGTCGGTCGGTTTCTTCGAGGACGAGGACGTCACGCGCCGGATCGGTCCCCAATTGGTGGCGCCATAGCTGGTGGGGCCGCTGGGCGTCGTCGAAGCGGACGTAGAAGACCACGGTCGCGTCACTCGACCAGGCCAATCCGTACCCGACGTCGGCCACCACCTCGGGCGCGGCACCATCGTCGACCTTGTCACTCCCGCCTCGACCTTCGAGGGCGCGGAAGCGCAGTTGGTAGTGCTCGGCTCCCTCGGTGTCGGTGGCATAGGCCAACCAGGCGTGGTCGGGGCTGACGACGGCCGTCCCGACGGCGAAGTAGTCGTGCCCCTCGGCCAGGGTGTTCTCGTCGAGCATGATCACCTCACCCACCCCGGCCTCGCCGACGGGCGGGAGCTCGTCGGCCGGTCCGGCCGGCCGGCGGCAGTGGATGGCGTAGTTCTTCCCCTCTTCGGTGCGCCCGTAGTACCACCACGGCCCGCGCCGCGACGGCACCGACATGTCCGTTTCGAGGATGCGGGCCTTCATCTCCTCGAAGAGGGTGGTGCGCAGGCCGTCGAGGGGGGCCAGCTCCTCCTCGGTGAAGGCATTCTCGGCTTCGAGGTAGGGCAGGACGGCGGGGTCCTCTCGGTCCCGCAGCCAGAACCAGGGGTCGTTCCGCTGGTCACCGTGCGAGACCAGGGTGCGGGGGCGCTCTTCGGCCAGGGGAGGGGTTGCCATCCGCCGAGCCTGCCACGGCAACCGACGTGGCTACCAGGTGATTCCGTTTCGCCTGGCCCGGGTAGTTGTTACTATCTACGTAGGAGAAATACCTCCCCAGACCTCAGGAGCCACATGGCTACAACAGATCTCGATCTTGGTCGCTACCAGCTTGGTTGGAGTGACGCCGAGGACTACATCTTCAAGCCCAAGAAGGGCCTGAACGAGTCGATCGTGCGCGAGATGTCAGAGATGAAGAACGAGCCGCAGTGGATGCGGGACTTCCGACTCAAGGCGTTGAAGCACTTCGAGCGCAAGCCGATGGCACCGTGGTTCGCCACGCAGATGCCCCAGCTCGACTTCGACGACATCTACTACTACATCAAGCCGACGGGTGGTCAGGTGGACAGCTGGGAGGACCTCCCGGACGCCATCAAGAACACCTACGAGAAGCTGGGCATCCCCGAGGCCGAGCGCAAGTACCTGTCGGGTGTGACCGCGCAATATGAAAGCGAAGTGGTATTCCACCGCAACCGGGAGGACCTCGAGGCGCAAGGCGTGCTCTTCTGCGACATGGACACCGCGGTGCGCGAGTACCCCGAGATCGTCCGCAAGTGGTTCGGCACGCTCATCCCGCCCAACGACAACAAGTTCGCCGCCCTCAACTCGGCCGTGTGGTCGGGCGGGTCGTTCATCTACGTGCCGCCCGGCGTCAAGGTCGACATGCCCCTGCAGGCCTACTTCCGGATCAACGCGGAGAACATGGGTCAGTTCGAGCGGACCCTGATCATCGCCGACGAGGGCTCGCAGGTGCACTACATCGAGGGGTGCTCGGCGCCGGTGTACACCACCGACTCGTTGCACTCGGCCGTGGTGGAGCTGGTGGCCCTGCAGGGCGCCCGGATCACGTACACGACGATCCAGAACTGGTCGAACAACGTCTACAACCTGGTGACCAAGCGGGCCCGGGCCGAGGCGGAGGCCCACGTCGAGTGGATCGACGGCAACATCGGCTCGCGCCTGACCATGAAGTACCCCTCGGTGTACCTGATGGGGCCGAAGGCGTCGGGTGAGGTCTTGTCGGTGGCCTACGCCGGCGCCGGCCAGCACCAGGACGCCGGGGCCAAGATGTTCCACGTAGCCCCGGAGACCTCGTCGACCATCGTGTCCAAGTCCATCTCCAAGGACGGTGGGATCACGACGTACCGAGGCAAGGTGCACGTGGACAAGGGCGCCACCGGCTCCAAGTCGTTCGTGCGCTGCGATGCCCTCCTGCTCGATGACGACTCCACCTCGGAGACCAAGCCCTACATGGAGGTCGGTGAGCGCGACGCCCGCATCGGGCACGAGGCCACGATCTCGAAGGTGGGCGAGGACCAGCTCTTCTACCTCATGAGTCGGGGACTCTCCGAGAGCCAGGCCATGGGCATGATCGTCAACGGCTTCATTGAGCCGGTGACCCGGACCCTCCCCATGGAATACGCCGTGGAGTGGAGCCGCCTGATTGAGCTGCAGATGGAGGGCTCGGTCGGATAAGTGGCCGGGCTCGGTCGGGTAAGACGCCCCTGGGCCGGACCTGAACGGCGTTCCCGGTGGCGGCATGGCACCATGGTGCCGTGCCGATGCGAGAGGAATGCGTCAACTTCCAGAGCCGGACGTACGCCTCGGGTGAGGCGGCGCGCTTTTGCCGGCTCGATCTGGCACCCGAGGCGCCCTGGCGCTGCCCGGAGAACTGCCCCTCCTACCGTCGCCGTCTGGCCGATGTGGGCTGGTCGCACGGGAGCCTGGTGGAGCCGGCGCTCGAGGACGAGCCCGGATCCGGCGGACAGGATGCCGCCGCACTCTTGGATTCGGCCGAGGACATCATCAACGACGTGGCGCCGGACCTGCTCGAAGAGGTGCGCCGGGACGATGCCAAACGGGAGCGGGCCAGCAACCGGTGGTGGCGCAAGAAGCGCTGAGCTGAGCGCTGAGCCGCCGGCCCCGCGTCCTACCGGCCCGTGAACTTCGGCGGGCGACGCTCCATGAAGGCCATCATCGCTTCGACCAGGTCGTCGGAGGCCAACATGCCGGCATTCCAGGTGGCCACATAGTCCAACCCTTCGGCCACGGTCCGCCCCTCGTTGGCGGCCAGCACCGCCTTGGTCCCCTGGACGGCGATGGGGGAGTTGGCCGCGATCTCGCCCGCCAGCGCGGCGGCCGCGGCCTGCACCGCACCCGCATCGGCCGCCACCTCGTTGACCAGCCCGATCTCCCTGGCCCGGGCGGCGTCGATGTCCTTGCCGGTGAAGGCCAGCTCGGCCAGGTGCCCGGCCCCGATGATGGCGGGCAGTCGCTGCAGGCTCCCGAGGTCGGCCACGATCGCCACCTTGGCTTCGCGTACCGAGAAGACGGCGTCGGCCGAGGCCAGCCGGATGTCACAGGCCGCGATGAGGTCGACCCCGCCGCCGATGCAGTACCCGTGGACGGCGGCGATGACCGGCTTGGGGCACAGGGCGACGGCCGAAATGGAGGCCTGGAGGCGCAGCACCTCGCGGCGGGACTTGCGGGCCCGAGCGGCCATCGACGGCGCCGGCGAGCCGTCGCCCCCACCGCCCCCACCGCCGTCCCCGTCTCCGCTCAGCACGCTCCCCATGGCCTTGAGGTCCAGGCCGACCGAGAAGTGTGGCCCCCGAGCCGCCACCACGACCACCCGCACGTCGGTTTCCTCGCTCACGGCGTGCATGGCCCGCGGCAGGTCGGTCCACAATTCGGGCCCCATGGCGTTGCGGGCCTCCGGCCGGTCCAGCCAGACCGTGGCCACGGCATCGTGCTGCTCGATACTCAGGACCGGCGAACTGAAGCTGGTGATCTCTCCCATACCCGCAGGCTAACCGGGGCGGAAAGAATGCTCCTGCTGGGCATTAGAGTGGTGAGGCGGTAGGTCCGCTCAACGCCGGCTCAGACATCCGGCGACGAGTGCTTTGAAAGTACCGTGCTGCTGACGGTGCCTGCCACCCCCATTGGAGAGAGTTTGACCCTGCAAACGTTTCGCGCCGAGGATGCCGCGGCCCTGCCCGGGCCGGAGTGGCTGCGCGAACGGCGGGTGGCCAGCCACGCGGCATTCGCCTCGACGGCGCTGCCGACCGAGAGTGAGGAGGTGTGGCGCTATTCGCCCATCGACGAGCTCGATCTCGACCGATTCGCGCCGGCGACCACCCCGGGCGACACCGCCGGGGCAGCTGCCGGCCTGGCCTCGGCCGTCTCGGCGCTGGGTTCATTGTCGGGCCAGGTCCTGGTGCACAACGGGCAGCCGGGGGACTTCGAGAGCGACGGCGAGCACCCTGCCTTTGGGTTCGGCGGCACCGCCGACATCGCCGACGCCGAGCACATGGTGGGGCACGTCCAAGTTGGCGGCGACGCCCTGGTCCTCCTCAACGATGCGTTCTTTCCCGACGCCGTGTTGATCGACGTGCCGGCCGGTGTCGTGGTGCCGCACCCCATTCTCGTCATGCACTGGTGCGACCAGGACGAGGACGAGTCTCTGCCCAACGCAGCCGCCTTTCCGCGCACGTCGGTTCGCCTCGGGACCAACGCCCAGGCCTCGGTGGTCGAGATCTACGCCGGGCCGGCCGGCCTGACCCGCTCGCTGGTCGTCCCGGTCACCGAGCTCGAGGCCGGCGACGGGGCGTCGCTCTCCTACGTCTCCTTGCAGATCCTCAACGAGGCGGCCTGGTCGCTGGCCCGGCTGGCGGCCCGGGGGGACAAGACGCCTCCCTGCGTACCTTCACCGTCGGCCTGGGTGGCGACTACGACCGCGTCCGCGCCGATGTCTCGGTCGTCGGCAAGGGAGCCCACAGCGAGATCCTCTCGGCCTACCTCGGGAACGGGACCCAGGTCCACGACATTCGCACCCTGCAGGACCACGTGGCGCCCCGCACCACCAGCGAGCTGCTGTGCCAGGGAGCGGTGGCCGGGACCTCCCGCTCGGTCTACAGCGGCCTGATCCGCGTGCACCGGGGGGCCGTGCGCACCGACGCCCGCCAGACCAATCACAACCTGGTGCTGGACGAAGGGGCCCATGCCGACTCCGTGCCCAACCTCGATATTTTGGAGAACGATGTGAAGTGCTCCCACGCCTCGACGGTGGGACCGATCGACGAGGACCAGCGTTACTACATCGAGTCGCGCGGCATCGCCCCGGACGTGGCCGAGGGTCTGATCGTGCAGGGTTTCTTCGACGCCATCATCGATCGAGGGCCCATCGGTGCGGCGACTCCGCTGCTGCGGCGAGAGGTGCACGAACGCCTCGGCGTGGCCCTCGGCCAGCGGAGCATCGCCAGCGCGGTGACCGGTGCCTGAGACCGTGGTGCTCTGCCGGGTCGACGATCTGGAGCCGGGCCAGGCCAAGCGCTTCGACGGTCCCGGCTACCGCATCGCGCTGGTGCGCATCGGCGATGAGTTCCATGCCGTCGACGACCGCTGCAGCCATGAGAATTATTCATTGGCCGAGGGCGAGGTGTGGGCCGACGAGTGTGAGATCGAGTGCCCGCGCCACGGCAGCACCTTCGACCTGCTGACCGGCAGTCCGTGCTCCCTGCCCGCCACCCAACCCGTAGCGGTGTACCACGTCGAAGTGGCCGACGGAGACGTCTCGGTGGTGCTGCCGTGAACTTCGTGGTGGAGGGCCTGCACGCGTCGGTGGCCGGACGTGAGGTACTGCACGGCGTCGACCTGACGGTCAACAGCGGCGAAGTGCACGTCATCATGGGCCCCAACGGCTCGGGCAAGAGCACCCTGGCCCACGCCCTGATGGGCCGTCCCGGTACCACGGTCACCGCGGGCAGCATTCGCCTGGACGGAAACGAATTGGTGGGGCTGCCGGCGTGGCAGCGCGCCCGGGCCGGCATGTTCTTGGCCCTGCAGCATCCGGTGGAAGTGCCCGGGGTCGGTCTGCGTTCCCTCCTCGACGCCGCGGCCGACGGTGTGGCCACCGACACACTTGATGAGCGCCTCAAGGCCGAGGCTCGGGCCGTCGGACTGGACGCCGCTCTCTTGACCCGCCCCCTCAACGTCGATCTCTCCGGCGGGGAGAAGAAGCGCACGGAGATGGTGCAGCTCGGGGTCCTCCAGCCCGCCCTGTGCATCCTCGACGAGATCGATTCGGGCCTCGACGTCGATGCCCTGGGCGCGGTGGCCCGCCGGCTCCAGCTCGCCACGTCGGCGTGGCAGGTCGGCATCCTGGCCGTCACCCACTTCCACCGCTTCCTGGTTGAACTGGAGGCCGATGTGGTGCACGTCATGGTCGACGGCCGCATTGTTGCCAGTGGGGACGCCGAACTGGCCCTGGAACTGGAGCAGACCGGCTACGCCGGCTACGCCACGTAGGCCTGGGGTGCCGCTATTGCCCAGGCTGGGCTTGGTACCGTAGGCGCCCATGGCGAACGGTCGTCCGCCCGACGACAGGTCCAGCCGCTCCTCTCGCAGCGCCCAGGCCCGGGGCGCCAACGCGAGCGGCCTGGAGTCCCTCGGTCAACAGATGCGGGGCGGAGCCAGGTCCGACGCCGTGGCCAACGAAGCGGGTCTGCAGTCACTCGGGGCCAAAATCGACGCGTCCAAGAGCCGCGGCGGCCGAAGAAGAAGCGGCCCCGCTCGAAGGGTCGACTGGCCGTGCGGGTGGCGCTCGGGCTGCTCGCCCTGATCGTGCTGCTGGCGGCGGCCGGCTACGGCTATTTCCGCTACGAATTCAGCCGGATCCAGACGGCGGCCTGCGCGTCGTGTGTCTCGGTGGCCGACGGGGCCCCCTACAACGTGCTGGTGATCGGCTCGGACACCCGGTCGGGCGAGACGGCGGCTCAGGCCCAGCAATTCGGGAACGCCGTGAACGCCGGCGGTCAGCGCAGCGACACCATCAAGGTCATCCATGTCGACCCCAAGGCCGGCACGGCCAGCGTCCTGTCCCTGCCCCGTGACACCCTGGTGACCCTCTCGGGCGTGCCGGCGTCCTCGGGTGTGTCGAACCCGAACAAGTTGAACGCCGCCTTCGCCGCCGGGCCGAACGACAAGGAGCCGAGCGGCACCGGGGCCAACGGGTTGGTCCAGACGATTCAGAACACCTTCGGCATCCCGATCAGCCACTGGATCGTGGTCAACTTCTTCGGACTGATGGACGCGGTCAACGCTCTCGGCGGGGTGTCGATGGATGTGCCCTATCCGGTCCGCGACTACGGCGCCTGCGGTCCGGGCGGCTCGTACACCAACTGCAGCGGACTCGATATCACCACCACCGGATGCCAGGTCTTGTCCGGTTCCGAGGCGCTCGCCCTCTCGCGCTCGCGCGACTTCGAGTACTACAAAAATGGGGAGTGGCATAGCGACGGGTCCGGGGACATCGGCCGGATCGAGCGACAGAACCTGATGATCGAGGCCGTGGTGAACAAGGCCAAATCGACCTACAACCCCATTACGGCGGCCTCGTTCATCGCTTCGCTGACCCATGACGTGACGCTCGACAACAAATTGGGTGCGACCGCGCTGCTGTCCCTGGCGCAGCGCTATCACGCCTTTTCCGGTTCGTCCCTGGTGTCCTACGTCCTGCCGACGGCGGGTGCGTACTACTCCCCCTACAGCGAAGATGTGCAGGTGACGCAGGAACCCGCCGCCACCCAGATGATCACGCAATTCCTCGGCGTCACCCCCAACGCATCCACCACCCCGCCGCTCGACCAGTACGGCAATCCGGCTACCGCGGCGGCCTCGGCCGAGCACGGGCAGTGCCGGCAGCACCGGCGCCGCGGCCACGACGGCACCGGCATCGACCGGATCGGCCACCACGACCCCGAGTCAGGCCACGACGCCAGGGTCCATCCCGTCCTTCGACCCCCGGCCCTGCTGAGCGACGACGCTAGGAAGCTCGGCCGCCACTTCGTCGAGGCCCTGGGCCAGGGCGTTCCAGCTGAGGGTGGCGCACTTGATGCGCACGGGGAACTTCACCACTCCCTGCAGGGCCGCCAATTCGCCGAGCTTGTCGACATCGATCACCTCGGGTTCTTCGGTCTCGTTCTCGTGACCGAGCAGGGCCTCGTGGATCGACATCATGCCCTTGAAGGTGCGGATCAACTGGAACACCTCGTCAACCGACTTGCCCTTGACCGCAGACGACATCAATGAGGCGGACGACTGGCTGATGGAGCAGCCCGAGCCGCCGATTTTCAGGTCGGCGAGTTTGCCGTCCTCGACCAACAGGCTCACCACCACCTCGTCGCCGCACAGCGGGTTGAAGCCCTCCACCCGGTGCGCGGGCGGCGACTCGAGCTCCCCCCGGTTTCGTGGCGAGCGGTAGTGGTCGAGGATGATTTCGCGGTACAGGTCATCGAGGTCGCCCATCAGGCGACCTCGGGCTCTCGTGGAGTCACCCGAACAATCTACCGGCTTCCAACAGCCCTTCAATCAGCACTTCGATGTCGTGCTCGTCGCTGAACAGGGACAATGAGGCCCGGGCCGTCGCCTGGACGCCGAGCTTGCGCATGAGCGGCTTGGCGCAGTGGTGGCCGGGACGCACGCACACGCCGAACTGGTCGAGGACCTGGGCCAGATCGTGCGCGTGCACATCGCGGTAGGCGATGGACATCACGCCACCGCGGTCGGCGCCGGCCGGTGGGCCGAAGATGCGGCAGTCGCGGCCGAGCTTCTCGTCCAGCCGGGCCAGCGCATGGTTGGTCAGCGCGAGCTCGTGGGCCCGAATGCGGTCCATGCCGATCTCGTCGAGATACTCGATGGCGGCCGACAGGCCGACCGCCTCGGCGATGGGTGGCGTACCGGCTTCGAACCGGGCCGGCGGGGCCGCCGGGCGGAATGAATCGAGTTTCACGTCGAGGATCATTCCCCCGCCCCCGAGGAACGGCGGCATGGCGTTGAGCAACTCCTTGCGGGCCCAGAGCACGCCGATCCCGGTTGGCCCCATCATCTTGTGGGCCGAGAACGCCAGGAAGTCGGCCCCGAGCTTGGTGACGTTGATCGGGGCGTGGGGCACCAATTGCGCCCCGTCGACCACGACCAGGGCTCCGGCGCTGTGGGCCACGGCGGCGATTTCGGTGACCGGGTTGATCGTTCCCAGGACGTTCGACATGGCCGAAAGCCCGACCAGTTTCACCCCGGCCATCAAAGTGGTGAGGTCGTCGAGGTCCAGTCGCCCTTCGCCGTCGACGGGGATGTACCGGATTTCGAGGCCGATTTCTTCGGCCAGCATCAGCCAGGGCACGATGTTGGCGTGGTGCTCCATTTCGGTCAGCAGGATGCGGTCGCCCGCTTTGAGGTTGGCGCGTCCCCAGGTATGCGCCACCAGGTTGATGGACTCAGTGGTGTTCTTGGTGAAGACGATCTCGTGCTCGGGTTCGTCGGCGCCGATGAACCGACCGGTCATGATGCGGGCGTGCTCGTACAGGTGGGTTGATTCCTCCGCCGTGGCGTAGACCCCGCGGTGCACGTTGGCGTGCGTCGTCTCGTAGTAGCGGGCCATGGTGTTGATGACCGACTGGGGCTGGAGGGCCGAGGATGCCGAGTCGAGGTACACGATGGGTCGATCGTGCACGGTGCGGGTGAGGAGCGGGAAGTCCTTCCGCAGCGCCTCCACGTTCAGCGGAAGGGCCGTCATCGCCAGTCCTCGTAACCGTCGACCTCCACCCGCTTGGCCAGCTCGGGGCCACCGCTCTTCACGATGCGACCGTCCACCAAGAGGTGCACGAAGTCGGGGATGAGCTCATCCAAAAGGCGTTGGTAATGGGTGATCGCCAGCACGCCGAGCTCGGGCCGCTCGTCCCGCACCGCGTGCACGCCCCGGCCAACCACGCGCAGTGCGTCGATGTCGAGGCCGGAGTCGGTCTCGTCGAGCACGGCCACGCGGGGCTTGAGCAGTGCCATCTGCAAGATCTCGTTGCGCTTCTTCTCGCCGCCGCTGAACCCCTGGTTGAGGTGGCGACTGGCAAACGATTTGTCCATGCCGAGGCGCTCCATCCATTCGGTCATGAGCACCCGAACTTCGAGCACGGAGACATCCTCTTCGGTGCGGGCCGCCATGGCCTGGCGCAGGAATTGGGTGACGGAGACCCCTTCGATGGATTCGGGATATTGGAAGGCCAGGAAGAGGCCGGCCTTGGACCGGACGTCCGCCGCCCAGGCCGTCACGTCCTGACCATCGAGGAGGATCGATCCGGAGGTCACGGTGTAGACCGGGTTGCCCATCAGCGCGCCGGCCAGCGTCGACTTGCCGGCCCCGTTTGGCCCCATCAGCGCGTGAATCTCCCCGGTGTTCACCGACAGGTTCACCCCTCGCAGGATCTCGATGTCCTCGGTGGAAACGTGCAGATCGCGGATCTCGAGCAACGGCGCCATTGCTAAAAGTCTACCGTTTTAGTCAGGTATTGCGACAAGGCACGAGGTCTACCAGCCACGATCGACCCATTCCTGCAGGTGAGGGGCTTCTTCTCCCACGGTGGTGGCCAGGCCGTGGCCGGGGAGAACCACCGTCGCCGGGTCGAATTTGGCGAAGATCCGGCGGTCGATGGAGCTGATGACGGCCTCGAAGTCCCCTCCTGCGAGCTTGGTCGTTCCCGGCCCGCCCGGAAAGAGCGTGTCCCCCGTGAAGAGAAGGGGGGTCCCCTCGACGGCGAAGCAGATCGAGCCGGGCGTGTGCCCGGGGGTGGCCAGAGTACGAAGGCGCAGGTCACCAACGGTGAGCACCTCATCGTCGGTCAGCAGCAGGTCGTAGCTGGGCAGCATGCCGGCGTCCGCCTCGGTCACGGCCACCGAAATGCCCGCTTCCCGCACGGCCGGAACGGCCTGAATGTGGTCCCAATGGCCGTGTGTCTCCACCACCTGTCCGACCGAGAGGCGCGTGCAGATCTCCAGCAGGGCTTCGTGCTCGTTGGCGGCATCGATGAGGAGGGCTTCCCCCGACCGGCGGCAGCGCACCACGTAGACGTTGTTGTCCATCGGTCCCACCACAATCTGGTGAACCTCAACCCTCGCGTCGTCCCAAATCATGTCCAGATTTCCCATGCCCTCCAGCGTCCCACACCGTGAGCGGATCTGGTCGCGGTGGCCTGCTTCTGGTAGACAGCGACCTGATGAATCAGGCAAAAGGAGTCCCCGCATGAATTTCGCCTTCAGTGACGAGCAGGAAGAACTCCGCACCGCGGTCCGTCGGTTCCTGGCGGAGAAATCTCCCGAGACCGAGGTGCGCCGCCTCATGGAGACGACCGAGGGGTACGACCCGGCGGTATGGAGCCAAATGGCCGACCAGCTCGGGTTGCAGTCACTCACCATTCCCGAGGAGTTCGGCGGTTCGGGCTTCTCCTACGTCGAACTGATCGTCGTTCTCGAGGAGATGGGCGCGGCCCTCCTGTGCGCTCCGTTCTTCTCCACCGTCGTGCTGGCCGCCAACGTGGTGTTGACGTCGGGCGACGACGACGCCAAGAAGTACCTCCTGCCCGGCATCGCCTCAGGTGAGACGATCGGCACGTTGGCCCTGACCGAGGACAATGGCCGGTGGGACTTCGGCGGCATCCAGTGCGCGGCCGAGCCGGCTGACGATGGGTGGGTCCTCAACGGCCACAAGATGTTCGTGCTGGACGGGCACGTGGCCGATCTCATCGTGGTGGCGGCACGGACGGCCAAGGGGGTGTCCCTCTTCGGCGTCAAGGGCGATGCCGACGGCCTCACCCGCACCCCGTTGCCGACGATGGACCAGACCCGCAAGCAGGCCCGGCTCGAATTCTCCGGCACCTCGGCGTGGTTGATCGGCGCCGATGGCGGCGCGGAAGCCGGACTGGCCAAGACGCTCGATCTGGCCGCCGTCGCGCTGGCGGCGGAGCAGGTCGGCGGCGCGCAGCGTGTGCTCGATGCCTCGGTGGAGTATGCCAAGACCCGCATTCAGTTCGGTCGCCCGATCGGGAGCTTCCAGGCCATCAAGCACAAGTGCGCCGACATGCTGCTCGAAGTCGAGTCGGCCAAATCGGCGGCGTACTACGCGGCATGGGCGGCGGCGGAGGATTCAGACGAACTCCCCGTGGTGGCCAGCCTGTGCAAGTCCTACTGTTCCGAGGCCTACTTCCACGCCGCGGCCGAGAACATCCAGATCCACGGCGGTATCGGGTTCACCTGGGAGCACCCGGCCCACTTGTACTTCAAGCGGGCCAAGTCTTCCGAGTTGCTGTTCGGCGATCCCGCCTACCACCGCGAGCTTCTGGCACAGCGCATCGGGATTTAGGATGACGGGGCCCTTCCGGCTCCTGCCCGGTGCCGCGGGCGACCTGTGGACCTACGCCAGCGTCACGCCTCCGGGGCCGGTGCACGGGCATGTGGTTGTCTGCCATGACCTGCCGCGGGCCAAGGGATCGGCGGCCGACGTGGCACAGACCTACCCGGCCCTGGCCGACCGGCTCACCCGCGAGACGGCCTGGCGGGTGGTCACCGGGACGCTGCGAGGAGTGGGGGAGTCGGCGGCGACTTCTCCCCCCAGGGCTGGTTGGATGATCTGGCGCTGCTCGTCGAGACCGAGGTCCCTCCCGAGGCGCCGCGTTGGTTGGTCGGCTTCGGATTCGGTGGTGTCCTGGCCCTGCATCAGGCATCCCAGGACGAACGGGTGGCCGGTGTGGCCTGTCTGGGCACGCCGGCCGACCTGGCGACCCTGACCGATGATCCAGAGGCGCTGCTGGAGCGGTGCGTGCGCACCGGCGTCATCCGCACGCCCGGGTATCCGGCCACACCCGACGCCTGGGCCAAGGAATTCTCCATCTTCCACCCGCTCGAGGACGTCGAGCTGTTGAAGGGCCGACCGCTCCTGGTGGTCAACGGGGCCGATGATCCCGACACTCCCCTCGAAGACGCCCGAGCCCTGGCGGCGGCGGCCACCGGGCCGTCGGACCTCAGGGTGATCTTCGGGGCGGGGCACTGGCTCCGTGCCGACCCCCGGGTGGTGGCCATCCTGGTTGGCTGGTTGGAGCGTCGTCGCTAAGTTCGATCCTGGAAGGCGCGGCGGTAGGCCTGAGGGCTGGTGTGGACCACGCGACCGAAGTGTTTGCGGAGGTTGCCGGCCGTACAGAAGCCGCTCCGTTCGGCCACCGTCTCCACCGACAGGTCGCTGGTCTCGAGCAGTCGCTGCGCCAGGTGGACGCGCTGCCCGAGCAGCCACTGGTACGGCGTGGTCCCGGTAGCGGCCTGGAACCGACGGGCGAACGTCCGGGGGCTCATGGCCGACCGCTGCGCCAGATCCTCGACGGTCACCGGGTCGTCGAGATGCTCCTGGACCCAGGTCACCGTGTCGGCGAACAGGTTGGCGTCATCGAGCTCGGGCAGGGGCTGCTCGATGAACTGGGCCTGGCCCCCGTCGCGTTGAGGCGGCACGACCAGTTGGCGGGCCAGCTGGGTGGCCACGTCGCTGCCGTAGTCCTGGCGCACGATGTGGAGCAAGAGGTCGATGCTGGCGGCGCTCCCGGCCCCGGTGAGGATGTCGCCCTCGTCGACGTAGAGCACGCCGGCGTCGACCGACACGAGGGGAAAGCGGCGGGCCAGCTCGTCGCATTCGGTCCAGTGGGTGGCGGCCCGGCGCCCGTCGAGCAGGCCGGCCCGGGCCAACACGAAGGCGCCGGTACACAACGAGAGGATGCGGCAGCCCCGGGCATGGGCTTGGCGCAGCGCGGCGAAGACGGACTCCGCCACCTCCTCGGGTCGGTAGGTCGGCGTCACGATCACGGTGTCGACCTCGGCCAACGTCTCCAGTCCGTGCGGCACCAGGATCTGGAACCCGGTGTCGGCGGTGACCGGGGCCGAGGTGTCCCCGCAGATGAAGAGGCGGTACCACGGGTCGCCCGGAGCCACCCTGGGGTCCTCCCCGAAGACCTCACAGACCACGCCGAGATCGAACGGCGCGAACCCGTCGTAGACGACGATGGCCACCTTGTGGTCGGACCGGTTGGCAGGTTTGTCGCGCACGGCGTCAATCATGCCACTTTCGTCCCTACGCTTCAGCGCCCACCATGGACCGATGCCCACTCACGAACTGCATCCAGACGAGGTCCACCGGACCGCCACCACCATGCCCGGCCGAAGCGGCGCCGAGACGGCGAGCCTGCTGCTCATCGATCCCCGGCACCCCCACGGCCTGATCGCCCGGGCCAATCGCCGATGGGCCGCATGGTGGTCAGCCTGCTGGGGTCGACCCTCGACGCTCAGCTGGCCCAGGGTCGCCCGCCCGAGTCGAACCGGTTCTTGGCGGCGCGGGCGCAGATCCTGGTCTCGCCGACCGGGCGGCGGGACCTGGTGCAGCACTGGGCCAATCTCTTGGAACGTGCCGGTGAAACGCCGCCCCCGCGCAGCCCGCGGGTAAGCCTCAATTGCCCGGCCATCGCCCGCACTGAAGGCAAAATCCGGGAGATGCTGGCGCTGCTGGCCCGGCCGCTCCCGATCTCGGCCCGCGGCGCCGCGGCGGCGAGCATGCTCTTGAGCGACGGCACCGGACCGCTCTACCGTCACCATTGCCCTTCGGACTTGGGACGTTCCCTCACCGAGGTGATGGCGCGGCTGGATCCCTCGTCGTCGCTGCTGCCGTCGCCCTAGTCGGGACCATAGGGTGGCGGACCATGGAACTCGGAATCCACTTTGCCAACTTCACGCTGCCCGGGGGACCTGAAGCCCTGGGCCCGACCCTGGCCGGCACCGCCAGGGCGGCTGAGGAAGGAGGCTGCTCGGTCTTCACCCTGATGGATCACTGGTTCCAGATGGAGACCTTGGCCAGCTCCCAGGACCCCATGCTCGAGGGCTACACCGCGCTGGGCTTCCTGGCCGGGCAGACCCAGTCGATGACCTTGAGCCTGCTGGTCACCGGGGTGACCTACCGTCACCCGGGACTGCTGGCCAAGATCGTCACCACCCTCGACATCGTCTCGGGAGGCCGGGCCCAACTCGGCCTCGGCGCGGCCTGGTACGAGCGGGAGCACCTCGGCCTCGGGGTGCCGTTCCCCGACATCAGCGAACGCTTCGATCGGCTCGAAGAGACACTGCAAATCTGCCACCAGATGTGGAGCGATGACGACGGGCCCTTCGACGGTCGCTACTACCAGTTGGCCGAGACCATCTGCTCGCCCCCGTCCCATCCAGCAACCGGCCCCCAAAATCCTGGTCGGCGGCAGCGGTGAGCGAAAGACCCTGCGTCTCGTCGCCCGCTATGCCGATGCCTGCAACCTGTTCGCTCCCGAACCTTCAGTGGTGGCCCACAAACTCGAGGTGCTGGCCCGGCACTGCGAGGCCGAGGGCCGCGATCCCGACACCATCAAGAAGACCATTCTCGGATTCGGCGATCCGTTCACCGACGCCGATGCTTTCCTGACCGGCATGGAGGATTACGCCAAACTGGGTGTGGATCTGGTCGAGGTCATGCCGCTGAGTCCCGACCCGGTGGGCTGGGTCCAACAGGTCACCGAGCAGGTGGTCCCTCGGTTGCGGGACTCTATAGCCATCGAGGCGAATGGATCGGCTGGCCCGCGACCAGGCCGACGTCCGACGGTCTCCCCGGTGGTACGCCCAGACCGCTACCTCCCCGGTGGTTCGCCCAGACTACGTGGCGTTCGGGGTCCCGGGCGGCAGTGGCGTTACCGGCCCCTTCTTGGCGTCGATGGAGTCGAAACAGACGAACACGCTCTTGCCCGTGTTGAGCGCCGGCACGAATTTGTCGCCCTTGACCTGTATGTAGGCCCCGCAGTACGGCGGGGCGTTGCCGGTGTGCCCCGTGGTCCAGTTGGTGGGCGTGGTCAGGCCGCCGGCGGTGAAGGCCGTCATTTTGTTGGTCTGGGCGATGACGTTGGCCTGGGTCAGGTTGTTGCCCGCCGCCTTGACGCCGGCCGCGAACAGGGCGGCCGATTCCCAGCCCTGGATGGCCACTTCGTCCAGCGCGTACTTGGGCTCGTACTTGTTCATGACGGACAGGTAGGTCTTGAGCCCGGGGTACTCGGACTGGGGCGCCGAGAACGGCACGTGCGCGATGTAGAAGTAGATGTTCTGCATCAGGCTCTGGTTCTGATCCAGGGTCCCTTGGTCATTGCCGTTGAGCCACAGCTGCGACGTCTTGAGGCCGTACTGCTGGATGGCCCGGGCCATGGTGACGTTGCCCTGCACGTCCATGCAGGAGATCACCATGTTGACCCCGGCCTGCTTCATGCGCTGGACGTCGGAAGCCACCGTGGTCCCCGGGTAGGCGACCTTGTAGTCGGTGTAGGCGATGTCCATGCCGGCCTTCTGCATGCCGGCTGCGCCGGCCTGGCACGCTGCCGCCGACGAGGCGATCCCGTAGGCCAGGAAGCCGACCTTGTTGGCCTTGACGGCACGGGTCACATAGGCATCCCCCGGCGCCCCGGCGGGCAGGTACTGCACCGAGCCCCCGGCGGCGAAGAGGTTGGGCGCCGGGGACCAGTTGGCGGTCACGTTGTAGCCGTAAGTCGGGGTCTTCGATTCCACGAAGATGTTGGGCGTGAAGAAGGCTGTGGCCACGCCGGTCACGGCGAACACGTGGTCCTGGTTGATCAAGGTGTTGGCCAGTTGGGTGAACTGGCTGGGGTTCCCGCCGTCGTCGAGGGTGTACTTCAGGTTGATCTGGCGTCCGTTGATCCCACCCTGGGCGTTGATGTACTTGAAGTAGGCCTCCTCGCCGTAGATCAGCGACGAGAAGTTCGAAGAGATCGGTCCGGTCTGGGTCGAGATGGTGCCCACCGTGATGGAGTTCGAGGTGACCCCCGGCTGAGGCGCGGTCGTCGCGGCGCCGGCGCTCCCGGCCACGCCGCCGACCGAGACCAGCGCGGCGGCGAGAGCCGCTCCGGCCATTGCGACCTTGGCCGCCATCCCTGTGCTGTACCTGTTTCGCATGCTGTCCCCACAGTCACTAGGTGCATCGCATCCCCCCCGGGATGCCGGTCACTGTAGCGTTCCGCACCCGCTCACATGAAGTGCGCCCCCCCGCCTCGCCCAATGAGGTGGCCTCCTCAGCCGATCTCGTTAGGATCAAGGCCATGGCAGCAGTCGTCCTACGTGGGCCTGCGAACACCGCGCCCGAGTCGATTGTCGGTCCCTTTCCGACGATGGAGGAGGCCGAAGGGTGGGCACGGGCGCACCCGAGGCAAGGCGGGTACTGCCTCGCCCAGGCGCTGAACGCTCCCAACGCAGCCGAGCTCAATCACCCAGGGTGAACTCGTCGCGGCACCTCCATGTGCGCCGATGCACGTGGTGCCTCGACCATGGCGTGTGGCCGTGTGGCCGTGTGGCCGTGTGGCCGTGTGGCCGTGTCACCTCTCGGTCAGAGCACCTCGTCGATCGCATGAGACAGGAGACGCGCTGCGGCCAACGGATCGGCGGCCTCGGTCAGATACCGCACCACGACGAAGTGTCGGGCCCCGGCGTGGGCCATACGGGGACCCGCTCGGGGGTGACTCCTCCGGTGACGAACACCGGCACGATCGAGCGCTCCGAGGCCATCCGGATGTAGTCGAGTCCAGTGCCGGGACGTCCGGGCTTGGTCGGTGTGGCCTCGACCGGTCCGGCGGAGATGTAGGACACCTCGCCCCAGTGGGCACCTGCTAGATCATCGGCGGCATGGGTCGAGAGGCCGACGAGGACGTCGGGTCCGAGAATCCGGCGGGCCAGGGGTACCGGCGCGTCATCCTGGCCCACGTGGACGCCATCGGCGCCGACTTCGAGGGCTAGATCGGGGCGATCATTGAGAATGAATGGCACCCCTGCTTCGGCACAGAGGTCTCGAACGAGTCGAGCTCGTACCAGGAGCGGCTTGGCGTCCAGGTGCTTCTCTCGCAGCTGGACGATGTCCACCCCTCCGGCGATACAGGCCGACACGAATTCACAGAGATCGGGTCGGTCCGGCGTGCAGAGGTAGAAGTGGCAGTCCGCGATGGCGCGGGGCGGCGTCACGCGTTGGCTGGACCCTTGGCCTTCGCCTTGGCCTTCATGGCCTGCTTGTGCGCCCGGACCTGGCCCAAACTCTCGGCGTCGGTGATATCGGCAATGGAGAAGAAGGTGTTCTCGTCGCCGAACGGCTTGGTGGCCGCTCGCCAGCCCTCGGGCTGCACGCCGAGCTGTTTGCCCAACAGTGCGGCGAAGATGCGCGCCTTCTGTGCACCGAACCCGGGCAGCGCGGTCAATCGCTGGATGAGATCCTTCCCGTCAGCCGGATTTTTCCAGACCGAATCGGCCTTTCCGCCGTACTCGTCGGTGACGATGCGGCACACGGCCTGGACCCTCCCGGCCATTGAGCCCGGGAAGCGGTGCAGCGCGGGCGTCTCCTTGAAGAGCGAAGCGAACTTCTCCGGGTCCATGGACGCGATCGTCGCTGCGTCGAGCGGAGCGCCCATGCGGCGGGCCAGTTCCGACGGGCCCCAGAAGGCACGCTCCATGGGAATCTGCTGGTCGAGCACCATCCCGATGAGTAGGGCCAGCGGGTCACGGCTCAGCAGTGCGTCAGCGTCCTTGTCTCCGGTCAGGTGTATCGCCGCTTTTGCCATCTTCCGATCTTGGCACGCCCGTCCAGGGTCGGACGTGCCCTCCCACCTCGGGCAGGGCAGAATCAGCCCATGCACATCCCGGCCAAGGTCGACTACGGCATTCGAGCGCTGCTGGCCCTGGCCGCGGCCGGTGCCCCGCAGACGGCCGAGTACCTGGCCGGTGAACAAGGCCTTCCCCCACGCTTCCTGGGGGCGATCCTGGCCGACCTCCGACGATCTGGGATCGTGGCCAGCCAGCGGGGCGCCGAAGGGGGGTACCGCTTGGCCCGACCAGCCAAGGAGATCTCCTTGGCCGACGTCATCCGGGCGCTCGATGGCCCGCTGGCCGAGGTGCGGGGCTACCGGCCCGAGATGACCAACTACAAGGGCGCGGCCGAGAACCTGCAACAGGTCTGGGTCGCCGTGCGGGCCAGTCTGCGATCGGTGCTCGAAAAGGTGACCCTGGCCGACGTGATCGCCGGCACCCTCCCCGCGCACGTCCGGAAGATGACCGAAAACCCCGACGCCTGGGTGGCGCACTAAGGGAGATGGGCGACGCCCAGGCACCGACCGGTGCTCCGTGGCTGGCGGTGTCCGAAGACGACTACCTCTGGTACGTCGACCTGGCGCTCGACGAAATGGTGGCCATCGTCAGCGCCCTGGGCGACGGCGCCGCCAATCGGCGGCCCGACCTGGCCGGAGCCAACTCGCCGTACGCCATTCTCACCCACTGCCTCGGCGTCCTGGAGTTCTGGGGCGGGTTGATGGTGGCGGAACGGGCCATCACCCGTGATCGAGAGGCGGAATTCGCGGTCTCAGGGAGCGGTGGTCGACCTGGCCCAGCGCGCCGCCACCGCCCGGCAGTCAACTGGCCACTGACATCTCGGGCTTCGACGCCTCGGCCGCGCCGCCGCAGGTCCTGCCCCCCGAAGACGCCGACTTGCCCTACGCCAAGACGAAGGGAGGCGTGCTACTCCACGTCCTGGAGGAGCTCCTCCAACATCTGGGCCAGATGGAGCTGTCCCGCGACGTGCTGCTCTCGGAAGGGTGAGCGGCCGACTTCAGTAGCGGCCTACTTCAGATCAGAAAGGGCGCCGCCCGCTCGCCGTCGATCTCCAACTCACCCATGGCCTCCTTGACCACGGCGGCTTCGACCTGACCAGCGCGGGCCAATTCGCTGAGCACGGTCACCACGAGGTGTGCGGTGTCGACTTCGAAGTGGCTGCGCAGGGCGTCCCGGGCATCCGAGCGACCGAACCCGTCGGTGCCGAGGGAGGTGTAGGGGCGATCGATGAAGCGGGCCACCTGGTCCGGCACCGACCGCACGTAGTCGGTGATGGCCACCACGGGCTCGGGTCCCGAACCCAACGCCTCGGTCACGATGGCCGGCTGCGCCTCCGCCCCGGCATGCAGCCGGCCCCACCGCTCGGCATCCAACGCATCGGTGCGCAGGTTGTTCCACGACGTCACCGCCCACGTGTCGACGGCGACGCCCCATCGGCTCGCCAACATCTCCTGGGCTTCCTGGGCCATGCGCCACATCGGACCGGAGAAGCAGACGCTGGCCCGTACCGACCCCTTCACCATCGGCGCCGGACTGAATTGGTAGATGCCCTCGACGATGCCCCGTCGGATCGCCTCGCCCCTCTTGCCTTCGGGCAGCGCGGGCATGGGGTAGTTCTCGTTGTAGAGAGTGAGATACCAGAAGCGGTCCTCGGGTTCCGGGCCCAATATGCGCGTGATGGCGTCCTGCATGATCACCGCCACCTCGTAGGCGAAGGAGGCGTCGTAGACCATGGCTGCGGGGTTGACCGAAGCAAGGAGCGGCGACTGCCCGTCGTCGTGCTGGAGGCCCTCGCCCTGCAGCGTGGTGCGGCCGGCCGTGCATCCGGCCAGGATCCCCCGCCCCCGCATGTCGCCGAGGGCCCAGGTCAGGTCGCCCACCCGCTGAAAGCCGAACATCGAATAGAACAGGAACACCGGGAGCATCGGCTGCCCCCAGGTGGCGTAGGCGGTGGAGAGGGCGGTGAAGGCGGCCAGCGCGCCGGCTTCGGTGATCCCTTCTTGGAGGACCTGGCCCGAGGTGCTCTCGGCGTAGTGCAACGGCAGGTCGGCGTCGACCGGCACATAGTGCTGCCCCTCGGGGGCGTAGATCTGCGCCTCGGCGATGATGGGCTCGAGGCCGAACGTGCGGGCTTCGTCCGACACGATGGGAGCCACCAGCTGGCCCATCGTGGGGTCGCGCACGAGGTTGCGCAGGAGTCGGGCGAAGGCCATGGTGGTCGAGACCGACTGTTTGCCCGAGCCCGAGGCGAACTCCTCGAAGACCTTGTCGTCGGGCAGGAGATGACGGTTCGGGCGCACGACCCGCGTCGGCACCGGGCCGGCCAGCACACGGCCACGGGCGCGCAGGTACTCCATGGCATCGGATCCCTCGGCGGGCCGCACATAGGGCGGGTCACCCTCCAGGGCGGCGTCTGGAATGTCGTCGGTCAGATACAGCCGATCCCTCAAAGCCCGCAGTTGGGGCTTGGTCATCTTCTTGATCTGATGCGTGGCGTTACGGGATTCGATCTCGGGCCCCAGGGTCCAACCCTTGATCGTCTTGGCCAGGATCACGGTGGGAGCGCCCCGCTGTTCGGTGGCCAGCTTGTAGGCGGCATAGAGCTTGCGATAGTCGTGCCCGCCCCGGGGGAGCGAGACCAGCTCGTCGTCGCTCAGGTCATCGACCAGTTTGCGCAGCCGCGGATCGGGGCCGAAGAAGTGCTCGCGGATATACGCCCCGGATTCGACGGCCAGCTTCTGGTACTCGCCGTCCACGGTGGTGTTCATGCGGTCGAGCAGGACACCGTCGACGTCCCGGGCCAGGAGGGCATCCCATCGGGATCCCCAGATCACCTTGATCACGTTCCACCCGGCGCCTCGATACACCGCCTCGAGCTCCTGAATGATCTTCCCGTTCCCGCGCACCGGCCCGTCCAGCCGTTGCAGGTTGCAGTTGACGACGAAGATGAGGTTGTCGAGATGTTCGCGACCGGCCACACCGAGGGCGCCGATCGACTCCGGCTCGTCCATCTCGCCGTCACCGACGAAGCACCAGACGCGGCTGGCGCTGGTGTCGACCAGGTGGCGCTGGTTCAGGTAGCGGTTGATGTGCGCCTGGTAGATGGCGTTGATCGGTCCCAAGCCCATGGAAACGGTGGGGAACTCCCAGAATTCCGGCAGCGAACGGGGGTGGGGGTAACTGGGCAGGCCGTTGCCGCCCACCTCGTGACGGAAGTTGTCCAGTTGGGCCTCGGTCAACCGCCCCTCGAGGAACGCTCGCGCGTAGATACCCGGCGAGGCGTGTCCCTGAATGAACACCTGGTCCCCGAACCCGCCGTCCGCCTTGCCCCGGAAGAAGTGGTTGAACCCGACTTCGTAGAGCGCGGCGGAGCTGGCGTAGGTGGAGAGGTGCCCTCCGATGCCCTCGGTGCGGGTGTTGGCCCGCACGACCATGGCGGCGGCGTTCCAGCGGATGTAGGCCCGGATCCGGCGCTCCTGGTACTCGTCGCCGGGAAACCACGGCTCGTCTTCGGCGGCGATCGTGTTGACATAGGGAGTGGAAACGGTGGCGGGGAAGTCGACCTGCTTGGTCCGGGCCCGCTCCAGCAACTTCATGAGGAGGTAGCGGGCGCGGGCTCGACCACGTGAGTCGACGATGGCATCGAACGAGTCGAGCCACTCCTGCGTCTCGCCCGGATCCGTGTCGGGAACCTGGTGGCCGATCCCGTCAAAGAGCATGCTTCCACCGTATCGGGGGCACGGTGCGGGTCGTGACCGCCGGGCCCGGGTGTTACACATGGGGCCATGGACGCCGACCGACCCGTGATCACCGTGTACACCGACGGCGCATGTCGAGGGAATCCCGGGCGCGGGGGATGGGCCTGGGCGGTCCCCGGCGGGCGCTTCGCCAGCGGTGCCGAACCCGCCACCACCAACCAGCGCATGGAGATCACAGCGGCCCTCGAAGCGTTGCGCACCCTCACGGCCGACGGGGCGTCGGACGTGGATGTGGTGAGCGATTCCACCTACGTCGTCAACTGCTTCAAGGATCGGTGGTGGCAGGGATGGCAGCGCCGCAACTGGAAGAACTCCCAGAACAAACCGGTCGCCAACCGCGACCTGTGGGAACCGCTCATCGAGCTGGCGGTGAGCTCGGAATCGCATGTCACCTGGCGCTGGGTCAAGGGACATTCGGGTGACCGATGGAACGACCGGGTCGACGAGCTGGCCACCATCGCCGCGGACAGAGGCTGGGGCGAGACCGGAGACGCCGGATAGGGCCTGAGCGGGTCCTTTCACGGAACTGTTCCCGCATTTGACGGGCCAGAGGACCGGTAGGCTCCACGGCTGTACACGCAGACTCGCTGGCCTCGCCCTCGGAGCTGTTCGGGCAGGAACCGGCCGAGCGGTGGGCTGACAGAAAGCAGGCATCACCGTGAGCGCTGAGGACGAATTCGACATCGTCGTCATAGGTGGGGGGCCAGGTGGCTATGCCACGGCGCTCTACGGAGCAGCCGCCGGCCTCTCCGTCGCCATTGTCGAGCGGGACAAGGTCGGTGGCACATGCCTCCACCGGGGCTGCGTGCCGGCCAAGGAATTTCTCGAGACGGCGACGGTCAACCGAACCGTCAGATCGGCCGGCCAGTTCGGCCTCAACGTGCCCGATGCCGTGCTTGAGTTCTCGGTCAGCCAGGATCGCAAGAACAGCGTGGTCGACAAGCTCTTCAAGGGATTGGCCGGGCTCCTGAAGGGACGCAAGGTCACCATCCTCTCGGGTACCGGCACTCTCGAGGCCGACCGGCGGGTTCGTGTGGTCGACGGTGAAGATGCCGGTCGCGTCGTCGTGGGTCGCAATGTGGTCCTGGCCGCCGGTTCGGTGCCCCGCACCCTCCCTGGTCTCGAGGTCGACGGCAAATGGGTCGTGACCTCCGATGAGTTCTTGGATCTCAAGGAACTGCCGGCCTCGGTGGCCGTGATCGGTGGTGGAGCGATCGGTTGTGAGTTCGCCTCCCTCCTCTCCGACCTTGGATCAAAGGTCACCGTGCTCGAGGCACTTCCATCCATCCTGCCCGGGTGCGACGACGACATGGCTCGAGTCGTGGCCCGGTCCTTCAAGAAGCGGGGCATCGACGTCGTGACGGGCGTGCAGGTCGAGGGTCACACGCCGTCCAACGACGGCAACGTGACCGTCGTTCGGGCCGGCGAGCAGACGTTCGAAGTCGAGCTCATCGTGGTGTCGGTCGGTCGTCGTCCCCGCACGGAGGGTCTGGTGAACGAGGGAGTGGCGGTTGAGGTGGACGACAGGGGATTCGTCGTCGCCGACGAGTACCAACGCACGGGTGAGAACGGCGTCTGGGCCGCCGGGGACGTGGTGGCCGGGACGCCGCAATTGGCCCACGTCGGCTTTGCCGAGGCCATTGTGGCGGTCAAGGGGATGTTGGGCGAGGCGGTGGTCCCGGTCGAGTACTCCCGCGTCCCCTGGGCCATCTACTGCCATCCGGAAGTGGCATATTGCGGCCTGACCGAGTCAGAGGCCAAGGAAAAAGGCATCGACGTGGTGGTGAAGAAGGATCCCTTTGGCGGCAACAGCCGGGCCCAGATCATCGGCGACACCGAAGGCATGGTGAAGATCGTGGCGGAGAAACGGCCCGACGGCTCGGCCGGTCAGATCCTCGGGGTCCACATGGCCGGTCCCTGGGTGACCGAGCAACTCGGAGCGGGCTACCTGGCCGTGAATTGGGAGGCGCTGCCCGAAGAAGTGGCATATTTCATTCAGCCGCACCCGTCTCTGTCCGAGTCATTTGGCGAGACGATGCTGGCTCTGACCGGTAGGGGGCTGCACCTTGCCTGATGTCCTGATGCCACAACTCGGCGAAACGGTGACCGAAGGAACGGTCACCAAATGGATGAAGGCGGTGGGCGACACCGTCACCCGGGACGAGCCGCTCTTCGAGGTCTCAACCGACAAGGTCGACTCCGAGGTCCCGTCGCCAGCGGCAGGAGTCCTGACCGAAATCCTGGTCCCCGAGGGCGACACCGTCGAGGTCGGTGTGGTCCTGGCCAAAATCGGTGGCGACTCGGGTGGCGAGCCGCCAGGTCCGACCGAGACTCCCGCCCCGCCGGTCCAGGCGCCTGCGCCGGAAGCGGCGCCGTCACCAGCCGCCGCCCCGCCCGCGCCGGCTTCTTCAACGGCGGCACCCGCGCACGGCACCCGCGCCAGCACCTCAACCGGCACCACCACCAACGGCCGCAGCCGAGAATGCGCCTGAACCGCTGGTGCTCTCTCCGGTTGTGCGCAAACTCCTGACCGAAAACGGGATGAGCGCGGCGAATGTGACCGGCACCGGGGTGGGTGGTCGGATCACCCGCGAGGACGTGTTGAAGGTGGTCGACGCCAACCACGCTCCGGGATCTCCGCCGGCCCCGCCCGCGACCCCGGCATCAACCCCGGCCCCGGCGCCAACCCCGGCCCCAGCTCCGACCCCGGTGCCGCGCCTCGCCCCCGCCCCTCCGACACCTGCGGTGCTGGGCACCGGCGATCAGGTCGTGCCGTTCTCGAACATGCGTCGCCGCACGGCCGAGCACATGGTCCGGTCCAAGTCCACGTCGCCACACGCCTTCATCGCGTACGAGACGGACTTCGAGAATGTCGAGCGAGTGCGCAAGGCGTGGGGCGAGCGGTTCAAGACGGAAGAGGGTTTCTCCCTGACGTACCTGCCCTTCGTCGCTCGAGCGGCCGTCGAAGCAATGCGAGACTTTCCGCTTCTCAATTCGTCGGTGGGGGACGACTCGTTGGTGGTCCATCCCGAGGTGAACCTCGGCATTGCCGTTGACCTGTCTCACGAGGGATTGATCGTGCCGGTCATCCACCGGGCCGAGGAAGTGACCTTGCGCGGCATCGCCCGAAGAATTCGCGATCTGGCGAGCCGGGCGCGCAACCGACAGCTCAATGCCGACGACATCGCCGGGGGCACGTTCTCCATCACCAACGACGGTCCCTTCGGGACCTACTTCACCGTGCCCATCATCAACCAGCCCCAGGTGGCCATTTTGGCCACCGATGGCATCGCCCGACGTCCGGTCGTTGTCACCCACGAGGACGGATCCGAGTCGATCGCCATTCATTCCACGGGCATCCTCGGGGTCAGTTGGGACCATCGGGCCGTTGACGGGGCCTACGTCTCGTCTTTCCTGGCCCGGGTGGCGGAGCTCCTGGCCGGTCGCGACTGGTCCGCCGAGCTCTAACGCATCACATGTTGCGCATCCGCTCCTTGGGGACCGTTCCCTACAACGAGGCGTTCGCGCTCCAACACGCTCTGGCCGCAGGGACCGAGGACGATTACCTGTTGGTGCTCCAGCATCCTCACGTCTACACCTTGGGCGTGCACGCCGACCGATCGCACGTGCTGACCGATCCCGCCGGCGTCGGAGCCACGCTTGAGCAGACCGACCGGGGTGGCGACGTGACCTATCACGGTCCGGGTCAATTGGTGGTCTATCCCATCGTGTCGGTCCCGGGGCACCCTTCGGCCGGACCGGAGCATGTGCATCGACTGGAGGATCTGGTCATCGCCACCCTGTCCGACGTCGGGTTGCCCGGAGCGTCGAGGTTGGACGAGTACCCGGGCGTGTGGATCGAGGTAGACGGTCCCTCACCGCGCAAGATCGCCGCCATCGGTGTCCGTACGATTCGTGGGGTGCCAGGAACCCGGCGCACCCTGCACGGCGTGGCGCTCAACGTGTCGTGCGACCTCGGCATGTTCGCCCATATCGTGCCGTGCGGCATTGCCGATCGAGGTGTCACCTCGCTCTGGGCCGAAGGCGTTGATATCTCCATGGCCGGGATCGCCGAAGCCCTCATTGCCCGCGCCACCGACATGTTCGGGCAGTCCGGCGTCGATCGCCACGACGTGGTGACGGGTCCGACCAGGCAGAGTGCCCAGGTCGCCCCGCCTGAGCGACCGCTCATCCGGCGCTTGCGCCAAGCCGGTGTCGAACCCGAAGGGGCGGTGCGCATCGAAGAGCGCAAGCCGGAGTGGCTTCGGGTGCCGGTGCGCATGGGTAAGGGGTACCTTTCGTTGGGCAAGACGGTGCATGACCTGGGTCTGGCCACCGTGTGTGAAGAGGCCGGTTGTCCCAACATCTTCGAGTGCTGGTCCGAGGGCACGGCCACCTTCATGATCAACGGCGAACGGTGCACCCGGGCCTGCGGTTTCTGCCAGGTCGATACCCGCCATCCTCTGCCGCTCCAGCCGGACGAACCCGACCGGGTGGCTCAGGCGATAGAGCGGATGGCGCTGGGCCATGCGGTGGTGACGTGTGTGGCCCGGGACGATCTGGCCGACGGGGGAGCCGGCGCCATGGCGCAGACCATTGCCGCCATTCGGATCCGAACACCGGGAACCACCGTCGAGGTACTCATCTCCGACTGCCGCGGTGACGCCGCCTCACTCGAGACGATCTTCGCCGCCCGGCCCGATGTGCTGAATCACAACATCGAAACGGTTGCCCGCTTGCAGCGAGCCGTTCGGCCGTCGGCCGGATACGCCCGCAGCCTGGCCGTCCTGGCCCGGGCCGGTGCCTCGGGCCTGGTCACGAAGTCCGGGCTGATGGTTGGGCTCGGCGAAGACACCGACGAGGTCATCGCCACCATGGCTGACCTACGGGCCGTCGGAGTCTCGATCATCACGATCGGGCAGTACCTGCGACCCAGTCGCGACCATCTCCCGGTCGCTCGATACTGGAAGCCCGAGGAGTTCGAGCACCTACGCGCCATCGGGGCCGAACTCGGGGTGCCCCACGTGGAGGCGTCACCGCTGACCCGCTCCAGCTATCACGCCCGGGCCGCCGTGTCGGCGACCAGCCTCGCCCAGCCGTGAACGGGGTCGTGAGCAGCAGCAGCTAGGGGCTAAGTGTTCCCCTCCCATCCCGGCTTTCCCTTGGCACGCGGTACCCGAGTGTGCGGAGGTTGAAAGGCCGGCGAGTTACATCCGGACGACGTCGGGCCCTGGGCTCGGCCATCCGCGAATTCGTCGACCACCACACCGGGAAGGGGGGTTAACCCCAGGAGGAAGAGACCCGCTAGCGGCATTCACTTCGCGGAGTGATTTCCTTAGGTTGGAGGTATCAGGTCAGCGGGACCACGCTCCCGCTGACCAAGCCCGCCGAAAAGCCCGCTGACAAAGGAGCCCGACATGATCGCTGTGCACGCGCTGACCAAGCGCTACGGCAGCACGCTGGCCGTCGATCACCTGAGCTTCGAGGTGAGCCCTGGGGCGGTGACCGGGTTTCTCGGGCCGAATGGTTCCGGTAAGTCCACGACCATGCGGATGATCATGGGCCTGGACACGCCGTCATCGGGGACGGCCTCGGTCAACGGGCAGGCCTACGCCCAGCTCCGATGGCCGCTACGCGAAGTGGGCGCACTCCTTGACGCCAAGGCCTTCCATCCCGGTCGGAGTGCCTACGACCACCTGTGGGGTTTGGCCCTGACCAACGGCATCCCCCGCACTCGGATCGACGAGGTGCTCGACATGGTCGGGCTGACCGAAGTGGCACACCAGCGCGCCGGCAAGTACTCGCTCGGCATGGGTCAGCGATTGGGTATCGCCGCAGCCCTGCTGGGCGATCCCGGGGTGTTGCTCTTCGACGAGCCCATCAACGGGCTCGATCCGGAAGGCATCCGCTGGGCCCGTTACCTGCTGCGCGATCTGGCCGCCGAGGGTCGGACGGTGCTCGTCTCGAGCCATTTGATCAGCGAGATGTCGCTCACGGCCGAGCGATTGGTGGTCATCGGCCGCGGCACCCTGATCGCCGACATGAGCGTCGCCGAGTTCACTTCGCAGAGCGCACCAGACACCGTGCGGGTCGTCACGCCGATGACCGAGAGCTTCGTCAATGCGTTGCAGGAGGCCGGAGCGGAGTCCCGGGTGGAGCCGGGCGGGTCGATTGTGGCCACCGGCCTGACGGCAACGGAGATCGGCACGCTGGCGGCCGACCGGGTGCTGACGCTCTACGAGCTGACGCCGCTCCGAGGCTCGCTCGAAGATGCCTTCATGGAGCTCACTCATGATGCGGTCGAATTCCAGGACCGCCTCCCCGACCCGATCGAACCGAAAGGTACCGACATGACCGTCCTCCCGTCCCTCGAGCACCTCCCAGGCCGGACCGGCGTGCGTCAGGTGGTGCGGGCGGAATGGTTCAAGCTGCGCTCACTCCGCTCGACCACCTGGACGCTCCTGGCCACGGTCATGGGCAGCCTCGCCGTGACGGTGCTGGCCACCAACAGCGTGCAGCGCCACGGCCCATCGATGGGCTTTGACCCGACCAACCATTCCTTGACGGGCCTGGCTCTGGGCTCGCTCACCATCGGGGTGCTGGGCGTGCTGGCCATCACCGCCGAGTACAGCAGTGGCACCATCCGGTCCACGCTGGCGGCCACACCGCGTCGGCCCGTGCTCTTCGGAGCCAAGGCGATCGTGGTCGGCCTCGTGTCACTGGTGGTGGGCGAGGTCCTGACCTTCGCCTGCTTCGCCGTCGGCCAGGGCGTTCTGTCCGGCCGGGCTCCGACGGCCTCCCTGAGCGATCCGGGGGTACTGCGCGCCCTGGTGCTCACCGGGGCCTACCTGGCCCTGCTGGGTCTGTTCGGCCTCGGCCTCGGGGTGATCATCAGGCACACGGCCGGGGCCATCGCCACCTACGTGGGGGTCATCTTCCTGATTCCCATTTTCCTCCAACCGCTGTCGTCGAGCGGCAACCCTGCTCGCTTCGCCCCCGAGCAGATGCTCGCGAACTCCGTGGCCGCCGTGGTGCCCCAATCCGGTCAGGTCACTGCTCCGCTCGCGTGCCTGCTCATGGTCGGCGTACTGCGCCGTGGTGCTGGCGGCGGCAATGATGCTCCTCAGGGCACGGGACGCATGACAGCGGGAGAGGCCGGTGGCACCCAGACCCCAGTTCGGGCATTGTTCAAGGAGATGGTGACCGTCGTTACGGAAGAGCGCGCCCCGCGCCTCAAGGAGATTGCCCGGGTGATCTGGCGTGAGCCGTTCGCCCGGAGGACGTGGTCAGAATTCTCATTCCTCGTCATCGGGGCGATGTTGGCGGGCCTCGGCCTCAGCTTCGTCGTCGTCACCTTAGGAGTGGGGCTGGTCCTGGCCATCACCTTCTTCGGGTTGGGCATCATTGCTGGGGCGGTCCGGGGTGCCAGGGGAATCGGCGGGTGGCATCGTCAACTGGCTCGCAATCTGCTCGGGGAGGAGATCGACGACCCCGAGCCGTTCGTCTCCCGCCCGGGCTTTCTGGGCTGGCTGCAAGCGGCACTGCGCGACCGCACCGGCTGGCGGTCCATGGCCTACCTGGTCATCAAGTTCCCCTTGGCCATCCTGGGCCTCCTGACCGCATTCGCCATGTGGTGGGACGCCTTCTTCTGTCTGGTCTTCCCGATCTGGGGAGGGAACGGGAACAGCCCCGCCGTCTTCGGGCTGCCCGTCGCCATCTTCGGATCAGGGTTCTTCTCCGGTACCCAGACCGGGTTCTTGCACAGCCTGGCGATTTTCCTCGTCGGTATCCTGCTGTTCTTTGCCGCACCGTGGGTCGTGCGGGCGGTGGTCTATCTGGACCGCCGCGTCATGCGGGTGTTGCTCTCCCCCGACGCCCTGGCCGCCCGGGTCCGCTCGCTCGAGCTGGCTCGGGCGCAGACCGTCGATACGTCTGTCGCCACCTTGCGGCGCATTGAGCGAGATCTGCACGACGGGACCCAAGCCCAACTGGTGGCCTTGGCCATGCGCCTCGGCATGGCCAAGGAGAAACTCGAAGACCCCGAGCACGTCGACCTCGATCAGGTCCGTCGGCTGGTGGATGACGCCCATCACGGGGCCAAAGAGGCCATTTTGGAATTGCGCGACCTGGCCCGCGGCATACATCCACCGGCCCTCGACATCGGGCTGGAGGGCGCACTGTCCACCCTGGCGGCGCGCTGTACGGTGCCGACCGAGATCACCCTCACGCTCGAACATCGGCCGACGCCAGCCATTGAGTCCATCGCCTACTTCTGTGTGGCCGAGCTGCTGGCCAACGTCGCGCAACACGCCCAGGCGTCGCGGGCACGGATCATCTGCACCGAAGACAGCGGGTGGTTGCGAACTGTCGTTCGCGACGACGGGAGGGGAGGGGCTCAGTTGTCATGCCTCGGCTCGTCCTCGAGTGGCTTGGCCGGCCTGACCGACCGTGTGCACGCCGTCGACGGTCGACTGAGCATCGTGAGCCCGCCGGATGGGCCTACGGTGGTCACCGTGGATCTCCCGCTGCACGTCTGAATGAGCGCACCGTTTCGGGTCGTCATCGCCGAGGACTCGGTCATCCTGCGGGACGGACTGGTCCAACTCCTGGTCGATCGGGGTTTCAGCATCACCGGGGCCTTCGGTGACGCTGAGGCCCTGCGCCGGTCCATCGAGCAGGACCGTCCCGATGTGGCTGTCATCGACATCCGCATGCCACCCACCTTCACCGACGAAGGGTTGCGCGCCGCCCTCGAGTTGCGGCGACACCACCAAGGCTTGGGCATCCTGGTGTTCTCCCAGTACATCGAAACCCGTTACGCGGCCGAGCTGCTGGCCGACAATGCGGCCGGGATCGGCTATCTCCTCAAGGATCGGGTGGCCGACGTCAGCGACTTCGTCGAAGCCTTGGTGCGAGTCGCGTCGGGCGGCACGGCGCTGGACCCCGAAGTGGTGACCCAACTCCTGGGGGCCTCCCGGCACGCCGACTCGATCTCCGTGCTGAGTGCCCGGGAGCGGGAGGTGCTCTCCCGCATGGCGGAAGGTCGATCCAACGGGGCCATCGCCGCCCAGCTGGTGATATCCGAGGGTGCGGTCGAAAAGCATGTGGCCAATATCTTCACCAAGTTCGACCTGCCGGTCTCGGAGTCGGATCATCGCCGGGTCCTGGCCGTGTTGCGCTATCTCGACTCTTGAGCGGAGGCTGGCCGAGAGTCCGGGAAGACCCGGACCGGAACTCTCGGACCGGAACTCTCGGACCGGGACTATCGGTGGGACCCCGACCGCTTAGGCAGACTCAGGCCACGAAGTACTTGGCCGCCGGGTGGTGGCAGATAATGGCGTCGGTGGTCTGTTCGGGGTGCAACTGGAATCCCTCGCTGACGGTGACCCCGATGCGGTCGCCCCCCAGCAGCTCCACCACCTTGGCGTTGTCGTCGAGGTCCGGGCAGGCCGGGTAGCCCCACGAGTAGCGCCCGCCCCGGTAGGTCTGGCGGAAGAGGCCGGCCAACGACGGCCCGTCCTCGTCGGCGAACCCGAGTTCCTCTCGGATCCGCCGGTGCCAGTACTCCGCGGTCGCTTCGGCCATCTCGACGCTGAGGCCGTGCAGGCGCAGGTAACTGAGGTACTCGTTGTCGGCAAAGAGGCGTGCCGCCTCCTCCGAAGCTCGGGGCCCGATGGTGCACAGCATGAAGCTGGCGAAGTCCTCGTTCCCTGCTCCCGAGTCGCTGGCGCGGAAGAAGTCGGAGATGCAGAGCCAGGGTTCCTTGCGCTGCCGGGGGAAGGTGAAGCGCATCCACTCCGACGTGCGCGTCTCGTCCTTCCAGATGATCAGGTCGTTGCCCTCGGCATTGGCGGCGAAGTGCCCGTACGCCACCGAGGGAATCAACAGATCCCCCTCCCGAGCCTTGGCCATCTCCTCGCGTAGCGTGGCCCGCACCCGCTCCTTGAATTCGCCATCGTTCTCGCCGTCGACTGGACGCTCGCCCCACTGGTTGCGGAACAGCGCCGTCAGGTTCAGGTATTCCGCGATGTCGTCGATGGCGATGCCCTTGGCCACGCGGCTCCCCACGAAGGGCGGCGTGAACAACGGATTGTCGGAAGCCACGTCCGCCCGAGCCGGCTGCCCTTCGACCGGGGTGGTGTCCTGCGGTTCGAGGCGGCTGCGCTTGGGCACGTTCTTCTCGGAGATCTCACGGCCGAACTTCTCGTCAGCCTCGCCGGACTTCTTCAGCTCGACCAGGCGGTCCATGGTGCGGAGCCCCTCGAAGGCGTCGCGGCCATAGAACAAACGGCCGTCATAGATCTCACGCAGGTCGCGCTCGACGTAGGTCCGGGTCAGGGCGGCCCCACCCAGCAGGATGGGGAAATCGGCCAGGTCGCGCTGGTTCAGTTCGACCAGGTTCTCGCGCATGATCAACGTTGACTTCACCAGGAGCCCGCTCATGCCGATGGCATCGGCCTTGTGCTCTTCGGCCGCCATGATGATCTCGTTGATGCCGATCTTGATCCCGAGGTTCACCACCTCGTAGCCGTTGTTGGTCAGGATGATGTCGACCAGGTTCTTGCCGATGTCGTGCACGTCGCCCTTGACCGTGGCCAGGACGACGGTGCCCTTGCCGCCCTGGTCGGCCTTCTCCATGTGAGGCTCCAGAAACGCCACGGCGGCCTTCATCGTCTCGGCGGACTGCAAGACGAACGGCAACTGCATCTCACCGGAGGCGAAGCGCTCTCCGACCACCTTCATGCCCTCGAGCAGAATGTCGTTCACGATCCCCAGCGCACTCAAGCCCGACTCCAACGCCTCGGTCAGGTCGGACTCCAGGCCGGTCCGATTGCCGTCGATGATCCGCTGCGACAACCGTTGGTCTACGGGCCAATCGGAATGGTCATCTTGCGCGCCCGTGTTGACCTTGACCCCGTCAAAGAGGGCCAGGAGTTCCTGCAGCGGGTCGTAGTCGTCGGTCCGACGGTTGTAGACCAGATCGAGACTGATCTCCTTGGCCCGCTCGTCAATGCGGGACAAGGGAAGGATCTTCGACGCATGGACGATGGCCGAGTCGAGCCCGGCGTCGACGCACTCGTGCAGGAAGACCGAGTTCAACACCTGCCGGGCCGCCGGGTTCAACCCGAAGGACACGTTGGACAATCCCAAGATGGTGGAGACGCCGGGCAATTCGGACTTGATCGACCGGATCCCCTCAATGGTCTCAATGCCGTCGTTGCGGCTCTCCTCCATGCCGGTGGACAACGGCAACGCCAACGCATCGAACAACAGATCCTCGGGCGCCAACCCGTACCGCTCCACCGCGATGTCGCGGATATTCCGAGCGGCCCGCAGCTTCCACTCGGCCGTCCGGGCCTGGCCTTCCTCATCGATACAGGTGCACACCACCGCGGCACCGAACTCCCTCGCCAGTCGCAGGAACGTGTCAAGGCGGGTCCCCGGCCCGTCGCCTTCCTCGAGGTTGACCGAGTTGAGGATGGGCCGGCCACCGATCCACTCGAGGGCGGCGCGCGCCGACCGGGCCCTCGGTCGAGTCGACCATGAGGGGCACGCTGGCCTGGGTGGCGAACCGGCTGGCCACCTCGGTCATGTCGGCCACACCGTCGGCGCCGGTGTAGTCCACGCAGACGTCGATCAGGTGCGAGCCCTCGGCGATCTGATCCCGGGCCATGGCCACGCAGGTGTCCCAGTCGGCCTCGAGCATGGCTTCGCGGAACCGCTTGGAGCCGTTGGCGTTGGTGCGCTCGCCCACCACCAGAAACGACGTGTCCTGGTGGAAGGGCACCGAGGTGTAGATGGACGCCGCCGCCGGCTCGCTGACCGGGGTCCGGGTCAATGGGACCGCGCCGGCGCAGCGTTCCACCACGGCGGCGAGGTGCGCCGGCGTGGTGCCGCAGCAGCCGCCGATGGCCGAGACGCCGAACTCGGTGACGAAGCGATGGAGGTGCTCGGCCAGCTGGTCGGGGGTGAGGTCGTAGTGCATCATGCCGTCGACCACCGAGGGCAGGCCGGCGTTGGGAACGCAGGCGATTGGCACCCGGCTCGCGGCCGACAGATGTCGCAGGGCCTCGCTCATCTCGACCGGTCCGGTGGCGCAGTTGAGGCCGACCACGTCGACCTGCATGGCATCGAGCACGGTCAGGGCGGCGGCGATCTCGGTGCCCGGCAGCATGCGCCCGGTCAGCTCGATCGTCACCTGTACCTGCAGCGGCACGATCCGGTCCAGGGCCACCATGGCCCGCCGCGCCCCGTTGATGGCCGACTTGGCCGACAGCAGGTCGAACACCGTCTCGATCAAGAGGAAGTCCACGCCGCCCTCCAGCAGGCCCAGCGCCTGTTCCTCGTAGGCGTCGCGCAGGTCGGCGTAGGGGATCTGGCCGAGGGTCGGGAACTTGGTGCCCGGGCCCATGCTCCCGGCCACCCATCGGGGTCGGTCAGGCGTGGCGAACTCGCGCCGCCACCGATTTGGCGATCTCGGCGCCGGTCCGGCTGATCTCACGGGCCTGGTCGGCCAGGCCGTACTCGGCCAGCACGACCGAGGACGACCCGAACGTCCCCGATTCGACCACGTCGCAGCCCACCTCGAAGAAGGAGCGGTGGACCTGGGCGATCAGGTCGGGCCGGCTGTTGATCAGGACCTCGTTGCAGCCCTCGAGCTCGGGGCCGCCGAAGTCCTCGGGGCTCAGACCCCAGCAGCTGCAGGTTGGTGCCCATGGCGCCGTCGAAGATGAGGACGCCCTCACGCAGCGCCGTGAGATACGACGACCGGTCAGGGTCGAGGCGGCCGAGGAGTTCGGGGGAGTCAGCCATGGTCAGTACAGGATACTGGGGCCCACCTGGTCGTCCGTTCCTGCCGTAGCATCCGGCATGTGCAGCCACGGATCTACACCAAAAGGGGCGACGACGGGACCACCGGCCTCCTCTACGGCGGGCGGGTGCCCAAGGACTCCAGGCAAATTGAGGTCAACGGCGTGGTCGACGAGGCCCAGGCCGCGCTGGGCCTGGTCCGGGCCGAGTCCGAGCCCGGCTCCGAGCTCGATGTCCGCCTGGTGGCGCTGGCCCGGGACCTCTACGTCCTCATGGCAGAGGTGGCCACGGCTCCGGCCAATCGCCCCAAACTGGTGGCCGGAACATCTCTGGTGACCGCCGACATGGTGACCGAACTCGAGCACGGCATTGACGATCTGATCCAGCGTTTCGACATGCCGAGCGATTTCACCATCCCGGGGGAGAATCGGCGGGCCGCCGCACTCGATCTGGCTCGCACCATCGTGCGCCGGGCCGAGCGCCTGGCTGTCACCGATCAGGTCGAGGGATCGCTGGTCTCCACCTATCTCAACCGGCTCTCCGACCTGCTCTGGGCCATGGCCCGCTGGCAGGAGGGACCTGAGCACCACAAGCTGTCCAAGGAGATCCGGGGCTGAATCCGGACGGACCAATCTCAGCAGTCACCGGGCGCCCGCAGTGCGGCGCACACGTTCGCTTGCCGACCGGGGTCAAGGAGCACGACCATGTCGCCCCGATGGCACCCGACGAGATCAGGGCATCACCGGCCCGGATGCGCGGACCCAGCGGGTTCATCGGCCCAGTCGGCGTGGATCGATTGGAGAAAAGGTGAAAGGCGATTCACGCGCTGCGCCGGAAGCGGGCCGAGTATCCGACGTACGGCCAGGCGATTGGCCCCCGGCCGTCGTGCCAGCCCGAAGCGCACACACCGGTCGATGGCCCGGGGGAGTGCGGCGTGCCGGCTGTCGGGCCGACCGAGACCCAACTGGCAACTCAACTCAGACAGGTCCATCGGGAGACCCTCGGGAAACATGTCCAGGTAGAGGCTCAATCGGCGCAAGAGGAACGTCGCGGATGGACCCAGGACAGGTAACCAAAATATTTCGACGTAGGGAGAGTCGGCCGGGTGGCCTCGCGCATCGACGACGGGGTCGACCCACGTTGTGACCTGGATTTCTGAAGGCGGCATCCCGACAACATTGGGGAAACGACCTTGCTCGGAACCTTGCACGGAGGATCATCGCCGCTTCGTGGGTGGCTCGCCCAACGGGGGCCGCACGAGTGCCTTCGGGAGTCGCTCGACCTGGTCGCATCGGCGGCCCGATCCAGGAATCGGCAACTCGCCCGAATGGGCCGACTGCAGGGTGACGACAGCCCGCCCAAGTGCGGGTAATCGGTGACGGATCCCGCCACGACGCCCAACGCGGGTGAAAAACAGTCACGCGATCTCGCCCCCTTGCCTCAGCAGTCCCGATGGACACGGATCTACACTGCGCAAGTGACCGTCTTGGGTCGCGGCACACGCACAGTGCTCTTTACCGACATGGTGGGCTCGACCGCGCTTCGGACAGAGTTGGGCGACGTCGCGGCCGATGCGCTGCGCTCTGAACACGAGCAGGTGCTCCGGGCGGCCGTCGAGGCTCACGGCGGCCTCGTCGTGAAGGTAATGGGTGACGGCTTGATGGCGGTGTTCGACGGGGCATCTGACGCTGTGGAATCGGCGGTCGCACTGCAGCAGGCAGTCCACCGTCAGGCCTTGCGGGCCGCTCTCCCCATCGAGATCCGAATTGGAGTCGCCGCCGGGGACGTCACATGGGATTCAGACGACTACCACGGTACTCCGGTCGTGGAGGCTGCCCGACTCGAGCCAAAAGCGTTACCCGGCACGATCCTTGCGTCGGAACTCGTGCGGATGCTCGCCGGCTCGCGAACGGACATCCAATTCACTCCAGCCGGACCTTTCGAGCTCAAAGGACTGCCGGGGCCGGTCCCTGCGTATGAGGTCGCCTGGTCGGTGGCCTCGGACGCCGGTCGGCCGTTGCCCGCTGCGTTGGAGTCGAAGCCCCAGGTACCGTTCGTCGGTCGCGACACAGAGCGCAAGCGGCTCGTGGACGCGTGGGAATCAGCGCGGGAGGGTGAGTTCCATGTCGTTCTCATCACGGGAGAACCAGGGATCGGTAAGACCAGGCTCGCCAGCGAGATGGCGCTGGCAGCGCACAGCGAAGGTGCGACGGTGCTATTTGGTCGTTGCGATGACGAGCTCGATGTTCCGTACCAACCGTTTGTCGACGCGCTTCGACACTTCGTCGAACAATGCCCGCCGGCTTACCTCCGCGACGAGCTGGGCCCGGGCGCCGGTGAACTCGTGCGGCTCGCGCCCGAGCTCACGCAGCAGTTCCCCGAGTTAGCGCCAGCCCCGGCGACGGACGCCGAGACCGCAAGATACAGGCTGTTCGAGGCCGTGTGCTCGTGGTTCGCGGCCGCGTCGAGCCCCGAGCCCGTACTCCTGGTCGTCGATGATCTGCAGTGGGCCTCGAAATCGACCACGCTCCTGGTTCATCACATCGTCCGTTCCAGCTCGCCTATGCGGCTCTTGCTGGTCGCGACTTGGCGAGATACCGACGCTGGGCCGGGAGACCCGCTCCAGGCGTTCATTGCAGACACCGCAAAGAGCGGGCGGGTGAACAGGATTCGGCTCGATCGGCTCGACCGCGCTGAAGTCGACGAATACCTCGTGCACGCCGTGGGTGGGATCGCCGATGCCACCGACGTGGCGACCGAGGCTTCGCAGAAACTAGGGGGAGCGCTTTACCGCAAGAGCGGGGGTAACCCTTTCTTTGTGCAAGAGCTCACCCGCGACCTCGTTGATGTCGGAGGACTTGACCTCGCGTCCCTTGATACAGATGAAGTAGCTCGACTGGGCGTCCCCGAGACTATCCGCGACGTCGTTCTCAGGCGCGTCGGACGCCTCAACGAACAAGTGGGTCGAGTACTTTCAGCGGCAGCGGTCAGTGGCCGAGAGTTCGAAGTATCGACCCTCGAGGATTCGCTTGACGTTCACGGCGATGAAATCATTGACGCGCTTGACGTCGCCAGAGCTGCACGACTCGTACATGAACGAGCCGACACAGTTGGTTGCTTCGAGTTCGAGCACGGGCTCGTCCGTGACGTGCTCTACCGGGAGCTGGGCACTACCCGGCGGGCGCGCCTGCACGATCGTACAGCTCGGGCCCTAGAAGGCAATCACGCCGATGATCTGGATTCGTGGGCGGCGGATATCGCTTTCCACCTTCTCGCAGCGGGCAACCCCGGGGGTGAGGTCCGAGCGGCCGAGTACCTGGTTCGGGCCGGTGGTGTGGCCCTGCGCGGGCTGTCATATGAGCAGGCGGTGGCTATGTTCGAGCAGGCGCTGACCGCGATCGAAGCCGCCCCGCCCCCGCATGCGCCTCTACGGGCTGAAATTCTGCTTGCGCTGGGGGACGCTCGGTACCGCACACTGGACTTTGAAGGATCGAGGAAGGCATTCCTTGAGGCAGTCGACGAGGCGAGGTCACAAGGTGACGCCGGGCAGCTGGCCCAAGGTGCTCGCGGCCTCGCTCGCGCCGCGCAGTTCGGCGCAGCCGACTACCCGCTGGCCGCTCTTCTCGACGAGGCGCTCGCCGCGTTGTCGCGAGAGGACAGCTACCTCCGGGCGCAGTTACTCGCGATCCGCGCCGCACAATCCCTCTTGAACACGAACGAAGGCCGTCGCGACGACCTGGTGGCTGAAGCGATCGCAATGGCCGAACGACTCGGCGATCCCGCCGAGTTGGCCTTTGTCCTCGGTGTCTCGGTGATCGGAACGTTCGCACCAGACATGCTCAACCTTCGCTTGCAATACCTCAACATGCAACTTCTAACAGCGAGCCGTACCGGATACACCGAGGTTTTGTGCGAGGCACACGGTTGGCGGGCTACGGCCGCGCTCGAGACAGGTGTGCTTGATCAGGTCCAAGAGGACGTCGAGGCTATGGCTCGCATGGCAGACGTACTCGGGCAGCCCTGGTACCGCGCAATGGCCCAGCAGCGCAGAGCGATGTTGGCGCAGATTTCTGGGGATTACGAAACGGCGGAGATGCTGGCCAACGCCTCGCTCTCGGCCGCACCACAGAACCAGATGTCGGTGCTTGCCGGGTTCGCCGGGTTGACGTGGGCTATTCGGCGCGACCAGGGTCGCTTGGCCGAAGTTGAACCAGCGCTCCTCGCGTTCGCGAACTCGACACCCGAGGTAGCGGCGTGGCAGGCAACGATCGCAGTCACCGCTCTGGATCTCGGCCGACCTCACGACGCCCTTGCAGCGTTCAAAACGCTTGTCCAAGGCGGCCTCCGAGCCGTACCGATGGACTGGTTGTGGAGTGCCACGATGGTGCTGGCGGCGGAAGTGGCCGCGGCTCTCGACCAAAGAGACGCCGTAGTCGAGTTGATTGACCTGCTTCGGCCGTACGAGCGGAGAGGTGTGCCTGTGGCTGTAGGAGTTGCTTACCTTGGCACGACATCACGTGCCCTCGGCCTACTCGCCAATGCACTGGGTGACTACCAGATGGCCATTGGCGATTTGGAGGACGCCATAGAAATCGAGACTCGTCTCGGTGCAGGAGCCTACGAAGCTCGGGCGCGATTGGATCTCGCCCGGACGTACCTCGCTCGCCACGGTTCAGGCGATGCTGAGCGGGCGGTGACGTTACTCCACGATGCGAGACGCATCGCAGAGCGCCTGGGACTTCGAACTGTCGCTTCACAAATCGAGACCGCGTTGGGTCAGTGATCCGTACCCAATCAAAGCCAAGGCTGATGCGATTCAGAGAGACGGCGAGCAGCAGGATTCGAGTCGATCGCGCCCTGTAGGTTGCATTCATCCGATCTGAGGCGCTCGTCCGCAGAATGGGGAAGTCTCCCCACACATGACCCGCGGGAAGCGGTCGGCTTGACTATTGGCTCCTTGGGATATTCGACGGACCCAGGACCGGTAACCAAAAATATTTTGACAGAACAAATTTCGACAGAAGGAGAGTCGGCCGGGTGGCTTCGAGCATCGACGACGGGGTCGACCCAGGTGCCGACCCGGATTTCTGAAGGCATCATTGGGCCAAAGGGCCTGGGTCGGAACCTTCCCATGAGGCCATGTCGCCAGAGCTGCCGGTGACGAGCGGCTGACCGTCCGTCGAGGCCAGATCCACTACCAAGATCCGTAGTGGATGCGCCTCCCGACCTTTGGCGCCGCCCGGTCCAACGACGCCGAGCGATGATCCGCCCCGTCCGGCCGACCCACCAGCACCGCGCCAAACAGCCGCCATCCTTGCGGGATCCCCAGGGCCGAGCCCAGCGCCTCCTCGCCCCGGAAGTTCCCCATCACACACGCGCCGAGTCCTGCATCGACCGCGGCCAACAGCACGGTCATCACCCCGAAGGCGGCGTCACCGGTCCAGTACGGCACCGGCCAAACGCCGGGCCCGGTCCCCAAACCCGAGGCTGCCTTGTCCGGCTCGGCGTAGCGTTCCACATACAACTCAGCCGACGAATAGGCCAACAGGATGACCGGGGCCCGGTGCAAGCCCTCCCAACGTGGACTGGCCTCCCGCCAGGCGCTGTCGGTGGTGGCGTCCCAGTACACCTCCGTCTCCGCCGTTCCGCGCAGGACCACCCACGCCGTCCCGCCCGTGTTCCCCGCGCTGGGCGCCCGCAGGGCGGCCCGTACGATTCCCTCCACCACTCCGGCTGCCACGGCGTCCCGGGCGAAGCTGCGCACCATGGCCCGGCGGCACACGGCCTCGTGAAACTCCATCCCACCAGCCTTTCAGGCTTCGGCCCGCCGACCAGCCCGCCCCGCGGCCGGCGCCTCTCGGCGCCTTTGGCCTCGCATTCCTCCCACCGGGCCCTGCCGGGAATGTTGACCCCCCTGGTAGCGTTTTACAACTTGGAGCGTAGGAATCGCTTCCCCTGGAGGTCAGGAACGTGTCAACACCGAGAGATCTGCTCAACGAAGCGAAAAAGGCCATCCGGGAGGTTGACCCACCCGAAGCCGAGGAGATCCTGGCCCGGGGCGGCACCACCTTCCTCGATGTGCGCGAGCCCGACGAGTACGAGCAGGGCGCGCTGCCCAACGCCGTCCACCTGCCCAGGGGCCACCTCGAGTTTCAGGTCGAGGGCAAGCTGCCCGACAAGGATGGACCGATCGTCGTCTACTGCGCCGGCGGCGTCCGCTCGGCCTTCGCCGCCAAGACCCTGGGTGACCTGGGTTACTCCGACGTCCAGTCCATGACGGGCGGTTTCAACAAGTGGAAGGACGAAGGTCGCCCCTGGTCCGCGCCCAAGACCCTGACCCCGGCCCAGCGAAACCGTTACCAACGTCACCTGCTCCTGCCCGAGATCGGCGAAGTGGGCCAGCTGAAGCTGCTCGACTCCAAGGTGCTACTGCTCGGCGCCGGGGGCCTGGGCTCACCGGCCGGCCTCTATCTGGCGGCCGCCGGTGTCGGCACCCTGGGCATCATCGACATGGACGTGGTCGACGAGTCGAACCTGCAGCGCCAGATCCTGCACAACATGGACCGCATCGGCGACCGCAAAGTGGACTCGGCCAAGAAGACCCTCACCGCGCTCAACCCCGATGTCAATGTGGTCACCTACGACGTGCGCCTGGGGGCCGACAACATCCTCGACATCATCGACGGCTACGACGTGATCGTCGATGGAACGGACAACTTCCCCACCCGCTACCTGGTCAACGACGCCTCACTCCTCAAGCGCATCCCCGTCGTGCACGGATCGATCTTCCGCTTCGAGGGACAGGCCACCGTGTTCGAGCCCTATGTCGGGCCGTGTTACCGCTGCCTCATCCCGGAGCCGCCTCCCGCTGAGCTCGCGCCGTCCTGCTCGGAGGCCGGCGTCCTCGGCGTCCTGCCCGGGATCATCGGATCGATCCAGGCCATTGAGGCGGTCAAGATGCTGCTCAAGCTGGGTGATCCTCTGGTCGGGCGCCTGCTGGCCTACGACGCCCTCGAGCAGTCGTTCCGCACCTTCAAGGTCCGACGCGACCCGGCCTGCCCGGCCTGTGGGCCAGATGCCGGCGAGATCGTCATCGCCGAGTACGACGACCTGTGCATGCCGCACACGCACTGAGTCGGACTCGGTGACCAGCCCGGAGCGCATCAAGGTCAACGGCGTCGAGTTGCACTGGGGCCAGTGGGGCGACGCGCCGGGCACAGCCCTGGTGCTCTGCCACGGCTTCACCGGGTCGTCCCATGATTTCGCCCTGCAGGTCGAGTCCCTGTCCGAGTCTCGGCGCGTCATCGCGCCGGACCAGCGCGGCCACGGCCTCTCGACCAAAACCCACGAGCTCGCCGATTACACCATCGACCAGTTGACCGCCGACCTGATCGGTTTCATTGAGCAGGTGTCTGAGGGGCCGGTGGATCTGCTCGGCCATTCGATGGGCGGTCGGGTCTCGTTGGGTGTGGTCCTGGCCCGGCCCGACCTCATCCGATCGCTGGTGCTCATGGATACCAGCGCCTGGTCGTTTCTCCCAGACGATGAGAAGGTCCGGACCATGGTCGCCGACTACATGGAAGCGTTCGATCCGGCAAAAGGCATGCCCAGATCGTTTGGCATCACCGGACCCGAAGACGCCTTGATCGAGGCGGCCACGACCGCCGAATGGTGGCAGCGTAAGGAGGAGCTCTTCTCGGGCGTTGACGCCTACGCCGTGAAAGCCTTCGGCACGGCGTTGTTCAGCGGCCTCGATTCCCTCCGACCGCAACTTCCCACGATCAGCCAACCCACGGCCGTCATTGCGGGGTCCCACGATCACCCCTTGGTCGATCAAGCCCCGGATCTGGCGGCCGAGGTGGCCCACGGGAGGCTCTGCATCATCGAGGGCGCGTACCATTCGCCGCAGCTGACCCACCCTCAGCAATGGCGCGAGGCGGTGGAACATCACCTGGCCGCCCTCGACTCCTGATCAACCCTCGACTCCCGCACCGAGCTCGACTCCCCAACAGAATGGACCGCATCCCGTGACCATGCACGACGCACCCCAGGCCAATGACCGCATCGACCTAGCCGGCACCGACGTCTCGGTGCCACCCCTCGGTGTCGGTACCTGGGCCTGGGGTGACAAGGGCACCTGGGGCATGGGCGGCTACGACGCGTCGTACAGCGAAGCGACGATCCTCGATGCCTGGCAGGCCTGCATCGAGGCCGGCGTGGTCCTCTTCGACACGGCCGAGGTGTACGGCGGCGGCGAGAGCGAGCGAATCATCGGCCGCCTGTTGGCGCACGATCCGAGCGTGCGCCAACAGGTGGTCATCGCCACCAAGTTCATGCCCAGCCCGTGGAAGCTGGCGGTGACCTCGTCGTTGGTGACCGCGGCGAAGGCCTCCGTCGAGCGCATGGGTATTGCGAGCATTGACCTCTACCAAATCCATGGACCGATCTCTCTGCGCTCCCACGAGGCACTGGCCGAAGCGCTGGCCACCGCCCACGGCGACGGACTGGTCAAGGCCGTCGGCGTCTCGAACTATTCGGCGAAGGAGACCCGGTCGATCGCCACCGCCTTACGCAAGCGTGGTCTGCAGCTGGCTACCAACCAGATCGAGTTCTCGCTCCTGCGCACCATGCCCGAGAAGGTCGGTCTGTTGGAAGCCTGTCGGGAACTTGGCGTCGTGCCGCTGGCCTATTCGCCCATCGGGCAGGGCCGCCTCACCGGCAAGTACACCGTGGCGCATCCACCCCCCAAGCAACGGACCTTCTCCAGTCACCCCATGGAGACAGTGGAGAAGGTCGTGGGAGTGCTCCGGGGCATCGGCACCGCGCACGGTGGCCACACGCCCAGCCAGGTGGCCCTGGCCTGGATCATCGCCAAGGGGGTCGTCCCGATTCCCGGGGCCAAGAACCGTGCCCAGGCCGAGGACAACGCCGGCGCGCTGGGATGGCAGATGACAGACGAGGAAGTGGCCCAGCTGGACGCGGTGGCGCTCTACGGCCAGCGGAAGATCTCCCAGCGGATCTGGCAGCACGGCTGACCCGCCTTGGCCCCTCCGAGGTGGCGGAACTACGGTGAGCCCAGATGATGGTCCTGCTGGCAGACGCACCGTTGCCGCCGCTCCATGGTGGCCAGTTCTTCTCTACTCAGTTCGACTTCGTCCCGGTGGCCCTGGTGCTGGCCGCCCTGGCGCTCTACCTCTGGGGAGTGCAGCGGGCCAACCGCCTACGGCCGCGTCACCCGTGGTCAAAGCTCAAGACGGCGGCCTTCATGGGCGGGTTGGCCGCCACGTCACTGGCCATCTTCAGCTTCGTCGGTGTCTACGACGGCTACTTCTTCTGGGACCACATGGTCCAGCACCTCCTCTTGATCATGGTGGCCGCCCCGCTCTTCGCCATCGGATCCCCGATCGACCTGGCGTTCCGATCCACCACGGGCACGTCTCACCTAGTGGTGACCGAGGCGCTGCGCTCCCGCGTGGCCAAGGTGCTAGGCCACCCGGGCGTGGCCTTCGTCTTGTACGCCGTGATGATCCCGATCACTCACTTGACCGTTTGGTACAACTACACGCTGCAGCACGAGTCGGTGCACAACGCCGAGCACCTGGTCTTCCTGGGTGTGGGCTACCTGTTCTGGCGCCAGATCTTCGGCTCGGACCCCAACTGCTACCGCATGCATCCGGCCCTGCAGTTCGGCTACTTGTTCTTGGCCATACCGATCGACACCTTCACCGGTCTCTCCCTTGACCAAGCCGTCCACGAGATGTTCCCGGCCTACCTGGCCCTCCACCCCACCTGGAGCCAGGCGCGGCTCACCAACGACCTGCACACCGGTGGCGTGCTCATGTGGGTCGGCGGTGACACCCTCATGCTGTGGCCGATGATCCCGGTGGCCCTGCGCTGGCTCCATCTCGAAGAACGCCGGGCCGTTCGAGTGGACAGGGAGATTGACGACGCGGCGGCCGAGCTCATGGCCACGGCCGCGACCGAACATCCCTCACCGACCTGATCAGTCATCTCGACCTGCATACGCGGATAGAGCAAGCTCTTCTCCAACGGGCGCGGTGCTGAGTGTGCCGAACACGGTGGACACGAAGACGACAAGGGTCAGGACGTGCACCGCCGTACACCAAAGGCAAATGGCGTTGATCTCGAAGAGTTCGGCATAGAGCAGGTAGATGACGGTACCCAACCCGACCACCGCCCAGGCCAACCGCGCCTTGCGGATGATCGGATTTGGCCACCTCCACATAACGGGCAACTGGAGCAGTAGCGTGACCGCGAAGAAGATTAGGCCCAGGACGGCCACGGGAACGCCGGCCACCATCGCGTATGAGCTGGTTGTCACCGCGAGGCAGTTGACGATCCCCTTGTCCGAGCAGACCAGGCTGGATGACCCGGTGAAGTGCTCGTAGGTCAGGTAGCCGGCGACACCGAGACCGGCGACACTGGCCAGCGTTCCGATCAACCCCGGCCAGCGGGGAAAAGGCCGCTCAGCCATGACCCATGGCGCTGCACACGCTCGTCGGCTGATTGTCAGTCAACGCGCTGCAGATGGTCTGGACCAGCACCTTCGCAGACGCATCGATGTCGGCCCCAATTTGGGTGGAGTTATTCCCGACCATTGACGCGATGTTGGTGAAACTCTGCCCAACAAGCTCGGCCGGATTGAACTGGGCCGACGTGAGCTCCATCTTGCCACCGAAATCCAGCCACGGGAACGACCCGTTGGTGTGGGTCACCCAGAGTTTCTGCTCGGCCGCGGTCGGCGACTGCAGGGGCACGTAGTAATTGCCGTCGGGCTCATTGGTTGTGGTCTCTACCGGCGTGAACGTGAAGTACGGACTGGTGTAGGTCGTGTTGTAAAACGTCAACGTGGGTATGTTGCCGTCCCTCACCGCGGAGTGGATGCGCCCCGGCAGAGGGCTGAACGTGCCGAACTTCGACAGCGCCACATACATGGCCCACCGTTCCGTTGCGCAGACGGGACAGAATTCCGCTCCGATGTAGAGCAGGTCCGGCTTCCCGTCGGCCGACAGCTTCGGATCGCTGATGGCCTGAGGTGAGGTCACCAGCCCGCTGGTCGGTGCTGCCATGAGGGTACTCAGCGGGATCGACGCCAATTTGCCGGAGATGGCGGCGGGGATCGGGGCTCCAGCGGGCGGTGACGTGATCGAAGCGGCGCTCGACGGATTTCCGCCTCCGCTCACCTTGGCCACAACCAGGACCGCCACCAGAACGAGCACCAGCACAACCGACCCCAATCCGAGCCTCTGGGTGCGGCGTCGGCGGGCCACCACGAGGTCGGCCTGCTGTTTGGCCGCCTGCTGCTCGTTGAGTTTGCGACCGGCGGCCGAACGGCGGTCGGTGGACTGGGCCGCTCCCGTGCTTTTCGAGCTCGGGCGCTTATTCCTCTGCTGATTTCTCTGCTGATTCTTTCGCGACATGAGAGTTCTCCTTGGTTTGGCGAGACGGCAACAGAGCGCGCCTCGAATGGTTCAATAGGGGATGTGCGCGGGTCGGCACACCTCGGTGAAACCGCCTACGTCAGACACACTCCGGGCTAGGCCGGTTGATCTGGGGCGAAATTCCTTCGAACTAGGAGAACTGCGGGGGGCGGAATAGACCGATGAAGTTACCGCGGGGCAGCAGCGCCGCTGCCGAGCGCTGGCGCCTGGTTATTCGACCGGCGGCCGCCATGGAGAGCACGCCGGCCAAGGCCGCCGCCGCCACGACGGTGAGCGCGGGGGCGACCGGGGAGGGCACTCCTTTGGAGCACGACGAGTCAGCGCAACTTGGAATGAACGGATCGGCCACCGCCTGCGGCGTGAAGACCTCGGCCACGCCGGCAGTGAGGGTGCTTCTGGCGGGCACCCCCGCCTCGGTGAGGAGCGCGTTCGGCATCAGGCCGATGACGACTATGGCGGCCAAGGGCCCCAACAGACACCAGCGCCAGGCGCGCGACATGCATCCAAGGCTACGGGCTAATTCTCGCCGCGTGCCGTCGGGCACCGACGAGGGTGTCTGTGAAGTCACACGACCGTACTCTGCGAGGCTCGCACCAGCGAGAGCGCTCGTAGGGACTCCCACCTTCCGGGAACCGCCCTGGTCAGCCGCCCAGGTCCATCAGCTCGATCCGCACCCCGTCGGGATCGGTGCAGTAGACGAACTCAAGGGGCGTATCGCCGAACTCGATGGTGGTCCGGCTCGATGCCACCCGCGTGCCCCCCAGCTCCACCACGTTCGCCGCCACGGCCTCGACGTCGTTCACTCGGAACGACAGGTGGGTCAGGCCGAGCCGGTTCACCGCCCTCCGCTCCGTGTCGCCGATTGGCGTGGGTTCGCTGAAGGCCAGCAGCTCAATGGCCGTGGTCCCCTTGCGGATGAACTGGGAGGTCACCTTGACCCTTTCGAGATCCATCAGCTGAGCGAACTCGGAGCCGATTTCATGACTCTCGGCGGCACGGAATCCGAGGGCGTCGCAGTAGAAGCGCAGCGATCGGTCAAGGTCGCTCACGCAGATGCCAAAGTGGGAGAAGGTCGGATCCATGGCCTAAGTCTGCCCAAAACGAGGCTCGGATGGCTCGCCGGGCCTGACCTCCGTAGTCTCAAGGGTGTGACACCGGACAAGCAAGCCAACCAGGAGCACCGTACCGGCTCGGGGATCGAGGTCCACCCGGTATATCGAGCCGACGACCTGGAGGGCTGGGACAGCCGCGAGAAACTCGGGGAGCCCGGCGCTTTCCCCTACACCCGGGGGATCCACAAGGAGATGTACCGCTCGAAATTGTGGACCATGCGCCAATACGCCGGGTTCGGCTCGGCCGAGGCCACCAACGAGCGGTTCAAGTTCCTGCTCGATGCCGGCCAGACCGGTCTCTCGTGCGCCTTCGACCTGCCCACCCAGATGGGCTACGACTCCGACCACCCGCGGGCCGAGGGCGAGGTGGGAAAGGTGGGGGTGGCCATCGACTCCCTGGCCGATATGCGCCTGCTCATGGCCGACCTGCCGATGGACAAGGTCACCACCTCCATGACCATCAACGCCACCGGTGCGATCCTCCTCCTGCTCTACCAACTGGTGGCCGAGGAGCAGGGCGTCCCCGGTGAGAAGATCCGGGGCACCATCCAGAACGACATTCTCAAGGAGTACATCGCCAGGGGTACCTACATCTACCCGCCCCGCCCCTCCATGCGTCTGATCGTCGACACGTTCTCCTATTCCGCGGCCAACCTGCCCAGCTGGAACACCATCTCCATCTCCGGGTACCACATTCGAGAGGCGGGATCGACGGCGGTCCAGGAGATCGCCTTCACGCTGGCCAACGGCATCGCCTACGTCGAGGCGGCAATGGCGGCCGGCATGGACATCGATGCCTTCGCCCCCCGCCTGTCGTTCTTCTGGAACGCCCACAACAACCTGTTCGAGGAAGTGGCCAAGTACCGTGCCGCCCGCCGCATGTGGGCCCACATCATGACGGAGCGCTTCGGAGCCAAGGACGAGCGTTCCAAGATGCTGCGCTTTCACACTCAGACCGGTGGCTCGACCCTGACCGCCCAGCAACCAGAGAACAACATCGTCCGGGTCACCCTGCAGTCGCTGGCCGCCGCCCTCGGGGGCACGCAGAGCTTGCACACCAACGGCTTCGATGAAGCACTCGGACTGCCGACCACCCACGCGGCCAAGATCGCGCTGCGCACCCAGCAGATCGTCGGCTTCGAGTCCGGCGTGGCCGACACCGTCGACCCGTTGGCTGGCTCCTACTTCGTGGAGGCACTGACCGACGAGGTCGAGCAGGCGGCCCAGGAGTACCTGGACCGGATCGACCAGCTCG
>CAVURD010000040.1:0-86623 GCA_963743785.1 uncultured Acidimicrobiaceae bacterium | reverse complement strand
GTAGCCCTCGAAGTCGCGGTAGGGAAAGTCGGCAACCGCTTGCCACACGGAGTGGTGTTTGGGAGAACGGACCGCTGGCCGGGAACAGGAGCACGGTGGATTGGGCTCCCATGGTTTCCGGTCGGAACGTGCCGAAGGACGTCCGGTACCGCCACATTTTCGAATCCGGTATAGGGCATATTGCTCCCCACGAGCAGTGGTAGCGCCATAAGGACTCCGGCGCCCCCGACGGCGAAGACTCCGAGATGTAGTCGCCGCATGCCACCGTTTGCCTGAATTGCCGACGTAACTCCATCGAGGGTGATGGCCACGAGAAGCGCCAGGAGAAGGTCGGTCAGGATCGAGATCCGGATCCATCCGGGATTCTTCAAGATCGGGATCGCCCTTGGCGAGATACCAAGCCGGGGCGTGCCACGAAAAGGTCGGCTTCGATCCGGTTAGTCGAGTGCCTCCACCCCACGAGAGAGCTATTGACCACAGGGTCGCAGCCCACAGGAGGAGAACGACCCGATGTCGTCGAGCAAAGAAGAGCACGGCCAATGCCAGAAGAACGACCACCGGGCCAACGAACGCGAGGTCGAAGAGGTGCTTCCAGGACGTCCCCGGTAGGGGCCCAGGAAGATTCCGTCCCGTCTCCGCCGATGGCCACACCAGTGAGGACAATGCCGCGCCTGGCATTACTTTCGAATTCAGGGATTCCGACATGAGCCGGGCCTTTGAGATAGATGATCATCGGGTAGATCAGGAGAACTCCGGCAGTGGCGAGAGGCAGTGCCGGCACCTTTCAATGCGAACTGGACGTGTGAGGAGAACTCTCTGGGATTGGCAACGATTGCGAGGGCGAGCACGGGGACGGTCACGACAGCACGAAATTAAGAAGTATCTCTTGACCGGAAAAGAACTGGACGACGACGAGCAGACCCAGGGCTAGACCGAGTCGCACTGGGCGACCGGTCTGCCGGAAGAAAATTCGGTCGATGAGATACGCTGCCAGAGGCGGGAAGAACATCCAAGTTAGGTTGAAATCGGCAACTCCATTGGACTGCAACAGCGCAGGCGAAAAGCCGTAGATGAGTCCGCCGACGAACGCCACTGACCGGCGCATCTCGTACCGGCATAATACGAAGTAGAGCGACAACGCCGAGACAACGGGTGCGGCGATGCTGGCGATGTTCACCGAAGTGATCGGTGAAGAGAGTTCGGTGATTGGAGAGAGTAGGAACGCTTCGAACAGCACACTGGCGTTCGCCAGGACGTTGATACCGTGTGGAGCAAACATGTAGGTGCTCACGAAGGGATTCGTGTGATGGGCAATGGCAAACGGAAGCCAAGCCATGAACCAGACCCTTTGGCCCACGTCGCCGACGTCGGCCCGGTACATGTGTGTCGTCACCCCAGCGGACGAGGTGCTGCCAGCAGAACAGCGATAGCGCCGTGTAGAGAACCGTGACGGTTAGGCCCTTTATTGACTGCGGCCCGTTTTTGGTGGGAACGAGTCGTCGTCTCGCGGCTCAACTCTAGCCCGGCCACTCTGTCCACTCTCGCTGCGGGTTCCACGTTGAAGCTCCCATTCCGCACATCCGAAGTTGGTTTCACACTCATCGGACGCCGTTTGATCGAACCACCTGACCAGATCCAATAATCCACAAGCCCGCCTTGCAAGCCGAACCCTCGCGGTAAGTGCTGAGGCCGATCAGGTTCGTCGGCGGGGGAGCAGCCCGTATGTCTCGCCCGACGACGATTCCGCTGAGGGACCTCAGTCGGGTACGAAGGTGTCCCGACCAGCGAGCAAATGGTCGTCCATTTGGTCGCGCCAAACCCAGGCCGGTGGGACGCCTTCCCCCAAGAGCAATTCTAAAATGCCATTGGTACGGTCCGACTGGTAATTCCCAACGCTGAAATCGCCCACGTTGCGATAACGGTACGCGATCTGGACCGGAGTGTGCCCTGGTACCGAGCGTTATTCGGCGCTGATCCAGTTCTCGACGAAGATACCGGGCCCTTCCGTCATGTCGTTTGGCCGGTTGGGCAAAGGCTGCTGGGGCTCCATCAGTTTCCGGATCGGGCGAGTACACGAGCCGTCCATTGAACGGCGAATCGGTTTGGATCACTGGCGTGAGCGTAGGCCGACCGATCGGAGCTGGCGACAACGAGAGACCATGGCCGCTGCCAGGGTCTCGATCCGACGACTACGAATACCACCCGAGCACATCGACCACGACGTCCATACTCCCCGTGGAGTTGTAGATCGTAAAGGTGCCGCTTGAACTCAGAGTGGCGACGACCATATTGGCCCTGACGTCACCGGGCCACTCATTCAGGTCAGAGACCAGAGGATTCGGCAGCGCATTGGGGTAGACGGTGAGGAAGGTCGGAGCTGACGGGGAAACCCCGGTCAGATTGATCGCCACTGCGGTCGCACCGCTTGGCACTCCGGCCAACCCGCTGACCTGTACCGTGCGGGTCCCGCCCGTCCGCGAGACTCAGCCCGTTGCATTGGGCATTACTTCCGCTGAGCATCGAGGGATTGCCTGATCGTGTGTCACAGATGCGTACCGGGGCGGGTTCGGCGCTGAACAGGGAGCCGGCTCCGCCCGCCGCGGTGTAGTAACCCGCCACATCGACCACCACATCGGCCCGAGCCGAACTGAACACCGAGATCTCACCGGCATTTGGCCCACCGACCGAGAGGGGGACGATGACCCGGTTGGAGGTGGTTTGACCTGCTGTGTAGTCCACGTTGGAGGCCAAGGGCCGGGCTGAACCTTGGGGGAACACGGTGAGAAAGCCCTGGGCCTGCGGGTTCACATCCGTCACGTTCAAGACGGCGGCTGTCGCTCCAGCCGGAATGCCGTTCATATTGGCCACCTTGACCGGAAGAGTGCCGTTGGCCGCCACCGTGGCCCCATTGCACTGATTGTTGGGGGCCGAAAGGCCCGAAGGGTTGCCCGCCCTGGTGTCACAGATGCGGACGGGAGAGGACAAGGGGTCATAGAGCCCAGCGCCACTACCACCAGCGGCGGTCGAGGCCGTGTAGCCCTCAACGTCCACCACAACATCAGTTCCAGCCGAAGAGAACAAGGAGACGTCCCCGAGGGCTCCGACGCCCACTTCGACCAGATTGGGAACCACTTCACCTGCCACATAGTTGATATTGGAGGCAAAGGGCTGGGCCCCTCCGGCCGGATAGGCGGTGACATACCCCTGCGCAATCGGGTTGACCACCGTGACATTGAGCACCACAGCGGTGGCATCGGCCGGCACACCGAATGAACCGATCCCCCCATTGTCCGCATTGGCCACGTTTATGGTTCTCGTGCCCCCGGCCGGAAGAGTAAGGCCGTTGCACTGGTTTGAGGGAAACGTGTTGAGCATGGATGGGTTTCCCGCTCTGGTGTCACAGATACGGACGGGAGTGACGGGGCTGTAGGGGTTCAGGGGCACTCCCGCCGGCGTCGTCACGGCGAGCGACGACGACTGGGCCGAGTGATTGCCGGCGGCATCGAAGGCGTCGACGGTGTAGGAGTAGCTCGTCGACGGGGCCACCGTGGCATCGGTGTACGTCGTGGCGCTACTCCCAGTGGTGCCGTAGAGCGTTCCGTTGCGATAGACGGTGTAGCCGGTCACCCCGACATTGTCGCTGGAGGCGTTCCAACTGAGGCTGACCGAACCCGACGCAACTGAGGTGGTGGCCAGGCCGGTCGGTACGCTCGGGGGCTGCGTGTCACCGGAAGCCACGGCCAGCTCATAGGCCCCGATGTCGCAGCCAGTGCCCTGGGGGCGGGCGATGCCCCGCTGGTCGGTGCTGCCGGGGCAGCCGGGTGTGGCGGGGGGGATGGCGTCAACGGCGGGGCTGCCGGCGGGCAGGGCCATGGTCTCGGTCGACCCACCGTTCCAGGCCAGGGCGTCGAGCCCGGGGTCGGTGCTGGGGAGGGAGTGGTTGGCGGCCGAAAAGCCGCACGAGGTCCCGTCGTCGATGTTGTAGCCCAGGTCGGTGATGGGGGCCCCGCCACCACAGTTGGTCCCGGTCAGACCGCCGGCGACGATGTCCATGCTCATGGAGAGCGTGAACCCGGTGAAGTTGTAGAGGTTGGCCCCAAAGGGCGAGGTGTTGCCCGAGAAGGTCGATTGATTCACCGTGGTGGTGCCGAAGTTCACGACCGCCCCGCCGCCGTTGGTGCCCGCGGTGTTGTTGGTAAAGGTGCTGTTGGAGATGTTGAGGGTGGCGTCGTTGTCGAGGGCCCCGCCGCCCGGGCCGGTATTGCCGACGAAGGTGTCCCCGGCCACGGTCTCGGTACCGGCCGTGTTGACCAACGCCCCGCCGCCGAAGTCCGTGGCGTTATTGCCGGCGAAGGTGCTGTTGGTGACGGTGGCGGTGCTCTGGTTCATGATGCCGCCGCCCTCTTGGGCCGAGTTCCCGCTGAAGGTGCTGGTGTTCACGCTGAGCGTCCCGGTGCTGTCGATCGCCCCACCCGAGGTGCCGGTGGCGGCGGGCGACGAGTTGTTGGTGAACGTGCCGGCCGTGACGGTCAAGGTGCCGTGGTTGAAGATGGCGCCACCACCCTGTTGGCCGTTGTTGGCCAGGCCGTTGCTGAGCGTCAGCGAGTTCAACGTGAGGATGCCACCATCGGCGACGTCGAAGATGCGGAAGGCCGGCACGCCGGTGGCGGTTGACCGGGCGATGGTGGCCCCCGAGCCCTGGATCACGACGTTCCCGGTGATCACCGGGAGGCCGGTTCCCCCCTCGGTCGTGTTGTTGGCGCTCTCCAGCGTGTAGACGCACCCGGGCGCCAGGACCAGGGTGCCGCCGCCCGGCGTGCCGTTCGCCGTCGCAATGGCCGAGATGAGATTCGGCGTACTGCACGACACCGTCGCGGCACTGGCCGACTGTTCGAGTCCTACGCTGCCGAGAGCGCCGAGAATAAGCACGGCCAGCGCCGATGCGAGCGGGCGGCGAACAGCAGCAAAGCGGGGGTGATGTGCGTTTCCGTTGTGGCTTGGGACACAAGGCATCTTGAGCATGGTGGAGATCGTGGAGTACCGCTGTCCCCTTTCCGTCCCAAGTTCCGTCCCAATTCCGTCCCAAATCGGCCGAACAGTCGTTGGAAATTATTCGTCGCTGCCATGCCCGTCGTTCTCCGACGGCTGTTCGGCGACCATGGCCAATTGCGGGCCACAGATGACGACGAGATCATCGCGTCCTACCGCTCATCGGCGCGGGCGCCATCGAGAGCGGCGAGGATCTCGTCGCCCCAGCGCTCGAGGCGGACCGGGCCCATCCCTCGGCAGGCGGCCAGCTGGGCCAGGGTCCGTGGGTCTCGCTCGGCAATCCCGACGAGCTCGGCGTCCTTCAAGATGACATAGGCGGGGACTGCATCTTGGCTGGCCATGGCCGAGCGCCAGGTGCGCAGTGCCTCCTCGGCCACGGTGGGCCCGGATGCCGGACGACCGACCAACGTGACGCTCTGGCCCTCCACCCGGACATCGGAACCGAGTGCCACCTTGAGGGTGACGGATCCGAGGGACAGGACGGCCACCGAGGAATCGACCTCGACAATGGTGCCGACGCTGCCTCGATACTCCACCATCAGTCCCACCACCGCCTCTGCAGTGGGGAGCCGGACTTCGGAAAACACCTTGGCCTCCCGGCCACCGTGTTGCCCGCTCCCGTGCTCCGACGGCCCCGTCGGGGACTTCGGCGTGGGACTGTTCGCACGAGTCGCGTCGTCGGCACGTCCGGCGCGCCAGCCGCGTCCGGTGTCGGCCGCTCGCAGTGCAGCCGGCCGGGTGCGAGTGCCGTCCAGTTCGTCGAGGAAGATCGACGGTGCCTCGTCGTCGGCCAGAATGACGACCTGACTCCGGGCTCGGGTCAGGGCGACGTGGAAGACCCGGCGCTCGCCCTCCTCGTCGTCACTCAGCCGGTGGGGGAAGAGCCCGCGTGACGCGTTGAAGATGATGACGTGGCCCCACTCGCGCCCCTTGATCCGGTGCACGGTCGACAGCAGCACCGAGGGCCCGTCGGCGGGGGTCCGGGACAGCACGTCTCGCATCCAGGCTTCGAAGGTCGTGGCGTCGCGATGGAGGGTGGCCACCGACTCCAGCGCGGCCAGGTCATCGGCATGGGTCGAGCGATCGGCCTCGGCCCGCGAGGCGTCGAGGATGTCCATGGTGTCGCCCAGCCCGATCTCGAGCCGGATGGTCTTGAGCGCCGCCGCCGCCGAACGGTCGCAGGCCCCGGCGACGGTCTCGAGGTCGTCGGCGTAGGCCTCGAGTTTCGGCACGTCGCGGCCCGAGAGGCGGCCGGCCAGTCGTCGTATGTCGTTGATCGAGGTGGTGGGTCGGCTGGTGAGCATGTCGACGACCTTGGGGGCGATGCCCCGGGAGGGGCGGCGGATCGTCTCGTGGACGTCCTCCCGCCTGATGCGGCCCGGATCGGATCCGATGCGCAGGTAGGCGAAGGCGGTGCGGATGCCGGTGCGTTGCAGCACGCTGGGCGACAGGGGAGTGGTGCAGGGCACCCCGGCTTCCATGCAGGCCACCTGCACCGGCAGCAGGGCCGAGTTGACCCGGGTCAGGACGGCGATATCGCCGGGGTCGACCCCGCCCGAGCGCCAGGCCGAAATGGCGCCCACGGCCAGGCCGGCCAGCCCGTCGGCCGAAGTCTTCAACACGGCGACCGGACCGGAACCCTTCAGTGGCCCCTCGAAGCGGGCGAGTTGGGCCAGATCGTCGATACGGCCGGCGGGAGCGTGGATCTCTTTGTCGAGACGGCGCTCGTTGTACGAGAGCACGTGGCGCGCCGCGTCGATGAGGCCGGGCGGGCATCGGTAATTCACGGTCAAGGCGTGACCGGAGGCACCGGGGAAATAGCGGGGGAACTCGATGAGGAACTCGGGGGTCGCCCCCGCGTAGCCGTAGATGACCTGGTCGTCGTCGCCCACCCCGAAGCAGTCGAACGCCGGGGCGGCCAGCAGCCGGATGAGCAGCAGATGAGCCGGGTTGAGGTCCTGGAACTCGTCCACCAGCAGGTGGCGACAGCTGGACTGGGCCCGCACCCGGGCGTCGGCATCGGTCAGGAGGATCTCGATGGCCTGGTAGATCTGCTCGTCGAAATCGACGGCACCGAGGTCCGCCAGGGCCGAACGGTAGGTGGCGAACCCCTCGGCGATGCCCGCCGCGTCGGGAATGGCTTCTTCGACCACGGACGGCGCGGTCAGTCCGAGGCGGATGGCCGAGAGAGCCTCGAGGTAGGGAGCCACGGTGTCCGTATTGGACTGCCGGCGGATTTCGATGTGGCGCTGCAGCAGGTCTCGCACGGCGCCCTCCTCCAGCACCCGTCGGCGGCCGGCCGGACCGAATTCGTTGCAGATCCAGAACCCGAGGCTGTTCAGGGTGCGGATATTGAGTGCCGGTGCCCCGGGAATGTCCTCGCAGCGCAGCCTCAGGTCTGCGGCCGCCTTGTTGTTGTAGGCCAGCGCCGTGATCGTGCTCGGATGCACCCGCCGGTCGACGATCAGGTGACGAAGTCGCTCGGTGAGGACCCGGGTCTTGCCCGAGCCCGCCGGAGCGATGACCCGGGCCGCCCCGGTGCGGTGGCCGACGGCGGCCAACTGGTCCGGTGCCAGCTCCGATGACGGTGGCGCGTGACCGGCCGGTTCGAGCCGACCCGCTTCGGCGTTCCATCGGTGGACGACGCCGATGGCTGGAGGACTGGCCGAGCGGTCGGCTGAGGGGATCGCTGAGGAGAGTGAAGGCGGATGGGGCGGCCCCCCATCGATGAACAGGGGTGAGCCGTCGGCGAGCGTGACGTCGGCCGGACCACCTTCGACCACGCCGTCGTGGGCGAACTGGCGCGCCGCTTTGCGACCGTGCCACCAGACGGGCTCGCCGCCTCGGGCGTCGTAGTTGTTGGCCCAGACCAGGAACTGCAGGCGCTCACGGCTGAACTCGAAGTCCGGTCCGAGCTCGTAGACGGGGCGGTCGCATCGCTCCGGAGCCCGCAGGGCGGTGGGGTCGAGCTCGAGCACGACCACGACTGGTCGGCGGTCGATCCAGTACCGATGGAGGTCCTCCACCGCAGGGCCCGGGTCGCTCAGCGAGGCGTCCCCGATCAGCACTCGAGGGCACGACGCCCAGGCTTCGGGCGGCTCCTGCCCGGGAGCACCACCACGCCCCGGCCGAGCTGGCCCGCCGCTTTCGAAATCATGGTGCAGGGTAGCGATTGGATGTCTCGGTGGGCCTCCGTCGTGCTCTGGTCGGTCGTGATTCGACCTGCCCCGGAATCAGTCCGTCAGGATTGCGAAGGCTCAAGCACGAAGACGGGGATCTCTCGCGTCGTCTTCGTCTGGTAATCGGCGTAGTCCGGATAGGCGGCCACGGCACGCTCCCACCATGTGGCCTTCTCATCGCCGGTGACCAGGCGCGCCGTCATATCGGTCTTGACGGGGCCGTCCTGCAGCTCGGTGTCGGGATTGGCGACCAGGTTGTAGTACCAGACCGGATGGCCTGGCGCCCCACCCTTGGAGGCCACCACGGCGTAGCGACCCTCGTGCTCCACCCGCATGACGGGCGTCTTGTGGAGCTTGCCGGTTTGACCCCCCGGTTGGTCACGATCACGACCGGCATGTCACGCAGGGTCGTTCCTTCGAGGCCGCCCGAACTTTCATACAGGTCGACCTGGTCTCTCACCCATTGCTGGGGGCTGGGCTCGTATTCACCAGTGAGTGGCATGGACCGATGGTACCGGGCGAGGGATCGCGTGCTCGTGGCCGGTCGATCGGCGATCTTCATGGGAGGACCAGACGGACAATGGCCCCTAAGCCTCGGGGGACTGACCGCGGAGTCGGCCACGCCGGCGGGAACAGACGGGAACGACGGGACAGCGGGAGTGTGATCGCTGGCCGGCAACGCGGCTACGCCGGGCGAACCCGGCGAAACCCTTCGCCCCGGTGTTGGTCGAGGGTGGGAGCCGACGGCGGCGGCGATCCAGGGTCCCCACCGAGCCGGATGGGGAAGCCCGGGAAGGGACCAGTGGCGAGCATGCCGGCGCGGTCGAGCACCGGGGCGGCCGGGACACCGGCCGCCAGGAGACTCGACACCAGATCGTCGCGGTGGCGTGACCCGATGGCGTGGTGACGGCCCCAGCCAGCTCCTCGCTTCGGAGCAGGCGTTCGCTGAAGCTGAGGCCACCCAGGTCTGCGAGTCCCAGCTCGATGCACAGCGCAGACCAGAAGTGCTGCTCGTTGACGACGCCGAGCGCCACCTGCTGGCCGTCGGCGGTATCGAAGAGCCCGTAACCTGGCACGCCGCGGGATCCAGAGACACCTTCGACGCTTCCGTCCGCGTCCCCGAATCCGGCGGCGCGGCCACCGCCACCGACACCGCCACCGACACCGCCACGCACCGCCGACAGGGTCCTCATCCGACACCGAACTGGCCGAGCCGGTCCAGGTGGCCATGACGTCGGTCATCGAGATATCGAGATACGTCCCCGGCCCTCCGGCCCCTCGACCGAGCAGCGCGGCGCAGATGCCGAAGGCTGCCGTCATACCGGAGGCCAGATCGGCCAGGGGCAGTGGCGGCATGACGGCGGCACCACCGTCGGGCGCCAGCGCTCCGGCCCACGCCTGGTAGTTGAGGTCGTGTCCCGGCGCCACGGCCAGCGGACCTTGCTGCCCGTAGCCCGAGATGGAGCAGTACACGACACCAGAGTTCAGGGCCCGGACCGCGGCCTCTCCCAGCCCGAGCCGGGCCATCACCCCCGGGCGGAAGCCTTCGACGATGACATCGGCCTCGGCCAGCCAGATCCAAGGCCCGCCTCCGCCCCGCCCCATCGGGTTCCTTGAGGTCGAGCATGATGCTGCGCTTGCCTGCATTGACCGACTCGAAGAGTTCGGGATAGTGCCGCATGGGATCGCCGCCCGGAGGTTCGACCTTCACCACGTCGGCGCCCAGACCAACCAGGAGCGAGGTGGCGTAGGGACCGGGCCGCCAGATGCTCAGATCCAAGACAGACACGTGGGAGAGCAGCGAGGGGGATGACGGCGCCACGGGGGACATCCTCCCACCCCGCACCCGACGGGTAGCGTGCCCTCGTGCTGGGATTCTTCTCGTTCACCGAAGTGACCCAACCGTCGGCCCACCGGGCCTACAACGAGTGGCACCGCCTCGACCACATGCCGGAGCAGTTCTCGCTCGACGGTGTCCTCTTCGGCCAGCGCTGGGTGTGCACACCCGATTGTCGGGAGGCTCGAGTGGCGGTGAGCCCTCTGCTCGAGCCCTGCCACTACATGACCCTCTATCTCATGCGGGACGCCGGGGTCCTTCCGGCGTTCTTCGATTTGGCCCAGAGGCTGCGCCAAGCCGACCGATTCTTTGCCGATCGCCGCGCCCATCTCTCTGGGCCCTTCGAAGTCCGGGACCGCTGGGTGTCGCCCCGGGTCAAGGTGTCGGCCGCCGCCGTCCCGCACCGCCCCGCCCGCGGCATCTACGTCGTCGTCGGTCCCCCTGTGGACGGAGCAGCCATCGTGGCCCACCAAGGAGTCGCTGGGGCCTGGTCGTTCACCAATACGGCGACCGACGCCGCCCAAGCCGCCGAAGCCGCACGCAGCCGCCGACCCCGGCGTCAGGCGCCACATCACCGTGGCCTTTATCGATGGTGACCTGGACACAACCGCGTCACAGCTGGGCCAATGGTGCCTGCAACACGCCGGACACAGTGGAACCTTGGAGTGGGCCGGCCCGCTCGACCTCCTCGACCGCGTCAACCCCATCGACACCGATTCATACGACTGGTTCGATAGATTGACCCCCCAATGACCAGTGGCAAGCAATCAAAAGCACAGCGCCGAGCCGACTCACAGCGGCGGGCCGCGGAGAAGCGAGCGGCCGAGTTGCGCCAGCAGCGGATGCGCATGGCCACCAGGATCGGGGGAATCGTCGTCGCCCTCGCCGTGGTCGTGCTCATCGTCGTGGTGGCCACCAGTGGCTCGAACACACCGAATCCCGCCACGACGAATCCCCATGTCCCCACCGTGGCCATCCCGGCCTCCATGACGTTGGTGCCGGCGCCCAAGACGACGTTGGGGCCCGAGCAGATCCCGGTCCCCAATGGGCCGAAGTTGGCCACGCTGATCAACGCGGGGTCCGGGCAGACCATCGACGGGATCCAGTGCCAGACGCAGGAGCAGGTCGTCACGCACGTTCACACCCACCTCACGGTCTTCGTCAACGGGCAACCGCGGGTGATCCCGTACGGCATCGGCATTCCGGGTGCGCAGGCCGAGGCCGTGCAGGGCGGCCCCTACGTCTCGACGGGGAGCTGCTTCTACTGGCTCCATTCCCACGCCAACGACGGCATCATCCACATCGAGTCACCGAGCACCTCTGAGTCGTTCACCTTGGGGCAGTTTTTCGACATCTGGGGTCAGCCGTTGAGCACCACCCAGGTGGGCCCGGCGACGGGTCCGGTCACGGTGTTCTTCAACGGCAAACTCTACAAAGGCAACCCGCGGGATCTTCCCCTGGGCAACCACTACCAGATCCAGCTCGACGTGGGAACGCCCATCGTGGCGCCGGTCAACATCACCAACTGGGCCCAGCTGTAAGCCGATGCAGTGCGACGTGGTCGTCGTCGGCCTCGGTCCCGGTGGGGAGGAAGCCGCCGGCAAACTGGCCGAGTCCGGTCTCAACGTCGTCGGTGTCGAGGCCGAGCTTCTCGGCGGTGAGTGTCCGTATTGGGGGTGCATCCCCTCCAAGATGATGGTGCGGGCCGCCGATCTGCTGGCCGAAGGCCGGCGCATCCCCGGCAACGCCGGCACGTCGGTCGTCACGCCGGACTGGACCCCCGTGGCCACGCGCATCCGCGAAGCCACGGACTCGTGGGATGACAAGGTCGCGGTCGACCGGTTCGTGGGCAAGGGCGGCCATTTCATCCGCGGCCGGGCCCGGGTCACCGGGCCGCACACCGTTGACGTCAACGGCCAGTCCATCACCGCCGGCACGGCCCTGGTGCTGGCCACCGGGGGCAAGGCCTGGGTCCCGCCCGTGTTCGATGGCGTCCCGCACTGGACGAATCGTGAAGCGATCGCCGCCGATGAATTGCCTGACTCGTTGCTCATCGTCGGTGGGGGAGCGATCGGCCTGGAGTTGGGGCAGGCCATGTCCCGCTTCGGCGTGGCCGTGACCATCGTGGAGATGGCCGACCGCATTCTGGCGGCCGAGGAACCCGAGGTCTCCGAGTTGATGGCCGAGATCCTGGAGCGCGAGGGCCTGGACATCCGCACCGGCGTGACGGTCGAGCGGGCCGAGCCCACCGGCCCGACCGGGTGCACGCTGTACTTCGCTGACGGCGGCTCGGTCTCAGCCGACCGCTTGCTCGTGGCCACCGGTCGCCGGCCCGACCTGGCGGCACTGGGTGTGGCCGCGCTCGGGCTCGGGCTCGACGAGACCGCTCGGACGCTCCCGGTGGACGCTCGCATGCGCATCGGGCCGGGCGTGTGGGGCATCGGCGACGTCACCGGCCATGGCGCGTTCACCCACATGGCCATGTACCAGGCTCGGATCTGTGTGGCCGACATCCTGGGCCACCCGATCGCCGAGGCGGACTACCGGGCTCTGCCCAGAGTGACCTTCACCGATCCCGAGGTGGGCTCGGTCGGCATGACCGAAGCGGAGGCCCGAAAATCGGGCGGCGGGGTCAGCGTGATGCAGGAGCCGATCCCGGCGTCCGCCCGCGGCTGGATCCACAAGGGCGAGGGCCTGGTGAAGTTGGTCGAGCAGGACGGCGTGCTGGTAGGCGCCACCTCGATGGGCCCCATGGGGGGCGAGGTCCTGGCCGTGCTGACCCTCGCCGTGCACGCCAGGGTCCCGGTCACCACGCTCAAATCGATGATCTACGCCTACCCGACCTTCCATCGGGCCATCGATTCGGCGCTCTGGTCCTAAGGCCGGCCGCCCAACTCCTGGCTGCCCAACTCCCGACCGCCCCTCTCGACGTCGCCCGGCTCCCGTCCGCCCGGCTCGACGTCACCCGGCGCCGGCGCGACCAACCGGCCCAGGATCGATTCGGCGCGATGGGCCAGGAGCGAGATGTGCCCCTCGTCGGGGACGACGAAGAGCCGGGCATCGGGCAGGTGACGCAAGAGGAAGTCGCGGTAGGCCGGGGGGCCGCTCCGGTCCTCGGCGCCCTCCCAGATGTCCACCGGCGCCGTGACGTCGCCGAGACCGAAGCCCCAGGGATCGCCGAAGATCCGGTAGTCCTGCAGGCACCCGTCGGTGCCCTGTCGCATCGACTCCTTGACGAAGGCCACCGCCTCGGCCGGCGGGCCCATGGTCCTGATCACCGCCCGGTCGACCCGGGGAATGCTCCGGAGCATTTCCCGGTACAGGCGCCCCTCGGTGGCGTCGGCGATCATGACGCGCATGAGGGTGGCGGCCAGGCCGGGCGCCCGGCGTACCAGGAGGAGCAGGACCCGATCGTCGAAGGAAAGCCCCCGGGTGGTGCCGAAGAGGTCGAGGGGGATGGCACTCGAGAGGAGGGCCACCCGGGTCACCCGATCACGCAAGCGCGCCCCGCACACTGCCGCATAGGGACCACCACTGGACCAGCCCATGACGGCGAACCGATCGATGTCGAGCGCCCCGGTCAGGGCCGCCACGTCGTCGGTCCAATCGAGCAGGCGACGGTCGGGCTGATAGGTCGACTGCCCCATGCCGGGTCGATCGGGGGAGATCAGGCGAATGCCGAGCTTCGTGGCCGCGGCGTCGGCCGGGGCGGCATCGAGCCGGGAGCTCAAGCCGCCGTGGAAGCTCAGGACGGGCCGGCCGCCGGGGTCGCCGTACTCCTCGAACGCCAGCACCCTTCCATCGGGCACGGTGACGAAGCCGGTCACGGTGGCGGCACCTGCCAGGTGGTCAGGTCGGTGCTGCGGGCCAGTCCGATGCGGGCATGTCCCCAGCCGCCGAACCGGGTCAACTCGGTGCTGGCGGCGTAGGTCAGATAATCCTCGCCCCCGGGACCGACACAGAGGAACGCCGAGTTGGCATGTTCGTAGCCCACACTCGAGATCCCGGACCCGCTGTTGAACGGCTGGCTGGGTATCTGCAGTTCTCGCCCGGTGCTCCAATGGAGCCAGCTCGATGGTGTGGCGGGGTCACCGGCGGCCAGGGTGAAGATGAACGGCTGGTCCAAGGTGTTGGACGTCGCCACCAGGGTCCATGCCCCGGCGACGGTCAGGAATTCGTAGTTCTCGACGGTGTCGTTGTAGATCGAGATGTCGGGTTGCCCGACGAGATGGAAGGTCCCGGTGAGCGAGGGGGCCCAGGCGATCTCGAAGTGCTGGGCCGTCGTGCCCGCCTTGAACCCCAGGATGACGCCATGGCCGGTGAAGGCCAGGGCGGCGTCGATCATCCGGTGGGCCAACCCGTGCCCCAAGGGGTGGGCCGACGACCACGCAGTGAGCGAGGCGTTGGCGCTCGTGCGGTAGTTCAACCCGGTCGGGGTCTGGTAGGTGACGACGAACCGGCCGGTCGGGTCGCGCACGATGTCCGGCGAGGCGGCGTCGGTGGCGATGATGCGTGGGGCCGACCAGTGCACCAGATCGGGGCTGGCCGCCTCCGCCACGGCGAAGCGCACGTGCGGAGCCGCCGACGTCTCGGTCATGTCGCTGAAGAGCATGTGCCACTGCCCGCCCGACCACTGCAGGGCCTGGTCCTTCACGCCATAGGTGGGATAGGAGAGGATCGGGTTGCGCAGGGCGGCCCAGTCGATTCCACCCGGGGGCGGGCTTCCCACGATGCAGGCGTGATCCTGCCCAGGAGCGACGTTGGGTGCCGCCGCCGTCGCGGTCACGGACCCGGCTGAGGCGGCGACCACCATGGTGGCCAACCCGAAGGCGGCCAGAACAAGTGCTCGCACGCAGGCACGCTATAGGGTGCTGCCATGAGCCCGAACGTTGATGAGATGGTTGACCGGCTCCTCGCAGACAAGCCACCGGCACAGACGCCGGCCAAGGAGTTCCTGGGGGAGCAGTTCGACCGGGGATTGGCCTGGCTGCACTACCCCAAGGATTGCGGCGGATTGGACCTCACCCCCAAGGACCAGGCCCGAGCGCAAGCACGCCTGGCCGCCGGCGGTGCGCCGGTCAGTGGTCACAAGAACCCGATCGGGTACGGCATGTGCGCGCCGACCATCGTCTCTCACGGCACCGACGAGCAGAAGCACCGGTTCCTGCGACCCCTCTTCACGTCCGAGGAGATCTGGTGTCAGCTCTTCAGCGAGCCGGGGGCCGGGTCCGATGTGGCCGGCCTCTCGACCAAGGCCGAACGGGACGGTGAGGAGTGGGTCCTCAGCGGTCAGAAGGTGTGGACCACCCTGGCTCACATCTCGAAGTTCGGATTGTTGATTGCCCGCACCAATCCCGATGTGCCCAAGCACCGGGGCATGACGGCCTTCCTGGTCGACATGAAGGCTCCGGGGGTGGAAGTGCGCCCGCTGTACCAGATCACCGGCGAGGCCGAATTCAACGAGGTCTTCTTCACCGAGGCCCGCATGTCCGACGCTCTCCGGATCGGGCCCGAGGGCGACGGTTGGCGGGTGGCGGTGACCACGCTGATGAACGAGCGGGTCTCCATCGGTGGGGGCGTGGCCCGGAGAGGCGGCGGGCCCATTGCCGAGGCCATGAAGATCTGGAGGGAGCGGTGGAAGGGCGACACCTCGCCGCATGCTCTGGTCCTGCGCGACCGTCTGGTGAACTGTTACATCCGCAGCGAGGCCTTCTCGATGACCAACCAGCGCGCCTCGCAGGTGCGCCGGGCCGGCACGCCCGGTCCCGAAGGCTCGGTCGGCAAGTTGGCCTTTGCCGAGGAGAACCAGCGGGTCTTCGACCTCTGCGTCGACATGATGGGCAACGACGGCATGTTGTTCCCGGCCGGCTACCCCATGATCCGGCCCGAGCTCGTGGGGATGTCGAACCCGGACCCGCGCAAGATGTTCCTTCGTGTCAGGGCCAACTCCATCGAGGGTGGGACGTCCGAAGTCATGCGCAACATCTTGGCCGAGCGGGTGCTCGGATTGCCTGGGGATGTGCGCACCGACAAGGAGCTGCCGTGGAAGGACGTGCCCCGCAGCTGACCCCGCCAGCGGACCCTTCGGCTGAGTTGCACCTGAGATTCAGCTGGGTCGCCGTGCCTGAGACCTGGTACGCGCAGGCCGCGTATAGGCCTTTATACCTATAGACCGCCCGCCGTGCGCCTCGTACCATTTCGTCTAGGGGAAAACGGGTCCTCCAGGTGTCCGCGGTGTGGGCCGCGTGGAAGAGCCCGTCAACGTGCAACGGGAAATGGGGCCATGTGACGCTCAACGAAATGTTTACGGACGAGAACTCTCGCACGTTCGAGCAACGACGCGACGAAGTCGTATCGATCGTGGAAGGGGCGACGGACCTCCAAGGGGCCGACGAAGTGTTCCGGGGCATAGTCGAGCGGGTGCGGGTCGCGGGCAGTGAGAACGAATTCAATGACGCGTTCGAGGTTCTCGAGTGGGCCATGAGTGAGATCCCCCTGTCTGTTCACTAAGAAAGTTCGACGGGCGGCGGCCAAATCGGCGCGCCGTGAGCAGCGGATCGCAGAATGGCCATCGAGGTGGTCGGCCCCACGACAAGGGTGCATACCAGCAGGTGGCAAGTAGAAAGTAGACTGAATGACATGGCGGAAAAACTCACAACGTTGACGGCGGTGATGTCAGCGTGAAACTCAGTCGAAAAGAGAAAAATAATTCGGGTCTCAATGTGGCCGTCATTGACGAGGAGACCAGGCCGAACGGGAACGGATCACTCCCGCACGTCGAGTCGTCCGGCTCGACCATCGGCCGGCACGCGTCGAGAATCCACTCGGGCACCGGTACGGAGAACGGCAATGGCATAGGCAACGGCACCGAGAACGGCAACGGCACCGGCAATGGCACTGGCAATGGCACAGCTTCCAGAGCGGGGACCGAATCCGCCGTCGGGCTGATCGGGGGCTTGCTGGTTGAGCGCGGCCTGGTCACCGAGGCCCAGGTCCTGCAGGCGCGTGCCGTGCAGGAGGAATCAGGTGGCCGGCTCGGCGAGGTGCTCGTCGGTATGGGCGCCCTCGGACAACGTGATCTGGTGGGCGCTCTGGCCGAGTTCTTCGGCATGACGGCCACCGACTTGCGTCGCGACAACCCCGAATCGGCCGCACTGGCGCTGGTGCCCGAAGAGGTGGCTCGTGAGCACCTGGCCATGCCCATCCGCCTCGACGACGACGGGCTGCATATCGCGGTCTCCGACAAGCCGAGTGAAGAGTTGCGGCTCGTACTCTCCGAGACGAGTGGCCATCAGGTCCGCCTGACGCTCGCTCCGCTGACCGACATCCGCTGGGCCATCGACAGCAGCTACCGGGCCATCGGCGGCGTGGACAAGCTGGTGGATGAGTTCGTGGCGGTGGAAGGGACGCGCAAACGCACCCTGGACCGTCCTGATACCGAAGAGTTGACCGACGATGCTCCGGTCGTCCAGGTCGTGGCTCGCATTCTGACCCAGGCCAAGCGCGATCGTGCGTCCGACGTGCACATCGAGCCCTCGCAGGAGATCGTCCGCGTCCGCTTCCGGATCGACGGCGCCCTGAAAGAGGTCCTCGTGCTCCCAGCGGCGATGGGTGTCGGCCTCGTCAGCCGCATCAAGATCATGGCGGGGATGAACATCGTCGAGCGGCGCCGTTCCCAGGACGGCCAGTTCACGACCGAGGTCGACGGGACAGCTACCGACGTGCGTGTCTCCACGGCCGCCACCATCTGGGGTGAGAAGTGCGTCCTGCGGATCCTGGACAAGAGCCGTTCGGTCCTCCAGCTCGACGACCTCGGCATGCCTGCGGACACCCACGCCACGTTCTCGAAGCTGGTGCGGGCGCCCTTTGGCATGGTGCTCTGCGCCGGCCCCACGGGTAGTGGCAAGACCACGACCCTCTACGCCACGCTCACCGAGGTCGGCGACCCGACGCGGAATGTCATGACGATCGAAGATCCGGTCGAGTTCGTCTTCCCTTCCATCAATCAGATCCAGACCAACGAACAGGCGGGGCTCACCTTCGCCACGGGGCTGAAGTCGATCCTGCGTCAGGACCCCGACGTGATCCTGGTTGGCGAAATCCGGGACGTGGAAACGGCCCGCATCGCAGTGCAATCCGCCCTCACCGGGCACTTCGTGCTCTCCTCACTGCACGCCACTGACTCGGTCTCGGCCCTGCACCGGTTCTTGGACATGGGGATCGAGTCGTTCCTCATTGCTTCCTCGGTGGTGGCCATCGTCGGGCAGCGCCTGGTGCGGCGGATCTGTCCGTCGTGCAAGACGAGCTACACGCCGACCGACGATGAGCGGGCCTTCTACGAGGAGAGCGGCGGGCCGGAGAAGAGGGTCTTCTACCACGGCACCGGCTGCAACTTCTGCGGCAACACCGGGTATCAGGATCGAATTGGCGTCTACGAGCTCCTCCAGATGACGCCGGAGATCAAGCGTCTGATCGTCGGTTGGGCCACTCAGGACGAGTTGCGGCGCCTGGCCCAGAAGCAGGGCATGCGCACGCTGAGTGAGGAGGCCATCAGCTTGGTGGCCCAGGATGTCACCACGGTTTCAGAGGTCATACGCAGCATATATACTTCTTAAGGCGGAAGTAGGGGGAAAGGCGGAAGGCGATGGAGAAGTTTCAGTACAGCGCGCTAGACAACGCGGGGGAGCGGGTCACCGGCGTTGAGCAAGCGAGCTCATCCGGCGCAGCCCACCTGGCTCTCCTCGAGCGGGGCTTTCAGCCTCTGTCGGTGACGGAGAAGAAGAGCGTTCTCCAGTTCGAGATCACGAAGAAGACGGTGTCCCGCAAGGACATCATGCACTTCTCGCGCCAGCTCGGGGTGTTCGTCGAGGCCGGCATCCCGATCATGGAGGCCCTGGAGGTCATCGCCGAGGAGACGACGGACAAGCTCCTGAACAAGGCCCTCTACGACATGATCGACCGGCTGCAGGCCGGTGACACCTTTGCCTCGGCGGCGGCGGCGCACCCGGAAGCCTTCCCCGATTACTACATCGGCATCCTCGCCTCGGCCGAGTTGACCGGCACGCTGGACACGGTGCTGAACCAACTCGCCGACTACATCCAACGCGATATCGACGCCCGGGGGAAGGTCACCTCTGCCCTCATCTATCCGGCCGTCGTGGCCTGATGGCCGTTGTCGTCGTCGTCGTCCTCGCCACCTTCGTGCTGCCGCGCTTTCAGACCTTCTTCAAGTCGTTCCATGCCACGCTGCCGCTCCCGACCCGCATGTTGCTCAGCGTCTCGGGCTTCGTCTCGAGCTGGTGGTTCGCCCTCGTCGGCGGCCTCATTCTCGTGGTGGCCGGATTCATCGCCCTGCGCCGGTCGACGGCCGGCCGGGCGCGACTTGATGCGGTCATCCTGAAACTGCCGATCCTGGGTGACCTCGTCCAGGCCGCCGTTCTCGAGCGGATCTGTCGGATTCTCTCTTCGATGATCCGTGCCGGTGTCGCGTTGCCGGAAGCGATGTCCGTCACCGCGAACTCGGCGAACAACGCCGTGTACCGGCAGGGCGTCCTCAACATTCGTGAGGAGATGATGGAGGGCCAGGGCTTGGCCGGCCCACTGGCCCGGACGGGGTTGTTCCCTGGGGCGGCCCGGCAGATGTTCCGAGTCGGCGAAGAGACGGGGACGCTCGACCAGCAGCTCGAGACCGCAGCGACGTTCTACAACCGTGAGCTCGACGTCAAGGTCAAGCGCTTTACGAGTCTGTTCGAACCGATTGTGATCGTCTTCATGGGCGTGATCGTCGGCTTCGTCGCCATTGCCCTCGTCACGGCCATGTACGGCATCTACAAGCAGGTGAAGATCCAGTAGGAGGTATCTTCCGGGTTTCGGGGAGCCGACCGGACGACGACGGGGCTGTTCCTGCGCCGCTTCCCACCGCGGGGTGTCGGCAGAACTGTCACGATTCGATCGACAAGCTCCTAAAACGCCGGCGCGTCAGATTACTGGGTGGCCCGGAGCGGCAGGTTCGTTCATGAGCCCTTCAACTCTCGGAGCGCGTCCGCCGCGCGGCGCTCCACCGTGGCGTACCCGTGGGTCACTGCCGCAGTATGCGCCTTGGTGAGAAGATCGCGGGCCCTTTCGATGTCCGCCGGGGCCTGGCGTTCGGCCAGCATTCTCCCCCATGAGAGATCTGTCCGGGCGGCGTAGAACTTTGCGCCCACCCTCTCGCAGAAGGTCGAGGACTGCGCGAAGAACGCGTTCGCTTCGTCGTAGCGGCCAGTGACGGTGGCCAGTCCCCCAAGGAAGTGATCAACTGGACCGGCGGCCGTGGCGGCGTCGTAGACCAATCGACCCGACCACGGAGAGAGGCGCTCGAACATCGGCTCGGCATACGTCGGGTCTCGGCATTCCACCGCGGCCTCCGCATACAAGGCCATTCCGGTGAGCCAGACAAAATCCAACGGGAGTTCGAAGTCGGTGGCCGCAAACTCCTCGAGGAGGTGGTGGGCCGAATGAGTATCCTCACCCTCAACCTGACCGAGCGCCAGCGCCGCCACGAAACTGGGGACACCGGGGTTCTCGATGGCGCTTTGTTCGATGATCGGGACGAACTCCTTGAGCGTTCCGCGTTCGAAGTTCACCCCTATGAGCTGTGGTCCGAAAATCGTCGCGGCGTCAGGCTCGCCGGAGTCGGTCCCGATCTGGAGGGCCTCGGTCGCCAACTGCTCAGCCACGCCGGCGTCCCCAGCGACGAGGGCCCGGGTGGCCTGCGACAGCGTCTGCAGCCAGGTCAAGGAGGGCTGATCGAGTTGATCGGCCCGGGACGCTGCGATCCCGAGGCAACGGTCACCTTCCTCGATGTCGCAGGCGCAGGTCGCGGCTATACGGCGCATGGTGGCGGCCCAGAAGAGCAGAACCGGGTCTCCGACGCGTTCGGCCAGAGCGAGGGACCGCGCCGATCGCTCCAGCGACTGGTCGAGCAGGGGAGGCACCAGAAGCGGCAGCGCCACGTGATTCAAAACCCGCACCGTGGTTGCGTCGTCCCCGTCCGCCTCGGCGAGGGCGATGGCCTCATCGGCGAGGGCACGGCGGCGCTCGAGTGGGGTTCCGTAGGTAAGTTCCTTGCACAGATTGGCCAGTGCGAGAGGGCGGTGGGTGTCGCTGGGCGAGAGACCTTCGAGCGCGGCCTCCAAGATGGCGACCTTGTCGTCATCGATCACACCGAAGACGCTGAAGAAGCCACGATCGTTGGCGAGCGCGGCGGCAGCGAGTCGGTGCGTGTCACCGAGGTCGGCCGCTCGATGAGCAGCGTCGAGGAGCGTGTCGCGAAACGTCGGGTCACCCGTCTGGCGCTGCGCGGTGCCGATGCCGATGGCCAAGTCGATGCCGAGGACCGGATCAGGGTCGGTGGCCTGGGAGTAGAGATCGAGGGCCTGGGCGTAATACCGAAGGGCGTTGGCCGGGGCTAGGGAACTGAGGGCGCCGTCGCCTGCCTGCCGCGAGTAGTTGATGGCCTTGGTCAGGTCAATGGGCTGGGTTGCACTGAACCAGTGACGGGCCAGTTCGCCGATCCTGTTCCCGGGTTTGTCGCCGCAGACGTCCTCCAAAGCTTCGGCCACCTGGCGGTGCACCCGGGCCCGACGGGTGGGGCCCAAGTCCTCATAGAGCGTGTGCTGGATGAGTGCGTGGGCGAAGTTGTAGCGACCGGGAGCATTGGCCACCTCGTGAACCAGAGCGACCCTTGTCGCGGCGTCGAGGATGTCGAGTACCTCGTCCTCGGTGGTCTCCGTGGCCCGAGCCAGGACGTCGAGGTCGAAGTCCCGACCGATGACGGCGGCCATCGACAGCACGCGTCCGGCGTTGGATCCCAAACGCCCGACCCTCGCCCCGATCACCTCGCGGACGCTGTCGGGCAGGGCCGTCTGGTCCAGGGAGTCCTCGGCCACCCATCGCCCCGTGGCGTCCCGGTGGATCGCTCCGGTTTCCGAGAGATGGCGCAGCAGTTCGCTCACGAAAAATGGGTTGCCATCGGTCTCCCGATACACGGCGTGGGCGAGGCCTACCCCGGCGTCATCGAGCGTCTGACCGGCGGCGGCTTCCATGAAAGACACCACTCCGCTGTCGTCCAGTCCTGTCAGCTCGATGCGGGAGACCCCACCCTGGCGACGGAGGGCCGCCAGGGTGTCGAGCAACGGGTGAGAATGCGACACCTCGCTGTCGCGATAGGTCCCGAGAACGAGCACCCGCATGGACTGCTCGGACGCGACAAGGGAGCGCAGCAGGAGTAACGATCCCTTGTCCGCCCACTGGAGATCGTCGAGCACGAAGACGACGGGCTGGTGCGCCGATACAGCGGTCAAGAGTCCGATCACGGCGGCGAAGAGCAAGAACCTCTCAGTGTCTGCGTCGGTCGCCCTTGATGCCGGGAGATCGGGGATCCTGCGGGCAAGTGCGGGGACCAGCCGGGCCAGTTCAGACCCATGAGTCGCGACATGGGCCAGGAGCTGATCCTCGGGGGCATGAGTGACGTAGTGTCCGAGCGCCTCTGCGAAGAGCTGGTAAGGGGTCGCTAGGTCCTCCTCGCAGTGCCCCAAGAGCACGCACGCGTCGCCGTCGAATGCCACCCGGGCCGCCTCGGCGACAAGGGTGGTCTTGCCTATGCCGGCCTCACCCGAGATGAGGAGTACCTCGCGCTCGTCGCCACCGGTGACGCGTTTGGCGGCGTCCGCCAACGATTGCATTTCGGTTTCCCGTCCGACCACGCCGATAGACGGCCGTGCAACGAGGCGACTCGGAAGTGGGATGGTGGTACCGGTGTCGGCACCGCCGAGGGGCTCCCAGAGCACCTCGACCGTTTCGACGGGGTCGGGCAGTCCTTTCAGGGCGAGACCTCCGATCGGGCGGCATTCGTGACGGCTGCGCCGACCGGCCATGGCCCGCACCACATCGGCGGCCAGAACCTGCCCGCTCTCGCAGGTCGCACAGAGCCGAGCCGCCTCGACGACCGGATCGCCGAAGTAGTCGGCGTCCTCTCGAGTGACTTCGCCCCCGCTCAACCCGACCCGAAGGCCCACCGAGTGCTCCCGGCCACGATTGTCCCGGTCGACGCCCTGTTGCATGACTACCCCGCACGCCATGGCGGCCGAGGCCGAGGCGAACACCACCATGAGTCCATCACCCAGGTTCTTCACCTCGGTGCCACCTGCTTCGGCGATCGCCTGGCGCAGGATCGAGAAATGATTTCGGCGAACCTCGTCGGCCGTGTCGGGCGACAGGCGCTGCGACAACTCCGTAGAGCCCACCACGTCGGTGAACAGGATCGCCACATTCTCGGTCGTCAAGAAATAACCCTCCCGACTGGAAGGCAAACAGGGTAGTCGAGGACCTAATCGGACCGCCCGGGAGGTTGGGGGACGTCAACCTTCGGCATTGCGGCCATTTCCTAACACTCCATTTCCAGAAATGGCGAAGATCCGGGAAAGAGGGGAAAGCCGGGGAAAGAGGCGGAAGGCCGGGAAAGAGGAGAAAGACCGCAAAGACCGGCGCCTCTGCGCCGGTCCCTGAGTGAGCGACCGGTCAGATCACCATCGCGAGACATGACCTTCGAGGAACAATTGGTTTCGCCTGTATCGATTCGCAGTGGTCGTTTGACACACTCGGAGCTATCCTCACCAATCAGCGCCGAGCGGGAATGGAGCGGGGAACTGTGCTTGCGGTGACATTCAGCGACCTGCTGTTTCGCTTCCGTCAGTTCCTGATCGCGATCATCGGAGTCACGCTGGTCCTTGCGCTGGCCCTGCTTTTGTCCGGGCTCGCATCGGGATTCACTACGGAGGTCTCCCAGACTGTCGGTGGTTTCGGTGCCGACACATGGGTCCTATCGAAAGCAGCGGGCGGTCGGATCACGGCTTTTGTGGCCTTCCCGGAGAGCGACGACGTGGTCCTTGGCGATGCATCAGGCGTCCATGACACATCGCCCGTGCTGTTGATCCCCTTACAGGTGGCGCACGATGGCACCACGCAATTAACCGTCAATCTGGTGGGTGTAGTTCCGGGGAAGCTCGGAGACCCCGCCGCCACCGAGGGGCATGACTTGAGCGGGCCAAATCAAGTCGTCGCTGATGATCAATTCGCGCGTTGCCATTGGCTCGGTGTTGGTGCTGGGTGGGCATGAGCTCCGTGTGGTTGGCACTGTCAGGGACCGCACCCTCTTGGGTGGCACCCCGATGATCTACGCCTCATTGAAATCCGCGCAGGCGATCGTGGTCCATGGACAACCTCTCATCACGGCGGTCGTGTCCCGGGGATCCCCCACTACACTTCCTTCGGCCTTCAGCAAGTACACACCCGCTCAGGTCACGGCCACGACCCTGGCCCAGATGCAGAGCGCGGTGTCCTCAATCGAGAACGTGCGTTGGTTGATGTGGGCGCTGGCCGCGATCATCGTCGGCGCGTTGGTCTACGTGGCGGCCCTCGAACGCCAGCGGGACTTTGCCGTCCTCAAAGCACTTGGTGCATCGTCGTGGGCGTTGTTCGGGAGCCTCATACTCGAGGCTATTGTCGTCACGCTCGTTGCCACGGTGCTCGCAGAATTCTTAGCCAACGCGCTGACGCCGTTCCTGTTCGATCAGCCAGTGGACATACAGCTCAGTGCGTATGCGACCCTTCCCATCATTGCCATTGTCGTCGGCGCGCTGGCCAGTCTCACGGCGCTGCGGCGCGTCGTGACTGCGGATCCCGCCGCCGCGTTCGGATGACAGCACACCTGGGCATCAATGAGCTGACCGTCGAGTTCGAGTCAAGCGGTTACATGGTGAGGCCACTGGACGGCTTGAGCTTCACCGCAACTGACGGAGAACTTGTGGTACTACTCGGACCGTCTGGTTGTGGCAAAACCACCCTCATCTCATGCATGGCTGCACTCCTTACTCCTGAATCGGGTCGAATCGTGTTCTCTGGTCAGACGGTGAACGAATTGAGGGGCGCAGATCTCGCGCTCTACCGGCAACGGACCGTGGGTGTTGTCTTTCAGGCCTTCAATCTGATTCCGAGTCTCTCAGCGAGATCCAATGTGATGGTGCCCCTACGGCTGGCCGGCGTGAGCCGGGCACAGTCCCGCGTGCGCGCCGATGCGTTGCTTGATCGAGTCGGACTGACTGAACGGGCCCACCATCGACCAGCCCAGCTCTCGGGTGGACAGCAGCAACGTGTCGCGATTGCCAGAGCACTCGTGCAAGACCCTCCGCTCGTCGTAGCGGACGAACCGACGGCACACCTTGATCACATACAGGTCGAGGGCGTACTCAAGCTTCTGCGGGAGTTGGCCGCTCCTGGACGCATTGTCGTCGTCGCCACACACGACGATCGCGTCACCCATATTGCCGACAGGGTTGTCGAATTGGTCCCACATTTCGTCAACGCCGATCGGGCGCCAGAAGATTCTTCCTCGAGGTCGGGGACCTCTTGTTCCAACAAGGCCAGCGCGGTGAGTTGATCTATTTCATCGAATCGGGCCGCTTGGAGGTGTTCCGCATAAGAGCTGATGGCACCGAGGAGCACCTCGCAGAAGTTGGTGCCGGCAACTACGTCGGCGAGCTTGGTCCCATTTTGAACCTACCCCGAAGCGCCTCGGTTCGAGCGATTGAAAAGTCACAGTGAAGGGATACACCGTGTTGGCGTTTCGGCGCCAGTTTCCAGACGCGGTGCCGGGAAAGCTGTCCCAACTGCCCTCGGCTCGATGAGTATCGTGGACGTCCAGGGTGCGGGGCAACCGGAGAGCGGAACGCCGAGGGATGAAGAGGTACCCGTCAAAGGAGTTCTGCCCGGACGACGACACCCGATGAAGGGTGATCTGCCCGTTTCTGATTCAGATGCGCTCAGCGAGACTCGGAGCGGTGAGCCACTTGCGGGTACGTCCGGGAGCTCCAGATCTCCCTGACAAACCGCCGAGGATCTTACGTTCGCGAGGACGGGTTACGAATTCGTGAAGACCGGTCCGCTGGCGCTGGTGCCGTTCGTTGTGGTCACGGTGACAACGTATGTTCCGGCCGGCGCAGTGGTCGGCGAGATCGCCGTGATCGTGGTGGACCCGACCACTTGCACGGCGGTCGCTGTAAACGAACCGCCGCCTCCTATGAATGTGATGACCGGCGGCGTGCCGTTCGTGCCGTTGACGAACCCAGTGCCGGTGATCGTCACGGAAGTGCCATGTTGGACCTGTCCCGTGTTGGGACTGAGGCTCGTGACGGTCGGATTGACGGGTGCATAGGTGAAATTGCTGGCTGGACTGTGAGCACTCGTGCCACCCGGGGTGGTGACGGCGACGTAGTATGTGGTCCCCGTGGTCGTTATGGCCGGCGAGGTAGCCGTGAGAGTGTTCGCATTCGTCACGGTGACGTTGGTGGCGGGAATGACCACATTGTCGGCTGGATTGGTGTCGACGAAGTTGACGGTGGTTGCATTCGGGACGAAGCCCGACCCCGTGATCGTCATCGCCGTCTGACCGGTGATGGAGCCCGACGACGGATTGACACCGGTCACGATGGGCACCAACGGCGACCAAACCAAACTATTGACCGTGATGCCGGTGCCGCAGTACACGGCGCACTGCCCAGAGTTCGGCGCACTTACCCCGGCCGGATAGTCGTCGAAGGTGACCACTTCCTGGAGCAGTGGATGCAACGCGCAGGTGGCAGCGTCTGTCGTCACGAAAGTCGGGCAGGCCGAAAGGGTGACAACCCGAGAGTTGGCGCTCGAAGGTGTCCAGGCGGTGCTACACCAGACGTCGATAACCGTCGAACTGTTGGCATCTGCGAGGCTGGAAGTCGGGCCGGACCCCCAACAGTACGATGGTGGGCTGGCGTTGAGAGTCTGAGCGATCCCGCCCGTTTCCAATGTCGGGGTGTAGCGGATGCTTTGGACCGCCACTTCGATCGCGTTGCTGGCTGCGTTGTCAACCGTTCTGGTTGCAGTGAAGTGGACAGAGTTCAGCAGGTTGTTCGACGTTGAACCTGCAAGTGCGAGAACCATGCCGCTCACGGCGACAAGGAATACCAATGCCAAGATGAGGGCGGCACCAACTTCATCGCGGGCTGCGTCCTTGCGACGACTTTCCCATCGGCTGATTGTGTTTTTGTGGTTGGTCGTCATGTTTCGTTGAATCCGTTCGAATTGACCGAGGAGAGCCCATTGGCGCTGGCGCTCAGGGTGTAGGTGCCCGTTCGACCGGTGATCTTGCACCCGGCGAAGGTGGCCACGCCGCCGGCCGCGGTCTTGGGGTTGGCGCTGCAGGAGAGGGTGCCTCCATTGCGCGGCTGGGTGGCGATGGCCAAGGTGATGCTGGCCGTGTTATTGGTGGTCACCACGTTGCCGCCGCTGTCCTCGACGCTGACCGCGGGCTGGGTGCCCCAGATGGCGCCGTTGGCCCCGCCGCCGGGCTGGGAGCTGAAGGCCAACTGCGCGGCCGCGCCCACGGTGATGCTGAACGGTGTGCTGGTGGTGCTGAACCCGGCCCCGGTGGCACTCAGGGTGTAGGTGCCGGCCTTGCCGGTGATCTGGCAGCCGGTGAAGGTGGCCACGCCGGCATTGGCGCCCTGGGGGTTCGACGAGCAGGTGAAGCTGGCCCCGCTGCCGGGCTGGCTGGCGATGGCCAAGGTGATGTTCGAGCCACCGTTGGTGACGTTGCCCGATGCATCCTCAATGCTGACGGCGGGCTGGGTGCCCCAGGTGGCGCCGTTGGCCCCGCCGCCGGGCTGGGAGCTGAAGGCCAGCTGGCTGGCCGGGCCGGCGCTGAGGGTGAACGAGTTGCTGGTGGCGCCGCTGAGCCCGGTGGCGCTGGCGCTCAGGGTGTAGCTGCCCGTCTTGCCGGTGATCTTGCACCCGGCGAAGGTGGCCACGCCGGCGGCCGCGGTCTTGGGGTTGGTCGTGCAGGCGAGGGTCCCGCCGCCCGCGGGCTGGGTGGCCGTGGCCAAGGTGATGCTGGCCGTGTTGTTGGTGCCGACCACGTTGCCGCCGCTGTCCTCGACGCTGACCGCGGGCTGGGTGCCCCAGGTGGCGCCGTTGGCCCCGCCGCCGGGCTGGGTGCTGAAGGCCAGCTGCGCGGCCGGGCCCACGGTGATGCTGAACGAGTTGCTCGTGGCGCCGCTGAGCCCGGTGGCGCTGGCGCTCAGGGTGTAGGTGCCGGCCTTGCCGGTGATCTGGCACCCGGCGAAGGTGGCCACGCCGCCGGCCGGGGTCTGGGGGTTGGTGCTGCAGGAGAGGGTGGCCCCGCTGCCGGGCTGGCTGGCGATACCCAAGGTGACCGGATTGGTGGCCGAGGTCACCACGTTGCCGCCGCTGTCCTCGACGCTGACCGCGGGCTGGGTGCCCCAGATGGCGCCGTTGGCCCCGCCGCCGGGCTGGGAGCTGAAGGCCAGCTGCGCGGCCGCGCCCACGGTGATGCTGAACGGTGTGCTGGTGGTGCTGAACCCGGCCCCGGTGGCGCTCAGGGTGTAGGTGCCGGCCTTGCCGGTGATCTGGCAGCCGGTGAAGGTGGCCACGCCGGCATTGGCGCCCTGGGGGTTCGACGAGCAGGTGAAGCTGGCCCCGCTGCCGGGCTGGCTGGCGATGGCCAAGGTGATGTTCGAGCCACCGTTGGTGACGTTGCCCGATGCATCCTCGATGCTGACGGCGGGCTGGGTGCCCCAGGTGGCGCCGTTGGCCCCGCCGCCGGGCTGGGTGCTGAAGGCCAGCTGGCTGGCCGGGCCGGCGCTGAGGGTGAACGAGTTGCTGGTGGCGCCGCTGAGCCCGGTGGCGCTGGCGCTCAGGGTGTAGCTGCCCGCCTTGCCGGTGATCTTGCACCCGGCGAAGGTGGCCACGCCGGCGGCCGCGGTCTTGGGGTTGGTCGTGCAGGCGAGGGTCCCGCCGCCCGCGGGCTGGGTGGCCGTGGCCAAGGTGATGCTGGCCGTGTTGTTGGTGCCGACCACGTTGCCGCCGCTGTCCTCGACGCTGACCGCGGGCTGGGTGCCCCAGGTGGCGCCGTTGGCCCCGCCGCCGGGCTGGGTGCTGAAGGCCAGCTGCGCGGCCGGGCCCACGGTGATGCTGAACGAGTTGCTCGTGGCGCCGCTGAGCCCGGTGGCGCTGGCGCTCAGGGTGTAGGTGCCGGCCTTGCCGGTGATCTGGCACCCGGCGAAGGTGGCCACGCCGCCGGCCGGGGTCTGGGGGTTGGTGCTGCAGGAGAGGGTGGCCCCGCTGCCGGGCTGGCTGGCGATGCCCAAGGTGACCGGATTGGTGGCCGAGGTCACCACGTTGCCGCCGCTGTCCTCGACGCTGACCGCGGGCTGGGTGCCCCAGATGGCGCCGTTGGCCCCGCCGCCGGGCTGGGTGCTGAAGGCCAGCTGCGCGGCCGCGCCCACGGTGATGCTGAACGGTGTGCTGGTGGTGCTGAACCCGGCCCCGGTGGCGCTCAGGGTGTAGGTGCCGGCCTTGCCGGTGATCTGGCAGCCGGTGAAGGTGGCCACGCCGGCATTGGCGCCCTGGGGGTTCGACGAGCAGGTGAAGCTGGCCCCGCTGCCGGGCTGGCTGGCGATGGCCAAGGTGATGTTCGAGCCACCGTTGGTGACGTTGCCCGATGCATCCTCAATGCTGACGGCGGGCTGGGTGCCCCAGGTGGCGCCGTTGGCCCCGCCGCCGGGCTGGGTGCTGAAGGCCAGCTGGCTGGCCGGGCCGGCGCTGAGGGTGAACGAGTTGCTGGTGGCGCCGCTGAGCCCGGTGGCGCTGGCGCTCAGGGTGTAGCTGCCCGTCTTGCCGGTGATCTTGCACCCGGCGAAGGTGGCCACGCCGGCGGCCGCGGTCTTGGGGTTGGTCGTGCAGGCGAGGGTCCCGCCGCCCGCGGGCTGGGTGGCCGTGGCCAAGGTGATGCTGGCCGTGTTGTTGGTGCCGACCACGTTGCCGCCGCTGTCCTCGACGCTGACCGCGGGCTGGGTGCCCCAGGTGGCGCCGTTGGCCCCGCCGCCGGGCTGGGAGCTGAAGGCCAGCTGCGCGGCCGGGCCCACGGTGATGCTGAACGAGTTGCTCGTGGCGCCGCTGAGCCCGGTGGCGCTGGCGCTCAGGGTGTAGGTGCCGGCCTTGCCGGTGATCTGGCACCCGGCGAAGGTGGCCACGCCGCCGGCCGGGGTCTGGGGGTTGGTGCTGCAGGCGAGGGTGGCCCCGCTGCCGGGCTGGCTGGCGATACCCAAGGTGACCGGATTGGTGGCCGAGGTCACCACGTTGCCGCCGCTGTCCTCGACGCTGACCGCGGGCTGGGTGCCCCAGATGGCGCCGTTGGCCCCGCCGCCGGGCTGGGAGCTGAAGGCCAGCTGCGCGGCCGCGCCCACGGTGATGCTGAACGGTGTGCTGGTGGTGCTGAACCCGGCCCCGGTGGCACTCAGGGTGTAGGTGCCGGCCTTGCCGGTGATCTGGCAGCCGGTGAAGGTGGCCACGCCGGCATTGGCGCCCTGGGGGTTCGACGAGCAGGTGAAGCTGGCCCCGCTGCCGGGCTGGCTGGCGATGGCCAAGGTGATGTTCGAGCCACCGTTGGTGACGTTGCCCGATGCATCCTCAATGCTGACGGCGGGCTGGGTGCCCCAGGTGGCGCCGTTGGCCCCGCCGCCGGGCTGGGAGCTGAAGGCCAGCTGGCTGGCCGGGCCGGCGCTGAGGGTGAACGAGTTGCTGGAGGCGCCGCTGAGCCCGGTGGCGCTGGCGCTCAGGGTGTAGCTGCCCGTCTTGCCGGTGATCTTGCACCCGGCGAAGGTGGCCACGCCGGCGGCCGCGGTCTTGGGGTTGGTCGTGCAGGCGAGGGTCCCGCCGCCCGCGGGCTGGGTGGCCGTGGCCAAGGTGATGCTGGCCGTGTTGTTGGTGCCGACCACGTTGCCGCCGCTGTCCTCGACGCTGACCGCGGGCTGGGTGCCCCAGGTGGCGCCGTTGGCCCCGCCGCCGGGCTGGGAGCTGAAGGCCAGCTGCGCGGCCGGGCCCACGGTGATGCTGAACGAGTTGCTCGTGGCGCCGCTGAGCCCGGTGGCGCTGGCGCTCAGGGTGTAGGTGCCGGCCTTGCCGGTGATCTGGCACCCGGCGAAGGTGGCCACGCCGCCGGCCGGGGTCTGGGGGTTGGTGCTGCAGGAGAGGGTGGCCCCGCTGCCGGGCTGGCTGGCGATACCCAAGGTGACCGGATTGGTGGCCGAGGTCACCACGTTGCCGCCGCTGTCCTCGACGCTGACCGCGGGCTGGGTGCCCCAGATGGCGCCGTTGGCCCCGCCGCCGGGCTGGGAGCTGAAGGCCAGCTGCGCGGCCGCGCCCACGGTGATGCTGAACGGTGTGCTGGTGGTCGCGGTCAGTGTGCCGTCGGTGGCACGCAGGGCGTAGCCGGTGCCTGCAGTATTGATCGAGCAACCCGTAAAGGTGACCACACCCAAGGTTTCGGTCCCAGAGCAACCCGATAGCGTCGCCCCGGCTGTGCCAGTCCCAGGGGCAATGGCCAGGTTGACGGTGGAGGAGTCCGACGTCACCGTATTGCCGCCAGCGTCCTCGACGGTGACGATTGGCTGGGTGCCGAAGGCCACGCCGCCGGTCGAGCTGGTGGGCTGTTGAGTGAAGACCAGGTGTGTGGGCGGCCCCGACACGGTGAAGGTGCCGCTCGTAGATGGGAGCAGGCTGCCATCGGTCGCGCCGAGAGAGTAAGTCCCAGGCGTGCCCGACCCCAGGGTGATCTTGCACCCGGTGAAGGTGGCCACGCCGCCGGCGACGGTCTGTCTATTCGTGTTGGGATTGCAGATGAGACTGGCTCCGCTCCCTGGTTGTGTGGCGACGGCCAGGGTGACAGTGGACGTGTCTGCCGTCACCACGTTTCCCAGCGAGTCCTCGACCGTGACCGTGGGCTGGGTGGCAAAGGTCACGCCACCGGCCGAGTTGCTGGGCGACGCGGTGAAGACGAGCTTGCTTGCCGCGCCGGCGACGGTGAATGCGGCGCTCTTACCCGGGAGGAGGCTCGGCGCCGTCGCGTTGAGGGTGAAGGAACCAGCCGTGGCGACGGTGATCTTGCATCCGGCGAAGGTGGCCACGCCGCCGGTTGCGGTCTTGGTGGTTGAGCCGGTGCAGGCGAGGGTCGCTCCCGTTCCGGGTTGGGTGCCAATGGCGAGCGTGATCGAGGCACTGGGGTTGGTCGTGGCCGGGTTTCCGCCGGCGTCCTCCACGGTGACTACCGGCTGGGGCGTCAGGGCGTTGCCCGTAGTCGATGCGCCAGGTGATGTCGTAAAGCCGAGCTGGGTGGCCGGACCCCGTGAGACAGTGAGGGCAGCGCTCGTCGCCGGAGTCAGGGATCCATCGGTCGCCGTAAGCGTGTAGCCCGAACCAGCTTTGTTGATCGCACAACCGGTGAAGCTGACTGCACCGTTGGCCTCGGTTCCGGCACAACCCGAAACGGTCGCCCCGGCCGTGCCGGTGCCTGATGTAATCGCCAACGTGACGGTAGAAGAGTCGTTCGTGACCACATTGCCGCCGACGTCCTCGACGGTGACCACCGGTTGGGTGGGAAAGGCTACGCCACCGGTCGAGCTGTTCGGCTGAGTGGTGAACACCAGCTGAGAGGGCGGACCCACGCCGACGGTGAAGGCACTGCTTGTGATCGAGAACCCGGGCAGGGACGTATCCGTGGCCGTCAAGGTGTAGGTCCCAGCTTTGAGGATGCTGCAGTTCGAAAAGGTGACTATGCCGAAGAACTCACTTCCCGTGCAGGTGCTCGACAAGGTTGCCCCGGCCGGGCCCGAAACCGTGTTGAGCGTCAGGGTCACATCGGACAAGTCAGAGCTGACGACGTTGCCGGCGTTGTCTTCGACCGCGACGACCGGTTGGGGATGGAAGGGTGATCCGCTCACGCCGTTTCCTGGCTGTTCGAAGAAGACCAGTTGAGAAGCCGAGCCTGCTGTCGGGATGGGGCGGGCTGTTGGATCACTTACGACTGCGTTGATGGTTGAACTGGCACCACCCGATGCAGACGCCAAGGACATCGTGATCAACTGGGGCGCGGTAGAGCCCGCTGCGCACGAGGAACCAAAGGAGAACGCGGAAGGAGCGCTCCAATACGTGACCGACGTGATGTGCACGGTGTAGCCGGCAGGAAGGTTGTTGAAGGAGACCTCGTTTTGGTAGGTCGAGGCGGTCGCGCAGGAGACATAGTGCGCATTGGCCGCGTACTGGATCTGAGAGGTGGCATCCTGATAGGCGCTCCTCAGGGCGGTGTCGAGGGACGCAAGAGCGCGATGTTCGGATGAACCCGAGATCGAAGTGGCAAATGCTACGAGGATGGCAACAGAGCCGATCGCGAGGACAACCATGGCGATCAATAGCTCGACGAGAGTGTCGCCCGCTTCCGATCGAGGGGTCACGTGGTGGGTAGCTTTGGAGCCGCTGGCGCCCAGCCCGGATTGATTCGTCATCTTCTTCATGCCGGCAACAGCAATCCGATAAACATGGCCTCAAGTCCATCGCCGACCATCTGCACGCTAAGCGTTGTTGGGTGCGCTGCCTGGAGCATGACGGTACCCGTCTTGTCCGAACTCACAGTGGCCGCGCACTCCACGGTCGTGCTACCGACTCCCGTCAATCCGTCGGGCGATGTGGGTGCGGCGCAGGCATTGCCGATCGGCGACGATGGGCTATTGGGAATCAGTCCCAGGGGTTGGTCGGAAGTCCACGTCATGGACTCGTTTTTGTCTGTCGACTCGGCATCACCGGTCACGATCCCCCAACCAGTGGCTGGGTTCCCATTGGCGTCCAACACATTGATGTTCGTGAGCGTGACAGTGGTTGTGGTGTGTTGGACCGTTTGATAGAAGGCGGGATTGCCGGGGATGCCGGTGTAGAACCCGTTGTTCCCCAGAAAGGCCTCGCTCGTGGGTGGGTTGGTGTAGGTGGGTATGGACGCCGGGGCGACGGGTCCCCCGGACACGCTCAGACAGAACGTCATGGTGAACGGAGTGTTGGTGATACCCGCTGATATTTGTTGGCAGCCCGGGGCGGCAGCCTGTGCCGCGTTGTATTTAGTGAAATCAACGAAGCAGAGGGATGATGCGTACGTGCCCGTGTCAAGTGTCGCGAAGCCGCACGTCGTGGTCGGCGGCGTGATAGTCGAGACTTGGTTCGAGTTTGCGCTCTGTCCGGGAACGGCTACTTCGTTGTATTGGTACTGGCTCGCCTTTCCGGTGAGCGGAAGCGTGACACTGGTCACACCAGCGGTGGGGGTCCAGCCGCTCATCGCGGCCGTATTGCTACTGGCTGGTGCGATCAGCGCCGCGGGCTGGTTATTCGGTAGGTCCGACGACAGGGTGACCGCATTCGTCGGAGTCGAAGAACCTCCCGTGCAGTACTGGCGAATCAGCGATGAGGTCGAGCCGTTTGCATTCGCCACCAAGACGTAGGAGATAACGGTTTGGAAGTTGCCGGGTTGTACACCAGGGCCCCACTCCAGTCCGAGTAGTTGTGTCCCAGATCCGCATTGTGCGGCGGTCATGGTGGTGAGGTTCGCCGCGCTCTGGACGTCATTGCCAAAATTGACTGAGACGACCTGTGCATCGCCCGAGTCGGCGACCCGGCCGGAGACGCCGGACTGAAGGGACAGGATGGCAACAAGTCCAATAGAAAGCGAACCGACAATGATGGGCATGATCGCCACGACGACAATGAGTTCAATGAGTGTGAACCCCTGCTCGCCGCGATCCGCGCGCCGATTTCGTACGGGAACTCCCAGCTCCGGAAGCGCAACCATTCCGCCACTGTGCTGCAACCCGTTTCACGCGAAAACCTTGTCCGACGCGGTAATCGGGCGCGAGTTATGGGCCGTCCGACAGCGCGTCGCGAGGCAGTTCGACCGCGTCGCCGCTGCTCCTTCTTCGTGCCTGTAACTGCTCATTGAACCCTCTACCTGGTTGTTGTCCCAATACAAACAGCAATGAGCGGTACGGCGGTGAAGACGGTGAACACCCCCGCCTAAATGATAGTCGTAAAACGGCTTCATAGCCCCCTCGCCCGCACACGCAACCGACTGTCCGACCCGTCGACTGCCGAGCAGGCATGGTGGACGTATTTACGTCCCCTCGTCGTCCCAAAACGGCGGCTGAACAGCGCCTTGATGGTGTTTTTTGGAATTTTTTTATGCGCACACGCATTTGGGACAACGAGGGGACGGCGCCCCTTTACATTCTCCGGACCGCTCGCTTCATTGCAGCAATTAGGGCGCCCGTTCTTGGCGGACAGGCGGAAGGGGGATTCCCGAGTTACGGCGATCCTGACTATATGAAAGGTAGAAGACAAACTCATGCAGCATTTCCACAAGATGAAGGATCACCTGAGGGCTGGTGAAATCGTCGAGGCGGGGTTCACGCTTATCGAGCTCCTCATCGTCATCGTTGTGCTCGGCATCCTTGCCGCGACAGTCATCTTCGCTCTCGGCGGCGTGACGAGTCAGAGTGCGCAGGCCGCCTGCAACTCCGACGCCAAGAGCGTCGAGGTTGCCGTCGAGGCCTATCACGCTGCTCCGCTGAACACGACCAATGCGTGGCCGACCCAGATCAGCGACTTGACTAGCACCAACTTTGGCGGACCTTTCCTTCGACAGGTGCCGACCAACAGCCACTACACCATCTCGGTCCCTGGGGGATCGAGCGAGGTTGACGTGAACGGAACCTCTTACGATGTCGCCGCCGGCGGCACCAACCCTTGCTCTCTCGTTAAGTAGAGCAACGACAGGTAACATCACTTCAGGGTGAACCAAAGCGCCCGGCCTTCGGGCCGGGCGCTTTGGAATTCACCGCTACAGAAAGGGAACGATCCAGTGAACAGCATTGACACAGGAACGATCGCACCGTGGCTGCAGATTCTCTGGGATCAGGGTGGTTCCGACCTACTGCTGGCCGGAGGCTCGGCACCGCGAATTCGGGTCGACGGCAAACTGCGGCCGCTGGAAGGTGCGCCGGTCCTGTCGGGCGAGGAGATTCACACTCTTGTTCGAGAGCCTGTTGGATCCGGCCCAACTCACCATTTTCGAAGAGCACCAGGACGTCGATTTTGCCTTCTCTTGGCAGGATCGGGCCAGGCTCCGCGCCAGCGCATTCACCCAACGGGGCGAGACTGCGCTCGCTCTCCGGATGATTCCCACCAAGATCCCGAGCTTCAACGAGCTCGGGCTGCCTCCCTTCGCCGAGCAATTGGCCAAGCTGCCTCGGGGACTCGTCCTCGTGACCGGTCCTACCGGTTCGGGCAAGTCGACCACGCTGGCTTCCATCATCGATCGCATCAACGAGACGCGGTCGCAGCACATCCTCACCATTGAGGATCCGGTCGAGTTCCTGCATCACCACAAGATGTCCGCGGTCACCCAACGGGAGATAGGGCTCGATAGCCCCTCGTTCGATCGGGCCCTGCGTTCGGCCTTACGCGAGGACCCCGACGTCCTCCTTCTCGGCGAGATGCGCGACATCGAATCCATTCAGATCGCCTTGACCATGGCCGAGACCGGCCATCTGGTGTTCGCCACGCTGCACACCAACGACGCCGCCCAGGCCGTCGACCGGATCATCGACGTGTTTCCCGACTGGCGTCAGGACCAGGTGAGGGTTCAACTTGCCGCGTCATTGGGCGCCATCATCGCCCAGCGGCTGATCCCCAAGGTGGGGGGTGGGAGGGTGGCCGCCTTTGAGGTGCTCATCGCCAATCACCCGGTGAGGAACCTCATTCGTGAGGGAAAGTCCAATCAGCTCATGAACGTCATGACGACGAACCAGGCCGACGGCATGTGCACCATGGAGACCAGCTTGGCCACGCTCATTCGGGGCGACGTGATCTCCTATGAGGACGCGCTCGAGGTCTCCGCCCACCCCAAGGAGATTGCCCGCGCCATCAGCAATCTGAATCGCACAGCCGGCCCGGAATGACGACAGCAGCACCATCTCGGCGAGGCCCGGATCTTCCGTATTCGCTCGTCGCCGGGGTGACCCCCTGCGCCACCGGGTGGCTGGTTGCCAGTGCCAAGCTGCAGGGGACCATTTTTGCCCCGGAGGATCCCCGGATCATCCAAACGTTCGGCGAGGTGCTCGACCAGCGGCCGGCCTTCTCGGTAATCGCCGTGAATGCACCGATCGGCTATGCGGATGAGACGGAACCGGGGGGCCGGGCCTGTGATCGAGAGGCTCGGTCGCTTCTCGGACGCCGTGGTTCGGCGGTCCATACCGCGCCGTTTCGAACCAGTTTGCAAGAAGGCGCTGCAGGCGACACTGGCTACCTGGATGCCATCACGAGGGAGTTGCTACCCCGTTATCGCGAGGTGGCGGCCGAAATGGCCCCTTACCGCCAACGCACCGTCTATGAGGTCCACTCCGAGCTCAGCTTCTACCAGCTCAATGAAGATGTACCGCTTCGCTTTTCCAAGCAGTCCCAGCGGGGGTGGGAAGAGCGCAGGGCCCTGTTGGAGAAGAAGATCCCGGGGGTCGAGCGGATCATCGACGCGGAGCTCGCCGATGTTCCGCACTCCCACCTGCTCGATGTCGCCGCGTTCATGTGGACAGCGAGGCGCATCTCCGCCCGCGCCGGAATGCGCGTGCCCCTCGATCCCGAGTGGGACGGTGAGGGTTTGCGGATGGAGATCATCCGGTAACGCCGATTTCGATCCTTCGTCGACGCCAAGCCCAAGAGTGCGCTTACACGGGCAGGGTGGAAGAAATGTGAGGCACGGCCTTGGCCGTCATGGGTCAATGGAATTGGCTGAATGGTTGCAGTAGCTCCGGTCCGGCGAAAATGGCCAGCGCGGTTCCGAGGGCCAGAAAGACCCCGTAGGGAATCTGTTCCTGTCGGCTGATCCGCTTGGTCGCGATGAGCGCGATGCCGATGACCGCGCCGATGAGGTTGGCCGCGAAGAAGCCCAGCAGGACGTAGCGCACGCCGAGCCAGCCGAGAGCGAGGCCGAGAACCAGGGCCAGGCGGACGTCGCCGAATCCGAGCAGGCGCGGGCTCACGGCGTTCAACCCGAAGAAGAGGATGAACCAGCCCAGGGCGCACAGGGTCGCCACCAGGAGGTCGTGCCATTGACCGGTGGCCGCAGCGGCCATGACCAGCAATGCGGCGACCAATCCGAGAAGGGGGTAGACGATCTTCTTGGGCAGCAGGAGGCGCTCCACATCGATGTAGGACAGCGCCAAGAGCCCGGCGAAGAGCACGAGGAACGCCGGCACATCCCACTGATACCCGAAGCGGGCGGCGGTCCCCGCGAACAGGCCGGCCGTGGCCAGTTCGACGAGCGGATAGCGCGCTGAAATCGACGCCCCGCAATTGCGGCACCGGCCCCGTAGGGCGAGCCAGGAGAGGACGGGGATGTTGTCCCACGGCGCGATCGGGGAGTGACAGGTCGGGCAGGCCGATGGCGGTGTCACGATCGACTCACCGCGGGGCACCCGGTAGATGACGACGTTCAAGAAGGATCCGACGGCGAGCCCGAGAACGGCGCAGCCGACGATGAGAATTCCCAGCACGGGCGACCTAGCCCTCACGCCCGCACGTCATTCCGGCCAACGTTACCTGTGCCTGCACCGCCGGTTGAGGACGGTCGTATCGGCGAGGGCGCATGCCGGTGTGGCACACGCCCAGAATCGGTCGACGGTGCTGTCGCAGGTTCGCCGAGGTGGCGGAGCGCACCGGGGCCCGTGTCATCTCATCGCGGTGGGCTTCACACTCGGGACGGCACCGAGTGGAGTGTGTACCGAGTGGAATGTGCACCGAGGCCAGCGCCAACCGTGCGAAGGTGGAGGGCGTGAGTGCCGAAATCGACCAGGAAAAGCGGGCCTCAGCCCGGGCCGCCGCCGCCATGGTGGAGGCGGGCATGGTCCTCGGCTTGGGGACCGGGACAACGGTGGCGTTTCTGGTGCCGGCCCTTGGTGCGCGCCATTTGGACGTCACCTCTGTCGCCACGTCTCCGGCCACCGAATCCGCGGCCTGCGCGGCCGGACTGAAGGTGGTTGCCTTCGAGGGCATCGACCGCCTCGATCTGGCCATCGATGGATCGGATCAGGTGGATCCACAGGGTTGGTTGGTCAAAGGTGGTGGCGGTGCCCACACGCGGGAGAAGATCGTGGCCGCGGCGGCCGACCGTTTCGTGGTCATCGTGTCGTCGAACAAGGTGGTCGATCGGCTCCGTCCGCCCGTTCCACTCGAGCTGATGGCGTTCGGCCTCGACGTGGTGCGACGGGTCATTCCCGGCATCGAGCTGCGCCGAGCCCCGTTGTCGCCGGACGGAGGCGTCCTGGCCGACTACCACGGTGAGGTTGATGATCCCGAGCGCCTCTCTGCGCTGTTCGACGCCACCCCGGGCGTGGTGGCCCACGGGCTCTTCCCGCCCGACATGGTGTCGGCCGTCTTGATCGGGCGCGGTGATCAGGTCGAGGAGCGCCAGATCACCCGGTAGGGCAGTCAGCGGCCAGGAGCTCAGCGTCGATTCGGCGACGATTCCGATCCGGCCGGCACCCGGCCGGCACGGTCACCTCGTCGGCGTGAAGGTCACGGGCAGGCAGTTGGGGGAGCGGAAGATCTGGCCGAGAATGTGCGGGTCGCGGTCGCCGGGGTCCAGTGCCAGGTCGGGTAGCCGGTCCAGCACCCGGTTCACCAGGGCGCGGGTCTCCAGCCGGGCCAGGTGCATGCCGAGGCACATATGCGGCCCGTGCGCGAAGGCGATATGGGGAATGGCCGGTCGGAAGATGTCGAAGACCTCGGGATTCTCCCACCGCGTCTCGTCGTGGTTGGCCGAGCCGAGGTTCGGCGTGACGCTCTCTCCGGCCGCCAGGGTCACCCCGCCGAGCTCCACATCGCAGGTGGTGGTCCGGTTGATGGTCAGCAGCGGCGGTTCGAACCGCAGTGCCTCCTCGATGGCCTGGGGGAGCAGCGAGCGGTCGTTGCGCACGGCGTCGAGCTGGTCGGTGTGGGTCAGCAGCAGGTAGAGGAGGTTGCCCGAGGACCGGTAGGTGGTCTCCGCCCCCGCCGGCAGGAGGAGGCGGAGGAAGGAGTAGATGGCCTCGTCGGAGAGGCTCTCCCCGTCGATCTCGGCCGTCACCAGGTCGCTGATGACGTCCTCTTTGGGGGCGGCCCTCCGTTCGGCCACGACCTTGGCGAAATAGTCGCGCAGTGACTCGGAGGCCTGCAGCCCTCGGTCGATGTCAGCCACCAGGCCGATCAGCTCCATCGACCAGCGTTGGAATTGGACGAAGTCCTCCTCGGGCAGTCCGAGCAGGCGGGAGATGACCCGCACCGGGAATTCGAACGTCAGTTGGCGCACCAGGTCGGCCTCGCCATCGGCCACGAAGCGGTCGATCAATTCGTCGATGATCGGCCCGATGAATTCCGGTTCCCAACGGGCCAGTGACTTCTCCCGGAAGGCCTGGGCCACCAGATTGCGGTGTCCCCGGTGTTCGGGATCGTCCATGCCGAGGATCATGTGGCCCATGACCATGCCGATGGTGGAGTCGTACCCGGTGGAGGTGAAGGTCTTGGCATCTCGCAGGATGCGGGAGCAGTCGTCGTAGCGGAAGGCGATCCATCCCGGCTCGACCTCGATGCCCTCGGGCAGGAAGTCCATGGGCATGAGGTTGCCCTTCCACACCGGCGTGTCCCGGCGCTTGGCGATGAAGTCGGTGTACGGGTCCCGGGTGGTCCCGGCCACGACATCGCTAAAGGCGGCGAACGGGTCGTACTCGGATTCCTGGGTTGTGCTCATGCCACGAATTCCTCCCCTACGGATGCAGCCAAAACTGCCTTGAAGCCACGACCATGAGCTTCGCAGAGGTCAGCGGTCGGCGCACCTCGGTCCCGGGCGGGGTCGGCTGGGCGGCTGCGGGCCGGCCCCCCGGGGTCAAGGAGCTTGTCGTCGCCGACGGCCGGCCAACCCTCCTGTGTGAGTCATCCGATCGGGGCAATGGCTGGTCGTTTCTCGGCTCACCGTCCGAGAGCGGCTGCCGCACCGGCGGCGTAGGCTGCCGCCTCGATGAAGACACTGCGCACCCCCGACACCTGCTTCGACGGACTCCCCGGGTTCACCTTCGACCCGCACTACGCCGAGGTGGCTGATGGCGAAGGGGGTCACCTTCGCGTCCACTACCTGAGCGAAGGCAATCCGGAGGCCCCGGTGGTCCTGCTGATGCACGGCGAGCCCTCATGGTCGTTCCTCTACCGCAAGATGATCCCCATTCTCACCGCGGCCGGTCTCCAGATTGTGGCGCCGGACCTGGTGGGCTTCGGCCGCACGGACAAGCCGGCCGAGCGCAGCGACTACACCTACGCCCGCCATGTCGAGTGGATGCGCGAGCTGTTGTTCGACCATCTGGACCTGCGGGACATCACCTTGGTCTGTCAGGACTGGGGCGGCCTCATCGGCCTGCGGTTGGTGGGGGAGCACCCGGATCGCTTCGCCCGGGTGGTGGCGGCCAACACGTTCCTGCCTACCGGCGACTCCGATCCGGGCGAGGCGTTCTTCAACTGGCAGCGCTTCTCTCAGGAGGTGGAGGTCTTCCCGACCGGCTTCATCGTCAACACCGGCTGTCTCAGCGATCTCTCCGAGGAGGTGCGGGCGGCCTACGACGCGCCCTTTCCCGACGAGTCCTACAAGTCGGGTGCCCGCGCCTTTCCCTTGCTGGTGCCCTCGCGTCCCGACGACCCGGCCCATGATGCCAACGTGGCGGCCTGGGCCGGGCTGGCCGCCTTCGATCGCCCCTTTCTCACCGCCTTCGCCGACAGCGATCCGATCACCGCCGGGGCGCATCGTGCCCTGCAGGAGCGGATCGCCGGCGCCCAGGGACAGCCCCACACCACCATCGTCGGCGCGTCCCACTTCCTCCAGGAGGACAAAGGGGAAGAGCTGGCCCGCGTGGTGGTCGACTTCGTCGCTTCGTGACCCGGCCGCAATCGGTCGCTGCGGTCGGGGCCGGGCTCTCCGGCATGGGGCCGGAAACTCTCCGCTGGTGATCACCCTCGAACCGATCGGCGTCGTCGTAGGCGGCCGGGACGATGCGATCGACGACAACTGGGGATCGGTGGAAGCGACCATCCGCCTCGATGCCGACCGCTTCGGCCCTGAGTCCGTGGCCGGCCTCGATGCCTTTTCGCACCTCTGCGTGGTCTTCCAATTCCACCTGGTGGAGGAACGCGACGTCGTGACCGGGGCTCGTCACCCGCGTGGGAACACCGAGTGGCCGGCCGTGGGGATGTTCGCCCAGCGCGCCAAGATGCGACCGAATCGCCTCGGTGTGAGCGCGTGCCGGCTGCTGGCCGTCGATGGCCTTGAGCTTCACGTCCGGGGCCTCGATGCCATCGCCGGCTCGCCCGTGCTCGACGTCAAGCCGTTCATGCGCGAGTTCCAGCCGGTGGCGACGCACCAACCGACCTGGGCCACCGAGCTGATGCAGGGGTACTACTGAACCGCCGGCTGGTCGAGGGCGCGCATGAAAGGGGTGGCCCGGTCCACGGCGGGCCACCCGGTATCGGCCTTCTTCACCGCTTGTTCCGCCTTGCCCCCGCCTCGTACGCCGAAGAGCCGCTTGGAGATCAGGAGGTACAGGACGATGACCAGGTTGATGACCAGGGTCAGTATCTTCAGGGTGGAGACACGGGTGGTCAGTTCGTAGATCTCGAAGGGGACGAGCACGCCGGTTTCGACCAGCGTCAGGTACTCGGCCCATCGGCGGGCGAACCACAGACCGACCGCTTCGAATACCAGGATCACCGTGTAGACGGCCACGCCCGTCCCGATCAGGTAGAGCTCGGTCCTCGACAACGCGAACAGCCGGTTGGCCTCGTGGAAGATGCCGCGTGTGGTGTCGAAGATCGGCCCGCCGAGCCCGCCCTGAAGGTCGGCGAGGACGCGCACGTAGACCTTGCGCAGCTGATCCCGATCATGGGCGAAGACGAAGATGGCCACGGTGATGACGGAGAGCACGAGGACGTGGAGCACACGATCGAGGGCGATCAGGCGAAGGACGAAACGATCGCGCAGGGGGCGGCCGCGTAGCGGCACTTCGATCTCGTCGCGCCCCGGGATGAACTCACGGGTGGTGTGGTCCGCCGGCGGGATCGGTCGGGGGAGCCACGTATCGCAGCGCAGGCACCGGTACCAGCGCAATCCGTCCGCCTCACGGACGACGGCGCAGTCCTCGGGACGGATGTGGGCCGCGTCGGTCCCGACCAGGGTGTGGCCGTGCAATCCGCAACTGATGAGCTCGTAACGGCCCTCGGGCCGCGCCCGGCGACGCCTTTTGGCCGGTGGAGCCATCGCCGCGTCCATGGCCCGAGATCTTGTCAGTTCTGCCGTCCCGGTGGTTGTATGGGGAAGGTCCGGGCGAGCGTGCCGCTATCCTGCCCAGGCTCACCCAAACAAAGGATCGGTCGGCATGGCCAAGGCACTCTCCGGATTCCGAGTTCTCGAAGTCGCGGCGTGGACGTTCGTTCCCGCCGCCGGCGCCGTCTTGGCCGACTGGGGCGCCGACGTCATCAAGGTGGAGCATCCCGTGATGGGCGATCCCCAGCGGGGTCTGGTCTCCATGGGCCTGATCCCCGGCGGGGACAATGCGGTGAACTACATCATGGAGCAGCCCAACCGCGGCAAGCGGAGCATCGGCATCGACATCAGCACCGACGCCGGACGCGACCTCCTCTACAAACTGGTGGAGACCTCGGACGTCTTCCTCACCAGCTTCCTCCCCTCGGTGCGCCAGCGGCTGCAGATCGACGTCGAGCACATCCGAGCGGTGAACCCGAACATCGTGTACGCCCGCGGCTCGGGGCTGGGGCCGCTGGGGGCGGAGAACAACAAGCCCGGGTACGACGGGTCCATCTACTGGGGCCGGGGGGGCGTGGCCAACGCCCTGACCCCGGCCGAGAACGAATGGCCCATCGGGGGGCGGGCCGCCTTCGGTGACCTGGCCGGCGGCATGGCCATCGCCGGTGGGATCGCCGCCGGGCTCCTCCAGCGGGCCACCAGCGGCGAGGCACCGGTCATCGATGTCTCGCTGCTGGGCTTGGCCATGTGGGTGCTGTCACCCGACATCGTGGCGTCCGGTCTCTACGGCGGCGATCCGATGCCCAAGTTCGACCGCAATGCGACCCCGAATCCGCTGGTCGGCAATTACCGGACCAGCGACGGCCGATTCATCACGCTCATGATGCTGCAGGCCGACCGCTTCTGGCCCGAATTCTGCACGGTCATCGGCCGCCCGGACCTCATTGACGATCCGCGGTTCGTCGACGCGGCCAGTCGCTTCGCCAATCGCGAAGAGTGCGTGAAGACGGTGGACGCGGTGTTCGCCTCGAAGACCTACGAGGAGTGGAGAGTCGCCCTGGCGCCGCTGTCCGGTGCCTGGGCCCCGGTGCAGATGGCCAGCGAGTTGGCCGACGATCCCCAGGTCGCCGCCAACGGCTACCTGGGCCGGGTCGAGCGCGACGACGGCCGGGCGTACGACCTCGTGGCCAACCCGGTCCAGATCGACGAGACGGCCGACCGGATGCTCCCCGCCCCCGAGCACGGCCAGCACACCGAGGACATCCTGCTCGAACTCGGCCTCGACTGGGAGGCCATCATCGCCCACAAGGAGTCCGGCGCCGTCCTGTGACCAGAGGTGGTCCGTACCGGCGCAAGAAGGCTGACCTGATCATCTGCGGTACAGCTGCGATCTCGGTGGGTTTCCGGATCGTCAAGGGGTTTCGTCACGAGCGCGGCCAGGGCCCGAAGGACCACTTGTCACCACGGCCCCATCGTGACTGGTTCGACGTTGTCAGTCGAAGATCGGCGGCCGATCCCGGCTGCGCTTGAGCTCGAAGAAGCCGTCCGTGGCGGTGACCAGGGCCACGCCGTCCCAGAGCTGGCCGGCCGCCTCGCCCCTGGGGGTCGGAGTCACCACCGGGCCGAAGATGGCCATCCCGTTGATGTGGATGGCCGGAGTGCCCACCTCGAGGCCGACCGGGTCCATCCCCTCGTGGTGCGACTTGCGCACGGCCTCATCGAATTCGGTGGAGGTGGCGGCGGCGGCCAGGTCGGTGGAGAGGCCGACCTCCACGAGGGCCTCGGTGATGATGTGGGGATCGGTGCGGCGGCGCTCCACGTGGATGCGACGGCCCAGCGCCGTGTAGAGGGGCAGGAGGATGTCGGGCCCATTCTCCCGCTCGGCCGCGATGCAGACACGCACCGGTCCCCAGGTACGCGCCAGGCCTTTGCGGTAGCTGTCGGAGAGGTCCTCGCGGTTCTCGTTGAGGATGGCCAGCGACATGACGTGCCACGCGGTCGTCACCGCCCGGACCTGCTGGACCTCGAGCATCCAGCGGGAGGTCAGCCAGGCCCAGGGGCAGGCCGGGTCGAACCAGAAGTCGACGTGCTCGGTCAGGGGATGCCCCCATCGACCCGGAGCACGGCGCCGGTCGTGTAGCTGCTGGCGTCGGAGGCGAAATAGAGCGCGGCGCCCACGATCTCGTCGGGTTGGCCGCCCCGCTGCAGGGCATGGCTGGCCCGGGCCGCCTGCTCGAAGGCAGGGATGTCCCACGAGGCCGTCACGTCGGTCATGAAGGGCCCGGCCATGATGCAGTTCACCCGCACGGTCGGCCCGAAGGCGTGGGCGAAGCCCACGGTCAACGCGTTCACCCCGGCCTTGGCGGCGTCGTAGGGGAGCATGAACGGTTGCGGTCGGATGGAGCCCGTGCTCGATACGTTGATGATGGATCCACCATATGGGCCTTCGGCCATCCGGGAACCCACCAGGCTGGTCAGCCGGAAGGGGCCCTTGAGGTTGAGGTCGACCACCTTGTCCCACAAGGTCTCGGTCACGGCCGGCAGATTCTCGTAGAGGAGCGACATGCCGGCGTTGTTGACCAGGACATCGACCCGTCCGAAGGCCTTGTACGATTGCTCGACCAAGCCCTCGAGCTCGTCCCAGTGCCCGACGTGGCACGACACGGCCAGGGCCCGCCGCCCCCGTGCTTCGACCTCACGCGGCCACCGCCCGGCAGTTCTCCAGCTTGCGGCTGGCGATGATGACGTCGGCCCCGGCGTCGGCCAAGCCGAGCGCCATGGCCCGACCCAGCCCGCGGCTGCCCCCGGTGACCAGGGCCACCCGGCCCTCCAGGGCGCCGCCGCCGGAACGGCCGCTCACAGGGGCGTGGTCGCCGCCAGATCGGCGGCCCCCTGGGCCATGTTGAGCACGACGTCACCGAACAACTCCATCTTCTCGTTGTCGGTCTCACCCTTGACCACCCGGGCGTAGCCACCCTCGAGCACGACCGCCAGCTTGAAGCGGGCCAAGATGACGTAGTAGTCGATCTCGTCGACCGGCCGGCCGCTCTCGCGCTCGTAGTAGTCGAGGAGTTCCGATGCCGAGGGCATGCCTGCGTAGTCGACATAACTGACGGTCGAGGCGCCGGACGTGTCCTCGGGCCAGCCGTTGATGACCCAGCCGAGGTCGAGCAGCGGGTCGCCGACCGTGGCCATCTCCCAGTCCACGATGGCGGCAAGCCGGGCCGGCGCGCCGTGGCGGTACATCACATTGGCGAACTGGTAGTCGCCGTGCATGATCCCCGGCTTGTAGGTGCTGGGCTGATGCCGGCGCAGCCACTCGGCGGCGACATCGAGCCCGGGCAACGGGCGGAACTGGAAGGTGGCCAGGTGGGCCAGCCAACGGTCGACCTGGCGCTCGTGGAACCCGTCCGGCTTGCCGAAGCCCTCGAGCCCCCGGGCCTCCCAGTCCACCCGGGACAGCTTGGCGATGCCGTCGACCAACTCGAAGGCCAGGCCCCGCCGCGCCTCGAGGTCTTCGCCGAACGGCGCCGGCCAGGTGGTGCCTTCCTGGATGGGGGACCACCCGTCGACGAACTCCATCAGGTAGAAGCACCCACCGAGAACCGAGGGGTCGTCACATCCGGCCACCACGCGGGCATGGGGGACATCGGTGTCGGCCAGGGCGCTCAGGAGACGGTGCTCGCGCACCATGGTGTTGTTGCGTCCCGGTGGCACCACTTCGGGTGGTTTGCGCAAGGCCACGGTGTAGTCGCCACGGGTGACCGAGAAGAGATCGTTGGAGGCACCGCCGGTGACGAACTCGGTCTCGATGTCCAGGCCGGCACCGGGCAGGCCCGCCGCGTCCATGAAGCCGGCCAGGGCGGCGATGTCGAGACTCACGAGTTCCCCACTTCGTGCTCCAGGTACCGCGCGTACTTCTCCTCGGCCGCGGCGCGCCGGGCCGGCAGGTGCTGGCTGGGCCAGAGACCCTCGACCGGCTCGTAGCCCTTCAGCACCTGGCGGGCCACCGTGGTGCGGTGCACCTCCGTCGGCCCGTCGACCAGGCCCATGATGACGGCGGCGCTCCACATGCCGCCCAACGGCATCTCGTTGGAGACTCCGAGGGCACCATGGATCTGTATGCAGCGCCGGACGATGTCGTGCAGGACCTGGGGGGTCAGGACCTTGATGGCCGCGATGTCCTTGCGGATGGACCGAGGATCGCTCTTCTGATCGATGGACCAAGCCACGTAGAGGACCAGGAGGCGGAACTGCTTCAGCTCTATGTAGGAGTCGGCGATGGAGTCTTGGACCGACTGCTTGGAGGCCAGGGTGCCGTCTCGGGTCTTGCGGCTGAGGGCCCGCTCGCACATCATGTCGAGCGCCCGCTGGGCCATGCCCACGGTGCGCATGGCGTGGTGGACCCGGCCACCGCCGAGGCGTGTCTGGGCGATGGCGAAGGCCTGGCCCTCGCCTCCCAGGAGCCCTTCGGGAGCGACCCGCACGTTGTTGTAATGGATGAGGGCGTGCATGCCTTCACCCGGGGCTTCACCCATCAGCCCGATGTGTCGCTCGAACTCGATCCCGGCTGTGTCGGTGGGCACCAGGAACATGGACATGCCGTGGTACACGTCGGTCTCGGTGTCGGTCAGCGCCATGACGATGAGGAAGGACGAGGTGCGGGCGTTGGACGAGAAGTACTTCCATCCGTTGATCACCCACTCGTCACCGTCCCGGGTGGCGGTGGTCTCGAAGAGCGACGGATCCGAGCCCCCCTGCGGCTCGGTCATGGAATAGCTGGAGAAGATCTCCCCGGTGAGCAGCGGCGCCAGGTAGCGCTCCTTCTGCTCATCGGTGCCGTAGTGGGCGATGATCTCGGCGTTCCCTGTGTCGGGGGCCTGGGTCCCGAAGATCTGCGGGCCCCATGGTCCGGCCCAGGATCTCGTTCATCAGCGAGAGCTTGACCTGGCCGTAGCCCTGGCCCCCGAGTTCGGGGCCGAGGTGGCAGGCCCACAGCCCCCGGGCGCGCACCTGGTCCTTGAGCGGGTCGATGACGGCCCGCAGGTTGTCATCGATGGGATGGAAGGTCTTGTGCGCAAACGCCAGGTCGAGTGGCTCAACCTCGTCGCGCACGAAGCCGTCCATCCAGTCGAGCTGTTCTTGGAAGACGGGGTCGGTCGAGAATTCCCAGGACATGGTGGGGAAGCTACTTGAGCAGTTCCGCCACCGCATATGTCACGGCCTTGGCCATCGGAATGTGCAAGAACTCGTTGGGGCCGTGCGCATTGGAGTGGGGTCCGAGGACACCGAGGGCGACGATGCCGGTGTCGGGGAAGCTCTTCTGCAGATCGGCCAGGAAGGGGATGGTCCCTCCCTCGCCGAAGGACCCCGGTGGCCGCCCGAAGCGGTCGACGGAGGCGCGTGCGAGCGCGGCGGTGACGTCGGGGTCGAGGGGAGGGGAGTACCACCCGTTGGCCGGCGTCTCGAGGTCGATGGTGATGTGGGCCCCGTCATCGGTGGTGATGGCCGAGATCAGGGCGTCGGCCGCCACCTGCGCATCGACGTCGGGCGGCAGGCGGAGCGAGAACTTGGCCGTCGTGTAGGGCCGCAGGACGTTGCCGCCGTCGCGCAGGGCGGGCAGGCCCTCGGCGCCGGTCACCTCGAGCGCAGCGGACCAGGCCTTGGCGATGAGGCGATCGGCCGGCGATTCGCCCAGCAGGTGGAGCCCATCCACGGTCGGTAGCCCGAGGTCCGGGAACTCGAGAGCCACCTCGGTCAGCGCGGTGGCATAGGACTCCGGTATCCCGGCGCCCCGGAGCTCGGGCAGGAGGATCTCGCCGGTGGCCTCGTCCTCGATCCGAGAGAGGATGCGGCGAAGGATCCGGAACGACGAAGGCACCAAGCCACCCGCCGCGCCGCTGTGGACGCCCTCGGTCAGGACGTCGACCCGCACGCTGACGACGAGGTTGCCCCGCAGCGAGGAGGTGAGCCACAGGCGGTCGTAGCTGAGGCCACCGGAGTCGAGGCAGATGACCAGTCGGGGGTGCCCGATCCGCTCGCCCAGGTGGCCGACGTAGGCCGACAGGTCGGGGCTGCCGCTCTCCTCACTGGCCTCGATGAGGATCGTCACGCGCCCTCGGCCGCCCTCGGCCGCCAGGAGCCCGGTGACGGCGGCAAAGAGGGCATAGCCGTCGTCGGCGGTGCCGCGCCCATAGAGGAGGTCCCCCTCGCGTAACGGCTCGAAGGGGGAGAGCCCGGACCGCCACTCCCCTAGCGGTGGCTGCTTGTCCATATGGCCGTAGATCAGGACGGGGTCGCCACTGCCGCCGTTCTCGACCAGCAGGACCGGAGTGCGGCCGGGCAACTGGACGATCTCGGTGGTCAGCCCCTCGTCCTGGTCCTGGGCCCACGCCCGGAGGAGCTCGGCCGCCTCGAGCATGGCGCCCCGTTCGGCCCAGTCCGGGTCGAAGGCGGGGGAGAGGCAGGGAATACGGGTGTAGTCCGAAAGGGCCGGGAGGACGCGCCGCTCCCACATGTCGTCGATCATCGTCGGCATGCTACGACGGCCGACTCGCCCGACCGGTTGTTCGGGCGGCTCGGGCTTCCATTCGTCCTTGACCCAGTTCAGTCCTTGATGGCGTATTGCGCCAGGTCGCCCAGCTCGACCCATTCCAGGGTCGAGGCGTGGGTCGACTCCAGCACCACCGGTGGCGCCATGCCGGCCTCGAAGGCTTCTTGCCAGCGCGAGGCGCAGAGACACCACTGATCACCGGGTTGCACTCCGCTGAAGCCGTGTTGGGGCTGCGGGGTGGAGAGATCGTTGCCGACCGAGGCGGAGAAGGACAAGAACTCAACGGTGGCCCGAATGCACACCGTGTGCACGCCGAAGTCCTCGGCCCCGGTCGAGCAGCATCCGTCCCGGTAGAAACCGGTCAGAGGGTCGTAGCTGCAGGGCTGGAGTTCGGTGCCGATGACATTTTGGGCCATGGCCTATTTGACCACGGGTGAGGCGAGACGGGTGGCCGGGGTCAGCCGCCGGGCAGTGGTGGCCCCTGGTAGCGGTCGATCCAGGCGAAGTCCTCGACCGGACGCCGCCGCAGCCGACGGGCTGCCGTCACCGGGCGGCCCAACACGACGAGCGCCGCCACGGCACAGGTCTCGGGGACATCGAACAGGGCGCGGACGTCATCCTCCCGGCGCACGGCAATGGTGGTCATGACGCCGGCCAGTCCTTCGGCCCGGGCCGCCAACAAAAGGCTCCAGACGAAGGGGTAGATGGAGGCGCCCCCGGCGAAGGTGTAGCGGGGGAGGTCACGGTCCACCGCGGCCAGAGCCGAGAGGTCCGCCAGGACCAGGAGGAGGGCGGGAGCGGTATCGAGCGACTCGGCGAACCCGGGTGGGCCGGCGGCCGCCGCGTCGGCGTAAGCGGGCTCCTGAGCCAGCGCCGCCGCCTCGGCCTCCCGGTCGGAGAGCGGGGCCCAGGGGACCAGGCCGGCACTGGCCAGCGCCAGGTATTTGTACCAGTCGGCCAGGTAGAGGTCGCGCAGCTGGCGTCGCCGGTCCGGGTCCTTGACCACGATGACCCGCCAGCCCTGGCGGTTGCCGCCGCTCGGGGCGAAGCGGGCCGTATCGAGCAGCCGGTGCAATACGCCATCGTCGATGGGCTCGGGGTGGAAGTTCCGGACCGCACCGGTGGTTCGCAACGTCTCGTTCAGGTCCATGGCACGACGGTAGTGGGGCGCGGCGGACGCCGGACGACCGACGCCGGAATCTGGCAGCCCGGGTGCCTCTCTGTGTCCATACTGTGTCCATGCCCGCGGCGGATCGGATCCGAGCCCTCAGCCGCTGGCCCATCGTGGTCTCGCCCATGGCCGGGGGACCGACGGGGCCCGCCCTGGTCATTGCTGCCGCCCGGGCCGGTGCCCTGCCCTTCCTGGCCGCAGGCAACAAGACCCCGACCGACATGGAGGCGGAAATCAACGCCGTGCGCGGGGCAACCGACTCGGCGTTCGGGGTGAACGTGTTCGTGCCGGGTAAGCCGACCGAGGATGCGGTGGCACTGACCGCGTATCTCGGATCGCTCGAGGCCGATGCAGCGGCGTTGGGGGCGGAGCTTGGTGCCCCGGCGTGGGACGACGACGGATTCGACGAGAAGCTGGAGCGCCTGCTGGCCGACCCACCTCCCGTCGTCAGCTTCACCTTCGGCTGCCCGCCGGCCGCCGCCGTGCAGGCGTTCCAGTCGAAGGGCGTGGTGGTGGTCAACACGGTGACGACGCCCGACGAGGCGGTGTTGGCGTTGCGGGCCGGCGCCGATTCTCTCTGCCTGCAAGGGGCAGAAGCGGGAGGGCATCGAGGGACCTTCGCCAACGGAGACGGTGCCGATCAGGACTACCCGCTCCTCGAGTTGCTGTCCCGGGTGCGGGGGCAGACCGACGTGCCTCTGATCGCCGCCGGGGGCATCGCCGGCCCCGACGACGTGGCGACCGTGCTGGCGGCCGGAGCCGTGGCAGCCCAAGCGGGCACGGCCTTTCTCCGTTGCTCCGAGAGTGGGGCCAACTCCACCTACCAGCGCGCCCTCGCCGATCCCCGGTTCACCTCGACCGCCATCACCCGCGCCTTCAGTGGCCGACGGGCCCGCGGTCTGGTCAACCGGTTCATGCGGGAGCACGATGGGGCGCCCAGGGCGTATCCGGAGATCAACAACGCCACCCGGCCGCTGCGGGCCGCCGCGGCTGTCTCGGGCGACCCCGACTCCATGAGTTTGTATGCCGGTGTGAGTTTCCGCCGGGCCGAGACACGCCGGGCCGGTGAGATCATTGCGCAGTTGGCTGCCGGCGCGGACCGGGGGCCTGGGGCGTGAGCAATCGGCATGAGGTGCAGACCTTTGAATTCAGGCCGCCGGACAACGACCGGGTGGCCGGATTCCTGCGCCTGGTCACCGAGGCCGGACAGGGCTGGATCAACCTCATGCCCGGTGTGGCGTCCGACGAAGCTCAGAGTACGACCGTGTCCGCCGGGGTCTTCGCCCTCTTCGGCAACCGTCAGGCCCCGGTGACGATGTGCACGCTCATGCCGGCCAGCCCGAGCAAGCAGGCCTTCGACGGCGTGACCATCGGCGTGCTTCACCCGACCGGGAACAAAGTGGTGGCGCGCCTGGCCGACGCCGGAGTCCCGATGCCCGACGGCTGGGTGGTGCGACAGGATCACAACCGGCGAGGCCTGGTGGTGCGGGCCCTTCGGGGCGCACCCGAGAGCGAGATCATCGAGTGGAGCCTCCGAGCCGGGGCCGCGCTGTGTCGAGAGGAAATGACCGGGGAGTGGCAGGCCGTGGTCTACCTTCCCTAGGTGGCCACCGGAGCGCAGCGCGATAAGAACGAGCTGCGCGAGGGCGTGGCCCGCTGGGTCCGGGACCACGGCGACCTCGTGCCGGGCCGGTCCGAAGATGGTCGGCCGCTCGAGGTCACCGGCGTGGACCACGCCGCCGGCGGCATGGCCAATGAGACCGTCATGGTGGAAATGGGGAGGGGACATCCCGGGATGGTGCTGCGCCTCCCACCACTCGAGCCGACGTTTCCCGGGACGGACCTCTCCGCTCAGGCCGCCGTCCAGAACGCGGTGGCGGCAGCGGGGATCCCCGCGCCCGCTCCGACGGTCTTCGTGAGCGACCTCCGTTGGATCGGCACACCCTTCCTAGTGATGCCCAGGGTCAACGGGATCATCCCCGGGCCGGCACCGGTGTTCGATCCGATGATCACCGGCGCGTCACCTGAGCGGCAGCGGAGCTACGTCGACGGGCTCCTTGACACGCTGGCGGCGGTCCACTCCGTGGATTGGCAGGCCTCCGGTATCGGCCCGTTGCTGCCGGGACCGACGCTGGACGGGACGCTGGACGACTGGACGAGGTATGTCGAATGGGCCGGCGAGGGTGCACCCCTGCCCGTGCTGGGCGCTGCGCTGTCCTGGTGTCGCCGGCATCAGCCCCCGGCCGCCGTGGGCGATGACCCGGGTGATGCTCCGGCCTTGGTCTGGGGCGATCCTCGGCTCGGCAATCTGGTCTTTGACGAGGCCGGTGTGGTGCACGCCGTCCTGGATTGGGACCTGGCCGCCATCGGGCCTCCCGAGATGGATCTGGGCTGGTACTTCGGCCTGGAGTTCATGATGGACCGGCTCTTCGGGCAACGGGTGCCCGGTTTCCCTGAGCGGGCAGAGGCAGTCGAGACCTACCAGCGGCGCAGTGGTCACACCGTGAGCAACTTGGCCTGGCACGAGGTGTTCGCCTTGGTGCGCGCTCTGGCCATCAATGACCGGCACCAACGGATTGCCGCGGCGCAGAGGCAGGGAACGACCGGACGAGGTCGGCCCGATCGCCGGACGGAGAATCCAATGATCGAGATTCTCTCGGCTCGCATCGACGCGGCCGGGTAGCGCCGGCCGCCTCACCCGCCTGGTCTTCGCCGGTTGGCGGCGGATCGGGGATGGGGCCTGTGTGTGCCCGTTGGGCCCGGGGCCGGGGGCCGGGGGCCGGCATGGTCGGGTTGGTATGGGCCGGATCGGTCGGGGTCGGTGTGGAACGTGCCGGTACATTGTGGTCCGTGCGACAAGACGAGGAGACCCGGACGCGGAGCAAATCATTCGGTGAGATTGCGACCGACTACGACCGCTTTCGACCTGGACCGCCAGATGAGGCGGTCGACTGGCTGCTGCCCGCGGGGGCTGTCGACGTGCTGGAGCTCGGTGCTGGAACCGGAGGACTCACCCGCCAACTTGTTGAGCGCGTGCGCCATGTCCGGGCAGTGGAGCCCGACGACCGGATGCGAGTCGTGCTGGCCGACCGCGTGCCGCGAGCCGAAGTGGTGGCTGGCCGGGCGGAGGAAGTTCCGGCTGACGACAGCTCCTTCGACGCGGTGATGGTCGCCTCGGCCTGGCATTGGGTCGACGAGGAGCGGGCGGTGCCCGAAGTGGCTCGCGTGCTGCGCCCCGGTGGGTGGCTTTCCCTGCTGTGGAGCGGGCCCGACCGCACGATCGACTGGGTCAGGGCGATCTTTGCGGGAGGCCGGACGCTGAGTGCCGAACGCATCGAGGCCTGGGATGCCCGACGCCGTGAACGGCACACCGTGAACCTGGGTCCAGGGAGCCCCTTCACCGAACCCGAGCAGCGAAGGGTCAGCTGGGCGATGCCCATGACGCGGGCGGAAATATTGGGCTTGGTGGGCACCTACAGCGTTGCCATCACCATGAGTGAGGCGGCGCGGGAGGAACACGTCGCCTCGATTTCTCGCCAACTAGATACCCACACGGCTCTGGCCAAAGACGGAACTCTCGAGATGCCGATGCGCTGCCTGTGCTGGCGAGCGGCACTGCGCTGACCTCGGTCACCTCCAGGTCCCGACCTCTCTGCGGACCCGCTCGAGCTATTCCAGCAGCGAGAACCCCATGACCCCGGCCTTCGCCACCTCGTAACACAACGTGTCGTAGGGCTCGACCAATCCGTAGGTCACCTCGCCGTCGCAGGCAATGCGGCAGTGATGTTGGTCCTGCCCGGCCAGGCGGGTGCGGATGGCGGGATCGGTGACGTCATAGGTCTCACCGGTCACCACCACCTCGTCGCCCTGGGCCACCTTCATCCCGTGCCAGAGGTCGCCGTCCGGCGTGCCCCCGTTGGGGCCGCCGTACATCCCGCAGCGTAGAAAGGCGATCTGATTCCCCAGGCGCTCGAAGGTCATCGTCTTGACCAAACCATCGGCAAAGACCAGATCAACCTCGCCGCTGAGCAACAGATGCGTGTCGTCCTCGAATCGCATGCGATGGAGCCGACGGGCCAGGGTGCCGCTCTTCTTGTGGGTGCGGTCGCCCAGGTTGTAGAGCAGATGGTCACCCCACACGCCGAAGTCCTCGAACTCGACCCACTCGCCGCTGTGGGGATGCTGCATGCCCATGTACCGTCCGGGACCGCCGACCCCGTCTCGGGTACCCCAATGGTGGTCGCGGGTGCCCAGGTAGTCGGTCCGGTTGACGTCGAAGCGCTGGCCGCCGGCCTCGACCCAGCCCTCTTGACGGCCGAACCCGTCATAGCCGGCCACCGGGCTGACGGCCCGGCCGCCGACGATCATCCCGGCTCCCAGTTGCCGGAAGATCGGGCGCTTGGTGTCGAACCAGGACAGGTCGAACGTGACGCCGAACTCGTTCGGCCCGAGCTGGAGTCGCCACTGGCGGAACGGCTCGACCACGTCGAATCGGAAGGGGCCGAGCTCCATGTCCATGCGATCGTTGCCCAGGGACCGGTGGGCCCGCACGGTGGCGTGTTGTCCGTGCACATTGACGATGGCGAAGGCCTCGGCGGTGCCGAGGTTCGGGTAGAAGGCCAGGCCGACCACGACCAGCACCGCACCGACCTTGTCCTGACAGGTGAACCACACCCGTTCGTACGCCTGGGCGTCGGCGCTCCACATCACCCGCACCGGGTAGGGGGAGTTGTGTATGAGGAACTCGTCGAGGCCCGAGAGGGGTGCGTGCTCCCCGGAAGCCGGATAGGGCGAGGTCATGAGGTCGGGCGTGCTCCGAAAATGGACTCGCCGTCGGCCGTCGTGGCGCCGGGGCCGACCCGATCACCTGGGCCGAGAGGCGAGGTACCACTGGGGTGCGCTCGGATCCCGCCGAGCGGTCCCATCGGCCACCACGGAGGAGGGAGTCGAAGTCGGTACGCACTGCGGTCACGTCGGTCCCTCCAATTGGTCGATGGGTGCACAGTACGCTCAGGCCATGCTGGCCGACCACACCGTCGACCCGAGGGACGCCACCTTCTTCATCCGGCCGGACTACCACGAGGTGCTGGGCGCACTGCGGGCGGAGGCGCCGGTGTACGAGTATGCGCCCGGTCTGTGGACCGTCGCCCGCTACGGGGACATCCGGGATCTCAGTCGCGATCCCGGCCACTTCTGTTCGGGTCGGGGGGCACTGGTCAATGACCCGGTCCGGGCGTCGAAGGACGGGTCCGGGCCCCGTTCCATCCTGCATATGGACCCCCCCGAGCACTCGGCCTTCCGGGGATTGGTCAATCGCCGCTTCACGCCCCGGGCGCTGGCCAAGTTGGCGGGTTCCATCCGGGAGACGGCGCGAGGCCTCATCGCCGCCGCCCCGCCCGACGACGAGATCGACTTCGTCGACGTGCTCAGCTCTCCGTTTCCCCTGACGGTGATCGCCGACATCCTGGGAATTGCCGACGCCGACCGGCAGGATTTCCGCCGATGGTCCGACGCCGCCATCGAGTCACCCGACCTCCCTCCCGAAGAGACCTTGGACGCCCTGGGCGAGTTGGCGGGCTTCCTCAGCCGGCACATCTCGTCGAAACGAGCGTCGCCGGGTTCGGACCTGGTTTCGACCCTGGTGCACAGCGAGATCGATGGTTGTCCGCTCAGCAAGGAGGAGCTCTTCATGTTCCTCCTCACCTTGCTGGTGGCGGGCAACGAGACCACGCGTACGCTGCTGTCGGGTGCCGCGCTGGTGCTCGATCAACACCCCGCGCAACGGGCGGCGCTGACCGACGACCCTTCGCTGATGCCGGGCGCGGTAGAGGAGTGCCTCCGTTGGGTGACACCCGTCCAGGCTTTCTGCCGGACGGCGACCGAGGACTGCCTCGTCGGGGGTGTGCCCATCGGCCGGGGTGACTACCTGTGCCTGCTCTATGCCTCGGGCAACCGGGACGAGGGCACCTTCGGGGCGGACGCCGGGCAATTCGACATCCTGCGGCCCGCCAATCCCATGCACGTCGCCTTCGGATTCGGGGAGCATGTGTGCCTGGGGGCCAGCCTGGCCCGCTTGGAGGGCCGCATTTTCATGGAGGAGCTCCTGGCTCTCCATCCCAACTACGCCATCACCGGTCCGGCCGAGTACGTGGCCTCCACCACCGTGGCCGGCATCCGTGCCCTGCCCGTGGTCCTGGCGCCCTGAGCCCAGTCGGGCCCGATCGGGAGGGCTTCGGACCGAACCCAGTCGAGGGAGCTAACGGGACACGTAGCTCCAGCGGCCCGGTTGGGCAAGAGTGAGGGCGTGACCCCACACCGCAACGTGCTCTTCATCACCGTCGATCAATGGCGGGGGGATTGCCTGTCCGCCCTTGGTCATCCCGTCCTGGAGACCCCAAGCCTCGATGCCCTGGCGGGCCGGGGCGTCCTCTTTGCCAATCACTGGGCCAACGCGGCTCCCTGTGGCCCATCGCGCGCCTGTCTGTATACGGGCACGTACCTGCATCGCAATCGCTCGGTGCTCAACGGCACCCCGCTCGATGCCCGGTTCACCAATGTCGCCCTCCTGGCCCGCCAGGCCGGATACGACCCCGTGCTCTTCGGGTACACCGACACCTCGGTCGATCCGCGCACGGTGGCGGCCGACGACCCCCGACTCTTCACCTACGAGGGGGTCCTCCCGGGCTTTCGCGTCGCCATCCGCGATCCGTGGGAAGAGGGCAGCCCGGCTTGGGGTGCTTGGCTGTCGGCCCAGGGGCTTGACGTCCCGGCCGATCCCCATGCGCTGTACGAGCCGATCCCCGACTTCCCGGGGGCGGACGACCACGGTTCGACGTGGGCCCCGACCCGGTTCCCGGCTGAGCTGTCCCAGACCACCTTTGTGCGCCGGGCCGTGGAGAACTGGATAGAGGAGCACGGCGACGAGCCGTTCTTCATCCACGCCTCGTTCATCCGTCCCCATCCGCCCCGGCGCAATCCCCTCGGGTACCACGATCTCTACGACGCGGATCAGATCGGCCGCTTCGCCGGGTGCGCCACATCCGAGGAGGAGGCAGCCCTTCACCCGCTGCCGGGCGTGGCCATCTCGATGCCGGGAGTGGGCGCGCCCAAAGACGATCGGGAGCGACGACAGCTCCGGGCGACCTACTACGGGGCGCAACGCGAGGTCGACGACGGGCTGGGTCAGCTCGTTTCGTACCTGGCCACGAGCGGACTGGCGGATTCGACGCTGGTCATCCTCACCAGTGACCACGGCGAGATGGGCGGTGATCACTGGTTGCTCGAGAAGCTGGGCTACTGGGACGAGAGCTACCACGTCCCGTTGATCGTGGTCGACCCCCGGTCCGAGGCCGACAGCGGCCGGGGCCGTGTGGTGGAGGCGGTGACCGAGTCGGTCGACATCTTGCCCACCATCTGCGACTACATGGGGGTCGACGTTCCGCTACAGGTCGATGGGTGGTCATTGGCCCCCTTCACCCGGGGTGAGCCCACCCCCGAGCACTGGCGCGACACGGCGCACTTCGAATGGGATTTCTCCAACCCGTCGACCCAGGCGGCCGAGCGGGGCTTCGGCATTCCGATGAGCCATTGCTCCTTGACCACCTCGCGCAGCGCCACCACCAAATATGTGCAGTTCGCCACGTCGCCGGACCTGTTCCCCCCGCTCCTCTTCGACTTGGGCCAGGACCCTGAGCAGGTCAACAACCTCTGCGCCACGCCCGGCGGCGACTGGAAGGACCTGGCGTGGCACGGCGCCCAGGAGCTCCTGCAGTGGCGCATGCGCACCTCGGAGCGCACCTTGAGCGGCCACATGGTCGGGAAGGACAAAGGTCTGGTGGTCGCCCGGGATTCGTGGCGATGAGGTGTGAAATGCTGACGCTCGATTTGCTTGCGACGCAGAGAGGTGGTGCCCGTGGCCGACATGGGCGGTAAGTCCGACATGGGCGGCAACGCCGATATGGGCGGAAAGACGGTCGTCGTGACCGGTGGCAACTCGGGCATCGGCCTGGAGACGGCGGTGGCGCTGGGCCAGATGGGCGCCCGTGTCCTGATCACGGCCCGGAATGCGGCTCGGGGCGAGGCCGCGGTCCGCCAGATAGCCGAGCGGATCGGGACCGCCGGTTCGGTCGAGCTGGTCCTTTTCGACCTGGCCGACCTGGCCTCCGTCCGGGCCGGGGCAGACGAGATACTCGACCGGTGCCCGCAGCTCCACGTGCTGGTCAACAACGCCGGCCTGGTGCTCTCGGAGAGGACCGAGACGGTCGACGGGTATGAGTCCACCTTCGCCATCAATCACCTGGGTCCGTTCCTCTTGACCACCCGGCTTCTCCCACGCCTGGTCGAATCGGCCCCGGCTCGCATCGTCAACGTGGCGTCGACCGCCCATATGCAGGCCCGCCACGGGATGCCCTTCGACGATCTGCAGTCGACCCGGGCGTACGCCGGCATGCGGGTGTACGGCACCTCGAAGTTGGCCAACATCCTCTTCACCAATGAGCTGGCCCGCCGCCTTGCTGGCCAGGGGGTCACGGCCAACTCCCTTCACCCCGGCACGGTCGTCGACCGGCTACGGCGCGGACGGCGACGCCAAGGGTTTCCTCGCCATCGGCATCAAGATCGCCAAGCCGTTCTTCCTCTCTCCGCAAAAGGGTGCGCGCACGTCGATCTATTTGGCCTCGTCGCCTGATGTGGCCGGGGTCACCGGGGAGTATTTCGTCAAGTGCAAACCGAAGAAGCCGCGGAAGCAGGCCCTGGATGTCGAGGGTGGCCGACGCCTGTGGGAGGTCAGCGAGGAGCTGATCGCGGCGGCAGCGTCTCGGGCGGGCTGAGCCGCCGTGCGCGTGCTGGTCACCGGGGCGGCCCGTTCCATCGGGCGGGCCACGGCCGACGTGCTGACCGGTCGCGGCCACCAGGTGGTGGCGACGGCCCGCGATGTCACGTTGCTGAGTGACTTGGAGGTTGAGCAGGTCCTGCCCCTCGATGTGCGAGATGGCGCATCGGTGGCGGCCGCCGTGGCGCAAGCCGGAGAGCTCGATGCCGTGGTCAACAACGCCGGACTGACCGGCCTGGGCCCACTGGAGGACTACCCGGTCGATGACTTCAAGCGGGTGCTGGACGTCAACACCATCGGGCCGCTCCGCCTGGCCCAAGCGGTGGTGCCGCGGTGGCGCGAGCGGGGAAGCGGCGTGCTGGTCAACATCAGCTCGGTCCAGGGGCGCATCGGCACGCCGCTGGAAGGGGCCTACGCGGCCAGCAAGCACGCCCTGGAAGCGCTGTCCGAGACGCTGCACTTCGAGCTCAGCCATTTCGGCCTCCGGGTGGTGATCATTCAGCCCGGGTACATCGCACCGGGGATGAAGCACAGCCGCGACCATGTCGGGCCCGACGTCTATGCCGAACTGCACGCGCAGTGGGACGGCAACGATGCCAAGTTGACGGGCCCGGCCGGCCGGCCCGGTCCCGAGGTGGTGGCACACGCCGTGGCCGACGCCTTGGAGGATCCGGCCACCCCGTTGCGGGTTGAGGTGGGAGCCGATGCGGCGATGGTGCTGGAGCTCCGGCGCACGCTCAGCGACCAGGAATTCGAAGCGACCATGCGGCGCGCGCTGGATCTGACATGGTGAAGCACCGGGAGGACACGGTGAGGGCCCGGTCGGGCACGAGGAGTCGGGGGGACATGAGAAATCGGGGGAACACGTGGAGAAGCTGATCTACCTGGTCTGGCTGGAGCCCGACGCATCCCGGGAAACGGTGGCCGATCTGATGCTCGGGTCGGTGGCGCCGGCATTGCTGGCCCTGGGGCCTCACGGCCTGAGCATGGACCTCCGTGACACCCACAGCGACATCCCGGCGCCGGTGCCGACTCCTGACGGAGAGACGCCGCTGCATGCCTTGGTCTCGGTGTGGGTCGACGCCGTGGACTACCGCCAGCCCTACGAGGACGTGTTGCGCGGCGCAGCCACCACGCTGGTCGGCTACGAGGTGGTCGAGTCGCTCTACACCGACTACGGCGACAACCAATGGTCGACCCCGAGGGACTGGCCCGACGGCGAGCGCTCGCCGGGCGTGCTGACGGTGGCTCTCCTCCAGCAGCATCCCGACCTCACCTCTGAGGAATGGGTCACGCGATGGCACACCCGTATCTCACCGATCACGGGGCAGATCCAGCCCCGCAGCCGCTACGTGCGCAATGCCGTCCATCGGGGGATCACCGACGGTGCCCCACCGTTCCGGGGCATTGTCGAGGAGGCGTGGCCCTCCCTCGAACACGTGACCGACCCGATGCTCTTCTACTGTGCCGACGGTGATCGCGAGGTGATGAATGCCCACGTCACCCAGATGATCAATGAGATCACCGCCTTCATCGACCTGGGCACCCTGCGGAGTGTCACTATGAGCGAATGGATTCTCAAGTCATGACGAACCAATGGAGCCGGGAAGAGCTGCAGCGAGCGCACGACAACTTCGTGGAGACGGCCACCCGATGTGCCGAAGCGGGGGAGTGGCGCGACTGGGCCAACCTCTTCACCGAAGACGCCCACTATGTCGAGCACATGTTCGGCGAGATGCACGGGAGAGAGGAGATCCACCGCTGGATTGCCGCCACCATGGCCGAGTGGCCCAACCGGGCCATGACCTCGTTCCCCCACGCCTGGTGCTCATGCGACGAGGAGAAGGGGTGGTGGATCTGCCGGATCGAGAACCGGTTCCGCGACCCCGGGGACGGCTCCGTGCACCAGGCCCACAACCTCACCGTGCTGCACTACGCCGGCGACATGCAGTTCTCCTACGAGGAAGATGCCTACAACCCGGCCAACTTCGGTCCGGTGGTGGGGGCGTGGTTGGCCGCCTTCAAGGCCAACGGGGGGAGCGCCGAGTAGCCGTGCCGTATCACCCGATGAGCGAGTCGGAGGTGCGAGCGTTTCTCACGGCCTCGCCGCCGCGCACGGCGAAGTTGGCCACGGTGCGGGCCGATGGGCGCCCGCACGTGGCACCGGTCTGGTACCTCGTCGATGACGACGGCGCCTTGGTCTTCAACACGGGCAGGAACACCGTCAAGGGCCGCAACCTGGCCCGTGACGGCCACGCCGCCATCTGTGTGGATGATGATCGACCGCCGTTCGGCTTCGTGATTGTGGAGGGAGCGGTGGAGATCATCGAGGAGCTGGCGCAGGTCCGGGAGTGGGCGGCTCGCCTCGGCGGGCGCTACATGGGCGAGGACCGGGCCGAGGAGTACGGCGCCCGCAACGGCGTGGCCGGGGAGCTGCTGGTCCGTCTTCATCCGGACCACGTCCACTCGGCGGCCGACATGGCTGAGTGAAAGGGATGGAGGGGCACACAGGCATTGGGAGGGGCGTTGAAAGGCATGTCGGAAGAGGGGTCGGAAGAGATGTCGGAGGAGGTTTCGGAGGGAGCAATGGGACGACTGCGGGTGCTGGCCGAACGTGCACACGAGGTGGACGGATCGGTCCGGGACGGGCGGGCCTGGGTGCCGGTGGCCGCACTGCCCGACCTGATCGGGTGGGGTGTCCGCCCCGAAGGGCTCTGCCGCGGTGACGTCTGCGTGCCGATGCCGGCCGAACGCCGGGCGGCGCTCGTGCTCGATGGGCAGCTCGACCTGGGCGGCGTGGCGCAAGTGCTGGGTCGGGCCAGCGTGATCGACGCCGAAGCCGCGGCTCCGCCGGTGATCGCGCTGGCCCTCGACCCGGAATCCCGTCGGCAGGCGCTCGACGATCTGCACGCACCGGACTTCGTACTGCCCGATCTTGAGGGCAACGAGCATGCGCTCTCCGAGTGGCAGGGCCAGAAGAAGCTCCTGGTGACGTTCGCCAGCTGGTGCGGCTGCCGCTACGACCTTCCGGGCTGGCAGGCGTTGCATGACGAGCTGGCCCCGACGGGGTTCAGCGTGATCGGCGTCGCCATCGATAACGCGCCCGAAGACGTGGCGCCCTGGACCGAGGGCATCAGCTTTCCCGTCCTCTATGACTCGAACCACGTGCTGACCGAGCTCTACGCCATATCGAACGTGCCCACGGTGGTGTGGATCGACGAGGACGACGACATCGTCCGACCCAACGGCGTGGCCTTCGGGAGTGACCTCTTCATCGAGTTCACCGGGGTCGAGTCAGCCCCGCACCAGGCGGCGGTCCGCTCCTGGGTGACGGAGGGAGTGGTGCCCATTGCCGCCGAAGCGGCGCGCCAGGCCGTCGACGACCTGAGCGAGGACGAGGTGGCCGCCCGTCTCCACTTTCGCATCGGGGCCGACGCGGCTGCGTCGGGGCGACGGCGACCTGGCCCGCCGGCAGTTGGCCCGGGCCGCTGAGCTGGCTCCCTTCGACTGGACGGTGCGCCGGGCCGCCATGCCCCTGGTGGGCCAGGACCCATTCGGTCGAGGAGTTCCTGACGCTCTACGAGGAATGGAAGGCCCAGGGCATGCCCTACCACGGGCTTTCCGCCACCTCGGCCGTGGGGGCCGACCGCGGCCAATAGGGCCGACCGGGGCCGAGGGACACGGGCCTGCCGCTAGCTCTGGAGCGCGGCCATGGGTCGGCCAGCGTCGGGAGCGGCCGCGTGGTGCCGACGCCGTGAGGCGTGCAGCTGGTGGAAAGGCACGATGGAGATGGCCACCAGCGCGGCAATGAGGATCAGGTCGGGGATCACCCCGGCATGCCACACGCCCAGGAGGAGGCCGCGCACCGAGGTCACCCCGACGAAGGCCTCGATGGTGGCGATGGTGATGATCGCCGCGCGCAGACGACCGGAGGCGACCGGCGCCAGGACGAGGATGCCCCACAACGTGTACCAGGCCCACAGGATCGGGCTCAGGAGCGCCAGGACCAGCAGGCTGAGCCCGAGGTTCCGAGTCACGCCGTCCCGGGGCGACCGCCAGAGGAGCCATGCCCCGATGATCCCGGCCACGATCAGGCCGACGATGGCCAGAACGGAGCGCACGCTGACGGCGGTCACCGGGACGTTCACGACCTGGCCCGCCAAGTGAGACAAGCCGGGAGACCGCACCGATGGGGGTCACAAACGTGAAGGCATGATCGGCCACCGTGCTGTTGCGCACCCAGCCCCAGCCGAGACCGGTGATGGCCGTGATGATCTCGAAGGTGCACAAAGCGATGAGGAGCGCCCCCAGGGTATGGCCCACCCGCCGCCGGACCGAGGCCCCCGGCCCGGCCCACCACCATCCCAGGAACACCACGCCCAGCAACGGCCGGGGCCTTCACCCCGGCGGCCACCGCGCACAGGACGATGCCCGGGACGGCGCCGAAGCGTCGGGCCAGGGCCAGCCCCGCCATGAGGAGGCCGATCATGAGGGCATCGTTGTGCGCGCCGCTGATGAGCGTGGTCAGCGCCAGTGGGCTTCCGGCGCCCAACAGAATCGCCTCGGCCGGGTCGCGTCCCAAGGCCCGGGCCAGGGAGGGCGTGGCCGCCACGATCAGGGCGAGACCCGCCAGTTCAAGCAGGCGGAGCAACATGATGTCGGGCAGGATCTTGTGCCCCGACGCAGCCGTCAAGGCTCCATCGAAGGCCAAGAAGGTGGGGCCGTAGGGAGACGGCGAGTTCGTCCACACCGAGGCCGGCATGCTGCTGAACGGCGTGGAGCCCAGGACCCCGGTGCCGTAGTCGTAGGGGTTGATGTGGTGACTGACCATCTCGCCCTGCCCGGCGTAGCTGTAGACGTCCCCGCTGAAGAGCGGCGGAGCGAGCATGAAGGGCACGGCCCAGATGGCCACCACGAGGATGACCTTCCTGATTGGCACGCCGTGGTGGTGCCGCAGGTGACGCAGCAGGCCGATCCAGACCCGGGTCAGCAGGATGAGGCCGCCGTAGACGGCGAAGACGGCCAGGAGCGGTGGGTGCATCGAGTCGGAGCCGATGGAGCCGAGTAATCCGCCCGGCATGCCGAAGAACCACGCTCCGGGCAGGTGCGTCTCGAACGTCATCCCGCCGTAGAGAGAACCCACAGCCATCGACAAGGTCGCAACCAGTCCCAGGGCGATGGTCCGCCCGAGACGCAGCGCCGGGGCGTCGTCGCTCGCCACCTGGCCTTGAGCGGGGTCGGTGGTGAATTGGGCCAACCGTGGTTGGAGCCTGGTGGTGAGTGAATTGATCATGGGAGGAGCGTTCCGTTCCCGTGCCCCGGGCGGGGTTCAAATGATGGTGCCAGCTGTGTAAATGGAGACACGCAGATATTCCTTAACAGCATTCCCAGGTTGGATTAAGCCTCTGGGATAAGAATACCTCTGTCACGAAGGTGAAATGTGGCCGACACGAAATCGGAAGGTGGGCACCGTGAAAGTTCTGGTCCTGGGTGGAGACGGGTACCTCGGTTGGCCGACCGCGCTGCATCTGTCGCGGGCCGGGTACGAGGTCGCCGTGGCGGACAACTTTGCCCGTCGCGGTTACGACTTCGAGATGGGTGTGGAGTCCCTCGTCCCGATCGCTTCGCTGCACCGCCGGGTGGAGCGGTGGGAGGAGGTGTCGGGCAACAAGATGGAGGTCTTCATCGGTGACCTGATGGAAGAGGAGTTCGTCTACGACATGGTGGGCCGGTTCCGTCCGGACACCATCGTCCACTTTGCCGAGCAGCGCAGCGCCCCCTACTCCATGGTCGACCGTAAGCATGCGGTCTACACCCAAGTGAACAACGTGGTGGGTACCCTCAACCTTCTCTACGCCATCGCCCACATCAACCCCGACATTCACTTGGTGAAGCTGGGGACGATGGGTGAGTACGGCACGCCCAACATCGATATCGAAGAAGGCTACATCGAGATCACCCACCGGGGCCGGACCGACGTGCTCCCCTTCCCGAAGCAGCCGGGCAGCTTCTACCACCTCTCCAAGGTGCACGACAGCCACAACATCGCCTTCTGCTGCCGCATTTGGGGACTGCGGGCGACCGACCTCAACCAGGGCGTGGTCTACGGCCAGTCGACAGCCGAGACAACCCTGCATCCCGACCTGGCCACGAGATTCGATTACGACGCCGTGTTCGGCACGGTGTTGAATCGCTTCGTCATTCAGGCCGCCGCCGAGGAACCTCTCACCGTGTACGGCAAGGGCGGCCAGACTCGAGGCTTCCTCGACATCCGTGACACCCTGGCCTGCGTCGAGCTGGCGATTCGCACCCCGGCCGCGGCCGGGGAGTTCCGGGTCTTCAACCAGTTCACCGAGTCATTCTCGGTGGGGAAACTGGCCGACATGGTTTCCGCCGCCGCTGGGGGGGCCAAGATCATCCACCTGGACGATCCCCGGGTGGAGCTGGAGGAGCATTACTACCGGGCCGCCCACACGAAGCTGCTCGACCTCGGACTGATGCCTTACCTGCTCGGCGACGAGCTGCTGGCCGACCTCCTGGCCATCGCCAGGACCCACGTCGACCGGATCGAGCTCTCGGCCTTGGCGCCCAAGGTGATGTGGCGGACCACGTCGAGCGAGCTCTCACGCTCGGGCCCAGCGAGATCACAAGGCGAGACCAGCTCGAGCCAGTCCTGACGCCACCAACGTCGCCAGTTGGCGGGCCCTGGCGCGTCCAGGGCCTGCCCGTGGACGCGCCATTGCTGTTCCCTCGCCACTAGGTGAATCGACTCCGGTCGCATGCGGGCCCCTGGTGGCCCTATCTCGTCCTGATCGCCATTCCGGCCGCAGGGTTCATCCTGCCCGATCTCTTCGGTGGGCACCTGCTGATGACCGGCGACAACGTGCAACAGAACTATCCGTTGCACGTGCTGACCGGATCCATGATCCGGCACGGCCAGCTGCCACTGTGGGACGAGTACATCTACAGCGGCACCCCGCTGCTGACCGGGTTCAACGCCGGGGCCTTCTACCCGCTGGTCGGCTTCTTCGTCATCTTCCCCGACCGCGTCGCCTGGATCGCCACTGAAGTCGTGCTCTTCGCCGGTATCGGCGTGGGCATGTATGTCTTCCTGAGAGCCCTGACCCTCTCCACCGTGGCCTGCCTGCTGGGCGCCATCACCTTCACCTTCTCGGGGACCGTGTTCAACCAGGTCAACCACCTGGACATGACCGAAGGGTTCGTGGCCATTCCCTGGATGCTCCTGGCCGTGTTGCACATCATGAGAGATGGCAAGTGGCGCTGGTCCGTCGTGCTCGGTGCGGGTTTCGCCCTGGTGATCCTCGGCGGCGCCCCCGAAGCGATGCTCGACCTCGCCATCCTGGTCCTTCTCTATACCGCATTCTCGGCCGGCCTCGACCGCCACCGCTGGTGGCGAGTCGCCACACGGGTCGGCGCCGCTGCCGTGCTGGCCCTCTCCCTCGCGGCGATCCAATGGCTCCCCGGGCTCGAGGCCATCGCCAACTCGCAGCGTGGCGGCTTCGGGACTGTCTTTGCCACGGGCGGAAGCTTCCCGACACCCGACGGACTGCTGACGCTGGTGCCCTATCTGTTCGGGGGCTATGGCCACCTCGGCGAGTCGATGTTCTTTGCGCCGTACAACCTGCCCGAGGTGGGGTTCTATCTGGGGATCCTGCCCCTCGTCGCCCTGCTGGTCATGTGGATCCCCTCGTGGCCCTCGCGCCTACCGGCCCGGGATCGCCTGACCTGGTACGTGATCGGGACGCTCGGCGTGCTGCTGGCTCTGGGCGCCAACACGCCACTGGAGCATCTGTTCAACTCCATCCCGCTCTACGGGCACCAGCGACTGCAGAGTCGCAACATGATCGACGTCTCGGTCGTCCTCAGCGTTCTCTTTGCTGGGTGGATCGACCGCCGAAGAGAGGCATCCGACAAGTGGGTCACGATCGATCGCTGGACCGCGTTGGTCCCACTGGCGCTGGTGCTGGCCCTGCTCGGTTTGGCCATCACTGATCCGAATTGGATCATCACGACCTTGGCGAGCACCACCCCTTCAGGGGCGACGGTGCACACCGTGCGCGAGGCCGCCATCGTCGCCGCCGGCGTGTGCGCACTGGCCGGAGCGATTGTCTGGTTGCGTTCGATCCTCCCGCCGAAGCGCTGGATCCCCGTGATGTCTCTGTTCGTCCTGCTCGACCTCGGATTCGTCGCCGGGACGAGTCAACTGATCACATCCCCGCCCAACGATCTGGTGGCCGGGAAGACGCCAGCAGAGAATTACGTCGGTGCCAACCTGGCGCCCGGGGGGCGCTTCGTGGTGTACGACCCTCAGTATTTCTCAGAGGTGCCCCTCGGCGCGACCGGTCTGCCGGATTTCAACATTCTCGCCGGCCTGCATTCGGCCGCCGGTTACTCCTCCATTGTCAACCAGACCTACAGCCAGGCCACCCAGACGCACACGGTGGGCGAGCTCAACCTGGCCGCGCTGCAGTCGGGAGCGCTCGACGATCTGAACCTCCAGGACATTCTGACGATGCCTGAGTACTTCCTGCTGCCCCTGAGGACCCAGCCCGCCAGCCTGTCCGACGTGCGGCCCGTATCGGAGAACGGCGGCCTGGACCCGGTGCTCCCGGCACGGCTCCTATGTGGCGCACTCCGACCCGTCCTACCGGTACTACCCGGTGCCTCGGCCGCCGCTCCACAGCGGTCAGGTGGGCAGATGGTTCTTCGGCGAGCCGCTCAGCCCCAGCCGAGCCTCGTTGGTCTTTGCCACCGGGACCACCAGCGCCACGGTTCGATTCGGGTCGTTGACTGCCGGCGGGAAGCCAACCTGGGGCCCGATCGTGACCGCCGCCGCCGGCGCACGGACGGTGACGGGGGACATGCCCCCGGGCGCGGCCTATGGATTGGCCGTACAAGTGATCTCTGGACAGGTCCCGAGCCACCAAGCCGTGGTGACCGTGGGCCAACGGGCCTACGAGCTGGACGGCGCCCTTTCTGCCGCCGTCGACCCCGGCGCCTGGCATCAGCAGGGTTCGGTCGAGGGCCACCCTCTCTTCATCCGCAATCAGGGTCCGATGCCCTTCCGCGTCATCAACAAGGGTTCACAGCCGGCTCCTCCAATTGAGATCCTTTCCGTCAACGCCAATGTCGAGACCATCCGGCTGCACGCCTCTGCTCCGCTCGTACTGGTGCGCAGCGTGGCTTGGGACAATGGATGGAACGTTTCCGTTTCGGTCAACGGCGGAGGATCGAAGTCCGTGCCAATGTCGGTCTACCACTTGGTCCAACAAGTGCACCTCCCCGCCGGCAGTGATGTGGTGACCTTCCGCTACCGTCCGGCCCATTTCGTGGTGGCGGGCATCTTGAGCGTGGGCGCCGTGTTGTTCCTGGTGGTGCTGGCCGTGGTGGCGGTCGTCACCGTCGTGCGGGTCCGACGTCGAGGTCGGCCGTCTTCGACTGCGTCTCCGACCTGAGCCGGGTTGGCGTGGTCCCGCCGGGAGTTCGGTCGACGCCGAGCCACGGGCGGCGCCGTGCAGCCACGTGGATGAGGGCACCGGGTCGCGCCTGGTCGTAGTGGCGATCAGCCGATCAGCCGATCAGCCGATCAGCCGATCAGCCGAGTCAGCAGAACGGGTGGGCCAACGTGAGAAGGAACTCCCCTTCGGGCCCTCCCCACGAACCATCGACCACGAAGCCGGCCGCGCTGAGCTCCTCCTCGACTCGTTCAGGAGTGAACTTGGCGCTGATTTCGGTCAGCAGTTCCTCGCCTCGGGCGAACTCAACGCGGAGGTCGGCCCCCCGAAGATTGACCGACGTCCTCTCTCGGGCCTGCAGTCGCATTTCCATCCATTGCTCATCCTCGTTCCAGCGGGCCACATGGGAGAATTGCTCGACGTCGAAGTCCCCACCGAGTTGTTCATTGAGAACATGGAGCACGTTGCGGTTGAATTCGGCGGTCACCCCGGCGGCGTCGTCGTAGGCCGCTATCAGGCGGCCTCGATCCTTGACCAGATCGGTGCCCAGCAGGAGCGAGTCGTCACTCGACATCGTGCAATTGAGATCGAACAAGAAACGGGCCCGCTGGGTTGGGTCGAAGTTGCCGATGGTCCCGCCCAGGAAAGCGATCATCCGCCTGCCTTCGGTGGGGATCTCCATCAGGTGGCGGTGAAAGTCTCCGATGACCAGATGCACGGCCAACGAGTCGTACTCATTCGAAAGGCTCGAAGCAGCGCCCCGGAGGAACTCGTCACTGACGTCAAAGGGCACATAGCGAGCCAGCGTTCCAGCGTCCTCCAGCGCGCTGAGGAGCACCCGCGTCTTGTCGCAGGCGCCGGCGCCCAGCTCGACCAACGTGTCCGCCTTTGACAGCTCGGCAATCGTGAGGGCGTGCTGCTCCAACAAGTGTCGTTCGGCCCGGGTGGGGTAGTACTCGGGGAGCCGGGTGATCTCCTCGAAGAGCTGGCTCCCACGCTCGTCGTAGAACCAAACGGGCGGGATCGACTTCGTCGGGGCTTGCAGTCCCGCCACCGCGTCCTCACGCATTCGCTGGCGAATCTCACCGGGAGTGAGGTGCACACTGATGGTGTAGGCCATGGTCGACTACGGGTCCTGCGCCAGTCGGAGCCCGCTGAAGGCCCAGCGGGCTCCCGGGGGGAAGAAGTTTCGATAGGTGGCGCGGGTATGGCCCGGTGGGGTGGCGCAGCAACCTCCGCGGAGCACGTATTGGCTCACCATGAACTTGCCGTTGTATTCACCGACTGCGCCCGGAGCGGCGCGAAAGCCCGGGTAAGGCGTATAGGCGCTGGACGTCCACTCCCATACATCGCCGAGCATCGCGTTGGTGGCCAGAGCGGGCCGAGGGTGCGGAGGCCCGTCGCCCAGGAAGTTGGTCCCTTCGGCTCGGTCCGTGGCCACTGACTCCCACTCGGCCTCGGTGGGGAGTCGCATACCGGTCCAATGGGCGAAGGCGTCGGCCTCGTAGTAACTGATGTGGCAGACCGGCTCCTCGGGATCGACCGGTTGAGAGCCCGAAAGGGTGAACTGGCGCCATCGGCCCGGGACTTCTGGATCGGGGAACCAGTACAAGGGGGCTTGCCAGTCCTGAGCCCTGACCACCGCCCAGCCGTCGGACAACCAGAATTCTGGCCGGGCGTAGCCGTCGTCCTCCATGAAGGCCATCCACTCGCCACAGGTCACAGGTCGATCAGCCAGGGCGAATGGGCTCAAATGCACCCGGTGGCGTGGGAACTCGTTGTCGAAGCCGAAGCCCCGCCCATTGTGGCCGATCTCGGTGACCCCGCCCCCGTGGTCATACCAACCGGCCTTGGGTGCTGACTCCTTGCTGGCCTCGGTCCTGACTTGCGGGAGGTAGACCGGTTTGAGCGGGTTCCGGGACAGCACGTGCTTGATGTCCATGAGGAGCAACTCTTGATGTTGTTGTTCATGGTGCAGGCCCAGCGTCACCAGGTCGGGTACGGGCGCTTCCATCTCGCCGTGCAGGAGCGCGTCCATGGCCTGATCGACCGCATGGCGGTACCGGCTGATCTCGTCAATGCCGGGACGAGAGATCAATCCACGCTCGCTGCGTGGGTGGCGCTCCCCGAGTGCCTCGTAATACGAGTTGAAGATATAGGCGAAGTCGTCGTGGAACGGGCGGTAGTCCGGTTGAAATGGACCCAGAATGAAGGTCTCAAAAAACCAGCTGACGTGGGCGCGATGCCATTTCGTGGGGCTGACGTCGGGCATTGACTGCACCGTCTGGTCTTCGGCACTCAAGGGAGCAGCCAGTCGTTCAGTGACGGCGCGCACAGAGGCATAGGCGGCGGGCAGATCCGATGGCGTGGTGCGCCCGCTGTCCTCCGACATCAGATCATTCCCTTCGCCGCCCGGACAACGGGGGACCGCATGCCCATCACAGTGCTGCGATAACCCTACCCAGCCGGATCGGTACGCCAGGCGCGCCCACATCCCGGCCTGCCGCGATGCTAGATTTGGTGCTCAGACCCGTTGCCCCAGACCCCGGTGACTCTCTCCAGATCACGAAGCGAGTCGTATGAGCACCGGAGTTCAATCACCAAGGTCAACGCTCGGGGCCGCAGGCACGGCGGCCGCGGCGGCTGAGGGGGTCCGTGGAGGTCCCTCCGAACGGCCCTCTGGCGGCGATGGTCCGCCCCGCCAACCTGGTGGGCTCGTGGTGACCGAGGTGTCGGAGGTCACGCAGTGTTCACCCACGCGTCCGAACATCGTGGCCCGCCTCGCCGCCGGTGCAGGGGTCGTCGTGGCGGCGCTGGTTCCGATCGCCGCCTTGGTGTTCCTGATCCTGCACGCGGTCAATGCCGTGACGTTCACGTAGTCGGGCCCGTGGCCGGTACCGCGCCCGATCTCGCTTCGGGCGGGATCGGAGGCCGATTCAGGCTCCCACGGATACCGGTTCGCTCGGTTGGACCTCCGTCCCCTCCACGGTCGAAGTCGGCTTCTCCCCGATACCGCTCGTCCACGGGCCGTTCGAGTCCAGGCCTTTGCGCCGTCTCCTGGCTTCCCATCGGTTGAGCAGTTGGGAACCGAAGTAGAAGGTGGCGGCAGCGTAGAGCCAGCCGATGAAAATGTCGATGACGAAATGCTCGCCCGTGTAGACGAGCGTGAAGGCCATGGCGATCGGGTAGGCGGCCAGGAGGACGCGCTTGCGGACGCTCGAGCCCTTCCAGAAGAAGAGGCAGATGAGCATGGGGTAGGCCCCGTGCAACGAGGGCATGGCCGCCACGTTGTTGTCGTAGTTGGTCCCGCCGGTAAAAACGGCTGCCCCGGTATGAAAGTGCAGGTGATCGAGCACCACGGGGATGATGCGGGTGACATGGGGGAGGTAGTGGAAGTGGTAGGGGCTCAAAGCGTCACCGGCCATCCAGGGAGGCATGGCGGGGTACAGCACGTACGTGCAGTAGCCCAGAAAGGTCAGTCCGACGAAGAGCGGGACGAACCGCCGGAACTTCGGGTAGTTCGTCTTCCACAGCACCCCGGCAATGATGAATGAGGCGAAGAAGTGGCTCATGTAACAAGCCCACACCAGGTAGTCCCAAAAATGGAGGCCCGGGCTGTAGAGCCATCGCTGGAGCTGCACCGTGGGGGACAGGCCCCCGAAGACATGGGCGTCGAACCACGCCTGTGGCTTGACAAACGGTCCCCACAGCGGGTGCTTGGCGTAGTCACGCAAAAAGCCATAGACGTACAGGACCAGAAAGAGGGGTAGCCACTCGATCACCAGCCGTTTCCACCTCACGCCACTGCCCAGGCTGGAGATGACGATGCCCCCCGTCACGTAGACGAAGACCCAGTCGAGCGACCACGGGATGCCGGCCACGAAGTAGTAGATCACCAGGCTGGCGGCCATGACCGCCCAGCCAACCAGGACCCGGCGCCGGCCCCGGTCGCTCCAGTGGTGCGGAAAGCCGGCCCGGTGGTCGATGTCGGGCCTGAGGGACCGTGGACCGTCCATCGAGTGCGGCGCGTTCGTCGAGTACGTCTACAGCGTTGGGCCCACCCTCCGGTCGGGCGACATCTCGCTGGTCATCGGTTGTCGTCATGTGAGCGGAAGGATGTCCATCAATAGGGTGCCGTCAGTAGAGCACGCTGCATCGCCGCACCGACCGTCGACTCGAACCAATCCACTGGCGGCATGGTCTGTTACAAATGTGTGACGATCTTAATTCCTAGCCGGCGTTTCTGCTGAGGATGGCTCAGGAAAGGAAGGCTGACCAGGTGTTGTTGGACGACCAGGCAACCGGCGCCCCGACACAGGCTTCGAGGCCGGACCGTCGCCATCTGGGGTTGCGGGTGGTGTGGGTTGCCATCGTCGCGTTCCTGGTACTGGGTGGCTTCGAGGCGTGGCACGACTCGCCCACCTTCGATGAGCCCGTCTACGTGTCGGCGGGATTGGTCGCGATCCTGCACCACGACGTAGCGGACAATGCCGAACATCCACCGCTCTTCAAGGTGCTCGCCGCCCTTCCTGTCCTGGCCGTCGGCCCGGTCGTACCCGGAGACGGGCACTGGAACACCAACAACGAGCGCTCCTACAGCACGCGGTTCGTGCGGGCCCAAATTGACGCGGGCACCCTGCATCGAGTCACGGTGGCCTCCCGCCTCGTCCCCCTGATTGAGTGCGCGCTCCTCGCCCTGGCCCTCTTCGCCCTGGCCTCGCTTCTCTTCGGTGCGTGGGCCGGCGTGGTTGCTGCGTTGCTGTGGTTGCTCGACCCTTTGGTCCTCGGTCTCGCCCACATCGACGGCGTGGACCTCCCCTTCGCTCTGACGACGGTGTTGGTGTCGCTGACGCTGGTGCGATGGCTGCGCCGCCGCGATCGATCGTCACTGCTCTGGCTCGGCGCCGCCAGCGGCGCCGCGGTCTCGGCGCAGTCAACGGGTCTGTTATTGGCAGCGCTGGCCACGGTGGTCGTGGTGATCGCGGCTCGGCGAGCCGGGCAGACGGGTCGGGCAGCGTGGCTGGGCGCTGGGCTGATGGTGGGAGTGGCCTGGGCGGTGGTCTGGGCCGTGTACATCGCCCTCGACCCGAGCATCGTGCTGCACTCGTGGCCGATCCTTCCAGAGCCCTACGTGCAGGGATTGAGATATCTGGCTACCCACGACACCGCCGCGTCACCGGGCTTCTTGCTGGGCAGGGCGTGGTCGGGAGCCAATGTGTGGTTTTGGCCGGCGGCACTTCTGGTCAAGCTGTCGACACCCATCGTGGTCCTGCTCGTGGCCGGCCCGTTGGTTCTGGTCGGCTTGGTCCGATCCGGGGTGGTGACCCGTTCGACCTGGCGACAGACGCTGGTGGCCGTGATCGTTCCGGCGGGGGTCCTCTTTGTCTTCGAACTGCCCAACCCGCGCACGCTGGGCGTGCGCTACCTCTTGCCGTCGATCGCCCTGTGGACCGTCGCCGCCGCACCTTTGGCCCTGGTGGTCCGCCGGAAGATGATGGCCGTCGGGCTCGGGGCCGTGTTCCTGGCCGCAGGTCTGTTGACTGCCTTCTCCTACCCCGCCTCGTTGGCCTGGACGGCGCCCCCATTCACGCCCGGTTACCGGGTGGCGACCAACTCCAATGTCGACTGGGGCCAGGACTTCGGGCTCCTCGTGGCGTGGAGTCGGGGGCGCCATCCCCGGGTGGCCTACTTCGGTCCCAGGGGAGTGACGGTGGGGGATGTACCCGGGGCCCGCCCGCTCCTGGGGGTGGCGCCCACGGGGATTTCCGGATGGGTGGCGGCGTCGGCCACCGACCTCACCGGTGCGAGCGCACCCTTGGCCTGGTTGCGTGGCTACTGTCCGGTGCGCACGCTCGGAGGCTCCATTTTGATCTACTACTTCGCCACACCGCCGACGTCGGACCCCGGTCCGACCACGCCGGCCGCGCTCTGTCCCGGATCGGCGAGCCACCGTGTCACCTCAGCGCGAAGCGTGAGGGGCGTGAGGGGCGTGAGGGCGTGAGGGCGTGGGGCATGAGGAGCACGAAGCCATGAGCAGTGGACCTGTTCTCGAACCGCACGAGATCGGCACCTATCTGGACGCGGCGGATTGGCTCATCGAGGTGTTGGGCGGCCCTGAATTGGCTCAGGCCTGGGGTCAACCCAGTGCGGTCGCCCGCTACAGCATCGGGGGGATGGCGGCCCATGCCGTCCAGGGTGGCGTCGTCCGCTTGGTACAGGTTCTCCAAGAGCCCGAACCGGCAGACGGGCACTCGGTGACCTTGGTCGACTTCTGCGGACCGAACCGGCTGGCCCAACCGGACGATGACGACCCCCTCTTTGCCGTGCTCCGGGCGAGCGCCGAAGAGGTGGCTCTCGAGGGTCAGCCGGCGCTTCTGGAGTCGTGTCGGAGCGCCCGGTCCACTCTGGCGGTGCGGCTGCCCACGATCCCGGCGAACCGTGCCGTTTCGGTCGTGCGGATTGCTGGTGGGGTGGTTTCCTTGCGGGACTACCTCAGGACGCGAGTCCTCGAAGTGGTGGTGCACGGCGACGACCTTGTAGCCAGCGTGAAAGGGTGTGACGCACCCGACCCCCCACCGGCCGCGGTCGAGGTATGTCTCGAACTCTGCCTCGAGCTGGCTCGGGCCCAACTCGGCGATCTGGCCGCGCTGCGTGCGTTCACCCGGGCGGAGCGTGCCGATCCCGATGCTCTCCGAATTCTTTGAACCATCCGGGCCGGCTGGAAACCGACTGGGAGAAGGGTGAGGGCTGACTACGCCAGGACCTTGCGGCGGAAGTTGCGCAAGCCGAGCGTGAGGAAGAGGGCACTGAACGCCAACAACGCTGGATAGATCACGTACAGATGCATGTGGGGCGCATTGGTGAACGCGGCGCGCATGCCCTCGTTGACGTAGATGAGTGGATTGACCAGGACGATGGCCTGTAGCCAATGGAAGCCCCCAACCGCGACGGGGGACAGCCGGGTCCACTCGTAGTAGGTGCCGCCGAGGAAGGTGATGGGCAACACGATGAAGCCGAACATCAGGCCGAGGTTGCGCGGTTCGAAGCTCGTGCCGAGCAGCAGACCCAGCGAGGTCATGGCCAGGCAGGCCAGTGGCACCATGGTCACGATGATGAGCCAGTGCAGATTGATCTGGGCCTCGACGCCGGCGGCATGGACAACCGATGCAATGGGGAGCACGATGATGGCCGAGATCAACCCCTGGGCACCTCCGGAGATGACTTTCGAAATGGCTACCAGCCAGATTGGACACGGAGCCTGCACCCGGTCCTCGATCTCTCGGGTGAACCCGAATTCCTGCGCCAACTGCATGGCGACGGCCTGAATGCCCTGGAACATGATGGAGAGACCCACCACACCGGGAACCAGGACGGTGGCGAAGGCCGACTCCGCCCCGGGGATACCGCTGGCCGCACCGATGCCCTGGCCGATCTTCGGGAAGACGTAGAGAAACACGAAGCAGAGAAGGAAGGGTTGGACCAGGGTCCGCACGGTGAATTCGACCAGGTGTTTCCGCAGCACCACCAGGTCGCGCACGATGAGGGCGCCGAGAGCGGTCCAACTGGCCGCGGTGGCGGAGCGGGTCGGGGTGAGCGATACGTGATGCGGCGACACGCCTCCGAAGCTTTGAGTGGTTCGGGGATCCGAAGTGGTGGCCGACATCAGTCGCGAAGGTCCTTTCCGGTCAGTCCGATGAACACTGTCTCAAGGGTGGGCTCGGCCACCGAGAGGTCGGCCAGGGAAAAGCCCCCTGATTCGGCCGCCTCGACCACCCTGGGTACCAAGCGGTCCGAACCCTGCACATGGAGCTCCACGCCACCGGGTACCGTCCTCGTTCGCGTGACGCCTTCGATCCGCCGGGTGAAGTTGTCGGCCAGGGCGTTCGGGTCACCTTCGGCCTTGACCGTGACGATGGTGTCGGCGCCCACGCTTTGCTTGAGGGCGGACGGCGTGTCGAGGGCGAGGATCTTGCCGTGGTCCATGATGGCGACCCGACCGCACAGCTTGTCGGCCTCTTCCATGTAGTGGGTGGTGAGCATGATCGTTTGTCCGTCGGCGTTCAGATCTCGTAGGAGATCCCACAGAGCCAGCCGACCCTGAGGGTCGAGTCCGGCGGTGGGCTCGTCGAGGAAGAGGACGGCCGGACGATGGAAGATGGCGCGAGCCACCATGAGGCGTTGGGCCATGCCACCGGAGAGGGCGTAGACCGATGCTTTGGCGAAACGGGTGAGCTGGAAGCGTTCGAGGAGTTCATCGGCTGTCTGCCTGCACTCCCGCGTCCCCATGCCGAACAGGCGTCCATGGAAATACAGGTTCTCCCAGGGCGTCAGTTGACGATCGAGCGTGTTCTGTTGCGACACCACGCCGATCAGTTGCTTGGCCAGCGTGGGATGGGCCACGACGTCGATTCCCCCGACGAAGGCCTGCCCTTCCGACGGGATGACCCGGGTGGTGAGGACGCCGACCGTTGTCGTCTTGCCGGCGCCATTGGGACCGAGGAGGCCGAAAACCTCCCCGGTCCCGACACGCAGGTTGAGCTCGTCCACCGCCCGGAAGTCGGTCCCCGGGTACGTCTTGGTCAGATCGACCGTTTCGATGATGGTGGTGTGTCCCTCATCGACGTGCTCCGAAGTTGCGGTGGCGGTCGTAGAGGTCGTCATGGCGTTCACTTGCACAGTACCGTCCAATCGCTCAGTCTTCCGCCAGAATTTGGTACAGCTCCTGGCGAGCCTTCTTGATCACGGCGATACCCCGCTCGACCTGCGCCGATTCCCCGGCACCGGAGAGTTGCTTGGCCGCGCTCATCAGTTGGGTCACCGAAAGCCGCAGCGAGCGGATCTGGTCGTCGTTCTCACCGCTGGATTGCCAGGGCAGAGGCTCGTCGTTGGCCGCTTCGGCCACGCCCTTCTCGGTCAGCGTGAAGGTGCGGGTACCGTCGACCTCGGCGGACTGCACCATCCCCTCGTCCTCGAGCATCTGGAGGTGCGGGTAGACCGAGCCGGGGCTCGGCCGCCACAGTCCGCCACTCATTTCCTCCAGCCGGTGCATGACCTCGTACCCGTGAGCCGGATTGTCCTTGAGGGCGGAAAGAATCGCCCGCCTGATGTCGCCCCGGCGCATTCGTCGGCCGCCGCCCCATCCGCCCCGTTCGCCGCCCCATCGGCCTCGGCCTCCTCGGCCACCCCACGGTTCACCGTGGCGGCCCTGGGGACCTCGCATGCCGCGCGGGCCCCGGGGTGATTCATGATCGTGATGTCCTTCGTGTCCCATCGGGAGACTCCTTTTCTGTTGGTGTGTTGTGCCAAAACGGTGGAGCGCAGGAGCGTGAGCGCTGCTTCGCGGCTGCTCAGCGACCCGGAGCCGACCGACGTGGCCGGCATCGGCCCGCGGCATCCAATCCGATCCCGCTGCGTTCTGATACCGCTTATTTGAACACTAATGATATATCACAACATACCGGCGATGTCACGCGGAATTGAAAGAAAAGGGACGGTGCGCCCACGAATTTGCCTGTACAGGGCCATACTGGGTTGGGCGCAGCGAGGCGAGCTGTCCGCCCGCATGCTGATCGATCACGTCTCCGGGAGGCGAAATGGGCCTGTTCACATCGCGCAAAAGAGCCATGGTCGGGGCCGACCGGGCTTTGCCCGGACGCACCGAGCCCAAGGAGATTCACGGCATCAGGCGCCGATCTACGCCGTGCTGTCCGGGACACCCATCACCCCACCCTTTCCCGAGGTGCATGGAGACAAGCCCTATTCGCGATGGGCTGCTTTTGGGGCGCCGAGCGGAAGTTCTGGTCCGTGCCGGCGTGTACACCACGGCGGTGGGTTACGCCGGTGGAATCACCCCCAACCCGACGTACCGCGAGGTGTGCAGTGACCGGACCGGCCACACCGAGGCGGTGCTGGTCGTCTTCGATCCGACCGTCATCAGTTACGAGTCTCTGCTCGGCGTCTTCTTCGAGGGACACAATCCCACTCAGGGCATGCGTCAGGGCAACGACGTGGGCACGCAGTACCGCTCGGCCATCTACGCGACATCACCGGGCCTTCGATGCCGACCTGGTCGACGAGTGCCAGCTGTTCGTGGGAACAAACGTCTGCGGCGGCCGCCCTGGCGGGCGTGCACCGATTTCGAGTCTCAACGACACCGTCGGCAATGGCGTCTACCCATCACCACCGAGATCGCATCAGGCCAGGCTCCTTCGTACTACGCCGAGCCCACTTACCCACACAGCCAGTATCTCGAGGCGCATCGCCGGGGGGTACTGGCGGCTGGGTGGAACCGGGGTGCAACGTACCTAACCCACACTCGGTGACCAACCCCGCGGTCTACGTGCGGATCTCGAGGAGAGTCAGGCCGCCGGGCTCGGCTCTCGCAGGCGCTCGTCTCTTCGGTTGACGTCCCTAGAGTTGACCGCTCTAATCGACGATCGGCTGACTCGTTCGCCCGCAGCAAACGTCGCCCGCTCGGCGCAGGTGCCGCCGGATCCATTTGGCGCACGGCGTTCCGGTTGACGGACTCAGGTCACCGTCTGTTGGAGATGCGCCGCGCCAGCCATAGCTTGAACCGCTCCCATCTAGTGCTCATTGGGTCGACCGTACACCGGGCCGCAACCGACCCACCCCATTGCGCCTCCAACGACGGTGTGAGGCCCGCACGAGTAACCAACCACCACCAACGAGTGCGGCCCCGGTGATGACAAGGGCACCAAGGTCGGCTCCCGTAAAAGCGAGCAGCGAGAGTGAGGTCTGCGATGGGCCGCCGGGATCGTCGGGCATGTTGCCACCACCCGGCAGATCAGTGAACGCTTGACCCGTGGTGTGGCCGACCAGAATGTCAATGGAGTAGGTCTTCGCCGAACGAGTAATGCCGGTCACCGTGAACGTTGCTGCGCTGTTGCCCGGGACAGTGGCCGGAAAGTTATTGACCGTGCTGCCAGCGGGTATGGGACCGTACAGATGGAGGACTGCGAAGGCTAAGGGCAGGGTACTGGTGTTGAAGATGGTGTAGGTGGCCGTGCACGTGGTGCCGGTGCCGCAGCTGACCGTTGAGGTGATGCTGGCTCCGGGCGTCGTGGCCCCGGCGCCCACCACATCAATTGTCATCACTCCAATAAGTGAGAGACACAACACCGCCAGTCCCTTATGCATTTCGCACCAGGAGGCCGACGGCGCTAAGGCACCCTCTTGAGGATTCAGTCCGACATGACCTCATCCATAGGTTTTACGATCCGTGTGTCCGCGTTTCGTTCGTTCCCCGTCCCAGTGGTGGGAGTTTGGACGCCCGGCGTGCCGCGCCTGACGGAGGAGTCATGGGACGTTCGAGGGACAGTTCAAAGAGTGCTTTAACCTGCGCCGCAAATGGTGATCGGTGGCATCCGTCGCATCCCGCCCTCGGGGGCCAAGGACTCCATTTGCAATGTGCCGCGTCAGGTCGGGAAGTAGCGTGACGATCGTGCCTAAGCAGCGGGTTCCATGGCGGTTGACTTGCGTCCCGTCCGGTCGGACCTCCGGCGTCGGGGGAATTCAGGTTCGGTGCTAACGCTCAAGCCGAACTGCGAGCACTGTGACGCCGATCTCCCTGCTGACTCGGACGAGGCCCGCATCTGCAGCTTCGAATGCACGTTCTGTGCGGCGTGTGTCGACACCGTGCTCCTCGGGGTGTGCCCGAACTGCGGTGGCAACATGGTGGCCCGGCCAATTAGACCGCCGGCGCAATTGGGCAGTACCCGGCCAGCGCCGAGCGCATACGCAAACCGGTTGACCTCGTGCAACACCAGGAACGGGTGGCCATGCGGCAGGCCTGACGGGCTCTCGATGACCGGGACCGATGGTCAACGCGAGGCCGGCAAGCGGTCGAGGGCCGCTTCGGCCTCGGCCACAAATCGACGGACCAGCTCACCGGCGGGGACGAGTTCGGTGATGCCGCCCACGCCCTGACCGGCGGGGTAACACTCCTTGTCCACATCGACGCCGTCGGTATAGGAGTCGCCGCCCAGGTGCATCACCCCAGAGCTGTAGGCCAGGCTCAACTGCTCGGGGAACTTCTTCAGCTCCTCGGGATGGTCGGCGAAGTGGTCGGTGTAGGTGTTTCGCACCACGCGCATGGTCTTGCCTGAGTAGGCGCGGCTGACCGTGGTCTGGTCCTCCCGGCTCGAGAGGAGCTTTTCCTTGTAGCCGAGCACACCACGCGCTTCAGGGGTGGCAATGAATCGAGTGCCCACCCAGACGCCGTCCGCTCCCAATGCGAGCGCAGCGGCCAAGCCCCGGCCGTCGAAGATGCCCCCGGCCGCCACGACGGGGACGCGAGCGCCGACGGCGTCGACGATCTGAGGTATGAGCGGGAAGGACGCCACTTGGCCGGTATGCCCACCGGCTTCAGTGCCCTGTGCCACCACCAGGTCGCAGCCAGCCTCGACCGCCCGCACGGCGTGGTCCACCTTGCCGCACATGCTGACCACGACCACATCGCTGCGATGGCACTGGTCCACAACCTCGGTGGGTACACCGAGCCCGGCCACGAAGGCCTTGGCGCCGCCCTCGATGATGAGCTCCACCTGCTCGCTCATTCCTCCCGGCATGGCGGTGAGAAGGTCGACCCCGAAGGGCTTGTCGGTCGCAGCGCGGACGGCCGAAATCTCCGCCACCATCTTCTCGTTGCCCATGGTCGAGGCGCCGAGGCACCCGAACCCGCCGGCCTCGGAGACCGCCGTGGCGAGCGCGGAATAGGACACGCCGCCCATGCCGGCCAGCATGACGGGGTGCTCAATGCCCAGGAGCTCGGTGAGTCGCGTGCGCATCAGGTCGGCCTTCTTTCAGCTCGTTGCGTTTCTGGCGAGTGGAGTGTTGCACGGTCGGTGGACCTCCGGCCCGATGTCCCCACCAGAGGAGAGATGCCTCGACTCGTGCGTCACTGATCCGTCGCATCGGCGGCCACCATGCGGTCGTACCGAACCCGGATGTCCTCGAGATCGTTCGGTTCGGTTACGGACTGTTGGGCCATGCGGAAGATCATGTCGGCCTGCCTCATGAGGATGCGCCGTTGCTCATCGGATGTGGTCTCGGTCATGACCGAGGACAGGGTGTCCAACAGGCGAATGATGACTGCGGGCATGCCCCGCGCCGACTGACGGACCTTGTCGAACGCCCGGTTGACCATGCGGGCGTAGGACGGGTCGGATTCGATGAGGCGAATCCGTCCGAACCCGTCCCGCCACACGCCTTCTGCGAGTGTCCGGCTGGAGATCGCACTCAACCCGGCCGAGAGCCAATCAATGCATGTCAATGCGGTGAAGGTGTCGTTGACGGCTGGCGACAGGGCCCGGATGGCAATTTCGACGAGTTGATCGATGGCGAACACAGGATCCTGCATAAGCGTTCTGTGTGGCCCGGTGACGTGTGCCTTGGCGAGGGCCAAGGCAATCTGCTTTGCCGCACCGTGCGGCCACACCGTCGCCAAGGGGTGTCCAGACGAGATGAAATGGCCAGGTCGATGATCGAGGCGTATCACTGCATCGGTTTGGGCAGCAATCTCGAGGAGTTGTGCGTATCCGACAAACTGTAGGTAGCCGCTCTCGTTCGCCCGAACGCTGGTGCCCCGCTCGTCAATGAGCTGGAGCAGCTCGGGCACCGATCTGCCCTGACCGATCTGCTCGGCATTCTCAAGGTCATGGTCTTGACGTGGGAATTCGGCGTCAATGGCATGCATGAGGTCGCGGGCGATGCCGGCAATCACTTCTGGAAGTTGTATCGACTTGGCAATGTGGTGAATGAAGTAGATGAGAAAGCCGAGGTCGACCAGCAGGAGGAACTCAGCCACCGTGATGGAGAGGTGCGGTACGAAGTCAGCATGCGGCGGATTGCTGGTGATTGAGCCCAACGCCAGAACCGAATAGACGAACGTGCCGACGAAGATGCCCCCAGCGTTGTCGACCCCCCGGCCCAACTGTTGGGAAGCCAGGGTCAGCGCAAGGATGGTGATGGAGAACACCACACCGAGAGTGATCACGGCGGCGAATGAGTACCTGGCGTCCGGCGTCGGCAGTTCCGGAGCGGATCCAGAATGGCAGTGCGATGTGGTGGTGATAGGCGGCCAAGTCGATTTGAAAGGTCACGGCGAACAACCCGGCGGCCACCACGACGAGAATCGTTGGGGCAAGCCAGAACGTCGTGCGGAGAGCCTCCCAACGCCAACTGGGCAGCTTGCTCGGGTTGAACTGCACCCGTTTCGTCGGTGCAGTCAATCCGTTGGTGTCATCCATCAGTCGGCCTACTGGAAAGGAGGAGGACCGGCCAACGGGGCGCCGAAATCGACCACGGATGACGCTCTTCTCGTCCCGTGGAAGGTTCTGGCACGTGACAGAGTGGGTATGGGGCATTGGCGTGGTCCTTCTGCTCGCCGACCAGTCTTCCCGGCACACCCATCGGCAAGGCTAGCTGCTGGCGCGACACGGCCTGTTCTCAGCTGGCGGGCGAACTTCCACGAGTGGTGATGCGTGGCCCAGACCATCGACCGATACCCGGAGCATCTCGAGCTCCCGTCAGTCGGTGACGGAGCCCGCTCCACGCACTCAACCATTCGGTGGCGATGCCGGGTGCCCGGTGGCAATTGAGTTTGATTCAACATAGCTTTATAATACGATTATTGTGCCCGGCACCACCGTTGAATCTCCGATGGCCAGAAGGGGAATACACGCCGATGGCGCCGATGGTGACGACCAGGTGGCCGACGATGCGTGCGACCTCTTCTTGGCCTTCATCCGGCTGGCCAGGAATACCAAGGACAACGGCAGTATCCCAAACCGGGTGCGGGCGCTCCTCGAAGAGGGGGTCCTGGCTCCACGTCATATGACGACGTTTGCCATCGTGGCCATGCATGGGCCGCTGTCCGTCTCGGAACTGGCTCGTCGCGAAGGCTGCGCCACGACGACGGCCAGTCTCCTGGCGACTCAACTGGCGGATGCCGGGTTGGTGGAGCGCAGGGAGGACAGCCTCGATCGCCGAAAGACGGTGATCACCGTCTCACCCTCTTTTCGCAAGGACAGTGAGAACGTACTTCGGGCGCGCCTTGCTCCACTCCGCCGAGCCCTGATGCGCATGGGCCCCGACCGTGCACGCGCCATGTTGGAGGGTCTCGCCGTGTTAGCCGAAGAGGTCACGTGACCGACGCCATGGGTCCGGGCGATGAGGGGGTACCAGGAACCGTCACCGCACTCCCGGCGGCGGAAGTGATCACCAAGCGCCGACTGTGGTTCATTCTGGGAGCGCTCCTCCTCGGCATGTTGCTGGCCGCACTCGACCAGACCATTGTCTCGACCGCACTTCCCACCATCGTGGGGGATCTCCACGGCGGGTCGCACCTGGCCTGGGTGGTCACTGCCTACCTCCTGGCCTCGACCGTGTCCACGCCCTTGTGGGGAAAGCTCGGCGACCAGTTCGGTCGCAAGTTCTTCTTCCAGGCCGCCATCGTCATCTTCATTGTCGGGTCGGCCCTGGCCGGCTTCAGCCACACCATGAATGAGTTGATCCTCTTCCGGGCCGTGCAGGGTCTCGGGGGCGGCGGCCTCATGGTGGGTGCCCAGACGATCATCGGCGACGTAGTCTCTCCCCGGGAGCGGGGTCGTTACATGGGCCTCTTCGGAGCCATGTTCGCCGTGGCCACGGTGATCGGCCCGCTCATCGGCGGGCTCTGCGTGACCTACCTCACCTGGCGCTGGGTGTTCTATATCAATCTTCCCCTTGGGATCCTGGCCCTGTTCGTCACCGGGGCAGCCCTTCCCGGAACGTTGCGACGGGTCCATCACGCCATCGACTACCTGGGCACATTTGTCCTGTCGGCGTCGGCCACCCTGTTGATCCTCTTCGCCAGCCTCGGCGGCATCTCCTGGTCCTGGGGGTCGGTGCAGAGCCTGGCCCTGCTGCTCTCGGGAGTGGCGACCGCGTTCCTCTTCCTCCTGGTCGAGCACCGGGCCCCAGAGCCCGTGATCCCCCTCAGGCTCTTCCGGTTTCGCGTGTTCTCGGCGGCCAGCGCCATCGGTTTCGTCATGGGCTTTGCCATGTTCGGCGCGTTGACCTTTCTCCCGCTCTTCCTGCAGGACGTGAAGGGCGTGAGCCCGACCTCCTCGGGGTTGCGCATCCTGCCCCTTATGGGCGGCATGCTGGCGGCGTCCGTCGTGTCCGGGCGACTGGTCACACGTTGGGGTCGCTACAAGATCTTTCCCATCGTCGGCACCGCCATGATGACGCTCGGGGCGTATCTCATGTCGCTCATCGGCCAGACCACCGGAGCCTGGGTCATGGCGGGGTACATGCTCATCTTCGGTGCCGGCTTGGGGCTGATCATGCAGGTGTTGGTCGTGGCCGTCCAGAACGCCGTCTCCTACAACGACCTCGGGGTGGCCACCAGCAGCGCCACCTTCTTCCGCATGATCGGTGGCTCATTTGGGACCGCTGTCTTCGGGGCCATCTACGCCAATGTCTTGCGGAGCAATCTGGCGCCCACGCTGGCCTCGCTCCATGGCGCCCGGTCCAACCTCAACCTGCAGACACAAGATCCGTCGGTGCTCCACGAACTGCAACGCCTTGCGCCGGAGATCTACCAGAAGGTCCTGGCCGCCATCACCGATTCGGTGCAAACCGTCTTCCTGGTGGCGGTGCCCATCGCTTTCGTGGCCTTCTTGCTCAGTTGGCTCCTGCCCGAACTCGAGTTGCGCAAGACGGTCCAGACGGTCGATACCGGCGAGGCCTTCGGGGTCCCCGACCCGAGGACCTCGCTGCAGGAGATTCAGTTGGCCCTGGAGCGCTTCTCGAGCCGGGAGAACCGTAGTGAGCTCTACCAGACGCTGGCGCACCGGGCCGGTATCGACCTGCCACCTCGTTCGTGCTGGTTGCTGTACCGCCTGGCTGACCGCCCGGCCTCCACCGTGGGTGAGGTGGCCAGCCGGCTGAAGGTCGACAGCCAGATCCTCGAGCCGGGGATCGCCGGCCTGCTCGAAGCCGGAATGATCACCGAAGTGACCCGGGGGACCGAATGCGACCTGGTCTTGACACCGGCCGGGGAGGCGGCCATCGCTCAATTGACCGAAGCCCGTCGAAGTGGATTGACCGAGCTCCTCGAAGGCTGGAATCTCCAGGAGCATCCCGAGGTCGTCGAGATGGTCAAGGACCTGGCCGACTCCCTCCTGGCCGATGATGAGCGACTGGTGGCCGACGCCCTGCCCCGTCCGCC
>CAVURD010000039.1:0-52908 GCA_963743785.1 uncultured Acidimicrobiaceae bacterium | reverse complement strand
GTTTCGTCTACGCCTACTACGAGGGCATCGACAAGGTGGCTCACGCCGGGGGACTGGGCGAGTACTACGACGACGAACTGGTGGCCGTGGACCGGCTGGTGGCCGACGTCCTGTGTGCGCTGCCGGCCGGGGCGACGCTGCTGGTGACGGCCGACCACGGGCAGGTCGACGTCGGGCGGGCCGGCGAGGTCCTGCCGGGCGACGTGATGGACGGCGTCACCCTGCTCAGCGGCGAAGGGCGCTTTCGCTGGCTCCACGTGCGGCCGGGGGCGTGTGATGCGGTCATGGCGGCGGCCACGGATTCGTACGGCGACGTGGCGTGGGTGCGCACACGCGAGCAGATCGTGGCCGACGGGTGGCTGGGTGGCGTGCCGTCGGCGGCGGTGGCATCTCGGATGGGCGACGTCCTCCTGGCGCCCTTCGCGCCCACGGCCTTCCTCGACCCGGCGGACACCGGCGAACTCCGGCTCGAGGCCCGGCATGGGTCCCTCACCCCCGCCGAGATGCTGGTTCCCCTGCTCAGCTGGCCCTCCCCCTGAGGCGGGGCGCGCTGGTGGCAGGATTGGGACATGGCTGACGACTCGACTCCGATCGCCCCAGACGAAGTGCTCGGGGCGCCGAGCGGCACCCCGGACCAGGCCGGCGGGCCGGGCGAGACGCCAGAGGCGCGCGAGGCGGTGAACGAGCCCGCCAAGGTGCTGCGGATCGGCTCGATGGTGAAGACCCTGCTCGACGAGGTGCGCCAGGCCCCGCTCGACGAGAAGAGCCGGACCCGCCTGCGCGAGATTTACGAGCAGTCGATCCATGACCTGTCCGAGGGGCTCTCGCCCGACCTGGTGGCCGAGCTCGATCGCATGGCCCTGCCCTTCGACGACACGGCGCCCAGCGAGTCCGAGCTGCGCATCGCCCAGGCCCAACTGGTGGGCTGGTTGGAGGGGTTGTTCCACGGGATCCAGGCCACGCTCATGTCCCAGCAGATGGCCGCCCGATCCCAGCTCGAGGAGATGCGCCAACGCGGGCTGCCCCAGGCGGGGGAGAGCTCGACGAACCGCCCGGGGGCGTACCTGTGAATCGAGGACACGGTGGATGACCGTGTGTCGATGACCCGATGACCCGATGACCGCTGCACCACCAAGGGGAGGACCCGCACATGGTTGACGAAGCAAACGGTGCCGCCGGCGGAGGTGCGCCCTCGTTTCCCGGGGGGACCTCGGAGGGCGCGCCGCCGATGCCGCCACCCATGCCGCCGCCTCCGCCTTCGTACCCGGCTCCCCCGCCCGGTGGGTATCCACCTCCCCAGGGGGGCTTCGGGGCCGGGCCCGGACTGCTGGGTGCCCCCTACGCCAGTTGGGGCCTCCGGGTGGGCGGCTACCTGATCGACGGCGTCATCTTCCTGGTGGTGAACCTCATCCTGCAGGCGTTGTTCCGCCGGAGCAACGTCTTGGTGCTGCACAACGTCATGACCACCCGGGGGGTGGTGCACCATCAGCGCTACGACTTCCTGGTCTACGGCATCGGCGCCATTTTTTTCCTTATCTATTGCACGGTCCTGGTGGGTGGTCCTCGCGGACAGACCGTCGGCATGATGGCCGTGGGGGCGCGGGCCGTGCGAGACGAGTCCGATGCCGTGGTCGGATACGCCAAGGCGTTCTTGCGGTCGCTGGTGGCGTTGCTGCTGGGCTACACCGTGATCCTGGGCCTCCTCGACGTCCTGTGGCCACTGTGGGACGAGAAGAACCAGACGCTGCACGACAAGGCGGTCGGCACGGTCGTACTCCGGACCAGGAACGCGGGGTAGGGTCCAGGGTTCGCGTGCGAATGACACGATTGTAAGTTCAAGCTGAGAGGAGGGCCGGTGTCGGAGCGGTCGTTTACGCACCTACATACCCACACCGAGTTCTCCATGCTCGATGGTGCCGCCCGCGTCGGCGCTCTGGTGGCCGCGGCCGCGGCCGATGGACAGCCGGCCCTTGGGATCACCGACCACGGGAACATGTACGGGGTCCTCGACTTCTACAAGGCCTGCCGTGAGCAGGGCATCACGCCGATCATCGGCACCGAGGCCTACATGGCGGCCGAGTCACGCCACGAGCGCCCGGTCCGGCGGGGCAAGGTGGACGACACCGGCGGCGACGTGGAAGGGGGGCAGAAGCTCTACTACCACCTGACCCTCTTGTCGGAGACGGTCGAGGGGTACCGCAATCTGCTCAAGCTCTCGTCGGCCGCCTACCTGGAGGGGTACTACTACAAGCCCCGACTCGACTGGGAGCTGCTCGAGCGACACCATGAGGGCCTGATCGCCACCACGGGGTGCCTGGGTGGCGTGGTGCTCCAGGCGCTGCTGGGCGGCGACGTCGAGTTGGCGGAGAGCCGGGCGGCTCGGCTGCAGGACATTTTCGGCAAGGAGAATCTCTTCGTCGAATTGCAGGACCACGGGATCGCCGATCAGCAGCGGACCAACCCGCAACTGGTAGAGATCGCCCGCCGGCTCGATGCGCCGCTGCTGGCCACCAACGACAGCCACTACACGCATCGAGAAGATGCGGTGGCCCACGACGCTCTGCTCTGCGTGCAGACGGGTGCGTTGCTGTCGGACACCAACCGCTTCCACTTCGAGGGTACCGAGCACTACCTCAAGTCGTCCCGCGAGATGCGGCACCTCTTCGCCGAGCTTCCCGAGGCGTGCGACAACACTCTGCTCATCGCCGAGCGGGCCGACGTCCAGCTCGAGCTGGGCAAGCCCAGCCTGCCCGAGTTCCCGGTGCCCGAGCGGTTCGCGGGCGAGGTGTACGAGGACCGTGCCCTGGCGTACCTGCGGGACCTGACGATGGACGGGGCGCGCCAGCGCTACGGCAGTGCCGTCCCGGCCGCCGTGACCGAGCGCCTCGACTACGAGCTCGGCGTGATCGGCAGCATGGGCTTCGCCGCCTACTTCCTGGTGGTGTGGGACCTGATCCGCTTCGCCCGGGACTCGGGCATCCGGGTCGGCCCGGGCCGCGGCTCGGCCGCCGGTTGCTGCGTGGCCTACTGCCTGAAGATCGTGGACCTCGACCCGATCAAGTACGACCTGCTGTTCGAGCGCTTCCTCAACCCGGGCCGCAAGCAGATGCCCGACATCGACATGGACTTCGACGAGCGCTACCGGGCCGACGTCATGCGTTACGCCGCCGAGAAGTACGGGAGCGACCGGGTGGCCCAGGTGGTGACCTTCTCCACCATCAAGGCGCGGGCCGCGGTGCGCGATGCCGCCCGCGTCCTGGGGAAGCCCTACATCGTCGGCGATCGCATCGCCAAGGCCATGCCGCCCTTGGTCATGGGCCGCGACACCCCGCTCAAGGCCTGCATGACCAAGACCGAGGGGCACGAGGAGGGCTTCGCCGCTGCGGCCGAGCTGCGGGCGATGCACGGGTCCGATGTCGACGCAAAAGAGGTGATCGACGTGGCGCTGGGCCTCGAGGGCCTGCGCCGCCAGGACGGGATCCACGCCGCTGCGGTGGTCATCTCGCGTGACCCGTTGACCGACTACCTGCCCATTCAGCGCAAGCCCGACGCAGGGGGCAAGCCCGAAGACGCCCCGATCGTCACCCAGTACGAGATGCACGGGGTCGAAGAGCTCGGGCTGCTCAAGATGGACTTCCTCGGGCTGCGAAACCTCTCCATCATCGAGCGCACGCTCGACCTGGTCGAAGCGGAGACTGGGCAGCGCCCCGACATCGACAACGTGGACCTGGCCGACGAGCCGACCCTCGAGATGCTGCGCCGGGCCGACTCCATCGGCGTGTTCCAGCTGGAGGGGACGGCGATGCGCCAGACCCTGCGGGCGCTGGCGCCCACCAGCTTCGACGACGTCGCTGCCCTGGTGGCCCTCTACCGCCCCGGGCCGATGGCGGCCAACATGCACCGCGACTACCCCGAGCTGAAGAACGGGCGTAAGAAGCTGACCTACCTTCACCCCGACCTCGAGCCAATCCTGAAGGACACCTATGGGCTGATGCTCTACCAGGAGTCCGTCATGCGGGTGGCCCAGAAGTTCGCGGGCTACTCGCTCGAGGAAGCGGACAACCTCCGCAAGGCCTGTGGAAAGAAGATCCGGGCGCTCATTGCGGCCGAACGTGAGAAGTTCGTGGCCGGCTGTGTCGAGCAGGGTTACGGCGACAAGCTGGGGACCGAGCTCTTCGACATCATCGAGCCCTTCGCCGACTACGCCTTCAACAAGTCCCACTCCTACGGCTACGGGCTGGTGGCCTACCAGACGGCCTGGCTCAAGGCCCACTACACCGTCGAGTACATGGCCGCGCTGTTGACGTCGGTCAAGGACAACAAGGACAAGACGGCGGTCTACCTGGCCGAGTGCCGGTCCCGCGGCATCGACGTGCTGCCGCCCGACGTCAACCGGTCGGTGGCCGAGTTCGCCCCCGACCGCTCGGGCGATCGCGTCGGGGATGTCATCGTGTTCGGCATGGCGGCGGTGCGCAACGTGGGCGAGAGCCTGGTGGAGCGGATCGTGGCCGAGCGCAATGCCAACGGTCCCTTCGAGGACGTCTTCGACTTCTGCCAGAGGGTCGACCCGATGGTCCTCAACAAGCGCACCATGGAGTCGCTCATCAAGGGTGGGGCGTTCGACGCGCTGGGCCACTCCCGCCAGGGCCTCTGCCTGGTGATCGAGGGCATCGTCGACCGGACGCTCGAACGGCGGCGGGAGCACGACCTCGGGATCACCTCCCTCTTCGCCGCCTTCGAGGAGGAGCAGCACGACCCCGGCTGGGGCGCGGCCAAGGTGGCCATCCCCGACACCGAGTTCGACAAGGGCCAGCGGCTGGCCTTCGAGAAGGAGATGCTCGGCCTCTACGTGAGCGACCATCCTCTGATGGGCTTTGAGCAGGCGCTGTCACGCCATACCGACTGCAGCCTCTCGGATCTTCGAGAGGAGGAGCCGACCGGGGAACAGCGGTCCCCGGTGCGCTCCGTCGGTGGCGTGGTGACCGACCTGCGCCGGACCTACACCAAGAAGGGCGACCTGATGGCCCGCTTCGTCCTGGAGGACCTCCAGGCCGCCATGGAGGTCTTCGTCTTTCCCAGGACCATGGCCGACTTCGGGGCGCTGATCGAGAACGACGCCATCCTGGTCGTCCGGGGCCGCCTCGACAGCCGGGAGGAGGAGCCCAAGATCGTCTGCATGGAGGTCAGCCGCCCCCTGCTGGAGCGGGGTGAGGAAGACCTCCACGTATCGCTGCCCCTGGGAGTCCTGACCGACGCCACCGTGGGCGGCCTCAAGGAGGTCCTGAGCGGCCACCCGGGCCCCTCATCGGTCCTGCTGCACCTCGGGGACAAGGTGCTCCGCCTCCCGCCGGAATTCAACGTGGACTGCCGGAATGGCCTGGTGGGGGAGCTCAAACGGCTCCTGGGACCGGGCGCCGTGCTGACGTAAATCCCAGTTCACCGGGGTTGGACGTGAGAAGGGGGCCACGTCGAAAGGGCGCACGGGGCGGGGCCGGTTGGGAAGGAACCGGAATCAGCCACTAGAATCACTCCATGCCGATCGTAGTGAGCACCAAGGATTGCACTGCGCTCAGCGACGCTGAGCTGGTGGAAATGGCTGATCTGTGTGCCGAGCGTCCCCCGGGTTTTGATATCGGGTTCCTGTCCAAGGAGCGCGAATCGTGGGTCCTCATCACGCACGCCCGGGAGGGGAACAAGTTGCGGGGCTATTCGTTCTGCACCTTGGAGAGAATCGGGGGGACCCCATCGCTGCTGGTGGGGCTGGCGCTGGTCGACCGCACCTCGCGGGCCGAAGCGGCGCTCAAGGCGATCATGGCCGACCAGTACCGCCGTGCGTTGCTGGCCTTTCCCGACGAGGACGTCCTGCTGGGCACGCGGCTGTTGTCTCCTGAAGGCTTCCGCGCCTTCTCCGGCCTGCAGGACGTGGTGCCCTTTCCCGAGCACAAGTCATCGGGCGAGGAGCGGGCCTGGGCGCGTCGACTGTCGAAGCGATTTGGCTGCGAGAGCCGGCTGGACGACCGCACCTTCGTCCTCAAGGGTGACGGCTCGGTCGCTGGTGGCCTGGACTTTTTCGCCGCCAAGGTGAAGATCCCCGATGGGGTGGAGCAGCACTTCGGCGACTTCAACGTCGATCGAGGTGACCGACTGGTGGCCTTCGGCTGGGCCATGGCCGAGGATCTCGCCGGGGGCAAGCTCGGTCGTTGAGCTGAATTGAACTGAGCCGAATTGCTGAATCCGACGGGGCGGCCGCAGCCGGCCGGGACCGAGGTGGTCAGCCTCGGGGCAGCACGGCCGAGCACACCTTGTAGCAATGCCCGTCGCGGGGCTGGCTGACCGTCACCAAGAGGTACTGCGGGTCAAATCCGAGGGCGGCGGACAGGCTCTTGCCACTGAGGCGCTCGCGCCGGGCGGCGTCGAGGGCACGTGCGGCTTTTTGGTCCTCGACCGGGAGCCAGACGTCGTCACGGTCCCACCCGAAACGCACCCAGGTGGTGCCGTCCCCTCCCCGGCGGATGAGCTGCGGGCTTCGGGTGGGCTCGATGAGGGCCACCGAGGGGCGGAAGCCGCGGAACTCCCAGTAGGGGGCCGACGGTCCGGGGAAGCCGAGCAGGGGACCTTCGGGGCTGGCCACCATGCCCTGCAGCAGCTTGCGGACGCGCCGCCCCCGCAGTGTCCCGACGTGTCGGGGCAGATCGGCCGCCGTGGTGGCCTCGGGTTGGGCCAGGTCATCCCGTTCGGGATCGTCGGCCAGGGTGACCTCCACCACGTCGAACACCGTGATGTCCGGTTCATGGTTCTCGGGCCAGGGCACCCGCACGCGCATGATGGTGCCGGTGGCCAGGTCGACCACCGTGGTGTCCTCGACGGTCGAGGCCAGCACCAACAGGTGCAGCTTGGACCCACCGGTGGTGGGGATCCTCTCCTGCCGGCGGGCCGAGCGACGTAGGAACTGCCGTGGGTCAGCTGGTTCGGCGCGGGCGTGACGCCGCGGACGCCCGGACCTTCGGAGTGCCCTGACTGTCGGGGCCGCCTCGGCCGGCCGGACCGCCCGGGCCCGGCGCCGTTCGGTCTCGGTGACGTCGTCGGTCATCGGCGCAACCCTTCGATTTGTCCGACCAAGGTGGTGACGTCGTCGGCCGGCACGTCGCAGGTGGCGCCGCGGCACACGAAGGCGAAGCCGTCCGGTCGATCGGCGAAGAGGGGCGACTCGCCCCGCTCACCCCAGGCCACCACGGCCGCGGGAAGCCAGGGCCGGCGCACCTCGGCCAACAGATCGTCCCGCTGGCCCGTGACGACGATCTCCTGGCGCCCGGCGAGCATGGGGAGGGCGCTCACCATGTCCGCCAGCGAGCCTGGGTGCTGGGTGACCAGGGGCAGGGAGAGGGCCACCGTGCGATCGGCGGCCTGTCGCAGCGCCTCGTCATCGGTCAGCCCGTCGACCCGCAGGAGGGCCCAGGTGGCGATGGAGTTGGTGGCGGGGAGGGCCCCGTCGACGAACTCCTTGGGGCGCACCACGAGGGTCTCGGCATCGCTCCCGGTGGTGAAGAAGCCGCCTTGGTCATTGTCCCAGAACAGCGTGACCAGCTCCGCCGCCACCCGCTGGGCCCGCTCTCGCCAGAGCGATCGTCCGGTGAGCTCGGACAGTCGGACGCAGGCCTCCACCAGCCAGGCGTGGTCAGCGGCCACGGCCAGGTGTCGGGCCCGGCCACCCTGCCAGCTGCGCATCAGCCGACCGTTCTGGTACATCTCGGCCATCAGGAACTCGCCGATCTCCTGCGCGCGTCGGGCGTAGTGGTCCGAGCCGGTCACCGCGGCCACCTCGGCCAGAGTGGCGACCGCCATGGCGTTCCACTCGGTCAGGACCTTTTCGTCTCGAGCCGGCTGGACGCGCGTCCGGCGCAACTCGGCCAGGAGGGCACGTCCCTCCTCGACCTCGGACGTACGCCGCAAGGAGGCGCCGACCGGCCGGCACGGGATGGAGCGGCCCTTCCCAGTTGCCGGCGTCGGTGATTCCGTACCACTCGGCCGTGGGCCCGACGAGGTGATCGGGGAGGGTCCGGCGAAGCTCGTCGAGGGTGAAGGTGGCGTGACTGCCTTCGATGCCGCCGGCGTCGGCATCGAAGGAGGAGTAGAGGGCACCCTCGGGCGTGGACAGGTCCGAGAGGACGAAGTCCAGGGTCTCGGTCACCACGCCCAGGTAATCGGCCTTGCCCGTTTCCTGCCAGCCGTGGAGATAGGCCCGGGCCAGCAGCGCCTGATCGGTCAGCATCTTCTCGAAGTGGGGCACCAGCCAATGGTTGTCGGTGGAGTAGCGGCAGAAGCCGCCCACGACATGGTCGTAGATGCCGCCCGCCGCCATGGCGTCCAGTGTGGTCAGGGCCATCTGCCGGGACCGCTCTGATCCGGCGCGGCGAGCGTGTCGCAGGCAGAGCTCGACCAGGGTCGGGCGTGGGAATTTGGGAGCCGGCCCGAACCCGCCCCAGGTGGCGTCGAAGCCGGAGGCGAGTCCGGTGGCCAGTTGCTCGATCAGGGCGTCGGGATCCAGTTCGCCGCCCGGCGCCATCGACCGGCCCGGCTCGCCGGCGATGTCACGCATCGACTCGGGCAAGTTCACTTCGCGCCTCACGGCGTCAACCAGGGCGTCGGCTTGGGCCAGGACCTGTTCTCGTTCCGTTTCCCACGCCGTGCCCATGGCCTGGACCACCCGGCGAAATGAGGGCAGGCCATGTCGCTCCTCCGGCGGGAAGTAGGTGCCGGCGTAGTACGGGCGGCCGTCCGGCGTGCAGAACACCGACATGGGCCAACCCCCCGACCCGGTCAGTGCTTGGGTGGCCGCCATGTAAAGCGAATCGAGGTCGGGCCGCTCTTCACGGTCCACCTTCACCGAGATGAACCATCGCGCCAGATCCTTGGCGGTGACCTCGTCCTCGAAGCTCTCGTGGGCCATGACGTGGCACCAGTGGCACGAGGCGTAGCCGATGGAGAGGAAGATCGGCTTGTCCTCGTCCTTGGCCCGCTGCAGCGCCTCGTGACCCCAGGGGTACCACTCGACCGGATTGTCCGCATGCTGACGGAGGTAGGGGCTGGTCTCGTCCGTCAGGAGGTTCACGACCCCCGATGCTATGGCTCATGGCGGGGGTGTCCGCGTGCAAGGCTCGAACCGTGGACCTCGAGCTCAATGGCCAGACCGCTCTCATCACCGGCGCCAGCCGGGGAATTGGCCTGGCCATCGCCAGCCGATTCCTCGAGGCCGGGGCCAACGTGATGCTCTCGTCCCGCACGGCCGAAGACCTGGCCGAGGCCGCCACATCCCTCGAGGCCAAGGGTCTCGCCGGCAGGGTGGCCTGGAAGGCGGCCCACGTGGGCGATGGTGACCAGGCCCAGGCCTGTGTGGCCGAGACGGTCGAGCGCTTTGGCGCTCTGGACATCCTGGTCAACAACGCCGGCACCAACCCCTATTTCGGCCCCATGGTCGACATCGACGTCGCTCGGGCCCAGAAGACCTTTGAGGTCAATCAACTGGCCGTGCTGATGTGGTCCTCGTACGCCGTGAAGGCCGGACTGCGGGGATCCATCATCAACGTCGCCTCCATTGGAGGGCTGGGGGTCGAGCCCGGCATCGGGTGGTACAACGTCACCAAGGCGGCCGTGCTCCATATCACCCGGCAGCTGGCCTTCGAGCTCGCTCCGGACATCCGTGTCAACGCGTTGGCTCCCGGTCTGATCAAGACCAAGCTGGCCCGCGCCCTGTGGGAGGGACCGGGCGAGAAGCGAATATCGCGCCCACATACCCCTCCGCCGTTTGGGGCTGCCCGACGACGTCGCCACCGCCGCCCTTTTCTTGGCCTCCGATGCCGCCTCATGGATCACCGGGCAGACCCTCGTCGTCGACGGGGGCACGACGAGGCAGCCCTCGGGAGGCGTCGGCTGATCGGGACTGTCACACAACGGCGGGCTGATTCGTCCAAGCAGTGACGAAAGGTGGTGGACCATGGCCCATGTCACATTGGAGAAGGAAGCACGAGGGGTGATCCCCCGGTTGGCCCGGAGGTACACCCGGCGCCGGTTCGGCCAGATGGTCGAGCCGACGGCCGCAGCCTCGCACCACTCCGGGGTCCTCGTCGCGATGGGCGCTCTCGAAACCGCGGTCGAGATGGGCTGGAAGAAGCTCGATCCGACGCTGCGTTGGCTGGCCATTCAGTCGGCCTCGACCCAGATCGGGTGTTCGTGGTGCGTCGACTACGGCTACTTCGAAGGCATGCATGACGGGATCGACCCGGAGAAGGTCCGTGCCGCCTCACGGTGGCGGGAGTGCACCCTGTTCGACGAGCGGGAGCGACTCGTCCTCGAGTACGCCGAGGCGGCCACCGAGTCACCCGCCCGGGTGACCGACGAGTTGGCCACTCGGCTCCATGCGCACTTCGACGAGGCCGAGATCGTCGAGCTGGCGGCGTGGGTGGCGCTGGAGAACTTCCGGTCCCGCTTCAATGCCGGACTCGGGCTGCGGAGCCAAGGGTTCGCCGAGCGATGCGCCATCCTCCGTCGCTCCGTCGGACAAGGCGTATGACTCCGCCCGAACCTGACGCAGACGTCGCCCAGTTTGAAGAATGGCGCCCACTCCTCTTCGGGATCGCCTACCGGATGTTGGGAAGTGCGGCCGATGCCGAAGACATCGTCCAAGAGGCCAGCATCCGATGGTTGGGGCGACGGGAGCGAGACGTCGAGTCCGTACGCGCCTACCTGGTCACCATCGTGACGCACCTGGGCATGGATCTCCTCACGTCGGCCCGGATGCAGCGGGTCTCCTACGCCGGGCCCTGGCTCCCCGAACCGGTGGTCGTTGACGACACGCTGGCCGCCGAACAGGCGGACTCGTTGTCGCTGGCCTTCCTGGTGCTGCTCGAAGAACTCACTCCGCCGCAGCGGGCGGCCTATCTGCTGCACGACATTTTCGGGTACCCGTTCAACGAGGTGGCCCAGTCGGTAGGTCGCACCCCCGACCGATTGCCGTCAGCTTGCCTCTCGGGCGCGCCGGCGAATCGGGGATCGTCGCCGGCGCTTCGATGCGGACCTGCACCACGGCCGCGAACTCACCCGGCAGTTCGTGGTGGCGTGCGGGACGGGTGACCTCGTGGGACTGCTGGGCATGTTGGCTGACGACGTCGTGGTCTGGACCGATGGGGGCGGCAGGGTGCGGGCGGCCATGCGTCCCGTGATCGGTCCGCTCCGCAGCTCGCGATTCCTTCTCAATGTGGCCAAGAAGGTCGAGGGATCGCCCCGGGAAACCACCTTGAACGGGCAGCCGGCCATGGTGTTCATCCAGGCCGGGCAGGTGGTCACCGCCCTGGTGCTGGACATCCTTGACGGCAAGATCGTCGGCGTCCGGGTCGTCTCGAATCCCGAGAAGCTCGGCCGTTTGACCGCGGAGCTGGTGCCGATCTGATCATGACAGGACACGAGCGCCCCGGGTGGGGATCGCCCCGGATGTCACCCCCTCGGCCTACGGTGAGCGCGTGGAGAAACCATGACGACTCCCAAGAGCGAGCTGGTCCGCATCGCCCAGGCGGCCGCCACCCACTCGTGGGACGTGACGGCGATTCCCTCTGCGGTGATGGCGACGCGGGAGTCGGGCCGCCTCGGAGAGCCATGGGTGGTCATGGCCACGACCACGGCTCGGGGCCTGCGGGTGTCGTTCTTTCATCCGGGCGATGCCCTCGACGCCCAAGGCGAGGAGCTGTCCGACCTGTCGGGCAATCCCCGGGATATCGGGCGACAGCTCCGGACCATTCTCGAGGACCTGGCCGAGGGCGCAGCAGCCTGAGCCACTGTCCGCCCGGTCAGCGCAGGTCGCGACGCCGTGACCTTGCCCGAGGCGGTGCGCGGCAGGGAAGTGGTGAAGACGACTTCCTTGGGCGCGGCCCAGGGAGCCAGTGTGGCCTTGACGAGGTCCACCAGTTCTTCGGTTCCCGGTTGGCGCTGGGTCGGCACGACCCAGGCCACCACCCGTTCACCCCACTCGGGATCGGATCGCTTCCAGACGGCCACCTCGGCCACGCCGCCGTGCGCGGCCAAGACCCCTTCGACGGCGTCGGGCCACACCTTCTCGCCTCCCGTGACGATGACCTCGGTCACCCGACCCCGTACCGCCAGTGTGCCGTCCTCGTTCACGGAGCCGGCGTCACCGGTGGCGAACCACGTGCGTGACCCATCCGGTCCGGTGACGCGCCCGTCGGCCCCGTCGCGGTAGCAGCGCATGAGCATGGGGGCGCGCAGCAGGATCTCGCCTTCTTCGGTGCCGTCCTCGAAGTGGGCCAGTGCGATCTCCGCGCCGTCGAGCGGGACACCGTCGTAGACCACCCCGGAACCGGTCTCGGTCATGCCGTAGGTGGCGACGACGTTGGGGGCCAGCCCTTCGGGGGGTCGGCTCCCCCCCAGGAGTATGCAGGTGAAGGACGCCGGGTCGATCCGGCGGAGTCCCGTGGCCACCAGCGAGACGTGAGTGGCCTCGCCGTCCCGACCAAGCCGCTCGATCATGCCGGCATCGAATCCGGGGAGCACGGTGAGGGGCGTGTCGGTGAGCAGCGCCCGGGTCACGACCGAGAGCCCGCCGACGTGCGCCAGGGGCAGGCAGGCCAACCAGGAGTGGCGGGTGGCGTCCACGGCGAGTCGCTCCGAGGAGGCGCGGGCCGAGGCGCCGATGCCCTCATGGGTCAGCACCACGCCTCGGGGCTCACCCGAGGAACCGCTCGTGGCCACCACCAGCGCGTCGCCCTCCTCGACCCCGAGCCCGTCCTCCAAGCGATGGAACTCGCCGTCGGATCCCACGACCCGGGTGGGGCGCAGGGCTTGGAGGAGCGCCCGGCGGGCGGGCTCGGGCAGTCGTGGGTCGAGCGGAGCGGCGGCGTCACCGGTGTCCCATGTGGCGCGCAGGGCATCGACGAAGCCCGTTCCCCCCGGCAAGTCGAGTGCAACGAGTTCAGGCACTGGCAGTAGCGTAGGACGCCGTGCAGACCGTGGTCACCGGCAGTCCCCATGATCCCCTTGACGACCTTCGGCCGCTTGCGGCACCCAAATGGGAGGAAGAGGGATCCTTCACCGACATCCGCTACGAGGTGGCCGAAGGCATGGCCAAGCTGACCATCTGCCGTCCCGAGCGTCGCAACGCCTTCCGGCCCCAGACACTCTTCGAGCTGACCGACGCCTTCACCAGGGCCCGCGACAATCCGGAAGTCGGGGTCATCGTCTTGTGCGGCGAGGGTCCCGACGCCTTCTGCTCCGGGGGTGACCAGACGATCCGCGGCGACGACGGGTACATCGGCGACGACCAGGTGGGCCAGCAGGGGATCGGGCGCCTCAACGTGCTCGATCTGCAGATCCTGATGCGCCGTATCCCCAAACCGATCATCGCCATGATCGCCGGCTACGCCATCGGTGGCGGTCATATCCTCCATCTGGTCTGTGATCTCTCCATCGCGGCCGACAACGCCCGCTTCGGGCAGACCGGGCCCAAGGTCGGGAGTTTCGACGGCGGGTACGGCTCGTCACTGTTGGCCCGAACCATCGGGCTCAAGCGGGCCAAGGAGGTCTGGTTCCTCTGCCGCCAGTACGACGCCGCCCAGGCGCTCGACTGGGGGTTGGTGAACACCGTCGTTCCGCTGGACGACCTGGAGATGGAGACCGTGGCCTGGTGCCGCCAGATCCTCACCCTGTCACCGATCGCCTTGCGGATGATCAAGGCCGGCATGAATGCGGCCGACGACGGGCTGGCCGGCGTCCAGCAGTTGGCCGGCGACGCCACCATGCTCTTCTACATGTCGGAGGAGGGCCAGGAGGGGCGTAACGCCTTTGTCGAACACCGGGCCCCGGACTTCTCCCGCTTTCCCAAGCGGCCGTGACCACGCCGTGGCGGCTGTGGGTGGCTGGCGCGCGCCCCCGCACGTTTCCGGCGGCCGTCGTCCCGGTGGCGGTCGGGACCGCCGTTGGCTATTCCTCGAGCGGGCGCCTGGCCATCGTTTCCTCCCTTGGTCACCACGGCCGCCAGTCACCTGCCGTGGTCACGGTGGTGCATCAGCTCAATTGGGGCCACGCAGCGTGCGCGCTGGTCGTCGCCCTCTTCATTCAGATCGGGACGAACTTCGTCAACGACTATGCCGACGGGGTACGCGGCACCGATGAAGTGAGGGTCGGGCCGGTCCGGCTGGTGGCGGGCGGATTGGCCACGGTGCGCGCCGTCAAGATCGCGGCGCTCGTCTCCTTTGGTGTCGCCGCGGCGGCCGGGCTGGTCCTGGCGGCCACCGTGAGCTGGTGGCTCGTCCCGGTGGGGCTGGTATGCGGACTGGCCGGATGGGCGTACACCGGTGGCCCCAAGCCCTACGGCTACTTCGGTCTGGGTGAGGTCTTCGTCTTCATTTTCTTCGGGCTGGTGGCCACGGCTGGCTCCGCCTATGTCCAGCACGCCCCGTTCAGCGTGGCCAACGGTTCGAGCATCTACAGCTACCACTTCGATTGGGCCTACCCGCTCTGGGCCGGCATACCGGTGGGCCTGCTGGCGGTGGCGCTGCTCGAGGCCAACAACATGCGCGACATCGAAACCGACACCGTGGCCGGCAAGCGAACCCTGGCCGTGCGGCTGGGTCGCCGCAAGGCCGGGCTGCTCTACGTGAGCCTGCTCATGGTCGCTGCGGTGTCCATCGGCGTCCTGCACCGTTGGAACGCCTGGGCCTTGTTGGGCTTGGCGGCGCTCCCCTTGGCCGTCTACCCGATCGGGCTCGCCCTGGGTGAGCGAAAGGGCAAGCAGCTTCTCCCGCTCCTCGGGGCCACGGCGCGTCTCCAGATCGGCGCCGGCCTCCTCCTTACGGCGGGGATTGTGGCGGGGTCGATATGAGCGGTGTGAGGGCCAGCCAGTGACGGATCAGGCGGGCCGTCGTGGCCGGCTGGGCCAGGTGCACGGCATGACCCCCACCGGGGATCAACGTGGCCACGCCGTCGGGCAGTTGGCGGGCCAACCGAAGCGCATGGGCACTGAAGCGATCGTCGTCCGTTCCGGCCAGGGCCAGGACGGGCGCCTTCACGGCACCAAGGTCATCCCACCGGGGTTCCTGGGTCCCGGTCCCGGCCAGGCGCAGGCTCGAGGCCAGGCCAACGGCGCTGTTGCGACGGCGCTCGTCCCACTGTGCCGCCGCTCCCAGTCGGGCGAACATCGGACCGCGGACCCACCGCTCGAGGAACGCGTCCACGTCACCCGACGCCTCCAAGGCGGCCGCCGTCGCCTCGTCAGCTTCCCGCCGCGCCCGACGCGCCGCCTCATCCTCGATGCCGGCGGTGCCGCCAATGAGCACCACGCGGCCCAGAGCGAGATCGCCGTCGATGGCCACATGGAGAGCCACCCGGGCACCGAGCGAGTAACCCAGCAGATCACAGGGGGCGTCGCCGACGGTGGCCCTGACGGCCTCGGACACCAGCGCGGCGGTCGCCGGAAGATCGGCCCGCACCTCGTCGGAGCCGGCATGACCGGGCAGGTCGATGCCGATCAGCGTGCGGTCCTCCGCCATCAGATCGCCGAAGGCACCCCACAAGCGGGCGGTCTGGGTGAATCCGTGGAGGAGGGCCAAGGGTGGCCCGGACCCACGCACCTCGACATGGAGCGGCACGACTGATGAGCGTACAGGCCACCTTCGCCGCCACCCTGGTGGATGAGTGGGTGCGCGCCGGCGTCACCGAGGCCGTCGTCTGCCCGGGCTCGCGGTCGACGCCGCTGGCCCTGGCCCTGGCGGCGCGCTCTGAGGTGCGTCTCCACGTCAAGCTCGACGAACGCAGCGCCGCCTTCTACGCCATCGGGCTGTCGCTGGCCACCGGGGTCCCGACCGTCGTCTGTACCACCAGCGGCACGGCGGCGGCGGAGCTGCACCCGGCAGTGGTCGAAGCCCACCAAGGACGAGTGCCGCTCATCGTGTGCACGGCCGACCGCCCACCCGAGCTCCAGCATGTCGGGGCGTCGCAGACGATCGACCAGATCGGGCTGTTCACCACCGCGACGCGGTGGGCCTGTGCCCCGGGCGTGCCCGAGCCGGACCAGTTCGCCTCATGGCGGCCACTCGGGATGCGGGCCTTCGCCGAAGCGTGTTGGGGACCTCTGGGCCCGGGACCGGTCCACCTCAATCTGGCCTTTCGGGACCCCCTGATCGGCGACGCCGGCCCCCTTCCGGCTGGCGTTGGTCCGACCCTGGTGCGTCCGGATCCACCCACCCTGCCCGCTCGGCCGGGGCGCTCGCCGGGCGAGGCGTCATCGTCACCGGCGGTGGTGCCACGCAGCATCCCGCCCGACTCCTCGAGCTGAGCCGGCGGCTCGGGTGGCCCGTCCTGGCCGATCCCCGTTCGGGGTGCCGGATGGAGGGAACCATCGCCGCGGCCGATGCCATCGTGCGGACCGGTCCGCCGCTGGCCGAGGCGGTGGTGTTGCTCGGGACACCTTGGCTCTCCAAGGAGGTGGCTGACTACGTCGGCCGCTGCGCCGCCGAAGGTGCTCACGTCGCGGCCGCCGACCCTTGGTGGCAGTGGACCGATCCCTCACACGTGGTGAAGGAGTTCTACCGGAGCCACGGGGACGCTTGGGTCGAGGCCGCCTGGCGACGACGCAACGCGGCCGAGCGATCCCGGCTGGCTGCCGCTGTGGCAATCGATGGAGGTCGTGGCCCAGGAGGCCATTGACAGGGCCCTCGGCCACGATCTCAGCGAACCGATGGTGGCCCGGGTGCTGTTCCGCCAGGCCGCGCTGCTCGATGCGGGCATCATGGTGTCGGCCTCCATGCCCATGCGCGATCTGGAGTGGTTCGCCCAGGCCCTCCCCACTCCACCGGTGGTACGGGCCAACCGAGGTGCCAATGGGATCGATGGCGTGGTCTCGACGGCGCTCGGGATCGCCGCCACCGGGCGGCGCACCTTCGCCCTGCTCGGTGATCTCGCTTTCCTGCACGACGTCTCCGGCCTGGTGAACTTCTCCGACCTGCCCTGCACCCTTGTCGTCATGGACAACGGGGGAGGGGGCATCTTCTCGTTCCTCCCTCAGGCCGCCGCCGTGGAATCCGAGCGGTTCGAGTTGCTCTTCGGCACGCCCCCGACATCCGATGTTGGCGACGTGGCGCGGGGTTTCGGTCTCTCGGTCTGCGAAGTGGCAACCGTGCCCGCGCTCGAGGCCGCCCTCAACGATGCCGCCCCCGCGCTGATCCGGGTCGAGGTGCCCGGACGGGCGGAGAACGTCGCCCTTCACGAATCCATCAACCAGGCCGTCCGGCTCGCACTGGCTTGAAGGTCGGCGACGGCGCCGGCGTGACAACGCGGGCCGGTTGGCTTCGCCCGACATCGAAGCGCTCACGGCACTTCCGTCGATGTGTGCACGCGCACCGTGAGTGGCGCCAGCCCGCTTCGGAGAAGGCCCGGCTCATTGGGAGGTCGCGGCCTGAAGTGTCAGCTGGTGCATCATGCCTCCAGGTTCGCGCCGCCCGGCGGGCGTGACCCCTCGACGTATCCGGGCGCCGCTCGGTTAGGTTGCTGCCGTGGAGTCGGTGACACCGCCCGTCGCTTCTCCCTCCCGGCATCGAGATGGATCGGTGCCCGAACCCCCAGATGGTCGGACGGGTGGTCGGACGGGGACTCGGACGGGGCTGGCCGCTGTCGTCCGCATCATGAGTCACGCCGTCGTATGGGTGGCCCTCCTTGTTCCCATGGGGTCCGAACTGTTCCGGGGATGGCGCCCCTACTCCGACAACGCCGCGATCGCCGCACGCGCCTACCAGTCCCTCTCATTGCATCCGCCACTGGTGGGAATGTCCACCGTGGCCGGCAATGGGCATGCCTTGTTCGATCCTGGACCGCTCTTGTTCTATCTCCTGGCCTTGCCGGTCCACATCGATCCGTCGCGGGGCCTCTTTTGGGGCGCGGTGCTCCTGTGTGGTGCGGTGCTCTCCGTGGCCATCGAGGCCGCGTGGTCGGCCGGACTGTGGGTCGCCGGCGCGGTGTTGGCGTTCACCACGTTGGATCTTCTGTGGCTTACACCCAAGCTCTTCGAGAATCTGCCTTGGAACGCGTTCTTCCCGATTCCCTTCTTCATGGCGGGGGTGGTGCTGGCCTGGGTCGTGGCGTTGGGCCAGGTCGGTTGGTGGCCGGTACTTGTCTTCGTGGCGTCGGTGGCGGCTCAAAGCCACTTGACCTTTGTCCTGCCATCAGTGGTGCTGACATTGCTGGCACTCGCCTTTGGACTCCTGGCCACCCGCCGAACGCGGCGCCTGAAATGGCTGGGCATCGGGATTGCCGTCGGATGCGTGTGCTGGTTGGCGCCTGTGATCCAAGAAATGGGAAGCGGGTCGGGAAACCTGTCTGCCCTGGCTCGATCCAACGCCGGCGAGGCACCCTTGGGGTTGGGGTTCGCACTTCGACTGCTGGGCGCTGCCGGGTCGCTCCACCCCCTCTGGCTCACCCACCTGCCCACAGCATTCTTCCCCTTGGCCTACTTCGAATCCGGGCGTTCACCGTGGATTGGAGCAGTGAGCGTCACTCTGATTTTTGGTGTCACTGCAGCTGCACTGGCCACCGGGCGGCGGCGGCTGGGTGCCCTTGGTGCGGTCACCCTCTCGGTCGCCGTGAGTGAGGTCGTCACCTTTGCCGTGTTTCCCGCTGACAACTCCTTGAGTCTTTCCTACCTGATGAACTTCCTGTGGGTGATCAGCATCCTCATGTGGTCGGTCGTGGTCTGGGCGGGGGTCATGGTCGGTCAGTGGGCTTGGCGCCGGTACAAAGCGGGCCTTCCAGTGACCAAGGGTGCAGCGGTCAACCAGACCGGCGTGGCCCGCCTTCCGCTGGCGGGTGTGGCCGTATCCGTGGCCTTCCTCGTGCTCATCGGGTATCTCGCAATCGAGCCGGCGATAACCAGGCCTTACCTGACGTCCTTCGTGCCCCAGGTGGCCGCCCGGGACGACCGCGCCGCCCTGGCGGTTGAGCGCATCGTGCGCCCAGGTCCAGTGGCCATCATGGTCCGGATTCGATCTCGCGACGTCTTTCTGGCCCCCGGATCGGCTGAGGCTGTGGCCTACCGCCTCAAGACCGACGGGTGGCAGCCCGGCTTGCGCTCGTTGCTGGGGTCTTCGACGGGCTTCACTCTTCCAACCCGAGCACGTTGGCCGACGTTCCTCATCACCATGAAAGGCAATCGAGGGTTCTCGGTTACCAGAGTGCGCTGAGCCGATTGGGCGGACGCCATCGAGGTGCGCAGTGACGTCTTGCCGGGCAAGCGACGCTGGTCGACGTCTGGATGGCCGTCGCAATGGGCACCGCTCAGCGGTAACGGTCCGCCCCGACCCACGTCCCATGGCTGCGGAAGGGCAAGCCGGCCGGCAGGTGGATGACCGCCTGGGGACCGCGACGCCCGAACGAGGACGCATCGAGCACATAGATGTCACTCGCCGCCCGAGGGGCGTCGTAGACCACGGTCAACAGCCACCCTTCGTCGTCACCCTCCCCATCAGCGGCCCGGACGAACAATGGCTCGCTCGCCACTCGGTAGGCCCCGGGGCGCCACGACCGCACCTCGTCCCGTGCCACGTCGATCTTGAGCAAACCGAGATGGTCGACGTCGCCGCCTTCGACGCTTCCCGCCGCCGCCGGCGCCACCTCGACGCCGTACCCGTGGCGGAACCGGGCGCCTTCGCACAAGGGATCCGCCTGTACATACTCGACCATCCGGTCGTCGACCTGGACCTGCTCACAGGTCGTGCCTTCGATACGCCAGCGTTCGAGCACGCCGAGCCCACCGCCGATCAGGCTTTCTCCGATCCCAGCCGGCCCGACCACCGATGATGCACGGTCGAAGGGCTGGCCCGACTCGGGCACCGGTAGCGAACCACGTGCATCACAATGGCCCCACCAGCCCCAGCACGCCCTTGCAGTCCCTCCAGCCCCGCCCGTCCCCGCCCTCCTCGTCGTACGCCCCCAACACGTGGGTGACCAGGCAAGGGTCCTGGCGGATCCACCGCACGTCGGTTCCATCCCCGGCGCGGTCGACCACGCCGATCCAACCCTCGGCCCCCGGCTTCCAGCGATAGGGGACGGCGACGCCTTCGTCCGCGAGGTCCTCGCCGTAGGCGGTGGGCGACTCCATGAAGACCACATGGCCGTTGGTCACGCCGAGGTCGTGCTGCCACGTCGCCCGCTCGAGCACCACTCCTTGATAGTGCGCCAGCGCCCCCGTGGCATCCCACTCCCCGATACGCAGGACCGGCGACGACGCCTCGGTGACCGGCTCGACGCCGAACAGCACGCGGCCCCCGGTGACCGAATCCCGATGGACATGGGAGGCGATGGGCTGGCTCAAGCCCCCGTCGAACTCCTCGGGCTCGAGAGCCCGGGAGAAGCGTTGCGGGAGGCCCGTCTCGGCCAGGGCCAGGAGCGACCCGGCGTGCCAGAACACGTTGGCGTCGGCTTCCGACGATCCCGTCACGTACGACACGGCGGCCCCGTCCCGCAGCTCAATGGCATGGAGCGCCCCGGCCGCCTCGCTCCCGGGTCCGACCCGCACCAGGGTCCCCTGCAGGTCCGGCGGAAGCACACCGTCCATCGGCAACGGCGGGTTCATGCGGCGCCCACGTTACCGGGGTATGGCAAGGTTGGATCATGCCCACGCTCTCGGAGGACCTCGTCTTTCGCGGCTTGATCCATCAGGTGACCGACCCCGCTCTTCCTCCCCGACTCGACGCCGGGGGCCTCACCGTCTACATCGGCTTCGACCCGACCGCCGACAGCCTGCACGTCGGCAGCCTGCTCCAACTCTGCACCCTGCGCCGTTTCCAACTGGCCGGCCATCGGCCCATCGCCCTGGCCGGAGGGGCCACCGGGCTGATCGGGGACCCGGGTGGCAGGACCGACGAACGCGCCATGTTGACCCGGGAGGTGCTTGACGCCTACCTCGACGGCATCCGACCCCAGCTGGGCCAGTTCCTCGACCTCTCCGACGCCCTCCTCCTGGACAACAGCGCCTGGCTGAGCTCCATCACGGCCATCGAGTTCCTGCGCGACGTGGGGAAGCACTTCACGGTCAATCAGATGGTGGCCAAGGATTCGGTCCGGTCTCGCTTCGAGCGACCGGAGCAGGGCATCTCCTACACCGAGTTCAGTTACATGCTGCTGCAGGCCTACGACTTCCTGCGTCTCCACCAGGACCATGGCTGTGATCTTCAGGTGGGGGGCAGTGACCAGTGGGGCAACATCACCATGGGGATCGACTTGATCCGCAAGGTCTGTCATGACGAGGTGTGGGGCCTGACCACGCCCCTGGTGCTCAAGGCGGACGGGACCAAGTTCGGCAAGACCGAGACCGGGACGGTCTGGCTCGATCCGGCGCGCACCAGCCCGTACGCCATGTACCAGTTCCTCTTCAACTCGCCCGACGGCGTCGTCGGGTCCTACCTTCGCTTCTTCACGTTCCTCTCGCACGAGGAGATCAGGGCCCTCGACGCCGAGAGGGCGGACCACCCTGAACGAAGAGCCGCCCAGCGGGCCCTGGCCCGCTCCGTGGTCGGGCTGGTGCATGGAGACGACGAAGTGAAAAAGGCAGAAGCGGCCGCCGACGCCCTCTTCACCGACGAGATCGCCGAGTTGACCGAGGAGATGCTGCTGGCGGCTACCGAGGACGCGCCGACCACCGAGAGGCCCCGCGCCGAGCTCGCCGCAGGACTGGCGCTGGTGGAGGCCCTCAGCCAGGCCGAGCTGGTCGCCTCCCGGTCCGAAGCCCGCCGGACCATCGAGGGTGGCGGCGTGTACGTCAACAACCAGCGTCAAAACGATCTTGAACGGCAGCTCGGGACCGCCGACCTCCTCCATGACCGTTACATCCTGTTGCGCAAAGGCAAGCGCGAGGTGCACGTCCTGCGCTTCAAATGAGCCGCCACACTGCCGCATGAGTCGCTCCCCGGCGACAAGGGGCTTTCGGGCTGCCGCTGTCCTGTTGGTGGTGGCGGTCGGGGCCACGTCGTGCGCCGGCGAAGATCAGCAGGGCTCACCGGCCCACCGGATGTCCGAATGGGTCCTCGGCACCGGGCTGGGCGCGGACATCGGGACGCTGAACGGCGACAACGCTCGAGTCGCGCTCGATGTGCCCAATGGCACCGGTGCCGTGCATGCCGCCTGCGGCACGATGGAAGTCGATGCCGACATGGCCAATGGCGAACTCCCGTCGCCCGATGCGCAGGTCACCGAGTGGCTGTCGGCGGCCTATGGGCTCGAGGGCACGGCGGCGACGCAGTGCTACAACGCCGGCGCGACCAACACGGAGCTGTTGGCCCAATCCGCGCGCAACACGGCCAAGGCCCACGCCCTGTTCCAGCGCGCCTTGATCCGGATCCAGTCCATCATCGGCAAACCGGTTGCCACCACGACGACCACGGACAACGCAACGGGAGGGATCTTCGGATGACCGAGTCCGAATCACACGACGAGTTCGACCGGCACAGCCGGCGGGTGCTCTGGGCAATGCCCACGGGGCTGTATCTCATCGGGAGCCGTTGGGAGGACAAGGTCAACCTCATGACGGCCAACCTGGCGGTCCAGGTCTGCCTCGAGCCCAAACTGGTGGCGGCGGCCATTGAGAGAGACTCGGTCACAGCCGATCTGGTCACCCGTTCCGGCAGCTTCACCCTGTCCCTCCTGGCTCGAGCCGACAAGGCGGTGGTGCGCCGCTTCGTCAAGCCCGTGCGGGAAGTCGAAGGCGACCGCGACGGCCATGTCGTCGGCCTGTCCGGCCACCCGGTACGCGAGGTGGGGCCAGCCGGGCTCCCGGTGCTGAGCGCGGCCGTCGGGTACATCCTGTCCAGCGTGATCGACCGACGATCCCTCGGCAGTCATGTGCTCTTCATCGGCCAGGTGAGCGAGGTGGGCGGTGAACCAGAGGAGGTCCTCCGAATGGAGGACACCCTCATGCACTACGGGGGTTGAGGGTTACGACGATTCTGGCGGGGTGTCCTTGGGGCGCAGGTCGATCCGGAGGGTGAGAATCCCATCGACCAGCTCGGCGTCGGCGTCACCGATCATGGCGTAGTCGGCGAAGTCCTGTTGCGCTTGCTGGCGGAATCGTTGGCGTTCGGCCCCTTCTATGGGGGGCATGCCCCGAGTGCGCACCGCCTCGGCGCGCTGGCGGAACCGGGCCACCATCTCTTGAGGGTCGAACACGTCGGCCAGCGTAGAGGCTGCCGTGTGCGGTCGGCCTGAAGCCCCCTCTCCAAGGGCAGAGGCGCCGCGCCAGGAACGGATCGGCGCATCGGGGATTGCGAACGGCCCGGTCGGACCGTCGGGCCGTCGCCCTATCCGGTCAAACCGTGCACCGCTTCGCACCGGCCCGAACGGCCGCCGAGGCCCCGATGACGGGCCAGCCCCGGCCCGGCCAGCCACTACACTGACTTGGCGGTCCGTACCATGAAGTTCGGGCCCCCCGGGGCGGGACGCAGTTGTACCGCTCAGCTTTGACAAGGAGTTCTTGTGAAAAAGGGACGCCACCGGCGCTTTGAAGAGGCCCGTAGCTTGAAGCGATCAGCGACGGAGTCCACCGCGCGCTGCGCTGAATGCGGTGCCGAACCCGATGATGTCCACGCCACCTGGTGCCTGGCCGAAGAGGACAAGTACGACCGAATTCTCGGCTCGACGCCCACGCCTTCCTACGCCGAGGAAGATCCGCTCAACGACTAATTGCGAGCCGAACGGTTCTTGCGCACGGCCGGGTGGGGGAGTGCCACGCGCTCGGCCCTCAGGTGGTCCCGCTGCCGCAGATACGCCAGGAGCCGACCGAACACCGTGGGGCCAACCATCTCCGTGAGTTCCGCCTCCATTTCCCGGTAGACGGGCTTGGTGCCCACAAACGCGTCGGGTGATTCGGTGCACCACCAGTGGAATTCGGCGCCCCCGACGCCCCAGTCCTTGCGGTCCCACTGCCGGATGGTCGAGGTGACGTAACCCTCGTCGTCCACGTCGTCCTCCCGCCGGAGCGGCAGCTGCCAGCAGACTTCGGGCTTGTATTTGAGCGGGTTCACCCCACGGTTGACGGCGGCCACGTGGAGGGCACAGCCGGCGCCAGTGGCAAACCCCGGGCGATTCAGAAAGATGCAGGCATCGTCGACCAATTTCGTCGTGTGCTCTCCGTCTTTGTTCTTCTGGGTCACCTTCTTCTTGGTGCCGTGGTACTGCCACTCCTTGGGAGTGAGCGTGAGAGCGATCTTCTCGACCCGCCGGGCATCTTTCTTATCGACGAAGTGCGCCCCGTAGCTGCAACAACCCTGCTCGAGCTCGGGGGCAGGACCGGTGTACACACCTTGGCAACCCTGGCCGAAGATGCATTTCCAATTGCTGGTCAAGAACGTCACATCGAAGACCCAGGTGCGTTCTTCGTCTTCATCGTCGAAGCTGACCCATTCACGAGAATCAGCTGGAGGTCGCGCCACGACAGTGACGTTACAAGGTCGTGCACTCGGTCTCGCGTTGAGTCGGGGCGTCGGCCGGTTGGCCCGAGCTGCCGCCGGCAGACGCGATCGTTCCTACCTTCTGCGCCAACTGCCGTCCGATGGCCCAGGCGGTCTCGCCCAAGTAGCGCCAGCAACGGACGACACCCGGGTGTGCAGAAACCGGCGCCGAGCCCTCTGACCTGCCGCTCACTGCCGCCCCGAAACCTCGTTCGCAGCCCCGCCCGACGTCACCCACCCCTCGACGCGCCGCCGCCTGGGCCTGAGCACCGTAGACTGGCTGCCATGGCCACTACCGCCCACGATCTGACCGCCGAGACGACCGAAGAGACCGCGGTGGTGTCACTGACTCCCGAGGCCCACCGCATCGTGCGCGAGGCCCTCGACCAGGAGCCCGAGCCGGCGAGCCTGGCTCTCTGGCTCGAAGTGCGCGGGGTGCAGGAAGGGAACTTCGTCTACGACCTCTACTTCCAGGCCACGTCGGATGCGGCAGATGATGATGCAGTGCACCATGACGGCGACATCCCGGTCGTGGTCCCCGCCGGCAGCGTCGACCGCCTGCGCGGGGCGCGACTGGAATGGTCCGAGGACGGGAACGGCGGGCTGGTGCTGGTGAACCCCAACACGCCCACCATCGAGGAGCGCTCACCGGGTGTCCCGCCGGAGATTCTGGCTGCGGGCATCACCGGCCCCCTGGCCCAGCGTGTCGTCGCCGTTCTCGAACAGGCGGTCAATCCGTCCATTGCCAGCCACGGCGGTCGGGCTGACCTGATCGGGCTCGATGTGCCGCAGGGCTTCGCCTACCTTCGTCTTTCCGGCGGTTGCCAAGGGTGCGCCATGTCGCAGATGACGCTGCGCCAGGGCATTGAGACCACGTTGCTCGAAGAGGTCCCCGAGTTGACCAAGGTGATCGACGTCACCGATCACGGAGAAGGTGAGAATCCCTTCTACGCCTGAGTCGCAGCGTGACGGGCACCGGGTGTGCGCCAGCTACCACCTCGATGAGAACGCCGACATCCCGTGCCAACTGGCCGATCTGGTGGCCGAGTAGCAATCCCGGAGGTTTGCGGCCTCGAGCTTCGCTCGCGCCAGGGGACGACACCTCGAACGCCACGCTCGATCCACGCACACTCGGAAAATGAGCCACGGCAACGGTCCGGTAGCGTGACCACGTGCTGCGTTACCTGACTGCCGGTGAGTCGCACGGCCGTGCCCTGGTCGTCATCGTGGAGGGCCTGCCCGCCGGGCTGGCGGTCCGGGCCGACGACCTCACCGGGGAATTGGCCCGGCGCCGGCTGGGCTACGGGCGTGGCCCCCGCATGCGCTTCGAAGCGGACGAGATCACCCTGGTGGGGGGGATCCGCCACGGACGCACCCTCGGCTCACCGGTGGCCATTGAGATCGCCAATTCCGAGTGGCCCAAGTGGACCGAAGAGATGTCGCCCGATCCCGGTGCGCCGAGCGGCCGTCTTGACGCAGCCCCGCCCGGGCCACGCCGACCTGCCGGGCATGCAGAAGTACGGTTTCGACGACGCCCGCGACGTCCTGGAACGGGCGTCGGCGCGGGAAACGGCAGCCCGGGTCGCTGCCGGCACGCTGGCCAAGCTCCTGCTCGGGCACCTGGGCATCACGGTGCTCAGTCACATCATCCGGTTGGGCGACGCCGCCACGAGCGCGGACAGCCCGCGGCCGGGGCCGGGCGATCTGGCCCGGGTCGACGAGAGCTCGGTGCGCTGCTTCGACCCGGCCACCGAGGCGGCCATGGTCGAGGCGGTGAAGGCCGCGGCCAAGGTCGGTGATTCCCTCGGTGGCGTGGCCGAGGTCCTGGCTTACGGCGTGCCGGTCGGCCTGGGCAGCCATGTGCACTGGGACCGAAAGCTCGATGCGCTCCTGGCCCAGGCGCTCATGAGCATCCAGGCCGTCAAGGCGGTCGAGATCGGCGAAGGGTGGGAGAACGCCGCCCGCCGCGGCTCCGATGCCCATGACGCCATCACGTTCGACGATCACGACGGCTATGTGCGCCCGACCTCCCGGGCGGGTGGCATCGAAGGGGGCATCTCGAACGGCGCCCTGCTGGTGGCCCGAGTGGCCATGAAGCCGCTGGCCACGCTCAACCGGCCGGTGCTCGAAACGGTTGACGTGGTGACCAAGGAGTCGACGGTCAGCTTCCGGGAGCGCACCGACGTGACGGCGGTGCCGGCCATGGGCGTGGTGGCGGAGACCATGACTGCGCTGGTGCTGGCCTCCGAGGCTCTCCGCAAGTTCGGCGGGGACTCGCTGGCCGAAGTGGTGCGCAACCGCGACGGCTTTGTGGCTGCCCTGGGGACCACCCCGTCGGCGGCACCGGGCCCGGCCGAGGGTGCCGCGGCCGCCGGTCAGTGACCCGACGGATCCTGCTGGTCGGCATGATGGGGGCGGGCAAGACCACCGTGGGACAGCTCACCGCCCGGGAGCTCGGGTGGGACTACCTCGATTCCGACGCCGAAGTCGAGGCGGAGACCGGCGCCACCGTGCCCGAGCTCTTTGCCCGCGACGGCGAGACGGCCTTCCGGGAGGCCGAAGCCCGGGCTCTCCGGGCCGCGTGCGCCGGCGCGTCGAACGTCGTGGTCTCGGTGGCCGGTGGCGCGGTGCTGCGGCCGGAGAACCGGGAGCTCATCGCGACCAGCGGGACCGTCATCTGGTTGCGGGCCCAGGTGGACACGCTGGCCCGCCGGGTCGGGAGCGGTGCCGGTCGTCCACTCCTCGACGGCGATCCCCTGACCGCGCTGGCCGATCTCGAGGCGGTCCGGCGCCCCTTCTACGCCGAGGTGGCCGATCTGACCATCGACGTCGATGGGCTCGGGCCCTCCGCTGTCACGGCGCGGATTCTCGAAGCGGTGGCCAGGTGACGCGCGAGATCACCGTCGACCTCGGGGCCCGCTCATACCCGGTGCTCATCGGGCCCGGTGCCCGACACGGGCTGGCCCGCGTCATGCCATCCTCGGCCAAGCGCGCCGTCGTGGTCACCCAGGATGCGGTGGCCGGGGCCGGGTGGCTGGACGGTCTCGACCCCGGCCTGCCCTTTGAGGTCTGCACCATCGGGGACGGTGAGACCACCAAGACCCTGGCCACCGTGGAGGAGCTCGGTCGCCAGTTCGCCCGCACCGGCCTGTCCCGGGCCGACGTTGTGGTCGCGCTCGGCGGCGGCGTCGTCACCGATGTGGCCGGGTTCGCCGCCGCCTCGTACCAGCGCGGCACGGCCTACGTGAACGTGGCCACCTCGCTGCTGGCCCAGGTCGACGCCGCCATCGGGGGCAAGACCGGCGTGAATCTGCCCGAGGGCAAGAACCTGATGGGAGCCTTCTGGCAACCCGGTGCCGTGCTGTGCGACACCGAGACACTGGCCACCTTGCCGCCCCGAGAGTGGGCCTGCGGGAAGGGGGAGATGGCCAAGTACGCCTTCCTGGGCGAGCCCTTCGGGGGCGATCCGCGCCTGGGCGATCCCCCCCGACCCGATCAGGAATGGGACGAACAGGTGGCCCGCTGCGTGGCGATCAAGGCCGCCGTGGTCTCGGCCGACGAGCGAGAGGGTGATCAACGCATGGTCCTCAACTACGGCCACACCCTGGCGCACGCCCTGGAGGGCGCGGCCATGTCCGACCATCCGGATTGGGACCTGCGGCACGGCGAGGCAGTGGCCATCGGCCTCATGTTCGCCGCCCTGCTGGCTCAGCGCCTCGGGCGCATCGACGAAGCGCGGGTCCAAGAGCACCGAAGGGTGATCGGAGGGTACGACCTCGCCTCGGACCTGCCGCCCGGAGCGGGAGCGTCCGAGCTGCTCACCTTCATGGGTCGGGACAAGAAAGCGCAGCAGGATCTGACCTTCGTGCTCGATGGTCCCGGCGGCGTCACCCCGGTCCGTGGTGTGGCCCCGGCCGACGTCATGGCTACCCTGGCTGGCATGGGAGCCCGACCGTGAGCCGAGGAGCCCGGCCGTGAGCATCGTCGTCCTCTTGTCGGGGCCGAATCTCAATCTGCTGGGCGAGCGTGAGCCGGCCATCTACGGCACAGCCACCTTGGCCGACCACGTGGCCCGGGCCGAGGCCACGGCCACCCGCCACGGCCTGACGCTGGAGCACCGGCAGTCGAATCACGAGGGTGAGCTGGTCGACGCCGTACACGCCGCCCGGGGCCGGGCCGCCGCGCTGGTCATCAATGCCGGTGCGCTCAGCCACACGTCGTGGTCCTTGCACGATGCGGTGGCGGCCTTCGACGGGCCGACCGTCGAGCTTCACCTCTCGAATCCGGCCGCCCGTGAGCCGTTCCGCCACACCTCGGTGCTGGCTCCCGTAACGGCCGGCATGATCGCCGGCTTCGGAGGCCTGGGCTACGAACTCGCCATCGACGCGGTCGCACAGCTGTTGAAAGGAACCCCTATGACGCCTGTCACACGCCTCCAGGGCCACTGGCCCCGATATCCGTGGCCGGTCGCCTCGACTCGCTGCGAGCCCGATTCGAGGGTTTCGACGCCCTGCTGGTGACGACCTTGCCCAACGTGCGCTACCTCACGGGGTTCGCCGGATCGGCCGCCTTGCTGGTCGTCACCCCCGGTGGCGCCCTCCTCACCACCGATGGCCGGTACCGCACCCAGTCGGCCGAGCAGGTGGCTGCCGCCGGCGCCGCGGTCGAGATCACGATCGGCGGTCAGGCCGACCAGCGCAAGGCCGTCACCGACTTCCTCTCCGGCTCGTCGCAGGTCGGCCTGGAGGCCGACAACGTGTCGTGGTCGGCGCAGCGCGTCTGGGCCGGCCTGCTCGACGCGGCCGAGCTGGTGCCCACGTCCAACGCCGTCGAGGCCCTGCGTGAGGTCAAGGACGAGGCCGAGATCGCCCGCATGGAGCGCGCCGCCGCCATCGCCGATGCCGCTCTCTACGAGGTGCTGCCCATGATGTCGGAAGGGGTGACCGAGGAGGAGTTCGGCCTGGCGCTCGATACGGCCATGCGCCGTGGCGGGGCCGAGGGCGTGGCCTTCGAGACCATCGTGGCGGCAGGGGAGAACTCGGCCAAGCCACACCACCACCCCGGGTCTCGTGTCATACGCCGGGGTGATCCGGTGGTGGTCGATTTCGGTGCCACGTTCGAGGGCTACCGCTCGGACATGACCCGCACCTTCTGCGTGGACGCCGAGCCGCAGGGGGACATGGCCCGGGTCTTCTCGGTGGTGGGTGCCTCCCAAGCGGCGGGGGCGGCGGCGGTCAAGCCCGGCATCGCCACCAAAGAGGTGGATGACGTCTGCCGGGCCATCATCGCCGACGCCGGCTGGGCCGACCGCTTCGAGCACGGGACCGGCCACGGCGTGGGGCTGGACATCCACGAGGCGCCGACGGTCAGCCAGCTGGGCACTGCTATCCTCGCTCGCGGCTTCGTCGTCACCGTCGAGCCCGGTGTCTACCTCCCCGGCCTGGGTGGCGTCCGTGTGGAGGACACCCTGGTGGTGACCGAAGGCGGGAGCCGACCTCTCACTCGATTCACGAAGGATATTCATGGCAGTCTCGACTAACGATCTGAAAAACGGCATGAGCCTGAACCTGCCCGAGGGCTTGTTCAGCGTCGTCGAGTTCCAGCACGTCAAGCCCGGCAAGGGTGGGGCGTTCGTGCGCACCAAGCTCAAGAACCTGCGCAGCGGCGCGGTGATCGAACGCACCTACCGGGCGGACGAGAAGCTCGATCAGGCCATCATCGACAAGCGGGACATGCAGTTCCTCTACCGGGACGGTTCCGACTACGTGTTCATGGACACGTCGAGCTACGAGCAGATGCAGGCCGCGCCCGAGCTCCTGGGCACCGCCCCCGACTACCTCAAGGAAGGCGACGAGGCCAACCTGCAGATGTACAACGACGAGATCGTCGGCGTCGACCTCCCGGCCTCGGTCGAGCTCAAGGTGATCGAGACCGAACCCGGGGAGAAGGGCGACCGCGTCTCGGGCGCCCGCAAACCGGCCACCATGGAGACCGGCCTGGTCATTCAGGTGCCGCTGTTCGTCAATATCGGCGACGCCATCAAGGTGGACACCCGCACCGGCGAGTACCTCACCAGGGCTTGAGCTCACCCACGTTGGCGGATACCGGCGCACCCCGCCACCAGCAGAGAGAACGTGCGCTCTCCCTTCTCTACGAGGCCGAGCTCAAAGGCGAGAGCCCCTTGGAGGTCCTGGCCGAGCTCTCCGTTCCGCCCGATCCCTACGTTCGCCACCTCTTGGAGAGCGCTGCGGCCACCCACGAGGAGGCCGATACCCGCATCACCGCGGTGTCGGTGGGGTGGCCGCTCGACCGGATGGCGGTGATCGACCGGCTGGTGTTGCGCCTGGCCGTGGCCGAGCTCCTCGATCCAAGTGGGCCGCCCACGGCGGTGATCCTCGACGAAGCGGTCGAGCTGGCCAAGAACTACTCGACCGACGACTCGGGGTCGTTCGTCAACGGCATCCTCTCGACGATCGCCCCAGAGGTCCGTCCCGGCTGAACGTCGCCGCGCCCGGTGGCAAGAGGGCGACCGCAATACGCACGCTGCTGGCACACAGGACGGTGCTGGCACACAGTGCTGGCAGGGGCTCTCCCGGATTCGTGGGGTCGGCGGCCGTCGCGCGATAAGGTATCTACCTGACCGTGAAGTGAGTCCCGTGAGGCTCACACGGACAGGAGGAGCAGTGGCCGAACGCGAGCGCAGTCACACGCGACCCCTCGGGGGCGTGTTCGTTGCCCACTCCCAGTTGCTCTCCGCCGCTGATGTGCAGCGCGCCCTGACGCGGATGGCCCACGAGATCGTCGAACGCAACGGCGGCATCGAGGACGTGGTCCTGGTCGGCCTCCAGACGGGTGGCATCCCCCTGGCCACCCGCATGGCCGAGGCCCTGAGCCAGATCGAGAACGCCGAGGTCGCCGTGGGCAGCCTCGACGTGGCCTTCTACCGTGACGACATCGGTCTGCGACCCGTCCTTCCCGAAGCGGTCACCAATATCCCCGGCGATCTGGCCGGAAAGGTGGTGGTCCTGGTCGACGACGTGCTCTTCACCGGCCGGACGATCCGGGCCGCCCTCAATGCCCTGAACGACTTCGGACGGGCCCGGGCCGTGCAGCTGGCCGTGATGATCGACCGGGGCCACCGCGAACTGCCCATTCGACCCGACTACGTGGGGAAGAACCTTCCGACTAACCGCGAAGAGATGATCGATGTCGGCGATGACGGCGTGTGGATCGGGACCCTGGAAGACAAGTGACGCAACCCCGACACCTCCTCTCGGTCGCCGACCTGGGCACCGACGGCATCGCCGAGGTCCTCCGCGTGGCCGAGGCGTTCGCCGAAGTGGAGCGCCGGTCCATGCCCAAGGTCCCGACGCTGCGGGGCAAGGTGGTGGCCACGCTCTTCTTCGAGGAGTCGACCCGCACGCGCCTCTCCTTCGAGACGGCGGCCAAACGCCTCTCCGCCGATGTGCTCTCGCTGACCGTGGCCAACTCGTCGGTCAAGAAGGGGGAGTCGCTCCGGGACACGATCGAGACCGTCGAAGCCATGGGCATCGACGCCGTGATCATCCGCCACTCCTCGTCCGGTGCGCCCCATCAGGTGGCCCGCTGGGTGACCCGGGCCCGGGTGATCAATGCCGGCGACGGCTGGCATGAGCATCCGACCCAAGCCCTGTTGGACTGCTTCACCGTGCGCCAGGTGCTGGCCGAGCGCAAGGGCGTGGCGCCCGAGGACCTGGGCATCGGCTGCTTCGAGGGGCTGCGGGTGCTGATCGTGGGCGATGTCCGGCACAGCCGGGTGGCCCGCTCCGAGGTCTTGGCCTACTCCGCTCTGGGAGCCCACGTCACGCTGGCCGCACCGGGCAGCCTGCTACCGCCCTCGCTCGAGGGCTGGCCGGTCGAGGTCGCCACCAATTTCGACGCCGCGTTGGCCGACGCCGATGTGGTCTCGCTGCTCCGACTCCAGGCGGAGCGGGGGAGCGGCTCGTTCGTCCCCAGCTTGCGCGAGTACACGGCCGGGTGGGGCCTCACGGCTCGCCGGGTCCAGCGGCTCAGCGATGCGGCCATCGTGACCCATCCGGGCCCGATGGTGCGCGGCGTCGAGATTGCCTCGGACGTGGCCGACCTTCCCCGCACCGTGGTCACCCAACAGGTCACCAACGGCGTGGCCGTGCGGATGGCCATCCTCTTTCTCCTCCTCGGCGGGGAATGGCCGGGCGGGGACCCGCATGGCTGAGGTCACGCTGGTCATCCGGGGTGGATCGGTGGTCACCCCCGAGGGGGTCCAACGGCTCGATCTGGCGCTCGGCGACGGCACCGTCCTGGAGTTGGGCGAGGCCATCCCCGGACCTCCCGGGGCCACCGTGCTCGATGCGGCCGGTTGCCTGATCGGACCGGGACTGGTCGACCTCCACACGCACCTGAGGCAACCCGGACGCGAGGAGGCCGAGACCGTCGAGAGCGGCGCCCGGGCCGCGGCGCTGGGGGGGTACACGGCCGTGGTGGCCATGCCCAACACCGAACCGGCGATCGACTCGGCCGGGGTCGCCCGTGACGTGCTGGCCCTGGGTCGGGACACCGTGGCCGAAGTCGCGGTGTCCGGAGCGATCACCGTGGGCCGTGCCGGGACGGCTCTGGCCCCGATTGGTGAGCTGGCTGCTCTGGGCGTGCGGATCTTCACCGACGACGGCGCCGGGGTCCAGGACGGCGCGCTGATGCGTCGCGCGCTCGACTACGCCAAGGGCGTCGGGGTGACGCTGGCGCAACACTGCGAAGACGAGTGCTTGTCCGTCGGTGGCGCCATGCACGAGGGTTGTTGGTCCAGCCGATTGGGCTTGCCGGGGATACCCGCCGCCGCCGAGGAGTCCATGGTCGCCCGGGACATCCAGTTGGTGCGCCTGACCGGGGCGCCGGTTCACTTCCTCCATCTCTCGACGGCTGGGTCGGTCCGGCTCGTGCGCGAGGCCAAGGCGGAGGGACTGCCGGTGACGGCCGAAGCCGCACCGCACCACATGCTGCTCACCCACGCCGAGGTGGCCGGCTACGACCCGGTGTTCAAGGTCAACCCACCCCTGCGGTCCGACGGCGACGTGGCGGCGGTCATTGCCGGGCTGTGCGACGGCACCATCGACGCCATCGCCACCGATCATGCGCCGCACGCGCCCGAGACCAAGGACGCGCCGTTCGATCAGGCCCCCCCGGGCATGCTCGGGCTGCAGACGGCGTTGCCCATCGCCTGGCAGGTGCTGTCGCCGCTGCTCGGCCCCGAGCAGATCTTTGCCCTCATGAGCACCCGCCCCTCTGCCATCGCCGGGTTAGGGGTGACCGACTTCCGTATCGCCGGCCACAGCGCCCACGGTGGGCCACTCGACGTCGGGTCGGCAGGCAACCTGTGCGTGTTCGATCCATCCGCCACCACCGCGGTGGACCCCACCCGCCTGGCCAGCCGCAGCCGCAACACGCCCTACGCCGGCCGGACGTTCACCGGTGCGGTCCGCCACACCGTGCTGCGGGGCGAGCCGGTCGTGATCGACGCCGTGGCCCAACGATGAGGCGTCTCCGATGATGGGGCCGGCCCTCCGACAAGCCGCCCTCCTGGTGACGGCCGACGGCGCGGTCTTCGCGGGGGAAGCGGCCGGTGCCGCGCATTCGGTCGCCACCGGTGAGTTGGTGTTCAACACCGCCATGAGCGGCTACCAGGAGATCATCACCGATCCCTCGTATGCCGGGCAGGTTGTGGCCTTCACCAGTACCCACATCGGGAACTACGGCACCAACGGCGAGGACGATGAGGCCGTCCGACCGCACTGCCGGGGGATCGTGGTGCGCGATCTGACCACGCTCCCTTCGAACTGGAGGTCCACCGAAGGTCTCGAAGCCTTTCTGGCACGCCACGATGTCCCGGCCATCACCGCCGTCGATACGCGCCGCCTCACTCGACACCTCCGCCGCGCCGGTGCCGTTCCCTGCGCCTTCGGCACCGCTCCCGAGGCGGAACTCCGCGTCGCCGCCGCGGCTGCCGCCAGCACCGACGGGACGGACCTGGTCTCGGGCGTGACCACGGCGGACACGGCCACCTACGGGATGGGGCCCCTGCACATCGTCGCCTTCGACTTCGGTGTCAAGACGACCATGGTGCGCCAGCTGGCCGCTCTGGGCACCGTCACCGTGGTGCGAGCCGGTACCTCGGCCTCCGACGTCCTGGCGTTGGAACCCAACGGGGTCTTCCTCTCCAACGGCCCGGGCGATCCGGCTGCGCTGCCCGGGCCTACCGCCACCATCGCCGATCTGCTTGGCCGCGTGCCGATCTTCGGGATCTGCCTGGGGCACCAGCTGCTGGCCAGGGCCTTGGGAGGCACGACGTACAAGTTGCCCTTCGGGCATCACGGGGCCAACCATCCGGTGCAGCGCCTGGAGACCGGCGTGGTGGAGATCACCAGCCAGAACCACAACTACGCCGTGGAGGCCGATTCGATCCCCCAGGCCGAGGTCACCCACGTGAACCTCAACGACGGCGTGGTCGAGGGCTTTCGATCGCCCAAGGCGCAGGCCTTCTCCGTGCAGTACCACCCCGAAGCCGCACCCGGACCCCACGACGCCCGCTACCTTTTCGGCGAGTTCCGCGACCTGATGGGTCGCGCCGCACCCGCACGCGCCGGAACGCGCTCGAAAGACCTGGACGGAAGGACAGCACGGTGCCCCGCCGCGAGGATCTGAAGACGATATTGGTGATCGGCTCGGGTCCGATCGTCATCGGCCAGGCCTGCGAGTTCGACTACTCGGGAACGCAGGCCTGCCGGGTCCTGGCCGATGAGGGGTACCGCGTCGTGCTGGCCAATTCCAATCCGGCCACGATCATGACGGATCCGGCCACGGCCGACCGCACCTATGTCGAGCCGCTCGAACCCGAGGTGTTGACCGCCATCATCGAGAAGGAGCGGCCCGACGCGCTGCTTCCCACCCTCGGTGGCCAGACCGCCTTGAACCTGACCATGCAACTGGTCGAACGGGGCGTGCTCGAACGCTACGACGTCGAGGTCATCGGGGCGCGCCCCGAGGCCATCGCCACCGCCGAGGATCGCGATCGCTTCAAGGCGGCGATGGAGGACATCGGTCTCGAGGTGCCCGAATCGGGATTTGCTCACACCCTCGACGAGGCCGAGGGGATCGCCCTGGCCATCGGCTTCCCCATCATGGTGCGGCCCAGTTTCATTCTCGGTGGTTCGGGCACCGGCATCGCCCACACCATGGAACGTTTCACGGAACTGGCCGGTGAGGGGTTGGCCGCCAGTCCGGTCGGGCAGATTCTGGTGGAACGCTCCATTGCCGGCTGGAAGGAGTACGAGCTCGAAGTCATGCGCGACGCGGCGGACAACTGCGTCGTGGTGTGCTCGATCGAGAACTTCGACCCCATGGGTGTCCACACCGGGGACTCCATCACAGTGGCGCCGGCCCAGACGTTGACCGATGTCGAGTACCAGGCGATGCGTGACGACGCCTTCGCGTGTTTGCGCCGGGTGGGCGTCGAAACGGGTGGCTCCAACGTGCAGTTCGCCGTCGATCCCGCCACGGGGCGCCGGGTCATCATCGAGATGAATCCGCGGGTCTCGCGCTCGTCCGCGTTGGCCTCCAAGGCCACCGGCTTTCCGATCGCCAAGATCGCGGCGCGCCTGGCCGTCGGCTACCACCTGGACGAGATCCCGAACGACATCACCCAGGCCACACCGGCATCGTTCGAGCCCACCATCGACTACGTGGTGACCAAGGTGCCCCGCTGGGCCTTTGAGAAGTTGCCGGGCACCGATGGACGCCTCGGTACCCGCATGCAGTCGGTGGGCGAGGTCATGGCCATTGGCCGCACCTTCTGCGAATCCCTGCAAAAGGCGCTCCGCTCGTTGGAGCAAGGCCGGGCCGGCCTGAATGCCGATCCCGCCGAGACGGCGCTCGATGCGGTGAGCGATGACGACTTGCTGCACCGGGTCGGCGTGGCCACGCCGGAGCGCATCTTCGAGCTGGAAGCCGCCTTGCGCCGCGGTGTCGGCGTGGCGACGATCGTCGAGCGCACGGGGATCGACCCGTGGTTCGTCCACCAGATTGACCGGATCACCCAGGAACGGGAACGGATCGCCGAGGTGCCGGAGCTCGATGCACCGGCGTTTCGAAGGGCGAAGCGACTGGGGTTCTCCGACGCCCAGCTGGCCTACCTCAGGCACAGCACCGAGACCGAGGTGCGCGAGGCGCGGTTGGCCCTGGGGGTGCGGGCGACCTTCAAGACGGTGGACACGTGTGCCGCCGAGTTCGAGGCGTTCACGCCCTATCACTACGCCACCTACGAAGAGGAAGACGAGGTGCGACCCTCGGACCGCGAGCGTGTGGTCATTCTCGGATCGGGTCCGAACCGCATCGGACAGGGCATCGAGTTCGACTACTGCTGCGTCCACGCGTCCATGTCGCTGCGAGCGGCCGGGTACGAGACGGTCATGATCAATTGCAATCCCGAGACCGTCTCGACCGATTACGACACCTCGGACCGCTTGTATTTCGAACCATTGACGGCCGAGCACGTCGCCAACGTGCTCGAGGCCGAGCAACGAGCCGGCGGCAAGGTGGTCGGCGTCATCGTGTCGCTCGGCGGCCAGACGCCGCTCAAACTGGCTGGTTCGTTGCCTCCCGATCTCGTTCTCGGCACCAGTCCTGCCTCCATCGACCTGGCCGAGGATCGGGAACGGTGGAACGCCCTCTGTGAGTCACTCGACGTCCCGCAACCCCCGGGGGGCACGGCCACCAGCACGGCGGAAGCCCTGTCCATCGCCGGCGGAGTCGGGTACCCCGTCCTGCTCCGCCCGAGCTATGTCCTGGGCGGGCGCGCCATGGAGATCGTCTACGACGACGAGGCGGTCCGGCGCGTCATGCATACCCTGACCTCGGGCGCCCTGGACCGAGAGGGTGGGGTCACGGCGGAACGGCCGGTCCTGGTCGATCGTTTCTTGGAGGACGCGGTGGAGGTCGATGTCGACGCCGTGCGCGACGACTCGGGCGAGATCCTGATCGGCGGCATCATGGAGCACGTCGAAGAGGCCGGCGTGCATTCGGGTGACTCCGCCTGTGCCCTGCCACCGCAATCGCTCAGTCCCGCGGTGCTCGACGCGCTCGACCGCCATACCCGCGCCCTGGCCGATGCGCTGTCGGTGTGCGGCCTCATCAATGTGCAATTCGCCGTCAAGGACGGTCAGGTCTATGTGCTCGAAGCCAATCCGCGAGCGAGTCGCACCATCCCGTTCGTGGCGAAGGCCACCGGCGTCCCGCTGGCCATGGTGGCGGCGCGGGTGATGGTGGGTCAGAGCTTGGCCCAGCTGCGCCAGGAAGGGCTCCTGCCCGCCGGGGCGGTCGGCCGGGTCCAGACGCTCGACCACGTCAGTGTGAAGGAGGCGGTGCTGCCCTTCGACCGCTTCCCGGGCGTCGACACCCTGCTGGGGCCCGAGATGCGCTCGACCGGCGAAGTCATGGGCGTCGACATCACCTTCGGACTGGCCTTTGCCAAGAGCCAGATGGCGGCCGGCACCCGCCTGCCCGACGCGGGCACCGTCTTCCTGTCGCTGGCTGACCGGGACAAGCCGGCCGGCCTCGCGGTGGCCCGGATCTTCGCCGCCATGGGCCTGTCCATCGCCGCCACATTGGGGACGGCGGGTTACTTCCGATCGGCGGGACTCACGGTCGACACGTTGGTGGCCAAGGTCGGAGAGGAGGGCGTGGCCTCCGACGCGGTGGAACTCATCGCCCAGGGCAAGGTGCAACTGGTCATCAACACGCCGCGGGGTCTCGGTCCGCGGGCCGACGGACAGCACATCCGCATGGCCGCCATCACCTATCACGTGCCCTGCCTGACGACCCTGGCGGCCGCCCGGGCCGCCGCCGCGGGCATGGCCGATGCGCGCGCCCACCCCCTGGTGGTGCGCTCGCTCCAGGAGCTCCACGCCGCCGGGGCGGCGACGGCCCGATGACAGGCGGCCGGCCCGACCTCGCCGCCACGGTGGGTTCGGTCAGCCTGCCCAATCCGATCATGACGGCGTCGGGGACGTCGGGCCACGGGATCGAGCTGGCCGACTACGGCGACCTCGGCGCCCTCGGCGCCGTGGTGGTGAAGTCGCTCTCGGTGCGACCGTGGCCGGGCAATCCGGCGCCTCGGGTGCATGAAGTCGGTTCGGGCATGCTCAACAGCGTGGGATTGCAGGGCCCCGGCCTGGAGGCCTGGCTCGAGCACGACCTGCCGGCCCTCTCGGCCGCCGGCGCTCGGGTGGTCGTGAGCATCTGGGGCCAATCAGTGGCCGAGTTCGGCGCCGCGGCCGACCTCCTGGCGCAGCGCCTGCCCGGCGGCTCATCGGTGGTGGCGGTCGAGGTCAACGTGAGCTGCCCCAACGTGGAAGACCGCTCCCGCATGTTCGCCCACTCGGCCACGGCGACCCACGAGGTGCTCAGTGCCATCGAGTGCGGGTTGCCCCGCTGGGCCAAGTTGAGCCCGAACGTGCCCGACATCGTCGAGATCGCCGCGGCCGCCCTCCGCGGCGGCGCCGAAGGCCTGACCCTGGTCAACACCCTGCTGGGGCTGGCCTTGGACCTCACGTCCGGCCAGCCGGTGCTGGGCGGCGGTGGCGGGGGCCTCTCGGGCGCCGTGATCCACCCGGTGGCCGTCCGGGCCGTATGGGAGTGCCGGGCAGCCTTTCCGGACGCGGCCATCGTCGGCGTCGGGGGCGTCTCCTCTGGCCCCGACGCGGTGGAGTTCCTCAAGGCTGGTGCCGATGCCGTCCAGGTCGGTACGGCGACCTTTCGTGATCCGCGTGCGCCGTGGAGGATTCTGCGAGAAGTCGAAAAGTGGTGTGCGAAGAATCACACATCGGTGGCCGCGCTGCGTGCCACCGCACAAGCCAGTCGGCCAACATGAAGGAGCGAGCTATGGAAATGTCGCCCGGAAGTTTCGGCGCTCGGGTCAGGCAGGCGGTCGAGCGCAGTGGACCACTCTGTGCCGGCATCGATCCGTCAGGCGAACTCTTGCGCGCGTGGGGCTTGAGCGACGACGTCACAGGACTTCGAGCGTTCTGCCAGATCTGCGTCGAGGCGTGGGGTGGGGGCGTCGTGCCGGTGATCAAGCCCCAGGTGGCCTTCTTCGAACGACACGGCTCCGCCGGAGTGGCCGAGCTCGAGCGGTTGATCGCCGACGCCGCCGACGCCGACCTGATTGTCCTCGCCGATGCCAAGCGCGGCGACGTGATGGTGACGGCCGCCGCCTACGCCGACGCGTGGCTCGGAACGAGGAGCCCGCTTGCGGCCGATGCCGTCACGGTGCATCCCTTCCTCGGTCTGGCCGCCTTGTCTCCGCTGGTCGTCTTGGCGGGGCAAACCGGGCGCGGGGTGATTGTTGTCGCCCGGAGTTCGAACCCCGAGGGGAGGCCACTTCAGGAGGCGGTGACGGCGTCGGGGGTTTCGGTCGAGGAGTCGCTCTTGGCGGAGATTGCGGCCTTGAATGCGTCGGCCGACATCCCGGCCGGCACCGTGGGTGCAGTCATTGGAGCAACCTTGGCGGCGACGAGATTTCCATTATCCCAGTTGGGAGGGGTAATTCTCGCCCCGGGCCTGGGGGCACAAGGGGCACGGCCGTCGGATGTGACCTCGCGCTTCGGGGGTTGTGCCCCGGGCAGCGTGCTCGCCAGCACCTCGCGTTCGCTCCTGTCGGCCGGTCCAGATATTTCGCAATTGCGAAAGTCGGCGAGGGAGCTGGCACACGAGTTGTCGAGCCTCATGGGCTGAGATCTTCTTTCGGAGGTGAACGGTCCCAACGGAGGCGCTATGGTCTCGCCATGCCGCAACCACCCGCACTCACTCCCGAGCAGCGCGCTGCTGCACTCGAAAAGGCCGCCAGGGTTCGCCGTGAGCGGGCCGAGGTGAAGAATCAGCTCAAGATGGGCAACCTCAATCTCTCGGAACTCCTCCAGAAGGCGGACTCCGATGAGACGGTCGGCAAGATGAAGGTGGTCTCGGTCCTCGAGTCCCTTCCGGGTTTGGGCAAGGTGAAGGCCCGACGTCTCATGGAGACGGTCGGCATCAGCGAGAGTCGTCGGCTGCAGGGTCTCGGAGCCAAGCAGCGCGAATCGCTGCTCAAAGAGACTGCGCGCTGAGCCACTGATTTTCGTGCTCATCGGCCCCGGTGGGGCCGGCAAGGGCACGCTCGCGGCCGAGCTTGTTGCGTCTGACCCCACGCTCTGGTTGAGCCGGAGTTGGACCACCCGATTGCCGCGCCCCGGAGAACAAGAACGGGATGCCTACGTCTTCGTCGACCGCGCCACATTCGACGATGCCGTCGCGGCCGGTGGGTTCTTTGAGTGGGCCGAATTCCTGGGCAACCTGATGGGGACGCCGATCCCCGATCCTCCAGCGGGGGCCGATGTCCTGCTCGAAATTGACGTCCAGGGGGCCGAACAGGTCCTGGCCCAACGTCCAGATGCCACGGTCATCCTTTTACTGCCTCCTTCCACCGAGGTGCAGGCCGCCCGGCTGGCCGCCCGGGGCGACGATGCGGCCCAGGTCCGCCGGAGGGTGGAAAAGGGCCGCGACGAGGTCGAACGTGGCCGCCGGGTGGCCGCCTACACCGTCATCAACGACGACCTGCGTCAGGCCCAGGGTGAGTTGACCGCTATAGTTGACCGCACCCGAACGGCCGCCGACGGCGCCGCGAACCCGGAGGACACCTGATGGCCCAAGGCCGCAATACGCTCATGGATCCGCCCATAGAGGATCTGTTGGACAAGGTGGACTCGAAGTTCACTCTGGTTGCGCTCGGTTCAGCCCGGGCCAGGCAGGTGAACTCGTACTACAACAGCTTGGGCGAGGGCCTCGGCAAGGTCGTGCCGCCCCAGGTGGCCTCGGTCTCCGGCAAGCCGGTCTCCATCGCCTTCGAGGAGATCGCCGCCGGAAAGGCGACCTACATCCGGGTGGATCCCGAGGAAGAGGCTTTGCTGGCTGCTGCGCTGGCCGAAGCCGAAGCCGCCGGAGAAGCTGTCGGCGAAGAAGTCGCCGAGTCGATTCTGAGCGAAGTCCCCACCGTCGGGGACGAGGACCCGACCGCGAGCTAGGCGTCGGAGTCGCGGCGGGTGACGCCGATGGCCCAAGAACCGCGCGTGCCACCAGACCCGCCGCCGCGAATAATTCTCGGCGTCTGCGGTGGCATTGCCGCGTACAAGGCCGTGGAGGTCTGTCGTCGGCTGGTCGACGCCGGCGCCCACGTTGTGCCGGTGCTCACCGCCGAGGCGACCCGCTTCGTGGGCGCCCTCACCTTCTCGGCCTTGGCCTCCGAGCCGGTGCAGACGTCGTTGTGGGATGAGGCATCGCCCATTCCGCACACCCGTCTGGGGCAGAGCGCCGATCTCATCGTGGTGGCGCCGGCGACGGCTCACTTCTTGGCCCGCTATCGCGCCGGGCTGGCCGACGACCTCTTGACGGCAACGCTGCTGGCGACCAGAGCCCCGGTCTTGCTCTGCCCGGCCATGCACACCGAAATGTGGGAGCACCCGTCGGTCCAGGAGAACCTGGCCACCCTGGAAGGCCGAGGGGTGGAGGTCGTGCGACCGGAGACCGGCCGTCTGGCCGGTGGCGACTCCGGCGAGGGCCGCCTGGCCGATCCCGCCACCATTGCCGAACGCGCGCTGGCCATGGTGGGGCATCGACGATCCATCGCCCCGGACCTGTCGGGTCGTCGGGTGGTGGTGAGCGCCGGCGGTACCCGCGAGGCCATCGATCCCGTGCGTTTTCTGACCAATCGATCCTCGGGCAAGCAGGGACATGCGATCGCCGAAGCGGCGGCGCGACGAGGGGCACACGTGACGCTGGTCACGTCGTCGGGATTGGCGCTGTCCGACGATGTCCGGTCCTCGGTGACCCGGATGCCCGTGGAATCGGCGGCCGACATGGAAGCGGCCATGACGGTGGCGTGTGCCGACGCCGACGTGGTCGTGATGGCGGCAGCCGTGGCTGACTTCCGCCCCAAGGTGATCGCCGATCGCAAGCTCTCCAAGGACGAGGGACTGCCCGAATTGGTGCTGGAGCCGACCCCTGACATTCTGCTCGGACTGGTGTCGCATCGACCGCCGGGCCAGGTGGTGGTGGGCTTCGCGGCCGAGACCAACGACGTGCTGGAGCGAGGCCGGAAGAAGTTGGCCCGCAAGGGTGTGAACCTCTTGGTCGTCAATGATGTGAGTGCCCCCGGGGCCGGGTTTGACCACGACACCAATGCGGTGCACATTCTCGGGGCGGATGGCAGCGTGACCGAAGTGCCCTTGACCTCCAAGGATGCAGTGGCCAACGCGGTCCTCGATAGTGTGATCGCCCACCGACAAGAAAAGTGGAGTACTACGTGAAGACGACCTTTACATCGGAGTCCGTCACCGAGGGACATCCGGACAAGATGGCGGACCAAATCTCGGACGCCGTGCTCGACGCCATGTTGGAAGGGGACCCCACCAGCCGGGTGGCGTGCGAGACCCTCCTGACCACGGGATTGGTAGTGGTGGCGGGCGAGGTGACCACCTCCACCTATGTCGACATTCCGGCCATCGTGCGAGAGACCGTGTGCGAGATCGGCTACGACAACGACGCCTTTGGCTTCAATGGGAAGACCTGCGGCGTGTTGGTCTCGCTCGACGGCCAGTCACCCGATATCGCGCAGGGCGTGGATTCGGCCTTCGAGTTCCGCACCGGAACCGGTGGCGAGGACACGCTCAACGCGCAGGGGGCCGGGGACCAGGGGATGATGTTCGGCTACGCCTGCGACGAGACGCCCGATCTCATGCCGCTGCCGATCTGGTTGGCCCACCGGCTCTCCGAGCGATTGGCGCAAGTGCGTCGCGTCGGCGCGGTGCCGTACCTCAGGCCCGACGGGAAGACGCAGGTGTCGGTGGTGTACGAAAACGGCCGGCCCGTGCGCATCGACACGGTGCTGATCTCGACCCAGCACGGTCCGGGGATCGACCTGCAAGAGCAACTGCTCCCTGACCTGACCGAGCACGTGATCAATCCGTTGCTGCCCACCGATCTGGACACCGAGGGATTGCGCATTCTGGCCAACCCGACCGGCGTCTTCGAGCTCGGTGGACCTCACGCCGACACCGGCCTCACCGGTCGAAAGATCATCGTCGACACCTACGGCGGCATGGCTCGACACGGCGGCGGTGCCTTCTCGGGCAAGGACCCCTCGAAGGTAGATCGCTCCGCCGCCTATGCCGCTCGCTGGGTGGCCAAGCACGTGGTGGCGGCGGGCGCGGCCAAGCGATGCGAGGTGCAGGTGGCCTACGCCATCGGCGTGGCCCAGCCGGTCTCGCTGCTGGTCGAGACGTTCGGCACCGAAGCGGCCGATCCCGAGAAGATCTCCCACGCCGTGCGAGATGTGTTCGATCTCCGTCCGGCGGCCATCGCGCGGGATCTCGATCTGCGGCGACCGATCTACAAGAAGACGGCGGCGTACGGTCACTTCGGGCGACCCGAGAAGGAGTTCACCTGGGAAGACACGCCGCGGGTCGATGACCTGCGGTCCGCCCTGGGCCTCTGAGCCCACAGGGGCACACCTGAGCGAGGGCGCCGCAGGCCGCCGCTACGTACGCATCCGCACCGATGTGGCGGCGGTGCCCAAGCTGTTTGACTACGCCGTTCCCGAGCGCTGGACCGAGACCGTCACCGTCGGGACGCGAGTCCGCGCCGTCCTGCACGGCCGTCGAGTGGGCGGATGGGTCACCGAGGACAACGTCACTCCGCCGATGGGCGTCACCCCGACGCCGTTGACGCAGTGGTCGGGCTGGGGACCACCTGCCATGGTCGTCGAACTGGCCGAATGGGCGGCCTGGCGCTGGGCGGGACCCGCCTCGTTCTTCCTCAAGACGGCCTCCCCGGCCCACGTGGTGCGCACCTTGCCCGAGGCGCCCCAGAGGTCCCAGCCGACCCAGCCGCCCGTGCCGCCCCACGCCACCGCTCCTCGCATCACGCCGGGGGAGGGCGACCGGTCGAACGTGGTCACCGAGTTGACGGTGCAGGCCCTGCGCGCACCCGGGCCGGCGCTCCTCCGGCTCCCCCCGACCACCGATCTCATCGACGCGGTGCTCACGGTGGTCAACGACCCCGACACGCTGAAGAGAGAAGGGACGGTCCTGGTGCTGGTGCCCTCGCTGGGCTGGGCCGAGCGCCTGGTCGACCGCTTGGTCCGGCGTGGCCTCGCGGCCACGACGGAGTGGGCCAAGGCCAGGGCGGGCTGGCCCATCGTGGTGGGGAGCCGATCCGGCGCGTGGGCCCCGGTCCCGCGCCTCGCCGCCGCACTCGTGCTCGACGCCCACGACGAGGCCTACCGAGAGCAGAGCTCGCCCACCTACAGCGCGGTTGACGTGGTCACCGAAAGAGCGCGCCGGGAAGGCAGCCGCTGCCTCCTGATCTCGCCGGCGCCCCCTGTGGTGCTGAGTGCCGGCCGGGCGGTGGTGGCGCCCCCGCCGCCCCAGGAACGGGCGGGATGGGCCACGGTCGAGCTGGTGGACCGGCGCGGGGCCGACCCACGCACCGGCCTCTTCTCCGAGGAGTTCGTACGGCTGGCTCGATCCGTGCTCGACGATCCCCAGTTGATGGCGCGGCGCGGACCTCTGGTGTGCGTGTTCAACCGGACCGGTCGATCGCTGTTGCTGGCCTGTCGACGCTGTGGGGAGTTGGCCCAATGCACGAATTGTTCCGCCGCGGTTCGTCAGGCGGGGGAGCTGCTGCACTGCCCGCGTTGCCACCAGGAACGCCCCGTGGTGTGCGCGGCGTGCGGTCACCTGCGCATGAAGACGCTGCGGACCGGTGTGAGCCGTCTACGGGAAGAAGTTGCCGCACTCCTGCAGACCGACGTCGACGAAGTCTCGGGCGCCACCGACGCGGCGGAGCCGCCCGGTGCGCCGGTGCTCATGGGGACCGAAGCCGTCCTGCATCGGGTGCGTCGAGCCGCCGCGGTGGCATTTTTGGACATCGACCTCCATCTTCTGGCCCCCCGTTTCAGCGCCACCGACGAAACGCTGACCCTCCTGATCCATGCGTCTCGATTGGTGGGCCCCCGTCATGTCGGCCCGCCATCGGCCCGGCTCCTCCTGCAGACCAGGGTTCCCGACCATCCGGTCCTGGCCGCCGTCGCCCGGGGCAACCCGTCGGTAGTGATGGCGGAGGAGGAATCGATACGCCGGAGCTCGGGTCTCCCGCCGTTCTCCGCGCTGGCCGCCCTGTCGGGACCTCTGGCTGGGGACTACGCCACCGCCGTCGAGGCGGCGGGAGTCGGGCGCGACGTGACGGTGTCAGACCTGCCCGACGGCGGCCGGCTGATCCGTGCGCCGGACTCGACGGTGCTCAGCGACCTGCTGGCCGAGGTGCCCCGACCGGCAGGGCGCGGCCTGCGGATAGAGGTTGATCCGACCGCCATCTGAGAATGGGGGTGAGGTGGCCCCGGTAGAAGCCCCGGTAGAATGGTCGAGTGCCGAATCTGACCATTCGCCAATACGGTGACCCCGTGCTGAGAGAGCGCACCCGTGAAGTCGAGGAGATCGACGGAAAGGTCGCGAGTCTGGTCGACGCCATGATCGAGACGATGTACGAGGCTCCCGGTACCGGATTGGCGGCCAATCAGGTCGGCGTGCAGCGCCGCATCTTCGTCTATGACGTGGGTGAGGGCGCTCGCACCGTCATCAACCCACGGATTGTCGAGAGCGACGGCGAGTGGACCTACAACGAGGGGTGCCTGTCGATTCCCGGGTTGAGTTGGGAGATCGTGCGACCCGATGCCGTCCATCTGGTCGGACTGGATCTCGATGGCAATGAGATCTCCCTGGAGGGTTCGGAGCTCGAGGGCCGGGTGTTTCAGCATGAGCTCGACCATCTGGACGGTGTGTTGCTGGTGGAACGCCTGGACGAGGACCAGCGCAAGGATGCCCTGAAGATCCTGCGCGGCCGGACCCTTCTCCTCCCTGAGGGCGATCCGGACGGTCTCTCGAACCTGTTCAGCGGCTAGTCGGATTCCGCCGGAGGTCCGGGGTTGGCCTCGCGTCCTACGGGTCTCCTGTTCTACGGTGAGTGAGTGGCTCGGTTCGCGTTTCTCGGCACCCCCGAAATGGCCGTCGGCCCGCTGCGTGCCTTGGTGGCCGCCGGGCACGACATCACGCTCTGCATCACGCGCCCGGATCGGCGCCGGGGCCGGGGAGGGACCGTCACGCCCAGCCCGGTGAAGGAGACGGCGGTCAGTCTGGGCATTGCGGTATCCCACTCCATCGATGATGTCGCGATGTCCGGAGCCGATTTGGCGGTCGTGGTGGCCTACGGCCGGATCATCCCAGAGGGCTTGCTCAATCTGGTGCCGATGGTCAATCTCCATTTCTCGCTGTTGCCCCGATGGCGTGGTGCGGCGCCGGTGGAACGGGCGATCCTGGCCGGGGACCACGAAACGGGCGTCTGCGTGATGCGGGTCGAAGCCGGACTCGATACCGGACCGGTCTACGCACGCCGGGTGGTGCCCTTGGACGATGAGGTGGATCTGCCCACTTTGCAACGTGAACTGGTCGAGGTGGGGAGCGCGCTCCTGGTCGAGACGCTGGCCCGGGGAGTGGCGGGTCTCCCGACGCCGCGGCCCCAGCAGGGAGAGCCGACGATTGCGGCGAAGGTCACCAACGAAGACCTGCACCTGCACTGGGAGGAGCCGGCCGCGCAGCTCAACCGGGTGGTGCGACTGGGCCGAGCCTGGACCTCCTTTCGGGACCACCGGCTCGGCATCCTCAAGTCCCGGCCCGGCGCCGACGCGGTCGACCTGGGCCTGCCGGGGACGCTGATCGGGGCCTCGGTCGTGACTGGGCAGGGGACCCTTTCCCTCCTGGAGGTGCAGCCCGAGAGCCGGTCACCCATGCCAGCGGAGGATTGGTTGCGAGGTATTCGCCCGACGGAAGGTGAGCGTCTCGGAAGCGAGTAAACATGACGGCAGTGACCGTGACCCCGATAGACGGTTGGAGCCCCGATCAATACCACCGCTTCCGCTCCGAGCGTCGTGAAGCGTTCGACGACCTGCTGGACCTCTGCGTACCCGTGCCGGCTGGAAAGGTGGTCGACCTGGGGTGTGGGACCGGTGACCTCACGGCGGTCCTGCACGAGCGCGTGCAAGCCGGTCAGACCATCGGTCTCGATTCCTCAGAAGCGATGCTGGCGCGCGCCACCGCCGATCACAAGGACGTGCCCGGTCTTTCCTTTGCCGCCGGCGACATCGCTACCTGGCTCGGTGAGGATCTCGATCTGGTGTTCGCCAATGCCTCGCTGCAATGGATCGACGACCACCTCGACCTCCTGGCCCGCATGCGCACCGCGCTCAAGGTTGGCGGGCAGCTGGCCTTCCAGGTTCCGGCGAACTTTCGGCATCCCTCACACGTGTTGGCCCGCCAGGTCGCCCTTGAGGCGCCTTTCATCGACGCGCTCGATGGAGACGTTCCGGAGGACAGGGGTCGCTTTGTCCTCTCGCCCGAGCTCTACGCTGATCTTCTCTATGAGTTGGGAGCCCGCGACCAGGTCGTGCGGATGGAGGTGTACGGCCACGAATTGTCGTCGACCGAAGAGGTGGTCGAGTGGGTCATGGGGTCGCTTCTCACCGCCTACCGCAGTCGCCTCAGCGCCGAGATGTTCTCCGACTTCGTTGATCGCTATCGGGAGTGCCTCTTGGAGGAGCTCGGTGAGCGGGAGCCGTACTTCTACGGCTTCCGGCGGATCCTGTGCTGGGCCCGCTTCGACTGAGCCGGGCCGCCATGTCTGATCAATCCCTTTCGCCCCGACCGCTTTCGTCCCGGCCCGACGCCGGGTCCCCAGGGGCGATTCGTATTGCCCCGTCGCTGTTGGCCGCAGATTTCGGTGCATTGGCCGAGCAGGTGGGCGAGGTGGCGGCGTCGGCGGATTGGCTCCACGTCGATGTCATGGACGGGCACTTTGTCCCCAATCTCACCCTGGGCCCACCGGTCGTGGCATCGCTTCGCCGCCACACGCCGCTTTTCTTTGATTGCCATTTGATGATGACTGATCCGGGGAAGTACCTCGAAGACTTCGCCAAGTCCGGCGCCGATGGCTGCACGGTGCATGTGGAGGTCGGCGGGTCCGACGAGCTGATTGCGCAGATGCGCCAGCTTGGACTACGGGCGGGACTGGCCCTCAATCCGGACACACCGTTCGAAGCGGTCGAACCCTTCCTCGGATCAATTGACCTGATCTTGTGTATGACGGTCTTTCCCGGCTTCGGCGGACAGAGCTTCATGGCCGAGGTGCTCGACAAGGTGCGACTGGTCAGATCGGCCGTTCGTGCGGGGTCGCTCCCGGTGGACATCGAGGTGGATGGCGGCATTGATGCCGCGACGGCGCCTTTGGCCGCCGTCGCGGGTGCGAACGTCTTCGTGGCGGGTAGCGCCGTCTTCGGCCATGAGCGACCGTGGGAAGCGGCCGACGAGATCAGAGAGTCGATTACCACGTCACTCGCATGAGCCGACTGGTATGACGCACTCGCATGAAGTACTGGCATGACGCCACCGGACCGAAGGTCATCCGGGCCGCGATGAGGGCGCCACGATGAAGCGTGCCGTGGTGGCTGGAGGCGGGATTCTCGGTACGTGGCATGCGCTCGAGCTCTGCCGGGCCGGCTTCAGCGTCCAGCATCTCGAAGCCGATCCGGCTCCGGCCGGTGCGTCCGTGCGCAACTTCGGCCTGCTCTGGGTGAGCGGCCGGCGCTCGGGGACCGAACTCGAGGTGGCGCGTCGATCCCGGCACCGGTGGGAGGAAGTGGCCTGCGACGCACCCGGCATCGGATTTCGGGCCACCGGCTCCCTGACGCTTGCCGTCAATGAGGGTGAGCGTCAGGTCATGGAGTCCTTCGCCGACCACCTCGATGCCGCGGACCGCTCGGTCACCTTCCTCGAACCTGAGCAGCTTCGTGCCGTCAACCCGGCCCTGCGCGGCGAGATCAGTGGGCGGCCTTCACTGCACCGACGACGCGGTGGTGGAACCCCGCCTGGTCTTGGGCGCACTGCGGAGCCACCTGGAGAGCCTGGACGGGTACGCCTTCCACGCCGGACGCCGGGTGGTGGCCATCGAGGAGCAGGCGCTGATCGACGCCACTGGGACCAAGTGGGAGGCGGACTTTGCCGTCGTGGCAACGGGCGCAGCCTTCGACCATCTCCCGGGGACCGAACACCTGGCAGCTCGTCTGCGTCGCGTGCGCCTCCAGATGATGGAGACCGTTCCCTTCACGTCCACCCTCACGACGGCGGTAGCCGACGCCGACACCTTGCGGTACTACCCGGCCTATGACGTCGTCGATCTCGACCCACTGGGAAGGCAAAACTCGGTCGCAGCGGCCCACCATCTCCAACTTCTCATGGTGCAGCGGGGCGACGGAGGCTTGACCATCGGCGACACCCACGCCTATGAGGAACCCTTCGATTTTGCTCTGAGTGAGGATCCCTCCCACGAGCTGCTGGCCCGGGCCACCGCGTTGTTGGGCACGCCAGCCCCGCCGGTGGCCCGGCGCTGGGAAGGCGTCTACTCCCAGTGCATCGACGGCGATGTCTGCCTACGGCACGAGCTCAGGCCGGGAGTATGGATGGTGACCGGGCCCGGCGGCCGGGGGATGACCTGCGCTCCCGGCATTGCCGCCGACACGCTCACCGCGGCGGGAGTGGCGTGAGGTGATCGGACCGTACTCACTGGTCTGCCTCGACATGGCCGGCACGACCGTGCGTGACGACGGCGCCGTCGACGAAGCCTTCACGGTGGCGCTCCAGTCGGCCGGGGTCGATCTGGACAGCCCCCGCTTCGCCTCCGCCCGTGCCTATGTCCTGGCCACGATGGGTCAGTCCAAGGCCGATGTGTTCGCCGGGCTGCTCGATCCCGAACCAGCGACCGCGGCCACCGCCGCATTCGCTCAGGCGTACGAGCGGATCGTCGCTGAAGGAAGAGTGTCGCCCATTCGAGGTGCCCTCGAGACGATCGACGGGCTCCGGCTTCGTGGAGTCAAGGTCTGCCTGACTACCGGCTTTGCCCCGTCCACCCGCGACGCGCTCATCAGGTCACTCGGATGGTCCGCCCATATCGATCTGGCCCTGTCGCCGGCGGACTGTGGTCGCGGCCGTCCCGCACCCGACATGATCCTTGGGGCTATGGAACGGCTGGGAGTAACGGATGCCGGCGCCGTGGCTGTGGTGGGGGACACCGTCAGTGACCTTGCGTCGGGGACCGCGGCCGGCGCGGGTGCAGTCATCGGGGTGGTGAGCGGTGCCCACGACGAGTCCACCTTGTCCGCCGTGCCCCACACGGCGTTGATGGCCGACGTGACCGCTCTCATCGGATTACTCGAGGGTGACCGGCGCGTGAACAGGGCGTGACCTCGAAGAAGCTGCGGGGCCGTTGGGCCCCCGTGGCCGGGAACGCCACTGGGATCGACCTAAACTTCTCTGGCGCACGCGGTCGGGTGAGTGGGATGGGAGGGTGGTGCCAGCGGTCACGCGAATGATGGTGGGCCGATCGCGGGTGCTGGTCGCAGCGTTGGCGCTGTCCGGCTTCGTGGTGAGCCTGCCGTCGGCGGCGGGAGCGAGCACGTCGAGTGGCACGACGAGCAATCCATTGATCCGACCGCACCAGTTCGCTCCCCATGGTGCACCGCGAGGATCGACAGCCCTCGGTGCCGTGCCCGGGACCCAGCAGCTCAGCCTCAGTGTCGTACTCCCACCGTCGAACGCCGCCGGACTGCATTCCCTCCTCGCCAATCTGTACAACCCCTCCTCGCCCCAATTCCACCGTTGGTTGCAACCCGGTCAGTTCGCCACGGAGTTCGGGCCCTCGTCGAGCGACGTCGCGACAGTGGAATCCTGGCTGCACGGGAGGGGCTTGAGTTCAACGTTGCGATCCGGGTCTGCCATCAAGGTCTCCGCACCGGTGAGCAAGGTATCGGCCGCACTCGGCACATCATTCGAGAGATACCGCTTGCGATCCGGCCAGGTCGGCTATCTGGCGCACGATGCCCCCCTGGTCCCTGACAATCTGGCCCACGGCCAGGTGGCGTCCATCATCGGGTTGAATACCCTGACCGACTATCGGCCCGAGTCTCTGAAGGCTGTTCCGTCGGATCATGTGACCAGCAACGCGTCGTTACAGCCCGAGGCCGATGGCTTGAATCCCTGCTGCAGGGGCAACGAGCGCACTCGCCAATTTCGGGAACGGCGCCTCCCTCGACCAAATCGGAGCGTCCTACGGAATTGGCAGCCTCCTCAACGACAATCAAAACGGGCACGGCGAGACGATCGGGCTCTACGAGCTGGCTCCCCATTCGGCCAGCGATGTCAGTAGTTACCTGAATTGCTTTGGTCTGGCCAATTCAGTCACGACGGTGCCCGTTGATGGAGGTTCTTTCACCGACCCCAACGGGCAGGTAGAGGCAGATCTCGACATCGAACAGGTTGCCACTCAGGCGCCCGGTGCGTCGATCGTGTCCTACGAAGGACCAAATAGCAGCCAGGGTGTGTATGACGTGTGGAACACGATCGTCTCGGACGACGCAGCCCAGGTGGTGTCCACCAGCTGGGGTGAGTGCGAGACCATCGCGCTCCAAGGTGGCATGTCGGGCGGATTCTCCACGCTCTTCACGCAGGCCGCCGCGCAGGGGCAGTCCATCTTTGCCGCGACGGGTGACTCGGGATCCGAGGATTGTTACCCCATTGACTTCTCGACATCACTCGCCGTGGACTATCCGGCCTCGGACCCCGGCGTCACCGCAGTTGGTGGCACGACGCTGGGGTCCAACTCCCAAGTGGTGTGGAACGACTGTCAAACCCAGGAGTCGTCCTCTGCCTGTGGCGAGCAATCGGTCGCCGGTGCGACCGGAGGAGGGGTCTCGGCATTCGAGTCGCGCCAGAATGGCCAACCTGCTGTCAACGTTCCGGCGGAAGTGTCGTGCTTGAACGGATGTCGCGAGGTGCCCGATGTCTCAGCGAATGCCGGGACGCCGATGGAGATCTACTGCCTCGAAGCCGGATGCATCAATGGGTGGGCCTTCGCGCGGGGCACCAGCTTCGCCTCGCCATTCTGGGCCGGACTGGTGGCGGACAGGAGCGATGGCTGCACCTCGCAGACCGGACTCTTCAATCCTGCCCTGTACGCCCTCTACGGTCAGGGCGCCTACGGCAGTGCATTCACCGACATCAAGAGCGGTGACAATGATCTGATCGGCGGCGGAACCAACGTCGGGCAGTATCCCGCCCTGAACGGTTACGACTTGGCCTCGGGCATCGGGTCACCGATCGCCGGAGGCCTCTCGTGTCCAGAGGTGACGTCGGTCACACCAGGGCAGAGCGGTCACCAGGTCGTG
>CAVURD010000038.1:0-29092 GCA_963743785.1 uncultured Acidimicrobiaceae bacterium | reverse complement strand
CATCCATCGGGGCAATGGCGTCGTTTCTCGGCTCACCGTCCGAGAGCGGCTGCCGCACCGGCGGCGTAGGCTGCCGCCTCGATGAAGACACTGCGCACCCCCGACACCTGCTTCGACGGACTCCCCGGGTTCACCTTCGACCCGCACTACGCCGAGGTGGCTGATGGCGAAGGGGGTCACCTGCGCGTCCACTACCTGAGCGAAGGCAATCCGGAGGCCCCGGTGGTCCTGCTGATGCACGGCGAGCCCTCATGGTCGTTCCTCTACCGCAAGATGATCCCCATTCTCACCGCGGCCGGTCTCCAGATTGTGGCGCCGGACCTGGTGGGCTTCGGCCGCACGGACAAGCCGGCCGAGCGCAGCGACTACACCTACGCCCGCCATGTCGAGTGGATGCGCGAGCTGTTGTTCGACCATCTGGACCTGCGGGACATCACCTTGGTCTGTCAGGACTGGGGCGGCCTCATCGGCCTGCGGTTGGTGGGGGAGCACCCGGATCGCTTCGCCCGGGTGGTGGCGGCCAACACGTTCCTGCCTACCGGCGACTCCGATCCGGGCGAGGCGTTCTTCAACTGGCAGCGCTTCTCTCAGGAGGTGGAGGTCTTCCCGACCGGCTTCATCGTCAACACCGGCTGTCTCAGCGATCTCTCCGAGGAGGTGCGGGCGGCCTACGACGCGCCCTTTCCCGACGAGTCCTACAAGTCGGGTGCCCGCGCCTTTCCCTTGCTGGTGCCCTCGCGTCCCGACGACCCGGCCCATGATGCCAACGTGGCGGCCTGGGCCGGGCTGGCCGCCTTCGATCGCCCCTTTCTCACCGCCTTCGCCGACAGCGATCCGATCACCGCCGGGGCGCATCGTGCCCTGCAGGAGCGGATCGCCGGCGCCCAGGGACAGCCCCACACCACCATCGTCGGCGCGTCCCACTTCCTCCAGGAGGACAAAGGGGAAGAGCTGGCCCGCGTGGTGGTCGACTTCGTCGCTTCGTGACCCGGCCGCAATCGGTCGCTGCGGTCGGGGCCGGGCTCTCCGGCATGGGGCCGGAAACTCTCCGCTGGTGATCACCCTCGAACCGATCGGCGTCGTCGTAGGCGGCCGGGACGATGCGATCGACGACAACTGGGGATCGGTGGAAGCGACCATCCGCCTCGATGCCGACCGCTTCGGCCCTGAGTCCGTGGCCGGCCTCGATGCCTTTTCGCACCTCTGCGTGGTCTTCCAATTCCACCTGGTGGAGGAACGCGACGTCGTGACCGGGGCTCGTCACCCGCGGGGAACACCGAGTGGCCGGCCGTGGGGATGTTCGCCCAGCGCGCCAAGATGCGACCGAATCGCCTCGGTGTGAGCGCGTGCCGGCTGCTGGCCGTCGATGGCCTTGAGCTTCACGTCCGGGGCCTCGATGCCATCGCCGGCTCGCCCGTGCTCGACGTCAAGCCGTTCATGCGCGAGTTCCAGCCGGTGGCGACGCACCAACCGACCTGGGCCACCGAGCTGATGCAGGGGTACTACTGAACCGCCGGCTGGTCGAGGGCGCGCATGAAAGGGGTGGCCCGGTCCACGGCGGGCCACCCGGTATCGGCCTTCTTCACCGCTTGTTCCGCCTTGCCCCCGCCTCGTACGCCGAAGAGCCGCTTGGAGATCAGGAGGTACAGGACGATGACCAGGTTGATGACCAGGGTCAGTATCTTCAGGGTGGAGACACGGGTGGTCAGTTCGTAGATCTCGAAGGGGACGAGCACGCCGGTTTCGACCAGCGTCAGGTACTCGGCCCATCGGCGGGCGAACCACAGACCGACCGCTTCGAATACCAGGATCACCGTGTAGACGGCCACGCCCGTCCCGATCAGGTAGAGCTCGGTCCTCGACAACGCGAAGAGCCGGTTGGCCTCGTGGAAGATGCCGCGTGTGGTGTCGAAGATCGGCCCGCCGAGCCCGCCCTGAAGGTCGGCGAGGACGCGCACGTAGACCTTGCGCAGCTGATCCCGATCATGGGCGAAGACGAAGATGGCCACGGTGATGACGGAGAGCACGAGGACGTGGAGCACACGATCGAGGGCGATCAGGCGAAGGACGAAACGATCGCGCAGGGGGCGGCCGCGCAGCGGCACTTCGATCTCGTCGCGCCCCGGGATGAACTCACGGGTGGTGTGGTCCGCCGGCGGGATCGGTCGGGGGAGCCACGTATCGCAGCGCAGGCACCGGTACCAGCGCAATCCGTCCGCCTCACGGACGACGGCGCAGTCCTCGGGACGGATGTGGGCCGCGTCTGTCCCGACCAGGGTGTGGCCGTGCAATCCGCAACTGATGAGCTCGTAACGGCCCTCGGGCCGCGCCCGGCGACGCCTTTTGGCCGGTGGAGCCATCGCCGCGTCCATGGCCCGAGATCTTGTCAGTTCTGCCGTCCCGGTGGTTGTATGGGGAAGGTCCGGGCGAGCGTGCCGCTATCCTGCCCAGGCTCACCCAAACAAAGGATCGGTCGGCATGGCCAAGGCACTCTCCGGATTCCGAGTTCTCGAAGTCGCGGCGTGGACGTTCGTTCCCGCCGCCGGCGCCGTTTTGGCCGACTGGGGCGCCGACGTCATCAAGGTGGAGCATCCCGTGATGGGAGATCCCCAGCGGGGTCTGGTCTCCATGGGCCTGATCCCCGGCGGGGACAATGCGGTGAACTACATCATGGAGCAGCCCAACCGCGGCAAGCGGAGCATCGGCATCGACATCAGCACCGACGCCGGACGCGACCTCCTCTACAAACTCGTGGAGACCTCGGACGTCTTCCTCACCAGCTTCCTCCCCTCGGTGCGCCAGCGGCTGCAGATCGACGTCGAGCACATCCGAGCGGTGAACCCGAACATCGTGTACGCCCGCGGCTCGGGGCTGGGACCCCTGGGGGCGGAGAACAACAAGCCCGGGTACGACGGGTCCATCTACTGGGGCCGGGGGGGAGTGGCGAACGCCCTGACCCCGGCGGAGAACGAATGGCCTATCGGGGGGCGGGCCGCCTTCGGTGACCTGGCCGGCGGCATGGCCATCGCCGGTGGGATCGCCGCCGGGCTCCTCCAGCGGGCCACCAGCGGCGAGGCACCGGTCATCGATGTCTCGCTGCTGGGCTTGGCCATGTGGGTGCTGTCACCCGACATCGTGGCGTCCGGTCTGTACGGCGGCGATCCGATGCCCAAGTTCGACCGCAATGCGACCCCGAATCCCTTGGTCGGCAATTACAGGACCAGCGACGGCCGATTCATCACGCTCATGATGCTGCAGGCCGACCGCTTCTGGCCCGAATTCTGCACGGTCATCGGCCGACCGGACCTCATTGACGATCCACGGTTCGCCGACGCGGCCAGTCGCTTCGCCAATCGGGAAGAGTGCGTGAAGACGGTGGACGCGGTGTTCGCCTCGAAGACCTACGAGGAGTGGAGAGTCGCCCTGGCGCCGCTGTCCGGTGCCTGGGCCCCCGTGCAGATGGCCAGTGAGTTGGCCGACGATCCCCAGGTGGCCGCCAACGGTTACCTGGGCCGGGTCGAGCGCGACGACGGCCGGGCGTACGACCTCGTGGCCAACCCGGTCCAGATCGACGAGACGGCCGACCGGATGCTCCCCGCCCCCGAGCACGGCCAGCACACCGAGGACATCCTGCTCGAACTCGGCCTCGACTGGGAGGCCATCATCGCCCACAAGGAGTCCGGCGCCGTCCTGTGACGAGGTGCGGGCTCGATGATGAGACCCTCGACGCGGACTGAGTCATATCAGGACACGGGCACCCGCGAGGCACTTCGGCGCCGTGATGCCAACGGCCATTCGTCGCGCGGCTCCACGTCAGGCAGTTCCGTTCGGTGGTTCCCCGATCGACCACGCCGGGGTACTTGGCGGAATGGAGAATCCGGACCTCGGCCGACGCACCGAGTACCGTCGACACGATGCGGTTCGACCAATCTGCTGCCAATGGGCGGTGGCGTCCGGGGCGCAGACGAGACGCAGCGCAAGGGTTCGCGGAGGGCCGTGTTCGTCGGACGACCTCGCGCGCGTGTCCATGGCGATAGGCACCGGCTCGTCGGTCCCGACGATCGACGCGGTTGCCGCTCCGGAGCCGGCCGGAGGGGCCGCAGCGCCGGTTCCGACGCAAGGCGGTCCAATGGATGCCTACGGCACTCCGACTCGGGAGCCACGGGCTGGTGTGGACCATGGTGTTGGTGCCGACACTCATCGACCTCGCCGATGGTTGGCGACCCGTCCGCGACGACGCCATGATCTCGATCGGTTCCTACCGGGTCTTCTCCGGGCAGTCGCCCCTGGTGGGTGTCTGGTCCCTGGCGTCGCAGGGGATGCACCACGCCTTCTTCGATCTCGGGCCTCTGTTGTTCTGGCTCTTGGCCGTGCCCGTGCATCTCGATCCGAGTCACGGAGCACTCTGGGGCGCGGCTCTTGTGTGCGGCGCTTCGCTGTCGCTCGCCGTCGAGGCGGTGTGGTCGGTCAAGGGTTGGCCGGCCGCCGTGGCCGTCGCCGTCGTCGTGGCCGACGTGGGATGGCAGACGCAGATGTTCACCGATCTGGTCTGGAACCCCCACTTCGGACTCGTCTTCCTGATCGCGTCCGCGGCCACCGCATGGGTGGTGGCGTGCGGAAGGTTCGGTTGGTGGCCCCTGGTCGTCGTCTTCGCGTCGGTGGCCGCGCAGAGTCACCTCGTCTATGCCGTCACCGCTGCCATCCTCGCCCTGGTTGCACCTTTGGTCGCGCTGGCCTATGGGCATCGGCCGCCACGGTGGCGATGGCTCCCCGTGGGCCTGATCGCGGGGCTGGCCTGTTGGATACTGCCGTTCGTCCAGGAGGTCTCGGGGCATCCGGGCAATCTGTCTCTCATCTTGGATTCGCGCCGAGCTCAGCCGCCGGTGGGCCTCGAGTTCGGGTTCCATGCGCTGGCGACGGCGGTGGCACCTCATCCCATCTGGTTGACGCAGTATCCCTATCTCCCCTCCGCCGCCAACGGAACACCGCAGTATCTGGGCCGTCATGCCGTCGGCTGGGGTTTCTTCGCCTTGGGACTCCTTGTGGTCATCGCCGTCTGGGCGTGGCGAGCGGGCCGGCGCGAGCTCTCGGCGCTGGCGGTGGTCGGGGCCGTCGCTGCGGTGGGGACGGTGGCCAGCTTCGCCGCCTTTGCCAGGGACAAGGTCGTTCTCTCGGGATACCTGATCAACCTGCTCTGGGTGGTCGGGATGCTGATGTGGATCATTGCGCTGTGGGCCGTAGGCGACCAGGCGACGGTGGGGATCCGCCGGGTGCGTGGGGGCCACCACCGCGTCCAGGGCCGGGTTCCCGTCCGGCGCGGGCTGGAATGGGCGGCGCTGCTGCTCTTGGTCGCCGCGGGCGTTGCCGGCCTTCGGACATTGGTCCCGGCTGCTCATGGTCAGGCGGCCGAGACCCGGTCGGATTCACCTCTCAACCACGCCATTGCCCGGTCGGTCGAGCACAGCGTGCCACCCGGACCGGTCATCGTGGCGGTCCAACCCGCGGCCTTTGGTCCGCGTTACGGCTACGACAACATCGACTACTGGGGGGTGGCGCTCGACCTCCTCGAAGACGGATGGCGACCCGGCCTGCAGGATTCGTTCTTCGGTCCGGCCACCCATCTCTCCGTCCCGCCCGACGCGAGGTGGCCGAAGGTCATTGTCCACGTCGATCCATCGACCAAGACCGTCATCGGTGTCCATCGAGCAGGCGCGATCGGCTCAGGCTGATGGCAGAAACCCCAATCGGGTTCCTGTTGGGTTCCTGGCGCTGTTCCTGGCGCGTGCTGGGCTTCAGTCGAAGATCGGCGGCCGATCCCGGCTGCGCTTGAGTTCGAAGAAGCCGTCGGTGGCGGTGACCAGGGCCACGCCATCCCAGAGCCTGCCGGCCGCCTCGCCCCTGGGGGTCGGCGTCACCACCGGGCCGAAGATGGCCATCCCGTTGATGTGGATGGCCGGAGTGCCGACCTCGAGGCCGACGGGGTCCATGCCCTCGTGGTGCGACTTGCGGACGGCGTCATCGAATTCGGTCGAGGTGGCGGCGGCGGCCAGATCGGTGGAGAGGCCGACCTCCTCGAGGGCCTCGGTGATGATGTGGGGATCGGTGCGGCGCCGCTCCACGTGGATGCGACGGCCCAGCGCCGTGTAGAGGGGCAGCAGGATGTCGGGCCCCATCTCCTGCTCGGCCGCGATACAGACACGCACCGGTCCCCAGGTGCGCGCCAGGCCTTTGCGGTAGCTGTCGGAGAGGTCGTCGCGGTTCTCGTTGAGGATGGCCAGCGACATGACGTGCCAGGTGGTCGTCACCGCCCGGACCTGCTGGACCTCGAGCATCCAGCGGGAGGTCAGCCAGGCCCAGGGGCAGGCGGGGTCGAACCAGAAGTCGGCGTGCTCGGTCAGGGGATGCCCCCATCGACCCGGAGCACCGCGCCGGTCGTGTAGCTGCTGGCGTCGGAGGCGAAATAGAGCGCGGCGCCCACGATCTCGTCGGGTTGGCCGCCCCGTTGCAGGGCATGGCTGGCCCGAGCCGCCTTCTCGAAGGCTGGGATGTCCCATGAGGCGGTCACGTCGGTCATGAAGGGCCCGGCCATGATGCAGTTCACCCGCACGGTCGGCCCGAAGGCGTGGGCGAAGCCCACGGTCAGCGCGTTCACCCCGGCCTTGGCGGCGTCGTAGGGGAGCATGAACGGTTGCGGTCGGATGGAGCCCGTGCTCGATACGTTGATGATGGATCCACCATATGGGCCTTCGGCCATCCGTGAACCCACCAGGGTGGTCAGCCGGAAGGGGCCCTTGAGGTTGAGGTCGACCACCTTGTCCCACAAGGCCTCGGTCACGGCCGGCAGATTCTCGTAGAGGAGCGACATGCCGGCGTTGTTGACCAGGACATCGACCCGCCCGAAGGCGTCGTACGATTGGTCGACCAGGCCCTCGAGCTCGTCCCAGTGCCCGACGTGGCAGGACACGGCCAGGGCCCGCCGCCCCCGTGCTTCGACCTCACGGGCCACCGCCCGGCAGTTCTCCAGCTTGCGGCTGGCGATGATGACGTCCGCTCCGGCGTCGGCCAAGCCCAGAGCCATGGCCCGCCCCAGCCCGCGGCTGCCCCCGGTGACCAGCGCCACCCTGCCTTCCAGTGTGCCGCCGTCAGAGCGGCCAGTCACAGGCGCGTGGTCGCCGCCAGGTCGGCGGCCCTTTGGGCCATGGTGAGCACGACGTCACCGAACAACTCCATCTTCTCGTTGTCAGTCTCGCCCTTGACCACCCTGGCGTACCCGCCCTCGAGCACGACCGCCAGCTTGAAGCGGGCCAGGATGACGTAGTAGTCGATCTCGTCGACCGGTCGGCCGCTCTCGCGCTCGTAGTAGTCGAGGAGCTCCGATGCCGAGGGCATGCCGGCGTAGTCGACATAACTGACGGTCGAGGCGCCGGAGGTGTCCTCGGGCCAGCCGTTGATGACCCAGCCGAGGTCGAGCAGCGGGTCGCCGACCGTAGCCATCTCCCAGTCCACGATGGCCGCCAGCCGGGCCGGTGCCCCGTGGCGGTACATCACATTGGCGAATTGGTAGTCACCGTGCATGATCCCCGGCTTGTAGGTGCTGGGCTGGTGCTGGCGCAGCCACTCGGCGGCGACGTCGAGTCCGGGCAACGGGCGGAACTGGAAGGTGGCCAGGTGGGCCAGCCATCGGTCGACCTGGCGCTCGTGGAACCCGTCGGGCTTGCCGAAGCCCTCGAGGCCCCGGACCTCCCAGTCCACCCGGGACAGCTTGGCGATGCCGTCGACCAACTCGAAGGCCAGGCCCCGCCGCGCCTCGAGGTCTTCGCCGAACGGCGCCGGCCAGGTGGTGCCTTCCTGGATAGGGGACCACCCGTCGACGAACTCCATCAGGTAGAAGCACCCACCGAGCACCGAGGGGTCGTCACACCCGGCCACCACGCGGGCATGGGGGACATCGGTGTCGGCCAGGGCGCTCAGGAGGCGGTGCTCGCGCACCATGGTGTTGTTGCGTCCCGGTGGCACCACCTCGGGTGGCTTGCGCAAGGCCACCATGTAGTCGCCGCGGGTGACCGAGAAGAGATCGTTGGAGGCGCCGCCGGTGACGAACTCGGTCTCGATGTCCAGGCCGGCGCCGGGCAGACCCGCCGCGTCCATGAAGCCGGCCAGGGCGGCGATGTCGAGACTCACGAGTTCCCCACTTCGTGCTCCAGGTACCGCGCGTACTTCTCCTCGGCCGCGGCGCGCCGGGCCGGCAGATGCTGGCTGGGCCAGAGACCCTCGACCGGCTGGTAGCCCTTGAGGACCTGGCGGGCCACCGTGGTGCGGTGCACCTCGGTCGGTCCGTCGACCAGGCCCATGATGACAGCGGCGCTCCACATGCCGCCCAACGGCATCTCGTTGGAGACGCCGAGGGCACCGTGGATCTGAATGCAGCGCCGGACGATGTCGTGCAGGACCTGGGGGGTCAGGACCTTGATGGCCGCGATGTCCTTGCGGATGGACCGGGGATCGCTCTTCTGGTCGATGGACCAGGCCACGTAGAGGACCAGCAGACGGAACTGCTTCAGCTCGATGTAGGAGTCGGCGATTGCGTCTTGGACGGACTGCTTCGAGGCCAGGGTGCCGTCCCGGGTCTTGCGGCTGAGCGCCCGCTCGCACATCATGTCGAGCGCGCGCTGGGCCATGCCCACGGTGCGCATGGCGTGGTGGACCCGGCCACCGCCGAGGCGCGTCTGGGCGATGGCGAAGGCCTGGCCCTCGCCGCCCAGGAGCCCTTCGGGAGCGACGCGCACGTTGTTGTAGTGGATGAGCGCATGCATCCCCTCACCCGGCGCTTCACCCATGAGGCCGATGTGGCGCTCGAACTCGATCCCGGGTGTGTCGGTCGGCACCAGGAACATGGACATGCCGTGGTACACGTCGGTCTCGGTGTCGGTCAACGCCATGACGATGAGGAAGGACGAGGTGCGCGCGTTGGACGAGAAGTACTTCCACCCGTTGATCACCCACTCATCGCCGTCCCTGGTCGCGGTGGTCTCGAAGAGCGAGGGATCCGAGCCCCCCTGCGGCTCGGTCATGGAATAGCTGGAGAAGATCTCCCCGGTGAGCAGCGGCGCCAGGTAGCGTTCCTTCTGCTCATCGGTGCCGTAGTGGGCGATGATCTCGGCGTTGCCCGTGTCGGGGGCCTGGGTCCCGAAGATCTGCGGGCCCCAGTTGGTCCGGCCCAGGATCTCGTTCATCAGCGAGAGCTTGACCTGGCCGTAGCCCTGGCCTCCCAGTTCGGGGCCGAGGTGGCAGGCCCACAGCCCCCGGGCGCGCACCTCGTCCTTGAGCGGGTCGATGACGGCCCGCAGGTTGTCATCGATGGGATGGAAGGTCCTGTGCGCAAACGCCAGGTCGAGTGGCTCCACCTCGTCGCGCACGAATCCGTCCATCCAGTCGAGCTGCTCTTGGAAGGCGGGGTCGGTCGAGAATTCCCAGGACATAGTGGGGCAAGCTACCTGAGCAATTCCGCTACCGCATATGTCACGGCCTTGGCCATAGGAATGTGCAGGAACTCGTTGGGGCCGTGCGCATTGGAGTGGGGGCCGAGGACACCGAGGGCGACGATGCCCGTGCCGGGGAAGCTCTTCTGCAGATCAGCCAGGAAGGGAATGGTCCCACCCTCGCCGAAGGACCCCGGTGGCCGCCCGAAGCGGTCGACGGAGGCGCGTGTCAGCGCAGCGGTGACGTCGGGGTCGAGGGGAGGGGAGTACCACCCGTTGGCCGGCGTCTCGAGGTCGATCGTGATGTGGGCCCCCTCATCGGTGGTGATGGCCGAGATGAGGGCGTCGGCCGCCACCTGCGCATCGACGTCGGGCGGCAGGCGGAGCGAGAACTTGGCCGTGGTGTAGGGCCGCAGGACGTTGCCGCCGTCGCGCAAGGCGGGCAGACCCTCGGCGCCGGTCACTTCGAGCGCCGCCGACCAGGCCCGGGCGATGAGGCGATCGGCCGGAGAGGCGCCCAGCAGGTGGAGCCCATCCACACTCGGTAGCCCGAGGTCCGGGAATTCGAGAGCGACCTCGGTCAGCGCAGTGGCATAGGACTCCGGTATGCCGGCGCCCTGGAGCTCGGGCAGGAGGATCTGCCCGGTGGCCTCGTCCTCGATGCGCGAGAGGATGCGGCGCAAGATCCGGAATGACGAAGGCACCAAGCCACCCGCCGCGCCACTGTGGACGCCCTCGGTCAGGACGTCGACCCGCACGCTGACAACGAGGTTGCCCCGCAGCGAGGAGGTGAGCCAGAGGCGGTCGTAGCTGAGGCCACCCGAGTCGAGGCAGATGACCAGGCGGGGGCGCCCGATCCGTTCGGCCAGGTGGGCGACGTAGGCCGACAGGTCGGGGCTGCCGCTCTCCTCGCTGGCCTCGATGAGGATCATCACGCGCCCCCGGCCGCCGTCGGCCGCCATGAGCCCGGTGACGGCGGCAAAGAGGGCATAGCCGTCGTCGGCGGTGCCGCGCCCGTAGAGGAGGTCCCCCTCGCGTACAGGCTCGAAGGGGGACAACCCGGACCGCCACTGGCCCAGCGGGGGCTGCTTGTCCATATGGCCGTAGATCAGGATGGGGTCACCACCACCGCCGTTCTCGACCAACAGGACCGGGGTGCGGCCGGGCAACTGCACGATCTCGGTGGTCAGCCCCGCGTCCTGTTCCTGGGCCCACGCCCGGAGGAGCTCGGCCGCCTCTACCATGGCGCCCCGTTCGGCCCAGTCCGGGTCGAAGGCAGGGGAGAGGCAGGGAATTCGGGTGTACTCCGAAAGGGTGGGGAGGACGCGCTGCTCCCACAGGTCGTCGATCATCGCCGGCATGCTACGACCGCCGACTGGCGTGGCCGGTCGGGGCCGACCGGGCGAGCCGGGTAGCGGCGCAGTCGGGGCTCACTTCGTCGAAGGCATCGGGGATATCTATGCGGTGACGGCGTTGGCCAGTCGCTCCAGCGACTTGGTCATGGAGTCGGCGGTGGCGGCGGCCACCTTGTCCGTGGCCAGGAACAGTCTCTGCTTGTCCTCGGAGACATCCCAACTCTCGGTCACCCTGGTGCCGTCCCCCTCTGGCTCGAACTCATAGCGCCAGATGCGGCCGCCGATGAGGCGGCCTAGTGGACCCGACAGGACGGTCTTCCAGGCAATGCGCTTTTCCGGTTCGAACTCGATCACCGTGTTGGACATGGAGTAGGGCACACCCATCTTCATTTTCATGCCGAACGTCGAGCCGAGCGAGAGTTGCTGGGGGAGACCGGAACCGTCCCTCAATTTCACCAAGGCACCGGAACCATCGATCTCGGGGTGACGGCCGGCGTCGGCCACCACCGCGAAGAGGGCTGCGGCAGGGGCGTCAATCACTCGGCTGACGCTGACAACGTGGCCCTCCATGTACTCAACCTCCAAGGCGTGACGATTCGTACACTTCGGGACATGGACGACGTGACCATGTATTTCAACCCGCAGTGTTCAAAGTGTCGCACGGCCCGGGGCTTGATGGAGGACGAGGGCATCGAGGCGGAGATAGTGGAGTACCTGGATCAGCCGCTGACCGTAGCGGCGCTTCGCGTCCTGATGGCGCAACTCGGCATCAGCGATCCGCGGTTAATGATGCGCACAGGGGAGCAGGTCTATGCGACTTTGGGATTGGCTGACCGGTCAGGCGATGACGTCCTGGCGGCCATGGTCGACCATCCGATCCTGCTGGAACGACCGATTGTCGTCTACCGCGATCGTGCCGTGATCGCCCGCCCGCCTGAGCGGTTGTTCGAGCTGCTCAGTCCTTGACCCCGCTCGTCCTTGACCCCGCTCGCTCCTTGACGTCAGTCAGTCCTTGATGGCGTATTGGGCCAGGTCACCCAGTTCGACCCACTCCAGGGTCGAGGCGTGGGTCGACTCCAGGACGACTGGTGGGGCCATGCCGGCCTCGAAGGCTTCTTGCCAGCGTGAGGCGCAGAGACACCATTGATCACCGGGTTGCACTCCGTCGAAGCCGTGCTCGGGCTGCGGGGTGGAGAGATCGTTGCCGACCGAGGCGGAGAAGGACAAGAACTCGACGGTGGCCCGAATGCACACCGTGTGGACGCCGTAGTCCTCGGCGCCCGTGGAGCAGCATCCGTCCCGGTAGAAACCGGTTAGAGGGTCGTAGCTGCAGGGCTGGAGTTCGGTGCCGATGACATTTTGGGCCATGGCCCATTTGACCACGGGTGAAGCGAGACCGGTGGCCGGGGTCAGCCGCCGGGCAGTGGTGGCCCCCGGTAGCGGTCGATCCAGGCGAAGTCCTCGACCGGACGCCGCCGCAGCCGGCGGGCGGCCGTCACCGGGCGGCCCAACACGACGAGCGCCGCCACGGCACAGGTCTCGGGGACCTCGAACAGGGCCCTGACGTCATCCTCCCGGCGTACGGCAATGGTGGTCATGACGCCGGCCAGTCCCTCGGCCCGGGCCGACAACAGGAGACTCCAGACGAAGGGGTAGATGGAGGCTCCCCCGGCAAAGGTGTAGCGGGGGAGGTCGCGGTCCACCGCAGCCAGAGCCGAGAGATCGGCCAGGACGAGGAGGAGGGCGGGAGCGGTATCGAGCGACTCGGCGAACCCGGGTGGTCCGGCGACCGCGGCTTGGGCGTAGGCGCGCTCCTGAGCCAGCGCCGCCGCCTCGGCCTCCCGGTCGGAGAGGGGGGCCCAGGGGACGAGGCCGGCACTGGCCAGCGCCAGGTACTTGTACCAGTCGGCCAGGTACAGGTCGCGCAGCTGGCGTCGCCGGTCCTGGTCCTTGACCACGATGACCCGCCAGCCCTGGCGGTTGCCGCCGCTCGGGGCGAAACGGGCCGTATCGAGCAGCCGGTGCAACACGGCATCGTCAATGGGCTCGGGGTGGAAGTTCCGGACCGCACCGGTGGTTCGCAACGTCTCGTTCAGGTCCATGGCACGACGGTAGTGGGGGATGCCGGACGCCGGATGCCGGACGCCGGACGCCGGACGCCGGATCAGCGCAATCCGGGTGCTCGGCTGTGTCCATACTGTGTCCATGCCCGCGGCGGATCGGATCCGTGACCTCAGCCGCTGGCCCATCGTGGTCTCACCCATGGCCGGGGGACCGACGGGGCCCGCCCTGGTCATTGCCGCCGCCCGAGCCGGTGCGCTGCCCTTCCTGGCGGCAGGCAACAAGACTCCTGCCGCCATGGAGGCCGAGATCGACGCCGTGCGGGGAGCCACCGAGGCGGCGTTCGGGGTGAACATGTTCGTGCCCGGGAAGCCGACGGGGGATGCTGCGGCACTGGCCGCGTATCTCGGGTCGCTCGAGGCCGAAGCGGCGGCGTTGGGGGCCGAGCTGGATGCCGCGGTGTGGGACGACGACGAATTCGACGAGAAGCTCGAGCGCCTGCTGTTCGACCCGCCTCCCATCGTAAGCTTCACCTTCGGCTGTCCGCCGGCCAACGCCGTGCGGGCGTTCCAGTCGAAGGGCGTGGTGGTGGTCATCACGGTGACGACGCCCGACGAGGCAAAGTTGGCGTTGCGCGCCGGCGCCGAGTCCCTCTGCCTGCAAGGGTCAGAAGCGGGAGGGCATCGAGGGGCGTTCGCCAACGGGGACGGCACCGATCAGGACTACCCGCTCATCGAGTTGCTGTCCCGGGTGCGGGGGCAGACCGACGTGCCTCTGATTGCCGCCGGAGGCATCGCCGGTCCCGACGATGTGGCCACCGTGCTGGAGGCCGGAGCCGTGGCGGCGCAAGCGGGCACGGCCTTTCTTCGTTGCCGCGAAAGCGGGGCCAACCCGACCTACCGGCGCGCCCTGGCCGACGCCCGGTTCACCTCGACCGCCATCACACGCGCCTTCAGTGGCCGACGGGCGCGCGGCCTGGTCAACCGGTTCATGCGGGAGCACGAAGGGGCGCCCAGGGCGTATCCAGAGATCAACAACGCCACCCGGCCGCTGCGGGCCGCCGCGGCGGCCTCCGGCGATCCGGACCACATGAGCTTGTACGCCGGCGTGAATTTCCGTCGGGCCGAAGCACGACCCGCCGGCGAGATCATTGCGCAGTTGACCGCCGGCGTGGACGGGAGGTGCGGGGTGTGAGCAATCGGCGTGAAGTGCAGACGTTTGAATTCAGGCCCCCGGACAACGACCGGGTGGCCGGATACCTGCGCCTGGTGACCGAGGCCGGCCAGGGCTGGATCAACCTCATGCCCGGCGTGGCGTCCGACGAGGCCCAGAGCACGACCGTGTCCGCCGGGGTGTTCGCCCTTTTCGGCAACCGTCAGGCCCCGGTGACGATGTGCACGCTCATGCCGGCCAGCCCGAGCAAGCAGGCCTTCGACGGCGTGACCATCGGCGTGCTCCACCCGACCGGGAACAAAGTGGTGGCCCGCCTGGCCGAGGCCGGAGTTCCGATGCCCGACGGCTGGGTGGTGCGACAGGATCACAACCGGCGCGGCCTGGTGGTGCGCGCCCTTCGGGGCGCGACCGAGAGCGAGATCATCGACTGGAGCCTCCGAGCTGGGGCCGCCCTGTGTCGGGAGGAGATGACCGGTGAGTGGCAGGCCGTGGTCTACCTTCCCTAGTACAGCCAAAGATCTCGCCCCTGGGCATCAGGCCTCCGGGGACGCCCGCCGGTTCACGTTCAACCCTTGGTCACGACACAGCGCGACGACCTGGCGCGATCCCGTAACATGCCGCGGACGTTCTCGCCGTAGGGCCAACGCGAAGGGGAGCAACGAACACGATGTCGGTGACAGGCGGCGAGCGTCCCATCACGGAGGACTCGCTCGAAGATCAAACCAACGTGTTGACGGCGGCCAATCCTTCCGAGCTGGAGTCGCCGACGGCCGCGAGGTTCCCGACGATCGGTTCTCCCATGCAACCTCGTCGGTTTGCGGTAACGCTCGCCGGCGTAGTGCTCTTCGGCCTGGCGTTCCGCGTCGGCTACGTGCTCCTCGTGACGCGCCACGAGACCGGCAAGTTCTACGACTCCTTTTGGTACAGCGTCACCTCAAGCGAACTGTCGAGGCACCAATTCTTCCGTATCCCTTTCCACACCGCCCCCACGGCCTCTCATCCACCCTTAACGACGTTCCTGATTGGGCCGATCGGCTTCATCATCCCTCATGAAACGGAGACCGGACAGCTCCTGACCATGGCACTCTTGGGCGCCGGCGTGGTCCTCTGCGTCGGCCTTTTGGGGAAAGCGGTCGCTGGTCCTCGGGTCGGAGTGGTGGCGGCGACATTGGCGGCATTGGCACCCAATTTCTGGATCCCCAGTGGCATCTTGATGTCGGAAACACCGTCGATGCTGTTCATGGCCTTGATTCTCCTGGCGGTCATACGTCTCTTGCGGAAGCCGACATTCGTCAGCGCCGCCTTGGTCGGTGCCGCATGCGGGGCGGAGACAATGGTGAGAGCCGAGCTCATTTTGTTTGTTCCAGCCCTGCTCCTGCCTGCCGTCTTGCTGGTGCCCCGGCTGCCACCACGAAGAAGAATCAGTCTCCTTGCGGTGGGCTTAGTTGCGACGACCGTCGTCATAGCCCCCTGGGTGGGCAGGAATCTCGCCACGTTCAAGGATCCCACGTACCTCTCGAGCGGTGAGGGGTTGGCCCTGGCGGGAGCGAACTGCGCACAGACCTACAGTGGACCGGGTCTCGGAGCGTGGAATCTCGGCTGTGCGACGGCCATCTCGGGCAGTGACGAGTCAGTGCAGTCTGCCCTCGATCAGCACGCTGCAGTCGAGTACGCGACACACCATGCCGATCGTCTCCCCGAAGTGGTCCTGGCCCGCATCGGTCGATTGTGGGATTTCTATGAACCCAATCAAATGGCCACCGTGGATGTCAACGAAGGCCGGCCCAGGCCAGCTGCACTGTGGGGCCTGGGGGTGTACTACGCAACGCTCCCGTTTGCCGTGGCTGGCATTGTCATGTTGCGCCGTCGCCGAATCGACCAGTGGTACCTCCTCGTGCCGGCTGGAGTCATCACAGTTGTCAGCGCCCTTGTCTACGGGACGGTCCGCTTCCGAGCCCCATTCGAAGTGTGTCTCGTCGTGCTGGCGGCCCCGCCACTCGTGTTCCTCGCCGAGCGGCTACGCGGACACTGGCCCGTTGGCGATTCAAGCCGTTCCTCATAGCGAGTCACCGCGGTCTCAGCGGTTCGGAAAACAGTCCTGTTAGCTTCCCTAGGTGGCCACCGGAGCTCATCGCGATCAAGGCGAGCTGCAGGCGGGCGTGGCCCGCTGGGTTCGGGACAACGGTGACCTTGTGCCTGATCGGCCGGAAGATGGTCGGCCGCTCGAGGTCACGGGCGTGGATCATGCCGTCGCCGGCATGGCCAATGAGACCGTGATGGTGGAATTGGGGAGCGGACATCCCGGGATGGTGCTGCGCTTGCCACCACTCGAGCCGACGTTTCCCGGGGCGGATCTCGCCGCTCAAGCCATGGTCCAGAACGCGGTGGCGGCAGCGGGGATTCCGGCGCCCGCTCCGACGGTGTTCGTGAGCGAGGTCAACTGGATCGGGACACCCTTCCTGGTCATGCCCAAGGTCAGCGGGTTCATCCCCGGGCCGGCTCCGGTATTCGACCCGGGGATCACCGGGGCATCACCAGGGCGGCAGCGGAGCTACGTCGACGGCCTCCTGGACACGCTGGCCGCGCTCCACGCTGTGGACTGGAAGGCCACCGGTCTCGGACCGAGGCTGCCAGGGCCGACGCTGGACGGTGCGCTGGACACCTGGACGAGCTACGTGGAATGGGCTGGCGAGGGTGACCCCCTGCCCGTGCTGACTGCAGCGCTGACCTGGTGTCGTCGGCATCAGCCATCAGCGGACACCGGGAATGCGCCGGCGCTCATTTGGGGAGATCCTCGGCTCGGCAATCTGGTCTTTGACGACTCCGGGGCGGTGCACGCCGTCCTGGATTGGGATCTGGCCGCCATCGGACCCCCGGAGATGGACCTGGGCTGGTACTTCGGACTGGATTTCATGATGGACCGACTCTTCGGGCAACGGGTGCCAGGCTTTCCCGACCAGACGGAGGCGGTCGAGTCCTACCAGCAACGCAGTGGCCACACCGTGACCGACCTGGCGTGGCACGAAGTGTTCGCACTGTTGCGCGCCCTGGCCATCAATGACCGGCATCAACGGATTGCCGCGGCGCAGAACCAGCGACCGGCCGGAGGACCTCGGCCCGATCGCCGGACGCAGAATCCGATGATCGAGATTCTCTCGGCCCGCATCGACGCCGCCGGGTAGGGCTCGCCGCCGGTTCGTGCCGGCTCGCGCCTGGCTCGTGCCGGTACATTGTGCTCCGTGCGACAAGACGAGCAGACTCGGACGCGGAGCAAGTCATTCGGAGAGATTGCGACGGACTACGACCGCTTTCGACCTGGACCGCCAGATGAGGCGGTCGACTGGCTGCTGCTCGCCGGGGGCCGTCGACGTGCTCGAGCTCGGGGCTGGGACAGGGGGTCTCACCCGTCAGCTCGTGGAGCGGGTGCGCCATGTCCGGGCGGTGGAGCCCGACGACCGGATGAGGGCCGTGCTGGCGGAGCGCGTGCCGCGGGCGGAAGTGGTGGCTGGCCGGGCCGAGGAGATTCCGGCCGAGGACAGCTCGTTCGACGCAGTCATGGTCGCCTCGGCCTGGCATTGGGTCGACGAGCAGCAGGCGGTGCCCGAAGTGGCTCGGGTGCTGCGCCCCGGTGGAAGGCTTGCGCTGCTGTGGAGCGGGCCCGATCGCACGATCGAGTGGGTCAGGGCGATCTTTGCGGGGGGCGAAACCCTCAGTGCCGAACGAATCGAGGCCTGGGACGCCCGGCGCCGTGAACGCCACACCGTGAACCTGGGCCCAGAGAGCCCCTTCACCGACCCCGAGCGTCGAAGGGTCACCTGGGTCATGCCCATGACACGGGCGGAAATATTGGGCTTGGTCGGCACCTACAGCGTGGCCATCACCATGAGTGCGCCGGAGCGGCGGGAACACGTAGCCTCGATATCTCGCCACCTCGATACCCTCGCGGCTCTCGCCACCGACGGAACTCTGGAGATGCCGATGCGCTGCCTGTGCTGGCGTGCGGCGCTGCGCTGACCCCGGTCCTCAACGAGGCCCGTCCTCAACAACCGGCCCGTCCTGTCTTTGGTGGGTCCACGGAGTTGCGGTTGAGTCACGGAGTCGGTTGGCCACGAGGACGCGTTGGTCTGACTGCTGGGTGGCGCCGGTTCCGAGAGGGGGAAGGGGGTATGTACAGAGCCGACCCGGGGTGCACCATGCGATGGGACGGGTGTAGCTGACTCGCACACCCGCACACCACAACCCGGCCAACATGGACAGGAAGGCGACACATGGCAAAGGTCTTCACGGCGTTGTCGACATCGTTGGACGGCTTCATCGCCGGCCGAGACGACAATGTGCAGCAACCCCTGGGACGACACGGATCCCGCCTGTTCGATTGGTACGCCGATGGCGACACGCCGAGCCGGTTCTATGAACAGTTTCGTCTGGCACCGGCCAGTGCTGAAATTCTTCGACACAATCGCCGCCCGTTGCGGTGCCGTCATCACCGGGCGCCGAACGTACGACTTCTCGAAGGGATGGGCCGGCACCGGACCATTGCCCGGCGTGCCCCTCTTCGTGCTGACCCACCGGATTCCCGAGAACCCGCCCCGGAGCGACCCGCCGTACACCTTCGTGAAGGGTGGCATGGAGCAGGCGGTCTCCCTGGCCAGGGCGGTGGCGGGGGACAAGGACGTCAGCGTCATGGGTTCAGCCGGCGTGCAGCAAGCGCTCCAGCTGGGCTTGCTCGATGAGATACACGTCCACCTCATTCCAGTGCTCCTGGGTGGTGGGGTCCGGTTGCTCGACCATCTGGGGCCAGGACCGATTGAGCTCGAATGTTTCGGAGTGCTCGAGGCCCCCGGCGTGACGCACCTGTCGTATCGGGTGGTGACGTGACCCGCTCGGCCTATTCGAGCAGCGAGAATCCCATGACGCCGGCCTTCGCCACCTCGTAGCACAGGGTGTCGTAAGGCTCGATCAGTCCGTAGGTCACCTCGCCGTCGCAGGCAATGCGGCAGTGATGCTGGTCCTGCCCGGCCAGGCGGGTGCGGATGGCTGGGTCGGTCACGTCATAGGTCTCACCGGCCACGACCACTTCGTCGCCTCGGGCCACTTTCATCCCGTGCCAGAGGTCGCCGTCCGGCGTGCCCCCATTGGGGCCCCCGTACATCCCGCAGCGGAGGAAGGCGATCTGATGCCCCAGACGCTCGAAGGTCATCGTCTTGACGGAGTCATCGGCAAAGACCAGATCAACTTCGCCGCTGAGCAGCAGATGCGTGTCGTCCTCGAATCGCATCCGATGGAGCCGACGGGCCAGTGTGCCGCTCTTCTTGTGGGTGCGGTCGCCCAGGTTGTAGAGCAGATGATCACCCCACACGCCGAAGTCCTCGAACTCGACCCACTCACCGCTATGGGGATGCTGCATGCCCATGTACCGTCCGGGGCCGCCCACCCCGTCTCGGGTACCCCAATGGTGGTCTCGGGTGCCCAAGTAGTCGGTCCGGCTGACGTCGAACCGTTGGCCGCCGGCCACGACCCAACCCTCTTGACGGCCAAACCCGTCATAGCCGGCTACCGGGCTGACAGCTCGGCCCCCGACGATCATGCCGGCTCCCAGTTGTCGGAAGATCGGGCGCTTGGTGTCAAACCAGGACAGGTCGAATGTGACACCGAACTCGTTCGGCCCGAGCCGGAGTCGCCACTGGCGAAAAGGCTCGACGACGTCGAATCGGAAGGGCCCGAGCTCCATGTCCATGCGATCGTTGCCCAGAGAACGGTGGGCCCGCACGGTGGCGTGTTGTCCGCGTACATTGACGATGGCGAAGGCCTCGGCGGTGCCGAGGTTCGGGTAGAAGGCCAGGCCGACCACGACCAGCACCGCACCGACCTTGTCCTGACAGGTGAACCACACCCGTTCGTAGGCCTGGGCGTCGGGGCTCCACATCACCCGCACCGGGTAGGGGGAGTTGTGTATCAGGAACTCGTCGAGGCCCGAGAGGGGTGCGTGTTCGCCGGAAGCCGGATAGGGCGAGGTCATGAGGTCGGGCGCGCCCCGAAGACGGACCTGTACTCAAGATAGGCGTCCAGACCCATTTCGATCACGTCGGTCCCTTCGATTGGTTGATGCGTGCACAGTACGCTCAGCCCATGCTGGCCGACCACACCATCGACCCCAGGGACGCCACCTTCTTCATCCGGCCCGACTACCACGAGGTGTTGGGCGCACTGCGGGCGGAGGCGCCGGTGTACGAGTACGCGCCCGGTCTGTGGACCATCGCCCGCTACGAGGACATCCGGAGTCTCAGCCGTGATCCGGGCCACTTCTGCTCGGGCGGGGGGGCACTGGTCAATGATCCGGTCCGCGCCTCGGACAACGGGCTCGGCGCCCGTTCCATCCTGCACATGGACCCCCCCGAACATTCGGCCTTCCGGGGATTGGTCAACCGCCGCTTCACGCCCCGGGCGCTGGCGGGGTTGGCGGGTTCCATCCGGAAGACGGCACGAGGCCTCATAGCCGCCGCCCCGCCCGATGACGAGATCGACTTCGTCGACGTGCTCAGCTCTCCGTTTCCCCTGACGGTGATCGCCGAAATCCTGGGCATCGCCGACGCCGACCGGCAGGATTTCCGCCGATGGTCCGACGCCGCCATCGAGTCGCCCGATCTCCCCCCCGAGGAGACCCTGGACGCGCTGGGCGAGTTGGCGGGCTTCCTCAGCCGGCACATCTCGTCGAAGCGAGCGTCGCCGGGTTCGGACCTCGTCTCGACCCTGGCGCACAGCGAGGTCAACGGTTGTCCGCTGAGCAAGGAGGAGCTCTTCATGTTCCTCCTCACCTTGCTGGTGGCCGGCAACGAGACCACGCGCACGTTGCTGTCAGGTGCCGCGCTGGTGCTCGATCAACACCCCGCGCAACGCGCGGCCCTGGCCGACGACCTTTCGTTGATGCCGGGTGCAGTGGAGGAGTGCCTCCGATGGGTGACACCCGTGCAAGCTTTCTGCCGCACGGCGACCGGGGACTCCCTGGTCGGGGGTGTCCCCATCGGCCGGGGTGACTACCTGTGCCTGCTCTATGCCTCAGGCAACCGGGACGAGGGCACCTTCGGGGCGGACGCCGGGCGCTTCGACATCCGGCGGCCCGCCAACCCCATGCACGTCGCCTTCGGATTCGGGGAGCATGTGTGCCTCGGAGCCAGCCTGGCCCGCTTGGAGGGCCGCATCTTCATGGAAGAGCTACTGGCCCTGCACCCCAACTACGCCATCACCGGTCCGGCCGAGCACGTGGCCTCCACCACCGTGGCCGGCATCCGTTCGCTGCCGGTGGTCCTGGCGCCGTGAGCCGATGGGGACCCGATCGGGAGGGCATCGGACCCAACCAGGTCGGGGGGAACGCGTCACGTAGCCCCGACCGCACGGTTGGGCAAGAGTGAGGGCGTGACCTCACGCCGCAACGTGCTCTTCATCACCGTCGATCAGTGGCGGGGGGACTGCCTGTCCGCCCTCGGTCATCCCGTCCTGGAGACTCCGAGCCTGGATGCCCTGGCGGGCCGGGGCGTCCTCTTTGCCAATCACTGGGCCAACGCCGCTCCGTGTGGCCCGTCGCGCGCCTGCCTGTACACCGGCACGTACCTGCACCGCAATCGGTCGGTGCTCAACGGCACCCCGCTCGATGCCCGGTTCACCAATGTCGCCCTCCTGGCCCGCCAGGCCGGATACGACCCCGTGCTCTTCGGATACACCGACACCTCGGTCGATCCCCGCACGGTGGCGGCCGACGACCCCCGACTCTTCACCTACGAGGGAGTTCTGCCGGGCTTTCGCGTCGGCATCCGCGACCCGTGGGAAGAGGGAAGCCCGGCCTGGGGTGCCTGGCTGGCGGCCCAGGGGCTTGACGTCCCGGCCGATCCCCATGCGCTCTACGAGCCGATCCCCGACTTCCCGGGGGCCGACGACCACGGCTCGACCTGGGCCCCGGCTCGGTTCCCGGCGGAGCTGTCCCAGACCACCTTTGTGCGCCAGGCCGTGGCGAACTGGATAGAAGAGCACGGCGACGACCCGTTCTTCATCCACGCTTCGTTCATCCGCCCGCATCCGCCCCGGCGCAATCCCCTCGGGTACCACGATCTCTACGACGCCGATCAGATCGGCCGCTTCGCCGGGTGTGCCACATCCGAGGAGGAAGCGGCCATTCACCCCCTGCCGGGCGTGGCCGTCTCGATGCCGGGAGTCGGCGCGCCCAAGGACGAGCGGGAGCGCCGGCAGCTCCGGGCGACCTACTACGGGGCGCAACGGGAGGTCGACGACGGGCTGGGTCAGCTCTTTTCGTACCTGGCCACGAGCGGACTGGCGGATTCGACGCTGGTCATCCTCACCAGTGATCACGGCGAGATGGGCGGCGACCACTGGCTGCTCGAGAAGCTCGGCTACTGGGACGAGAGCTACCACGTGCCGTTGATCGTGGTTGACCCCCGGTCCGAGGCCGACAGCAGCCGGGGCCGTGTCGTGGAGGCGGTGACCGAGTCGGTCGACATCTTGCCCACCATCTGCGACTACATGGGAGTCGACGTTCCGCTGCAGGCCGATGGGTGGTCGTTGGCCCCCTTCACCCGTGGTCAGCCCACGCCCGAGCACTGGCGCGACACGGCGCACTTCGAATGGGATTTCTCCAACCCGTCGACCCAGGCGGCGGAGCGGGGCTTCGGCATTCCGATGAGCCACTGCTCGCTGGCCACCTCGCGCAGCGCCACCACCAAATACGTGCAGTTCGCCACGTCGCCGGACCTGTTCCCCCCGCTCCTCTTCGACCTGGATCGGGACCCTCAGCAGGTGAACAACCTCTGTGCCACCTCCGGCGGCGGCTGGAAGGACCTGGCGTGGCAGGCCGCCCAGGAACTCCTGCAGTGGCGCATGCGCACGTCCGAGCGCACCTTGAGCGGCCACCTGGTCGGGAAGGACACCGGACTGGTGGTTGCCCGGGATTCGTGGCGATGAGGTGTGGAATGCTGACGCTCCATTGGCGTGCGATGTGGAGAGGTGGTGCCAGTGGCCGACATGGGCGGTAAAGCCGACATCGGCGGTAAAGCCGACATGGCCGGTAAGACGGTCGTCGTGACCGGTGGCAACTCGGGCATCGGCCTGGAGACGGCGGTTGCGTTGGGCCGGATGGGCGCCCGGGTCCTGATCACGGCCCGGAATGCGGCTCGGGGCGAGGCGGCGGTCCGGCTGATCGCTGAGCGGGTCGGGACCCCCGGTTCGGTCGAGCTGGTCCTCTTCGACCTGGCCGACCTGGCCGCTGTCCGGGCCGGGGCACACGAGATACTCGACCGGTGCCCGCAGCTCCACGTGCTGGTCAACAACGCCGGCCTGGTGCTCTCGGAGAGGACCGAGACGGTCGATGGCTACGAGTCCACCTTCGCCATCAATCACCTGGGCCCGTTCCTCCTGACCACCCAATTGCTCCCACGCCTGGTCGAGTCGGCCCCGGCTCGCATCGTGAACGTGGCATCGACCGCCCATGTACAGGCCCGCCACGGGATGCCCTTCGACGATCTGCAGTCGACCCGGGCGTACGCCGGCATGCGGGTGTACGGCACGTCGAAGTTGGCCAACATCCTCTTCGCCAATGAGCTGGCCCGCCGCCTTGAGGGCCGGGGGGTCACGGCCAACTCGTTGCACCCCGGCACGGTGTCGACCGGCTATGGCGCAGACGGCGACGCCAAGGGCTTCCTCGCCATCGGCATCAAGATCGCCAAGCCGTTCTTCCTTTCTCCCCAAAAGGGTGCGCGCACGTCGATCTACCTGGCCTCGTCACCTGATGTGGCCGGGGTCACCGGGGAGTATTTCGTCAAGTGCAAACCGAAGAAGCCGCGGAAGCAGGCCCTGGATGTCGAGGGCGCCCGACGCCTGTGGGAGGTCAGCGAGGAGCTGATCGCGCCGGCGTCGACTCGGGCGGGCTGAGCCGCCGTGCGCGTGCTGGTCACCGGGGCGGCCCGTTCCATTGGGCGGGCCACGGCAGACGTGCTGACCGGTCGGGGCCACCGGGTAGTGGCAACGGCTCGCGATGTTACGTTGCTGAGTGACCTGGAGGTTGACCAGGTCCTGCCGCTCGATGTGCGAGATGGCGCTTCGGTGGCGGCCGCCGTGGCGCGAGCCGGAGAGCTCGACGCCGTCGTCAACAACGCCGGACTGACCGGCCTGGGTCCATTGGAGGACTACCCGGTCGAGGACTTCATGCGGGTGCTGGACGTCAACACCATCGGCCCGCTCCGCCTGGCTCAAGCGGTGGTGCCGCGGTGGCGCGAGCGGGGGAGCGGCGTGCTCGTCAACATCAGCTCGGTCCAGGGGCGCATCGGCACGCCTCTGGAAGGGGCCTACGCGGCCAGCAAGCATGCCCTGGAAGCCCTGTCCGAGACGTTGCACTTCGAGCTCAGCCATTTCGGCCTCCGGCTGGTGATCATCCAGCCGGGGTACATCGCGCCGGGGATGAAGCACAGCCGCGACCATGTCGGACCCGACGTCTATGCCGAACTGCACACGCAGTGGGACGGCAACGACGCCAAGTTGACGGGTCCGGCCGGCCGTCCCGGTCCCGAGGTGGTGGGACACGCCGTGGCCGACGCCCTGGAGGATCCGGCGACGCCGCTGCGGGTTGAGGTGGGAGCCGATGCCGCCATGGTGCTGGAGCTCCGGCGCACGCTCAGCGACCGAGAGTTCGAAGCCACCATGCGCCGCGCCCTGGATCTGACATGGTGAAGCATCAAGGGGACACGGTGAGGGCCCGGGGCGCACGAGGACTCGGCACATGAGGACTTAGGGGACACGAGAACTTGGGGGACATGAGAAATCGGGGGAAACCGTGGAGAAGTTGATCTACCTCGTCTGGCTGGAGCCCGACGCATCCCGGGAGAGCGTGGCCGATCTGATGCTCGGCGCGGTGGCACCGGAATTGCTGGCCCTCGGGCCTCACGGCCTGAGCATGGACCTCCGTGACACCCACAGCGACATTCCGGCGCCCGTGCCGACTCCCGACGGGGAGACGCCGCTGCATGCCCTGGTCTCGGTGTGGGTCGACGCCGTGGACTACCGCCGGCCCTACGAGGACGTGTTGCGCGGCGCAGCCACCACGCTGGTCGGCTACGAGGTGGTGGAGTCGCTCTACACCGACTACGGCGACAACCAATGGTCGAGCCCGAGGGACTGGCCCGATGGCGAACGCTCGCCGGGTGTGCTGACGGTGGCTCTCCTCCAGCAGCATCCCGACCTCACCTATGAGGAATGGGTCACGCGATGGCACACTCGCATCTCACCGATCACGGCGAAGATCCAGCCCCGCAGCCGCTACGTGCGCAATGCCGTCCATCGGGGGATCACCGACGGTGCCCCACCGTTCCGGGGCATTGTCGAGGAGGCGTGGCCCTCCCTCGAACACGTGACCGACCCGATGCTCTTCTACTGCGCCGACGGCGACCGCGAGGTGATGAATGCCCACGTCACCCAGATGATCAACGAGATCACCGCCTTCATCGACCTGGGCAGCCTGCGGAGTGTCACTATGAGCGAATGGATTCTCAAGTCATGACGAACCAGTGGAGCCGGGAAGAGCTGCAGCGAGCGCACGACAACTTCGTGGAGACGGCCACCCGATGTGCCGAAGCGGGGGAGTGGCGCGACTGGGCCAACCTCTTCACCGAAGACGCCCACTATGTCGAGCACATGTTCGGTGAGATGCACGGGAGGGAAGAGATCCACCGCTGGATTGCCGCCACCATGGCCGAGTGGCCCAACCGGGCCATGACCTCGTTCCCCCACGCCTGGTGCTCATGCGACGAGGAGAAGGGGTGGTGGATCTGCCGGATCGAGAACCGGTTCCGCGACCCCGGGGACGGCTCCGTGCACCAGGCCCACAACCTCACCGTGCTTCACTACGCCGGCGACATGCAGTTCTCCTACGAGGAAGATGCCTACAACCCGGCCAACTTCGGTCCGGTGGTGGGGGCGTGGTTGGCCGCCTTCAAGGCCAACGGGGGGAGCGCCGAGTAGTCGTGCCGTATCACCCGATGAGCGCGTCTGAGGTGCGAGCGTTTCTCACGGCGTCGCCGGCGCGCACGGCGAAGTTGGCCACGGTGCGGGCCGATGGGCGCCCGCACGTCGCACCGGTGTGGTACCTCGTCGATGACGACGGCGCCTTGGTCTTCAACACGGGCAGGAACACCGTCAAGGGTCGCAACCTGGCCCGCGAGGGCCACGCCGCCATCTGTGTGGATGATGATCGACCGCCGTTCGGCTTCGTGATTGTGGAGGGAGCGGTGGAGATCATCGAGGAGCCGACTCAGGTCCGGGAGTGGGCCACTCGCCTCGGCGGGCGCTACATGGGCGACGACCGGGCGGAGGAGTACGGCGCCCGCAACGGCGTGGCCGGAGAGCTGTTGGTCCGACTTCACCCGGACCACGTCCATTCGGCGGCGGACATGGCTGAGTGAAAGGGATGGGGGGCGCACACGTGGAGGGAGTGTCGGAGGCGATTTCGGAGGGACCAATGGGACGACTGCGGGTGCTGGCCGAACGTGCACACGAGGTGGACGGATCGGTCCGGGACGGGCGGGCCTGGGTGCCGGTGGCCGCACTGCCCGACCTGATCGGGTGGGGCGTCCGCCCCGAAGGGCTCTGCCGCGGGGACGTCTGTGTGCCGATGACAGCCGGACGCCGGGCCGCGCTCGTGGTTGGTGGGCAGATCGATCTGGGCGGTGCGGCGCAAGTGCTGGGTCGGGCCAGCGTGATCGACGCCGACGCCGCCATCCTCCCGGTGATCGCGCTGGCCCTCGACCCCGAATCCCGTCGGCAGGCGCTCGACGACCTGCACGCACCGGACTTCGTACTGCCCGATCTTGAGGGCAACGAGCATGCGCTCTCGGAGTGGCAGGGCCAGAAGAAACTCCTGGTGACGTTCGCCAGTTGGTGCGGCTGCCGCTACGACCTTCCGGGCTGGCAGACGTTGCATGACGAGCTGGCTCCGGCTGGGTTCAGCGTGATCGGCGTCGCCATCGATAACGCGCCCGAAGATGTGGCGCCCTGGACCGAGGGCATCACCTTTCCCGTCCTCTATGACTCGAACCACGTGCTGACCGAGCTCTACGCCATATCGAACGTGCCCACGGTGGTGTGGATCGACGAGGACGACGACATCGTCCGACCCAACGGCGTGGCCTTCGGGAGTGACCTCTTCATCGAGTTCACGGGGGTCGAATCAGCCCCGCACCAGGCGGCGGTCCGCTCCTGGGTGAAGGAGGGAGTGGTGCCCATTGCCGCCGAAGCGGCGCGCCAGGCCGTCGACGACCTGAGCGTGGACGAGGTGGCCGCCCGTCTCCACTTTCGCATCGGGGCCGACGCGGTGCGTCGGGGCGACGGCGACCTGGCCCGCCGGCAGATGGCCCGGGCCGCTGAGCTGGCTCCCTTCGACTGGACGGTGCGACGGGCCGCCATGCCCCTGGTGGGCCAGGACCCATTCGGTGAGGAGTTCCTGACGCTCTACGAGGAATGGAAGGCCCAGGGCATGCCCTACCACGGTCTGTCGGCCACCTCGGCCACCTCGGCCGTGGGGCCGACAGGGGCCGACAGATAAAGGCTCCGCTACCTCCGGAGTGCGGCCATGGGTCGGCCAGCGTCGGGAGCGGCTGCGTGGAGCCGACGCCGTGAGGCGTGCAGTTGGTGGAAGGGCACAATGGAGATGGCCACCAGCGCGGCAATGAGGATCAGGTCGGAGATCACCCCGGCATGCCACACGCCCAGGAGGAGGCCGCGAACCGAGGCCACCCCGACGAAGGCCTCGATGGTGGCGATGGAGATGATCGCCGCGCGCAGACGACCGGAGGCGACCGGCGCCAGGACGAGGATGCCCCACAACGTGTACCAGGCCCACAGGATCGGGCTCAGGAGCGCCAGGACCAGCAGGGTGAGCCCGAGGTTCCGAGTCACGCCATCCTGGGGCGACCGCCACAAGAGCCATGCCCCGATGATCCCGGCGACGATCAGGCCGACAATGGCCAGGACGGAGCGCACGCTGACGGCGGACACCGAGAGGTTCACCACATGGCCCGCCAAGGAGACGAGACGGGAGACGCCACCGATGGGGGTCACAAACGTGAAGGCCTGGTCGGCCGCCGTGCTGTTGCGCACCCAGCCCCAGCCGAGACCGGTGATGGCCGTGACGACCTCGAAGGTGGACAAGCCGATGAGGAGCGCCCCCAGGGTATGGCCCACCCGTCTTCGGACCGGGGCGCCCGGTCCGGCCCACACCCAGCCCAGGAACACCACTCCCAGCACGGCCGGGGCCTTCACCCCGGCGGCGACCGCGCACAGGACGATGCCCGGGACGACGCCGAAGCGTCGGGTCAGGGCCAGGCCCGCCATGACGAGGCCGATCATGAGGGCATCGTTGTGTGCGCCGCTGATAAGCGTGGTCAGTGCCAGTGGGCTTCCGGCGCCCAACAGAATCGACTCGGCCGGGTCGCGTCCCAAGGCCCGCGCCAGGGTGGGCGTGGCCGCCACGATCAGGGCGAGACCCGCCAGTTCAAGCAGGCGGAGCAACATGATGTCGGGCAGGATCTTGTGGCCCGATGCAGCCGTCAAGGCTCCATCGAAGGCCAAGAAGGTGGGGCCGTAGGGAGACGGCGAGTTCGTCCACACCGAGGCCGGCATGCTGCTGAACGGCGTGGAGCCCAGGACCCCGGTGCCGTAGTCGTAGGGGTTGATGTGGTGACTGACCATCTCGCCCTGACCGGCGTAGCTGTAGACGTCGCCGCTGAAGAGCGGTGGAGCGAGCATGAAGGGCACGGCCCAGATGGCCACCACGAGGATGACCTTCCGGACTGGCACGCCGTGGTGGTGCCGCAGGTGACGCAGCAGGCCGATCCAGACCCGGGTCAGCAGGATGAGGCCGCCGTAGACGGCGAAGACGGCCAGGAGGGGTGGGTGCATGGAGTCGGAGCCGATGGAGCCGAGTAGTCCGCCCGGCATGCCGAAGAACCAGGCTCCGGGCAGGTGCGTCTC
>CAVURD010000037.1:0-43231 GCA_963743785.1 uncultured Acidimicrobiaceae bacterium | reverse complement strand
GAAAGCTCCGGGGGAGAGACTCGAACTCTCAACCTAGCGGTTAACAGCCGCTTGCTCTGCCATTGAGCTACCCCGGAAGGATGTCACTTCAGCGGGGGAACGTTATCAGCGGTGCGGGTCGGGTCGGATTTGGGTCGCCGGATCCCACCGACCCTGAGACGCAACCTGCAGGTCAGGACTCTTCGAGATAGTCCCGAAGGAGGTGCGCCGCATCGGGGCGACGCAACTTGGCCAAGGTCTTGGACTCAATCTGGCGGACCCGCTCCCGGGTCACGCCGAATTCCCGGCCAACTTCTTCGAGCGTGCGGATCTTGCCGTCGTCAAGCCCGAAGCGGAGGCGCACGACATCTTGCTCGCGGTCGGAAAGGTGTCCCAATGCCTCACGGACGGCTTCGTCGAGCAGAGCCCGGGTGGCCGCATCATCGGGGACGACCGCTCCTCGGTCCTCAATCAGGTCGGAGAGGCTGAAGTCGTCCTCGTCACCGACCGGTTGCTCCAATGAGACGGTGTCCTGATTGATCCGCAGAATCTCCCTGATGCGGTCGATGGGGAACTCGACGCGGGTCGAAACCTCTTCGACTGTCGGCTCGCGACCGAGTTCTTGCAGGAGTTGACGTTGCGCCCACACCACCTTGTTGATTGTCTCGACCATGTGGACCGGGATTCGAATGGTACGGGCCTGATCGGCGATGGCCCGCGTGATCGCCTGGCGGATCCACCAGGTCGCATAGGTGGAGAACTTGAAGCCCTTGGTGTGGTCGAACTTGTCCACGGCGCGGATCAGTCCGAGGTTGCCCTCTTGGATCAGATCGAGAAACGCCAAACCCCGGTTGCGGTAGCGCTTGGCGATGGACACGACCAGGCGCAGGTTCGCCTCGATGAGCTCGTCCTTGGACCGCTGCCCCTTGCGCACCAGTCGCCGGCAGCGGGTCTGCGCCGCCCCGTCCAGCAGCTCGGAGGCCGGCCCTTCGCCGGCTTCGGCCCGCTCGTGAGCCACCAAGCGGGCCGCCGCTTCGTTCCCGACCTCAATTGCCCGGGCAATCTCCACCTCGAGCTCGGCGTTGAGAAGCGGCACGCGGCCGATCTCCTTGAGGTACGTGTGCACCGGATCTTCGGCACTGCCCGAAGACTCCGACGAACTGGTCGCCCGCTTGCCGTTGCTGTCCCGACGAGCGCCGTTGCGCGCGACGGCAGCTCGGTTCAGCCGCGCCGCCGATTCTGGTTCCGGTGGGAGATCGTCTTCCTCGTCATCGACCAACGCAACTCCCTCGGCGTTGATGCGCGCCAACAAGGCGGCCAGCACTTCGGGTGTCAGTTCAACCGAGTGGAGTGCGTCGATGAGTTCGTCCTGGGTGAGGTGACCCTTCTCGCGTCCTGCCGCCAGCGCGGCGTCGAAGTCGATCTGCGAGACGCCGGGCGGAAGCGTCTCATCGGCAATGCGCACGATGGCCGCGTCACTACCGGGGGCAGGATCTGCCACCTCTTCGATCACGCTCACTGTGTTGTCACCTATGTGCGCCATGCCACCTTTGTCATGCCTCTCGATTCTCGTGCTGCGACAGCCACGCTACCAATCGATCGGCCGCGGTGCGCGCCGTTTCGGGTTCGCCGAGTTCGGCCAGCCAGAGGCGTACTTGCGCCGTCTCGGCGGCCCCAGCTTGCCACGAGGCATCGAGACCCCGTGCCTCTTTTTCCACATCACTCAACGCGCGCCGGACCGCTTCGCGGAGCAGCACCATGACAACCAGGTCGACCGGGTCCCCCATCTCGGGATCACCGGCCAGCGGTTCTTCCACGGTCACTCGACGCAGGAGGAGCGCCACGTCGGGTTGCGCCGCCTCGATGGCACCGTGCAAGTCGTCGTGTTCGAGCAACGCCACAAACGCCTGGCGGTGCTGCGGTTCGACGAACAGCACCGGCTGCAACCGATCGGCCACGTCCTCGGGACGATGTACCGCCAATTTCAGCGCCTCCATGCCCGGACCGGCGCGCTGGACTGCTGGCGCGACGACGTAGGTCTCCTCTTCCCAATCGCTGTCCTCGGGGTCTCTGATTTCGCCCGGGTCGTGTTGGCGTGGCGGTGGGTCATGGCGGTGGCGTCCGGGCTTGGTGCCGGTGTCGTCCGGCGGATGGGCCCGCACGTACTCGAGCTTCTCCCGTAGTCGCGAGGCGTCGAGACGGCAGCGATCGGAGAGCTGCATGACGTACTGATCGCGCACCAGGTCGACCGGGTGCTCGGCCACCGCGGCGAGGGCGGCCTCGGCGGCGCGGGCTCGTCCTTCGGCCGTACCCAGGTCGCCGGCGTCGAGGATGCGGTCGATGCGAAATTGCAGGAAGGGGCGGGCTTCGGCCACGGCGCGGGCCAGGGCCTCGGGATCGGTGCGGGCCAACTCCCCCGGATCGCTCCCTCCGGGAAAGGTGGCCACCACCACGTCGACCTCGTGCTTGCGCTCCCACTCGTAGACCCGAGAGGTGGCCTTCTGCCCGGCGCTGTCGGCGTCATAGGCCAGGACGATGCGCCGACCGAAGTTACGCAACAGGGTGAAGTGCTCCTCGGCCAGAGCGGTGCCACACGTGGCCACGGCCCGCGGCACCCCGGCCTGGAAGAACCCGATGACATCGGTATAGCCCTCGCACACCACCACTTCGCCCCGGGCGATGACGTCGTGCTTGGCCCAGTTGAGCGCATAGAGCGTGCGCCGCTTGGAGTAGATGGCCGACTCCTGGGAGTTCTTGTACTTCGGCTCGGCCCGCTCGGGCAACGGCTGCCCCGCTCCGGGCGGGAGGACCCGGCCACCGAGGGCGACCGGACGGCCCGAGGGATCGCAGATGGGGAACAGCACGCGGGCCCGGAAGGCATCTTGGGCCCGGCCCCGCTTGTTGACGAAACCCAGCCCCGAGTCGGTCAGAACCCGCTCCGACAATTTCAGCGCCCGGCTGAGCGCATCCCAGTCATCGGGGGCCCATCCCAGCCGGAAACGTCGCACCACGTCGCCGTCGTAACCGCGGGAGCGGAGGTAGTCCCGGGCGGGGCCGGCATCAGGGGCGCGCAACAAACGCTCGTGGTACCAGACCACGGCCCGTTCCAACGCGTCGAGGAGCTCGACCCGGCGCTTGCGGTCCTTCCCCACCTCGGCGTCCTCATGGAGAGCCACGCCGGCCCGGTCGGCCAGCAGCCGCACGGCGTCGACGAAGTCGAGATGCTCCATTTCCCGCACGAAGGTGATGGCATCCCCCGAGGCCTGGCAGCCGAAGCAGTAGTAGAAGCCCTCCTCGGCGTTCACACTGAATGACGGTGTCTTCTCCGTATGGAACGGGCACAGGCCGGTCCAACGCCGGCCCACCCGTTTGAGCGCGGCATGCTCGCCGATGAGGGCGACGATGTCCGTCTGGGCCCGGACCTGAGCCACGTCCTCGTCGGGTATGGCCACACCTTGACGGTACCGCGGCACTGTGTCATTGAGTCCCAACGGAAGGGCGGTACCGGACGTCGGCGGCGGTCCTGGCTCCTTTGCGACCAGAACTACCGAAGCCACGGCTGGTTTCCGCCGCAGGCGGCCAGTCGGCTCCGAACCGGGAGAACGGGCCCCGCTCGGCCACTCGGCCGGGGGTCGGCCCACCTCAGCTGGCCTTGGCGGCCTTGCCCGATTTCTCCGGTGTCGTGGACCCGGCACCGGCGATCGGGCCGCCGACCGCCGCCTCACCCGCCTCACCCGCCATCACCGCCTGGGCCGCCGCCAGGCGGGCCACCGGCACCCGGAACGGGGAACAACTCACGTAGTCGAGGCCGGCCCGGTAGAACATGCCGATCGACTCGGGCTCGCCCCCGTGCTCGCCGCAGACCCCGACCTTCAGCGAGGGCCGGGTGGCCCGACCCCGCTCGGTGCCCAGGCGGACCAACTCCCCCACGCCGTCAGCGTCGACCACGTCGAATGGGTTACGCGCCAGCAGCCCCAGATCCAGGTATGCGCTCATCATCCGGCCCTCCACGTCGTCCCGGGAGAACCCGAACGTCATCTGGGTCAGGTCGTTGGTACCGAAGGAGAAGAAGTCGGCCACCTCGGCGATCTCTCCCGCCAGCAGTGCGGCCCGGGGGGTCTCGATCATGGTCCCGATCGTCACCTCCAGCTTCCCCCTGCTCGGCCCCTTGGCGGCTGTGGCGCCCTTGGTCGGTCGGGGCGCCTTCTCGGCCGTCACCTCGGCCACGGCCTCCTCGACCCAGCTCCGGGCCAGGGCCAGCTCCTCGCGGCTCACGGTCAGGGGGATCATGATCTCGACGATCGGGTGACCGCCATCGACCACCCGCTGGCGGGCCGCCTCCATCAGGGCGCGCACCTGCATGGCGTAGAGGCCGGGCTTGACCACGCCCAGGCGCACCCCGCGCGTCCCGAGCATCGGGTTGGCCTCCTTCCACGAGAGGGCGGCGTCGTAGAGCCGACGCTCCTCCGGGGTCAGCCCGACGGTGGCGTCCTTGACCGCCATCTCCTCGGTGCTGGGCAGGAACTCGTGCAGGGGCGGGTCGAGCAGGCGCACCGTGACGGGCAACCCGTCCATGGCCGCCAGAATCGCGATGAAGTCCTCCCGTTGGACCTGGCGCAGCTCTTCCAATGCCGCCGTCTCCTCATCGGGAGAATCAGCCAGGATCATCCGTCGCACCACGGGCAGGCGATCCTCCCCCAGGAACATGTGCTCGGTCCGGCACAACCCGATCCCCTCCGCCCCCAACGAGCGGGCGTTGCCGGCATCCTCGCCGGTGTCGGCGTTGGCCCGCACGGCCAGATGTCCGGCCCGGATGTCGTCGGCCCAGGACAGCACCGTGGCGAAGGCCGGGGGCGGTGATGCCGCGGTCAGCGGCACCTGACCGGCCACCACGATGCCCGCGCCGCCATCGAGGGAGACCCAGTCGCCCTCACCGAGCGTGGAGTCCCCCACCGTCACCGAATGGTCCGTCAGGCGCAGCGCCTCGGCCCCGACCACCGCCGGCTTGCCCCAACCGCGCGCCACCACGGCGGCGTGACTGACCAGGCCACCCCGGGCCGTCAGGATCCCTTCGGAGGCCAACATGCCGTGCACGTCCTCGGGCGAGGTCTCGCTGCGCACCAGGACGACCTTCTCGCCCCGCTCGGCCGCGGCGGCGGCGTCATCGGCCGTGAAGTAGATGCGGCCGACCGCCGCGCCCGGACTCGCTCCGAGCCCCTTGGCCCACACGGCGTAGCCCGAGCCGGCGAACTGTGGGTGCAGCACCGAGTCGAGGTGGTCCTCGGTGATCCGGGACACGGCCTCGGCCCGCGAAATGCCGAGATCGTTCGGTCGCACCATGTCCACCGCCATCTGCAAAGCGGCCACGCCGGTGCGCTTGCCCACCCGGGTCTGCAGCATCCAGAGCTTGCCCTGGTCGATGGTGAACTCGGTGTCGCACATGTCGAGGTAGTGCGCCTCGAGCCGGCGCGAAGATCTTCAGCAATTCGGCGTGCACCCGGGGGAACTGCTTCTTCATCTCGGCGATGGGCTCTGTGTTGCGGATACCGGCCACCACATCCTCACCCTGGGCGTTGACCAGGAAGTCGCCATAGGCGCCCTGGGTTCCCGTGGCCGGGTCACGGGTGAACCCGACCCCGGTGCCCGAGTTGTCGTCGCGGTTGCCGAACACCATGGCCTGGACGTTGACGGCCGTGCCAAGGTCGTGGGCGATGCGCTCACGATCCCGGTAGGCGATGGCCCGCGGCCCGTTCCAGCTGCGGAACACCGCCTCGATGGCCCCCCGCAGCTGAGCGGCCGGGTCCTGGGGGAACGGGTTCCCGGTATGACGCTCGACGATCTGCTGGTAGGAGTCGGCCAGGTACCGCAGCAACTCCGTCGGCACCTTGTGGTCCGACGTGGTGCCGGCCAGCTCCTTGGCCGCGTCGAAGAGAGAGTCGAACTCCTCGCCGGGGAGTTCCAGCACGATGCGGCCGTACATGGCGATGAAGCGGCGGTAGGAGTCGAAGGCGAAGCGCTCGTCGCCGGTCTGGCTGGCCAGCCCCTCGACCGAGCGGTCGTTCAGGCCCAGGTTCAAGACGGTGTCCATCATCCCGGGCATGGAGAACTTGGCTCCCGAGCGCACCGAGACCAGCAACGGGTCTTTGGCGTCGCCGATGACCTTGCCCATGGCCGTCTCCAGGCGCGTGCGGGCCGCCGCCACTTCGGCATCCAGGCGCTGGGGCCAGCCTCCCGCCATGTAGTCCCGGCAGGCATCGGTCGAGATGGTGAACCCGGGCGGTACCGGCAGGGCGAGGACCGACGTCATCTCGGCCAAGTTGGCGCCCTTGCCCCCGAGCAGGTCTTTCAGCTCCATCGGGGGGCGTGGGTGAGCGTGGTCGAAATCAAAGACGTACGGCATCGGGACTCCTTGCCCTGGCAGGGCGAACCACCGGCGAGGCGGCATTCATCGGACGGGTGCAACTCCGGCCCAGCATCAGCATCAGGACGGAAGGAGACAGCCTACCGGGCCTCAGGCACCCCTATGGGCCCTTGTCCGGCTCTTTCTTGGCCCCCTTGACGCCCGCTACCTGGCGCTCGAACACCTCTTTGGTCTCGCGCATGAAGTCCCGCACGACGGCCAGCTCCTCCTCCTTGAAGCGCTGCGCCACCGCCCGCATCTCCTCGACGATGGGCTGCTGCATGCGAGCCATCCGCTTGTGGGCCGAGGGGACCAGCGCCACCCACACCCGGCGGCGATCATCAGTGTCCCGGCGCCGCGTCACCATGCCGGACTCTTCCAACCGGTCCAGCAGGAAGGTCACCGCTCCCGTGCTCAAGCCCGTCTCGTCAGCCAACTGCCCGGCCGTCATCGGACCCTGCTGGTCCAGCAGGTCCAAACAACGCATGTCGGTCCGGCTCAGCTTGAACTTGGCGGCCACCCGCTCGTCGAACGCGCTGGCCGCGCCGAAGTAGCCAACGATCTCCGATCGCAGTTGCTGCATGAGGTCGGCTTTCGACCATTGTCTTGACACGTAAATAACTTTATCACTAAGTTTCTTGGTCAATGAGCAATAATGCCCGCTTCGCCGTGGAGGCCCACGATCTGGTCAAGGTGTTCCCGCGGGGCAACGTGCGCGCCCTCGACGGCGTCTCCCTCCAGGTCGAGGCGGGCACCGTCCTGGGGCTGCTCGGGCCGAACGGGGCCGGCAAGACCACGGCCGTGCGCATCCTGTGCACCATCCTCGGCCCCGACTCGGGCCACGCCACCATCCTGGGCCACGACGTGGCCAAGGAAGCTGACGCCGTCCGCCGCATCATCGGCCTGGCCGGCCAGAACGCCGCCGTCGACGACAACCTGACCGGCCGCGAGAACATCCGCATGGTCGGCCGGCTCACCCACATGAGCTGGAAGGCGGCCGCGGCCCGGGCCGACGAATTGTTGCGGGACTTCGGATTGGTGGACGCCGGCGATCGGGTGCTCAAGACCTACTCGGGTGGCATGCGGCGCCGGCTCGACCTGGCCGCCGCCCTGGTGGCCCGACCGCCCGTCCTCTTCCTGGACGAGCCCACCACCGGACTGGACCCCCAGAGCCGGCAGGACCTGTGGGGGGTCATTGAGGACCTGGTCTCCGAAGGCACCACGGTGCTGCTCACCACCCAGTACCTCGAGGAGGCCGACCGCTTGGCCCGCGACATCGTGGTGGTCGACCACGGCCGGGTCATCGCCGAAGGGACCCCGGCGCAGCTCAAGGCCCGTTTGGGCACCTCGGTCATCGCCATCTCCCTGCCCAACAAGGACATCGCCGCCCGCGCCGCCACCTTGGTCGCTCCGCTCTCGGACAATCCGCCCCTGATGGACGGCGTCATGGTCGAGCTCACGGTGAAGGACGGGCCGAAAGTCGGTGCCGAGGTCCTGCGGGCGCTCGATGCGGCCCAGGTCCCCGTGGCCGGCCTGGCCCTGCGCGAACCGAGCCTGGACGATGTCTTCTTGAACCTGACCGGTCACAAGTCCGAAGGCGAGACAGACGAGGAGCGGGCCGCTCGCAGCGGCAAACGCCGGGAGTCCAAGCGACGCACCGGGTCCCGTGCGGACCCGGACGAGATGGACGCCGCATGAGCACCATGACCGTCCCCACCGCGGTGGCCCCGGCCCCATCGGGCAGCCGGCTGCGCTGGACCCTGGCCGACGCCGCCACGCTCACCTGGCGCAACCTCAAGGGCCTGACCCGGATTCCCGATGCCATCTTCTTCGCCACCCTGCAGCCCATCATGTTCGTGCTGCTCTTCCGCTTCGTCTTCGGCGGCGCCATCAGCATCCCGGGCGTGAGCTATGTCGACTACCTGATGCCGGGCATCTTCGTGCAGACGGTCGCCTTCGGGGCCGTGAGCACCGCCGTCGGGCTGGCCGACGACCTGCAGAAGGGTTTGATCGAACGGTTCCGGGCCCTGCCGATGGCCCGCTCCGCCGTGCTGGCCGGCCGGACCACGGCCGACCTCGTGCGCAACGTCTTCATCGTGACCCTGATCACCGTGGTGGGGTACATCGTCGGGTTCCGCATCGGCACCAACTTCGGCTTGTTCCTGTGCGGTGCCCTGATCGTCCTGATCTTCGCCTATTCCCTGGGCTGGGGGTTCGCCACCGTCGGCCTGACGGCCTCGAACGCCGAGACGGCCCAGGTCATGGCCTTCCCCATCCTCTTTCCGCTGACCTTCGCCTCCTCGGCCTTCGTCCCGGTGTCCAGCATGCCCGGTTGGCTGCAGGCCTTCGCCAAGCACCAGCCGGTCACCCAGGTGGTCGACGCTGCCCGCTCGCTCATGGTCGGGGGCGTCACCCACGACACCGCCTCCATCTACCAGGCCCTGGCCTGGTGCGCCGGGCTGCTCATCGTGCTGGTACCTCTGGCCGTTTCCAAGTTCCGCCAGGTGGGGTAGGTAGTACACCTAGGGAGCGCCGGACCTCGAGCCAAGGCGGTAATGACATGCCCAAGGTGGCCAAGCCAGTCGCCGTACTCTTCGACGTGGACGAGACCCTGGTCCACACCGGAGGCTCCGGTGCACGGAGCTGGAAGGTGGCGTTCGACCAGCTCTACGGCATTCCAGCCGACATCGGGGCGCACAGCTCGGCCGGTGAGACCGATCCCCAGGTGGCCCGGGCCACCTTCCGGGGCGTTCTGGGACGGGAGCCATCCAGCGACGAGCTGAGCAGGATCTACGCCCACTACCTGCTCCACCTGGCCGAGGACATCGTGACCTCCGAGGGCTATCGGGTCCTCCCCGGCGCCAGGCGGACCCTGGTGCGCCTGGGGGAAGCGGGCGTCATCCTCGGCCTGGTCTCGGGTGCCATGGAAGGCGCGGCCAGAACCAAGCTCATCCCGGCCGATCTCAACCGCTTCTTCCTCTTCGGCGCCTACGGCTCGGACTCGCCCGAACGGCCCGAGCTCACCACCGTCGCCATCGACAAAGCCGCTCGCCTGCACGACGACCTCACGCCATCCCAGGTCTTCGTCGTCGGCGACACCCCCCACGACATTGAAGCGGCCAGGTCGGCCGGGGCCGTCTCGGTCGGAGTGGCCAGCGGCAAATTCTCAACCGACGCGTTGCATGAAGCGGGCGCGGACCATGTGATCGGATCGCTCGAGGACCCATTTCCCGGACTCTGACCAGGTTGCCCTTCCGGCCCTGGGGCGGGTACGTCCCGCTTCCTCTAGCGTCGGCGCCGGGGGACGTCCCGCCCGAGCGAGGAGAACTTGACCATGACCCACGACTTCGCTGCCGACCCGCGGCTCGACCCGAGGCTCAAGGATCTGCTCTCGATGGTCCCTCAGGTCCCCGCCACCGATGTCGACAGCCGGGAGGCCCTCGTGGCCGAAGCGAATTCCGAGGCGGCGCGCAAGGCGACCGAGGCCTTCCGGCCCTTCATGGAGCTCTGCGACACCGAGGAGGCCGCCCCATCCGCTGGGCTGCGCGTCTGCACCGAACAATTCGTGTCCGCCCCCGACGGCAACACCATCAAGCTGCGGATCACTCGGCCCGACAACGAAGAGACCGTGGCCTGCGTCTACTACATCCACGGCGGCGGCATGTCGAACCTGTCCTGCTTCGACGGGATGTACCGGGGCTGGGCCAAGCTCATCGCCGCCAACGGCGTCGCCGTCGTCATGGTCGACTTTCGCAACTCGGTTGTGGCCTCCTCGGCCCCTGAGGTGGCACCGTTTCCTGCCGGGCTCAACGACTGCGTGTCGGGGCTCAAGTGGGTGGCCGAGCACGCGGCGCATCTGCGCATCGACCCGGAGCGCATCATCGTCGCCGGCGAGAGCGGCGGCGGAAATCTGACCCTCGCCACCGGGCTGAAACTCAACCGGGACGGCGAACTCGGCCTGGTCAAGGGTCTCTACGCGCTCTGCCCCTATATCGCCGGGCGGTGGCCGTATCCAGAGAGCCCGTCGTCCACCGAGAACAACGGCATCCTGCTCGACCTGCACAGCAACCGGGGCGCTGTCAGCTACGGGATTGAGGCGTTCAACGAGCGCAACCCGCTGGCCTGGCCGTCGTTCGCCACCCTCGACGACGTGACCGGGTTCCCCCCGACGGTGATCAACGTGAACGAGTGCGATCCATTGCGAGATGAGGGCATCAACTTCTACCGCCTGCTCCTCCAAGCGGGAGTCCCCGCTCGCTCCCGGCAGATGATGGGCACCATGCACGGCACCGAGATCTTCGTCATCGCCTGCCCAGAGGTCAGCCGTGACACCGCCCGGGACATTGCCGCCTTCGCCCGGGAGTAGCTACGGGGCATGTGGGTTTGCCCACCCCTGACTGAGGGCATAATTGGAGAATTGGAGGGGACTCCGTCCGATCGATGACGCGTCTCGTTCCGGTTGTCTGTACCCATGCGCACGTGACGGCGTCCAACGGCAGATCTTGACGACAGCCCATGACATCGACCACTGACCTTCTCGACGGGCGCTATCGACTGGTCCGACTGCTCGGGCAGGGCGGCATGTCCGACGTCTACGAAGCCGTTGACGAGCGCAGCGACACCGCTGTCGCCATCAAGTTTGTCCGCTCGGCCGACCCCGAACTGGCCCGTCGCTTCGCCCAGGAGGTCCGCGCCCTCGGACGCGTCGAGCACCCCGGGCTGGTGCGCCTGATCGGCACCGGCCTGGCCGATGACCACGCCTATTTGGTCATGGAGTTGGTCCAGGGCTCGACGCTGGCCGAGGCACTCCGCCACGGCCCGCTGGGGCCCGAGCGCACGGCGTACCTCGGTGCCTCGCTGGCCGGCGCCCTGGCGTACGTGCATAGCCGCGGTGTCGTGCACCGGGACGTGAAGCCTTCCAACATCTTGCTGCATGCGGACGGGCGGGCGCAGCTGGGGGACTTTGGTGTGGCCCGACTCCTCGACGCCTCGGCACTCACGATGGCGGGGACGACGTTGGGAACGGCGGCGTACATGGCACCCGAACAACTCGAGGACCACCAGGTCGGTGCGGGCGCCGACGTCTGGTCACTCGGCATGGTCCTGCTCGAGTGCCTGACCGGCCAGCGGGTCTACGACGGTTCCACCGCACAGGTGGTCGCCAAGCGGATGGCTGGCCCCGTGCCCCTACCCGGTGATCTCCCTGTGCCCTGGAAGCTCCTCTTGAGCGGAATGCTTGACCACCGTCCCGAGCAGCGCCTCGAAGGGGCGCACGTCGCCGCGATCTTGGCGACCTCCCCGTTTCGCGCCGCGTGGTCGCCGTCGCCCATCCCCGATACCACCTCCCCGCCATCGACCGGAGTTCTGAACCTGACCGCCCTGGTCCCGGGGTCCTCGACCACGGCACTGCTCAACCCGGAAACTGCTCCAGCACCCACTCGAATAGCCCTCTCGGAGAGCCCGACCGGGCCGCGCCGGCACCGACGCTGGTGGCCCGCCGTGCTCGGGGCTCTGTTGGTGATCGCCCTGGTGGTTGCCCTCCTGGCTGCGTTCCCCTCCAACCCGGCATCCAACCTCGGCCACCTGACCAGCGCAACGCAACCGCCGGCCACGTCGACCACCACGTCAGCGCCAACCACCACCACGACGACGTTGGCCGCCATCCCCGCCGCACTGGCCGTGCTGACCAGCGATATCGCGTCGGACCAATCGGACGGCACCATCGACCAGGGCGCCGCGCAATCGATCACCGATCAGGCCCAACAAGCGGTCTTCGATGCCGCGGCCAGCCAGCCCGACCAGGCCGCCAACCACCTCCAACGAGCGGCCATCAACATCGACACCGGCCAGCTCGACGGCAGTATTGACCCGAGCGCCGCCTCGACGCTGCAATCGGACCTCGCCGCACTCGCGACCGCGCTGGGCCTGGGGTCCGCTACCGGCACCACAGGCATCACCGACACGACGACCACCACGACCACATCGGGGGCGGGACCGGGAGGCGGGCATGGCCACGGACAAGGACAAGGTCAAGGACAGGGTGACTGAGGAACAGGCGCAGCCGCCTCGATGGCAGGCGCACCCAGGCCCACGGCCACCGCCGCCAGACCGGGCGTGGCTCCGTCAACCGGTCCGACGGTGTAACTCGGCCACCAGGTCGGCAATGGGCACCCGCACCTGTTCGGTGCTGTCCCGGTCCCGCACGGTGACGGCGTCGTCCTCGAGGGAATCGAAGTCGACGGTGACGCACCAGGGTGTGCCCACCTCGTCCTGACGGCGGTAGCGCTTTCCGATGCCCTGGGTGGTGTCGTAGTCGCACATGAAATGCGGCTGCAGTCGCCCCAGCACCTGGCGGGCGAAGGGCTCGAGGGGATCCTTCTTCGAGAGCGGCAGCACGGCTACCTGATACGGCGCCAGCCGCCAGTGCAGGCGCAGCACGTTACGGGGCTCGCCACCGACTTCATCCTCGTCGTAGGCCGAGAGCAAGAAGGCCATCATCGTGCGCGTCGCTCCCGCGGCCGGTTCGATCACGTGGGGCACGTACCGCTCATTGGTGGCCGGGTCGAAGAAGTCCAGCTTCTCGCCCGACGCCGCGGTGTGGGCCAACAGATCGAAGTCACCCCGGTTGGCGATCCCCTCGAGCTCGTCCCAGCCCCAGGGGAAGAGGAACTCCACGTCGGCCGTTGCTCGCGCGTAGTGCGACAGCTCGCTCGCCTCGTGGTGGCGTAGCCGCAGTTTCTCTTCGGGGATCCCCAGCTCGATGTACCAACGGAAGCGCTCGCCCAGCCAGTAGTCGAACCATTGGTCTGCGTCGGTCGGCGGGACGAAGAACTCCATCTCCATCTGCTCGAACTCGCGGGTGCGGAACACGAAGTTCTGCGGGGTGATCTCGTTGCGGAACGATTTGCCCACCTGCGCGATGCCGAAGGGCGGCTTCTTGCGCGTGGTGTTGAGCACGTTGGCGAAGTTGGTGAACATGCCCTGGGCCGTCTCGGGTCGGAGGTACGCCACATGGCCTTCGTCCTCCACCGGTCCGGCGTGGGTCTTGAACATCAGGTTGAAGGCCCGGGCCTCGGTCAGGTCGTGCGAGCCGCAGTTGGGACAGGTGCCGTCGATCTTGTCGGCGCGCCATCGTTCGTGGCAGTTCTTGCAGTCGACCAGGGGGTCGGTGAAGGTGGCCAGATGGCCCGAGGCCTCCCACACGGCCGGCGGGGAGAGGACCGCGGCGTCAATCCCGACCACGTCGTCGCGCAACTGCACCATGCTGCGCCACCAGGCATTCTTGACGTTGCGCAGCATGTTGACCCCGAGGGGGCCGTAGTCATAGGTGGAGCGGAACCCTCCGTAGATTTCGGCGGACGGGAAGATGAAGCCGCGGCGCCGGCAGAGGCGTACGACCTTCTCCATCAGGTCATCGGAGCCGGCCTGGGAGTCTTCGGACATCGGGGAAGACTACCGGGTCAATTTCGGGAGCCAGCCAGGCCGATGCTCTCTCGCAGCCTCGTGGTCACTTCGTTGGCGAGCAGTCGCCCTCGCACGGTGAGGACGGCATCGTCTCCCCGCTGCTCCACCAGTCCGTCGAGGTCCTCGTCGTGGGCCAGGGCGGACCTGGGCACGCCTCGTGGCGTGCGCAGAGCCAGCGCCAGCGCCTCGAAGCGCCGTTGGCCCGCCGTGAGCACCTCCCGACCGCCTTCGGCAGTGCGGCCCGTCGTGATGGCATCGATGTAGCGCTCGGGCGTACGGACGTTCCACCAACGCTGGCCGTCTCGGTGGCTGTGGGCGGCCGAACCGATGCCCTGGTAGTTCCCCTGATCCCAGTAGAGATGATTGTGGCGGCACTGGTGGCCGGGCCGGGCCCAGTTGGAGATCTCCTCCCAGCCGTATCCCGCCGCGGTGAGGACCCGGTCGGCCACCTCGTAGCGCCGAGCCAGGGCGTCCTCGTCCGGGTGGCGGTCCGTCGGCGCGGGCCAGCGGTGTCCCGGGTTCGACCGTCAGGGCGTAGGCGCTGATATGCGGCGGTGGCGCACCGAGGTTCAGGACCTCGTCGAGGGTGCGCCGCCAGTCCTCGTCACGCTCCCCCGCTCCGCCGAAGATCAGATCGAGGTTCCAGGTGGCGAAGCCGACCCGGGACACCGCGTCGGCGATGCGCCGGGCCGCGTCGGGCACGTGCCGCCGTCCCAACCCGGCCAGCGTGCGGGGGTTGGTCGACTGCAGCCCGAACGACACCCTGTTCACGCCGGCCTCCCGGTACGCCCCCAGGTGCGCCAGGTCGGCGTCCTCGGGATTGCACTCGACCGTGACTTCGGCGTCGGCGGTGCGGGGTATGGCCTCGAGGATGCGGCACAAGAGCTCGGGGGCAAGACGGGACGGCGTCCCGCCGCCGAAGAAGACGCTGGTGGCCACCGTCAGTTCCCCGACGTCGCCGAGACGCTCCAACTCGGTCACGCACGACGCGGCGTACCGTTCCATGAGGTGGTCGCGGTCCGTGTAGGTCGCGAAGGCGCAGTAGTCGCAGCGCTCCCGGCAGAAGGGCACATGGACGTAGATGCCGAACGCCTGGGGTCGCATCGCCGGCGGCGGGTCAGAGCCCGGCGGCGGAGCGCACCGAGCGGATCCGGCGATCGAGGTGGACCTCCATGGCCTCGGTGGCCAGCTCGGCCACTTCGTCTGCACCCTCGCTCGGCGGACCGGCCAGGACGGCGGCCAGGTCGCCCCCGAGGATCCGACGCAACAGCGCCAGCGCGGGCGCACTCATGGGCCGACCCCGGCGGCAGCGGCGGCAGAGGGTGCCCCCCTCGGTCAGGTCGAAGGCCACCAGCTCGACCTCACCGTCGGCTTCGCCACAGGAGGCGCAGGAGTCGAGGACGGGGGCGGCGCCCTCGAGCACCAGGGCCTTGAGGAAGAAGGAGGGAGCCAACAGGGTGGGGTCGGTGGCCGGGTCGCAGAGCGCCCGCAGCGCGCCCACCAACATGGCGTAGAGCCGAGGGTCGGGATGGCGCTCCTGGGCCATCTGATCGGTCACCTCGATGAGGGCCATCCCCTTGGGCAACAGCGACAGGTCCTCGCGGACGACTCGGAAGGTGTCGATCACCTCGACCTGGTTGACGATGTCGAGATCGCTGCGTCCCTGCCACAACAAGAGGTCCACGTGGGTCAAGGGCTCCAGGCGGGCTCCGAACTTGCTCTTGGTCCGCCGCACCCCCTTGGCCACGGCGCGTACCTTCCCGTGCTGTTCGGTCAAAAAGACGATGATGCGGTCGGCTTCACCGAGGCGGTAGGTGTGGAGCACCACGCCGGTGTCGCGGAAGAGGCTCATCCGTCGACCGGCTCGTCGTGGTCGGCCGCGTGGCGGCGCGCCTCGTCAATCGCCCGGTTCTGGGCCTCCTGAGCCGGCCGGGTGCGGGCTTGGGCCATGGCCCCGTGCGAGTTCTTGCCGTACAGGAGGTTGCCCCCACCGATGAGGACCACCAGGGCCACGATGGTGACCAACGGGGTCAGGGCGTCGTGGAACCCGATGACGACCAAGGCGATCAACGCGGCCACCACCAGGAAACCTCCGACCAGGGCCACTCTGGTCATGCTCATGGCCCTATTGTCACGGATGCACGTCGCCGAAGCGGCGCACCCGCTGCTGGAACTCGATCACGGCTTCGTAGAGGTGCCGGCGGCGCATGTCGGGCCACAGCACCTCGGGGAAGACGAGCTCGCTGTAGGCGATCTCCCACAGTAAGAAGTTGGAGATACGCGTCTCACCCGAGGTACGGATGACCAGATCGGGATCGGGCATGTCCGGGAAATAGAGATGACGGCGGATGGCCTTCTCGTCCACCTTGTTCGGCGCCACCCCTTCGGCCACCAGCGCCCGCACCGCATCGACGATCTCGGCCCGCCCGCCGTAGTTGAACGCCATGGTCATGGTCATGCGGTCGTTGCCTCTGGTCAACTCGATCGACTCGTCCATCCGCTTGAGTACCCGGCGCGGCACCCGCCAGTCCCGCCGCCCGGCAAAACGGATGCGCACGCCCTTCTCGTTGAGCTCGTCCCGGCGCCGCATGAGCAGCGACTCGTTGAACCCCATCAGATAGCGCACCTCGTCGGCCGGCCGGCGCCAGTTCTCCGTCGAGAAGGCATAGAGCGTGATCCAGCGCACCCCGATCTCGAGGGCCCCATTGACCACATCGAGGAGGGCCTCTTCACCGGCGGCGTGCCCCTCGGTCCGGGGCAGGCCCCGGGCGCTGGCCCACCGCCCATTGCCGTCCATGACGCAGGCCACGTGCGCCGGTACGCGGGTGAGATCGAGCTTGCTCGGAACCGGATCAACACCCTGGTCGGAGACGGGATGGGCCACCTGCCGAACCTACCCCCTCCGGCGAGAGGCCCACACCGCCTGGCCTCGAGAGTGCGATACGACGTCAGCCATCTCCGAAACTCCTGATCGGAGAAGCCTGGATTCGTTCCCGCCGGTTCGATCCCGGCCTCAGCCCTCCGCCCAACCCTCTCGATTCGGTCGGCGACTGGCGGTCTGGCGGTCGTGCGGTCGGCGGTCGGCGATCTGGCGGTCGGCTTGATTCCTCGTTCGGGCCTTGTCACCCGGGGCGGGCATGATCTGAGAGTGGACGAGCAAGTGGGCGAGCGATGGGACCGGGACGCCGACGAGGACATCGGCACCGGTGCTGACGCCGACCGAGCAGCCGCCCGGGCCGCGCTCCGAGCCACTGAAGCCCTGACCCGGGTCACCGCGACCATGGCCAGCGGTGAGCAGCGACCGCAGCAGCAGGAGATGTGCCAGGCCGTCGGCCGGGCCTTGGTCACCGAGACCCATCTCGTCATTCAGGCCGGGACGGGGACCGGGAAGTCCCTGGCCTACCTGGTCCCCGCCGTGCTCAGCGGCAAGAAGGTAGTGGTCGCCACCGCCACCAAGGCCCTGCAGGACCAGCTGGCCGAGAAGGACCTGCCCCTGGTGGCCGACGGGCTGGGCGTGCCGGTGTCCTTTGCCGTCCTCAAGGGACGGAGCAACTACATCTGTCGACAGCGGGTGGCCGAGGTGGGGCAAGGCGGCATTCAGCCCGACCTGGGCGACAGCACCGGGGCCGAAGCTCGCGGCGAGGCGGACGACACCGAGACGCCCGCCGAGCCCGCGCCCGAGGGCCTGGTCGAACAGGTCCGAACCCTGCTGGCGTGGTCGGAGAAAACGGCCTCCGGCGACCGGGCCGAGCTGGCCTTTGAACCGAGCGACCGGGCGTGGGGGATGGTGAGCGTGGGCCCGCGCGAGTGCCCGGGGGCCTTCAATTGCCCCTCGGGCAACCGGTGCTTTGCCGAGGCGGCCCGCGACCAGGCGGCAGCGGCGGACGTGGTGGTGGTTAACACCCATCTCTACGGGGCCCACCTGGCCAGCGGGGGCTCCGTGCTCCCGGATCATGACGTGGTCGTCTTCGACGAGACCCACCAGCTGGAGGAGGTGATGACCTCCGCGCTCGGCGTCGAGATCACGCCGGGGCGCCTCCGGGCCCTGGCCGCCTCCGCCCGCCCCCTGGTGCGAGAGACCGATGCCGACCACCTGGCCCGCCTGGCCAGTGCAGGGGACGAGCTCGGCCTCTTGTTAGCCGACCGGGTGGGTACCCGCGTCCTGCGCCAGCAGCCCGAACCGCCGGTCGACGATCGCCCGATGGCCGACCTCTTGGCCCGCTGCGCCGAGTTGACCGGGCGGGTGGCCGACGCGCTACGGCGCGGCGATGGCACCCCGTCGCTGCTCTCGGGCGATGGCGGCTCGCCGGAGCGAGCCAGTCGCAAAACCAGAGCCGTGGGGGCCGCCTCCCACCTGATCGACGACCTGCACCGGCTGCTGGGGCGAAACGACGGCGAGGTGGCCTGGGTCGACGGCTCGCGCCGTAGCCCGCGGCTCCGCCTCTCCCCCATTGACGTCGGGCCACCGCTGGCCGCCGTCCTGTGGGGCGAGATCACGGCCGTCCTGACCAGCGCCACGGTGCCGCCGCGCCTGGTCGAGCGGGTCGGACTGGCCGCCTTCACGACCACCCAACTCGACGTGGGCAGTCCCTTTGACTACCGCACCCACGCCCTGCTCTATGTGGCCCGCCACCTCCCCGACCGACGGTCCTCCGAAGCCGAAGCCGCCCTGCACGAGGAGTTGGCCCTCCTCATCGACGCCGCCGGCGGGCGCACCCTGGCCCTGTTCACCAGCCGTCGAGCCACCGAGGAAGCGGCCGCTGCGCTGGCCCCCGACCTGCCCTTCACCCTGCTTCGGCAGGGCGACTTGCCCAAGCGCCGACTCCTGGAGGAATTCGCCGACGACGAGACCTCGTGTCTCTTCGCCACTCTCGGCTTCTGGCAGGGCGTCGACATCCCGGGCCGCGCCCTGTCACTGGTGACGTTGGATCGCCTGCCCTTCCCCCGACCGGACGATCCGCTCCTCCAGGCGCGCCGGGAGCGCGCCGGAGCGGGCGCCTTCAACCTGGTCGATCTCCCCCGCGCCGCCACCCTGTTGGCCCAGGGCTCCGGGCGGCTCATCCGGACGGCCGAGGACCGCGGCGTGGTGGCCGTGCTCGATTCCCGGCTCGCCACCGCCGGCTACCGCACCGTTCTCCTGGCCACGCTCCCGCCCATGCGCCGCACCGTCGAACGCGCCGACGTCGAGGAGTTCCTGCGCCGGGCTTTGGCCTAATGGGACGAGGAGGCGAAGCGCGAGTCACCCAGCGGAGTCACCCAGCGGCGACGCCTTCCGGCGGAGGCAACTGCAAGAAAAACAACTACAAAATGATCACGACGGGGATTGACGTGGCTGTGGTGAGCCCGGAGCGGGTGGCCTGAAGCGTGAAGGTGCCGATCAACGTGCCGCCGATCTGGCAATTGGTGAAGGTGGCCACGCCGGCCACCGCCGCGATCGTGGGGAAGCCCGGGTTCGAACACGACAGTGACGCCCCACCCGGCCCCGAGGCGATCGCCAACGTCACGGTCCCCGTGTCAGATGTCACGACGTTGCCGTTGGCGTCCTCCACCGAGACCTTCGGCGAGGTGGCGAAGTTCGTCCCGAGCGGCACCCCGGCCACCGGCTCGGTGGTGAAAGCGAGCTGGCTGGCCGCGCCGGCGGTGATGTTGAACGCGTTGGCGTTGACCGGCGGGGTCAGGACCGGGCTCGAGGTGGCGGCCAGGGTGTAGCCGGTGCCGGTCTTGGTGATGGAGCAGCCGGTGAAGCTGGCCACGCCCGAGACCGCGTTGACGGTCAGGCCACCGGTGTTGGTGCAGGCCAGGACGCCGGCCGACGGGTTGGTCCCGATGGCCAAGGTGACGGCGTTGGTGGCGGTGGTCACGGTGTTGGCGTTGGCGTCTTGGACGCTCACCGAGACCGAGAAGGTGCCCGTGCCTTTGGCTTGGATGTTCTGACCCACCGTCGGCTGGGTGCTGAAGGCCAGCTTGGTGGCCGTGCCGGCCTTGATCACCACGTTGCCCGACAGGGCGGTGGTGAGTCCGCCTCGGGTGGCCTGGAGCGTGTAGGTCCCCGCCGCCGCCGTGCCGCTGATCTGGCAATTGGTGAAGGTCGCCACCCCGGCGACCGCGGCGATGGTCGGGAAGCCGACGTTCGAACAGGACAGTGACGCCCCACCCGGCCCCGAGGCGATCGCCAAGGTCACGGTCCCCGTGTCAGATGTCACGACGTTGCCCGATGACGTCCTCCACTGTGACGACCGGAGAGGTGGTGAAGTTGGTTGCCTCGCCGACGTTGCCGAGGGGCTGGGTGGTGAAAGCGAGCTGGCTGGCCGAGCCGGCGGTGATATTGAAGGCATTGGCGTTGACCGGCGGAGTCAGGACCGGGCTCGAGGTGGCGGCCAGGGTGTACCCGGTGCCGGCCTTGGTGATGGAGCAGCCGGTGAAGCTGGCCACGCCCGCGACCGCGTTGACGGTCAGGCCACCGGTGTTGGTGCAGGCCAGGACGCCGGCCGACGGGTTGGTCCCGATGGCCAAGGTGACGGCGTTGGTGGCGGTGGTCACGGTGTTGGCGTTGGCGTCTTGGACGCTCACCGAGGCCGAGAAGGTGCCCGTGCCGGTCGCTTGGATGTTCTGACCCACCGTCGGCTGGGTGCTGAAGGCCAGCTTGGTGGCTGCTCCCGACGTCAGCGTCACAGTGGTTGGGGGCGCGCTCGGTGCTGGTGAAGGAATTCCACGCCGCGGTGACCGTGAAGCTGCTGTTACCGGCCGAAAGTCCTGTGACGGTACAGGTCGTTGCGGCGATGGGTGATCCCGAGGTGCCGCAGGTTCCGCCGGGAGGGGTACCGCCGTTGGCGGTCACGAAGTAGCTCACCGAACCCGTGGCCGGAGGCGGTACGGCCCCCCAGGTCAGCGCGACCGTTCCGGCTCCGGGCGTTGCCGTGTTCATGACCGGAATCGCCAGCGATCCAGTTGTCACAGCCCCCGCGCCGCCACCCTGTGACGTGAAGTACGCGTAGGCCAAACCCGAGACGCCGAGAAGCAACGGGATACCAAACACGAAGAGACGAACGCGGCGGGGGCGGCCGGGGCGGAGGGTGCGGCCCGGGCGGCTCATGACCCAGCCTCGAAGCGCCGTCGGACATGGATCACCAAGAGGACGCCCAAGATCACGAGGACGAGGCCGCCGCCGATGAGGGCGGCCAGATCAGCACCGGTGAAGGCCAACGGCGTGCCACGAGTGGCGCCGACGGACTTCGCTGTTGCCGCTGTTGCCAGCGTCCCTGACGTTGTCGTCTTGGACATCGACGGGGAGGTCGACGGGGAGACAGTGGTGCCGAAGACACTCGAGGTGCTGGCGGCGAAGTCTGTCCCGGTGCCTTCGAAGGTCGCCTGGAAGAATTGGCCACCCGCACTGAGGGTCGTGGTGAACGTGACGTCCCCACTGGACCCGACTGTCCTCGTTCCGATGAGCACGGGGTCGGTGCAGGCCGCACTGGAGCAGGAGAAGAAATTGACCACGCCGGTCGGACTGGTGGGATCGGCGCTGGGATTGCCGGCGGTGACGGTGGTCGTGAACGCGACCGGTTGGCCCGCTACGGGGGGGTTGGGCGAGACCGAGAGCGAGGTGGTGGTCGAATCGGTGAACTGACCGACGCTCGAATACACAAAATGCAGCGTCGTGTTCTGGCAATTGTCTTGATTCTTGCCGGTGTCCAGCATCGTGATCGGCAACCCGGGACTATCGCCGGTGGCTCTCCCGGGAACAACCAGTGAGCCCGTAAAGCTCGGAAAACTGAAGTCGGAGGGAGGGCAGCTCGACGGGAGAGCCGGGAAACTCCCGTCGAGGGACATGGTGATCGATTGCACCGTCACCGGTACCGTGAGGCTGTTGTGCACGGTGAAGACGAGGCAGTGTGTGGTTCCTGGGTACAGGTTGGCAGGCGCACCCGAACACGCCGGCGAGTCGAAGATCTCGCTGGTGATCGAGGTACCGGTGCCCGACGTCAGGGCGAGCTTCGGTGACGAGGGATGAACCACCACGCCCGCCAGCGCGAACGTCAGAGCAGCAACGACGAACGCGACAATGCCGGTCGCCCCGACCGCGTTGACACGCCTGAACCTGCGCACCTCAGCCCTCACCGAGCCTTCGCCCGTCTCCTCGTCGCTCTTCGCTCGAGGACTAGTTCGACGTGAAGCCCAGGACGAGCGCACCGCCACCGTTGGCCGCTTGGCAGTTGTCCTGGTTGAGGCCGTTGTCCAACATGGCGATGGTCGCCGTGCCCGTGGCGGTGCCGCCCGGGGCAAGGGTGGCGTTGATCGCCGGACCCTGGGTGATGCCGTAGCTCGCCGCCGTACACGCCGGGTCGCCACCGACCGCGCCCGTGGTCACCGACGTGACGGTCACCGTGACAGAACCGACGTGTTCAGTGCCCCCACCGGGGTTGTTGACCGAGTAGTCGATGGTGGCCGAAGGTCCGCCTGGCAACAAGCCAGTGATCGTGTTGGTCTGCGTGATGGCCACCGCCGTGCTACTTCCCGTTGACGCCGATCCCGTGCCGGCACCGGTCGAACTGAAGTAGGCGAAGGCCGCACCGGCCGCCCCGAGGGACAGGCCGACGGCCAGGCCGATAGTCACAGCCCTTTTGTCGAAGAAACGCCGCATTGGTCCACTGCTCCTTTCGTTGAGTTGCTTGATGGGTTACTCGTCCAGGACGTCGGTTTCGCCACTCGCTCCCCTCAGGCCAGGCGACCAAATACAGCCTGAGGATCAACGCGTTGCCCTTGGTAAAGAACCCATGGAGTTCCGGCTACCGCCAGAAACTCAACGAGGGAGCTTCACTCTGTGCGAACCAACTTTGGTGGGAACCTCCCCTCCACGACGTGCCCGCAACACCTGGCTGAAACGGCTGGGAGGCCACGTGGGCCAGACCAGCGTTTCTCGCGAGCTGTAGCTGCACAAATTAGCGCTGGCCGTCAATGAAAAGGCAAACAAAAAGGGGCACTGCACCCTTTTTGCCACCACATTGCAATCGTCAATCCGACTCCGGCGCTGTCGGGTGCGCACATATTCCCTGCGTCCAGGGACTCTGGCCGGCGCAACCAGAATTTCGAGCGTGCGCTGGGTGTCGCAGGACTGGACCCGCGGCCCGCCTTGGCACCCATCTGGATGCGGCGGAGACGACGTGGTGACGCCGGAGGAGACAACCATGGACACAGTCAGTTCACCCGACGGCACGACGATCGCCTATGACACGCAGGGCGAGGGACCCGCCGTGATCCTGGTCGACGGCACGCTGACCGTCCATTCGTCCGGCTCGGGGTCCGAACTGGCCAAGCTGCTCGCGCCGCACTTCACGGTCTACTGCTTTGATCGCCGCGGCCGTGGTGGGAGCGGGGACACGCCGCCCTACGCGGTCGACCGGGAGATCGACGACATCGAGGCGATCATCGACCGCGCCGGCGGCTCGCCGTTCCTCTACGATCACCCGTCCGTGGCCCCCGCCCATGCGGGCGGCCGTCAGGCTCGGCGGCAAGGTCGGCAAGTCGCCATGTACGAGCCTCCCTACAACAACGACCCTGGCGCGCAGGAGTCCTGGAGCCAGTACCTCGCTCAGCTGAGGGTGGCCCTGGCCGAAGGCCGTCGGGGCGACGCGGTGGCGCTGTTCATGCGGTTCGTCGGCACGCCGGCCGAGCAGGTCGACGGCATGCGCCGGGAACCGTTCTGGCCGGGCCTGGAAGCGGTGGCGCCGACCCTGGCCTATGACCACGCCGCCATCCTGGGCGAGCCCTGGTCGGTGCCGAGGGGGCTGGCGGCGCGTCTCTCGGTGCCCGTCCTCGTGATGGCGGGCGACGCGGGCCTTCCCTTCATGCCCGATGCGGCGCGGGTGCTGAGCCAGGCGATCCCGCAAGGCCAGCTACGGACGCTGGAGGGTCAGACACACGTGGTGGACCCGGCCGTGCTCGCCCCGGTCCTGGTGGAGTTCTTCACCGCCTGAGGTGATCACCAGGACGGCAGCCTTCGCTGTGGCCACCTCCTCCGCCGTCTCACCCACTGATCCGGGTCAGTACCCCAGGCGATTGAGCATTTCGTCGCGGTCCTGCCAATGCTTCTCGACCTTGACGTGGAGTTCGAGGTAGGCCCCTTCGGGGAGGGTCTGGCGCACGGCGATGCCCACGGCCTTGAGGATCTCGCCGCCCTTCCCGATGACGATGCCCTTTTGCGAGTCCCGCTCCACGATGATGTCGCAGCGGATGTGCGGCCACTCCCACTCGGTGACCCGGCACGAGATGGAGTGGGGCAGCTCGTCGTGGGTACGCGACAGCAATTGCTCGCGCACCAACTCGGAGACCCAGAGCGCCTCGGGGGTGTCGGTGACGACGTCGTCGGGGAAGAACGGCGGCCCTTCCTCGAGCGAGTCCACAATGTGAGCCCGCAGCCCCTCGACGCCGTCACCCTGACGGGCTGAGACGGGGAAGTACTCGACCGTGTCGAGGGGCACGATGGCTTCGACGGCGGCCTTCACTGTGACCAGGCGCTCAATGATCTGATCGCCCCCCGCCTTGTCGATCTTGTTGACCACCACGATCAGGGCGGGGGGATCGTCGCTGCGCTGCACTTCCCGCAAGGCGCGTTCGAGGACGGTGCGATCCCCCGGGCCCACCGCCGCGGTGGCATCGACCAGGACCAGGATCACGTCGACATCGCTCAGGGCGCTGGTGGCGGTCTCGTTCAGCCGCGCCCCCAATGTGCTGCGGGGCCGGTGCAGCCCGGGCGTGTCGACGAAGACGACCTGGGCCTCGGGCTCGTGCAGCACACCGAGAATCCGGTGCCGCGTGGTGTTGGGCCGCGACGAGACGATCGAGACCTTGGTGCCCACCAGCTGGTTGACCAGCGTTGACTTTCCCACGTTGGGACGGCCGACCACGGCGACGAATCCCGAGCGCACGCTCAAGCCTCCTGTTCGTGGTGGGCCGCGGCGGTCGGTCCGGGCGATACGCACCCGGCCGATGCGTCGTCCCCGTACCTCCAGTGCGGTCAGGCGGAACCCGTCGACCTCGACCGTGTCACCCTCGTCGGGCACCCGGCCGGCCCGGTCGAGCATGAGACCGCCGACGGTGTCCCACGGGCCGTGCGGCAGCTCGGCCCCGAGCAGCTCATCGGCATCGTCGACGGCATAGCGGGCGCTCACCACGAACGACCCGTCGCTCTGGCGGTCCACACTGGGCTCCTCCACGTCGAACTCGTCGACGATCTCACCCACCAGCTCTTCGAGGAGGTCCTCGAGGGTGACGAGGCCGGCCGTCCCGCCGTACTCGTCGACCACGATGGCCATGTGGAATTTCTCCTCCTGCATCTGTCGCAGGAGCTCGGACACCTCCTTGGACTCGGGGATGAACACCGCCGGCCGCATGGTCGAGGTCACGGGCTTCTCCCCCTTGCCCACCCGTTCGGCCCGGATCAGGTCCTTGGTGTACGTGATGCCGACGACATCGTCGACCTGGTTCTCGTGGACCGGCATGCGGCTGTAGCCGGCGGCCAGGGCCGCCTCCAACGCCACGGTCACCGTCGTGTCGGCTTCCACCGTGACCATGTCGGGCCGTGGCACCATGACCTCGCGGGCCACGGTGTCGCCAAAGTCGATGATCGAATGGATGAAGGTGCGCTCTTCCTTCTCGATCACATTCTCCTCATGGGCCACATCGGCCATGGCCTTGAGCTCGGACTCGGTGATGTACGAGGGTCGGATCCCGTCTTCGCTGTCCCCCCCTTCGCCGATAATCGCATTGGCCAACCCGATGAGGACGGAGGACACGGCTCGGATCGGTGGGAAGCGGACGACGGCGGTCACCAGGGGGGCGCTGAGCAGTGCGGCCCGATCGGGATTGTGCACGGCCCAGTTCTTCGGTACCGCCTCGAAGAAGACGAAGATCACCACCACCTCGAACACGGCGCCGACGAGGACGCCGATGCCACCCAGGAGGTTCTCGGCCACGATGCCGACCAACGTGGCCGAGACCAGTTGGCAGATGAGGACCAGGAGCAGGATCGGGTTGAGGAATTGGGCCGGATGCTCGATGAGGCGGGCCAGCTGGCGCGCCCCCGGCGCTTCTCGCCCACCAGCGTCTTGGCCTTGATCCGGTTCATGCGCACCAGACTGGTTTCGGCCATGGCCAGGATGCCCGAGGCGAGCAGCAGGACGGCGATGACAATCAGGTACACCAGGTCGTCAACGTGGAACCCGGTGGTGGCGATCAAGGGACTTGGGCGCGGTAGTAGCGGGTGAGCAACTCCTGCTCGAGCGCTTCCATCCGTTCGGCCTCGGCTTCTTCTTCATGGTCGAAGCCGAGGAGATGGAGGAGACCGTGCACCACCAGCAGCGCCACCTCGTCTTCGAGGGACACCTCGTGCTCGACCGCGTTGGCGGCCGCCACGGCCGGGCAGATCACCACGTCGCCCAGCAGGGTCAGCGTGCCCTCATCGGGCGAGACACCGGGTCCACTACCCCCGAGGTCGGGCGAACGGCCGGTCGGCCCGGGCTCGTCCTCGATGGGGAAGGACAGCACGTCGGTCGGACCGCTCTTGCCCAGGAACTGCTGGTTGAGGGCGGCCATGGCCTCTTCGTCGACGAAGAGGAGGGACACCTCGTTCTCCCCCTTGACCCCGCGGGCGGCCAGCACTCGTTGCGCCAGGGTGCTCCATCGGGCCACCTCCATCGGGTGGTCGTCCTGTTCATCGGCGGCAAAGACGTCGATGGTCACTGCCCCGAGCCCGCCCGCCCTTCGGCCACCTCGTAGGCATCGACGATGTCGGCCACAATTTTGTGCCGGACTACGTCGCGTCGGGTCAGGTGCACAAAGGCGATGTCCTCCACCCCACCGAGCACGGGCTCGAGCCCGAGCAGGCCGGAGCGGCCGCCCTGCACGTCGATCTGGGTCACGTCACCGGTCACCACGCAACGCGAGCCGAATCCGATCCGGGTCAAGAACATCTTCATCTGCTCGGGTGAGGTGTTCTGCGCCTCGTCGAGAATGATGAAGGAGTTGTTGAGCGTGCGACCGCGCATGAAGGCCAGTGGAGCCACTTCGATGGTGCCGCGGTCGAGCAGGCGCTGGGCCCCTTCCGGCTCGAGCAGGTCGTACAACGCGTCGTAGAGCGGGCGCAGGTAGGGGTCGACCTTGGCCATGAGGTCACCGGGCAAGAAGCCCAGGCGCTCCCCTGCCTCCACGGCCGGCCTGGTCAAGATGATGCGCGCCACCTGACGCGACTGGAGGGCGTGCACGGCCTGGGCCACGGCCAGGTAGGACTTGCCGGTCCCGGCCGGGCCGATCCCGAAGGTGATGATGTTCTGCGCGATGGCATCGGTGTAGCGCTTCTGGCCCGCCGTGTTGGGACGGATCGTCTTCCCTCCGGCCCCGCGCACCACCTCGGCGCTCAGCACCTCGCTCGGCCGGATGTCGTCGCGCACCATGTCGATGGTGCGGGCCAGGATCGAGGGGTCGAGGCTCTGCCCGGCCTGGAGGAGCAGCACGAGCTCGTCGAAGAGGCGCACCACCTGATCTGCCGCCGGCCCGTCGACCGAGATCCGGTTTCCCTGCACCGAGATCTGCTCGTCGGGGAAGGCCAACTCGATCTGGCGCAGGAGCTCGTCTCGGGTGCCCAGCAGCCCCGCCATGAGGTGGTTGCCCGGGACCAGGCTTTCGGCGTGCGTGGCCGTCGTCATCCGGCGCCCACGGGCCACCGGAGCTTCTCCCCACCTAGCACGTGGAGGTGGAGATGCGGCACCGAATTCTGGGCGTCGGGCCCGACGTTGAAGACGAGGCGGTAGCCGCGGTCGGGACCGGCCAACCCGGCCGCCTCGGCCACCTCCCGGGCGGCCATCACCATGTCGGCCAACACGTCGCCATCGCCGGGGGTCAGAACCGACGCATCGGTGATGTGACGGCGGGGCACCACCAGGACGTGTAGGGGCGCCGCTGGCGCAATGTCCTTGAAGGCCACGGTGGTGTCGGTCTGGTGCACGATCTCGGCCGGCACGTCACCGGCCACGATGCCGCAGAAGAGGCAGTCACTCATCCGTCGGTGTCGCCGCCCTTCAATGGTGGGTAGAGGTGTTCCAGTTGGCCCGGCCGAATCCGGCAGGACTCAATGTAGCGAGCCACGTCGTCGCCTTTGAGCCGGATCACCCGACCGAACTTATAGGCCGCCAGGTCGCCCTCGTCAATGAAGCGGTAGAGGCTGCGCAGGGTGATGCCCAGGCGGGCGGCGGCCTCCTTGGTACTGAGCCAGGCCCCCTCGTCGGTCATCAGGTGGATTCTCCCACTGGGGCCACCGTACCCGTGCGCAGGGAGACCATCAGCGCCCCCGCCATCACCGCCGCCGTCTCGGCCCTGAGCACGCTCAGGCCGAAGCCAACCGTGGGTAGACCGGCGCCCAATTCGTCGGCGCTCCATCCTCCTTCGGGACCAACGGCCACCACCCGGTGAGCGGCGCTCGGCCGGTCCCCGCTCAGCTGGGCCAGGACGACCGATCCGGGTCCGCCCAAGCCGGCCAGATCGGCGAACTTCGTCACCGCACCGACGTCGGGCAGCCACACCCGTCGGCTCTGGGCCGCCGCTTCGCGGGCCACGCGGCGCAGCCGTTCGACCGCGCCCGTTCCCCGCTCCCCGGCCCAGCGGATCACGCTGCGCTCGCTGATCAGCGGCACGATGCGGTCGACCCCCAGCTCGGTCAATTTCTGTACCACCCATTCGGGACGCTCACCCTTGGTGGGCGCGAAGGCCACGGTCAGGCCCGGCTCGGAGGCGAGTTCGAATTGCACCGCACCGTCGCCACCGGGTCCGGGCAGGCCGCTGACCGGCTCGAGTGTCTCACCGGCCGCCCACCGCGTCCGGGCCCAGTGCCCCGCCCCGTCGCTGACGACGACTTCTTCGCCCCGCCGGAGCCTGAGGACGCGGGAGAGGTGATGGCGCTCTGGGTCGGCGAGACGTGCCTCCGCCGGGTCGTCGACGAAGACCTGGGCCGCCGCCGCGGCGCGAACGCCGAAGGCGGCGTGGTCGGCTCGCACCGCCCTAGGAGAAGGCGGAACGGAGGCGGGAGAACACCCCGTCGCCACCGCCACTGCCGGGCGGGGAGACCTCTTCGCCTCGGGCGGCGGCGAACTGCCGCAGGAGGGTGTCCTCTTCCTCGCTGAGTTCGCTCGGCGTGTCAATCAGCGTGTGGACGAAGAGGTCACCCCGTCCCCGACCGCGCAGGTGGGGCACGCCCTCCCCCTTGATCTTGTGCACGTGGCCGTAGGGGGTGCCCGGAGCCACCGCCACCGTCTGGGTGCCTTCGAGCGTCTCCACGGCGCATTCGGTGCCCAAGGCGGCTTGGGCCAGCCCGATGGTCATGGTGGTGTGGAGGTCGTCACCACTACGTTCGAAGCGCGGGTCGGGCGTGACGGCGAGATGCACGAACAGCGATCCGCTGGGCGCCCCCCGCTGGCCGGCCGCGCCGTGGTCGGCCAGGCGCAAGGTGGTGCCGTCCTCCACCCCGGCCGGTACCTCGACGGTGAACGTCCGCTCCTCGTTGCGCCGGCCGTCGCCGCGACAGGCCGGACACGGATTGAGGATGACCTGGCCGGTGCCGCCGCAGCGTGAGCAGGCCACGCTGGTGACGACCTGGCCCAGGAGGGACTGGCGGACCCGTCGCAGCTCGCCGGCCCCGGCACACTCGACGCACGTGATGGGTTCGGTATCGGGAGCGGTCCCCATGCCCGAGCAGGTGTCGCACATGACCGGGAGCCGGACCGTGAGCTCCTTGTGGGCACCGAAGACCGCTTCGGCGAACTCCAGACCCAGGCGCACTTCGGCGTCGGCGCCGGGCGCCGGGCCCCGACGGCGGCCGCCACCGCCCTGCATCTGCCCGAAGAAGGCCTCGAAGATATCGCCGATGCCGCCCTCGAATCCGAACCCGCCGGCGCCGGCCTGGGCCCCGAACACCCCTTCGGGACCGAATCGGTCGTATCGGGCGCGCCGTTCTGGATCGCGCAGGACTTCGTAGGCCACCGAGACTTCCTTGAACTTGGCTTCGGCGGCGGCGTCACCCGGATTGGTATCGGGGTGCAGCTCGCGGGCGCGCAGGCGGTAGGCCTTCTTGATCTCGTCGTCGCTGGCATCGTGTCGGACCCCGAGCAGCTCGTAGAGATCGCCCAATTGGTCAATGCCGGCCATCGTCACCCTTGCCCTCTCCGGACGCGCCACCGCGCCCGCTGCCCAGGCGTTCGCCGAGCCGCTCACCCACCACGTGCGCCGCAGCCAGCGCCCCGGGATAGTTCATGCGGGTGGGGCCGAGCAACCCGACCGCGCCCAGCTCCTGGCCGGCCACGCAGACCGGTGCCACCACCACGGCACACGAGGCCAAGGGCTCGTAGCCGTGTTCGGTGCCGATGGACACCGATAGGCCGCGGCCCAGCACGTCACGAAGCAGCGTCACCACCACCAACTGCTGTTCGAGAATCTCCAGGACCGAGCGCACCGTCTCGACGGCTTCGAAGGACTCGGCCAGGCGCGACGGCCCACCCACAAAGACCTGATCCGATTCGATGGAGCGTTCCATGAGATCGAAGGCGGTCCCGGCCGCGGCGACCACCCGATCGACCTCGTCGTCGCCGCTGCTCGGGACGGACCAGCCGAAGGCCAAAGTGCGTCCGACCAGGTGTTCGTTCAGCAGGGCCCCACAACGGGCCAGGACGGCGTCCGAAACCTCGGTTTCAAAGTCAATGGTCCGCTTTTCCACGGCGCCATCGGAGAGCACGACCACCAGGAGAGCAACCTTTGGTCCCAGTCCCACCACCTGCAGCGAACGGATGGTCGCCGTGTCGTGCGACGGCCCGACCACGACGGCGGCATAGGAGGTGAGCTCGGTCAGCAGACCGGTGGCCCGTTCGAGCATGGTCTCCATCTCGACGTGGACCTGATCGAAGAAGGCACTGACCGCCCGGTGCTGGATCGGGCCGAGAATTCCCGGCTCGGTCAAATGGTCGACGAAGAAGCGGTAACCCTTGTCGGTCGGGATCCGACCGGCGCTGGTGTGGGGCTGTACCAGGTAGCCGTCCCGCTCCAGGGCCACCATTTCCGAGCGCACCGTGGCGGAGGAGACCTCCACCCCGGGGGCACTGGCCACGTGGGAGGAGCCGACCGGCTCGGCCGTGCCGATGTACTCCGTCACCACGGCCTCCAGAATGGACGCCTGGCGGTGATTCAGCTCGCGCGCGTCCCCTACAGGAGCGTCCGGTGCGACGTGGTCGGCAATGGGGGTCATGGGCTTGGCACTCAAGTCTACCGAGTGCCAGCCGGTGTTCCTCGGCCACCTTGCGGGCGGCCGTGGGAACGGCTTGGCCTCGGAGAGCTGCAGGTCAGTCGCCTGAGAGCCCAGGTCAGTCGTCAGAGAGCCGCAGAGCCGAGATGAATGCCTCCTGAGGCACCTCGACCCTCCCGATGTTCTTCATGCGCTTCTTGCCCTCTTTCTGCTTTTCCAGCAGCTTGCGCTTCCGGGTGATGTCACCGCCGTAGCACTTGGCCAGGACGTCCTTGCGTTTTGCCTTGACCGTCTCACGGGCCACGATGCGCCCCCCGATGGCGGCCTGAATCGGGACATCGAAGAGCTGGCGTGGGATGAGCTCGCGCAGCTTCTCGGCCATGCGCCGGCCGTAAGAGTCGGCCGAAGACCGGTGCACGATGGTCGAGAAGGCATCGCAGGGCGCGTGGTTGATGAGGATGTCGACCCGGACCAGATTGGCCGTGGCGTAGTTCTGCGGCTCGTAGTCGAGGCTGGCGTAGCCCTTGGTGCGGCTCTTCAGCTGGTCGAAGAAGTCCAGCACCACTTCGGCGAGCGGGATGGTGTACACCAACTCGATCCGCTCGGGCGAGAGGTACTCCATGCGGGTCATCTCGGCCCGCTTGGACTGGCAGAGTTCCATCACGGTGCCGGTGTACTCCGAGGGCGTGAGGATGGTGGCGGTCAGCATCGGCTCGTCGATGTGGTCGATGCGGCTGGCGTCGGGCAGCTCGGTCGGATTGTCCACGTCGACTTCGGAGCCGTCGGTCAGGAAGGCCCGATAGGCCACGCTCGGCGCGGTGGCGATGAGGGAGAGGTCGAACTCGCGCTCGAGCCGCTCGCGCACGATTTCCATGTGCAACAGACCGAGGAAGCCGCAGCGAAATCCGATGCCCAGGGCGTGGGACGACTCCGGCTCAAAGGTGAAACTGGCGTCGTTGAGCTTCAGCTTGTCGAGCGCATCACGCAGATCGGGGAGCTCGTCGCCATCGACCGGATAGAGACCACAAAAGACCATCGGCTTGGGGTCCTTGTAACCTTCCAGGGCCTCGGTGGCGCCATGGCTGGCCGTGGTCACGGTCTCACCCGAACGGGCTTCACCCACGTCCTTGATGCCGGCGATGAGGTAGCCCACTTCACCGGGGCCGAGCTTCTCGACCGGGACACCCACCGGCGTGCGCACCCCGACTTCTTCGATGTCGTGCACGGCGTTGGCCTGCATGAAACGGAGTCGGGCTCCCGCCACCAGTGTGCCGTCGACGATGCGGATGGAACTCACCACACCTCGATACTGGTCATAGGACGAATCGAAGATCAGCGCCCGCAGCTTGGCCTCGGCTTCTCCCTTGGGGGGCGGCACCCGGTCGATGATGGCCTCGAGCAGGGTGTCCACCCCTTCGCCGGTCTTGGCCGAGATCCTCAGGACGTCGCCGGCCGGGATACCCAGCACGGCCTCGATCTCGGCGGCGCAACGCTCCGGGTCGGCCGCCGGCAGGTCGATCTTGTTGAGCACGGCCACGATCTCGAGGTCGTTCTCGATAGCCAGGTAGCAGTTGGCCAAGGTCTGGGCCTGAATGCCCTGGGAGGCATCGACCAGGAGGACGGCACCTTCGCAGGCGGCGAGGGAACGGCTGACCTCGTATCCGAAGTCGACGTGCCCGGGCGTGTCGATCAGGTGCAGGACATGACCGTTGAAGAGCACCCGGACGTTCTGGGCCTTGATGGTGATACCCCGCTCACGCTCGATGTCCATGGAATCGAGGTACTGCTCACGCATGAGGCGGGGGTCGACCGCGCCGGTGATCTCCAGGATCCGGTCCGACAGGGTGGACTTGCCATGGTCCACATGGCTGATGATCGAAAAGTTGCGGATGTGCTCAATGGCGGCAGGTCCACTGGCGGTGGCGGGGAACGGCACGGTCCGTCGATCGTACCGGTCCACACCGCCCTCTCCGGCCACCCGGTCCAGACCGGGCGGCCCGACACGGGGCAAAAATGGGGCTCCGACCTGCTAGGGTCTTCCTCCGCACCGGTGGGCTGTCGCCTACTGCCGCCCCTTCGAACCAACCGAGGAATTCTTCATGGCCAACATCCAAAGCCAGATCAAGCGGAACCGCCAGAACGAGAAGCGCCGCCTGCGCAACAAGTCGGTGCGTGCCGAGTTGCGCACCCGGACCAAGAACGCCGAAGCTGCGGCCGCCATCGGGGCCGAGGACAGCATCGAGCAGCTGCGCCTGGCCGTGAAGCGGATCGACAAGGCCGCTGCCCGTGGCGTCATCCACAAGAACACGGCGGCCAACCACAAGTCGCGCCTGGTCCGCCGGGTCGCCGCCTTGGAGGCCGCCGCCGCCGAGTAGGTCGGTCCTCGCAGCCAGGGTCCCGCAGCAAGGGGTCCCTTGTGGGCAGCCAGGGGTCCCCTGGTGGGCGGCCGTGGTCCCTAGTGGAACGCCTTGTCGTCGGACTCCCGCAGCCGGGTCGCCATGGTGGCCAGTAACTTGCGGGAGAGGGCTGGGATGGTGTCAAGCACGCCGTTGAACTGACGCTGGCCCAGGATGAGCAGTTCCATGTCGGTTTCCGAAGTGACGGTTGCCGAGCGGGGGCGGCGGTCGAGCAGCGAGAGTTCTCCGAAGTAGTCGCCGGGGCCCAAGGTCGCGGCCTTGCGATTGTTGCGCTTCACCGACGCCTTGCCGTTCACGATGAGATAAAACTCCTGGCCGATGTCGCCCTGCTTGACCAGGTCCTTCCCCGGTTTGGTGATCTCGGCCTCGAGGTTCTTGCGGATGGTATTGAGCTCCTTGCTCGAGCAGGATGAGAACAACCAGATCTTTGAGAGGTCGACTTTGTACGTCCCGGTGGCCATGGTGCGAAGGTTACCGCTGCTGTAGATCTGGTGCTGTTGGCCACCCGCGATGGAGCACCGCCGAAAGTTCGGACTCAGCCCGCGAATCTGCTCAACCGGTCACGACCTCGACCGGCTCGACCGGCTCGACCGGCCAATCTCTCAGCCGACCAAGACTCAACCGACCAAATGGAAGGTGAACATCTTGTCGGCGGAGATCCTGGCCCCGATGGGGTTCTCCTGGTCGAGCCACGATTCGAACGCGGGCCCTTGTTTCGGTATGTAGTGGTCCAGCATGGCTTGGCGGAGATCGCCGCCGGCGGGGTCCGCCACATCGAACAGCTCGGCCCGGCCGTGCACGGTCACGGCGAATTCCTCGCCGGGAAGGTGTGTGGCACTGACACCCGGCCGGGCCGCCAGATGACGCATGCGCACCGAATCCCGGCTGGAGGAGAAAAAGAACGATCCGTGGAGCAGATAGCCGTCGACTGGGCCGACCAACGGCCGGCCGTCGGCGGTGACCGTGGCCACCACCAACAAGCGCATGCCTTGCATCCGGGCGCAGAGTGCGGCTGCGTCCACCCGACGGTCTTCTGTGACGATGCTCTTGAGGTGCGGAGCGGCCTCCGCCGCGCTCGCATCGAGGAGTTCCTGCAGTTGCCGGAGCTCCTCGGGGGTCTCGTGCATGTGGTTCCTAGCGGCGGCCGGCGCCAACGCGTGGGCGCGTCTGCCGGCACAGCCGCGCCACCGCAATCTCGATCACCAGCTCCGGAGGGAGTCCCGAGCCACCCTTCACGTCGAGATCGGCATCGGCCAACAGCGTGATGGCCTGCGAGATGCGGGCAGTGCCCAAGCGCCGCGTCTGGTCGAGGGCCTTCTTGGCCACGAAGGGGGCCGAACCGAGCAGCTCGGCTGCCTCGCGTTCACCCGAGACGGTGACCCCGTCGAGCAGCAACAGTTGGGCGTAGTGGCGGTTCATGGTGGCCATCACCTCGACCGCGCTCAGTCCTCCGGCCTCGAACATGCGGTGCAGGACACCGAGGGCGGCGGCGGTCTCGCCCCGGCTGATGGCCTCGGTCAGTTCGTAGCGCGGCACGTTGCCCGCCTCGCCCAGGTAAGGCTCCAGGTCGTCGACGCTGATGCGGGCCCCCTCGCCGTAGGCGGCCGACAGCGCCGTGAGGAGTCCCTCCACCCGCGACAGGTCCTCCCCGACGTGCTCCCCGAGGAGTTGGGCCGCCCTCGGCTCGAGCTTCACCGGGCCCTGGCGCAAATGATCGTGCAGCCAGGCCTTGCGGTCGCCGGCCTTGCTCACCGACGCGTCGATGACCTGGCCCGCCGCCGTAATGGCCCGGACCAGCGGTGCGGGCACGGTGCCTCCACCACCGACGACGATCAACACGGTCGTCGGCAACGGATTCGAGACGACGTCGACCAGCCGGGGCACATCGGCGGTGAGCAAGCGACCGGCGTCGCGCAGGATGACCACCCGCTGATCGATCAGGAACGGGGGGGTCATGCAGGCGTCCACCACGGCCCCCACGTTGATCTCGTCGCCGGGGCTGCCACCGATGTCCTCGACCACCAGGGAGTGGTCGCGGTCCCCCACCACGTCGGTCAGCAGGGTCCGCACCGCTTGGGCGACCAGCGACGCGTCGCCGCCCTTGATGAGATACGACCCGGCATGGGGTGCGGCGCTCATCGGCGTGAGCTCATCGGCCTGAGCTCATCGGCCTGAGCTCATCGCGCGGCGCTCACCGCGGCCACGGCATCGCGGACGCGAACGGTGCCCTTGACGTCGTGCACGCGCAGAATGCGGCAGCCCCAGGAGAGACCGAGTGCCGCCGCGGCGAGCGATGCGTCACGCCGCTCGGTGATCCCCAGGCCCAGGGTGACGCCGAGAAATGTCTTGTTGGAGGCCGAGAGCAGGAGGGGGTAGCCCAGTCCGGCCAGGGTCGAGGAGGCCCGCAGGAGGGTGTGGGACTGGGCAGCCGTCTTGCCCAAGTCCAATCCGGCGTCCAGCACGACGCGCTCGGCGGGCACTCCGGCCGCCTTGGCCCGCTCGGCGCGTTCCACCAGGAAGTCACGCACGTCGAGGACCACGTCGCCGTACTGCGGGTCGGGGTCGGCCACCCGGGGAGCCAAGCGGATGTGGGTGGCCACCACGGCCGCCCCGTACTCGGTCGCCGCCGCCAGGTAGTCGGGATCGGCGAACCCGCTGATGTCGTTGCCCATCAGGGCACCCTCGGCATAGGAAGCCCGCGCCACGGAAGCCCGCCACGTATCGATGGAGACGGGGGCGTCGAAACGCGCCACCAGTTCGCCGACCACCGGGACCACCCGCTCCATCTCCTCGGGCTCGGTCACATCGGGACCGGGACCGGCCTTGACCCCTCCGAGATCCAATAGGTCGGCGCCGTCGGCCACCAGCTCAGCGGCTCGTCGGTAGAGGGCATCGAGTTCGTAGGTGGCCCCCTTGTCGTAGAAGGAGTCGGGGGTGCGGTTGAGGATGCCCATGACCAGGGCCCGGTGGGTCAGGTCGTGGCGGCGCCCGCCCAGGTCGAGCACGGGGCCGGCGGAGGTGGGAGCGGCCGCGGAAGTGGAGGTGGAGGTGGAGGTGGGGGTGGGGATCGCAGCGGGCGGGGTGACGTCGTGTGGGGTGACATCGTCTGGGCCAATGGCGCCGGGGGTTTGGGTGGAAGCGGCCGGCGAACCGGCCATCAGAAGAGGCGGGCCGCCAAGGCGCGGCGGAACGTGTTGGTGCGAGGGTCTTCCGGACCCAGTGTCTCGAGCAGGTCGACGAACTCCTGCCGGGCCGCCTCGTCGTCACGAGCGACCTCGAGGAGGGCGTTGAGTCGGGCCTCGACTTCGGCGCCCCCGGTCTCGGCCACATTGATGCCGCTCTCCAGCAGTCGAGCCTCGGCCGCCAGCGCGCGGGTGGCGGGCGTCTCGAGCACCTTGGCCAGCAGGGCGAGCGCCTCGTCCGGTTCGCCCCGGTCGATCAGGATCCGAGCCAGGGCCTCGGTGGCTGCGGGGTGCCCGGCCTCGAGCGCGAGGGCCTGACGCAGCGAGGACTCGTCGCCCACGGCCACCAGTTGATCGGCCTCGCTGGGGGCCGGGAGGAGTTTCTGGACGAACGCGGTGACCTGGTCCTCGGGCAGGGCGCCGATGAATTGATCGACCACCTGGCCGCCCGCGATGGCGAAGACGGCCGGGATGGACTTGACCCCGAAGGTCTGGGAGATCCGCGGGTTCTCGTCCACGTTGACTTTGGCCAGTTCAACCGCCCCATCGGTGGCGGCCACGGCTCGTTCGAGCATCGGGCCGAGGGTGGTGCAGGGCCCGCACCACGGGGCCCACAGGTCAACGACCACCGGCACGGCGGCGCTGCGGGTGACCACGTCATCCTGAAAGGTGGCATCGGTAACATCCATTGCCCATTGAGGCTAGCCAGCGGGCGACCCCGAGGCGGCCGGGGGACCACCGGTGCGGGGCTCGATTAGCGTCGGGTGTCGTGTCATCACCGCCTGAAGGCATCAACGCCACCAACGTCACCAAGTGGCTTGTGGACCACGTGGAAGAGGTCACGACGCCCCTCACGTTCACCCTGATCGCCGGCGGCCGCTCCAACCTGACCTACCGGGTCGAAGACACCGAGGGTCGGGCCTGGGCCCTGCGACGCCCTCCCTTGCACCACGTCCTCCCCTCGGCCCACGACATGGTGCGTGAGCACCGCCTCATGCACCAGCTGGGTCCGGTCGGGATCCCGGTGCCCAAGACCATCGGCCTCTGCACCGACGAGGCCGTCAACGAGCGGCCGTTCTTCGTCATGGAGTTCGTGGAGGGCCACATCTTGCGAACTGCGCCCGAGGCCGAAGCGGCCTTCGACGAGGCCACCCGCCGGGCTGTGGGCGACCACATGGCCGACACGTTGGTGGCGCTGCATGACGTCGACCCTGACGCGGTGGGGCTGGGGGATCTGGGGCGCCACGAGGGGTACATCGAGCGCCAGCTGAAGCGGTGGAGTGGGCAATACGCCCAGATGCAAGTGGAGGGGGTCGACCACGGGGGCCTGGTGGAGCGGGTCAGCGATGAATTGGCGCGGCGGGTGCCGGTGCAGCAGCGGGTGTCGGTGGTGCACGGGGACTACCGCATGGACAACGTGGTGCTGAACGACGTCGGTGCGGTGCGGGCCATCCTCGATTGGGAGATCTGCACCCTGGGCGACCCTTTGGCCGACCTGGGTTTGCTGGGGGTCTATTGGGCTGACCGCACTGACGAGATGGCCGTGTTGGGCCTCTCGCCCACCACCGCGCCCGGGTTCTCGACCCGGGCCGAAGTGATGGAGCGGTACGCGAAATCGTCGGACCTCGATCTGACGGGCATCGGCTACTACACCGCGTTCGGCTACTGGAAGCTCGCCTGCATCCTGCAGGGGGTCTACGCCCGCTACGTGGCCGGCGCCGGAGCCGGCGACCAGGGCAGCGTCGACGCCTTCCCGGTGCAGGTGACCAACCTGGCGCAGGCGGCCGCCAACATCCTGGAGGCGACGCCATGAGCCCCGATGGATTGACCGAGATCTTCCAGGTGCACGGCGAACCCAACCTTGACCGGCCGGTGCTCGTCGTCGCCCTCGAGGGATGGGTGGACGCCGGACTGGGTGCCACGACGGCCATCGCCACCCTGCTGGCCCAGGGACCGACCGAGCCGCTGGTCACCTTCAACGGCGAGCACTTTTTGGACCAGCGGGCCCGCCGTCCGGTGGCGCGCATCGTCAACGGCGTGACCACCGAGCTGACCTGGCCGCGCACGGTGGTGCGCCGGGGCCACGACGGCGCCGGGGCCGACGTGTTGTACCTGGTCGGCCCAGAGCCCGACTTCCAGTGGCGGGCCTTCACCGACGCCGTCGTGGGGTTGGCCCGCTCGTGGCGGGTACGGATGGTGGTCGGGCTGGGCGCCTTCCCGGCTCCGGCACCACACACCCGCCCCGTGCGGTTGGCCGCCACCGCTCCCCCGGCCTCGGCCGAGCTGATCGACCGGGTGGGCATCGTCCAGGGTGAACTCGAAGTGCCGGCCGGGGTCCTGTCCGCCCTGGAGCTGGCGTTCGGGGATGCCGCCATTCCCACCGTCAGCCTCTGGGCCCGGGTGCCGCACTATGTGGCCGGCATGCCGTTCCCCGAGGCGAGCGCAGCGTTGATCGACGGGCTGGCCAACATCGCCGGCTTGTCCATCGATACCGGATCACTGCGCAGCGCGGCCGACACCTCCCGCCGGCAGGTCGACCAACTCATCGCCGACAACGACGAGCACCAGGACATGGTGCGCCGGCTGGAGGAGAATCTCGACGCCTCCGAGGGCAACGCCATGGGCGTCGGCGAGGTTCCTTCGGGGGATGAGATCGCCGCCGAATTGGAAAAGTACCTCCGCGGCGAAGAACAGTGAACGAGGAAGGGTGAGCGAGGAACGGTGAATGGTGTTCGAAAGGGAAGCAGGCGCGGCGCATGAAGATTGACGGCGGCATCGGATTCGACCCGAGCGGGATCGCCGAAGCGGCGAAGCGGGCGGAAGCCAACGGGTACGACGGCGTATGGTCGGCCGAAACCGGGCACGATCCTTTCCTCCCCATCGCCATAGGCGCCGCGGCCACCGAGACGTTGGAGTTCGGGACCGGCATCGCAGTCGCCTTTGCCCGCAACCCGATGAACCTGGCCGTCCTGGCCAACGACCTGCAGCACCTTTCGGCCGGCCGGTTCACGTTGGGCCTGGGCAGTCAGATCAAGCCGCACATCACCAAGCGCTTCTCCATGCCCTGGTCGCACCCGGCCCCCCGCATGCGGGAGCTCATCCTGGCCATACGGGCCATTTGGGACAGTTGGGACGGCGACGGCACCCTGAACTTCCGGGGCGAGTACTACACCCACACCTTGATGACCCCCTTCTTCAACCCGGGCAAGAATCCCTACGGCCATCCCAAGATCCTGTTGGCTGCGGTGGGCGAGCTGATGACCGAAGTGGCGGGTGAAGCGGGAGACGGGATGCTGGTGCACGGATTCAGCACGGAGCGGTACCTGCGCGAGGTGAGCTTGCCCGCGTTGGAGCGCGGCGCGGCCAAGGCCGGCAAGACGCGGGGCGACCTGACCGTTTCCTACCCTGGCTTCGTGGTGACCGGAGTGGATGAGGCCGCCCGGGCGGCGGCCGACAAGGCGGTTCGCCAACAGATCGCCTTCTACGGCTCCACCCCGGCGTACCGCCCGGTGTTGGAACTCCACGGGTGGGGTGACCTGCAGAGCGAACTCAACACCCTGTCCAAGCGCGGCGAATGGGTGCAGATGGGGCAGCTCATCGACGACGAGATGCTGGAGGCTTTCGCCGTCGTCTGTCCGGTGGACCAAGTGGCCACGCAGGTCAAGGCGCGGTTCGGGGACCTGGTCGACCGCTTCAGCTTCTACGCCCCGTACAAGATGAGCCCCGAAGACTGGCAGTCCGTGTTGAAGGATTTCCATTCGGCCTGAGGGCGGAGTGAGTTCGGCCTGAATTCGGTCCGAGCGTCCTGGGTCGGAGGTCAGAGGCCGGACGCCGCCTACACGACGATGTTGACCAGCCGGGGCGGTCGAACCACCACCCGCTTGGGACTTCGGCCGGCCAGTTGCCCGGTCACATTGGATGAGGCCAGCGCGGCAGCCTCGGCGGCGGCTTCGGTGATGTCGGGACTGACCTCGATCCGGTCGCGCAACTTGCCGTTGACTTGGATCACCATGGTCACCGTCTCGGCCCGGGTCAGGTCAGGGTCGAAGACGGGCCAGGACTGGAGGTGGACGGACGGCTCGCCCGGATGCCGCTGCCCCCACAATTCGGCGGTGACGTGCGGGGACAGCGGCGCCAGAAGGGCCAGCATGGTGTCGGCGGCTTCCTCCCACACCTTCTCGTGCGGACCCTCGTCGTTCCGGGCGTAGCGCTGGAGCAAGTTGAGGTGCTCCATGCAGTGGGCCACCGCCGTGTTGTACGACCAGCGCTCGACGTCATCGGTCACGGCCGCGATGGTGCGGTGGGTGGCCTGGCGCACGGCTCGGTCGGCTTCGGACTCGGGCCCCGGGCGGGTGTCGGGGCCCGGTTCGGTGGGCGAGAAGGTCCGCCAGAGCCGGTCCAGGAAGCGACCGCAGCCCTCGATGACCTGATCGGTCTGATCGGACCAGTCCATGTTGTCAAAGGGTGGGCCGACAAAGAGATGGAAGAGGCGCAGCCCGTCGGCCCCCACCGTGTCGTAGTAGTGCTCGGGGGCGATGAGGTTGCCCTTGGACTTGGACATCTTTGTGCCGTCCATGCGGATCATGCCCTGGGCCAGGTAACGCCGGAAGGGCTCGCGGTCCAGGCCGGGGGCGAGACCCACATCGATGAGGGCGCGGGTGAAGAAGCGGGCGTAGAGCAAATGCAGGATTGCGTGCTCGATGCCCCCGATGTACTGGTCCACCGGCATGAAATGGCGGGCGGCCTCGGGGTCGAAAGGCCGGTCGGTGCTCCACGGGTCGCAGAAGCGGAGGAAGTACCACGAGGAGTCCACGAACGTGTCCATCGTGTCGGTCTCGCGCCGGGCCGGGCCGCCGCAGATCGGACAAGTGGTGTGGAGGAACCCTTCATGGAGGGCCAGCGGCGACTGGCCGGTGGGGAGGAACTCCACGTCGTCCGGCGCCACCACTGGGAGCTCGCTTTCGGGCACGGGCACCGCCCCGTGTTCCGGGCAATACACCACCGGAATCGGACAACCCCAAAAGCGCTGCCGTGACACCAGCCAGTCGCGGAGGCGGTAATTGACCTTGCGCTCGCCGATGCCCTGCTCTTCCAACCATTCGATGGCCCGGGCCTTGGCCGTGTCGATGTCGAGGTCGTTCATGAAGCCACTGTTGATCTTCTTGCCGGGACCGGTGTACGCCCGCCCGCCGTCGGCCTCCCAGCCGGGTGGGGGCTGCACCGTGCGCACGATAGGGAGGTTGTGCAACGTGGCGAAGTCCCAGTCGCGCTCGTCTTCGGCCGGGACGGCCATGATGGCACCGGTGCCGTAACCCATCAGTACATAGTCGGCCACGTAGATCGGCACGGCGGCCCCGTTGAACGGGTTGCGCACGTTGCTCCCGGTGAAGGCACCCCGCGTATCGAGTGCGGCCGAGTCACCGACGGCCGTGCGCTCCATGTCGGTGGCGTGGGCGGCGCGGGCCCGGACCTCTTCGACGGCGGGGCGATGGGCGTCGGTGGTGAGGGCGTCGACCAGCGGATGCTCGGGCGCCACCACGGCATAGGTCATGCCGAAACTGGTGTCGGGCCGGGTGGTGAAGACGCGGAACGACAGGTCCGGGCGGTCTTCAACCCCGAGGTCGAACTCGGCCCCTTCGGATCGACCGATCCAGTGGCGCTGCATCGTCTTGACGCGCTCGGGCCAGTCCAGCTGGTCCAGATCGGTCAAGAGCTCATCGGCATAGTCGGTGATGCGGAAGAACCACTGCTCCAGGTAGCGCCTGTACACCACGTCACCCGATCGCTCGCACGTGCCGTCGGCCAACACCTGCTCGTTGGCCAGGACCGTCTGGCACCCGGGACACCAGTTCACCGGGGCGGTGGCCCGGTAGGCCAGCCCGGCTTCCCAGAGCTTCAAGAAGATCGTCTGGGTCCACCTCATGTAGGACGGATCGTGGCTGCGCACCTCACGCCGCCAGTCGTAGACCGCGCCCAGGCGGGTCAAGGAGGACTTGAGCTCAAGGATCCGGGCTTCGGTGAACACGCGGGGATGGGTCCCCGTCTTGATGGCGGCGTTCTCCGCCGGCAGGCCGAACGAGTCGAACCCAAACGGGGTGAGTACGCCCTTACCGAGCATCGTCTGATAGCGAACGGCCAGGTCACCGAAGGTGTAGTTCCTGACGTGGCCCTGATGGGCCGGCCCCGACGGGTAGGGGTACATGCACAGTGCGTAGTACTTCTCCCGGGGGTCGTCGTTCTCAATCTGGTAGGTCCCCTCGTCCTCCCAAATCCGTTGCCACTTCCGTTCAATTGCGACGACGTCGTACGCCCGAGACATCGCACCAGGGTAGGCGAGCATTTGGGGCGCCCGATCGACGGTGGCGGTGGCGTTCGGGCGACAGCTGACGAGTCGGAGCCGATCCCGGTGACTGCTAGCGTTCACTTCCGCCACTGGGGGCGTAGCTCAGCTGGTAGAGCGCCTGACTGGCAGTCAGGAGGTTCGTGGGTTCAAGTCCCATCGCCTCCACCA
>CAVURD010000036.1:0-100655 GCA_963743785.1 uncultured Acidimicrobiaceae bacterium | reverse complement strand
CCCCTGAGGCACCCCTTCGGTACCCTGAGGAGGTGGTTATGACCTTCGAGGGTGAAGCCTGGGAGCAGCTTCCCGGCGCCAACCGCCTGACGCCGTTCCAGCGGGAGGCCATCGAGGCGGAAGATCCGCTGCTCTGCGTGCTGGCCGGCGCAGGAGCCGGCAAGACCAGGGTGCTGACGCTGAGAGTGGCGCGACGGGTGCGGGACGGGTCGATCCAGGCCGACCGGGTCCTGGTCACCACCTTCAGCCGCAAGGCGGCCGAGGAACTGCGCACCCGGCTGTGGTCGCTCGGGGTGTCCGGGGTCAAGGCCGGAACGTTTCACCGCACCGCCCTGTCGCTGCTGCGCGAGCACCGGGCCCAGCGGGGCCGGCCCGAGCCGCAACTGATGCCCGATCGCCGACGCCTGGTGGCCGAGGTGACGTCCGGAGACCCCCGCCGGGTCCGCGCCCTCGACGGGGAGATCGGCTGGGCCAAGGCGCGCTTGGTCGCCCCCGAGCGCTACGAGGCCGAGGCGCGGCGGGCCAAGCGGCGCAGTGGCATCAACTCCGAGCAGGTGGCCGAGGTATTCGCCCGATACGAGGCCGAGCGGACCCGCCTGCGCCTGCTCGACTTCGACGACCTGATCGTGGCCTGCGCCGACAGCCTGGCCGGTGACGCCTCGTTCGCCGACGCCATTCGCTGGCGCACCCGTCACCTCTTCGTCGATGAAATGCAGGACGTCAATCCCGCTCAGTTCCGCCTTCTCACCGCGTTGCTTGTCGGACGAGCCCGATCTCTTCGTGGTCGGTGACCCCAACCAGTCCGTGTACGGCTTCAACGGCGCAGATCCGACCCTGCTGCACCGGTTGCCCGAGGTCCTCCGGGGCACCAGGGTCATTCGATTGGATGAGAACCACCGGTGCACGCCGCAGGTGGTGGCGGTGGCCACCGCCGTCCTGCGTGACGGCGAGTCGGAGCGGAGCGACGCGGCCGACCTGGCCGACCCGAGCAGCAGCCGGGTCGACGGTCCGGTACCCAGTGTGATCAGCCACCAGAGCGACCAGGACGAAGCGATGTGGGTGGCGGATCGGGCCAAGAAGTCCCGTGGTCCGAGGCGGCGGTGGTCCAGCATCGCGGTGCTGACCCGCACCAATGCGCAGTTGGGCGTCGTCCAGGCGGCCATGGAGTCGGCGGGCGTGCCCTGCCTGGTGGCGGGGGCGGACCTGGGCCCGGCCTCCGATCTGCGCGGCACGCGTCACGCTCGGTTCAGGGCCGAGCAGGACGAGGAAGGAGATCATGAGGAGGTCGCTCGCGACGCCGTCGTGCTCACAACCTTCCACCGGTCCAAGGGCCTGCAGTGGCATACCGTCATGATCATCGGGCTGAGCGAGGGGCTGATGCCGATCGCTTCGGCCCGGACGCCAGATGCCGTCGCCGAGGAGCGCCGCCTGTTCTACGTGGCGCTGACGAGGGCCGAGGAGGAGCTGTGGTGCAGCTGGTCCGCTTGCGACGGCTCGTCCACGGCCGGGGGATCGACCCGTCAGCGGAGTCCCAGTCCCTGGTTGGGGGCGGTGGAGCAGACCATCGCCCGCCTCGCCAAGGCGGCGGCGCCGACCGCGGCGTCGGAGATCTCGTCCCGGGTGGCCGAACTGCGCCGCCGGCTGGACAGTGGAATCGACGGCGCCACCCAGTAGGGTCGAATCGGTGCCTGACCTACTCGAACAGCTTGGCGAGGCGCTCGGTGCGGCCCACGTCGTGCGCGGCCCGGCCGTGGCCATCGATTACACCCACGACGAGGCTCTGACGGCCGATCCCGTGACGCCCCTGGCCGTCGTCTTCCCAGGATCGACGGACGATGTGGTCACCGTCCTGCGGTGGGCCTACGAGCACCGAATCCCGGTGGTGGCCCGGGGCAGTGGCACCGGACTCTCCGGCGGGTGCCTGCCGGCAGCCGACGGCATCGTGCTCTGTTTCGACCGCATGCGAGCGATCCGGGAGATCGACCCGGACAACGGGGTCGCGGTGGTCGAACCGGGCGTGACCCTGGACGAACTCAACGAGGCGCTGGCGCCGCTCGGACTGATCTACCCGGTGTCGCCGGGCGAACAGAGCGCATCGCTGGGCGGCAACGTCGCGACCAATGCCGGCGGCATGCGGGCCGTCCGCTACGGCGTGACCCGGCACCATGTCCTGGGCCTCGAGGTGGTGCTGGCCGACGGCCGCATCATGCGCACCGGCGGAAGGTTCGTGAAGAGCTCTTCGGGATACGACCTGACCCAGCTCCTGATCGGCTCGGAGGGCACGCTGGCCGTCACCACCGAGGTGACCGTGAAGGTGCAGCCTCGATTGCTCGAGGCGGCCACGGTCCTGGCTCCCTTCGCCACCCTGGACGAGGTGGCCCATGCCGTGCCGCACATCGTCAGCAGCGGCGCCGACCCCTCCATCCTCGAGTACATCGACGTCCTCGCCATGTCAGGCATCACCCGCAGTGCCGGCCTCGACCTCGGCATTCCCGAGACCGTGAAGGCGGAGACATCGGCCTATCTAGTTGTGGTCCTGGAGGGCATGGACGCCACCCGAGTGGAGGACGACGTCCAAGCCGTGGGCTCACTGCTCAGCAAGCTTGGCGCCCTCGACGTCTACGTCCTGCCCACGACCGCCGGCGCGCAACTGATCGCCGCCCGGGAGAAAGCCTTCTTCGTGGCCAAGGCGTCCGGAGCGGACGACATCGTCGATGCCGTCGTGCCCAGGGCCGCCATTCCGGACTATCTGGCTCTGGTGGCAGCGCTGGCCGGCGAGCACGGCGCCCTGGTGACGGGCTGTGGCCATGTGGGGGACGGCAACGTGCACCTCTCGGTCTTCCAACCCGACGCGGAACGACGCCACGCGCTCATCCGGTCGATCTTCGCGGCCGCGGTGGCGGCGGGCGGGGCCATTTCCGGGGAGCATGGCATCGGAACCGAGAAGCAGGAGTACTACCTCGACACGGTGGACCAGTCGGCCTTGGCGCTCATGCGTTCCATCAAATCCGTGTTCGACCCCCGTGGGATCTTGGGACCCGATCGCCTGTTCGGCCCGACTGGAGAATCTGCATGAATGGTGCCCGCTCGCTGCTCACCACCCTGGTCGGCGCCGGAGTCAACGTGTGCTTCGCCAATCCGGGCACTTCGGAGATGCACTTCGTGGCCGCGCTCGACGACGTGCCCGACATGCGCGGCATCCTGACCCTCTTTGAAGGGGTGGCCACCGGTGCGGCCGACGGTTACGCCCGGGTGAGCGGGCACCCGGCGGCGACGCTCCTGCACCTGGGACCCGGATTGGGCAATGGCCTGGCCAACCTGCACAACGCCCGCCGGGCCCGGGTCCCGGTGGTCAATATCGTGGGCGACCACGCCACCTACCACGCGCGCTACGACGCCCCGCTCGAGTCCGACATCGCGTCCATTGCCCGATCGGTCTCGGGGTGGTATCGAGTGGCGGCCCGGTCCGACGATGTCGGAGGCGACGCCGCCGACGCGGTGGCCGCCGCCAGCCGACCGCCGGGCCGCGTGGCCACGCTCGTCCTGCCGGCCGACTCGTCCTGGTCCGAATCTTCAACGGGACCGTGCCCGCCCCGCCCGCGGACCCGGCCGAGCATCGTACCGGCGGAGACCGTGGCGGGCGCGGCCAAGGTGTTGGCCTCAGGTGAACGCGCCGCGCTGCTCCTGGGCGGCAGTGCCGTGCGTGCCCGGGGCCTCCACGCGGCCAGCCGCATCGCCACGACCACCGGCGCCGCCTTGTTGGGCGAGACCTTCCCCACCAATCTGGCCCGAGGAGCCGGAATCCCGGCACTCGAGCGCTTGGCCTATCTGGGCGAAATGGCGCAGGCCCAACTCGACGGGGTGCGGCACCTCATTCTGGTGGAAGCCAAATCGCCGGTCTCCTTCTTCGCCTACCCCGGGAAACCGAGTGACCTCGTTCCGACCGGCTGCACCGTGCACACGTTGGTCCTCCCGGGGGAGGACGCCGCGACCGCCCTGGAAGCCCTGGCCGAGGCGGTGAGCGCCCCCCTCGACAGCGCCATGCCCGCTTCGGCGGCTCGACCCGACCGGCCGGCGGGCGCCTTGGCGCCCGACACGCTGGCCGCGGCCATCGGCGCCACGCTGCCCGACGACGCCATCGTGGTGGACGAGGGCAACACGGCCGGGCTGTTCGTCCCCGGCGCCACGGCCGGGGCACCGGCGCACGACTGGCTGGCCCTCACCGGCGGGGCCATCGGCTACGGGCTGCCGGCGGCCACCGGTGCCGCGGTCGCCGCTCCCGATCGACCGGTGCTCTGCCTCCAAGCCGACGGGAGCGCCATGTACACCCTGCAGGCGCTGTGGACTCAGGCTCGCGAAGGCCTCAACGTCACGACGGTCATCCTGGCCAACCGGAGCTACGCCATTTTGAACATGGAGCTGCAACGGGTCGGGGCCGACGCCGGTGGTCCGCTCTCCCGCCGCATGTTGGACCTCACCGAACCCGACCTCGACTTCGTGTCCCTCTCCAAGGGCCTGGGTGTGCCGGCTCGGCGGGTGGAAACCGCCGAAGCCCTGACGCTGGCCCTGGAAGCGAGCTACGCCGAGGCCGGCCCGTCGCTCATTGAGGCGGCGCTGGCCTGAGCCGGTGAGCGCCGACGATGGCAGACCATCAAGGGCTCAGAGCACTTCAAAAGCCGACAAGGACGTGCCACGAGTATTTCGTATGGATGCCGACCCAGGCCCTACACAAGCTCAATGGGACGAGCATGGCTTTGCCCTTCTCTCCGGACTCCTCACGGCGGAGGATCTTGCCCCGGGGCTCTCGGAGCTCGGGCTGCTCTTCCCGTCGGCGGACGAGTTTCACGGCCGCGGCGACCAGGCGCAACGTGCTCGGTACCTCGATGACGAATACGGAGGCCTCGTCACTTTTCCATTCAAGAGTGTCGAGTTGTGCCTCCTCGCCGTCCATCCCAGCCTGGTCGACCTGGCCCGGACTCTCCTGCGGACCGAGGATGTTCGCATCTATTCGGCTGAAGCATGGGCGAAGTTCACCGGGGCCTGTGACTACGAGCAAGAGCTTCACCGGGACTTCTTGAATCACACCGTGGTCGTCCCCAGCGACGATCCGGTCTTCCGCAATCTCGAGATGTTCGTGTTCCTCCACGAGGTAGCCGAGGATCTCGGACCGACGCACGTCGTGTCGACCACCCTTACCACCGGGCTCCCGCTCCTGCCTCACTGCGCCACGCGAGACGCCCATGCTGGCCTCTATGAGACAGAAGCGACCGCCGCCGGGCCGGCCGGCACCGTCTTGGCCTACCGCAGTGAGACGTTGCACCGGGCCACCAATCTGACGGCGCCCGGCGGGGGGCGCTACACGCTGCACTGCAGCTTCAGACCTGCAGGGGATGAATGGGTAGGGCGCCAGGGTTGGGGAGACCGTTCCTTCGACCCGTCCTGGAACCCCTTCGTCGTGCGGGCGAGTCCCACGCAACTCGAGCTATTCGGCTTTCCTCCACCTGGGCATCGCTATTGGACCTCGCAGACTGTCGACGGTCTGGCGCTGCGCTATCCCGGACTTGATGTGACGCCCTGGCGGGAGGGTGTGTGAGGCCCACGTTCTGACAGAGGAGGGGTGTGCCCCCACTCTCGTCGGCTCTGCGGCCGGCTGGTCATGATGAGCGATGATGTCGCCCGAGACCAATACGACAACGACTCACCTACCCGGCGCGCGCGGGCTGGTGAAGGCAGTGCATCGGAGGCGCTGAAATACGCCGTCGTCACTCGTCAGCTGTCTATTCTGAGGATCGTTCAATTGGGGAGGTTCTGGGGTGGGTGAACGATGAGTCGTGCTTTCGCAAAGCTCGGGTCGTTCGTCACGCGCCGACCCTGGTGGATCATCGGAGCGTGGATCATCGCCGGGGCGCTCGTGATACTTCTATCCCCACAGCTCGTCACATTCACCTCGAACAACAATTCATCCTTTCTGCCCGGTAGCTACGAGTCGGTGCAGGCTGAGAATGTCGCCTCGAAATACTTCCCCGCGGACGCTGGAGCGTCCGGAGCCATCGTCGTCAGCGCCACGGACGGTGGCGAGCTCAGCACATCTGATCAGCAGAAGGTCTCAGCACTCGCGACCTCACTGAGCGGGGACAAGATCGCGTCGGTGGAGTCGGTGACGACATCGCCGCTCTACCTGTCCAGCAACATGAAGGTGCAACTTGTCCAAGTGGTGTTCTCCGGTCAGGCGGGTGACGCCGGCCCGAACGCCGCAGTCCCTGTGGTTCGGGAGAACACCACCAGTTTTCTCCGGGGTTCGGGATTGGAAGCTGGATTGACGGGCAACGCCGCTATCAGTGTCGACTCAACCAACGCCTTTGACAGTGCAGAAGTGGTCATCACGATTGCGACCGTCCTCCTCATTCTCCTATTGCTCGGCATCGTGTTCCGCAGCGTATGGATCGCGCTACTCCCCATCGTGGTGATCGGAGCGGTTCATCAAGTAGCCCAGTCCATCACGGCCGATTTCGCCGACTGGTTCCACTTCGTGGTCGGACCTGAACTCGCTCCGCTGCTCGTCGTGGTCATGTTCGGAGTCGGCACCGACTACATCGTGTTCCTGCTCTTCCGATATCGAGAGCACGTCGTCGCCGGCGACGAACCTGCCGGCGCTCTGCGGTACTCGCTGACCAAGGTGGCCGAGGTGATCACATCAGCCGGGGCCACCGTCATCGCCGCTTTTGCCGCGCTGTTGGTGGCAAGCCTGGAGTCACTCCGCACCTTGGCTCCGGGCCTGATCATCGGCATCGTGCTGATGCTCCTCGCCGCCCTGACACTGGTGCCGGCCATTTTGAGCCTGTTTGGGATCACTGTGTTTTGGCCTACGAAGCCCGTGGCGAGGGATCGGCTCCACCGTACGCGTTCTGAGCGCATCGGCGACATGGTGGCCAAGCATCCGGCTCTCGTTCTCTTGGTGTGGAGCGTGGTGCTCATCGCATTGGCCCTGGGTGCGCTCGGCTTCAAGACGACGTACAACCAACTGGCAGAGCTCCCATCGTCCACTCCGTCTCAGGTGGCATTCAACACCATGGCTACGGCATTTCCCGCGGGATACCTGGGCCCCACCCAGGTCTTCGTCACATCGGACACCTCCGATCCCCTCAACCAATCAGACGTATCGGCGCTCGCCGACAAACTGGCGAAGACGCAGGGGGTGTCGACTGTCCTCCCCGCCACCTACACGACCAGCAAGGGGCAGGCGCTCATTGACGTACTCCTGAACAGTGACCCGTATTCCATCACGGCGCTCAACAATGTCGAAGGGCCCGTGCGAACGACGGCCACCTCGACCGCGGTAGGTGGAGCAACAACGGTCGTCGGTGGAACAACGTCGCAGCTGGTCGACGTGCGCGCCGCATTGCGCCATGATGTTGAGCACATCTTCCCTCTTGCTCTCATCATTGTTGCCATCATCCTTGCCCTGCTCCTCCGGGCATTGTTGGCGCCGATCTACCTCCTGGTGGGAGTGGTGCTCACATATGCAGCAACTCTCGGGGTCATTACCCTCGTCTTCATCAAAGGATTCGGTTTCGTCGGATTGGACTTCACTATTCCCATTGTGGTGTACCTCTTCGTCATCGCGATTGGCACGGACTACAACATTCTCATTGCGTCGCGCCTCCGAGAGGGTCTGGAGGAGGGCCTGAGCCCGCGCGAGACGTCGCGGACGGCGATCGTGCACGGTGCTCCCGCCGTTGCCGCTGCCTCACTCATCTTGGCCGGGACATTCGCGTCGCTACTGCTGACGGGAATTCAACTGCTCGAAGAGATCGGGTTGGCGGTTGCCCTCGGCGTCTTGCTTGCCGCCAACGTGCTGGCGACGCGCATCGTCACCACTCTGGCTGCCTTACGGTTCTGGCACTTCTGGTGGCCGAACCGTACCCACGCCAAGACAGCGCCCACGCGGGAGGACCTTCTGCCCGCACCTCATGAGGCGAGTGAGGATTTGGACGCTCGTCAGACGTCCTCGACGTAGCCAGCTCGAGACACCCCACGGAGAGTGGTGTTGATGATCGATTTGCGCTGAGATGTTGGGGTGACGGAGACCGGGCGCATCGTCGTATTGAACGGAGTGCCCCGATCGGGCAAGTCCACCATCGCCTCGACCATCCAAGTTTCATTCGATGGTACGTGGCTCAGCATGGGAGTAGATGCCTTCTCTCGGGGAATCACGCCCATTCAATCGCTGCCCGGGATTGGTCTGCGTCCCGGGGGTGAGCGTCCCGACCTCGAGCCCCTGGTGCCGATCCTCTTTGACGCTCTGTACGAATCGGTCATCGCTCAACGTCGGATCGGCCTCAATGTCGTCGTTGACGTCGGCCATCATGACGATTACTCCACACCCTTGGGAATCCTCGACCGGGTGAGCGAACGGCTCGAAGTGCTGCCGGCGTATTTCATCGGCGTTCGCTGTCCGGTTGAAGTCATTCTGGATCGCCGAGCCGCAGAGGAGCCGGGGCGAGAGGGGACCTACCTGAAGCGGGGTCCGGGCGGAGCGGTCCCCGAGCCTGTACTGCGATGGGAGCGGGCGGTTCACGATCCAGGCCTCTATGACCTTGAAGTGGACACGGCCGAGATGTCGGCCGAGGAATGCGCGAGGGCGATCCAGGCTCGATTAGACCATGGTCCGCCCACCGCGTTTCGGGAGATACGTCAACGCACCAGACGGCGCTGACGGGTGCCCCGACCACCGACCCTTGCATCACCCGGGCGCCGCCGACCCTCACGCGTCGTGGATCATCCAGACGTTGGGCTCGAAATAGGTGCCGGTACCGTCTGACACCTCCAGCGGGGCCAGTCCGCCCGCAAAGACGTACCTCCCAGACTCGGGGAGCCACAAGCCAGTCCAGCGCTCCCAATCGGCCACGGGTGCGGTGATCTGGAGGGACCGTGGCTCGCAGCGGAGGACCTTCCCACCCAACCGTTCGTGCGTTCGTAACCACGGGTCGAAGGCGAGGCCGTCGTCGCGTCGCCACCTGGCATAGCGCTCAACGGGGGTGAGCGGATAGCGATCCTTCCAACTTGGTCGCACCGGCGCCAGGAGCGGGTCGAGTCCATGGCGGTGGGCAACCGCGCGCATGGTCTTGATCAGTAGCGCGCTCAAACCCGATCCCTGGTAGCTGGGATCCACCTCTGCCGCCAGGGCCGACAGTGCCGATGGAGGAACCGATTCCGTGATGGCCCGGATACCCACTGCGTCGATGCCCGCAGGAAGATCGTCGAGCGTTCCATCCCAGCGGAACGGGATGGACCTACCGCGCGCGACGACCCGACCCCTCCGTTCGTCGATGAAGAGCACTTGGAGATCGGCATGGGTGGGCACCAGTGCCCCGAAGTAGCGCCCGGCGTGGTTGCCGTGGTGGTTGTACTCCGGCCACACGCCGTCGAAGAGGTGCTGGGTATTGACCAGCTCCCACAAATCCGGTCGATCCTCGGCCGTCACCGCCGCGAGCCACGCCGGTGCATTGGGCGGCTGCTCCACACTGGCCATACTCGCACCTTCTTCTGCCACTGCCACCGATACGGGAGACCACGAGTGCTTGGAGACAGCGCGATGTTGATTGGTCACTCCCCTTCTTGTGATTCGCCATTGCGAGGTGACAGTCTGATCAGGTGGCAAACGTTCTGGTTCATGGCGGTGGCTTCTCGGGGACGTGCTGGGCTGAGGTTCGTCCCCTCCTCGATGGGCCGACGTATGCCGTTGATCTTCCGGGTCGAGGGCGCACCCCAGGTGACCTGGCCAGCCTGACGTTTGCTGATTTCGCCGCTTCCGTCGCGGGCGCGATCCTGGAGAACGACCTGAGCGACGTGACACTGGTCGGCCATTCGATGGCGGGACTCACGCTCCCTCGCGTGGCCGAGATGGTACCCACTCGACTTCGACGCCTCGTCTTTGTCTCGTGTGCCGTTCCCGCTCAGGGCACGACGTTGCTGGAAGTGCTCGGTGACTTCAGCCCCGCGGCAAAAGAGGCAGCCGACCTCCTCGGTGACCATGTGATCGATCGAGGTGGCCTGCACCCAGACCTCGCGAGAGCGATGTTCTGCAACGACATGGACGAGGATGAGGTCGCCTCGACTCTCTGCCGACTCTGTCCTGAATCTCTGGGCGTGCTATCGGAACCATCGGACTTGACGGGACTGCGACAGCCCATTCCTCGCACGTACATACGTCTCCTGCGTGATGCCAGCATTAGCCTCGAGATTCAAAACCAGATGATCCGGAACCTCGGACAGGCAGAGGTCATCGATCTCGAGGCCGGGCACATGGCGATGATCAGTCGTCCCACGGACCTCGCCAACATCATCAACGCGCTTTGACGTCAACGGTCCGTCCTGCCGGGAAGCCCGGATCGGTCAATTAGCGATTCGCCCACGTCATCGGCGAAGACATTGACCGCATTCAGGTTGATTCTATTGACATCATGCGTCGCTGGGTCCAGAGTTCACAATTGTTGCCCAGGTCGGTTGCCCAGGTTGGGGAGTCCCAACCCGTTTCGATGGAGGAAACCATGAGTCCCACTGCCAGCGTGATCACTCTCCTCGCGTCCGTCGCTTTCGGGCTCATCGTTATCGCCGCGGTCGTACGCATCGGAGCACGAACGCCGTAGTGAACATGGTGGCGGCCGAGTTCGACCTGATTCGGATGGCGACGGATTTGAGCAGTCTGATTCGGGCATTCGGTTGCGATCTCGACCTCGACCTCGCCGTCGAGCTGGTGCTTCAACGGCCATCTGGTGATGCCGACCCCGTCTGAAGCCGGGCAGCTGCGACAGCGGCTTCGCCAGGCCCTGGTGGGAGCCATGAAGGGACGGGACTCCATGGCGATCGCGGCGCTGCGAACCACCCTCGGTGCCATCGACAACGCTGAAGCCGTCGATGTCCCGGAAGGACCCATCCCGACGGGTGGGCCCATTGCCGGTGCCGTGGTCGGCCCTGGGGCCGGTGAGGCTCCCAGGCGAGAGCTCTCCGAAGGGCAGATCAGAGCTCTCGTCCAGGGCGAGGTGGCGGATCGAGAGTCTGCTGCGGCCGACTACGAGCGCCTCGGCCGACACGATGAAGCAACCCGTCTGCGCGCCGAATCAGAGGTTCTGATTGCTCTTCTGAGGAAGGCGTGAGAAGACGAGTCCTCGTTTCAAGCGGTGCTCCCGTTTGCCTGAGAGGCGGAACCTTCGATCTACACTGCGCGTACAGCCGCTTTCTGGAAGGGGTGCATTGTGCTGCTGAAGGGACTCAACCACGTCGCCACAATCACCAATGACGCGAGTCGTCTGATTGCCTTCTACCAGGAGGTCTTTGAGGCAGAAGTCCTCAGGGATGGTTCGGAGTTCCCGGAAGGGAAGGGACCTCGACTCTCAATCATCAAGGTTGGTGACTGGTCAGAACTCAATGTCTTCCAGATCGAGGGGAACACCGAGGCCGACCGGCAGACCCCGATGTTCGGCCGTGGCCGCATTGATCACCTGGCCGTGCAAGCCGCATCGATCGAGGCGTTTGAAACGATCAGAGAGCGACTCATGGCCCGGGGAGCAGCGGACGACTTCGTCACCGATTTCGGGGCGATGTTGAGTATCTTCTTCCGAGATCCTGACGGCCTCGAATGTGAGGTCTGCGTGGAGAATCCGGACCTGATTCCCGGGGCTCTGAATCCCCCGGGGACGCGGGCCGCCCGGTATTCGTAGACCAAGTCGAAATCGTGCAGGGCGTCGGACCGATGGCAGGAAGAGTCGCCGTGGTGACCGGAGTCAGCCGTCGGGCCGGGATCGGATTCGCCATTGCCCACGATCTATTGGCTTCGGGAGCCGAGGTCCTGGTCCATTCTTGGACGCCGCACGACGCCGATCAACCCTGGGGCAGCGACCCGGCGGGGATGTCGGGAGTGCTGGACGCCCTGGGCGACAACCGTGATCATCTCCGACACGTCGAAGCCGATTTCGCCAAGTCCGATGCGCCGGCATTCGTGATCGACCGGGCGGTACATCACTTCGGTCATGTCGACGTCGTGGTTGCTAACCATGCTCGAAGCTCGGGCCAGACACTGGCCGACGTGACGGCGGCAGAGCTGGACCTTTCATGGGCAGTGAATGCCCGAGCCAGTGTGCTGCTCACTCAGGCGTTTGCCGCCCAACACGACGATGAGAAGGCTGGAGGACGAGTCATCCTCTTCACGTCGGGCCAGCATCTGGCGCCCATGAGCCAAGAGATTCCCTATGCCATCAGCAAGGGGGCCATTCAGCAGATCACACTGAGTCTTTCTGATGCACTCGTCGACCGGGGCATCACCGTGAACGCAATCAATCCGGGACCGACGGACACGGGATGGGCAAGCTCTGGCCTTGCTCAGCAGGTGCGAAACGCCCTGCCAGCTGGCCGATGGGGATCGCCCGACGACGTCTCCCGGCTTGCGTGTTGGCTGGCTTCCGACGCCAGCGCCTGGATCACCGGGCAGGTCATCAATTCCGAAGGTGGATTCCGCCGTTGGAGGATGTGACCCTTGATTTCCAGCCAGTCTTCCCGCTGGCCCCGAATCGGGCCGCCCCTGCTGAATCTCGATGCCCGGCATCCACGACTGACCCGAAAGGGGACGGTTCATGGCTTCACATTCATTTGACACTGGACCTGTCGTCCTGGGGACCTGGCCCACGCCACTCGAAGCTGCCCCCCGGATGGCTCAGGCGCTCGGACTGGGCCGAAACGACCTCTGGATCAAACGCGATGATCTCACTGGTCTGGGTGGCGGGGGAAACAAAGTGCGAAAGCTGGAGTGGATCTGCGGTGCCGCGGTGGCTCGTGGCGCCGACACCCTTGTCACCTGCGGCGCTCGTCAGAGCAATCACGCCCGATTGACCGCGGCTGCCGGCGCACGATTGGGACTTGACGTCGTATTGGTGCTGGCTGGCGCCCAAGGTGGTCCCGGCGGCGGCAACATCGCGCTCGATGGACTGCTGGGCGCCACCGTGGCGTGGGCTGGCGACATTGCACACGAAGATCTTGAGACCGTCGCGTTCGCCATCGTCGATCAACTTCGCGAACGGGGTTCCCGTCCAGAGTTCATTCCATACGGGGGCTCAAGTGTGCTCGGGGCACGTGGCTACGTCGAGTGTGGCCACGAACTTCTGACGCAGGCGGAGGACCTGTCGCACGTTGTGACCGCGGTCGGATCTGGGGGCACCATGGCGGGCCTCGTGCATGCGCTCGGAACTCGACGAGTGCTCGGCGTGGACTGTGGTGCTCTTCGCGAACCTGCGGCGACCGTGGCCGAACTGGTCGCCGGCCTCGCCGGCGCGCCTCTTGCCCCAACAGCGTTGAGGATCCGACTCGACCAAGTCGGTGCTGGATACGGCGAACTCACCGATTCGGCAATGGCTGCGTTGACGTTGGCGGCCAGGACCGAAGGGCTCGTTCTGGACCCGATTTACACCGGTCGCGCCCTCGCCGGCCTCGTCGGTGCCGTCAAAGATGGCGAGATCACTCCCGGCGAGCGCATCGTCTTTCTGCACAGCGGCGGCCTGCCGGGGTTGTTCGGCCACCCGGCCACCCTCTCGCGCTCGTCTGGGGCATTGACGGAGTTCTCTTCGCCGGAGTCCTGAAACGCCTGCGGCGTGGCGAGTACGGGAACGCTCCGATTGGACGACACCCTGCCAGCCTTCGGCCAGCATTTGAGTCCCGCCGGACGGCACTGGGGATCTCGGTCACGCGCCGATGAGCGCGATGCCAAGGGTCGGGCCTTCTCAATCAGAACGAGACTTCCGCGGTCCAGCGATCGGCGATGGCGCCATCGCCAACGAGCTCAAGGTCGGTCGACGGTAGTCGGTTGAGGCACCACAAGTAGAGCGACGACACGGGACCTCGGAGGGCCACGTCTCCCTGGCCGTGCGTGCGGTCGGTGGAGAGAGAAGCACCCGGGCCCAGCCGGACCATCCATTCCCCGTCGCCATCGGTTCGGTGGAGGTGCAACGACTGGCCCGTCCAGTTGTCGGGTTGACGCTGGATGTAGCGCGGCAGCATGACCGCCAGGAATTCATCAATACCGTCGGAGGCCAAATCGGGATCAATGGGATCGGGCTGACCCGTGGCGTGCTGCACGTCCCAGGCGTGGACGGCGGTCTCGAGGGCCTGACGCCGGAACCAGAACAGCCGGGATCGTGGAAGGCCGAACGTCCAGCAATTGGAGTCAGGATCGGCGCCCTTCAGCGCGTCGGACAGCTGGCAGCGACTGCTCCGCCGCCCACCCGAGCAGTTCGGCCCCGCCGGGCTCATCGGGAGACGAAGGGAGGTCATCGCGGGCTCCGGTACGCACGATGGCGGCGGCCCAACCCCATGTGGTGCCGACGTGCGTGATGAGCTCGGCCACGGTCCAGCCCGGGCAGGTCGGCACGGCCACCTCGAGGTTGGCTTGCGCCGACGTCAACAGGGCCATGGAACGATCCCGGAATACGTCGAGGTACCCGGCGGGGTTCATGGCGCGGAGACTACCGTTTCCTCCGAGCCTCCGTCCGCCTGGTCGGTGGTTCGGTGGGTCTCCGGGCGATGTCGGCACATTCCGGCTGGGATCAGGTTTCCGTAAAATCAACCACCACCGGCGCATGGTCTGAAGGCTTCTGGCCCTTGCGCGCATCACGGTCCCGAAAGGCCGCCGTCGCCCGTGCCGCCAGGTCCCGACTCACCAGGAGGAGGTCGATCCGCATGCCGCGCCCCTGGTGGAAATCGCCCGCTCGATAGTCCCACCAGGTGAAGGTCCCCGGGTCATTGAATCGGGTGAACACGTCTTCGAGACCCCAGTCCTCGACGTGGCGGAGGGCGGCCCGTTCGGGCTCGCTCACGTGGGTCATGCCGACAAAATGGGCCGGGTCCCAGACGTCCCTGTCGGCAGGGCGCCACATTGAAGTCGCCACAGACCGCCACCGATGAACCGGGGGGGCAGGTCTCGTCGAGCACGGTGCGCAAGCGCGCCAACCAGTCCAGCTTGAACTGGTAGAACTCGTCATCCAGGCTCCGACCATTGGGCACGTAGACCGAATGCACCCGTATGCCGGCGCAGGTGGCGGCCAGGAAGCGACACCCATGCGTGTCCTCGACGGCGCCGAACCCCCGCGCCACGTCGACCAGCCCGACGCGGCTGAGCAGGGCCACCCCGTTCCATCGTCCGTCGCCGTGGTGGGCCGCCTCGTAGCCCATGGCGTTGAATGTCTCCAGCGGGAACTTGTCGTCGGCCTGCTTGGTCTCCTGGAGGCAGAGCACGTCGGGTTCGTGCTCCTCCATCCACGAGGTCAGGCGGGGCAGGCGTGCCGTGAGCGAATTGACGTTCCAGGTGGCCAGGCGCATCAGGCGGCACCGGCATCGACGAGGACAAAGAGGAGGTCCGCTTCGCACGCCCTGTCGCCGTTGACCGAGGCGATGCCGTGGCCCTTCCCGGCGCGGGACGACATGTGGTTCAGGTCCATCTGGAGCGCGAGGGTGTCACCTGGAACCACTTGGCGGCGGAACCGGGCCCGCTCGATCCCGCCGAAGAGGGGGAGTTTGCCGGCAAAGCGTTCATCGAGGAGAAGAGCGATACCGCCCAGCTGGGCCAGCGACTCGATCATCAGGACGCCCGGAAGAGTGGGGCGGCCGGGGAAATGACCCGAGAAGAACGGCTCGTCGCCGGTCAATTCCCAGCGCCCCCGCGCCGAGACACCCGGTTCAACCGTTTCGACCGCCGTGACGAAGAGGAAGGGCGGCCGATGGGCCAAGACGTCGATCGGTTCAGGCATCTTCTCCATCGGCCCGAGACTATAGACACTGGCCCTAGGAGGACTTCTTGGCCGCCTTCTTGGCCACCTTCTTGGCCGGGGCTGCGCCGTTTCTTGGCCGGCGGAAGGGGCAGGGAGAGCTCCGCCACCCTCCGGGGCGGGTCGAGACCGGCCAGCACGAACGTGCGCACCTCACCCTTCTTCAACAGCTCACGGGCTTTGGTCGGTGGCGGGGTCCCCATGGCACTCAGCGGGATGTAGCAGTGCAACCGGCCGCCGTCGGGCAATGCCACATCGACCATGGCCCCGTGAGAGGTGAAGGAGACGACCTCACCCTCAAGGCTGCTCCCGACCGGGTAGGTGGCCACAAAGTTGATGAACGCGAGGGGTTCATTGACCGCCGGAGGTGGGCTGGACGACGCCTTCTTGGCCACCGGTGGCGGCGGCGGCGAGGTGGGCCCGGGTCCGCTGGGGTGGCGCAGCCTTTGCCTCGGCCGCCGCCTTCTTGGCCACCGGGGTCTTGCCGGCTGGCGCTTTCTTGGCCGACCGATGCCTTCTTCGCCGCCGGTGCCTTCTTGGTGGCGGCGGCCTTCTTGGGTCCCGACACCTTCTTCGCCGCGCCCTTCTTCTTGGTCGGGGCCTTGGCTGCCTTCTTGACCTCGGGCGGGTCGAGCGCCTCGGCCACCGCCTCGTCGATGGCCGTCGACAAGGTGGGATCGACCAATGCCGTGGCTTTGCGAGCCGGACCAGCCGGTGGCGGTGTGGTGGGCGTGATGGGCCAGGAGGAATCGATGGCGGGCTCCGACTTCTTCGATGAACGCCGAGCCGCCTTCTTGGCCGCCTTGGCCAACTCGGCCGCCTTGGCGGGAGCCGATTCGGGGTCACGCTTCGAGCGTGTCTCCGCGGTGGCCGCCCGGCTCTTGACCCCGCGCACGGGGAGCCGGTGCGTGAAGATCCATCCCACCCCGGGTACCGGCTTGCCCCCGATGAGCCGACCCTCGTCGAAGAGCCACGGATGCTCACCGTGAAATTCCTGAAAGGAGTCGTTGGAGAGCACGATGGCGCCGGTCCGCTCGGCGATCCTCAGGACGAAGGCATCTCCACGCCCGATGGCGCCGGCCGGCGGGGAGACGATTTCGCCGTTCAACATGGCCTCGCGCACCTGCTCGCGCTCGGACTCGTCAATGCGGTGCTCGAAGGATGCGTCCACCACGACGGTGATACGGCCCTCCGGATCTTCCTCGGCGTACGCCCTGACCGCTTCGTCCAATTGCTTCAAGCTCGGGAGCGTGCGTCCTTCGGTGGCCAGGTTCGACCCGTCCACCACGACGTGATGCGGTTCAGCCAATGGCACGCCGCAACAAGTCAGCCTGCTCCAACTGATGGAGTGCGGCGCTTCCGATGGCGGGACTGGCCGATTCGTTCCGACTGACATGGCGCAACTTCAGACGCTCGGGCAGCAAGGCGTGCAAGCGCGCATGGACGAATGACCAGGCCCCCATGTTCTCGGGCTCCTCCTGCAACCACACCACCTCTTCGGCATCTCGGTAGTGATCGAAGACACCGGTCAGGTGCGCCGTCGGCCACGGATAGAGCTGCTCGACGCGCACGATGGCCACTCCGGCCGCCGCCGCGGCGTCGGCGCCAGCCAGCTCGTGGCGCCGCTGCATCGCCTCGTGGGCGACCTTTCCGCTGCACAACACGATGCGGCGGACCGTCCCGGGGTCGACCACTTCGGTGTCTTCGAGCACGGTCGAGAACGAGCCGTCCACAAATTCACCGAAGGGGGAACGCGACGAATGGGCACGTAGCAACGACTTGGGGGTCACCACGATCAGAGGTCGTTTCGGCGTGCGCGCCGCCTGCGAGCGCAGCAGGTGGAAATACTGGGCCGCCGTGGACGGGATGACCACCCGGAGGTTGTCCCGGGCGCAGAGGGCCAGGAATCGCTCGACGCGAGATGACGAGTGCTCGGGCCCCTGGCCCTCGTACCCATGGGGGAGCAACATGACCAGGCTGGAGTGCTGACCCCACTTGATCTCGGCCGCCACCAGGAAATTGTCGATGATGATCTGCGCGCCGTTGACGAAGTCACCGAACTGCGCTTCCCAGAGCACCAGGGCCTCGGGCGCTTCCACCGAATAGCCGTATTCGAAGCCGACGGCGGCATATTCCGAGAGCAGCGAGTCGCGCGCGGTGAAGCAGCCGATCGAGCCTTCGGCCGGCTCCAACGCACGAGCGCCGACCCGGCGCAGCCCAGTGTCGATATGGGCCAGCGGGATGAACTCCTCCCCGTTGGCGTAGTCGACCAGCACGGCATGCCGTTGGCTGAACGTGCCGCGGCGGGTGTCCTGTCCGGTCAGCCGCACGTTGACGCCTTCGTACAGCAGCGAGCCCATGGCCAGGGCCTCCGCCAGGGCCCAGTCAACTTGACCTTCCGCCACCACCTCGTCCCGTTGGGAGAATTGGCGCTCCAGCTTGGGGTGGATGGTGAAGCCATCAGGAACGGTACGCACGATCGAAGCCAAGGCGTGCAGGACATCGCCCGCCACGCCGGTCTCCTCCGGCGGGACCTCTGCCGCGGCCGGTTCGGCGTCCGGGAGGTGGTCGGAGACCAGCGAAGGCTCGCCGCGGACTTCATCGAGCACCGTCTGCAGCGCCTTGTTGAAGTCGTCGAGGGCCGACTCGGCGTCTTCGAGCGTGATATCGCCTCGGCGCACCAGGGTCTCGGTGTACAGCTTGCGCACTGACCGCTTGGCTTCGATGCGTTGGTACATCAGGGGTTGGGTGTAGCTCGGATCGTCGCCCTCGTTGTGGCCGTGCTTGCGGTAACAGACGATGTCGATGACCACGTCCTTATGAAAGGTCTGCCGGAAGGCGAAGGCCAAACGGGCGGCTCGCACGCAGGCTTCGGGATCGTCTCCGTTGACGTGGAAGATCGGGGCCTGGACCATCTTGGCCACATCGGTCGGGTAGACCGAGGTGCGGGCTGACGCCGGAGCAGTGGTGAAGCCCAATTGGTTGTTGATGACGACATGCACGGTTCCCCCGGTGCGATAGCCGGAGAGGCCCGACAGGTTGAGGGTCTCGGCCACGACACCCTGTCCGGCGAAGGCGGCGTCACCGTGCACCAGAACAGACATGCAGGGGAACCCGAACGTACCCTCGGCCAGGGCTCGGGGTGTCCCGTCGGTAGGCGGGGACAACCGATCCTGCTTGGCCCGGGTCATGCCTTCGACCACCGGGTCCACCGCTTCGAGGTGGGAGGGGTTCGACGCCACGGTGATGGGGAGCTCCTCGCCGGCACTGCCAAGGAACGTGCCGCGGGCGCCCTTGTGGTACTTCACGTCCCCCGATCCCTGCACCGATTCGGGATCGAGATTGCCCTCGAACTCCTCGAAAATCTCGCGGTACGACTTGCCCACAATGTTGGCCAGGACGTTGAGCCGGCCGCGATGTGACATGCCCATGACCACTTCGGCCACCCCGGACCCCGCCGCGGCATCGAGCAGGGTGTCCAGGAGGACGATGGTTGATTCAGCTCCTTCCAGCCCGAAGCGCTTCTGACCGACATAGCGGGTGTGGAGAAATCGTTCGAACACCTCGGCCGCATTGAGTCGATCGAGAATGTGCCGTTGTTCATCTTGATTGAGCGTGCTCGGTTGTCCCTCGACATGTTGTTGGATCCATCGCTTCTGCTCGGGATCCTGCATGTGCATGTACTCGATGCCCAGTGTCCGGCAGTAGGCGTCGCGCAGGACATGGAGGATGTCGTCGAGCGTGGCCACGTCGCGCCCGGCCAAGCCGTCGGTCACAAAGGATCGCGGCAGGTCCCAGATGGTGAGGCCATAGGTCAGAGGGTCGAGCTCGGCATGGATGTGCGGAGGTTCGGCGTCGAGCGGATCAAGATGGGCGATCAGGTGCCCTCGCACCCGGTACATGTTGATCAGGGTCTGCACGTGCACCTGCTTGATCAGATGCTGGTGCTCACCTTCGTCGGTGCCGTCGCCGGCGTTGCTGTCGACCCGCCACCGCACCGGCTCGTAGGGCACTCCCATCGACTCGAAGAGGGAGTCGTAGAAGCCGTCCGCCCCGGTCAGCAGGGCCGCCACCCGGCCCAGGAAGAGGCCCGACTCCGCTCCTTGGATGATGCGGTGGTCGTAGGTCGACGTCAGCGTGACCACCTTGCCCAGACCAAGCTGGGCCAGGACGCGCGGGTCGGCCGCCTCGAATCCCGCCGGGTACCCCAGCGCGCCCACGCCGATGATGGCGCCCTGCCCGGGCATGAGGCGGGGCACCGATTGCACCGTGCCCAGCGTCCCCGGGTTGGTCAAGGTCACCGTGGTGCCGGCGAAGTCGTCGGGCGAGATTTTGTTGGTGTGGATTTTGCGGATGAGATCCTCATAGGCCATCACGAACGACCGGAAGTCGAGCGTGTCGGCATCCCGGATGCAGGGGACCAGCAGTGTGCGAGATCCGTCGCTCCTCTCCTGGTCGACGGCCAGGCCGAGACCGACGTGCTTGTGATGGATGACGCCCGGCTTCCCGGCCTCACCGGCGTGCTCGACAAAAGCGGCGTTGAGGGCCGGCACGTCGTGCAGGGCCCGCACCACGGCGTAGCCGATGAGATGGGTGAAGCTGACCTTGGCTCCGGTCGTGCGGGCCAGCTGGTTGTTGAGGATCTGGCGATTGACCTCGAGCAGGCGGGCCGGCACGGTGCGCACGCTGGTGGCCGTGGGGACCGAGAGGCTGGCTTCCATGTTGGCCACGACGCGAGAGGCCGCCCCCCGCAGGACCGTGGCCTCCTGGGCTTCCGAGGTGGCGGTCGGTGTGGTCTCGGAGCTGGCCACGGGAGCAGAGACGGGAGTAGGCGCCGGGACGCCGGCGCCGGGGCCGGGGCCGGGGCGGACTGGGGCGCCGGGACGGGTGCCGGCCGGTAGTCGGCGAAGAATTCCCTCCAGCTGTCGCTCACCGACGTTGGATCGACCAGAAATCGGTCGTACATGTCGTCCACCAGCCAGGCATTCGGGCCAAAAGAGCCCGGCGTGGCCGTGGATTGGGACATGGACCCACCATACCGGGGGCGCTCGGGCAGCTGGGGCGGGGCGATATCGTCACACCTGCCCATGAGCTACCCCGCCGGCCTCCACGTCATCGAGCGGCCGGCGGCCTCCTCCCCGGCTCCGACCGTCGTCCTAGTCCATGGTTCGCTCGATCGGGCCGAAAGCTTCCGCCGGGTCATGCGCCGGCTGCCCGACATCAATACGGTGGCTTACGACCGGCGCGGCTATCAGGGCTCCCGTGGCGGCGGGGTGGTGGACCTCGGCGGCCACATCGCCGATCTGCTCGACGTGGCGAGTCGAGCTGCGCTCGGCCGGAACCGCCAGCCTGGCGGCGGTGGGCCACAGCCTGGGGGGCGACGTCGTGGTCGGCGCGGCGCTGGCCGAGCCCCGGGCCTTCGATGCCATCGGGGCCTATGAACCACCCATGCCGTGGCTGGGGTTCAGACGCACGCAGGCCGGCTCGGACCGGCCCAGGGAATGGTCCCCGCTGGCCGAGGACCCGGGAGACGAGGCCGAGCGCTTCTTCGGTCGGATGGTCAGCCCGGAGGCCTGGAGGCGCCTCACCGACGAAGGGCGCGGCACCCGCCGGGCCGACGGTCCGGCGCTGGTAGCCGATATGACGTTCATGCGCGGGAAGCAGCCGTTCGAGGTCCTGGACTTGACCACCCCGACCGTCTTCGGAATGGGGGGAGAGGGTAGCCAGGCGCATCACCGCACCACCGTGGCCTGGCTCGGCTCCCACGTGCCCGGGGCCGAGACCTATGAGATCGCCGGGTCCCAGCACGGCGCCCATCTGTCCCACCCGGACCATTTCGCCACCTTCGTCCGCCGGGTGTTGGCGCGGGCGGAAACCTAGCGTGGAACCTAGGTGTAGGACACCTAGGTCGGGGAGAAGGGCGGCAGGCCGTTGTCGGCCAGCTCCACCTCGTCTCGGTCGAAATGCTTCACCCGACGGGAGAGCAGGTCTTCGTATTCCGCACCCTTGCCCTCGCCCCGCAGCCCTGTGACCAGCGGTGAGTTGGACAGGAAGACGGCACCGGCGAACATGACCAGGAGCGAGACCGCTTCCAAGGGGCCCCAGGGGTTGGCCGTCCGCAGACTGTCGCCGAAAAGCGCGATGCCGAACAGGATGCTGGCCAGAGGGTCGACCAGCACCAGGGTCGACTGCGACGCCGCCAGCGGTCCGGCGTGGAAGGCGTTCTGCGTCAGAAAGAGGCCGGCCAGACCGAACACGACGAGACCGTAGGTCTGCCAGTGCACGAAGAGGCTGACCCAGTCCCGGGCGGCATAGTTACCGACCACTTTGATCAGAGCAGCCGTGAAGGCGAATGAAATCGCGGCCGCGGATCCGAACATGGCCGCCTTCCACCAACGTGGCCCCCATCGGGTCGCCACCACGGTCACCACGATGGCCGCGCTGGCCGAAGCTCCCGACCAAGATCCAGTCCAGGTTGCTCGGGACCTCGTTTCCCCCACCGGGGTTGGAGAACACCAGGAAACCCGAAAGACCGAAGGCAATGGCGGAGGCGCCGATCCATTCGCGGAGGGTGATCTTGTACCCGAAGTACGTCCCCAAAATGAAGACGAGGAACAACAATTCCATCGTCAGTATCGGCTGGACCACCGAGAGCCGGCCGGCGTGCAGGGCAAAGGCCTGCAGGAGAAAGGAGCAGACCATGAAGAAGAACCCCAGGAGCCAGATGCCACGACGGATGGCGTGAGTCATCAAACTCAGCGTCATGGTCGACTCCTGCGGGGCGTCCTCGACGCCCATGCGCTGGAACACGCTCGTCAGCGCGTTGGACAACGCAGCCGCGAGAGCAAGGACGTAGACCATCGTTCCGCCCCAAGTGTAACGGCGGCCCCTATCGGCCACGCAGGGGGTACACAGCTGGTTCCCAGATAGAGCACATCGGACGTGTGCCGCCCCTCCGACGCATGAATCGTGTGTGAGCGGTCGCCAGACACCGTTCCACTCCGCCCAAACCCGCGAACTCAACGAAAAATTGATGGTTCACTCCACACCTTATGTGGCAGTTGCGTTACGTTTACGGAATCTTCCGCCGATGGGGTGGCGGAAGGCGCAACAAAAACGTCGCCCTCCGGGCGACCAAATAGCAAGGGAGTGCTATGGAACTGAAGGGGTTTTTCAAGCGGTCGGCCTGTGTGGCTATGGCCGCCGGGGCAATCACGGCGGGGCTCTTCGTGGCCGGGCCGATCACCTCGAGCGGGGCCGCCACCTCGACGCCGACGGTGGCGTCGTGGGCCGAGCAACCGCAGACGCCGCCGAACTACATCTTCCCATTCATGAGCCTGACCTACTTCAGCGTCGCCAATATCAGCGAGTTCCAGTACCTCATGTACCGACCCCTCTACTGGTTCGGCAACGGGACCACACCCGGCCTCAACGAGAACCTGTCCCTGGCCGACCAACCGGCCTACACCAACAACAATTCCACCCTGACCATCAACCTCAAGGACTACAAGTGGTCCAACGGTGAAACGGTGACCACCCAGGACATCATGTTCTTCCTGAACATGCTGCACGCCGAGAAGGCCAACTGGGCCGCGTACGCCCCTGGTGGCGCCAGCATCCCCGACTCCATCAAGAGTGTGACCATCGACAGCCCGACCCAGATGACATTGCAGTTGACGACCTCGGTCAACACGTTCTGGTACACCTACAACCAGTTGGGCCAGATCACGCCGTTCCCGATGGCCTGGGACACGACCTCAACGGGCGGCGCTCCCGGATCAGGCGGGTGCTCCTCGGCCGCATTCGGCACGGCCGACGCCGCGTGCACCGCGGTCTACACCTTCCTGTCCAACCAGGCGGGGTACGACCCCGCCAACCCGAAGGCGGCCAACAACGCGCTGCCGACCTACGCCACCAATCCGCTCTGGCAAGTGGTCGACGGGCCGTGGCACCTGACCGGCTTTGACGCCACCGGCAACGTCACGATGGCGGCCAACCCGACCTACTCGGGCCCGACCAAGCCCACCATCAAGACCTTCAAGGAAGAGCCCTTCACCTCGGACACGGCCGAATACAACGCACTGGTCGGCGGCCAGCTCAGTTACGGCTACCTGCCCGTCCAGGACATCACGGCCCCGGCCCAGTCGGTGTTCACGCCGGGCGCCAACAACCCCCGTCTGGCCGGGAAGTACAACTTGAACCCGTTGTACAGCTGGGCCATCAACTACTTCCCCTACAACTTCAATTCGACCGCTGACGGTGGGAACGCCGGCAAGATCTTCAGCCAGCTCTACTTCCGCCAGGCCGTGCAGTACCTGGTCGATCAGCCGGCCTACATCAAGAGCTTCGCCCACGGATACGGCGTCGGGACCTATGGCCCCGTGCCGTCCGAACCGCAGAATGCCTACGCCACGTCCTATGAGAAGACCAACCCGTATCCGTACAACCCCTCAAAAGCCAAGAGTCTGCTGAGCAGTCACGGGTGGAGTGTGGTCGCCGGAGGTACCGATGTGTGCCAGAAGCCGGGCACGGCGGCCGGGCAGTGCGGCGCTGGGATCCCCAAGGGCGCCAAGCTGGCCTTCGACCTCCAGTACGCCGGTGGCCTGTCGCAGATCACCGACACGATGAACGCCGAGAAGTCGAGTTGGTCCTCCGCTGGCATCAACATGACCCTCTCCACCGGCACGTTCGACACGGTGATCGGGAACGCCACGCCGTGCAGCGGCAGCGGATGCACGTGGCAGCTGGAGAACTGGGGTGCAGGGTGGATCTTCTCGCCCGACTACTACCCATCGGGGGAGGAGATCTTCCAGACCGGTGCGGGCTCCAACTCGGGCAGCTACTCGAACCCGACCAACGACGCCAACATCAAGGCCACCAACTTCCAGGACGTGACGCTGTCCAAGTACGAGAACTACCTGGCCCAACAGCTCCCGGTGGTGTACCAACCGAACTACGCCAACCCGTTCAACGAGATCGCCACCAATCTCAAGGGGGCCACGCCGCTGAATGTGCTGCAGGCCATCACGCCGGAGAACTGGCGCTGGGCGAGCTGACCTGAGGCCGTGGGGTTGCGGATGACCGTTGACCCCACGGCCGCCGCGGCATTCCCCCCGGGTGGGCCACACGACCCGCCCGGGGGCAGTCGCTGTATGGTCGCACCGACATGACGGGGTTCATCTTCCGACGCTTCGTACAGGCGCTCATCGTCATCCTGGGCGTCATCCTGATCGTCTTCATCCTCAGCCAGTTAATTCCGGGCGGCGAGTGCAAGGCCGTCAACGGGCCCAAGGCCACGGTGACGTTCTGCCGGCATTGGAACATCCTGAACGGCTACAGCCAGCCGTTGTGGGTGCAGTTCTGGCACTACATCATCGGTCTGCCCCATCTCAATCTGGGCTATTCGTACAAGCGCACCCAGCCGGTCGAAGCGGTGATCGCCGAGTACCTGCCCAAGACCCTGGTCCTGGTCGGGACGGCCACGGTGATCGCCCTTATCATTGCCATCCCCCTCGGCATCCTGCAGGTGGTCAAGCGCAACACGCCGGCCGACTACGGCCTGACCGCGCTGTCCTTCATCTTCTACGCCATGCCCCCCTTCCTGCTGGGGACGCTCCTCATCATCTTCTTCTCCTTCGACCACCATTTGCTGCCGTCACAACCGCCCTCCGATGCGTCGGCCTGGGCCGTGTTCACCGATCCCCGCGCCTTCATCATGCCCATGATCACGTTGTGCGCCATCACCATCGCCTCCTTCAGTCGCTACATGCGCTCCTCCATGATGGACGCACTGGCCGAGGACTACATACGCACGGCGCGGGCCAAGGGAGCCAACCAACGGGTGGTCCTCTACGGGCACGCCTTGCGCAATGCCCTCATCCCCATCCTCACCTTGATCGGCCTGTCGCTTCCGGCCATCGTGAGCGGGGCCCTCATCACCGAGAACGTGTTCAACTACCCGGGCATGGGCTACCTCACCGTGCAGGCCGCCCAGAACGACGACATCCCCCTGGTCCTCGGCACCACCCTCGTCATCACCATAGCCACGGTATTCGGGTCGCTTCTGGCCGACATCCTCTACGCCGTGGCCGATCCACGCATCAGGTTCGGGAGGGCGGCGGCATGACCGATATCCACGAGGATCCTGTCTTCGGCACCGACGCCGCCAGCACCCGACTGCCGTTGGGCCTTGGTATGGGCGAGGCCATCACGCCGATGGAGCTGGTCGCCGTCCCCGAGGGGGGCGAGTCGACCCAGGGCGGCGGCATGTTCGTCCAGATCGGTCGCGTCTTCATCCAGAACAAGATGGCCGTGGTCGGGCTCATCATCATCGTGGCCTTCGTGCTGTTCTGCTTCGTCGGGCCGCACCTCTACCACACCGACCAGACCAACCAGCAGGCCGTGCTCGGCACCATCGAGAATGGTGCACCACAGGCTGGTCACCCACTGGGAACCGACAGCACGGGCTTCGACATCCTGGGTCGACTCATGTACGGCGGCCAGACGTCGCTGATCGTGGGGTTCGCCTCCGCCTTCGTCGCCACGGTGGTCGGCGTCCTGTTCGGCGCCACGGCGGGCTTCTTCGGCGGCTCGGTCGACGCCGCCATGATGCGGTTCGTCGACATGCTTCTCTCCATCCCCATCCTCTTCCTGCTGATCGCCATGGTGACCATCTTCAGCTCGAGCGAAGGGCTCATCATCCTCATCATCGCCTTCGTCAGTTGGCTCATTCCGGCCCGACTGATACGAGGTGAAACGCTGACCCTGCGCGTCCGCGAATACGTCCAGGCGGTGCGGGTCATGGGCGGACGCGGGGGCCGCATCGTCGGCCGGCACATCATCCCCAATTCGGTCGGAACCATTGTGGTGTTCGCCACTTTCCAGGTGGCCGACTCGATCCTCCTGCTGGCCGCCCTCGGCTACCTCGGCTTCGGGATCCCGGCGCCTGGTACGGACTGGGGCAGCATGCTCTCCGCCGGAGCGGACGCAGCCGGAAACGGTTGGTGGTGGGAGATCTACCCGGCCGGGATCGCCATCATCCTGGTGGTGGTGGCGCTCAACTTCGTGGGCGACGCGCTCCGTGACTCACTCGAGGTCCGACTGCAGCGGCGCTGAGGTCGACCGGGGCACTCTCAGCCGTTGCCGGCGGGAGCGGCGGCGGTCGTCAACGTCACCGGCGTCTCCAGCGGGAAGTGGCAGGCCGCGACGTGCCCACCGCCAAACTGGCTGTAGGCCGGCTCGACCTCGGCACAGAGCGCTTCGGCCCTGGGGCACCGAGTGCGGAAGCGACAACCCGAAGGAGGGTCCACGGCCGAGGGCAACTCGCCCCGCACCGCCGTCTCCCCCACGGTGTGGACCTTGATATTCACGTCTGGCACCGGCACCGCTTCGAGCAGGCCTTTGGTGTACGGGTGGGCCGGGTGCTCGTAGATCTGGGCCGCCGGTCCGAGCTCGACCAACTTGCCGAGATACATGACCCCGATGGTGTCGGCCATGTAGCGGATGACGGCCAGATCATGGGAGATCATCAGGAAGGTCAAGCCATGCCGGGCCTGCAGGTCCTTCATGAGATTGAGGATCTGAGCCTGCACCGAGACGTCGAGTGCCGACACGGGTTCGTCCGCCACCACCAACTTGGGGTCAAGCGCCAACGCACGGGCCAGTCCGATCCGTTGCCGCTGGCCGCCCGAGAACTCGTGCGGGTAGCGCCCCAGGGCCTGATCGCTCAGCCCGACCTCGCTCAGCAGGCTGCGCACCCGCTCGTCCTGCTCCTTGGTCGATCCGACCCTTTGGACCCGGAGCGGTTCCCGGATGATCGAACCCACCCGCATGCGGGGATCGAGTGAGGCGTAGGGATCCTGGAACATCAACTGGAGGTCACGTCGGCGCGAGCGCAATTCCCCTCCGGCCAGCGCATGCACGTCATGCCCCTCGAACTCGATGGTGCCGGCGTTGGGCCGCTCCAGGGCGACGATCAACCTGCCGACGGTGGTCTTTCCGCAGCCCGACTCGCCGACCAGCCCGAACGTCTCGCCCCGCCGGACCGAGAAGGCGATATCGGACACGGCCTTGACGGTGCCGATGGTCCGACGGACCACGCTGCCCCCGAGCACCGGGAATTCCTTGACCAGACCATCGACCCGGAGGATCTCGGGCAGTGCCGACACCTCCTGACGGCGGGCCTCTAAACGGGGGTCCTCGGCGGCTCCGACCACGGTGGCCGCCACCGCCAGGTGGTGACTGACCGGGTGGAAGCAGGCGAACCGGTGATGGGCCGACCCGCCGGCCACGTCCTCCAGCGGGGGGTCCTCGGCCCGGCATTGATCCGTGGCGTACTGGCAGCGCGGGGCGAAGCGGCAGTTGGTGATGGTCTGCGAGAGGTCAGGCGGCAGGCCGGAAATGCTGAGCAGCCGATCGGCCGGGCTACGATCCAATTTCGGCACCGACTCCAGGAGGGCCTCGGAGTAGGGATGTCGCATGCGGGAGAACAGCTCGGCGGTGTCGGCTTCTTCGGCCACTTTGCCGGCGTACATCACGACCACGCGGTCCGTTCGGCCGGCGATGACGCCCATGTCATGGGTGATGAGCACCACCGCCATGCGCAGGCGTTCGCGCAGGTCGTCGATGAGATCGAGGATCTGCGCCTGAATGGTGACGTCGAGCGCCGTGGTCGGCTCGTCGGCGATCAGGAGCTTGGGCTCGCAGGCCAGCGCCATGGCAATCATGACCCGCTGGCGCAGCCCGCCCGAGAGCTCGTGGGGGTACTGGTCGAGCCGTTCGGCCGGCCGCGGCATCTCGACCATGCTCAAGACTTCCAGGGCCCGGTCCCGAACCTGCTGACGGCTCACGTCGCGGTGCAGCCGGACGGCCTCACCGATCTGACGACCGATGGTCATGGTCGGGTTCAGCGACGTCAAGGGGTCCTGCGGGATGAGGGCCACTTCGTCGCCGCGGACCCCCTGCATCTCCTTCTCCGAGAGGCCGGCCAGGTCCCGGCCGTTCAACATGATCCGGCCGTCGGTCAGATGGCCGTTGATCGGCAGCAGCCGCATGATCGAGAAGCCGGTCGTGCTCTTGCCGCAGCCCGACTCACCCGACGATCCCGACGCACTCCCCCTGGTTGACCTGGAAGGAGACCCCGTCGACCGCAACGACGTTGGCCGTGCGCATGCGGAACTCCGTCCGGAGGCGCTCAACCTCCAGCACCGGCGTCATGGGCCCCACACTACCGCGCCGCCGACCGACATCACCGGTGCCGCGCCTGGTCAGAGCGGGTTTCCATCGCCGGCCGCGAACCCGTCGCTCCAGGGCAACGACGCCACGTAGGACCAGCTTCGTCGATGGATGGACGAGAGGCCGTACCCGCGCAGGGCCGTCTGGTGAATCGGGGTCGGATAGCCCTTGTTCCGCTCGAATCCGTAGGCCGGGAAGTGCTCCGATTCCACCCGCATGAGGCGATCCCGCACCACCTTGGCCAGCACCGAGGCGGCGGCGACAGAGGCGCACCGGGCGTCCCCACCCACAACGGGCCGCACCGTCCCGGCAAATCCCGACCCCGACATCTTCGGATCCATGCAACAGATCCAGTGGCCCGTCCACCAGCACGGCATCGGGTGCACGTTTCAAGCCGGCCAGGGCCCGCATGGACGCCCACTGCAGCGCCACCCGCATCCCCCGCTGATCGCATTCTTCCGGAGACGCATGGCCGACCGACCACTCGACGCACCAGTCGCCCACGGACAGGAAAATCGACTCGCGCCGCGCTTCACTGAGCTGCTTCGAATCCCGCAGCCACTCCGGCATGGAGTCCTCGCTGTTCGCCGCCACCACCACGGCGACGCCGACCGACACCGGCCCGGCCCAGGCGCCGCGGCCGACTTCGTCCAGACCGGCGACCCGCCGGTGACCCTGCGCGAAGAGACTTCGCTCCTCGGAGAGATCGGGCGGGATGATCTCGGAGTTCATGGCGGCCCGGCGGGTGTCAATACGATGGTGGCGTGAGCACTGGAGGGGGGTCGTCGCCTGATCCGAACGCTCGTTCCCCACTGGCCCCCGGAACGGCCGTCGATGTCCGCAATCGTTACCAGGGGACCTGGGTCCGCGGCTTCGAGGTGGCCGAGTTCACCGACGGCGGCTACCGCATTCGCCGCCTCTCCGACGGCAGCATTCTGGGCGACCTCTTCAGCCGCGACGATGTCCGCCGGGAGCGGAGCCGTCAAGGTTTCTGGTGGCACTGAGCCGGGTCAGTTCCCGCCGACGTTGCGCACCGAGGTGATGTACTCATCGATCGGAATGGCCGAGAGCGTCAATGTCTTGAGGGTGCCACGGGCCCCGAGCACCAGGGCCACACGAGCCATCGTCTTCTCGTCGGGAGCTTCCAGCACGGTGCAGAAGTCGTAGGGGCCGAGCAGCGCCCACTGCGCCAGGACCTTGACGCCCATGGCTTCGACCTCGGCATTGACCGCTTTGAGCCGATCGGGATTCTCGCTCAGCGTCGCCGCGCCATCGGGTCCCACGGTGGAGAGCATGAGGAAGGTGGACATGCCGGTTCACGCTACCGCAGGGCGATCGCCGCGCTCGTCAGCCCGGACCCGGCAGATCGCGGCGGACGACCTTGCCCATGGCGTTGCGCGGCAAGGCGTCCAGCACCCGGTACTCCCGTGGTTGCTTGAAGGGAGTCAACTCCTGCGCCGCCAACCGGGCCAGCGCGGCGAGGTCGGGCTCTCCCCCGGCGCCGACCACGAAGGCGACGACGGACTCGCCCCATTCCGCCGAGGCGACGCCGACCACGGCGATCTCGGCCACCGAGGCATGACGACCCAACACGGATTCCACCTCGGCCGGGTACACGTTGTGGCCTCCCGTGATGATCAGCTCCGTCCGTCGACCGCGAATGGAGTAATAGCCGTCCGGCTCGACCGAGGCCAGATCCCCGGTGGCGAACCACCCCTCCCTCCACGAGGACGCCGTGGCCTCCGGCCGCTCCCAGTAGCCGCGGCACAGTGACGGCCCCCGGACCATCAACTCGCCCACCCCGTGCTCGTCGGCCCCGGCGATGGTGGCCGTCACGCCGGGCAGGGGCAGACCCACCGATCCCGGTCGGCGCTCACCGGACAGCGGATTGGAGAGGGTCAGCAGAGTCTCGGACATGCCGTAGCGCTCCAGGACGGCCACCTTCTGCTCGCCGTGGAGGCGCCGCCACAACTCGGCCGGCAACGGTCCTGATCCGGAGACACAGAGGCGCAGCGCCGACAGCTCACCGGCCCGACCCGATGCAGCCAAGCGGTGGTACATGGTGGGCACGCCGAAGAACAGGGAGCCCCGTGGCACTGCGTCCAGGGTCGACCCCACGTCGAAGCGGTCGAAGACGAGAGCCGATGCGCCGGCGGTGAGCGTCCCGAACAGCCCGGCGCACAGCCCGTGCACGTGGAAGAGGGGGAGCGTCAGGATCAGACGGTCGTCTGGTTCCCAACCCCAGGCCAAACGGAGCGCCTGCGCCCCGGCCAACAACGAGCGGTGGGTATGGACGGCACCCTTGGGTCGGCCGGTGGTGCCCGAGGTGTAGACGATCAGGGCGTCGTCATCGGGTCGTGCCGTGTCCAGCGTCGGTGCGGTCGCCGACCTCGCCGCCACACCGAAGTCATCGGGCACCAGCACACCCACCGAGGCATCGGCGGCCTCGATCCATCGTCGATGCTCGGCCACCTCGACCAACGCGGCGACCGGTCGCACGTCACCCGCCACGTAGCTGAGCTCGCCGGCGGCGCTCCGGGGATTGAGCGGCACGACCACCGCCCCCAGGCGCAGCGCCCCGAGCAGGCCCACGATTGAGTCCAAGGACGGCGAGCGGCACCAGAGGACCCGGTCACCCGCCACCACTCCCCGAGCGGCCAGCACGGCCGCCGCACGGGCGGTCAGCTCGGCCAGGGTCTGGTGGGACAACACCGCGGCGGGGTCCGCCCCGCTGACCAGCACCGAGCGGTCCGGGTCCGCCCGCCAACGCTCCGACCACAGCCGCAGCAGCGTGCCTCCCGCACCCAGCTCGGTCGGTCGGGACGACGAACGGTCCGCCGGGCTCATCCTCGACGTCCACGACGTCCTCGACGTCCTCGACGTCGTCCGGCCGGAAGTCGCTGCACGTCATAGTCTGGCGGTCATGACAACCCGTCGCATCGCCATCGTGCCGCACACCCACTGGGACCGTGAGTGGTACCGGTCCTACCAGGACTTTCGCCTCAACCTGATTGACCTGGTGGACACGCTGATCCCGCTGTTGGAGTCCGACGACAGTTACCCGTACTTCATGCTGGACGGGCAGATGGCGGTGGTCGACGACTACCTCGAGGTCCGCCCCGAGGCCGAAGAGCGCCTGCGCGCCCTGGCGGCCGCCGGCCGGATCAGCATGGGCCCCTGGTACATCCTGATGGATGAGTTCCTGGCCTCGGGCGAGACCATCATCCGCAACCTGCAGATGGGCCTCCTCCGTGGCGCCGCGTTCGGCGGCCCCATGGACGTCGGCTACCTGCCCGACATGTTCGGGCATATCGCCCAGATGCCGCAGATCCTGCGACTGGGCGGATTTGCCCACACCGTCGTCTGGCGCGGCGTGCCATCGGCGATCACCAAGACCGGGTTCACCTGGGAAGCACCGGACGGGTCCACCGTACGGGCCGAATACCTGCCGGTCGGCTACGGCAACGGAGCCGCCCTCCCCGACGATGCCAAGGCCCTCATTCAGCGCACGGCCGACCACCTCCAAGAGGTCGGCACCCTCGTCATCGACGACCTGCTCACGATGAACGGCTCGGATCACCTCATGCCCCAGCCGTTTCTCGGCCGGGTCGTCGCCGAGGCCAACGATCTCCAGGACGACTTCTTCTTCGAAGTCACCTCCCTGCCCAAGTATCTGGCCACCGCACCGACCGAAGGGCTCGAGCACTGGAAGGGTGAGCTGCGTTCGGGCTTCCGGGCCAACATGCTCATGGGCGTGACCTCCAACCGGGTCGACGTCAAGCGCATGGGCGGGCGGGCCGAGCGCGAGCTGGAGCGGCGGGCCGAACCCCTGGCGGCGCTGTTCCAGGAGCCGGCACAGTGGCCGCAGCGGCTGCTCGAGCTGGCCTGGAAGGAGATGGTGCGCAACTCCGCCCACGATTCGATCTGCGCCTGCTCCATCGATGACGTGGTCGACGCCGTCCTGCACCGCTACGCCGAAGTGCGGACCATCGCCACCGGCCTGGCGGACCGGGCCACGAAGTCGTTCGCCCGGTCGCTGGCCGATGCCGGAGCCACCGTCCTCAACCCGGTCCAACGGACACGTTCAGGCGTGGTCGAGCTGGTGGTGGGGGCGACCGAGCCGCCGAGCGCCGACGTCCAGGTCATCTCCGAACGCACCGGACTCCCCGGATCCATGGTGCTCGATGCCGACACCGTCCGCACCGTCCTCGGCATGCTCCAGGGCCCCCGCATCGACAACGACGCCTGGGTCCACGACGTTGTCGTCGAGGAGGACGAGGAGGGCATCGATATCACCGTGTCGGTCGGTCCCGGACGAGCGGCACAACGTGCCGATCGCCCAAGCCAAGGCGGACATCTACACCCGCCTGGCGGCCCGACCCGAGGCCGTGGTGCGCATCGCCTTGAACCAGCCGCCCATCCGGCGCATTGCGGCCCGGGTGGCCGAGGTCGCGGGTTACGGGTGGCGGGCCTTCGAACCGGTGCCGCTGACCCACCCCGTGGCGGCCGTGCTCACCGGGCGGCCGGCCACGCTCTCCAACGGGTTGGTCTCGGTCGAGGTTGACGAGACCCTCGGCACCTTCTCGCTCGACGGGCGGCCGGGCTACGGCCAGTTGGTCGACGGCGGAGACCTGGGCGACTCCTACAACTACTCCCCCCCTCTGAAGGACTCCTTCGTGGAGGCGCCGACCTCGGTGGCCGTTCGGGTGCTCGAGCCCGGACCGGTGCGGGCCCGCGTGGAGATCGCGGCCTCCTACCTCTGGCCGGATCACACCGAGGGAGGCTCCCAGGCCCGGGTGGGTGAGCACACGGTCGAGGTCAGGACCGTCCTGGAGCTGCGGGCCGACGAGCCGGTGGTGCGCGTCACCACGTCCTTCGTCAACCCCAGCCGGGACCACCGCCTCCGGGTCCACCTGCCCCTGCCCGAGCCGGCCCGGACGTCGCGGGCCGAGTGTTCCTTCACCACGGTCGAACGCGGCCTCACCGCCGAGGGCCGGACCGACGAGTTCGGTCTCCCCACGGCGCCCGCCCGCCGCTTCGTGTCCGCCGGCGGACTGACCGTCGTCCACGACGGGGTCTGCGAGTACGAGCTCATCGACATCGGGCCGACGTCGCACGGTGATGCCGCCGCCACCATCGCCCTGACCGTGTTGCGCTCGACCGGCATGCTGTCCCGTCTCGGCATGGCCTACCGGCCCTTCCCCGCCGGTCCCATGACGCCGGTCGACGGGCTCCAGATGACCGGACGCCGGGTCGAGCTCAGCTATGCCCTGGCCCTCGACGTCGACGATCCCTACGCCCTGGCCGACGATGTCCTGCTGCCCCTCGAAGTGGTCACCAGCCTGGGCGGCGGCGAGCGTCCGACCCACCGGGACCGAGCTGAGCATCAGCGGCGCCGAGGTCAGCGCCCTGCGCCGCGATGGAGGCGTGCTCGAGGTCCGGGTCTTCAACCCCCGCCCTGAAGCGACCACGGTCACCATCGACGGCCATGCCGGATGGCTGGTCGACTTGCGGGGCTATCCCCAGAGCCCGTTCGAGGGTTCGTTCCCCCTACGACCCTTCGGCATCGCCACCGCCCGATTGCACGGCGCCTGACCCCGCCGAGCGGTTGCTCGACAGCAGCCGCTCGCCCACCCCGCGCAGTTCCTCGAGGTCGCGGAGCACCTCGGAGAGCCGCTCCCAGCGCACATTGCGCCGACGGTCCGCCGCCACGCCGGTTCCGTCGGCCACCTCGCCGGCTCGGCCGGCCCACCACAGCTGCACCCGGCCGAGGTCCTTGAGGAGGCGGGGCCGCAGCGGCTGCGCCGTGAACTCATCGGGTGCCTCCTCGAGCAGGGCCGTGTGGAACTCATCGGAGATGAGCACCGTTCCGGGATTCCCGATGTTGACGATGCGGTGGGCCAGGTTGACGGTGGGGCCGAAGTAGTCGCCGTCGCGCAAGAGGACCGGACCCGAGGCCAATCCGACTCTCACGTCTGACAGCAACTCGTCGTCCGCGTACGCATCGGCCAGGTCCAGACCGATGCGGGCCGCGTCGGCGACATCGTTGACCACGAACATGACTTCGTCGCCGATCATCTTCACCACCCGGCCACCGAGGCCGGTGACGATGTCGTGCGAGATCTCCTCGAATCGCCGGACCACGTCGGCCAGTTCCCGGTCGCCGAGGTGTTGGCTCAGCAAGGTGAACCCGACCATGTCGGCAAATCCCACCGCCAGGGTCGGGCTCGCACCGGGGGCCACGCCGTGACTGCGCAAGTGCATGCTCCGTTGGATCCCCGCGGCCACCTGCCTCCGCCACACGAACTCCAGGAGGCGGGCCATGGCGGGAATGGTGACATCGGCCACACTGGCAAAGGCATCGGCGGCCAACACCGAATCCGTGTCGGTATGGACCAGGTCGCCGGGAACGAGCTCCGCCTCGGCAATCCGTGACATGGACGAGCCGATCACCCGGGCCAACTGCAGGGCGGTGTCGGTACGCGCCGCCCCGAGTGCCTGCATCCCCTGGAACAGGCGCACCGCCTCCAGGTCGAGATCGGTGAAGGCCAGTTCGTCCTCGTCGACGTTGGGGAACCCGAGGGCCCGCCAGAAGCGCTCGAGCAGCCCGATGTTCACGCCGGTGAGCTCGGCCACCTCCACCCTGGTGTACCGCCGGCGGGACGGCACCAGCATCCGATCCACCACGAACAGATCGAGCACATCGTCGGCGATGGCTTGATCAATCTCGGCGTCGGTCACCCCATGGGAGCGCAAGAGGTCGCGCACGTGCGCCAGCGCGGTGGCCCGACTGGAGGCGTCGACGGCCCCCGGGATCGATTCGTTCGGCCCGAACAGTCCGCTCACGGGTGCACCTCATGCCTGCAGGCCCCGCATCAACGCCTCGTCCCACTCGGGACGGGCCGGTCGGTCCATGAGCGCCATCAGGGCCTCACGGGGCGAGCAGCGGCCGGCGACGATGGCCTCGACCTGCTCGGCGATGGGCATCTCCACCCCGTGGGCGCGCGCCAGCTGGACCAGGGGACCGGCACTCTTCACGCCCTCGGCCACCATGTGCATGCTGTTGACGATGTCGTCCAGTGAGCGCCCCTGACCCAGTTCGAAGCCGACGGTGCGGTTCCGGCTCTTCGGGCTGGCGCAGGTCGCCACCAGGTCACCGACGCCGGCCAGGCCGCCGAACGTGAGCACCTTTCCTCCCAGCGCAATGCCCAGCCGGCCGAGCTCGGCCAGACCGCGCGTGATCAGGACGGCGCGCGTGTTCTCGCCGAACCCCAGGCCGTCACAGATGCCGGCCGCGATCGCCATCACGTTCTTGGTGGCGCCGGCGATCTCGCACCCCACCACGTCGGTGCCCATGTAGACCCGGAAGGTCCGGGTGTGCACCAGGTTCTGCACCCGCCGGGCCAGTGCCTCGTCCGGCAGGGCCACCACGCTGGCGGCGGGCTGCCCGTCGGCCACCTCCCGGGCCAGATTGGGACCGGTCAAGACGCCCGCCGGGACATCGGGAATGACCTCGGCGATCACCTCGGACATCCGCAGGTTGGTCCCGTTCTCAATGCCCTTGGAGAGGCTGATGACCGCTTCGACCTCGGCGACAAGCGGCGCCAGGTCGCTCAACACCGCTCGGAATCCGTGTGACGGCACCGCCATGAACACCACCGAGGCGCCCGCCACCGCCTCTTCGAGCGAGGAGGTGGCGGTGAGGGCGTCGGGCAGGTGCACCCCGGCCAGATAGGTCCCGTTCTCCCGGGTCCGCCCGATCGACGATGCCAATTCGGGCGATCGCGCCCACAGCGACGTCGGGAAGGACCCGGCCGTCAGGCCCGCCACCGCCGTGCCCCACGAGCCGGCTCCGATGACTGCGACACGATCGCTCACGACGGGAAGCCTACGGCCGCCACGCCACCCGCTTGCCCCTCCCCCGTACACTGTCGAAAGTGTCCGCCGGCGTCTCCGCCACCCCGCGCCCGGAACCGACTCTCTCCGGAGCCTCGTTCGGGCCCGAAGTGGTGCTGATCCCGGTCAAGGGATTCCGCCAGGCCAAGCGCCGACTGGGCGGGACCATGTCGGACACGATGCGTATCGACCTGGTCCGGTCCATGGCCGAACGTGTGGTGGCCGCCAGCGCTCCGCTCCCCGTCGCCGTGGTGTGCGACGACCCCGAGGTGGCCGAATGGGCCCGCCATCTCGGGGCGGCCGTCATGTGGGAGCCGGGTCAGGGATTGAACGGGGCCGTGCGCGCCGGGGTCGGCCAGCTGGGCCGGGCCGGTGTCGAGTGGGTGATCGTGGCGCACGGCGATCTCCCCCGGGCCCGTGATCTGGGTTCGCTGGCCCCGTTTGCCGGTATCACCCTGATCCCTGATCGCTACGACGATGGCACCAATGTCCTTCGCCTACCGGCTGCGTGCGACTTCCGCTTCGCGTACGGGCCCGGGTCCTTCCGGAGGCACCGGGCCGAAGCGACCCGGTTGGGACTCCCCAGTCCGGGTCTTGCGCATACCGGCGCTGGCCTACGACGTCGATTGGCCGGCCGACGTCACCGAGCTGACCTCATGACCGACCGCGCCCGGACGGCGCGGGCCAACCCGGTCAACGATCTGCCGGCCGGCGCCCCAATCTCCCGCAACCTCGCCGTGCCGACCGTCGCCCTGGCCGTCGGGGCGCATCCCGATGACATCGAGTTCGGCTGCGGTGGAACGCTGGCCAAGTGGGCGGCCGCCGGCACCGCCATCCACCACCTGGTCCTGACCGACGGCGCCAAGGGTACGTGGGACCCCGAACGCCACCAGGCATCCCTCGTCGCCCTGCGTCAGGACGAGCAACGCCGCGCCGCCGTCATCCTGGGCGGAGGCGAGGTCGAATTCCTCGGCTGGACCGACGGCGAGCTCCGCAATGGCGCCCGGGCCCAATGGGAGGTCGCACGGTCGATTCGCACCGTACGCCCCGATGTCGTCCTGGGCCACGACCCCTGGCGTCGCTATCGGCTCCATCCGGACCACCGCCACGCCGGCTTCATCGTGACCGATGCCATCGTGGCCGCCCGTGACCCGCACTTCTTTGCCGATCAAGGGCTCGGCGCGCATCGCCCGAGGGCCCTGCTCCTGTGGGAGGCCGACGAGCCGAACCACGTCGAGGATGTCGCCGACTTCGTGCAGACGAAGATTGCCGCCCTCTTGGCTCACGAGAGTCAACACGAGAGCACCATGGGCATCGGCCCCGGCACCGACCGCTCGGGTGATCATGTCGCCTTCGCCGACCAGATGCGGGAGCAAATGCGCCAGCACGGGCAGCTAGCCGGGTTTCCCCAGGGCGAGAGTTTCCACCTCATCACGGAAACATAGATCCGGAAATGGCAAAGTCGGGGGCCCGAAGGCCCCCGACTTCACCCGTTCCCGGAGGAACGTACTGCTTGACGCCGCTTGACGGCGTCGCTGGTTAGCGCCGCTTCGCCGCCTTACGAGCCGGAGCGCGACGTGCCTTCTTGGCCGGCGAGCGCTTGGCTGCCCGCTTGGCCGGCGTGCGCTTGACAGCCTTCTTGGCTGTGCGCTTGGCCGCCTTCTTGGCCGGAGCACGCTTCACAGTCCTTCTTGGCTGTGCGCTTGGCGGCCTTCTTGGCCGGAGCACGCTTCACTGCCTTCTTGGCTGTGCTGCGCTTGGCGGCCTTCTTGGCCGGCGCCCGCTTCACAGTCCTTTTGGCTGTGCTGGCTTGGCGGCCTTCTTGGCCGGAGCACGCTTCACAGTCCTTTTGGCTGTGCTGCGCTTAACGGCTTTCTTGGCCGGAGCACGCTTGACGGCCTTCTTGGCTGTTGTGCGCTTCGCTGCCTTCTTTGCTGGAGCCCGTTTTACGGCCTTTCTGGCCGGGGCCCTTCTTTTCGCGGCTACTGCCACAGGTGCACCTCCCTAGGAGCATGGTCACTGAATAGAGGTGAAGCCTGCGCCACTCCGATATGACATGCATATCGTCGTGCGCATTGCCGCACCGATTTCTCTTGCAACCGAAACGAATGACAGACATGAAGTGGAGTCATCGACTTTTCCTCACCCGATCATTTCGTTCCGACAACCCGAAAGGCCATGAGCAATTGACGTGCCGAGGTTTCGCATAGCGCGCTCAATCGGCAATCCGACATCTTCGCCTCGCGCGCTGCACGTTGTTTCGTCGCAGCACATAATCAACCCTCCCTAACACTTCGGGTACATACATTCTTGGTTGTTATCGCGCTCAGGTCAAGCATCCTCCAATTGCGCGCGCCAATTGGCACTCACGATCACCGTCACTCCGGACCATCTTTCTTGCACGCGCCGCGCGCCGATTTGCACGTTGTCGCGCAAAATTGTCGCGCTCGCACGCGCAATGTCCTATGGAATTTCCGGTGCCTTCACGCGAGCATCGTCATGATGGATCACGCTCAACAGAACGTGGCCGCACTGCGCGCCGCGCACGGCGATTTTGACCACGGGATCTACCTCGGTGAGGGGACGTCTGGGTGGGTCCACGCCGGAGCACAACGATCCACTCTCGTCCTCGGTCCATCGCGCTCAGGCAAGACATCATCCCTGGTCATACCCAATTTGATCCTGGCCAACGGTCCGGTGGTTTCGACGTCGACCAAGCCTGATGTGATGCACGCCACCGCCGCGGCGCGTGCGCAGGAAGGGTGCACACTTCTCTACGACCCGAGTGGTGAAATTGAACGCCCGAATGGGGTTGATCCCGTTGGTTGGTCTCCCCTTACGACGGCGGGTCAATGGGATGCCGCGGTGCAGACATCCGACGCCATGGTGCGCGCTGCCAGAATCGGCGAAGGTGGCTTCTCCCGGTCCCCGGGCGAGCAACATTGGACAGAACGGGCCGGGGCCTTGCTGGCCCCCATTTTGCACGCCGCGGCGCTCGAATCGCTGCCCATGCGCACTGTTGTCCGCTGGATTGACCGACATGACGGCGCGACCCCATTGGACATTCTGGCCGCCAATATCGGCAATGACGCCGCCGCGACGGATCTTTTGGCCGGCATTGTGGGCACCGACGCTCGGGAACAATCGAGCATCTGGTCTACCGCGTCGGGCGTCCTCGCCGCCTATCGCTCAGAGGGCGCCATGGCCTCGACCGAGCTCCCATCGCTCAATGCCGAGGAGTTCTGCCGGGGGTCCCACACCTTGTACATCTGCTCGCCGGGTCGTCGACAGAAGTTGTTTGTCCCACTCGTGGTCGGGGTCATCGGCGACGTGCGCGAGGCCACCTATGACCGGGATCGCGCCGGAGAACGCGCCGCACCGACGCTCCTCGCCCTCGATGAGATGGCCAACATCGCCCCGCTTCCCGACGTGGCGGCCATGGTGAGCGAGGGGGCCGGCCAGGGACTGCTGGTGCTGGCCTGCCTCCAGGACCTCTCCCAGGCCCGGCACCGCTGGGGCCCGGCGGCCGACGGTTGGTTCTCGCTCTTCGGTGCCTCGGTGATCCTGCCCGGCATCGCCGATCCGTCGACGCTGCGCATCCTCAGCTCATTGGGTGGTGACCGCGAGGTCGCCACCACCACCGTGAGCCACAGCGTCGACCCTCGCGGCCACCTTCGCCCGTCGAGTTCGGTGAGTACTGTTCGCGAACCTCGATTCCCGGTCGATGCCATCTCACGGGGCCTACCGGGACGGGCCTTGGTCCTGAACTCGGGCTCGCGCCTGGCCCACGTCGTCCTCACCCCGGCTCATGCTCGCCGCCCGTGGCGAGAGTTCCTTCCACCAAGCCGTTCCCTGGGTGATCGAGCGCCGACGGGGCGGGAGCGCTGAGCTCAACGTCCACGGTCCAACTCCAAGGCTCGCGGCCCGCGCCAGCCCAACCGGAGGCGAGCCTCCTCAACCGTGCGCACCGTACGCAGGTGATGGGCCAGGCGTGCCGCCGGGAGCGACGAGAGGGCACATCTCGGCCCGTCGACGCCCAGGGGAGCCGCGCTCTTCGTCACGCCCCACACCTGTCGGTAGGCCTCAATGGCCTGAGCACCCTCCCGCCACACCCGGTGATCGCGGGCGTTCACGGGACGCGGCCCGAGGGCGGCAATGAGATGGTCGCCCGGCACCACGACCCGCGGCGCGTGCGCCTCTTCGGCCACTCCCACGCGACGAGTCGGGGGCACCCAGAGATCGGCCAGGCGCTCGAGCGTCGGCGCCCGGGCGCCGCTCACCGCCGCCGTCGCCAAGCCTTCGACGACGTCACGGCGCCGAACCGCTCCGTCGGCCGTCTGGGCCAGCGTGGCCCGAAACCGAAACTCGCTCAGCACCGGCCTGGGCACGGTATCCACCCGCCGCCCCGCGTGGGCCACCAGTTCCGCGCCCGATTCCCCCACCGCCCGCGCTCGTCGCTCCCAATCAGAAGCCAGCTCGGCAAAGGAGACACCCAGCGCCTTCGGTGGCCGGGTGGCCGCCCAGGCCACCCGTGCGCCGCGCCCGCCGTGGGATCCCCACCGCGCCATGTGTCGTCGAATATCGGCCGCCCGTGACGAGAACTCGCCCATGAGCATCGGGGAGACCCCCTGCACCTCGGCCTTCCGGCCCGGACCGTCGGACCATCGGACACCGAGGCTGGCCGAGAGTCCGGCCCGCAGATGTGATTCGTACGTCGCGCCGGCCGCCTGCCGGTGGGCCCACAGCCCGCGCTGGTCACACGCGCCCCAACGACCGTCCTCTCCGTGGACCATGTTGGCCACCACCACATGGGTATGGAGATGGGGGTCACCATTGCGGTTCACTCCGTGCGTGAACGCCCCGGCAACCACCCCGGTCGTGCGAGCGATCTCCCTCGCCTCTCCCCAACCGCGCCGCGCCGACAGGCCGTGGCGTTCCACATAGGTGACGGCTCCCGCCACGGCCTCGTGGTGGGCGGCCAGCACCCGGTGGGCCACGTCGCTCCCGCCCAGGGCGAACAGCACACTGGCTGATTTCGGGGCGCTAAAGGTCAGGTCGTACCCAGCCACCGTCGTCCGGCTCGAGCCCAACCGATGCGCCGTGGCCGGATGCCGGCCGTCGAGGACGGCCCGGAACTGCTCGGGATCCAACTCCCCGTTGAGCCCGAGACCGTCGGCGGCGCGTCCGCACCAATCGGCCCGCCCCTCCCTTGCCCCGATCGGTAGCGGGAGTTCGTGGGCCAGGTCGGCCAGGTAGTAGTCGGCTCCGTTGGCAGTGATGCGGTGGACTCCCAACACGATCGACCCTGGCGTCCTCTCGCCATCTTCGGCGTCCAACCTGGAGCGCCTGGTCAAAGAACGGTCGCCACGGGCGAAGGTCCGACGGGGATGGTGTCGCACCGCCACGGCCGGGCCAGTGCGCTACCGTGATCACGCTTCACCAAGGAAAGGCAGACACCGTGCCCCTTCTGGCGTCGTCAAGTGGCGGCTTCATCGCCCTTTGGGCCGTCATCTACTTCGTGTTGCTGGTCACCCTCGGCATCATCTCGATCCGCAAAGGGCACTGGGTGATGTTCATCATCGGGATCTTCGTGCCGTTGTTCTGGTTCATCGGGGCCCTGCTGCCTCGCCGCGTTCGCTGACGCAACGCAAGCCCGACCGCGCCGTGACCCCTCCGCGATCTCACGGCAACGATGATGGCGATGCCAGCGGGCCGCATCGTTGTCCAGCTATCCTGGCGTGGCATCGGCGGTCGGTGACTTGGTACGTAGTCGCACGGGCGAACACGCCATGTCGCAATCGGAGGCAAACCTTCAGTGGAGCATTTTCTCGAAACGTGGGGTTACCTCGCCGTATTCGTCCTCAGTTTCATCTCGTCCATGGGACTGCCCGTCGGGGCCGAGGTGGCGATCATCTACGGGGGTGTGCTGGCGAGTGGCCAAATTCAGAACGAGCCTCATCACCTCAATCTGGTCGTGGTCATCGTTCTGGCCACGCTGGCCGAGGTGTTGGGCTCGCTGGCCGGCTACGCGATCGGCTATTTCGGGGGCCGGCCTCTGGTCGACCGGGTAGGAAAATACGTACTGCTGACCCACAAGGATCTCGACCGAGCCGAAAGCTGGTTCGCCCGTCGGGGAGAACCCGTGGTGCTCTTCGGGCGGTTCATCCCCCTCCTTCGGTCATTCGTCTCCTTTGCGGCCGGCCTCGGCGAGATGGCCTTGCCCAAGTTCTTGCTCTACACCGTTATCGGCTGCGCCATCTGGTGCACCGCACTGACGAGCGCGGGATACGCCCTCGGGTCCAGCTACCAACATGTCCTCAACGCCTTCAAGTACGCCGGCTACCTCGCGGCCGCGTTGTTCGTGGTTGCCGTCGTGCTCCTGTTCGCCCATCGGCTGAGGGTGGTGCGCCGGGAACGGAGCGCACGCTGAACCGAGTCGGTGCACCGGCCAGACGACGCCGGCCGGGACCACGCCGGCCGGGACCACACCGGCCGGAATCAAACCCGGGGCATGGCCCGCTACCCGGGGCGGCGACTGCGGTGCAGGCCCGGGGCAGCCCGTCCGGCCACCAGGGGCAGATCCAGGTAGGTCAAGAGCCCCGGCGGGGCCGCGCAGACGTAGGGGATGGCGCTGACGCAGTGCATGGCGGTGGCCACGACGCCCGGGTTCCGAACCAAGCCCTCCGCCACCGTTTCGGGGTGCAGTTTCTTGAACGTGGTCAGGCAGTTCGGGTCGCCGGTGATCTCGACCTCGAAGCGCTCGCCGGCCGGGCCGAACCGCCAGGCCGGGTCGAGATCGGCCTCACCCATGAGCCAGTTGACCGCAGCCGTGACCACCGGTTCCCCGTCCACCGTGGCCTCCCACTGGAATCGCTGCGCCGCCACGGTTCCCGGCTCAATGGGGCCGATGGGCGAGTCGATCGGTGCGGTGGCCACCGCCATCTCGTGTGACGTGCGCAACTCGGGGTCGATGTCGAAACCCAGCACGTCAGCCACCATGTAGACCGACTGGCCGAAGCCGTGCCCCAGGGCGTCGATCATGGTGCTGTGGCGCGCCGCCGCCGGGCTCTGGCCGAAAAGCATCCAGTCGCGCACCACGTCTGGTGCGCCGTAGGTGCGGATGTCCGAGAACTCCTCGGCCCGGACGTGGGTCACCGACCCCGACAGGGCCGAGATCATGAGCGGGAACCGCTCGGTGATACCTCCGGGGTGGATCCCCGTGCCGTGCAGGGTGACTCCGGCCTCCTTGGCCACCGAGTCGAACCGCGCCCGCTCCTCGGTCGGCGGGTAGAACCAGCCCAGCGGGGTGACCACGTTCTTGCCGGAAGCCAGGATGGCGGCGACCACGCCGGCGTCGGCCATGAAGGGGCTGTAGAGGACGCAGTCCGCCTCGAGGGCCAGCAGGGCTTCCACGTCGCCCGTGGCACGGACGCCGATCGGCGCCCGGCCCACCAGGCTCCCGAGGTCGACGCCCTCCTTGGCCGGGCTGTGGACCCAGGCCCCGACCAGTTCGAGGTCGGGGTGGTCGAGGACACCCCCCATGGCGGCCCGACCCACGCCGCCGGTGGCCCACTGGACAACCCGGTAGGTCATGTCACACCCCGTCCAGGCCCTGATCCGGAGCCCTTCATTTGGCGTCACCCTCGTACAACCGCAGGACCCGGCGAGCCGCCCGTGCCCCCAGGTCCGTCAAGTCAGCGGGCCTCATCACCCGTGCCTCGGGCCCCAGTTGCAGGAGCAGCCGCTCGAACCAGGCCATCCCGGCCACGTCCAGCACGACCGCGGACGCCAGCCCGTCAGGGTCCCGGTCCACCGAGCGCACCGGCACCGACTCGGCCACCCACTGGGCGCCTTTGCCAAGATGCAGCTGCACTTCGACCGCACCGGGCCCCGGCAGGAAGCCGTCCCGGGCCACCCGCAGCGCATGCGGGGTGACCGGCCCGGCCCCCTCCACGACGTGGACGCCGCGCAGGCGGTCCACCCGGAACCGGCGCATGTCCCCCGCCTTCCGGCAATACGCGTCGAGATACCAGTGCCCGTCCATGGTCACCACCTGCACCGGTTCCACCACCCGGGTCGTCGACTCGTCCCGGGAGGCGGAGTGATAGTCGATCTCGAGCACCTGCCCCGCTTCGCAGGCTTCGCGCACGGCGGCCAGGAACTGGGGGGCATCGACGTCGACGCCCATCGCCTCGTGGGAGCCCAAGGCCCGGTCGAGCTTGTCCAGAGCACGCCGCAACGCGTCATCGGAGGAGCCCGGCACGGCCAGAATCAACCGAGCCGACGCGGCCACGGCGAACCCTTCGGCCGGAGTGAGCCGACGGGGTCGGGCGAACTCGGCCGGCAGAAAGGCCCGTACCGACGTCTCCGATACCTCGATCTCCATCAGGGCGTCGGGGGTGTAGGGGGGCACGCCGCAACAGGCGGCCAACTCCAGTTCGTGGACCAGCTCGGTCTCGTCCATGCCGAAGCGCTGGGCCACGTCGGCGATCGGGGCCTCGCCGACGTGGGCCAACCAGCCCACCACGGCCAGCAGACGTCGCAGCCGTTCGCTGGTCTCGCGCCCCGGCACCCCGCGGCCCGACCCCGCCGGCTCGGCCGCCGGGCTCGGCGCTCGCCCGCTCGGCCGACACCGGTGCGGCCGCGGTCATCGGCTTCGCACCCTCCTCATCCACCATGGCGCCCAACCAGGCCCGCATCTCGGAGCGGAACTCCGCCGGCTCGAGAATCTCGACGTGATCCAGCAATCCCAGCACCCAGGCCCGGATGGCGCTGAATCCGACGACCGAGAGGCGCAGAACGACCGAGCCGTCCTTATCTTGACTCTCGACCCGCTCGCGTCCCACCTCCTCGATCACGCGGGGCCCTTCCATGGCGTCGACCCGGATTCGGGTGACCACGTGGTCGTCAGCCTCGCCGTCGGCCACCCAGGGGTCGTCGGGCAGGGCGGCCCGGATGTCGATCCCCTCGGGCACCGCCGCGCTCCCCGGGCCCAGTCGCTTGACCGAACCCTGCACCCGGTCGACCCGGAAGGTGCGCACGCCCTCTCGCTCGAGATCCCACGCCACCAGGTACCAGTGGCCGAAGCGGAACCAGAGACCGGCCGGCGCCACCCGCCGGGTCCCTCCCCGGTACGAAAACGACGTCTCACTCCGCACCCGCACCGCCTCGAAGAGGTCGACCAGGGCGTCGGGCGGGACCAGTGAGGCGATGGGGCGGACGTCGCCCAACCCGGTGGCGCCCAACTTCAAAAGAGCATCTCGACCACTAGGATCGCCCAGGTGGACGCCGGCAACGGCCAGCTGCAGCGCAACTTGCTCATCGGGCTCGAGCGCCAGATCGGGCAGGTAGAACGCCTCGCGGTCGATGAGGTACCCGAACTGCTCCTGACCGGGCAGGGACCGCGTCAGGACCGGTATGCCCTCATCGCGCAACAACCGCTTGTCGCGCTCGAAGGCCTGCCGCTTCGCCCCGTGCTCCTCGGGGTAACCGGGCACCTGGAAGGCGATCGACTCCAGCGTCAGCGGATGGGGGGTGTTGAGCAGGACCAGCACCAGATCCGTGACGCGTTCGAGTCGATCGAGACGAGCGGGCGCAGCCATCGGGGAGAGCCTACGGCGGCCGCCGCGCCGTGAGCGCAACCGGCCACCCGCTGGACTGGCATTTCCCCATCTTCTGGACGGTGGCCATCGTCGCCCTCTTCGGGGGCTATGTCCGGGCCACCCGGGCCGAGGGACGCCGCGCCAGCCACCGCCAATTCCTCTGCTTCACCCTGGGGACGCTCGCCCTCCTGCTGGCCGTCACCTGGCCGCTCGGAGACCTGGCCGCCCATTGGTCACTGCTGGCCCTCGTCGTCCAGCGCCTCCTCCTCATGCTGGCCGTGCCCCCGCTGCTGGTCACCGGCGACCCCCCTCGCCCCTTCTCACCGCGCTCACCCGACCGGCACCGGTCGATGCCGTGCTCCGGGTCGCCGTCCGGCCGGTACCCGCCATCGTCTTTGTCACCGTCGTCGCCGTCGGCACCCTCACCACCCCCGCCGTCAGCGTGGGCCACGTCGTCCGCATCGGCCCGCGTGGTGTTCCAACTCATCGTCCTGCTGGCGGGATTCGTCCTCTGGGCGCCGGTGCTCACGCACCTGCCGGGCACCCGACACCTCTCCGCCCTGGCCCGCGGCGGCTACCTGATCGTCCAGTCCATTGTGCCGAGCTTCCTCTCGGTCGTCTGGATCTTCGCCCGCCGACCGCTGTACCCGGCCTACAGCCACGCCACCGTGGCGGGGATGTCGCCCGTCCTCGATCAGCAATTGGCCGGCTTCGCGGCCAAGCTCAGCACCATCGCCGTCTTGTGGACCGTGGCCTTCGTCATCATGAGCCGGGCCAAGGTGATGGACGGGGATGAGGAGGAGACCGAACCGCTGATCTGGTCCGACGTCGAACGGGAGATCGAGCGGGCGGACCGGCGAGACCGCTGGGCGAAATGGATGCCACCGTCGGCCAAGACCAACCGAATGACCGGCCGGACGCATGATCCGGCGGTGCCAGGGGTGGCGCAGCCGGAGAAGGGTCAGGCGAGCGCGGCTCCCCGGAGATCCTCCAACGAGAGCTCGGCCGTCTGATCGCCGCCGCACTGCGAGCAGTGATCGACGTGTCGCCAGCTGCGCAGGAGGCGGCTGCCCTCGGGGTTCAAGAGCACGACGAACGATTCCGAGACCGGATCGATCTCCAACCCGAAGTACGGACGCCAACTCGTCGTGGCGGCATGGGCGTCGAGTTCGAGGCCCTTCAGGATCCGACGGAAGCGCAAGCGCTCGGTGTCGAAGATCCAGGTGCTGTGGCAAGACTCCAGGACAAAGAGTCCGTCTTGCCCGTCTTCTGTGGAGCGGGACACGGAAGTGATCATGCCCGATCCATTACCCAGATCAACGGCAAATCCGCCTCAGGTTCGTTGCGAAATGATGACAATCGCTTTCTTCCCTGTTCACATGCCTATTGCGGCCCGGCATCGTGCTTGCGGCCGGCAATGAGCTCCCGCTTGGTGCAGAGCTGGCGCAGGACCGAGCACAGCACGATACGGGTGTCGGCGGGGTCGATCACCTGATCGACGAAGCCCCTTTCCGCCGCCGGCCAGGGGTTCAAGAACGAGTCCTCGTAGGCCTGCTCCCGATCGGCCCGATCGGCCGACTCGATCCCACGATGGAGGATCTGCACCGCCCCCGTCGCCCCCATGACGGCGATCTCGGCGCCGGGCCAGGCCAGGCAGATGTCGTTGCCGATGCCCCGGGAGTCCATGACGATGTAGGCGCCGCCGAACGCCTTGCGCAGGATCAGGCAGATCCGGGGCACGGTGGCCTGGGCGTAGGCGAAGGCCAGCTCGGCACCGTGTCGGATCATCCCGCGCCACTCCAGGTCCTTCCCCGGCAGGAACCCCGGAGTGTCCACCATGGTCACCAGGGGCAGGTTGAACGAGTCGCAGAATCGAACGAACCTGGCCGCCTTCTGCGAGGCGGCGATGTCGAGGGTCCCGGCCAGGATCCGGGGCTGGTTGGCCACCACCCCCACCGTGAGCCCACCCAGGCGGCACATCGCCGTCACGATCTGCCCCGCCCACCGCGGCCACAGCTCTCTGAATTCTCCGTCGTCGGCCACCGAGTGGATCACGTCACGCACGTCGTAGGTGGCCGCCTTGCGCTCGGGGATGACGTCGACCAGCTCGGGCGTGAGACGCAGGAGAGGGTCGGAAATCGTGGCCACCGGCGGCAATTCGTCGGTGTGCGCCGGGAGGTACTCCAACAGCTCGGCAATGGCGCCTTCGACGTCGTCCGATTCGACGGCACACAGGCCGCTCGACCTGGCGTGCGCGGCCACCCCGCCGAGTTGTTGCAGACCGACTTCGACCCCGGTGAATTCCTCGACCATCTGCGGTCCCGAGACGAAGGCGACCGCTTCGGAGTTCATGACGACCAGGTCGGACATGCCGAGCAGCAGGGCCGGCCCCGAGACGACCGGACCGGTCACGGCGGTGATCACCGGGACAATGCCGCTGCACTTGGCGATGGCGGCGGCAGCCATGCCCCATCCGTGCAGGGCGGCGACCCCGTCCTGGACGTCGGCCCCACTCGAGGCCACGATGAAGACGAACGGGATGCGCAGATGGCGAGCCTGCCCAGCCGCTTCGGCCAGGCGCACGCCGTCGGCGTGGGTGATGGCTCCCCGGCGCATGGAGGCCAGGGACCGGCAGATGACGACATTGCGGCCACCCATCCGGCCCACCACCGAGGTGACGGCGCCGACGGTTCCCTTGCCGACGTCGGTGGACTCGGCGACTTGAGCGCTCACTGTCCCAGAATCTACCGACACCGTGGCCCGTGGGCTCGAAGCAGCGACAGGGAAGGAGGAAGAGGGACGAGATGCGACGAAGGAGGACCTACGACGAGGCCTCGGGACGGCGCCAAGGGCCCGAACGGCCCCCCGACTTCTCCCACAGCGCCACGTGCTCGATGGTCATGGTGCGGTCCGACGACTTGCACATGTCGTAGACGGTGAGGGCCGCCGTGGTGCAGGCCGTCATGGCTTCCATCTCCACCCCGGTGCGGTCGACCGTCTCGACCTGGGCCTCCACCTCGACGTAGTCGTCGCCGATGAAGAAATTCACGGCGATGGACCCCACCAGGACGGGGTGGCACATGGGGATGAGCTCGGCCGTGCGCTTGGCCGCCTGAATCCCAGCGATCCGGGCCGCCGCCAGCACGTCGCCCTTGGTGATGGCGTTGTTGGCCACCAGGGTGGTCGTCTCGGGCAGCATGGCCACCCGGCAGCGGGCCAGGGCCCGGCGATGGGTCGGCTCTCGGGGGGTGACGTCGACCATGCGAGCGCCGCCGAGCGGATCGAGATGGGCCAGGCTGCGATCGGACACGAACCAGCATTGTACGGCCTGGCCGGAGGGGACACAGGACGATCGGCTCGGCCGAACCCCGAAACTTGTCGGGTAGTATTGGCAGTCACTGCTTGAGAGTGCCAACAGAGCGATGTGGAGGAGCGAAATTGCCGACCTATGAGTACGCCTGCACGGCGTGTGGGCACCGGCTCGATGCGGTCCAGAGCTTCACGGACGACCCCCTGAGCATCTGCCCCGAGTGTGATGGCGCCCTGCGCAAGGTCTACGGGGCCGTGGGCATCGCCTTCAAGGGCAGTGGCTTCTACAAGACCGACTCGCGGGTCTCTTCCTCCGCCTCGAACGGGGAGGCCAAGAAGTCCGAGGGGGCCACGCCCGCATCGGGCGACGGCAAGTCCGATTCGACCACCACCAAGGCGGACGGCTCGAAGCCCTCGTCGGACGGCTCGAAGCCCTCGTCGGACCGCGGCAGCGGCACGTCCAGCCCCAAGGAATCGAAGCCGGCCGCCTCCACCGCCAGCTGACGACCAGCTGACGGCCCCCACGCTCCGACCGGGGCCTACTCCCCGCTGAGCTGCATGTCGGCAATGGCCAGCGTCTGGCCGGCCGCCGAGCCCGGGAGCCAGCGCAGGTCGCCGCCGATCTCCACGATCGACTGCAACATCCTCTGCAGGGTCGAGGCCACGGTGACCTCACGCACCGGCTCGGCCAGGGCGCCGGCCCGGATCATGAGCCCTTCGGCCCCGACGGAGAAATCGCCGCTGACCGTATTGACACCCGAATGGATGCCGGTGACCGACTGGACGTAGAGGCCGTCGCCCACCGAAGCCAGGATGTCGTCGGCCCCCTTTGTCCCCGGCTGGAGGACCAGGGCCCGGCAGCCGGCCGACGGCGTACCGGCGAAACCGCCACGCACGGCCGAACCGGTCGACTGCATCTGGGCCCGGCGGGCCGACACCGTGTCGAAGACGAACATGCGCAACATGCCGTCGGAGATCAGCACGTTGCGCCGGCAGGCCAGACCCTCGGCGTCGTACGTCGAGGCGCTGAAGGCCCGGCTGTCGGTCGGGTCGTCGACCAGGGTCACGGCCGCGTTGGCCACCGACTCGCCGATCCGGCCGGCAAAGAACGACCGGCCCTTGACCACGGCCTCGCCCGACAGGGCCGACGCCATCACCGAGAGCAGGGTGGAGACCACCCGGGGGTCGAAGACCACGGTGTACCGCCCTGATTGGGCCTTCTGGGCGCCGAGCAGGCGGGTGGCGCGCTGGACCGCCTCGCCCATGGCCTCCTCGGGGTCGAGGTCCGCCGGGGCCCGTCCCACGCTGAAGCCGGTGCCGGTCTGCGTGTCGGCCCCGACGCCGGCGATGGCATCGACGGAGACGAAGGCCGTGGTGCGGCGGGCCGACGATCGGATCCCCGTGGTCGAGGCCAGCGCCATCTCCGCCCGTTCGTCGGAGTAGTCGGCCGATGAAACCTGGCGGACCCGCTCGTCGGCCGCCCGGGTGGCCCGTTCGAGCTCGAGGGCCAGGGCGATCTTGTCGTCCATCGGCGTGGCGGTGACACCGTCATCCCAGAGGTCCTGCTCCACCACCGACGCGCCGTCGGGCCGGGCCAAGCACGACGTCGGGGTCCGGTGTGGCGTAGCGGGCGTTGTCCCGGGCGTCCGCCAGCGCGGCCTCGATCACCGCCGGGTCGAGCGAGCCGGCCCAGGCGAATCCCAGCCGGCTCCCTTCCTCCTTCGTCGCCTTCGAGGACGACCCGGATGCCGACTCCCGAGGAGTCGGCGGACGTCAACGACTCGACGGCTCCCTTCGTAGGCCCGCACCTCGGTCTCGCTGCCCCGGACGACGTAGACCTCCATCCCCTCGCCGGACTGCGCCTTCTCGACCACCGAGCGTGGCCAGGGCCAGGAGATCACTCATCAGGCCGTCCCGCCCAGCGTGACCCCGGTGATGCGCAGGGTGGCCTGCCCGCAGCCGACCGGCACGCTCTGCCCGTCCTTGCCGCAGGTACCCGGCGTCATGTCGAAGTCGTCGGCCACGGCGTCGATGCGGCGGAGCACCTCGGGGCCGTTGCCGATCAGGTTGGCGTCGCGCAACGGCTCGGTCACGTGACCGTTCTCAATTAAATAGGCCTCGGTGGTCCCGAAGACGAAGTCCCCGGTGGCGGTGTTGACCTGACCCCCACCCAGCTTCTTGACGTAGACACCCGAAGGGGTCTGGGCCACGATCTCATCGGCGTTCTCGGTGCCGGCCAGGAGGTAGGTGTTGGTCATGCGCACCATGGGCAGATGTTGGTAGCTCTGGCGCCGGCCGTTGCCCGACGAGGCCCGGCCCTCCCGGTGCGCCCGCAGCCAGTCCCACATGTAGTCGGTCAGGATCCCGTTCTCGATGAGCACGTTGCGGGCCGGCGCGTGGCCCTCGTCGTCCACGGCGAAATTTCCCCACTCGCCGGCGACCGTGCCGTCGTCGACCAGCGTGACCAGCGGGCTGGCCACCAGCTCGCCCACCTGCCCGGTGTAGACCGAGGCGTCCTTGACGATGTGATCAGCCTCGAGGCCATGCCCGCAGGCTTCGTGAAAGAGGATCCCTCCGCTGCCGCCGGCCAGCACGATGGGCACCTCGCCCGACGGCGCGGGTCGGGCCGAGAGCTTGGCCAGGGCCCGGCCGGCCGCGATGCCGGCCAGGTCCTCCACGTTGTGCCGGGCGAAGATCTCGTAGCCCTCGGTGCGGGCCAGTGACTCGTAGCCGGTCTGCATCCCGGTGTCGCCGTTGGCCACGCACATCACATTGAAACGGGTGCGGACCTGGTCGTCCTCGGCCAGGAGTCCCTCGGAGTTGGCGATCAGAATGCGCCGACGGCTGTCGCCGTACCCCACCTGGACCTGCACGATGGCGTCGCCGGCCGCCCGGGCGGCGCCGTCGGCCCGGGTCAAGAGCTCCAACTTGGCCGCCTTCTCGACCGACCCGGGAAGCACCTGGGCCCGGGCCGCGTGCGCCCGCGTCGGTCCCAACGCCACCGTGCGCACCTTGCCGCCGCCCTCGCGGGCCACCGCCGCCGCCGCGGCGGCGGCGGCGAACAACCCGGCCTCGCTCAGATCGGCCGTGTGGGCGAAGCCGGTGGTCTCCCCGTCGACCACGCGGATGCCGGCGCCCCGGGAGCGCCCCGAGGAGAGCTCTTCCACCCGGCGGTCGTCCATCATCGCCCCCGAGGAGGTGCTGTCCTCGGCGAAGACCTCGGCCATCTCCCCACCCTTGGCCAAGGCGGCCGACAGCACCCGTTCGACGACGTCATTCGGGATCAAAGAGGTATCGGTCACGGGCGGTATCGTAATCGTCGTGCCCGATCCTTCCTCCGAGCTGACGCCGCCGGTCGGGCATCCGCCCCACACCGGTCTCTCGGCCCAGGTCGAGCTCACGGTCTCCGACGAGGACACGGCCCAGCACTTTCGCTCCGGCGACGTCCCGGTTCTGGCCACTCCCCGGCTCATCGCCCTCTGCGAGGAAGCGTCGCTGCGGGCCACCGACGGGCACCTGACATCGGCCCAGACCAGCGTGGCCACCCGGGTGCAGTTCGACCACCTGGCCCCCGTGGTCGTCGGCAAGGTGATCCTGGCCGAGGCCACACTGGTCAAGATGGAAGGTCGCCGCCTCACCTTCAAGGTGTCGGCAGCCAGGCTCGAAGGCGACGGCGGCGGCCTGGTCGGAGCCGGCCGGGTGACCCGGGTGCTGGTCGACGAGGACACCTTCTTGGCCAAGGCCGGCGCCACCGGCTCGTCCTGACCAACGCACCCGCGTTCCGCACCGGGCGGGAATCCCTGGTCGGCGCCGGGCCCGTGGTTGCCGCCTTCGCCACCTTCGGCCTGTTCTGGGGCAGCTGGGCCGTCATGGTCTACAACATCCAGCACACCTTCGGCATCAACGACGCCCAGCTCGGCCTGCTGCTGGCGGTGGCCATCGCGGTGGCGGGTGCCTCCAGTGCCGTCATGGCGCACCTGGCCGACCGGGTCGGGGCGCGCCGGCTGCTGTGGATCGCCCTGTTCGCCTGGAGCGGGCTCCTCGTTCTCCTCAGTGCGGCCCCGGAGAAATGGCTGTTCGTCGTGGCCCTCATCTTGGTGGAGATCGCCGGCGGCAGCATCGACACGGCCATGAACGCCGAGGTGTCGCACCGGCTCATCGGCCACCCCGCCGCGCTCGTCCGCTTCCATGCCCTCTTCAATTGCGGCGCCCTGTGCGGGGCCGCAATTGCCGGTCGTCCTCCTGCACGCCGGCGTGTCGTGGCGCTGGGTCTGGCCCGGCGTCGCCGCCGTGGCGCTGGCGGTCGGCGTGTGGGCGTTGGCCACCGAGGCGGACGTGCCACCGGTCCACGTCGGCCCCGACGCCGAGGCACGCCCGCACCGCCCACCCCATCCGCCGGCTGCAGCGGGACGGCCTCCTGGTGCTCCTGGTCGTCTTCGCCCTGGCCGAGATCACCGAGGGCGGCGTCGACACCTGGGGCGTCCTCTTTCTGCGCAACCACCTGGCCACCGGGGTCCTCCTCGGAGCCGGCGCCTACGTGGTCGGCCAGTCGGTGGCCGCCACCACCCGCGGCGCCGGCGGCGCGCTGCTGGGGCGTCTCTCGGCCCGACACGCCCTGATCGTCGGCGGCTGCGTGGCCGGTGGTGGCATCCTGCTCGAGTCACTGGTCCCCTGGCCGGTGGTGGCCGCCGTCGGGCTCGCACTCGGCGCCGGTGGGGCCTCGTTGTTCTGGCCGCTGGTGATGAGCCGGGTCAGCCTCCTGGCCACCCAGGTGGTGAGCGCGGTCGGCACGTTCACCGCCGCCGGGTACATCGGGTGGGTGGCCGGGGCCCCGGTGGTCGGTTGGGTCTCCCAGACCTACGGCGCCCAGCGGGGCCTGCAGGTCCTGGCCCTGGCCGCATTCGGGGTGGCGCTGGCCTCGCTCCTGTGGAGGGAGCGCAGGCCGGACGCAGGCCGGACGGGGTAACCTCACGCATTCCCATGCTGCTTCCCAGTATCGAGACACCGGACGACCTCAAGGCCCTCAACCACGAACAACTGACCACCCTGGCCGAGGAGATTCGAACCTTCATCGTCGACACCGTCACCACCACCGGCGGGCACCTCGGCTCGAACCTGGGCGCGGTCGAGCTGACACTGGCCGTGCACCGGGTCTTCGATTCGCCGCGTGACGTCGTGCTGTTCGACACCGGCCACCAGGCCTACGTCCACAAGCTGATCACCGGTCGCCGCTACGGCTTCAAGACCCTCAAGCAGGCCGGCGGCATGTCGGGCTACCCGAACCGGGCCGAGTCCGAGCACGACTGGATCGAGAACAGCCACGCCTCGACCGCCCTCTCCTACGCCCACGGGCTGGCCAATGCCTTCGCGTTGCGGGGCGACGCCGAGGAGCGCAGGGTCATCGCCGTCGTCGGTGACGGCGCCCTGACCGGGGGCATGGCCTATGAGGCCCTCAACAATCTGGGCCATAGCGGCATCCCGGTGGTCATCGTCCTCAACGACAACGGTCGCTCCTATGCCCCCACGGTGTCCCACCTGTCGCAGAGCCTGACCAGCCTGCGACTCAACCCGACCTATACCCAGACGCGCGAACGGATCCGCACGCGCCTGCGTGACCTGCCCGCTCTCGGACCCCTGGCCTATCTCGAGCGTGCACTCGGTGACCAATGCCCTGCGCGAGATGGTGGCACCGCACACCTTCTTCGAGGCACTCGGCGTCCGGTACGCCGGCCCCATCGATGGCCATGACGTCGAGCTGATGGAACAGGCCTTCGCCCACGCCGCCGAGTGGAGCGGCCCCATCGTCGTCCATGTCCTGACCCAGAAGGGCCGGGGCTACGCACCGGCCGAAGAGGACGACATTCAGCGCCTCCACGACGTCAAGGCCACCAAGCCGGTCGCCCTCGACAACACGCATCGGCAGCTCGGCTCGGCTTGACCGTCGGCGGTTCGGCCGGCGCCGATGCCGGCGGCGTGTCCACGCCCGGATCGACCCCAGAGGCCGCCGCCAACCATTCCCCGCGCCGAGCGGCCACCTACACCGAATGCCTTCTCCCAGCGCCCTGCTCGGCCGCGGCCGACGCACGACGAGCGCATTGTCGCGCTGACCGCAGCCATGCCCGGCCCGACCGGGCTGCTCCCGTTCCAGGCCCGCTTCGCCGATCGCTTCTTCGACGTCGGCATCGCCGAGCAGCACGAGGTCACCTCGGCGGCGGGCATGGCCATGGGCGGCATCCGCCCGGTGGTGGCGGTCTACTCGACCTTCTTCAGCCGAGCCTTCGACCAGGCCAACCTCGACGTCGGCCTGCACGGCGCCCCGGTGGTCTTCGTGCTCGACCGGGCCGGGATCACCGGCGATGACGGGCCGAGCCATCACGGCATCCTCGACATGGCCCTGAGCCTCGCCATCCCCGGCATGACGGTCTTCGCCCCCTCGGCCGCCGAGGAGGTCGGCCCGATGCTCACCACCGCGCTGACCCTCCCGGGGCCGTCCACCATTCGCTTCCCCAAGACGGCACCCCGTCACGTCGACGACCACGAGGTGGGATCGGGCTTGCGCGCCCGCAAGTTGCGCACGGGTGACGGATCGATCTGCCTGCTGGCCGTGGGCAAGTTGGTCGAGTCCTGCCTCGCCGCGGCCGAGGAGTTGGCCGAGGATGGCATTGAGGCCACCGTGTGGGACGTCCGGGTGGTCTCGCCGCCGGATGTCGACATGCTGGCCGACGCCGGCGACCACGCGCTGGTGGTCACCGCCGAGGATGGCGTCCGCCACGGTGGGGCCGGGGCCTTCCTGGTCGATGCCATGACCGCCACCTCTGCATCGCACGGCGCTCGCGGCCCCGTGACGCGCGTCCTCGGGGTCCCGCGCCAATACCTGGCTCAGGGGAAGGCCGATGACATCCTGGCCAGCCTCGGTCTCAGCGGTGCCGGCATTGCCGAGAGCGTGCGCCAGGCGCTGCTCTTGGTCGCCGACCAGCAGCCCACCTAGTCCCTTCCGTTGGCTCCGTTCGCCCGCACGAAGTCGTTCACCGCGTAGTACGCATCGATCGACTCGCCGGCGTCGCCCCAGAACCCCTCGAGCACGTCATAGGCCATGTGCCCCTGATTGACGTAGTGGTTGTTCACGTCGGTGATCTCCAGCTCGTCGCGGGCCGACGGCTCGAGCGTGCGGATGATGTCGAAGACCGAGGCGTCGTAGCAGTAGATGCCGGTGACGCCGAACATGCTGGCCGGCGCCTCGGGCTTCTCCTCGATCCGCACCACCCGGCCGGCATCGTCGAGCACCGGGACGCCGAGGTGGCGCAGGTGCTCGGGCTCGTCGACGGCGGTGAGCAGGATGCGCGCGCCCGACGGGTCGGCCCGAAAGGCGTCGACCATCGGCTTGATCGAGCGCTCCATGACGTTGTCGGCCAGCATGACGAGGACCGGGTCACCGTCGGCAAAGCCCTCCGCCTCGCCCAGCGCCTCGGCAATGCCGCCGGCCTGGTGCTGATACCCGTATTGGAGCCGGCTGACCCCGAATGCGTTCCCGTTGCCGAGCAACCGCAAGAACTCGCCGGCATGGGTACCCCCGGTGACGAGCATGATCTGGTCGATCCCGGCGTTGACCAAGGCTTCAATGGACCAGGCGATCATGGGCCGGTCGTAGATCGGCAGCAGATGCTTGTTGGTGATGCGGGTGAGCGGGTAGAGGCGCGAGCCCGTACCCCCCGCCAGTAGGACACCCTTCATCGCCTCACGCCTTCCCGAACATCATTGGCCCCGTTCACGCCGTTCGTACCCCGCCTGCCTAGTCGAAAGTGAGGACACCGCGCGCCACTCGGCCGGCGTGCATCTCGTCCACCACCTCCCCGAACAGGGCCAGCGGACGCGTGAGCGACACCAACTCATCGAGCTTGAGCTGCCCCGACAGGTACAGGTCCACCATCAGGGGGATGTCGTGATGGGGTCGAGCCGAGCCGTATCGGCAGCCGATCAGGGCCCGGTCGACGTAGGCCAGCGCATTGACATCCACCGAGACCTCGGTGCCCCGGGGCGGAATGCCGATGGCCACCGCCGTCCCACCCCAATCCAGACAGTCGAGGGCACTGCGCAGCACCGCCGGGTGCCCAACGCAATCAAAAGCCCAGGTTACGCCGCCCAACGGGAAGAGCGCGCCGGCGGCCGACTCCCGGTTGGCCGGGGTCAGTTCACGCACCGCCTTCGCCGCGTCCGCCGTGGAGGCGTCGACGAAATGGGTGGCGCCGAACTGACGGCCCAGGCTCTCCTTGGAGGCCATGGTGTCCACCGCCACGATCCGGGTGGCGCCGGCGATGCGCAGGCCCTGGATCACGTTGAGGCCGACGCCGCCGACGCCGAAGACGGCCGCCGTGTCGCCGGGCCGCACCTTGGCCCGGTTGAGCACCGAGCCCACACCGGTCAGCACGCCGCAGCCGATGAGGCAGGCCGAGGACAGGGGCACCTCCTTGGGGATGCGCACCGCCTGGACCTCACTGACCACCGTCATCTCGCTGAAGACCGAGGCGGCGGCAAAGTTGGACGCCGGATCGCCCTTGAAGGTGAACGGCGTCGTGATGTTGCCCAACGAGCTCTTGCACCACGTCGGGTGCCCCGTGCTGCAGGCCCGGCACGCCCCGCAGCTGGCCAGGGTGGCGATCACCACGTGGTCGCCCGGCTTGACCGAGGTGACTGCTGAACCGACGGACTCCACCACGCCGGCCCCTTCGTGGCCGAGCACGGCCGGGGCCGGGAAGGGAATGGTGCCGTCAATGACCGACAGGTCGGAATGGCACACCCCGGCCGCCACCATCTCGATTCGCACTTCCTTGGGGCCGGGGGCGCGCACCTCGAGTGCGTCCGTGACCTCCACCCCTTCACCGGTGTACACGATCCCTCGCATTCAGATTCTCCTCTCGTAGGTCACGACGTGATCTTGCCCGGCGGCATGGCGCTGGCGCAGTTCGCGCTTGAGCACCTTCCCACCGGCGTTCAGTGGCAGGGCGTCGACCAGCACGACCTGGCGTGGCACCTTGTAGTTGGCCATGGTGTCGCGGGCCCAGGCCATGACGCTCTGGGCCAGCGTGTCGGCGACGTCCGGTGCCGGCACGATATAGGCGCACCCGACCTCACCCATCCGCTCGTCGGGGACGCCGATGACCGCGACCTGAGCCACCCCGACGTGCGTGCGCAGCATGGCCTCGATCTCGGCCGGGTAGGCGTTGAAGCCCCCGACGACGAACATGTCCTTCAGGCGATCGGTGACGGTGACGTTGCCCTGGGCGTCCATGACCCCGACGTCCCCGGTGTGCAACCACCCGGCGGTATCGATGGTGGCCGCGGTGGCCTCGTCGTCGCCCCAGTAGCCCGACATGACGGTGTAACCCCGCACCACGATCTCCCCCGGCTCGCCCACGCCGACGCTCGACCCGTCGGCCACCACGTCGACCTCGAGGCCGGGAATGGCCCGCCCCGACGTCCCGGCGATCACGTCGGGGGGATCGCTGCGCCGGCACATGGTGACCGTGCCGCACGACTCGGTCAGACCGTACGCCGTCAACACGGTGGAGAACCCAAGTTGGTCCCGCATGGCGTGCACCAGCTCGACCGGCACCACCGCGGCTCCCGTCACCCCCAACCGCAACGACGAGAGGTCGTACTCCTCCCGCCGCCGATCGGCCAACAAGGTCTGGTACAAGCGTCGGCGGCCCCGGCAACACGGTGATCCGCTCGGCCGGTATCCGCTCCATCACCGTGGCCGCGTCGAAGACCGCTTCGGGCACCACCGTCGCCCCCGCCATCAGGCAGGCCAGGATCCCGGCCTTGTAGCCGAAGGTGTGGAAGAACGGGTTGACCACCAGGTAGCGATCACCGGCGGCCAGGCCGACGATGGAGGCCCACGACCCGAAGGTCCGCAGACTCTGGGCGTGCGTGGTCGCCGCACCCTTGGGGTAGCCCGTGGTGCCCGAGGTGAAGATCACGTCCGAGACATCGCCGGGACCGATGGCGCAGCCCGCCGTGCCGTCTCGGCCGGGTCGATGCGCTCGCCCGCTCCGAGATACTCCGCCCGACCGACGACTCCGTCCCGCTCCGCCCCGCCACCCTCGTCGCGCAGCAGCACCGTCCGCTTCAGATCGCCGACGTCTTCACCGGTGAGCAGGGCGGGATAGTCGACCCCCAGGAAGCCGCGCACGGTGAAGAGGGTGGTGGCTCCCGAGGCGCGCAGGAGGTAACTGGCCTCGGCCCCCTTGAAGCGGGTGTTCATCGGCACCAGCACCGCCCCGGCGCGCAAGGCACCCAACGCCGCCAGCATCCACTCGGCACAGTTGGGCGCCCACATGGCCACGCGCTCCCCGGGCACGACACCGTCGGCGACACAACCCCGGGCGTAGCGGTCGACCGCTTCGGCCAGCGCCGCGAAGGAGAGGCGCGTCTCGCCGTCGACCAGCGCCTCGGCCTCCCCGAAGCGGGTGGCCCCGTCGGCCACCAGCCGGGGAATGGTGCCCCAGGTCAGATCGGCCCGCGGATCCTCGTCGCTCGCCGGTGCGCCGCCGATCCCCGATCCGACCGCGCCGCGTTCCACCGAGGTCTCCGAGGGCGGGCTCACGGGTGCTGGCTGCTCACGGAGATGACCTCTCCGCTCAGGTACGACGAGTAATCGCTGGCCAGGAACACGATCACGTTGGCCACCTCCCAGGTCTCGGCCCCGCGCCCGAAGAGCTCGCGCCGGCGCAGGACGGCCAGGTCCTCGTCGGGGATGGCCCGATTGAGGAACGGGTGCTCGGCCAGACTGGGCGACACCGCGTTCACCCGCACGCCCGACGGCGCCGCCTCGGCGGCGGCACATCGGGTGAGCGCCATCACGCCGGCCTTGGCCGCGGCGTAGTGCGCCTGGCCCGGTTGGGCCCGCCAGCCGAGGACCGAGGCGTTGTTGACGATGACCCCGCTCCCCCGGGGCAAGAGATGGCTCAGGGCGGCCCGGGTGCAGCGGAACGTCCCGGTCAAGGTGATGTCGAGCACGGTGGACCACTGCTCGTCGGTCATCTCGACCAACGGGACCGTGCCCCCCAACCCGGCGTTGTGCACCGCCACATCGAAGTGGCCGAAGTGCTCGATGGCGGCGGCATAGAGAGCGCCGACTTGTGCCTGGTCGGTCACGTCGCAGGCCACGGCCTGGACCTGGCCTCCGGTCTCGGCGCCGAGGAGCTCGGCCGTTTCGGCCAGGCGCCGCTCGTGGGCGTCGGACACCACCACCGCCGCGCCCTCCTCCAGGCAACGACGGGCCGTGGCCGAGCCGATGCCCGTGCCGGCGGCGGCGGTGACGATGACGACCTTGCCCGCGAGCAGGGCGTGGCCGGTCGGGGGCGTGGGCGTGGGCGGTGGATCGAAGGACGACTGGAGGCTCACGCCACCCCTTTCGGCTCGGGCGGGAGACCGAGCACCCGTTCGCCAATGATGTTCCGCTGTATCTGGTTGGACCCGCCGTAAATGGTCTCGGCGCGGGAGAAGAGAAACGAGCGCTGGAACTGGTCCAGCTCATAGGGCTCGGCCTCCACCACGGTGGCGAACGGTCCGAGCACATCGAGCGCCAGCTCCCCCAGCCGACGATGCCAGGTACCCCAGTACAGCTTGGCGATGGAGGCTTCGGGCGGGGCGACCGGGCCGTCCACACCCGACAGGCTGCGCAAGGTGTTGTAGCGCATGATCGTCAATTCGGCGTGGGCCCGGGCCAGACGCTGTCGTAGCACGGGGTCGGCGGACCGTCCGTTCTGCTGCGCCACGGCGATGATGCGGTCCAACTCCCGCACGAAACTCAACTGGTGACCCAAGAGCGCTATCCCGCGCTCGAAGGACAAGGTGGCCAGGGCCACCTTCCATCCGTCACCGACTCCCCCCACCACGTTGTCGACGTGTGTCCGGGCGCCGTCGAAGAACACCTCGTTGAACTCGCTGGTCCCGGTCAACTGCATGATCGGCCGGATCTCGACGCCGGGCTGGTCCATGGGCACCAAGAGATAGGACAAACCCCGGTGCCGCTTCGACTCGGGATCGGTGCGGCACACCACGAAGCACCAGTCGGACTGATGGGCCAGCGAGGTCCACACCTTCTGCCCGGTGATCACCCACTCGTCCCCGTGGCGGGCCGCCGTGGTCTTGACGTTGGCCAGGTCGCTGCCGGCATCGGGCTCGGAGTAGCCCTGGCACCACAGCTCGGTTCCCTCCCGGATCGGCGGCAGGAACCGTTCCTTCTGCGCCTCGGTCCCGAAGTGGATCAACGTCGGACCGAGCAGTCCCTCACCCAGAATGCTGACCCGGCCGGGCGCCAGCGACCGGGAGTACTCCTCGTTGAAGATGACCTGCTCGGTCATCGACGCCCCCCGCCCGCCGTACTCGGCCGGCCAGCCCAGACAGGTCCAGCCGGCGTCGGCCAGCACCCGCTCCCACTTGAGCCTGATCTCGAATCCGAAGGTCTCGTCCCCCGAACCACCCCGGCCACCCAACGCGGCGAACTCGCCGACGACGTTGGCCGCCAGGAACCGGCGCACCTCGGCGCGGAACGCCGTGTCGGCCGGGCGGTCTCGCAGGTCCATGGCCCAGGAAGCGTACCAATGCGCCGCCCTCGCTCTGACGGGGCGTCAGTTTTGGGTGAACGGTTACATAAGGGCTGGTGAGGGGCGAGATCTTCCGCCAGTCGGCCTCGTCGAAGCCGGCGCAGCCTGGACTAGTCGGCGACCGCCCACCCGGCCCAGGAACGGCACGAGCCCGTTGAAGAAGGCGTTGCTGGGGTATGCCCCGGCCGGGTCGTTGTGGGAATAGGTGCTCTGGTAGTTGGCCAGGGTGAGGTTGCTCATGGGGATGCCCGACTGCTGAGCCAGGATCTGGGCGTCGGCCGGCACGGATGCTCCGCCCAGGCGAGCGCCGAAGGCGTAGATGAGCAGGTTCTTCGGCAGGTCGTGGCCCATCGTGGCGTCCACATTGAGCACGCTCTGGGCCGGATTGGCGTTGCCGTTGGCCACCGCCCCGCTGTCATCGGTCAAGCGCTGCGGGAAGTACCACTCCACGCCGTCCACGTTCTGGATCCCCGCCCCCGAGAACATGGTGGCGAAGCGGTCGATGGGCGTGAGGGCGCCCGACCCGTTCCAGCCGTGCACCGGGCCCTTGGCTGCAATGCCCTGCCCGAGGTGTCCCTGTGCCGCCAGCAAGCTGGCCGGTGAGGTGGCGGCGTTGAGGGCGTAGCCGTACTGGCCGAGGTTGGTCACCGGGACCGAAGGCACGATGTCCGTGGGGAGGAGACCCGACGTCTGGCCCAACGAGGGCGCGTTCGGGTCCAGGAGCGCCGACGCCGCTCCGGTGGCTTCGAACAAGCCGGCGTAGGGCGCGGCGATCCCACCGAAAGCCAGCCATGGGGTGGCGCCGGGGGCGTCGAGGGCCTGGAGGTCCTGGGTCGCCGTCTGGGTGCTCACGGGGCTCGGGCTGCTCCCGCCGTCGATGTAGACCAGGCCGGCCAGATCGCGGGCTCCGGCCTGACCACCGAAGTCCCACGTGGCGTAGGCCGTGACCACCGTCCCACCGAGGGAGTGGCCACCGAGCACCACCTTGCCCCCGAGCTTGGTGGCGGCGCCGATCACCACGTGAAGGTCCTGGACGGCCACGTTCATGCCCCATTGCTTGGCGAACTGGACGGTCGAGGGCGCCACGTTCTGGGTGTGATGCGTGATGCTCGGGTTCTTGATGTAGCCCAGGTAGTAGTTGTAGAGCTGGGTGACGGTGGCCCGGTGGTTCTTGAAGCGGTTCAGCACCGACTGGTCCTCCAGCAGATTCTCCCGACGCTCGACCGACCAGACCTGCCAGCCGCTGGTCTTCGAGACGATCCACCGGGCCAGCGGCACGAAATACGCCGCGCCGGCCGAGGTCCCGGGCTCCAAGACGAGGACGTTCTTGGCGCTGCTCGGTCCGACCTTGATGACCCCGACCCGGTTGTACTTGGCCGGAGTGCCTGGAGCGGCGAAGCCCCGCATCCAGGTGACGCGCAACGGGGGGACCGATGCCTGGGCCGGCGAACCGGCGATCGCGCCGGGCCCGAGGCTCGACAGGACCAGCATCACACAGCCAACGACCAGCGCCGAGACGACTCGCTTGGACTTTCGGATCGAATTCACGGGGCCGAACATAGATCGGCCCAAAGGCGCTCGACCGGCACCCGTCGAGCCCGAGGCGCCCGGCTCGATCAGGGGGGCTCCCCAAGACGGTTGAAGGAAGGCGGCTGGCGGCTTCGAAGGCGGGATCGGGGCCGAAATTCGGCCCGCGACGCAACGGATCACCGGGGCGAAGAGCGCATCCGCCTCGCCTTTGCGATACTCAGTGAAGCAAAAGAGGAGTCCAGATGGCCTACAACGAAGCTCGGCTCGTCCACGATGCCGACGCCCACATCATGGAGACACCCACCTGGCTGCGGGACCACGCCGAGGCACCCTTCCGCGACCGCCTCCCGGTGCTCAAGTACTCGAGCGGCAACGAGCTGCGCCAGACCGGGAGTCCCGAAGAACAACAGCGCGACCTGGTGGTCTCCTTCGAGCAGCTCCGGGACCGCCATCAATCCCCCGACTACCGGGCCACCGAAGCGGTCGAGATCATGCAGCGCAAGAACTTCGCCGCCACGGGGGCGTTCATCGCCGAAGACCGACCCCGGGCCCTGGACCTCTTGGGCTTCAGCAGTCAGCTGGTCTTCAATACCTTCCACAACGGGCGCCTGCACGAACTCGAACACGCTGCCGACGTCGATCTGGCCTATGCCGCGGCCCGGGCCCACAACCGCGGCATGCTCGAGTTCTGCTCGGTCGACCCCCGGCTCCTGGCCTCGTGCTACGTCCCGATGGTCGACCCCGAGAAGGCACTGCGCACGGCCGAGGACGCCATCGAAGCGGGGGCGGCCGCGCTGCTGGTGGCGTCGGGTTGCCCGCCGGCCTTCTCCCCCAGCCACCTCGATCTCTTCCCCATCTGGGCCCTGGCCCAAGATGCCGGCATCCCGGTCGTCTTCCACGTGGGCGGCACCGGCGAACTGATCGATCCGCACTACTTCGTGAACGGCCTGCCCATTCCCCACGACTTTCACGGGGGTGACGAGAACTTCCGCTCGGTCGACTACATGGGCATCCCGGGACCGCCGGCCCAGACCCTGGCCACCCTCATCTTCGACGGCGTCCTCGAGCAGTTCCCTGATCTGCACATCGGGGTCATTGAGCAGGGTGCGGTCTGGGTGCCGTCGTGGCTCCGTCAGATGGAATCGGCCTTCGACGCCTTTCATCGACACGAGGAGCGCCTGCAGGGACTCTCACTCCGCCCCAGTGAATACGTCCATCGGCAGGTGCGGTTCACCCCGTACCCGACCGAGGACGTCGGCTGGATCGTCGAGCAGGGCGGTGCCGACCTGGTGATGTTCTCGTCGGACTATCCCCACGTCGAAGGGGGGCGCAAACCGATCGAACGCTTCGAGGCTTCTCTGGGCGATGCCGGAGAGCAGGTGCGCCGGGCCTTCTATGTCGACAACTTCCTGTTCTTGATGGGCCACGCCGGGTCGCGGTTGGCCGCATGAGCGCCGGCCAAGGAGAGACCGGGGATGCCGTCATCGGCGGGCACGTGGAGCCCGGCTTCGAAGGGGTGAGGGATGCCTTCGCCCATAACTTCGAGGTCGGACGCGAGGTCGGGTCGGCCTTCTGCCTGCACGTGGGCGGCCGCAAGGTGGTGGACATCTATGGTGGCACCTTTGACCGCAAGGGGAGCCGACCCTACGACCGGGACACCCTCCAGTTGGTCTTCTCCACGACCAAAGGTGCCACTGCAGTCTGCGCCAACCTACTGGCCCAGCGTGGCCAACTCGACCTCGAGCGCGCCGGTGTCCACCTACTGGCCCGAATTCGCGCAATCGGGAAAGGCCGATATCCCCGTAGTCCTCCTGCTCTCGCATCAAGCCGGCCTCCCCGCCATCGATGCCTCCCTCAGCCCCGAGGAGGTCCAGGCCTGGGACCCGGTCGTGGCGGCCCTGGCCGAACAGAAGCCGCTGTGGGAACCCGGTACCGCCCACGGCTACCACGCCTTGACCTACGGGTGGCTGGTCGGTGAGGTCGTCCGTCGCGTCAGTGGGCGCACGCTGGGCACGTACTTCGCCGAGGAGATCGCGCAACCCCTGGGCCTGGACTTCTGGATCGGCCTGCCCGAAGACCTCGAGCACCGGGTCTCCCCCATTGTCGGCGGACTCGTGCCCCAAGGCGGCGCCGCCGACGGGATGCCGGCCGACTTCAGCACCACCCTCCTGGCCCGAGCACTGAATGTCGGTGGTGCCTTCTCCGACGCCGGATGGATGAACCGCCCGGACTGGCACGCCGCCGAGGTGCCGGCGGCCAACGGCATCACCAACGCAACGTCGCTCTCGCGCCTCTATGCCGGCCTCATCGGGACCGTCGAAGGCGGGCCGGCCGAGTCGATCCTGACCGCCGAGCAGGTGGACCGGGCCCGCCAGGTGCGTACCTTCGGCGCCGACCAGGTCTTCTTGTCCCTCGGCTTTCCCATGGAGCAGCACATCGGCCAGGGCTTCTGGATCTCCAGCCCATTCGCTCCGTTCGGCGGCGAGGCTTCGTTCGGCCACACCGGCGCCGGTGGTTCCTACGGCTTCGCCGATCCCGAGAACAACCTGGCCGTCGGGTACGTCATGAACAAGATGCAATCGGGCATGCTGGGCGATCCCCGGGCGCGCCGGCTGATCCGGGCTTGCTACGCCGCCGTAGGGGCTGAGCCGAAATACTTTTAGGCGCCAGGAGGTTGTACCTGACAAGGAGCGGTGGAACATGTTGACGCGCAAGTCCAGAAAGAAGGACCCGGTGGAGTACGAAGTCACCAAGACAGAGGACGAGTGGCGCGAACTGCTCCCCCGAGATCGCTACGCCGTGCTCCGCAAGGCGGGAACCGAGCCGGCCTGGTCGGGCGAACTGCTCCACGTCGATGGCGACGGCGTGTTCCACTGTGCCGCCTGCAACGCGGCATTGTTCGACACCGAGGCCAAGTTCGAATCGGGCACGGGCTGGCCCAGCTTCGATCGAGCGAAGTCGGCCGGGACCATTGAGGAGCACACCGATCGCACCTTCGGCATGGCGCGCACCGAGATCCTGTGCGCCCGATGTGGCGGGCATCTGGGCCACGTGTTCCCCGACGGGCCCACCGACACCGGACTGCGGTACTGCGTGAACTCGCTCTCGCTGACCTACGAGCAGAACGCGGACGATTCCTCCAAGGACGACGGCCCGACAGACTGACGGGCGGCGAGGCGCCCCTCGACGACATCGAAGACGCCGGCCAGGCGCGTGGCCGCACGCTCATGACCCAAACGCCTGAGCAACGACTCGCCCAGGGCCAACGCGGCACAGATCTCGAAGACATCTTCCTTCACGAGGTCGATCGTCGTCGCGAAGCGGACCGGCGATGGGCCCGAACCAGAGTCAGGCCCCCGACCATCGTCGTGGCCGCTCCCAGCGTCGACAGGACCACACCGATCCGGTGGTGACCCAGCGTTAGCAGGGCGGCGACGAGGCGCTGGCCCACCGCCAGTCCGAATGAGGTGATCAGCCACGGTGACACTCATACCTCGACGGCCTGTGCGTCGGACGCCGGCCCACCGTCGACGCCGTCGTCGGTGTTCTCGGTGGCTGAACGGCGCTCGGTGCGCTGCACATCGGCGGTGGCGAAGCGGAGGCTGGGCCCGATCTCATCGGCGGTGATCTCGACCTTTGAACGGTGGTCCCCCTCCTCCGTCTCCCAGCTTCGCTGCTCGAGTCGACCGGTCACGACGACGCGCATGCCCTTCGAAAGGCTCAACGCCACGTTCTCGGCCAGGTCCCGCCAGCACACGACGTCGAAGAACGAGGTGGCCTCCTGCCATTCCTGGGTCGCCCGATCCTGCCAGCGTCGGTTGACGGCTACCCCGAGCTGGGCCGTCGCCTGCCCCTCACGGGTGTAGCGGATCTCCGGCTCACGGGTCAGGTTGCCCGTGATGGTCGTGGTATTGGCCATGGCGTGCTCCTCGCTTTCGCACTGCGCCCGCACCTGCGGGACGTCGAGCAGTGTGGATGCGTGCCCTTGCTCCGAACCTTGCCGAGATCCTTGCCCGGCCGGGAACTCTTCGACCGGTGGGTGGCTCCGGGCTCCGGACGACACTCCGAATCAGGTGCCGTCCGGAGCGCCGGTGCAGTCGGCGCCGGGTTGGAGATTCCACACCGCCAGGACCTCGGGTGGCGCCGCGCCCGGGCACGGGGCTCCGAGATAGCTCGACACGTAGGTCCAAGACGCGGCTCCCGGCGACTGAGTGAAGATCCCGCAACAGCCCTCGTCTTGCATGGAGACCTGGGTCTGGATGCTCGCGGTCGATGAAGGGACGAAACCGGCCATGGCCCAGTAGGTCCGGGTGGACGGGAGGTAGGCGTAGTACACCGAGCCCGGAGCGGTACCCGCCACCTGATCGGCCGCCAAGCCGGAATGGGCCAGATAGGCCGCGAGCAAGCCGCTCTTGATGCCGGGCGAGGCGACGAGATTGCGCGCCCCGTTCGCGGTGGTGCTGGTCGAGCTCGTGCCCGAAGCCGCCGAGGTGGTCGTGACGTTCGGCGCCGTCGTCGACCCTGACGTGTGGCCCGGGGAGCCACTGCTGCAGCCGGTCAGCGCCTGGCTCGCGAGCACCACGGCCGGGATCATCGCTCCGGGCCACCGACGCGTAATGTTCACGGGCGGCTGTTTACACCCCGGGTGGTTAGACGTCGAGGAAACGGCGAATGGCAATGGCCGAGCCCAGGGACCCGATCACCACGCCCACAATGACCACCACGATGTCCGTGAGGATGACTTCTCCGCCTGACATGTGCATGGCACCCAGGATGTTGCCGGTGCCCGAACCATTCCCGTAGTGGTTGATCACCGCGTACAAGGCGTAGACCGCCAGCGCGGCCAATCCAGAACCCAAAAGGCCCTGGATCATTCCTTCGGACATGAACGGCACCCGGATGAACCAGTTCGTGGCCCCCACCAGTTTCATCACCGAGACCTCACGTCGGCGGGCGAAGATCGCCATGCGGATGGAGTTCAGGATCAGGACGGCGGCCGAGACGATCAGGATCACCGCCACGCTCAGGAACACCCACTTGAAAATGTTGATCACCGTTTCTTCGGTATGGATCTGCTGCGAGGGCTCGGTGACCGCCAGGACCCCCTCGGTGCCCTGGAATGCCTTCACCACCTGGGTCGCGTCGGGCAGCGTCTGCGGGGTGCACCAGTAGGAGGTGGGCATCTCAGCCACCGTCGTCGAGGCGACGACATCGGACGGCAACAGCTTGCGGGCCTCGTTGAAGTTCCGCTGCTTGCCCCAGTAGGCACACGGCTGGCGGATGTAGTTCAACTGAGAGATTTCGGTTCCCACCGCTGCGGTCTCGTGGGCACTGGCGTTCGGCGCCATCCACACCGTGACCTGCGTGCCCCGCTCCCACTCGCCCGACGCATTGGCCGCACCTTGGCGGAGCAGGAGGGCGGCGCCCACCAGGGTCAGCGACACGGCCACGGTCAACACCGCGGCCACGGTCATCAGCCGGTTGCGCCAGAGATTCGAGCCGGTCTCTCGAACGACATAGTCGATGGAGACCGGCATCAGCCGCCCGAGATTCCCGTGCTGAGCTCCACGCCCTGCAGGGTCGTGCCGTCAATGCCGTACACGCCGCGCGCTTGGTCTCGCACCATGTTCCCGTTGCTGAGTTCAATGACGCGGCGACGCATCTTGTCCACCAGTACTTCGTCGTGCGTGGCCACCACCACCGTGGTGCCGGTGCGGTTGATGCGGTCCAGCAATTGCATGATGCCCTGACTCGTCTGGGGGTCCAGGTTCCCGGTCGGCTCGTCGGCCATCAGGATGAGCGGGCGGTTCACGAAGGCGCGCGCCACGGCCACCCGTTGCTGCTCGCCGCCGGAGAGCTCGCCCGGCAGATTGTTCGTCTTCTTGGCCAGACCGACCAGGTCAAGCACCTGTGGCACCTGGTTGGCCACCACGTGGCGAGGTCGGCCGATGACCTCGAGGGCGAAGGCGACGTTCTCGAACACGGTCTTGTTGGGCAGCAGGCGAAAGTCCTGAAAGACGCAGCCGATGTTGCGGCGGAGGTAGGGGACGCGCCATTTGGGTAGGTCGACAATGTCGCGACCGGCCTCCCAGATGTGGCCACCCGGGTCGGGCAGCTCCTCGCGGAGCAAGAGCCGGATGAACGTGGTCTTTCCCGACCCCGACGATCCGACCAGGAAGACGAATTCCCCCTTGTCGATCTCGACCGAGATGTTGCGCAGAGCGACAGTTGACCCTTTGTAGGTCTTGGTGATGTTGTCGAAGCGGATCATGGTGTGGGAAGACCGGCATCCACCGCACAGCGGTGGCGCAGCAGCCAAATACTAACGGCCCCCGCGACCCCACTGGGGTCACCTTCTGCAGTGCTGGTCAGACGGTCGGTACTCAGGAATTTTCGCGTTGTCGCCGCAGTTCGGCTTCCATGAAGGCTTCGAGGTCGCCGTCGAGCACCGCATCCACATTGCCGGTCTCATACGAGGTCCGCAAATCTTTGACCAACTGGTACGGGGCCAGGACGTAGGACCGGATCTGGTTGCCCCACGCGTTGTCGCCCCGATCACCACTCAAGGCGTTCATCTCGGCCCGACGTTCCTGGCGCGCCCGCTCGGCCAACTTGGCTCCGAGGATCTGCATGGCCTTGGCCTTGTTCTGATGTTGACTGCGCTCGTTCTGGACCGAGACCACGATGCCACTCGGGAAATGGGTCAGCCGAATGGCCGAGTCGGTCTTGTTCACGTGCTGGCCACCGGCGCCCGACGACCGGTAGGTGTCAATACGCAGGTCTTTCTCGTCGATCTCCACCTCACTCGAGACATCTTCCAGAAACGGGGTGACGTCCATCGAAGCGAAACTGGTCTGACGGCGTCGCTGCGAGTCGAAGGGCGACATGCGCACCAGGCGGTGCACACCGCGCTCGGTGGCCAAGAGCCCGTAGGCGAACCTACCGCGCACAATGAACGTGGCCGACAGCAAGCCGGCCTCTTGCCCCTCCGTCGCTTCATCCAACTCAACCGTGAAGCCGCGTCGTTCCGCCCAGCGCTGGTACATCCGCAACATCATCTCGGTCCAGTCCTGCGCGTCGGTGCCGCCGGCACCAGCGTGCAATTCGACCACGGCATCCTTCTCGTCGTACTCACCCGAAAAAAGCGATTGCACTTCGAGCGCCGCCAGCCGGGCGTGCAGCCCGTCAACGGATGTCACCAGTTCGGATTCGAACGACGCGTCCGGTGATCCCTCCGCCCGCGATTCGTCGACCAACTCCACCAACGCCGCCGCGTCACTCAGGTCGTTGCGGAGCCCGTTCAATTGATCCAGGTCGGCCATGACCTGCCCGAGCTCGGTGGTGATGGCTCGGGCCGAATCCCCGTCGTTCCACAGGTCGGGTTTGGCCGCTGCTACTTCCAATTCGGCCCGCCGTTCGAGCAGCTGGTCCAGCCCCAGGTAACGCTCGGCTTCGGCCAGCCGGGCCTCGGATTCTTCCAGCTCAGCGGTGAAATCCCGGGGTGCCTCGGCCGCCGGCCTCTGGTCAGGCTGCGCCATGGCACAACTTGAACTTCTTGCCGCTCCCGCACCAGCAGGGATCGTTACGTCCGACCTTCTCGTGCTCGCCCTTGACGATGGGGACCATGGCGTTCGGATCAGCTGGGGCACGCTGTCCATTTCTGGCTTTGGCGCCATTGGGCGACGTTCCTCCCGCTCCGGCGGCGGGATCCTGGGTCAATGCGGGCACGTTCAAGCCCTGCTCGGCCAGAAGCGCCCCGGCCATGGCGCCGGTCTCGGCCACCGGGTCCTCGGCGGCCGCGTAGACCGCGCGTCCGAGATCAGGCTCGGCCGAGGGAGCTTGGACCGCTTCGACGTGCATGATGTAGCGCAGGTAATCGTTGTCGATGACCTCCATGAGTTGACCGAACATGGAGTAGCCCTCCTGCTGCCAGGCGTTGAGGGGATCGGCCTGCACGGTCCAGCGCAGGTGGATGCCGTCCTTGAGGTTGTCCATCTCGGCCAGGTGGTCCCGCCAGCGGGCGTCGATGAGCTGCAGCATGACGTCGCGTTCGATCTGCCGCATGGTGTCGGCGCCGTCAGGCATCGACTCGGAGTGTTGCTCGTAGTACTCGAGCCCTTCCTCGACGATGCTCTCGACCAGTTCATCGGTCGTGGACGCCTGGGCCAGATCCTCCACCGAGAACTTGGTCGGGTAGTACTGCGTCAGGCCGTCGATCAGGGCCTTGAGGTCCCACTCCTCCTGGAACTCGCTGGGACAGTGCTCGGCCACCAGCGCCTCCGCCGCGCCGGCCAAGAGGTCCTCGGTCCGCTCCTCCAGGTCGTCACCGTCGATGATCTGCAGGCGGCGCTCGTAAATGACCTTGCGCTGCTGGTTCATCACCTCGTCGTACTTGAGGGCGTCCTTGCGCATCTCGCCGTTGCGCGCCTCGACGGTGGTCTGCGCCCGCTCGATGGCTTTGGCCACCGTCTTGGACTCAATGGGGACGTCATCGGGCAGGGTGCGGCCCATGACCCAGCTCATGGCCCCGGTCGCAAAGAGTCGCAACAGCTCGTCTTCGAGGCTCAGGTAGAAGCGGCTCTCCCCCGGGTCGCCCTGGCGACCGGAGCGGCCCCGGAGCTGGTTGTCGATACGACGGCTCTCGTGCCGCTCGCTGCCCAGCACGTAGAGACCGCCCAGCTTGCGTACCTCTTCGCCCTCGGCTCGGCACCGGGCCTCGAGTGACGCCTGCCTCCGCTTCAACTCCGTCATGCCCTCATCGCTGGCCAGGTCCACGCCCTCGGCCAACAGCTCGTGTTGGGCCAGGAGCTCGGCGTTGCCGCCGAGGATGATGTCCACGCCCCGGCCGGCCATGTTCGTCGCCACCGTGATCCCACCCTTGCGACCGGCCTGGGCCACGACCTCGGCCTCACGGAAGTGCTGCTTGGCGTTGAGGACATTGTGCGGGACGCCCTCTTTCTCCAGCAACCGGGACAGCAATTCGGACTTGGCCACCGAGGCCGTGCCCACCAGAACCGGCTGGCCGACCTGGTGGCGTTCGACCAGGTCCTCGACCACGGCACCGAATTTGGCCTCTTCGGACTTGAAGACCAGGTCGGCCTGGTCGGTTCTGATCATGTCCTTGTTGGTGGGAATGGGGACGACCGACAACCCGTAGGTACCGGCGAACTCGCCCGCTTCGGTTTCGGCCGTTCCGGTCATGCCGGACAATTTCTCGTACATGCGGAAGTAGTTCTGCAGGGTCACGGTGGCCCAGGTGTGGTTCTCTTCCTTGATGGTCACCCGCTCCTTGGCCTCGACCGCCTGGTGCAGGCCGTCGGACCAGCGGCGGCCGTCCAGGGTGCGGCCGGTGAACTCATCGATGATCTTCACTTCACCGCCGGCGACCAGGTAGTCCTTGTCCCGTCGGTAGAGGTCCTTGGCCTCGAGCGCCTTGATCAGCTGGTGCACGTAGTTGACCGAGACGGCGTCGTAGATGTTGTCGACACCGACCGCCTTCTCCACCTTCTCGATGCCGGCCTCCAGGGGGACGACCGTCTTCTTCTCCTCGTCGACCTCGTAGTCGTCGTCTCGGTTCAGGGTGCGGGCGATGGAGGCGAACTGGTAGTACAGCTGAGCAGCCTCGTCGGCCGGCCCCGAAATGATGAGCGGAGTACGCGCTTCGTCAATGAGGATGGAGTCGACCTCATCGATCATGGCGAACACGTGCCCCCGCTGGGCCATGAGCTCGCGCGAGCGCGCCATGTTGTCGCGCAGATAGTCGAAGCCGAACTCATTGTTGGTGCCGTAGGTCAGGTCCGCCGCATAGGCAGCTTTTTTCAGCATCGGGTCGTCGATGTCGGCCCCGATCCGGCCCACGGTCAGCCCCAGGAACTTGTGCAGGCGACCCATCCACTCGGCGTCGCGGGTGGCCAGGTAGTCGTTGACCGTGACCACGTGGACGCCGCGCTGGTCCAGCGCGTTCAGGTACACCGGGAGGGTGGAGACCAGGGTCTTGCCCTCCCCGGTCTTCATCTCGGCGATCCACCCGAAGTGCAAGGCCATGCCGCCCATGAGCTGCACGTCGAAGTGGCGCTGCCCGAGCACCCGCCAGGCGCCTTCCCGCACCACGGCATAGGACTCGATCAGGAGATCGTCCAGCGTCTCGCCCGCAGCCAATCGTTCCCGGAATTCCACCGTCTTGTGCGCCAGCGCATCGTCGCTGAGCGCCTGCATCTCGGGCTCGAGGGCGTTGACCAGCGGGACCAGCTCGGCCAGCCGCCGGACCTTCTTGCCTTCGCCTGCCTTGAGGACCTTGGTGAACACGCTCATGAAGGACCAATGCTACCGGTCCCTCAGGCGCCCCGGCCGTCGATTGGGACCGCCGATGAGTTTGGGCTGCGTGCGGCTGACCTGGTCTTTGACCCCACACTCGCCTGCTGCAAGGTTGACGTACCGGCACCGGCGGCCCGGGGCGTCACCGCCCGCGGGCCCTACGGCGCACCCGTGGCACGCATCCCCTCGTCGCCACCGGCCCCCGACAACCGGGAACTCGGTGGGCAGGGCTTACCTCTAAGCCGCACCATGCTCAGCAACCACAAGTTGCCTTACGTGGGTCGTTTTGCCTGCGACTGGCCTCGACTTGCAACCACAGACCCGCACGCAGCCCAAACCCATCCTACGGCGATATCCGACGGAGGATCGGCTGGGCCGCGTCCCGTCCCCGCGAATTGCGGAATCGGCACCCGATCGCCTAGTCACAGTGCCATGAGTCAGATCACGAAGCTCCTTCAGGCCAACGAGGGATACGCCGCCGCCCGGGCCAACGTGGCCGACCCCCGCCCGGGCCGGCGCCTGGCCATCGTGACCTGCATGGACGCCCGCATCGACGTGTTCGCCATCCTCGGCCTCCACCTCGGTGAAGCCCACGTGCTCCGCAATGCCGGGGGTCGGGTGACAGAAGACGTCTTGCGCAGTTTGGCCCTGTCGTGTCAGGTGCTCGGAGTCGACACCGTCATCGTCATGCAACACACCAACTGCGGTCTCGCCGGCGTGACCGACCGGGACCTCCAGAAGCTCACCGGCGCCGACCTCGGTTTCTTCCCGATCGACGACCACGCCGCGGCGCTGAGGGAGGATATCGAGCTGCTGGCCGGCACGTCCTACCTGGCGCCGCTGAAGATGATCGCTGGATTTGTCTTCGACGTCGAGAGCGGTGAACTCGACGACCTCGTGCGCTGGGAGCGCTGACCCGGCGCTCATCCCAGGATCAGCCGGCCGCCGCGATAGTCGAAGACCACCCAGCCGTAACGGATGAGTTGGTCCGATCCCAGCAGGCCCGCCTGCCCGATCGGGCCGAAGGGGGCGGTGCCGATCAACTGCTGGTACAGGGAGACGCCGGGGATCGACCACGGCCCGCTGTGCACCAGCGGGGTCGTGATGGAGGAGCACACGGTGTCCTGACGCTCCGCTAGATCCGAAGGGGCCAAGTTCTCCTTCTTGGCCACCGCCGTGTTCACCACCGACTGGGAAGAACCCGTATCGACCGTGAAGGTGCGCATCGGCCCGTCACTGAACCGCAGGGCCACATTCAGCGCCGCCTCGCCCGGCGTCAACACCACGGTGAGAGGCACGGTCGTGCCGGTCTGGCCGTCGGTCACGGTGGCTGGCGGAGGGGGGCCGACGGGGCCGTGCACGACGTCGCTCCCGGTTGGTGCCGTGCCTTCGGGACCACCCAACGTCAGAGTCTGACCCGTGAAGTCAATCCGCACGGCGCCGAAACGGCTCAGGACGTCGGAACCGAGGAGCCCCACCGGTTGGCCCTTCACGCCGAAGTCCGGCAGCGTGGCCGCCGTCAACGACTGGGGAGACAGCGCCACCCCGGCGACGGACCAGGTCGTGACGGCCACCGGTCGGGCGGTTCCGACACACCCCACTCCGGCGAACTCCTGCGCCGGGCCGACGTGGTCGAGGTGAAGTTGATTGGCCAGGCGCGTGGCGATGATGGACTCCCCGGCTCCCGAGTCCACGACGAAGGCGAACGGCCCCTTCCCGTCAATGCACACGTTGACCATTTCGGCCACCTGTCCGGCCTTCTCGCTCACCGTGATGGGGAGGCGGGTCGCTCCACCCGCCAGTTGGGTGGCTCCCCCACAACCGGCGGTGGCCGGCGGCAGCGTGAAGTTGACGTTCGGTTCCACGTGGACGGTGGCTGCTCCTCTGCCGCTGCTAGCGCATCCGGCGAGGACGACAGCCACCAAGAGGATGGCCATGGCCACGGAACGGGGCATGACGACTAGTTCGTGGTGGCCAGGCGCACCGTGGCCATGACGACGCGCAGGCCCAGGACGACGACGGCCAGCGGGAGGGCGGCCCGGCGCCATCCCGAAGTGGTGCGAACGGTGAATCGAAGAGCCGAGCGATGGTGGGCCAGCATCATCTTGTAGGGATGCCGGGCCGTGCTCACTCCTTGCGTGTGGGTGATGCTGGCCCCGCCGGCGAATCCGATGCCCCACCCGGCGCGGTGGGCCCGCCAGCACAAGTCCATGTCTTCGGCATACATGAAGTAGGCCTCATCGAATCCCCCCAATTCCTCGAGCGCATGGCGCCGAGCCAGGAAGCACGAGCCCGAGATCCAGCCCGCTTCGGCCACGACGTCGCCCTCCGGCGCTCCCGGGTTGTAGCGCTTGGTGAATCGGTTCTCCGGGTTGACCAGGGCAAAAAGCGCATGGCCGGCGGCGTCGGTGAAGTCGGGGAACTGGCGCACCGACGGATACACGGTCCCGTCCTCGTTGTGGATGCGAGGTCCCACCATGGCCCAGGCCGGGCGCTCCTCGAGGGCGCGACGGAGTTCGCTAAGCGCTCCGGCGTGCACCCGCAGGTCCGCGTTGCACACGAGGACCCACCGCGGGAGGGGAGACATGCCGGCCAGCACGGCCAGTCCGCGATTGACGCCGGCCCCGAAACCGACGTTCTTCTCCGGGCGCAGGACCACCACATCGGCTTCTGGATGCTCGGTCGTCAACGAAGCCAAGGCCGTGCCGACACTCCTCGGTCCACCGTTTTCGACCACGACCACCCGGTCGGCCCCGTCACTCAGCAACGATCGTACGCATTGTGCCAGGAGCGACCCCGTGTTGTGATCCACCACGACGGCGGCAATCTGGCTGGGCACCCGGGAGTTCAAAAATCCTTGGTGAAGCGGAAGCGGATCAGGGCCGCCATGGCGCCGAAGCCGTCGCGCCATGTGATCTTCTTGCCCTCATTGGCCTCCCGCCCGGCATAGGAGATCGGCACCTCGTAGATTCGGAAGCCTCGACGCATGACCTTGGCGGTGATTTCAGGCTCGAATTCGAATCGATCCGACACGAGGGTGATGCCCTTGAGCACCTCGGCGTCGAACAACTTGTAACACGTCTCCATGTCGGACAGCGTGGAGCTGTAGAGGATGTTTGTCACCAGGGAGAGCATGCGGTTGCCGAACCAGTGCAGCGGCAACATGTTCTTGCGCTCACCGGTGAAGCGGCTGCCGTACACCACGCGGGCCTTGCCCTTGAGGATGGGGTCCAGCAGCAGCGGCCAGTCGTCGGGGTCGTATTCGAGGTCAGCATCTTGAATCAGCAGCAGGTCGCCCGTCATGGCCTCCATCCCGGTACGGATGGCCGCGCCTTTGCCCTGATTGTGCGTGTGCCGGATGACGCGGACGGTCGAGTCCTCCAGCGCCTGGAGAACCTTGTCCGACCCATCGCTCGAGCCATCGTCCACCACGATCACCTGGAGGGTGAGGGGGATCTCCACGGCGCGTATGCGGCGGATGATCTCGGCCACGGTCGCCCGCTCGTTGTAGACCGGAATGACCACGGTGAGGCTGCGAAAGGTGCGCATCGGGGGCGGGCCCGTGTCATTTTCGCTCGGGGCGTCAGCCGTCATGGCGCAACCACCTTTGTCGCCAGATATTCGATCGTGCGTGCAATGCCGTCTCGCAATTCAGTAGAAGGTGACCACCCCAGCCGTTCGGTCGCCAGGGTGATGTCAGGGCAGCGTCGGGTGGGGTCATCGGTCGGTAAGGCCTCGTAGACAATGGATGAACGTGAGCCTGACACCTCTAAGACCACTTCGGCCAACTCGAGCACGGTGCGCTCGTCGGGGTTGCCCACATTGACCGGGCCGGTCAGCGACGAGTCCAACAACGCCACCAGGCCGGCGATCTCATCGTCGACGTAACACAGGCTGCGGGTCTGGGACCCATCGCCGTACACCGTGAGCGGGTCTCCCCGCAGGGCCTGGACGATGAAGTTGGACACGACACGCCCGTCTCCAGGAGCCAGGCGTGGTCCGTAGGTGTTGAAAATGCGGGCGATCCCGACATTCACGTCGTATTCACGATGCATGGCCATGGTCAGGCTCTCGGAGAACCGCTTGGCCTCGTCGTAGACGCTGCGCGGCCCGGTGGAGTCGACATTGCCCCGGTACGATTCGATCTGCGGGTGCACCTCGGGGTCACCGTAGATCTCGCTCGTGCTCGCCATGAGGAACCGCGCTTTGTTCTCCCGGGCCACCTCCAACAATCGGCGGGTGCCTTCACTGCCGACGGCCAGCGTGGCCAGGGGCCGGCGCAGGTAGGCCGGTGGTGAAGCTGGGCTGGCCAAGTTGCACACGGCGTCGATATGGGCGCTTCCTTCCAACTCGACTTTTTCACTGACGTCGGTCACGACCAGGGTGAAGCGATCGTTGTCGAAAAGGTGTGCGACATTGTCACGGCTGCCGGTGGAGAGATCATCGAGGCAGATGACCGAGTCACCACGTCCGATCAAGTGATCGCACAGATGCGAGCCCAGGAACCCGGCTCCCCCCGCCACCACCACTCGGCTCATCGGCGTCCGATCCCGTCGTAGATGAAGCCCATGCGCCGCACGGCCGCCGGATCCAGCAGGTTGCGGGCGTCGACAATGGAGGGCGAAGCCATGACCGAGGCGACGCGGGTGAAGTCGACCCAGCGAAATTCGTCCCACTCGGTCAGCACCACGACCACCGACGCCCCGGTGGCCGCTTCGTAGGGATCGGCCCGCATCTGCAGACCACGCAGATCATCGGCCACGGTTTCGCCGTCGGCGGGGAATTCACCCGACACGGTCGGGTCAAAGGCCTGCACCACCGCACCCAATGCGGCCAGGCGCCCAGCGATTTCCACGCTCGGGGAATCGCGACGGTCGTCGGTGTTCGCCTTGAAGGTGAGGCCCCATACGGCCACCGTCACGCCCTCAACCGAGCCGCGGCAGGCCGCCTCCACCTTGGCCACCACCCGAGCGAGTTGCTGCTCATTGCTGTCGATGGCGCCGGCCAGGAGGGAGAAGTCGTAACCGGACTCTCGGGCGATGTGCAGCAGGGCGCGCGTGTCCTTGGGCAGGCAGGAGCCGCCCCATCCCGGTCCGGGCCGCAGGAACTCAAAACCTATGCGCTTGTCGTACCCCAATCCGAGCATCACATCGCGTACGTCGGCTCCCACCTCTTCACAGAGGCCAGCGACGGCATTGACGTAGCTCAGCTTGGTGGCCAAGAAGGCGTTGGAGGCGTACTTGATCGTCTCGGACGTGGTGGCATCCGTGACGATGAGGGGCGCACCGGTGGCGGCGAACAAACCGCCGACCAGAGCGGCCGCTTGCGCATCGTCGGCTCCGACCACCAACCGATCGGGGTGGAGGCTGTCCTGGACCGCCGAGCCCTCGCGCAGGAATTCCGGGTTCGAGACGACCCGGACATCGGGTCGGCCGATGACCTCTTCGACCATGGTGGCCGAACCGACCGGGACCGTCGACTTGTTGACCACGATGGCGCCGGGCATGAGCTGCTCGCCCACTTCTTTCGCCGCCGACTCCACGTAGGAGAGGTCGGCCGACCCATCGTCACTCTGTGGCGTGGGCACGCACAGGAACACGTACTCGGCCCCCTGGACCGCCTCGACGGCCGAGGCCGTAAAGCGCAGGGTGCGAGCCAGGACGCTCTCGGCCACCAGGTCGTCCAATCCGGCCTCGACGATGGGCATTTTCCCGCTGCGCAGCGCGGCCAGGCGGGTTTCGTCGCGCTCGGCCAGCACCACCCGGTGGCCGAAATGCGCCAAGGTGGCGGCCGTGGGCAGGCCCACATACCCGGCACCGATCACCGCCACCGTGCGCGACTCGTCTCGCCCGTGGCGTGAATGCGAGCGCATCGTCATGTTGGCGCCTCCTGACCTTGTAGCGCGGTGACCAGCCGAGTCAGTCCATCCTGCCAGTCCGGGAGGGCGGGAAGCCCGCTCAGGCGGAGGGCCATGTTGTCGAGGACCGAATTGGCCGGGCGGGGCGCCGGAAGAGGGTAGTCGGCCGTTGTGATGGGCAGCACCCGCTCGGGATCGTCACCAACGGCCTCCACCACGGCCCGCACGAAGCCCCACCAGGTGGTGGCCCCGCCATTGGTCACGTGGAAGAGACCGGGGCGCCGGGCCAGGCCGAGGGTGATGAGCGCCGGGGCCAGATCAGCCGTGAAGGTAGGTGACCCGTGCTGGTCGTTGACGAAGCGCAGCATGCCGTCCCCCCCGGCCAAACGAAGAGCGGTCTTCACCATGTTCTTCCCGTGGGCCCCGCAGACCCACGAGGTGCGCACGATGGTCGACCCCGGCGGACATTCCCGCTCGCCGCCCAGCTTGCTGGCCCCGTAGACCGACTGGGGGTTGGGGGCGTCCCACTCGTTGTAGGGCCGGGGAGATGTTCCGTCAAAGACATAGTCGGTGGAGACGTAGACCAGGTGGGCGCCGAGCGCCGCCGCCGCCTCGGCCACATTGCGCGTTCCCACGGCGTTGACGGCGTAGGCCAAGTCGATCTCGCTCTCGCAGGCGTCGACCGCCGTCAGTGCCCCGGCGTGCAGAACCACATCGGGCCCGAACGAGTGCGTCACGTGCTGGACCGCGTCGCGATCGTCGACCGCCATGTTGCCGATATCGGTGGCCAGGACCTCATGGGCCAGCTCGGGCATCGGCCCTTCGGGAGCCAGCAGATTGACGCGGCGACCGCCGAGCGGGACACGCCCGGCCAGGGCGTCCACCAGGTCGCGTCCGAGCTGCCCGTCAGCACCGGTGATGAGGATCCGCATGCTTCCGATCGGCCTCAGCCGGCCGATCCCCAGCCGGCTTCGACGACGGGGGCTCGGGACAGCAGGGGTTCCCACCAGGCGCGGTTGTCGGCATACCAGGCCACCGTGGCGGCCAACCCGTCCTCCCACGAGATTGTGGGCTCCCAGTTCAGCTGGGAACGGATCTTGCTGGCATCAAGCAGATAACGGCGGTCGTGTCCAGGACGGTCGGGCACGATCTCCTTCAGCGACGCGGGCTTGCCCAGTGTGGCCAGGACCAGGTCGGCGATCTCCATGATGGATGCCTCGACGCCACTTCCGACGTGATACGTCTCGCCAATCTTGCCCCGACGGAGGACCGCCTCAATGGCCGTGCAGTGATCGCGAACATGCAACCATTCGCGCCGGTTCTGCGTGGTGGCGTACAGGGTCAGGTTCTTGTCGTTGAGGGCCGCCGTGGTGAAGACCGGTATGACTTTCTCGGGGAACTGAAAGGGACCGTAATTGTTGGAGCAATTCGTGATGGTGACGGGCAACTCGTAGGTCTCGCCGTAGGCGCGCACGGCGTGGTCCGCCCCGGCCTTGCTGGCGTTGTAGGGCGTGCGGGGACGATACGGGGAGTCCTCGGTGAAGATCTCGTCGGAGTCGAGCGCCAGATCGCCGTACACCTCGCATGTACTGATGTGATGAAACCGCCCCACCTCGGCCTGGCGGGCCGCCTCCAGCATGGTCTGCGTGCCGAGGACGTTGGTGCGGAAGAACAATCCGGGGTTGAGGACGGCCAGGCTGTTGTGGGACTCGGCCGCAAAGTGGACGATGGTGTCGATCTCGTGGGCCCGCAGCGTCTTCTCGGCCAGCGCACCGTCGCAAATGTCGCCGTGCACGAAGACGATCCGGTCCTCAACATCGGCCAGGTTGGGTCGGTTGCCGGCATAGGTAAGCACGTCGTACGCAACGACGTGGTCCTCGGGATGTTGTTCCACCCAGTAGCGGACGAAATTTGACCCGATGAACCCGGCACCTCCCGTCACGAGAAGGCGCATAGCGTGGCACTTTACTTCGGACGCAGGTGGACCACGTCGCCGGCACTCACCGTCCGCAGTCCGGTCGCCGTCTGCACGATCAGCCGACCCGCATCGTCGATCTCGCTGGCCATCCCGCTGATCGCCTCCGCGGCCAGCTCGACCCGGATGCGCTGGCCCAACGTGGCGCAACGTTGGCGCAATTCTGCGGCCAGCTCCTGACGACCATCCGGACTGTCGAGGAGGCCCCTCCGAGGCGCCAGCGCCGTGAGCAGGGCTTCGAGGAGCAAGTGGCGATCCACCGGCTCCGCGCACAGGTCGTCCAGGCAGGTCCCCTGCACCGTGGTCGGGCCGGGCCAGGCCACGTTGATCCCGATGCCGACCACGACGGCACAGGCGTCACCGGTGAAGTCCGCCTCGGCCAGCACCCCGGCCAGCTTGGCCTCCCCGACCAGGAGGTCGTTGGGCCACTTGATCACCGGCCCCACCCCGGCCACCCGACGGCACGCCTCGGCGGCCGCCAGGGCCACCGCTGCCGTACAGAGATGCAGTTCAGCGGGGTCAAATGTAGGCCGGAAGAGGATGGAGGTGAGCAAGGACGACCCCGGCGGCGACTCCCAACGACGGTCCAACCGGCCCCGGCCGGCCCGCTGGTGGTCGGCCACGGCCACCATGCCCTCGAACGCTCCGTCGGCGGCTTGCTCGAGGAGATAGCTGTTCGTCGAGCCGAGGGACTCGAACCATCGCACGTCCCACCGCCCGCTCCACATGGCAGACACCATAGGGTCCATGCAATTGTGTGGACCCCTAAGGAATCGAAAGGCGCAGCGTGCTCAAGAAGATCCTCATCGCCAACCGCGGCGAGATTGCCGTCCGGGTCATCCGGACCTGCCGCGAGATGGGCATCGCCACCGTTGCCGTCTACTCGAATCTCGACCGTGAAGCGCTCCATGTCCGCATGGCCGACGAGGCCTATGCCCTCGGCGGCGAGACGGCGGCGGAGAGCTACCTCAACACCGAGGCAATTCTCAATGCCATCGAGAGGAGCGGGGCGGACGGCGTCCACCCGGGCTACGGCTTCTTCTCCGAGAACACCGACTTCGCCCGGGCCATCACCGATCTCGGGGTGACGTTCATCGGGCCCCCGCCCGAGTCCATCGAGGTCATGGGCGACAAGATCAGCTCGCGGATTGCCGCCGAGAAAGCGGGTGTCGCCGGGGTGCCGGGGCGCTCCGAGCCGCTCACCTCGCCCGAGGAGGTGGTGGCCTTCGGCGAGGAGGTGGGATGGCCCCTGGCCATCAAGGCCGCCTTTGGCGGGGGCGGTCGCGGCATGAAAGTGGTCGAGAGTGCCGAGACGGCGGCGGACGCCATGGAGTCAGCCGCCCGTGAGGCCCAGGCCTATTTCGGCCGGCCGGAGATCTACGTCGAGCGCTACCTGGGATGGCCCCGCCATGTCGAGATGCAGGTGCTGGCCGATACCCACGGCAACACGCTGTGGCTGGGCGAGCGGGACTGCTCGGCCCAGCGCCGGCATCAAAAGCTGGTGGAGGAAAGCCCCGCTCCCGACTTCCCCGACGACATCCGCCGGGCCATGGGCGCGGCCGCGGTCAAGGTGTCCGAAGCCTGTGGCTACTACAACGCCGGGACCGTTGAGTTCCTCTACCAGGACGGTGAGTTCTACTTTTTGGAGATGAACACCCGTCTCCAGGTGGAGCACCCGGTCACCGAAATGGTGACGGGGCTGGACCTGGTGGCCTGGCAGATCCGCATCGCCTCCGGTGAGGAGCTCGCCTTCGGCCAGGACGACGTCCAGAGAAACGGTCACGCCATTGAGGTGCGGATCAATGCCGAGGACCCAAGCGGCGGTCGGTTCTCCCCGTCGCCCGGCACGCTGACCAAATTTCACGCCCCTTCGGGTCCGGGCGTCCGCCTCGACGCCGGCTACGAGTCCGGTGACACCGTCAGCCAGTACTACGACAACCTGGTGGCCAAATTGATCGTCTGGGCGTCGGACCGCGAATCGGCGCGCCGACGCATGCTGCGGGCTCTTTCTGAGACCCAGATCAGCGGGATCGCCACGACCATCCCGGCTCACGTCGCCATCCTCAGCCACGCCGACTTCGCCGAGGCCCGCCACTCCACCAGGTGGGTTGAGGAAGTGCTCGACCTCAGCCACCTGCCGGCCGATCCGGTCGACTCCAGCCCGGTGGCCCCCATCCCGGCGGAAGAGGAGTTCCCCCTAGTCGAGCGCGACGTGACCGCCGAGGTGGATGGCCGCCGGTTCGCCGTCAAGCTCTGGGTGCCTGACCTCGGGACGGTCGCCGGCCCCCGGATGCCGGTGCGGGGCAAGCGAGCCGCCTCGGGATCGGCCGCCGGCGGGACCGGTTCGGGTGAGGTGATCGTCCCTATGCAGGGCACCATCGTCAAGGTCCTGGTCGCCGTGGGCGACAAGGTCGAGGTCGGTCAGACCATCTGCCTGCTCGAAGCGATGAAGATGGAGAATGCCATCAACGCCGAGAGGGCCGGCGTCATCAAAGAGGTGCGAGCCACCGCCGGAGATTCGGTCGGTGCCGGCGACATCGTCGCGGTGATCGAATAGGAATGTCGTGACCGACGCCGACCCGAGGGCCCAGTCGATCAAGGACGCGGCGGCATCGGTCATCGATGGCCACCTCGCCGACCTGGTGACTCTCAGCCACGCGGTCCACGCCACCCCTGAGCTCTGCTTCAACGAGACTCGCTCGGCGAAGGCCGTGGCCGACGCCCTGCGTGCCGGCGGCCTGGGGGTGACCGAAGGCGCCTATGACCTGCCCACGGCGCTCGAATGCCGTTCAGGGAAGGGTGAACTGGTGGTGGCCGTGTGCGCCGAATACGACGCCCTGCCCGACGTGGGCCATGCCTGCGGGCACAACATCATTGGCGCGTCTGCCGTCGGTGCCGGGCTGGCCCTGGCCGCGGTGGCTGATCAGATCGGAGTCCAGGTGCGAGTGCTGGGCACGCCGGCCGAAGAGGGCGGTGGAGGCAAGATCTTCATGTTGGAACGGGGGGCCTTCGAGGGCGTGCACGCCGCCATGATGATCCACCCGTGGCCGGCTGAACGCCTGACCGCCGCCTGCCTGGCCGTCTCCCACTTCGATGTGCACTTCACCGGCCGGGAGGCCCATGCGTCGGCCGCCCCCTGGGAAGGCGTGAACGCCCTCGATGCCATGACGATCTCCCAGGTCGCTCTGGGCCTGCTGCGCCAGCAGCTGCCTCCGGGCGACCAGCTCCATGGCGTGATCCTCCGCGGCGGGGGTGCAGCCAACGTGATCCCGGGCAGTGTCACCGGACGCTTCATGGTGCGTTCGCGCACCATCGACGCGCTCGGTGCGGCCGAACCGCGGGTGCGCGCCTGCTTCGAAGCCGGCGCGCTGGCCACCGGTTGCACGGTGGCCTACGAGGACCTCTCGCCGGTGTACTCGCACATGGAGGCCGACCCCGGACTGTTGGCCGCCTACCGGGTCAATGCGGAACGTCTGGGGCGCACGTTCGAGGCCGACGACGCCGACACCCCGTTGCCCACGCTCTCAACAGACATGGCCAATGTGTCGCTGGCCGTCCCGACCATTCATCCCCTCGTCCGGATCGAAACCAATGGCGCCGTGAATCACCAGCCCGACTTCGCCGCCGCCTGCATTACCCCGTCCGCCGACGCGGCGGTGCGGGACGGCGCGGTGGCCATGGCCTGGACGGCCATCGACGCGGCCACCGACCTCGCCATGCGCCAACGGTTGCTCAGCGCATGATCACCGAGCACGCCATCCTCAATGTCATCCCCGGCCAAGAGGACGACTTCCTCTCCGCCCTCGAACAGGCCAAGACGTTCATCGCCCGCAGTCCGGGCTTTGGCGGGCTACGGGTCGAACGCTGCCTTGAGAACCCCGGTACGTTCTTGCTGTTGGTCGAATGGGAATCCCTCGAAGCCCACACCCAAGGCTTCCGCGGCTCAGCGGCCTACGAGGAGTGGCGGAATCTCTTGCACCACTTCTATGAACCGTTTCCGGTCGTCGAACACTTCGAGCCGGTCGCGACGGCCTGAGGACAGCTCGCTTCGGACTGAGGCAGACCTCTTCGGACTGAGGCAAACCAACTGAACGAAGACGCCTGACGGCGCACCAGCGGGCGTCGCATCGAAGACACGCGCGCCATCGCGAGTGTGCGAGCGTGCGCCCGTGGGTTTCCGAAAACGCAGAGAGGGGTACACATCCTTCACACCCACAAGGGTCTTAAGCGAAAGGGGAACATCATGGTCATCCTGTTGTTGTTGCTGTTGGTGCTCATCCTCGCCGGTGCGGGATTCGCCATTCACGCGTTGTGGATTGCTGCTGTCGTCTTCGCCCTGTTTTGGATTGTCGGTGTGGCGCTGGGCCGCGGGGAAAGTGCAGGAAGTCGTCGCTTTTATCGCTGGTAGATGCGACCCACGTCAAAGAAGCTTGGATTGCCCGTGATGGAATCGGGTAAGGAGTAGCTGAATCACGATGAAAGGAGTCTCAATGTCAACCGTTGACAAAGCCAAGAACAAAGCGCAGGAAGCAAAGGGGCATGTGAAGGACGCCGCCGGTCGCGCCACCGATGACAAGTCGCTCGAGGCGGAAGGCAAAGCGGACAAGGTTGCGGGCAACCTGAAGCAAGCCGGAGAGAAGGTCAAGGACGCCGTCAAGAAGTAGGAGTTACTCTTTGACGAAAGGAGTCGCCGGGTATGCCGAACTGGTATCCCGGCGACTCTTTCGCGTTGGGTATTCCGAGGTTTGATCGACAACCGCCTGTGGAAGGTCTCGTTGAATGTCGCGTGCCGTTTCGAGCGAGCCGCGGACCCTCCGGAGTTTCTGGACATCCACCGTTGGGTATGAATGAAGCGTGCTGGAGAATCCCAACACTTTGCTGGATGAGGAAGGAGAGGCAGCCCGATGACCAGCCCTCTGGCCAGACCCGCTCCCCTTGACCTTGACGTGCAAAGGTCTGAGGAACGAACGCTCGTCACGGTGTCGGGAGAATTGGATGCCGCCACCGCTCCATATCTCTACGACCGTCTGGCCGAACTTGAGATGAAGGGTGTGACCAACGTGGTCCTTGATCTGGCCAGGTTGAACTTCATGGACACCACGGGACTGGGCGTCATCGTCACGGAACACAAGCGGGTGCGGCGGGGTGGAGGCACCCTCACGATCTTCTCGCCCTCGTCACCCGTACGCCGGCTCTTCGAAATAACCGGCCTCGCTCATTGTCTCGACATCGTGCCTGCGAAGGACGAGCCCTAGCCGGCGAAGTGACGCCCTAGGGGGGGAAAGAGGGGGGGGGGGGGGGGGGGGGGGGTGTTTGGGGGGGGAGGGGGAGAGCACAACGCCAGAGGCGCCGAACTCGCTCTCGGGGTAGCCGGATCTCGAGGCGAGGCGTGCGGATGACCAGATCGAAGAGGGGCCAGTATGACCGTGGCCCAGGATCGCTCATCCGCCGGGCTGGTAGACCCCGAACTCGCCCCGGAGCACATCGGCCACCTCACCCAGCGTCGCCATGGCACCCAGGGCGACCTTCATCGGGACGAGCAGGTTCCCTTCGCCCCGGGCGGTGACGGCGATGTCGGAGAGCGCCGAATCGACCACCGTTTGGTCGCGCCCGGCCCGCACCGACCTGGTGCGCTCGATCTGGGTTCGCTGTTGCTCGATGTCGATCGGGAACACGTCGGCCGGCTCGCCCTCCGCATCGGTGAATCGGTTCACGCCGACGACGATCTTCTCCCCGTCGTCCACCGCCTTGGCGAAGCTGTAGGCGGCGCTCTCAATCTCGTCCTGCATGAAGCGGGCTTCAATTGCCGCCACCGCGCCGCCGAGCTGGTCGATCCGGTCCAGGTACTCCTGGGCCGCCTGCTCGACCTCGTCGGTCAGTGCCTCCACGAAGTAGGAGCCAGCCAAAGGGTCGACGGTGTCGGCCACGCCCGACTCGAAGCCGACGATCTGCTGGGTGCGCAGCGCGATCTTGGCCGCGCGGGTGGTCGGCAGTCCGAGTGCTTCATCGAAGCCGTTGGTGTGCAAGCTCTGCGTGCCCCCGAGGGCGGCGGCCAGCGACTGCAGGGTGACCCGGACGATGTTGTTCTCTGGTTGCTGGGCGGTCAGGGTCGAGCCACCGGTCTGAGTGTGAAAGCGCAGCATCTTGGAACGCTCGTCCTTGGCTCCGAAGCGCTCCGTCATGATGTGGGCCCACATGCGGCGGGCGGCACGGTACTTGGCCACTTCCTCGAACAGGTTGTTGTGGGCGTTCCAGAAGAACGACAGGCGGGGGGCGAAGGCATCGATGTCCATGCCCGCCGCCATTGCCGCCTCGACGTAGGCGATGCCGTTGGCCAGCGTGAAGGCGATCTCCTGGACCGCCGTCGATCCCGCCTCTCGAATGTGGTACCCGGAGATGGAGATGGTGTTCCAGCTGGGCAGGTTGGCCGCGCAATAGGAGAACGTGTCGACGATCAGACGCATGGAGGGGCGGGGCGGGTAGATGTAGGTACCCCTGGCGATGTACTCCTTGAGAATGTCGTTCTGGATGGTGCCCCGGATCTTCTCACCGGGGACGCCCTGCTCCTCGGCCACCAGTTGGTAGAGCAGGAGGAGGATCGCACCGGTGGCGTTGATGGTCATGGAGGTGGTGACCTTGTCCATCGGCAGGTCGGCCATGAGCAGGCGCATATCGGCCAGGGAGTCGATGGCCACCCCCACCTTGCCCACCTCGCCCTCGGCCCGCGGGTGGTCGGAGTCGTAGCCCATCTGGGTGGGCAGGTCGAAGGCGCACGAGAGACCGGTCTGGCCGGCATCGAGCAGGAACTTGAACCGCTCGTTGGTGGCCTCGGCCGAGCCGAACCCGGCGTATTGGCGCATGGTCCACAATTTCGAGCGGTACATCTCCTTGTGGATCCCCCGGGTGTAGGGGAAAGCGCCGGGCTCCCCGAGTTTCTCGCGGCTGTCCCAGCCCTCCAGGTCGTCGGCTCGATATACCGGGTGGACCTCGATCCCCGAGCCGGTACGGTGCCCCTGGTTGGCTTGCTTGTCCGGTGTCACACCCTTGAGACTACGGAGGTCAGGCCCGGCGAGCCATCCGAGCCTCGTTTTGGGCAGACTTGGGCCCATGGATCCGACCTTCTCCCACTTTGGCATCTGCGTGAGCGACCTTGACCGATCGCTGCGCTTCTACTGCGACGCCCTCGGATTCCGTGCCGCCGAGAGTCATGAAATCGGCTCCGAGTTCGCTCAGCTGATGGATCTCGAAGGGGTCAAGGTGACCTCCCAGTTCATCCGCAAGGGGACCACGGCCATTGAGCTGCTGGCCTTCAGCGAACCCGCGCCCTTCGGCGACACGGAGCGGCGGGCGGTGAACCGGCTCGGCCTGACCCACCTGTCGTTCCGAGTGACCGACGTCGAGGCCGTGGCGGCGAAGGTGGTGGAGCTGGGGGGCACGCGGGTGGCATCGAGCCGGACCACCATCGAGTTCGGCGATACGCCCCTTGAGTTCGTCTACTGCACCGATCCCGACGGGGTGCGGATCGAGCTGATGGACCTGGGCGGCTGACCAGGGCGGTTCCCGGAAGGTGGAGTCCCTACGAGCGCTCTCGCTGGTGCGAGCCTCGCACAGGACATTCGTGTGACTTCACCAGACGCCCTCGTCAGTGCCCGACGGCACGCGGCGAGAATTAGCCCGTAGCCTTGGCACCATGTCGTGCGCGTGGCGCTGGTGTCTGTTGGGGCCCTTGGCCGCCATTGTCGTCATCGGCCTGATGCCGAACGCGCTCCTCACCGAGGCGGGAGCGCCGGCACAGAAGCACCCTCACTGCCGGCGTGGCCGAGGTCTTCACGCCGCACGCGGTGGCCGATCCGTTCATTCCAAGTTGCGCTGACTCGTCGTGCTCCAAAGGAGTGCCCTCCCCGGTCGCCCCCGCGCTCACCGTCGTGGCGGCGGCGGCCTTGGCCGGCGTGCTCTCCATGGCGGCCGCCGGTCGAATGACCAGGCGCCAGCGCTCGGCAGCGGCGCTGCTGCCCCGCGGCAACTTCATCGGTCTATTCCGCCCCCCGCAGTTCTCCTAGTTCGAAGGAATTTCGCCCCAGATCAACCGGCCTAGCCCGGAGTGTGTCTGACGTAGGCGGTTTCACCGAGATGTGCCGACCCGCGCACATCCCCTTTCGAACCATTCGAGGCGCGCTCTGTTGCCGTCTCGCCAAACCAAGGAGAACTCTCATGTCGCGAAAGAATCAGCAGAAAAATCAGCAGAGATAAGCGCCGAGCTCGAAAAGCACGGGAGCAGCCCAGTCCACCGACCGCCGTCCGGCCGCCGGTCGCAAATTCAACGAGCAGCAGGCGGCCAAACAGCAGGCCGCCCTCGTGGTGGCCCGCCGACGCCGCAACCAGAGGATCGGATTGGGGTCGGTTGTGCTGGTGCTCGTTCTCGTGGCGGTCCTGGTTGTGGCCAAGGTGAGCGGAGGCGGAAATCCGTCTAGCGCCGCTTCGGTCACGTCACCGCCCGCCGGAACCCCGATCCCCGCCGCCATCTCCGGCAAATTGACATCGATCCCGCTGAGCACCCTCGTGGCGGCACCGACGAGCGGGCTGGTGACCTCACCTCAGGCCATCAGCGATCCGAAGCTGTCGGCCGACGGGAAACCGGACCTGCTCTACATCGGCGCGGAATTCTGTCCCGTCTGCGCAACCGAACGGTGGGCCATGTATGTGGCGCTGTCGAAGTTCGGCACGTTCAGCCCCCTGCCGGGGCGCATCCACTCCGCGGTGAGGGACGGCAACATTCCCACGTTGACGTTTTACAACACGACCTACACCAGTCCGTACTTCACGTTCACGCCGGTAGAGACCACCACCAATGAGCCCGACGGTAACTACTATGTGCCCCTGCAGTCGCCGACCGCGGCCGAGCAGAAGCTCTGGGTGACCCACACCAACGAGTCGTTCCCGTGGCTGGACTTCGGTGGCAAGATGGAGCTCACGTCGGCCCAGTTCAATCCGGCCGAGCTTGTTGGGCAGAGTTTCACCAACATCGCGTCGATGGTCGGGAATAACTCCACCCAAATTGGGGCCGACATCGATGCGTCGGCGAAGGTGCTGGTCCAGACCATCTGCAGCGCGTTGACTGACAATCAGCCGACGAGCGTGTGCAGCGCCATGGGTCATGGCTGAGCGGCCTTTTCCCCGCTGGCCGGGGTTGATCGGAACGGTGGCCAGTGTCGCCGGCCTCGGTATCGCCGGCTACCTGACCTACGAGCACTTCACCGGGTCATCCAGCCTGGTCTGCTCGGACAAGGGGATCGTCAACTGTCTCGCGGTGACAACCAGCTCTTACGCGATGGTGGCTGGCGTTCCCGTGGCCGTCCTGGGCCTGATCTTCTTCGCGGTCACGCTGCTGCTCCAGTTGCCCGTTATGTGGAAGTGGCCGAATCCGATCATCCGCAAGGCGCGGTTGGCCTGGGCGGTGGTCGGCTTGGGTACCGTCATCTACCTGCTCTATGCCGAGCTCTTCGAGATCAACGCCATTTGCCTTTGGTGTACGGCGGTGCACGTCCTGACCTTTGTCGTCTTCGTGTCCACCGTGTTCGGCACACTCAGCACCGCACCCGTTGGAGAAGAGCTTGCTCTATCCCGACGTATGCAGGTCGAGATGACTGATCAGGTCGGTGAGGGTGCTCGGTCGCGGCCGTGGCCATCAGCTCGGCCGCCGCCGCGTCGTCAATCTCCCGGTCCACCCGGACGGCCTGGCGCTCTTCGAGGTGGAGCCAGCGCAGGGCCACCGGGATCATCGGCCACAGCATGAGGGTGTCACCGCCGACCCACATGAGCACCCCACCGATGTGCAAGTCGTTGGTGAGCCGCGCCTGGCTCCAGGTGGGGTGGAGGGCCAGGTAGGCCGGGAACATCTCGTGGACCGCTTGGTCGAGGGAGAGACCGGTGAAGGTGTCGATCGGTATGGCCAAGAACAAGTAGCCGAACTGCAGGGCCGGATGCATCCGGTAGCAGTTGGGGTCCGAGCCGAAGATCTGGCGCCAGAACAGGTAGCCCACGCCCAGGAAGACCAGGTGCTCGGCGTTGTGCACCGACTCGTGCTGCAACGTGTAGTTGTACCAAACGGTCAAGTGGGTGATCGGGATCATCACGGCGTACAACACGAAGGCCATGCCCGGGTGGCCCAGCACCTTGGCTACGCGGCGAGCGCAGCGTCTCGGTCACCACGAGGTGAGTCGTGCCCGTGGTGGATCGGAACGCCAGGTCGATCGGGGAGCTGATGGCGAAGAGCGGGGCGGCCACCATGATCAAGAGGAGGTGCTGGACCATGTGGTCCCAGAAGAAGTAGCCGTCGTAGACCCCGATGAAGCTGAAGACCGAGATGGCCGTGGTGAACAAGCCCGCGATGAAGGCAACGGTCTTCCCCTTGGACCACGGATGGCGTGGTCGCAATCGGTTGTTCCGCTTGACGCCCCAGAGGTAGAGCACCAGGGCGGCCAGCACCATGGCTACCGGGACGAAGTCGAACTGGTTCGAGAAGAACTGGCCACCATGGAGCGGCGGCAACGGTGCGTCTGCCAGCAGGGCCATCATCCGCTCTCACCGTAGTTCCGCCACCTCGGAGTGGCCAAGGCGGGTCAGCCGTGCTGCCAGATCCGCTGGGAGATCTTCCGCTGGCCGTAGAGCGCCACCGCGTCCAGCTCGGCCACTTCCTCATCGGTCATCTGCCAACCCAGCGCGCCGGCGTTGTCCTCGGCCTGGGCACGGTTCTTGGCCCCGGGAATCGGGATGACCCCCTTGGCGATGATCCAGGCCAGGGCCACTTGGCTGGGCGTGCGGCCACCGTGCGCGGTGCCGATGCCCTGGAGCACTCCCACGATCTTCTCCACCGTCTCCATGGGGTGACTGGAGAAGGTCCGCTGCTTGGGCGGTGGATGCGCCACGGTGTACTTGCCGGTGAGGCGCCCCTGCCCGATGGGCGAATAGGCCAGCGGCACCACGCCCAGTTCGCGACAGGCTTCCAACAGTCCTACCTTCTCGGGCATGGTGCGCAGGAGCGAGAACTCGATCTGATTGGTGGCCAGCTGCAGATCGCGCTTGCGCAAGGCGGTGACGATCGACCGGGTCTCCTTCGCCGAGTAGTTCGAGACGCCGACGGCCTTGACCAGTCCGTCGGCGTGGGCGGTGGCCAGCGCTTCGGCCAGTGCCTCGTGGGAACGCAGCGAGATCGGCCCATGGATTTGGTAGAGGTCGATGCACGCAATGCCCATGCGCTCGACGGAGGCCTTCGCCGCGGTCACCAACGACGAGGTCACCGCCAGCTTCCACGGGCTGGGCATGAACTTGGTGGCGATGACCACCTGATCGCGCACGCTCGGATCGTGCGCCAACAAGCGGCCGATGATGCGCTCGCTCTCGCCGCCGCCATAGACCTCGGCCGTGTCGAAGAGGACGACGCCGGCCTCGATGCAGGCCCGCCAGGCATCGAGGATCGTCTCCTCGCTGTACGACGCGTCGTAGCCGCCCATGCCCCAGGTGCCCTTGTCACCCCAGGCCCAGGTACCGACCCCGAGGGGCGGCACCGAGACGTCCGTGCCGGCCAGGGCGATGCGGTCATTGGCCTGGGGTGCGTCGTGCATGGTCACGGGATGCGCTCCGTTCTGTTCAGGAGTCGAGCTGGTGTTGGGAGTCGATATCTGTTCAGGAGTCGAGGGGAGCGAGGTGATGCTCCACCGCCTCACGCCATTGCTGCGGGTGGGTCAGCTGCGGCGAATGGTACGCGCCCTCGATGACGCAGAGCTGCCCCTGGGCCACCTCGGCCGCCAGGTCCGGGGCTTGATCGACCAAGGGGTGATCGTGGGAACCTGCGATGACGGTCGTGGGCTGGATGATCGGTGGGAAGTTGCGGCCGGAGGGAATCGATGCCGCTGAACAACGCCGTGCCGAAGGCTTTCACGGCGTAGGCGTCAACGCCCGAGAAGAGCTCCTCCTTACGCCGCCACCATTCGGCGGTCGTGGCCGCCTCGATCAATGCGTCTTCGGGTCCGCTGATGCCAAAAGAGCTGGGCATGCCTCTTGCCGGATCGAACGCCTTCATGTAGTCGGCGACCATGGTCCGGACCTCCTCATCGTCTGGGAGAAACGACCAGGCGCTGGTGTCCATGAGCACCAGCGAACGGATGAGATCGGGCCGGGCCAGGACCACACCCAGCGAGACCCGACCGCCCATCGAATGGCCGAGCAAGTCGACCGGCCCCTCGGACACCTGTTCAATGAAGCCGATCAGGTCGGCGGTCAATTGATCGATGGTGTAGCCGGCGATGTCATGGGTCTTGGACGAGAGGCCGTGGCCGCGCTGATCCAGCGCGATGACACGCCTCGACTCGGACAGAGCCTCGACCTGCAGCGCGAAATCATGGGAGGACCCGGTGAAGCCGTGGCAGAGCACCAGGGGCGGCGCCCGACGCGTCGCCCCACTGGCCCCAGTGCAACTCGACGCCGTTGACCTTGATGCGCTCCGGGCCGCTCACCGAGTCCGACTCAGTGCGTGTGCGGCATGCACAGGTCGTCGTACTCGGCGATGACGATCTCGCCCGCGTCTGGGCCCACAGGCCGGGCAGGCCGGGTCGCGACGGACGTTGAAGGTGCGGAACGACTGCTCGAGGGCGTCGTAGGCCAGCAGGCGACCGACGAGAGGATCACCCAGCTTGAGCAGCATCTTGACCGCCTCAATGGCCTGGATCGATCCGATGATCCCGGGCAGGACGCCGAGGACGCCGGCCTCCGAGCAAGACGGTGCGAGCTCGGCGGGAGGTGGCTCGGGGATGAGGCAGCGGTAGCACGGCCCGACATAGGGCTCGAACACGGTGGCCTGTCCCTCGAAGCGGAAGATCGACCCGTGCACGACGGGGATGCGCTTGAGGAGAGCGGCGTCGTTGACCAGGTAGCGGGTGGGGAAGTTGTCGGTCCCATCGACGATCACGTCGTAGCCGTCGATGATGTCGAGGATGTTGTCGGCCCCCAGGCGCACGTCGTAGGTGACCACATTGACGTCGGGGTTGAGCGCGGTGAGCGTCTTCTTCGCCGAGTCCACCTTGCGGTCGCCGATGCGGTCCATGTTGTGCAGGATCTGGCGCTGCAGGTTCGACTCGTCGACCACGTCCATGTCGATGATGCCCAGCGTGCCCACGCCGGCGGCGGCCAGATAGAGGCCGGCCGGTGAGCCCAGGCCCCCGGCGCCGAGCAGCAGGACCTTGGAGTCGAGCAGCTTCAGCTGGCCCACTTCGCCGATCTCGGGCAGGAGCAGGTGACGTTGGTAACGGTTGCGCTGGGCCGGGGTCAGGGTCTTGGGCGCGGACCAGGGGCGGCCTTCGTCCTTCCACTTGTTGAAGCCACCCGTCATGGACTGGACGTCGGTGTAGCCCAGGTCGCCCAGGGTCTTGGCGGCGAAGGCCGAGCGGACGCCGCCGGCGCAGTAGACGACGATCGGCCCATCCTTGTCGGGCAACTTGCCCTCGACCTGGAATTCGAGGTGCCCCCTGGGCAGATGGACAGCGTTGGGCAGCGCGCCCTGCTCGTACTCGTCGGGCTCGCGCACGTCCAAGAAGGTGGTGCCGCCCCGGGCCAGGATCTCCTCGGCTTCGGGTGGGTCCACCTCTCGGATGGCCTTTTTCGCTTCGTTGAGCAGATCTCGGGGTGTTGACACGTTCCTGACCTCCAGGTGGAAGCGATTCTTCCGCTTCGGACTGTAAAACGCTACCAGGGGGGTCAACATTCCCGGCGGGGTCCCGTGGGAGGAGTGCGGGGCCGAAAGGCGCCGAGAGGTGCCGGCCGCGGGCCGGCAGGTCGGCTGGCCGAAGCCTGAAAAACTGGCGGCATGGAGTTTCACGAGGCCGTGCGCCGCCGGGCCATGGTGCGCAGCTTCGCCCAAGATGCCGTGGCGACCGGGGTCGTGGAGGGAATCGTACGGGCAGCCCTGCAGGCGCCCAGCGCGGGGAACACGGGCGGGACGGCGTGGGTGGTCCTGCGCGGAGAGGCGGAGACGGAGGTGTACTGGGGCGCCACCACCGACAGCGCCTGGCGGGAGGCCAGCCCACGTTGGGAGGGCTTGCGCCGGGCTCCGGTGATCCTGTTGGCCTATTCGTCGGCTGAGTTGTATGTGGAACGCTACGCCGAGCCGGACAAGGCAGCCTCGGGTTTGGGGACCGGGCCCGGCGTTTGGCCGGTGCCGTACTGGATCGGTGACGCCGCCTTCGGGGTGATGACCGTGCTGCTGGCTGCGGTCGATGCGGGCCTCGGCGCATGTGTGATGGGGAACTTCCGGGGCGAGGAGGCGCTGGGCTCGGCCCTGGGGATCCCGAAAGGATGGCGGCTGTTTGGCGCGGTGCTGGTGGGTCGGCCGGACGGGGCGGATCATCGCTCGCCGTCGTTGGACCGGGCGGGGCCGGAGGTCAGGGGGCGCATCCACTACGGATCTTGGTAGTGGATCTGGTCCCGATGGCCGGTGCCGTCGTCGCCGGCAGCGCTCCCGACATGGCCTCTGGCAAGGTTCCGAGCCAGACCGTTTGGCCCAATGACGCCTCCAGAAATCCGGGCGCAGCCGGGTCGACCCCGTCGTCGATGCGCGAGGCCACCCGGCCGACTCTCCCTGTCGAATGTCGTCAAAATATTTTTGGTTACCCGTCCTGGGTCCGTCGAATATCCGCAGGACCCAATAGTTCAGCCGACCGCTGCTCGCGCGAGTCACGTGTGAGGAGGCTCACCCCTTCTCGCGGATGAGCGCCTCAGATCGAATGAACCGACAGGGGCGCGATCGACTGAGTCCTGCTCCTCGCCGCCTCGCTGAATCGCATCAGCCTTGGTCTTGACTGGATGCGGATCTCTGATCCAGCGCTAGCACGATTTGTGAAGCGACAGTTCGAAGTCCCAGGCGTTCCGCGATGCGTCTCGCATCGTGGAGTAATGTCACCGCCCGCTCAGCATCACCTGAACCGTGGCGAGCGAGATACGTCCGGGCGAGATCCAATCGCGCCCGAGCTTCGTAGGCTCCTGCGCCGAGACGAGTCTCTATTTCTATGGCGTCCTCCAGATCGCCGATGGCCATCTGGTAGTCACCCAGTGCATTGGCGAGTAGGCCGAGGGCACGTGATGTCGTGCCAAGGTAAGCAACTCCTACAGCCACGGGCACTCCTCGCCGCTCGTACGGACGAAGCAGGTCAATCAACTCGACTACGGCGTCTCTTTGGTCGAGAGCAGCGGCCACTTCCGCCGCCAGCACCATCGTGGCAGTCCACAACCAGTCCATCGGGACGGCTCGGAGGCCGCCTTGAACGAGCGTTTTGAGCGCAGCGAGGGCGTCGTGAGGTCGGCCGAGGTCCAGAGCGGTGACTGCGATCGTTGCCTGCCACGCCGCTACCTCGGGTGTCGAGTTCGCGAACGCGACGAGCGCTGGCTCAACTTCGGCCAAGCGACCCTGGTCGCGCCGAATAGCCCACGTCAGCCCGGCGAACCCGGCGAGCACCGACATCTGGTTCTGCGGTGCGGCCGAGAGCGAGGCATTGGCCAGCAACTCAGCCGTTTCGTAATCCCCAGAAAGCTGGGCCAGCATCGCGCGGCGTTGCTGAGCCATTGCGCGGTACCAGGGCTGCCCGAGTTCGTCTGCCATGCGAGCCATAGCCTCGACGTCCTCTTGCACCTGATCAAGCACACCCGTCTCGAGCGCGGCCGTGGCCCGCCAACCGTGTGCCTCGCACAAAACCTCGGTGTATCCGGTACGGCTTGCTGTGTGGAATTGCTTGTTGAGGTATTGCAAGCGAAGGGAGAGCATGTCTGGCGCAAACGTCCCAATCACCGAGACACCGAGGACGAACGCCAGCTCGGCAGGATCGCCGAGTCGTTCGGCCATTGCGACCGCTTCAGCCACAAGGTCGTCGCGCCGGCCCTCGTTCGTGTTCAAGAGGGACTGAGCGGCGCGGATCGCGAGCAACTGTGCCCGGAGGTAGCTGTCCTCACGTGATAACGCGGCGAGCGCCTCGTCGAGAAGAGCGGCAAGCGGGTGGTCGGCTTCGCCGAACTGCGCGGCGCGAGCGAGGCCGCGAGCACCTTGGGCCAGCTGCCCGGCGTCACCCTGGGACCTCGCCTCGTCGACTGCCTCAAGGAATGCCTTCCTCGATCCTTCGAAGTCCAGTGTGCGGTACCGAGCGTCCCCTAGCGCGAGCAGAATTTCAGCCCGTAGAGGCGCATGCGGGGGCGGGGCGGCTTCGATCGCGGTCAGCGCCCGCTCGAACATGGCGACCGCCTGCTCATACGACAGCCCACGCAAGGCGACACCACCGGCCCGAACCAGGTACTCGGTCGCTCGGACCTCATCCCCCCGGTTGCCCGCTGCGAGGAGGTGGGAAGCGATATCCGCCGCCCACGAATCCAGATCATCGGCGTGATTGCGTTCTAGGGCCCGAGCCGTACGATCGTGCAGGCGCGCACGCCGGGTAGCGCCCAGCTCCCGGTAGAGCACGTCACGGACGAGCCCATGCTCGAACTCGAAGCAACCAACGGTGTCGGCTCGTTCCTGTACGAGTCGTGCAGCTCTGGCGACGTCAAGCGCGTCAATGATTTCATCGCCGTGAACGTCAAGCGAATCCTCGAGTGTCGATACTTCAAACTCTCGGCCACTGACTGCTGCAGCTGAAAGTACTCGACTCACTTGTTCGTTGAGGCGTCCGACGCGCCTGAGAACGACGTCGCGGATGGTCTCAGGAACGCCCAGTCGAGCTACTTCATCTGCGTCAAGGGATGCGAGGTCAAGTCCTCCGACATCAACGAGGTCGCGGGTGAGCTCTTGGACAAAGAAAGGGTTACCCCCGCTCTTGCGGTAAAGCGCGACCCCTAGTTTCTGCGAAGCCTCGGTCGCCACGTCGGTGGCATCGGCGACCTCCCTCACGGCGTGCACGAGGTATTCATCGACTTCAGCGCGGTCGAGCCGATCGAGCCGAATCCTGTTCACCCGCCCGCTCTTTGCGGTGTCTGCAACGAACGCCTGGAGCGGGTCTCCCGGCCCAGCGTCGGTATCTCGCCAGGTCGCGACGAGCAAGAGCCGCATGGGCCCGCTGGAACGGACGATGTGATGAACCAGGAGCATGGTCGATTTCGAGGCCCACTGCAGGTCATCGATGACCAGGAGTATGGGCTCGGGGCTCGACGCGGCCGCAAACCACGAGCACACTGCTTCGAACAGCCTGTATCTTGCCGTCTCGGCGTCGGTCGCGGGGGCTGGCGCTAACTCGGGGAACTGCTGTGTGAGCTCGGGCGCGAGCCGCACGAGTTCACCGGCGCCCGAGCCCAGTTCGTCGCGGAGGTAAGCCGGCGGGCATTGTTCGACGAAGTGTCGAAGCGCGTCGACAAACGGTTGGTACGGTACATCGAGCTCGTCATCGCAACGACCAAAAAGCACCGTCGCACCTTCGCCGTACGCCGTCAGCGCCATCTCGCTGGCGAGCCGGGTCTTACCAATCCCTGGTTCTCCCGTAATGAGAACGACACCGCACTCACCCTCCCGCGCTGATTCCCACGCGTCCACGAGCCGCTCACGCTCGGTGTCGCGACCGACGAACGGCACTTGGGGCTTCGACTCCAACGCACCGGGCAACGGCCGACCGGCGTCCGAGGGGACTGACCAGGCGACCTCATACGCAGGGACCGGCCCCGGCAGTCCTTTGAGCTCGAAGGGTCCGGCTGGAGTGAATTGGATCTCCGTTCGCGAGCCAGCGAGCATCCGCACGAGTTCCGAGGCGAGGATCGTGCCCGGCAACGCTTTTGGCTCGAGGCGGGCAGCCTCCACGACCGGAGTACCGTGGTAGTCGTCTGAATCCCACGTCACGTCTCCGGCGGCGAGTCCAATTCGGATCTCGATGGGGAGAGCGGCCCGCAAGGCCTGACGGTGGACCGCCTGCTGCAGTGCGACCGCCGATTCCACAGCGTCAGACGCCCCGTCGAACACAGCCATCAAGCCGTCACCCATTACCTTCACGACGATGCCGCCGTGAGCCTCGACGGCCGCACGGAGCACCTGCTCGTGTTCGGAGCGCAGCGTATCGGCCGCGACGTCGCCCAACGCTGTCCGAAGCGCGGTCGAGCCCACCATGTCGGTAAAGAGCACCGTGCGTGTGCCGCGACCCAAGACGGTCACTTTCGCAGTGTAGATCCGTGTCCATCGGACTGCTGAGGCAGGGGGGGCTGAGATCAGCGTGATTGTTTTTACCCGCCTACAACCGGCCCATCAGGGCGGAGTTGGCGATTCCTGGATCGGGCCCCCGATGCGATCAGGTCCAGCGACTCCCGAAGGCTCTGGGGCCGGGCCCCAGTGGGGCGAGAGACCACCGAGCGGCGATGATCCTGCGTGCAAGGTTCTGGGCAAGGTCGTTTCCCCAATGCTTGTCGCGATGCCGCCTCCCGAAATCCAGGTCACAACCTGGGTCGACCCCGTCGTCGATGCGCGAGGCCACCCGGCCGACTCGCCCTATGTCGAACTATTTTGGTTACCCG
>CAVURD010000035.1:0-125072 GCA_963743785.1 uncultured Acidimicrobiaceae bacterium | reverse complement strand
GCCGCGGAATCACCCTAACCTCAGCGCTTCGGGACACATCGGCGAGGTTCTAGTGTCCCGAATTTGCTGAATCGGTGAAGAAATCGTGTCATCTGGATTCGGCAGTGTTGAGTGCTGCGGCGGCGGCGGACACTTTTTGGCAGTAGCGGACCAGTGCTTCGAGGATCTGGTCGGCGGTCTTGACCCACACGTAGGGGCGGGGGTCGTCGTTCCAATGTTCGATCCAGTCGCGGATGTCGGCTTCGACGACTTCGCGGCTCGGTGTGGGCGCCTCGCTTGATCTTTTTGGCGCTCAGCTCGGCGAACCAGCGCTCCACCATGTTTAACCACGATCCCGAGGTGGGCGTGAAGTGCAGATGCAAGGGGGATAGCGGCGGGCCACGAACCTGGGCCCGCCACTTCCCCACGGTGACCGCATTAACCCGCAGCCGGGCCGCGACGGCCTTATTGGTCGTCCGGCCTCAGCGCACGCCAGGATGATCCGGGCGTCCGTCGCTCGACGAGAGGAGCCTGGTGTGGGCGCCGGGCTCCCGCTTAGCGTTCGAGCGTGTCGGTGTTAGGACGCGGTGTACGTCGAGTGCACGTCGAAACGTGTTATCTCAGGCTGAGGAATATCGCCGACCTTCTCGAACGCCGGCATGAGCCGCTCCGAGAAGAACTTGTCCCAATCGCTCTCTGCCTTCCACCATTCCACCACGCAGAAGCCATTCTCAGTCGATCCTGCGGCGTGTGCGAGCAGACCTTCGGGGGCGCCGGTTCCATCGTGCCATCCGAGTGCGTCTTGAACCTCGTCGTACTTGTCGATGCTGGCACCGAGAACTGGATTGTCTGACCCATCGCCATCGGGAGGCCTCTTTTCTGTGTGAGAGCCTCGGATTCGAGCCCGTGGGGGGGAGTCTCCCACATCGTCACGCACGGTCGTCGTTCCGTCTCGCGGCGTCGGTATCGCGCGGCCACTCCCGCCCGCGAGGAGTGGGGACGGCGAACAGATCGCCCGCTCTGGCGCTGTTAAGCGAACACGTGTCCGTGCCGGGGCCAGTCGGCCATGTAGCTGATCGCGAGGCGCTCTACACCGAACGCGGGGTACGTCGTCGCCGCGGACGAACCCGACCCACACCTTCCCGCCGATCAGCCGCCATAGAACGTCGAATCCTTCGGCCTCGGCTGCTTCGATTACCTCATCGTCGGTCATTCGATGGGCCGCCGTGATCGCTTTCGTCGGTTGCACAGCCGGCATGCGCCGAGTCCCCCGGGGACGTCCGTGGGCTCAGCAGCGACGACAACGGGCGTGCGTGCGAATTTCCTCCGCTGTCGCTGTCCTGGTAGGTCCGAGCCCGACCTCCGGATCTGAACGCAAAGCGGCAATCTGTGTGCAGCGTTCGCCGACTCGGGTCCTTGACTCTCGGGCGGTCGAGAATCTGCAGCGTGTCGTTGGGTGACTTGGCCATTCACTCACCCCGGGTCTCAGGCACGGCCCATGGTGCCGCAGGGGTGTGACACCCCTGGAGCGCCGTCGTCTCTCTGGGCATGGACATCACCTGCGCCGAACGGCGACCTGCTCCTCGCCGACCTCTTCGACCTCACGATTGCTCGAGGAGGTCGCGGTGCGAGTCGGGGATGGTGAGGTCCTTCGTCGCCATGCCTGGTTCAGTCGACACGACCGGTCGTGAACGTGCGTCCGTACACTTGCTGAGCGCCCGGACCGACGCACCGGTGGCGGCCACTGCCTCGACCCGGATCGATGCCGCCCGGCCACGACTTGCGGCCAGCGTGCGTTCATCGCACCACACCGTTTCCTCGACGGTGTGGCCGTCGGCCGGCCGACGAACAGCAGGGCGCTGCACAACCCGTCGACCTCCGTGTACCAGGGCACCGCGGCGGCGTCGTAGGCGGCGATCGCGTCGTCGACCTGGCTGCGGTCGACCTCGGCGCGGAGGACCCGGACCCCGCGCCGGCGCTCGGGCACGCCCGGCGCAGCCTGCTCGGCGACCTCGAGGCGCTCGACCGAAACGGTCCCGACGACCATCTCGGCGGCCTCGTCGAGCGCGAGGGCGGCGACGGTTTCGCTCCCGCGGATCGCGGTCGTGCGAAACCCAGAACGAGGAGAAGAGCGCGGCGCCCAGCTCGGCGTCGACGCTGAGCGCGACGCCCGGCTGCCGGCTTCCTCCTCGAGCCGGGGGCCGACCTCGTCCGAAGTGGGTGGTCAGCTTGTCGAAGAGGCCCGGGTCGGCGGTGGGGAGGTTGAGCCGCACGCTCTTCATCGCATCCCAGCGTGCGCCGACGCGGGGCCGGCCTCATCACGTACCCGTGTGGAAGTCGGTGGCCGGTGCGATCTACGAGATCGCGGGGGGTGCCGCCGGCGTGCTCGGCCATGCTCACGCCATGGCGAATATCTTGCTGCAGACGACCATCGGGGACGTCCCCGACGACTGGACGTTGGGCCGTTCTCTCTCCTCGCCGACGAGCTGGCACGCGCTGGCGACGAGGTGACGGCCCGCAACCGCGACGAGCGACCGACGACTCGGTGCTGAGCGTCTCGACACGCTCGACTACGACCAGCTCTGGCTGATGGCCGTCGAGACCGGCCACGGGCTCTCGCCCGGCGACTCGGCGGGGATCATGCGCTTCCCGAGAGCGGTGGCGGGGTGCTGACCGCTCGCGACGACCAGGACCTCGGCTCCTGTCTCGTCTGCCTCGGTTCGATCGGCCAGCTCAACCACTTCCACAACCAGAATCCCGAGCCGCACGCCCGGCGTGACGATCAGGACAACCCGAACATCTCGTGGCCGAACTACCACTCGGGCGCGAACGGCGAGTACCAGCCGGTCATGGCCGACGAACCGGCGCACGAGCTGCTCGGGACCGACCGGAACCCCAGCGGCCTCATCGAGTCGTTCCCGGCCCACCCCCACGAGGGTGCGGTTTCGGCACGCCGGAGTACGACTTCGTGCAGTCGTCGGCCGGGGTCGTAGCACGGTCAGCTGCCGTACGTTCAACCTGGCGGTCGCCCTCGACGGCGAGACGATGGCCGACGGCGGCCCCGCGGGCCGGGCAGTGGCGTGCTCGACCTTCCACCACTTCGCCGACATGAACTGGGACATCGACGCCGGCCGCCGTCGTCCGTGACCGAGCCGCCGAGCGACGAGATGAAGCGGGATCCCTCCCGCTCGAAGTGTTCAAGGACTACGTGCGAAACATCGCCCGTTGGCTCGGTGTACGTGCCGAGCACAACGCCAACGCCAGGGAGAACGGCGACGTGCGCGCGCCGGGGTCTGCAGCCCTCGCGGAGGGCTGAACCGGGGCCAGGCTCGATTCGGCCCCGATGGCCTCGAACACCTCGAGGCGCGACGCCCGCCACCCCGGGATGACCGCGGCGAGTGTCGCGGCGACCACCGTCACCGCCTCATTCGCACGAGCTGGGGCCGCACGGATACGTCAGGGCGGTCCTAGTGTCCGACTGGTAGGGCCAGGATGTAGGTGGAGAAACGATTCGCAGGTCTGGACATTACCGATGCTCACCAGGCGGGGATGTATCACGTGCCTTCATGGGTGAACTTCCGACGAAGCGGATCAGTTGCCTAATCGGCCGGACGCGACGCACACCATGCCGGGACACCGGGGTGATCTCGTCACCCCGCCGGTACCAACTCGTATTCGCTGGGCAACCTCGCAGGGCGAATGACGCCGCCGGGTCGCACGGCGGTGCCGTATGGTGCGGCCGTCCGGGTGTTCGACACATTTGTGCGGGACATGCGATTAGCGTCTCCGCCGGTCGGGTGGTGGTGCCGTTGACCATGGAAGAATGTGGCTGCGTACGCCGACCTGGATGGTCGAACGCGAGACTTCCGAAGGAGATCGGATCGGGTGAACGAGGTGGTGCGGATCTTTCTGGTCAGCGATCCCGACCTGCCGGCGGAGCTGGCCCGTCGGCTCGCCCTGGAGTTGCCCGACCTGCTCCCGCAGCGGCTTGCTGCGGATGTCGAATGGCAGATGCGCACCATGACCGTGCCTCTCGTGGGCGACGAACAGCTCGATATCACCCGGCTCGTGGACGTCGTCGTCGAGCTGATGCCGGACGAGGATCGGATGTCGGTGTGTTTGTCACCGACCTGCCTCGGCGAGCGGGACTGCGCCCGTCGCAGCCGAGGTCGACAACAAGCACCGACTGGCGCTGGTCTCGATCCCGACGCTCGGCGTCTGGCGGGTTATCGCAACGTCCGGGAGGCCGTCGTCGGGCTGGTCGCCGAGCTGACCGTCTGGACTTCGGACCGAACCCGGTCCTTCGGCGGCGTAACTCGTTGTCGACGCAATCCCTCCCGGCGGCGGACGGCGAGCAACGCGGGATACGGCTGGTCGGAAGTCCGCTGTTGGGCACCACCCGGATGGTGGCGGGGATGGTCCGTGCCAACCAGCCTTGGCGGCTGTTCCTGAGCCTGTCCCGGTCGCTGGTCGGCGTTTTTGCGACGGCCGCCTACGGGCTGATCAACAATACGGCCTGGCAACTCGGGGCCGCCCTTGGCGGGTTACGCCAGATCCTTCTCGCGATCGTCTCGGTGGTGGTTCTGGTGGCGTGGCTGATCGTGGACCACGAGCTGTGGGAGCGACCGAAAGGCCGCGGTGCTAGGGGCAGGCCGTGCTCTTCAACACAACTACGCTGATCACGCTCCTCGTCGGCGTGCTGTGCCTGTACGTCACGCTCTTCCTCGTCCTCGTCGCCGCTGAGGTGCTGCTGCTCGATCGTGGTGTCCTCGCGGAGGCGCTTTCCCGTGCACCGCGGTGGTCCGACGAACTTGCGATTGTCTGGTTCCTGTCGTCGGCGTCCCTGATCGGGGGTGCTCTCGGGTCCGGGTTCGAGGACGACAGTGTGGTACGGCGCGCGCCTACGGTGCACGACAACGACAGCGTCAAGGCCAGCATCGGGTCACGCCGCCAAGGAGTAGCCAGTGGATTCTCGGCGCCGCACGCCGCCGCGCCGATGCCTTCCTTGGCCCTGCTCGCGGTCCAGTCGTCGGCTATATGGCGTAGAGCCACCGCCGTGGATTTCCGGTCCTCTGTGTCGACGGCTCGCCGAACGGCGTTGTGACCCCCTCTTCGGTACCGGGTAGGAGGCAGTGGCCAGAGCGGAGGTCTGCGTCATCCCAGGGGCGCTCTGTACCTTGATGCTCCTGCCGATCTACCATTCGACGTTGGCGACGCGGGATGACGCTCTGAACTTTTGCGACAGGTTGCCCGGCGCAGCGGAGGACTACCCCTTCGGGGACGGCGTTGCAGTGTTCAAGGTCGGCGGTCGCAGGTTCGGTCTCGTGTCGCTTGAGGGGATCCCGGTAGCGTCAACCTCAGGTGTGACCCAGAGCTGGCGCTCGAGTTGCGCGTCGATACTCGGCCGTTTGCCCCGGCTACCACCAGGACAAGCGCCACTGGAACACCGTCGGTAGCAATACGTAGTCTAACCAGCGACATGGCCAATCGTCCTTTCGCGGTTGGGAACAGTTGGCCTGCCCCAGATTGCCGGGCCGTCGGCGATACTGGCGCCGTGGCTCTCGAGAAGCTGGTCATCACCGCGGGAGACGCCAATCGCTCGTACCTCCTGGCCGAGCCCCCACCGGGCGCGCCCGTCTCGGCGGTGGTCATGAGCCTCCATGGCACGAGCTCGACCGCCGATCGCCAGGCACGCCTGTCCGGTTTCGAGCAACTCACTCACTCGGCACGTGCCGTGGTGGCATTTCCCGAGGCAATCGAGCCGATCCGAACTGGCTACGAATGGGATCCCAGCCAGGACGTCGACTTCATTGCCGGGCTCGCCACCGAGATCCTCAGCCGACATCGGACGCCTCATGGTCGTCTGATCCTCACGGGGATGTCGGGCGGTGCTCGGATGTCGAGCCTTTTCGCCAGCATTTACCCCGAGCTGGTCCAGGCGGTAGGTGCGGTGGCTGGGCTGCGCTCGCCGGGCGTCCCGGTGCACCGGTCGGTCCCGATCCTGTCGTTCCACGGCACGAACGACAGGATCAACCCGTACGGGGGCAGTGGCACGCAACGGTGGAACGAAAGCGTCCCGGATGCCGCCCGGGCATGGGCGCTGGCCAATGGCATCACGGATCCACCGGCGGAGGTCGCGGTGAGCCCGACGCTCACCCGGACGACCTACGGAGCGGAGGGGCAACCGGGCGAGGTGACGCTGTGGACGTCACGCAGGGCCGGTCACACCTGGCCCGGCGCGCATCTTGGGCTGCTGCTAAGCCTCTTTTTGGGCCGAACGTCTCGAGAGATCGACGCCACCAAGTCGATCTGGGAGTTCGCGCTCCGCCACGCCGACGATCCGTGACGGGACGCGAGCAAGAAGGACCGAGGGCGTCAAGCCTGGATCTCCGCCAGGCAGCGGGTACTTCAGCCGGGCGATGATGCCGCCGTGCGAGCCATCAGGCCGAGTGCCTGCCCCACACGCTGGGTCAGTGACGCACATTCCGTTCCACCTGGCATCGACTTCTCACTTTCGCGAACGACGCTGCACCCCGCTGATGTGAATTCCGAAAGCAGCTTTGTGCGTCGTTCTGCATCGTCGACACAAAGGCATTGAGTGTCCGAAGCCACGACTGACGCGTCAGATGCCATACGGTAGCCTGACGCTTCACCCTGCCAAAAGGACGACTTCCGTGGCCGACGCCGATACCCAACGACTGATCTCGGACATGCGGGGGGTCCGCTATGGCGAGGTCATCGCGGCCTTCCTTCGGGACTCGGGATTCGAGGCTGAGGTCTACGGCACTCAGATGCTGAACGACTGTCCCCAGGAGCTGTGGGATACCCTCGACGCAGACGTCATCGCCGGTGAGATGGGAGCCCTCGGGGTCAAGCTCAATGGACCCCGCCACTGGATGATCGACGGCATCGGCCAGAAAGTGGCGGTGGTGGAACCCGTCATTCGTGACTTCAACGGCCTTACGATGCGACGGATCGCCGTGATCAACCTTGGCGACACGCCGGCGGTCGATCCCTACACCGAAGCTCATGTCAACCGAGGGGCGGTGTTCTTCTTCGACGTGGGTTCGCCGGTCTACGAGCTGGTCAACCCCGCCGGCCTGGCCTATGTGATGCAGGCCTACTGCGTTGGAGTGGATCCCACTATCACCCAGGAGAGCCTGGAGACGCTGGGCGAGAAGTTGACGATGCCTTCGGGCTGGTCCTACCGGTCGCGCCTGCTGGAGGAGGAGTTGGTGGTGGACACCACCAGAACCATCGCCACGGTCCTCCAAGACGAGTTTGAGAACTCCTACACCCTTCCGGAGTAGATCCTGGCCGGTCCGAAGCCCGGCTGCGAGAGCCCGGTGTCCTGGAGCGAGTTTTCACCTGCCCCTTCTGCACGCAACTCCACCGCCGCGGGCCGCCACATGCTCGAGGTTGCCGGATCAGCTGGCGCAATAGCGCGGGCGCATGTGCCGGAGGCAACGTTCCTGGCCCCTGGGCGCTCAATACCTCTGCCAGACTCTGTGCATGGACCCGAGGAATCGTTGCGCCAGGAGCCTGCGATGCCTCGTCCCGGTGCTGGCAGTCGCCGCCGTGTGTGCCAGTTGTTCAACGGCTAAGCCGAGCAGTCACCAGACGGGGGCGTTGCGCGTGCCGGTGACCGTACCGGCCAATTGTCCGATCTCCACCTCCGGCAGCCCCACCGCGCGTACCTTCATTGGGATCAAGGCCACGGCCAAAGCGGGTGTGACGGAGAAGCAGCTCCGTCCCGCCATTCCCATCCCAAACGGCAGATCCATGCCCTGCGCTTCGGGCGCTGACTACGTACCTGGTCCACCGGTGCAGGTCGATGTCTTCTTTTTGAAAGGCGCGACCACCGCCGATCAGGCCGCGTCGGCGACGACAATGAGGTCGTCTGGGATGTTCGCTGTCGTGACGGTGCAACCGACGCCGTAAGCCGCCGCCGGTCCCGATCAGGCCGCACAGATCCGAATCCCGGTCGGAAAGGCTTTCTAGGGGTCGAGGTGTGTCTGTACCGACAGGTACCGGTTGAGCGCGTCCAGGGTTGCCTTAGCGGCCGACTCCAGTTCCCCCTCGGCTTGGGCGATGCCAATTCGGTCGCTCCCGTCGGCCAGCGAGCGGAACGTGACGATCACCGGCCACCCGGTCGACGTATGGACGTTGTTCACCGCCATCAGATAGCAGGGAATCTCATAGCCGAGGTCCCGAAGCGCGGCCACGGTCGCCTCGGCTCCCCCAATGAGTGGTCCGCTACCCGACATGCCGGTGCCAAGCTGACCCTGAAAACTCAGATGTACCTCGCTGACCCCCTCCTTCTCGTTGAATTCGGTCCACGTCAGGGCCACCCTCGGCCCGTCTCGTCCGTGTACGGAAGGAGCACGGTTGGCATCTTCCACGGTGACGGTCACGTCCGGGTAGTACAGGCTGGAGACGTGCATGGCAACGTCTCGCACGGCGTCGGGATCCTGGTCGCGGACGAAGAGTGTCACCGCGTCGACGATCCCGTTCTCGGCATGGCTGATGCCGACGTTCAAGACGCCCGGAAGCGATCGGAGCTCGAGTTCGAAGTCCTCTTCACTCGAGGAAATCATTGCGGCTTGGCGCTCTTCTTCTCGTCGAGGCGAGCGGCGGCAATGCGATAGAGCTCGGTGGGGTCGGTGGAGTCACGGGGCGATGTCGCCGTGCCGATGGTGAAGTTGATTTGTTCCGCTCCCGCCACGGGCAGTGCACGCAGTCGGTCGGTAAACGCCAACACCTCGGCTCTTTCCGCGTTCCACAAGATGACACCAAATTCGTCGCCCCCGATCCGGGCGGCGGTATCACCGCTACGAACCGATTGGCGCAGGGCGTACCCGAAGGTTCGTAACAGGTTGTCACTGACCGATGGCCCGACCTGATCACTGATGGCCTGATAGCCGTTCACATCGGCCAACACGAGAGTGAACCTCCATCCGTACCGGGCGCTCTGAACGGCTGCTGTACGCAAGGCAGAGTCAAAGTATCGACGATTGGCGATGTTGGTGAGACGGTCGTGAGCCGCGCCATGCCGAGCCACATGGAGAGACAGGGCGAGCTGACACACGCTGCGAACGACATCCTTCACCACGTCGGGGACAGCATCGGGTTCGGAGAAGACGCCGGGGACGGTGACCAGCGAGTCGCTACTCACCTTCTTACGGTCGAGGCGGAACGACTGCATGCCGAGCGAGTCGTCCCCCACCACCACCACGACGTCCACGAGGTGATAATGGCGCGCCAGCAGTTCCAGGACCGAATAGACGAAGCCGATGCCGAATTCATTCGTCGACAGCTGGTCGAGTTTCGCCAGAAAGGCGCGCGAATCGTAGGGTGGTTCTGAGATCTCAGCGTCGAACGTGGCCGTGCTGCTCACCAAATCTCAACGTTTCCCGTCCGCCAGGGCGACGTCGGTGGTGTCCGCAGTGTGCAGGAGGGAGAGAGGCACGGCTCCCGCCTGCATGATGGGGGCCAGTTCCTCGGCGGCCATGGGGACGGCGATGAGGTACCCCTGGCCGCGATGGCAGCCCATTTCGAGCAGCTTGTCGATGGTCGCACTGGACTCGATGCCTTCGGCGATGACTTCCAGACGGAGGGCGCGGCCGAGCTGGATGATCGCTTCGACGATGGCTCGGTCGCTGGGGTCGGTGGTGATGCCCTGCACGAAGCTGGTATCGAGCTTGAGCAGGTTGACCGGTAGGCGTTTCAGCTCGGTCATTGAGGCGAACCCAGTTCCGAAGTCGTCCAAGGCGACCTCCACGCCGAGAGCCTGGAACCCCCGAAGCATCCGCGCCGTCTGGTCGGGTTCCTGCAGTACGGCATGTTCGGTGATCTCAATGCACAGTTGCCGCCCCGGGATGCGATGGTGGCGCAGGCAATCCTCCACGAACTCCACCAATCCATTGGTCACGAACTGGGCCGGCGACATGTTGACCCGGACGACGATCGGGAGCTCGGGGTAGTCCCGGCGCCACTGGGCGAGTTGCCGACATGCCTCTTCAAAGACCCATCGGCCCATGTCGACCACCAGGGCGGTCTCTTCGGCCACGACGATGAAGGCGGACGCCGGCAAAAGCCCACGCGTCGGATGCTGCCAGCGGACGAGGGCCTCGACGGCGAGGAGCTGGCCCGTCCGCAAGTCCACTTCAGGCTGGAAGTGAAGACGCAGGCCATCGGAATCGATGGCTTCTCGCAGCATCAATTCCGTCTGCGAGCGTTCACTGACGCCGACCCGCAGCACTTCGTCGAACACCACCGCTCGGTTCCGACCCTGTCGCTTGGCGGCGTAAAGGGCGACATCCGCCCACCCGAGCAGTTCCATCCCGTTCTCGGAGCCGGGCTTGGAGAGGACGATGCCGATGCTTGCCGTATGGCTCACCTGTTGACCGGCAAAGTTGATGGGTCGGCCGACGACCTCGAGGATGCGATGAGCGGAGGAAAGCACCTCCAACTCGCTGATGGCCTCATCGACCAGGATCACGAACTCGTCGCCGCCCAGGCGGGCCGCGAAGTCATTGCCTCTGATGCTGGTGCGGATCCGGTCGGCGATGGTGGTCAGGACCCGGTCGCCGCTGGCGTGACCCAAGAAGTCGTTCATGACCTTGAAGCGGTCGAGGTCGAAGAAGAGGATGGCCGTCTCGCGGTGGGCCGCCAGACGATCTTCCAACTCCCCGAGCAAGGCTCGACGATTGGGCAGTCCGGTGAGGTCATCGTGGTGGGCGATGTACTCGGTCCGCGCTTCGGCGTCGAGTCGGGCCTGGAGTTGCACCAGCATGGATGCGACCGCCTGCAGGGCATTGATTTCCGCCTTGGTCCAGGCGTGGCGGCCGAAGTGGAGGAACCCCAGAACGCCCCAGGTGGCGTCGGCCAGGAGGAGCGGCACGGCGGCACCGTCGACATCAGCCACGCCCGAACCCTCCTCGACGCGCTCCAGGTACTCTTCGGGTGTTTCCTGCACGCCGGACAGGAAGGGCCCTCGGAGATCCCTGGTCCGTTCGAAGATCGGGTCAGCGTCGAACGGCACTTCACCCAGAGGATCGGGATCCGGTATGTTCTCCCGCGGGGGCCACTCCGCCACCATCACGCTCATACCCCTGGCGTGATCATTGCGCCGCAGGAAGGCAGTATCGGCCCCGAGGAACTCACCGAGCACGCGTGTGGTCCAGGTGAGGGTCTCCTGCCGATTCCGCGACGAGGCCGACATGAGTCGCTCCGCCACCTGGCTCACCAGCTCATCGAGCCTCTGTCGGTGCAGCAGTGCGCTTTCGCGCGCTGACAATGTCGCGGCGTGGCTGAGCAGACCCCCGAACGTCTTGGCCAGGGCGCGTTCTCGGCTGGACCAGGCGCGTCCCTGACGGGCCACGACGAGGGCGCCGAGGACAGGGCCATCTCGCACTTCGACGGGCTCGACCAGAACTCCCCAGGCGACCCCCGAGACCACACACGAGAACGAGCCGATCGGGGAATCCCCACCAAACTGGTTCTGGACCCGCTTTTGAATATGCGCCAGGGCGTCCTCCGACCCGGGCGCCGAAAACGACTCGAGGTCGACGCCGACAATGGCGTCGACCGATTCGGCCACGATGGCGACGATCTCGGTACCCGGTACCACCTGTACCAACGTCTCGACGACGAGACGGGTCTGTAGACCGGTGATGGCGGGAGAACTGTTCGGGAAAGTGGTCACGACATACCTGGCTTCATCGAAAGAATCGAGTGCAGGGGTACGCGATTGTGGCCCCCCACCTGGGATTCAGTCCCTCAATGGTAGCGCAGACGACTCTGCAGGTGGGGACATTCCTTCCGCTCCCCGGGGAAAGTCCGTGGCCGCGGTTCAGGCCGAGGGCTGCTCGCGGCTGAGGAGATGCGTGAGAGGGAGCCGGGCACTGTGCACACTCGGTGGTGCGGCGTGGGTGATCCGGAAAAGGAGGGCAACTCGTTCCCCGTCATCGAGATCCCACAGTTCGTTGAAGCGCTTGGACAAGCCGAAGAGCGCGTCGACATGGCGCTCGCCCCCGAGTTCGAGGTAGTCCTTCTCGTCGACGGCGTAGAGAAAGACCGGTGAGACGGGCTGCACGGCCAGACCATGGAGTTCCGCGGTGAGCCAGAAGCGCTCGACGGCGGCTCCGCCGCGGACGTACCAGATGGCGTCCGTCCTGGGAACGGTGATCACGGCGAGGGCGGAACTCGATCCGACGGTGGCGAAGGTACGCCCGCCCAGCGCCTGGCCGGCCCGCCAATCGGCCAGTTGCTCCATGACGTCGGCGCGGCGCATGATTTCAAGGGCGGCCATCTCGGGTGGGGACAGCTCGAGCGTCCGTACGTCGAGCCCTTCCTCCAGGGAGTCCCGTCCGGGCCAGCGCAGCTCACCGATCATCTCGCGGTGCAGCGTCGGGATGAGGAAGCGGAGCCGATCGGACTCGGCCAACACTTCGGCGCAGTTCCCCATGCGATCGCGGGCGGTGAGGATGCGCAACCGCGCCCCTTCCCGTTCGACACCCCGAGCCAGCAGTTGGACGACCTCGTCGTCGATGGGGGAGGGGTCCCCGACCTGACGGTTGGCCGCCCGCGTCCGTAGGTGAGGCTGGAGGGGGACGATCTCGTGGTCAGTCGACGATCCGATCTGCAACGTGGCGACGTGGTGGGACGGGGATCCCTCGGGGAACAGGCGAATCGATCCGAGTTTCTTCTGCGCGGCGGCGGCGACGCGGCCGTTGAAGAGGGCCGCCCCGATCCCGACGTAGCTGCCCCGGTGTTCCACGTCCATCGTGGTCGTGCGCTCCGGAACGAGGTACATGCGGATTTCCTTCGCATCCGCCTCGAAGCGCCAGGGCTGAATATTTCCGCCCGAGGGGGCCCAACGGGCGGCATCGACGATGACATCGATCGGATCGGCACCGTCGGGCAGCGACTGATCCGGCCTCTCGACCGGAGGTTCCATCTCGGACTCGACGTCCACGACCACCGGGGCCACGCCGGCCAGTACCTCTTCAACGTCAAAGCGCACCCGGCCCGAGGGGAGCTCCCCCGCCAAGCCGATCCGGCGTACAGCGGCGGCGGCGGTCGCGGCGCCGAGCGTGACCTCGCTGCCGAGCTGTGGCCATCCGGTGACGGCCCCCGCCGCCAGCTCCAGGAACGAGGCCGCGCCGCGGGACGACACGTCTTCCGCACCGAGCATCCGCAGCACGTACGGGGCCTTCTCGGCCAGCGTCAATCCGGCCAACTCGGAGGACTTCGTGGAGCCCAAAAGGCCGTGGAAGATCGGCCGGTTCGGTTCCAGGTCGAAGCGCTCGACGTCGAGAACGCCACGGTCGCTGGTCTCCATCAGGACCGGGATGCGGCGCTCGCGCGCCATCTCGCGCACGAGAAGCTTCACGTCGAGTGAATCGCACTCCTCGATGACGAGGTCGAGGCCGTCGAGGAAGTTGCCGAGATTGTCGGAGTGGATCCCTTCGGGGACGGTCTCGACCCGGAGGTACGGATCGATCTCACCGATCCGACGAGCGGCCACGATGGCCTTGTTGACGCCCAGATCGAGCACGGACGCCGGGATGCGGTTCAGATTGGACAGCTCAATCGTGTCGAAGTCGGCCAGACGAAGCTCTCCGGCCAGGCCCTCCATGGCCAGGACGTGGGCGATGGAGTGACCGGCACTCAGACCGACCACGCCGATCCGGAGCGCCCGCTGACGGGCCTGCTCGTCGCGGGTCAGCTTGTTGCGGTTGCGATCGAGGCGGAGGGTGGCGAAGGCGCGCGGCGCCAGCAACCGCACCACCGCTTGGCGCCAGGGGTAGTAGACCCACCGCTGCCCCTCCTCCAGCACGGCCTGGCTCGGCGTCGGCTTGATTTGGGCGAGTTGTTCCAGCTGATCGGGTAGGCGGTCGATGACCTGCAGCGAGGGATCCTCTCGGAGGACCCGCAAGCACTTCGCGTTGCGCCCTCGTCTTCATGTCCAAGACCAGTGGCCGCCAGGCGCGCGTCCGGGTCGACGCCGGCTCGAGCGGACCCGAGCCCAGGAGCGTGGGGCCTCGGGAGAGCTCCTCCCCCTCGATGCGCAGGGCCTTCTGGTGCGGCGGTGAGCACAGCTCCTGACTGCGGGAGCGGCGCCATTGCAGGGCAATGGTTCGGTACCGATCGTCTGGGAAGGGGACCGAAGCGGTGCCCACCATCCTGGCTCCGGTGTCCTTGCCGAGCGCCAGCCATGTCTCCGACACGGCGGCGATGGCGAACTCGGCTCCCAGCCAGTTCATGGCGTGGGTGACGCAGCGCGAGAGGGCGACGGCCAAGCCGTAGCCGACGACCGCCTCGCCCTTCGACCAGGCCCCTTTGATCTCGAGGGCACCGAGGCGCACCTCGTTGTCGATCAGGCACGCGATCTCGTTGATTTCCGGTGAGCCTCCCATCTCCTGCATCAAGATGGCCTGGTAGCTGGCGTCCAACGGGCCGTGGACGCGCACGCCGGCCACGGGCTCTCCGTGGGCGTCGAAGCCCAGGAAGAACAGGGGCACGCCGTCACCGTCGTCGAGGATCTGCCGGCGGAGTGCGTCCTCGGTGCCGAAGTTGCGGTAGCGGCCCTCGGCTTCGTTCAGGTAGATCTTCCATAGGTCGGGTCGCTCGACGGGATGGTGCCCTTCGAACCGCACACCCGACGTGCGGTCGACGAAGCTGGCTCCGTACCTGTACCGACTGCCAACCGAGTTCCCCATCTACGAGCCTCACCCCTGCTAGATCCATCTTGGTCGACCGAATTCGGTTTTCGGCCGGCGCCCTGACCCAAACTAGTTCACCTAGGAATGCGTAGAGGTGACCGGGTGCACGTTCCCGGGCCGCCGTTGAAGCCGGACTCCGAGTGTCTCGCGTCCTTGACCTGCGGCGACGAGCGCTCGTGTGGCAGGTGGGTCATCTCGGCCGGGACGAGAAACTTCGTCATCCATCCTCAAGATCTTGGACGTCGGCGCGGTGGGGCGAATCGGCGGGCGTCCATGAGGAGGGCGCCGCGCCCTCCGCCGTCGCTGTGTCGTGGCGGACCACGGCCGTCGCCGCGGCGAAACGGCTGAGGACGTGGTCGGACATGCGCTCGACGACCTGGTCTCGTTGACCGGCGGAGAGCAGCGCATGGTCGAGGCCGGGGTAGATCTGGACTTCGAAGTCCTGGTGGCGGCCCGTTGTGCTCATTTCGACGGCGATCGCCGCGGCCTCGTCCTCGCCGCAGATGCACAGGGTGTCGACGTGGGAATCGACCAGGTCGCGGATCCAGGGAGCCTGCGATTTGTGCGGTTCACCGAAGCCGACCTGGCGCCAGGTCTGCAGCCGCGGTCCGCTCAGGGGCCCCCGGTCGGGCAACCGTCGGGCGACCCGAGAGACGTTCGTGGTCGGACGACACAATCGACGGCGTGGATCGATGGGTCCGTCATCGAGTTCAGGTGGTCGGAAACGCAGCACGGGATTCACCACGCAGACCCCCTTGGCCCGCTGGGCGACAGCGGCCTCGAGTGCCTGATAGCCACCCGAGCACAATCCGACGAAGACGACATTGGTGGGATCGTCGGGGCAGAGAAACCGAACGGCATCGAACAGATCGTCGAAGGCGGCCGGGGCATACACGACGTGCTCGGGGAGTCCCTCCCGCGACGGGCTGTCGCCGATGCCGCTCAGGTCGAGCCGCACGCAGCGCAGTCCCGCCGCAGCCCATCGGCGGGCCAACACCACCCACAATCGGCTCGGGCCCACATGGGATCCGAATCCGTTGTTGACGAAGATCACCGTCGGCCCTGCCGACGCAGTGGCGTTCGCGGTTTCAATGCCGAAGAGGCCGGAGGGCGCAATTCGGACCGTACGCTCAACGAGGGTGCGGCCGTTCCCGTCGGGGATGCAGCGGGCCATGGAGGTGGCCGACTTCACCGCGAAGGCCGGCGGTGAAAAGGACTCGGAGACCCAGGTGGCGATGCGTTCGATCGTGACCAGGGGTATTTGCTGATGTTCGCCGTTCCCTTCGAGCAACTGCCGTTGTCCCACGGCCTCGCCGAGCTCCAGATGGCTGTCGCCGAGTGCGACGGCCAGAGGGGCCGGGATCGACTCCGACGATCGCAGGAGCACGAGGGCACATTCCAATCCGGACCCGGGCGCGTCGGGCTCAAGCCGTTCGAGGTCGAGTGCGGTCTCGGGGCTGAGCACGAAGCCCGGCAGCTCGACCCCATCGGCCGGGACGGCTGCATCGGCAAAACGAAGCCGATGCAGGGCGTGCTCTTCCCTGACCATCCGCCGTCCCGAATGGCGAGGGTCCCAGGCCACGAAGCCCGTGGCGTCGGTGGCCTGAAGGGCGGACGCGGCCAGGAGCGCACCGGCTCGCATGCCGACCAGGACGAGCGAGGATGCGCCGAGGTCGCGAGCCAGTCCTGCCGCGGCCGACGATGCTCTGCAGCCAAGCCCGAACCCGGTCGGGATCTTCGTCCCCCCCGGCCGAGTCGCCTGTCCCGTCGTAGTCAAACCGAACGGCGAGCACGCCACGAGCAGCCAGTTCCTCGGCCAGACGCCGGAACGAGTAGTACGCAATGTCCTGCTCGAGAAAGAGCGGTGGACACAGGACGGCTGCGCCCCGAGCCATGCCATCGTTCGGGGCGTGCACCCAACCAAAGAGGGGCCGTTCGTCGGGGCCGAACCACAGGGGTGTGGCGTTTCCGGTACCACCCGCCACCGGCTGGACGGGACGGGCGCGAGCCGAGAACAGGCTCATGCCGGCCCGCCCCGGAGAGGTGGCGGCAACGTCGCTAGCACGTCACGTCGGCATCGATGAGGCTGGTGAGGGCATCGGCGATGGCGGCTATCGACTCGAACGTCTGCTTTCGCAGCATGCGCTCGGGGAACTCGATGCCGAAGGATTCTTCCAACGCCAGCATCACGCTGACGCTGGCGTGCGACGTCATGCCGGCGGCGAAGAGATCGTCGTCGACGTCCAGCTCGGCCGGATCGATCGACAGCCGCCCCTCGTCGCGCAGAATCACCCCGATCGCCGCTTCCAGTTCCTTTCGTCTCATCGTGGTCGTTCCCGCCTTTCCGAGGGCGATGGCAGACCGTTCACGCGCGCTCGGCCGACACGTGGCGATGACCACGGACGCGGCCATGGTCGTTTCGTGCGTCACGCTCACCGCCAGGGAGGTGATGCCTTCGGCCCGGGCCATTGCCGCTGCCGCACCGCTCAAGGTGATCTCGCACGCCCCGCTCGGCAGGCGTCGCAGTTCAATCGATGTCCACGGTGGCTGTTCGCCGGCTGGCCGCAGGACCTTGATGGTGGCTTCCTTCGCTGCGAAGCGTGCCGCCAACGACTGGGGATCGAAGGTGGCGCCGCGCCGCGCACATGCCAGCTCGTGCGTCGTGTACAGCCGATTGAGGTAACGCCCACCGAAACGGGCCACCGCGTGGGCCACCTGAGTGACGTCGGTCAGGTCAACGCCTACCCGGTACCCCTCCGCCTCGATCATGCGGGAGCCTGCCCGACCGGGCGGCGAGAGAGGGCGGATCGCACCACCATGATCTGTTGTATGCCCTGCCGTCGGGTGGAGGGCACGATGAGGAAGACGACCGCCGGCGCGAACATCACCAGGGAAAGGGGAAAGGAAAGCAGTGGAAAGGCGACCAGAGGCGCTATGACCGCGGTCAAGGGAAGGTACCGCCGGTAGCTGACGGCGACCTCCTGGCGGACCTTCCAGTCGAGGAAGATCAGATCGGCCAAGGCGATGAGGGAGGCGTACCCGAATCCGTCGACGCCATAGCGCCAGACCAGAGGAATCGCCGTCGCGGCCAGGATGGCACCCCCGATGGCGGCCGTCCAGGCCACGGTTCCATTGCGGCCCCGCGACAGCAAGAAGGTGATCTGCATCAGTCCGGCCGCCCCGAGCAGCGACGCCAAAGCCAAAAGAGAGTACACACGGATCGATGCATCCCACTGACGGCCGAAGAGGAAGGGGACCACCTTTGGAGCGAGGACCCCGAACGCGGCCAGGGGAACGCCCAGGGCGACCAGTTGGAGCACGGAACCCTCTTCGAGGGCCCGCTCGATCCGGCCTTTTTGCACAGCCGGGACGCGAGACATGGCCACCAGCCCAAGGCGGTAGGCCCCACGATTGGCAAAGCCGATGGTGTCGACCAGGCGTTGCGCAAACGCCACGTAGCCGACGCCGACCGCCCCGAAGAAGCCGCCGACCACCAAGGGGTTGACCAGACCACTGAGCCGGTTGATCCATGAGGTCATCGAGTAGCTGAACCCGTATCTGGTGAGCTGGCGCCCGATATCGGACGACCACCGGAGCTGTGGCCGGAATCCCGAGAACGCGTAACTGCCCACCAGGAGCCATGTCTGCCAGGCGAAGTAACCGGCGATGAGTGACCACGCCCCGAAGCCCAAGATGGCGAGTGGCACCGCGGTCCCGTAGAGCGCCAGGTCACCGCCTACCTCCAGGATCCCCATCTTCCGATAGCCGAACGACCGCTCGATGCGCGCCTGGGCGGGGGCCCATAGGACGTTGATGGGCACGCTGAGTAGCAAGATGCGCAACGGCACCAACACCCCGATGGGGCGGAGCAGGCCGCCGAAGGCAAACGTGGCACCCAGCGCCACTGCGGTCGTCACGAGCGAGGTGCCGATGAGGTAGGTGAAGACCTGGTTGTAGTGCTCCGGACTCGGCTCCTCGGGCATCCGGATCAAATAGACCTCGGCCCCCATTTGGGCAATCGTGGTCACGACCAGAGTGAACGCCGCGGCGGCGGCGTAGATCCCGTAGTGGTTCGGCCCGATCAATCGAACCGTCACCACCACGCCGGCCAGGCGGATGCACATCCCGAACGCTTCCCGCCCGACCAGATACGCGCCACCCCGCACCGCCAATTCCCGGAGCGGCTGGTGGCCGGAGACTTCGGTGGGCTGTTGGTCCTTCAGCCACCGGCGGACAGCGGCCCGCCTTCCCGCTTTCTCGCATGGTTGAGGTGGCGGTTCCGTTGGCAGTGGCAAGGAGCCAAGGGTCGGGAGGGGTGAACGGGATCGAGGTTCAGTGATGAAGGAGGGAGAGGAGCACGTCCTCGGGATCGTCGATGCTGTCCGAGTCCACCACCAGGTGGTCGGTCCGGAAGCTCGGTCCTGTTTCGGTCCAGCCGGTCGCTCGCCGGGCTGCCTTCGTGAGGCGCTTCTCAATGGCGGAGGGCTTGGGCGATCCCGGACGCAAACGAGCGACCACGACGAACGAATTCTCTCCCACCCGGGAGACATTGTCGTCGTACCGGACACACTCTCGGATGGACTGAGCCACAAGCATCCGAGCCGCTTCGGTCGGAACGATGGCAGCCGTGTCGTCGTAGGCGATCTTGAGGTGGATGAGTGCCACGGTCTCGACCGACTTACCGATGGCATCCATGGCGTCTCCAATCTGCTCGACCAGGCCAGGCTCGGTGACCTGGATCGTCAGCTCGGACATCGGGACCACCTCGAAGTCGTCATCCTCATCGTCGAGGGGGCGTTCTTGGCGCGCCATGCGGGCGTGGACTTCGTCAGACATGTCAACCTCTTCAATCTCCTCGGCCTCCTCAGACCCGTCGCGGGGCTGAGTCGGGATGATGTGAATCTCGTCGTTCGGCTCGTCACCAACGGTCCGGACCGGCACATCCCGCACGCCGTTTGTACCAAGCCGAGCCGCCAGGTCTTCGAATTCCATGTCCATCTCCTCGTGTGCCGACCCGATGTGCGGAGACGCAATGTCGTCCCCGTCATCTGGTTCAGGGTGCAGTCCGTGCACCTCACGTGGTGCCCCGGCTTGGTCGGCCTGGAGGCGAGCCACGTCGAGGTCGTCATCCCGACTGGTCTCGCTGATGAGATCCTCGAGATCCGGGTCCTTGGATGGCTCGGTCGTCGGTGTGGCCGAGGTGGTCGATCTGGTCGGCGGGGTGACCGAATCCTCGTCGACCGCATCCATGAGGTCATCGATCATTCGTTCGCGCGCACTCAGATAGGCCGCCAGGTTCTTGGAGAGCGCGACGATGCGATCCACTTGCTCGTCACCGAACTTGCCATCGGTGGGGGCGATGATGGAGAGCAGACCCCATTCGAGGTCCGAAGTGGCGGCGTCGGACAGGACGACCGACGCCACATGGGCTTGGCGGCGCTTCATGCGCCCACTCTCGACCCGAGCGCTGCTCACCAGGACCTTGCCCACCGTCAGGTCCGGATCCAGCCAAATAGACCGGGCCAACGAGGCCAGGGAGTTCCCTTCCCAGGGGGCGTCCTCTTCCATGCTCGTAGTGATGGCGAATGACCCGTCAGACCGGTAGAGGGCGACAAACGCGACCACCGCTCCGGTCTCCGCTCGGGCCGTACTCAGCAACGTCTCCAACGCACCCTGAGGGAGGTCTTTGAGCGTCTGGGCATCAATCGGAAAATCAGCCATCACAAGGTTCCCTCAATCTCTCGTCCTGTACCTCTGCCCACCGGTGGAGTTCATCCCCGGTCTGTCAAGACCATGAGGCAAATATACGGGCAGGCCGTTTCCTTGACGTCCCACGTGAACACCACTCGGACCCGGTCTGGCCCGACGCCGAGTCTCCATGCGCCGAGTCTCTGCCCGAGGCGGGCGAACATCGGTCAACCGACCGAGGGTCATCGCAGGCTCACCACCGACGACGCCCCGGGGGCGACCGGGCCATGGCGCACCGGTCGCCACAGCCGCTGGGAGCAGGGCGAACAGGACCCACAGGACCTGGGGCTCCCCGCCGTTGCTCAGGAACGGCCAGATCGTGTTGACAATCACCATGGCCGGGACGGCAACCCGGAGACCCTGCCCGAGGGCGCGGTCGACGGGATCCTCAGAGCGGCTGCCTCTTCGAGCTTCTCCCAGCATGGCCCAGGCCAAAAACCCGAACATGGCCAGCAGGGGCACACCTCCCTCGATGAGAAAGGAGATGTATTGCGATTCAGGAAAGGGCCATTGAATCGAACTCGGCAACCGCACTCCGTAACCGGTGAGGGGTTGCTTCTCGATAGCCGGGATGTATTGCTCGGTCCAGACCGACCAGCGTGTGACCAGGGTCTGAGGCACGCCGGTGTGGCGGCTCGAGCCCGCACTGGTCGACAGCTGCGCGTCGATGCGCTGAGCCAGGAGCCCGCCCGCCACAACGGCCACGACAATGGCCCCGATGCCCAGCCAACGCATGACCATCCGTCCCCGCCGGTAGCGCAAGCCCAGCAGGCCCACACCCGCCACGAGGCAGAGGATGTTTGAAAACTCGGCCGTGACAAAGAGGCCCAGGACGAGAAGCAGCCCCAGCCCCACCTGCGACTTCTTGTGCTTGGGGAGAGCATCGCCCAGCCCAAGGCTGACCGCGACGAAGATCAAGGGCAGCATGTAGCCGGCCAGGGCGGCCCAGTTGGCGAAGGGCCCGGTCGCTCGGATGACGCCACCGGTACCCCCGGCGGCCGGCGATTTGGTGAGGGAGACGATGAGGTTGATCACGCCCGGCACCTTGAGCTCCTCCAACACCGCCAGCAGCGCCACCGCGCCGCTCGCCACAAACAGGACCTTCAGGGCGAGGTGGCGCTCGTTGCTGGTGCGGAGGGTGACCTTCAGCGAGCGGTACAGCAGGAAGAACTGGAGTTGGCCCGCGGCCGTGCCCCATTCTGAGATGGACAGATGTTGGTGGGCGCTCACGGCCCCGAGGACGCCGTCGACTGTCCAGAGCACCCCGTAGGCCAGCAGAAGCCAGTCGAGGATGCCCCACGACACAGCGGCCTGGCGGCGTGCGGTCGTCAGCAGTGTGACGCCGATGACCCCTATCAGGATTTCTGAGATTCGGATATTGGGGACGGGAACTCCTGGGGCCAGCCCGGAGAGCGTGGGCACCAAGGCGACCAACCCCAAAGCGCCGTAGAAGGGACGTACGAGGACTACGAGGATCAGAAGGATTCCCGCCAAGAGGGCCAGGGCATATCGAGGGTTTTGCATGGCCAAGAAACCGAGTCCAAAGGACACGAGGACGCCCGCGAGGGCGATCAGAGGACCTCGGGGTCGCGTGGTCAGCCAGCTGCCGGCATCCGGTCCGGCTAGGTCACTTGCCGGCAGGGCCACCGCCGGCCCGTAGGTTCGGCGGGGAACCCAATCTCCCGTCACCGGGGGGTGTCGGCTGAAGGGCTTCCCACAGCAAGTACCGCCCACACCGGATGTCGCCCCAGCAACCCGAGCCGCTGAACGCATGCCTTGACACTCCGCAGCCTGGCGCCGTTCCGGACCACGACCACCGTCGGCCCCTCGCCCCGGGTGAGCCGGTCGTCCATCGATCCGATCGGCCCGGCCACCTCGATGGCCAGGGATTGGTGGTTCGTCGCGGCCTCCAAGCCCGCCCGCAGGGCGATGGCGTGCGCCATCTCGAAATCAGACAGTGGGACCAGCGTGACGGCGGGAGCCCCGTCACTGGCTCGGTCAAGCAGCTGTTCGAGTTCCACCAAGGACACCGGACCGGGGTAGGCACTGGCTGCCGTGCCGGCGGCTCGGGCCAGATCCTCCACGTCATCGGCCCGCGGATCGGCTCGTTCAATCGCCACCGCGAAGACAAGGCCGATTAACAGGCCGAGGAACGCACCGAGCGGAAGCCCGTAGGTCTCCAGCAGACCCGACGCGCTGGCTCGGGTGGCCAGCTGCACCAACGACAGTGACCCGTTGGGAATGGCGGAGATCTTTTCGTTCCGAGACGTGATGACCCGTCCGACCGCATCGGCGCCTCTGACGGCCGCCGCCGGTGTTGACGCGTCAAAGCTCACGAGGATCACCGAGGTGCCCGCTTCGACAGAGGCACTGAGATGGTCGGCCACCTCCGATGGGGACACGCCGATTTTCTGACTGACTGCCCGAAGGAGTGCCTGGTCAGACGGCAGGATCGACGCGTCGGTGAGAGCGAGAGCGATGGCGTCATTGGCGTTCCCGGGTCCCTGTTGACCGGCCCCGGTGGCCACGACAATCACTGATCGGGCCGAGTACATCGGCGTTTGCAACGTACGGGCAACGTAGCCGCCGGCAGTTCCAGCCACTACGCAGAAAAGGAGAAGCCAGCTTCTTCGTTTCAGCCATGGCGGCGACAGGCGCCCCCGGAGGCGTTCCCACGAAGATTCCTCTGGGCCCTCGCCATGACGTGCTCCCGCGCCCTGGGACCCTGAGCTGTCTAACGCGCCGCGAGGTGCCAGTTGGGTGGCGGAGGAGGCAGCGGATTCCACTCCAGCCCCGAACTCGCGGGAGGCCTCATCTCGCTGGCCTCCGATGAGCATCTCCAACGAGGGGATCTCGACTGCCACAGGGGATGCACTTCGAGCGGGAACGGCGGGTAACCGCGGGTAGCGAGGCCGGTAACGCAGCCAGCGATGCGGCGAATTCCTGGCTCCACTCGAGGGAGAACGTGCACGGCCATTCCGATCGGCGTCCACATCGCAACTCGACCAACTCGACGGCGATTCCCGGCATGGCGCCTGCCACCTGCGTGAGGACCCGGCGGCTGAGCTCGCACGCCTTTTGGACGCTGACCTGGCCATTTGCCGGCTCGCTCACGAACAAGGCTCGGTCCTCGTCGAGACTGACCACGCTGAGGCGGACGCCGACGGCCGTTAGGACATCTTTGGCGTCGTCAAGCAGGGCCAGGACAAGTCGATCCGGGAAGCCGAGGCCAACGGTTGGCTCATCGGCGTAGGCGTCGGCGTGGGCGTCTGCGTCTGCGTCTGTGCCGACTCTGGGGTTTGTGTCACTGGGGTGGGCTGTTCGTGCTCACGCCGCCTCGTCATGAAAGGGCGGTTGCTTGATTGGGACGCACGATACAAATCGACCTCGGCGGGGTCGATTGGCGAGCGGTGGCGCGCGCGAATTCCCTGAGGCCGCTGCGTGCGCCACCGATCTCCACGGCCTAGGTATACCCAGTGGTGATCCCATAGACGTTTCCTGCGTGTCCCACCTATCTGTGGGGGGATCGAGGGTCGCGGACAATCACCTGATCAAATCGCACTCTCGACGCCTGGGACGATGGGTGGACGGCGGGGCCGTAGGGTCGCTGCATGGTCATTTCCTACGTTCTGCGCTTGAGGCCCGAGCTGGCTCACGACGGGAACATCGGCGGAGAAGTGGAGGCGGTGGGCACGGGGAAGCGAACCGGCTTCGCCTCAATGGCGCAGCTGGAGGAAATCCTGATGAAGACCCTGCCCGACGAGGTGGCCAAGGCCGAAATGACCGATCAGCGACGCTCCTCGACGACCTCGAACTGGAGTCCGAAGGAGTCGACGGACACCGGGACCAGCGTCGGCGTGCAGCCCTCGCTCCGCGTGCGATGACCGTCTCTTCCTGGGATGTCAGGTAGGGGAGCCCGGCACAGCGAGCCGCCGCGCCAGGGCGTGGCGCTGTTGGTCAAAACGGGCGATCTGGAGGTCCCGGGCCGCCTCGGTCAGCGCCCCGAGCTCCTCGTAACGAGCGTCGACGTCCCGGAAAGCATCGGCCAGGGCCGACGTGTGGTGTTCCACGAAGACGGCGTGGGGAAACAGCTGACGAGCGATGGGCCATCCGGAAACGATCAACGGGCGACGGGCGTACACGGCCTCATAGGCGGCCCGCATCACCGAACCGGGCTCCGTGGTCAGGCACACGACCACATCGGAGTCGGCCACCGCAGCCTGGTAGTCGGGCGCATCGAGAAAGCCGACGAAGCGGACGTTGGGCGGGGCACCCGCACGAACGTAATCGGGGCATCGGGCCTGGTCGCCGGTGATGGACACATCACAGGAGGGAACCTGGGCGGCCCCGGCCACGACGAACGAAACAGGTTCGTCGGGCGCGAACCGGCCAACGAACAAAATCCTCAACCGGCCGCGTCGCCTCGGAGCGGTCGGCGCCATTGGGCCCGGCGCCTCGTGCACGACCTCGGCCTCACCCCCCCACGAGCGAATGACGTCTCCCCATTTGGGCGAGGCGACGAGGGAAAAGGCGACGCGCCGTACCAGCCATCGATGGAGTCCTTGGACGCGGGCCGCCACGCGGTCACCCTGGGCTCCGAATCCACCAGGATGACTGTCGAGCACGATGGTGGCCCCGACGGTCCTCGCCCAGGCGTAGGTGATCAGCCCGGCGAAGATCGGGGGATTGGTGACCACGACGACTCGAGGGCGGTGACGCCGCACATAGCGCCCGGTCTCGACCGCGCACCGGAGGTAGCGGAGCGGGACCCGGGGTCGGCGCGAGCTGCCGGGGGGGTACAGGCACAGCACGTCAGCACCCAAGCTGCCGGCCAGCTCGGCCGGACGACCCCCGATCGCGCCCCAGGCCACGAAGGCGACGCGGCCACGCTCGATGGACGGCCGGGTGTCTCCGTTGTCGTCGCCACCCGACGACGGGCCAATGTGCTCGAAGCTCTGGTCCATGCGGTCCTTTCGGATCCCGGTGCCCTTGAGCTGATCATTGTGGTCGATGGAGCGGACGACCCGGAATCGATGGTGGTCCTGCAACAGCTGTCCCGCACCAATCGTCGTCTCCGTCACGCCCAGACCGACCGTCTGGGGCAGATGGGCGCTCTTGACCGCGGTGTTCTGATGGCTCGGGGCGACGTTGTGCTTCTCCTCGACGACGATGTGCTCCCCGTCAGTCCACTGGCGACTGGACACGCACGTCGTCACGCCCAACGAGACGATCTCGTGGTCGTCGGCACCATGCCGGTGCAGGTCGATCCAAGGTCGTCGGTTGGACGCGGCCAGTCGGATCTATGCCCGGGCGTACCACGAACATTGCGCAGCCTTGATCCGGGGCGAGGCTCCGGTTCTCGATTCCCTGTGGTTCGGCAACGTCTCGGTGCGGCGCGACCATTGCCTCCGGGTCGGCCTCAGGTCCGAGGCCTTCGCCAGCACTTATCACGCCGATCGAGAATTTGGCTACCGGTTGGCCGAAGCCGGTCTTACCGGCGTGTTCGATGCGTCGTTGCGGGCGGTGCACCTCCATTCCCGTTCTGACGACGCGTTCCTGCGCGACGCCTGTCGCCGGGGTTCTGGGCTTCGCTTGCTACACCAGGTCCATGCCGATCGACTCGGGCCATTTTCACCGCGCCTCGTGTTGGACACGCGTTTCCGTCCTCTCAACGCGGCGTTGCGGGGAAGTCTCGTGACGGGTGGCTCCAGGAGCGCCGTCGCAAAGGCTCTGATGGATCTGTCGAAGCGTGGCCGGCCGGGTGCACCTTCAGGCGGTCGAAACTGTCCTGGCCCAGGTGGCACAGCACATCATGCAATGGCATGGCGCCGTCGGCGCAGCAGGCGATTGACCTTCGACGGTCGGTCCGGGTATAGGACAACCGGAGGAGCGATCCTCGTGGCGACAGACTGGGAGGCGGCCGCCGCCGTGATGGCGGGACTGAGGTGCTCCGCGTCACAGGCCATCGCAATGCCCCGATCGACGAGATGCCGGGCGATCTGCACCTGGTGGTCGTCGACATGTTCACCCCGGAGCCGGCGTCGGGGCACCAGGAGGGGAGCGTGGCCGGACCGCATGGCGGTCAGCGCCGAACCAACCCCGGCGTGGGCCACTACGAGGTCAGCCTTGCGCATGGCCGAGAGCAAGTCGGCTGCCGGAAGGAACTTGATCGCCTCGATCCCGAGACCCGAGGTGTCGGTGTGTCCCGTCTGCCAGAGGATGTCGGCTCCGTGCGGGAGGACCCTGAGCAGGCCTTCAACGAGCGTGCGGAAGGTGTAGTTGTTCGATCCGAGCGTGACCACCACCCGATGGATCTCGGTGCCACCGCCGTGTGCGCCGGCCTCACGCACTGCCGGACCGTAGGCGTCGAAGACCGATCCGCTATAGCTCCAGGTGCGGCGATCTGACCAACCCTTGTGTTGGCTGTAGCGATGCACTCCGGGGACCCACTCGAGCAAGCGGGCCGAAAGCGATGGTCCGGTGACACGAGCTGCGCTTTCTATGTAGTGACAGGGGAGGCCTTGCGCCCGGGCCAGGGCGAAGAACGGGACCGACATGACGGATCCGGTGCTGACCACCTTCGGCCCAATCGCCGCGTCTGAGGATGTCCCGTGCGTCGCGTGCGTTCCGCAGTGCCGCGAGGGCGTCCCGCGGATTTGCCTGATCGATGTACATGCAGTCCTCACCGGCGAGGAGCGATCGACTGTGCGGAGAATCCCAGGTGACCCAGGCTCGTGACGGCGTGGAGCTGGCCAAACGTGATTGGAGCGACCACAGCTCCTCGAGGTGCCCGCCAGAATTGGCCACCATCAGAGTCCGCATTCACCAAAAATGCACCGAGGTCATCCCAACGTTGTCCCCCGTCCCAAGAGTCACGGAAGAAATCGTCCCAGCCGGGTGGGCTGTTGGGACGAAATAGCGGGGGATCAGCCCGGCTGACCTCGTGTCGGCCGGCCAGGTGGGACGCGCTCGATCGTGGGCCCCACCAGCGGTGATGCCGTCGAAACCCGATTTTCGGAGGCGGTTTCGGCGGGACATTGACCGCGGGGAGGAAAGTCCAGCCAAACGGGTGTAGAGTGGAGTCCCTACTGGGTGATGTATTGGCGGTCGCCCAAACACAAGCATCAGAGAAAAAAACCGCTCAGCTTCTCTTAGATCATCGCGGCCCGAAGTTTGGCCCATGCGTGTTGCATGACGCGCATGGGTCGGAAAGACGGCCGCTGGACAAGTGTGGGACAGAGTCCCTCCAGGCAGCGGAGAGTGTTGGTGGACCAGGTGCGACGGAAGCAACGTTCAGCGAGTAATGGCGGATTGACTGAGATGGAAACGTGGGTGGGCACGTGGTACTAACGATCGACCATTGGGACGCGCTTCACCGCGATTCACCGGTGACAGCGCCCGGCACGAGCCGGACGGCACCGACTGCACTCTCGAGCGGGCTGGTTGCTCGCGACCGAGAGCTCTCTGATCTGGACCGGATGTTGTCACTGGCCCGGCACCGCCGCGCCACGGCGGTCGTGTTGCGGGGCGAGGCGGGCACCGGGAAGAGCGCGCTCCTCGAGGCTGCCGTCGCCCGGGCTCACGATTTCCGGGTCATCCAGCTACGGGGCGTCAGGGGGCAAGAAGGCGAGGTGCTGGCGCACTGGCCGCGGCCCATCGTCGAATTGTCGAGCCGGCATCGCACCGATGGTCCGGACCGGGATCAAACCATCCGTTCGGCCACCAGCGACGCGCTGGCCGAGCTGACCAATGAATGCGCTGAGGCCCTGCGGTCGATGATCGGGGATACCGTTCAACCGGTCCTCATCGCCATGGACGACTGTCACTTACTGCCCTCGTGGTTGCCCGCCGCTCTGGCCCGGGCGCTCACGACGAGGCTCTCGTCCGCGCCGACCGCTCTGGTGATGGCATGGACCGATGCGCCACACACAGAGTCCATCGAGCTCTGGGACGCCGACGTGACCGAGCACTGTGTCGAGGGTCTCCCGACGATTGCCCTGTGTTCGCGCCTCCTGGAGCAGCATGGGTATCGCGACATCGCACCGTCGGTGCTCGAGTGGCTGTTCGCCCAAACGCACGGCAATCCCATGTGTCTGGTGGATGGCTACAGCCGTCTCACCATCGCCCAGCGCGCCGATTGGCAGGCCCTCCCGCCGGTGGTCCCGATGGGGTCTGACATCGTGAATGCGTATGGCTCGGTGTTGACCACCTTGCCCGAACCGACGCGCTCGGCGCTCGGTGTCGTGGCCGCCGGCCGGGTGAAGAGTTCGGAATACCCCCCGATGTTCTCCGAACTCCACCTGGATCCGGATGCCCTCAAGCAGGCGCGGGACTTGGGCATCGTCGTCCAACGGGGCGACCGGGTCAACTTCGTCCACCCTCTGGTGGCCGCGGCTGCGTACCACCTGATGCCCGAAGAGTTGCGCCTGGCGGCCCATGGGGTCCTCGCCCTCACCTTGTCTGGGCATGGGAACGTCGAGCGGGGGGCCTACCACGCCGGGCTGGCGTCGCAGACGCCAGATCACGAAGTGGCGGCGCACCACCAACAGGCAGCCCGGCACTCACTTGACCGCGGATCCCCCAGGGACGCAGCCCGGCACGAGGAGGCGGCGGCCGCATTTGCGCAAGGTCCGGACGGCCAGGCGCAGAGCCTGGCTCGCGCCTCGGGACTGTGGATGATGGCCTCCGAGCAGGTGCGGGCCGCCCAGTGCGCCGCCCAGGCGGTTGACCTGGCGGTGGCGAAACCGGTCAGGGCCAAGGCTCTGCACCAACAGGCCCGAGTCCGGTTCCAGAATTCGGTCGGGGAAGAGGTCATCGGTCTTCTCCAAGACACCATTGCGACGTGCGGGCCCGAGGACCCGGAATTGGCGGTGCTGGCGCATTTGGACTTGGCTGCCTGCCTCGTCCTCGGAGGTCACTATGACGACGCCGTGCATCAGGCGACCAGCGCCTTCTCGATATCGGCGTCGCTCAACAGCCAACTTGGGGCGCTGGCTCGTGCGATGCACGGGATCGTCCGGTTGCTCGCCGGTACCCCGCTCGACCCCGTCAGCGACATTGCCAACCCGATGTCGCAGCTCATGCGCAAAGCCCAGCGGTTCCCTTCGTCCCCCCAGGTGGCTTTCACCGTCGGGCTGGGAGCCCTCCTCGCCGGCCCGCCCGAAATGGCCGACCTGTGGGCGCAGTGGATTGAGGAATGCGCCTCCTGCGGCGGGTGACGAGCCGTTGGGGTCGGTGGCCCCGTTGGTACACGCTCTGGTCGGGCTTTCCACGTGCCGCGGTGCCGACGTCGATCGGTTGGCGAACGACGCCGCCCGCCTGGCGGATGCGGCGGGGCTCGCCCTCTTGGCTTCGCGGGCCCGGTCGGTGAGTGGCTACCTCGGAGCGGCTCGCAATGACGCCAACGGGGCGCTGCAAGCCTCGGCGCTCGTGCTGGGCGCGGCTGATGACGTCGGCCCGTTGCCCAGGGTGCAGGCGCAGGTCAATCTGGCCATTCTCGAACAGCAGGCGCAGCGGCCTTCGGTGGCCCGCACCTGGATCAAAGGGGTCATGGAATTCACCCGTCCGGCCGGGGCGGTCGGACTCGATTTCTCCGTCTTCAACGCGCCGCTGTTGGGCGTGATGTGCCTCCTGGGCCGGTCACCGGCCGATGCCCAGATGTTGCTGGACGCGGTCGAGCCGTCACTCGTCGAGGTCACTCGATACAGCCCTGTCCTCCGACTCCTCCGGGGCATCTGCGAACCGGATCTCGACATCGCCCTGGCGCACTTTCAAAATGCCCAGTCCGAGGTCGGGGCGTCGCCCATGCTGTTGGCCCAGATAGATCTCTGCGCCGGGGTGCGTCTGGCCGCGGCGTCTCGCCTGGCCGATGCTCGGCTGCGGCTCAATCGCTCTCGGCACGCCTTCGAGCAACTCGGGGCGTACGGATTTGCCGTGCTGGCGGACCAGGAGCTGGCGATCGAGCCTCCGGCGGCTGGACCCGTCCTCGAGACCGTCGACATACCGGCGCCGCGGGCCATGGCGACGATTGCCCCCAGCGGTCCGCCCGCCGCCGCGAGGCCCGAAACCGAGCACGAGTGGGACATCCGATTGCTGGGTGAATTCACGGTCAGTCGAAGGAATGGCGAAGTGGCCATTCCGCAGAGCCTGGCGGCACAAGCGCTCAAGATCGTGACGCTGCACAAGAAGATTCACGTCGACGAACTGGTGGAGATGCTGTGGCCCGAGGCCGCTCAGGGGGTGGGCAGTCGACGCCTGCGCAACGTCTTGTGGAGGATCCGAGGCGCATGCGGCGACCTGCTCCAGCGCGAAGGCAATCTGATCTGCCTGGCGAAGGACGCCAGCACCGACATCGACCGCTTTGAGGAGATCGCAACGCAGGCTCTGACCTGTGACGGCAGCACGGAGGATGTGGCGCGACTGGCCGAGGAGGCCGTCTCCATCTACCGGGGGGAGTTGTTGCCCGGCGATCGATACGCCGACTGGGCGGCGGCATACCGCGAAGCGCTGTTGCGTCGCCACGCCAGCATGCTCGAGCTCCTCGTGACCTCGTCGCTGGCCGAGAGGCGATTCGACCAGTCGCTGGCCTATCTGGAGCGCCTCATCGAGACGGACCCCTTCGAAGAGCACTACTACCTTCAGGTGGCTGAGATTCATGTCGAAGCCGGTCAGTTTCACCGGGCCCGCAACGCGCTGGAGCGGGCCAGTCGGATGCTGGTGGACCTGGGCGTGCCCCCGTCCCCGACGCTCCTGCGAGCCAAGCAGTCGCTTCCACAGGACTAGCGGCGCGTGCCATCGGCCTGGCACGGTTAGGCCATCAGCATGAGCCCAATGACATGATGGTGGACGAAACAGAGCTCTCAGACATCCTGAGCGAATTTGCTCGGACCATGCTGAGAGATTCCAAGATGCAGGGGATCCTGGATCAGTTCGTGCGACGCGTGGCCGACTTCCTGCCGATCACCTCAGCCGGCGTCTCGCTGTCGTGGACCGACGGTGATCCCGAGCTCATGGCGGCCTCGAGCCCGTCGGCCCTGGAATTCGAGCTCCTGCAGAGTGTCTTGGGCGAAGGCCCGCGCTTCCTCTCCTGCCAGACCGGTGAAGTGGTGTCGATACCGGATTTCAAATCGGATCGCCAATTTCCGGGATTTCATCGGCGGGCGGTCGCGGAAGGCTTGGCGGCGGTGTTCAGCTTCCCGCTACGGAATGGGCGTGATCTCGTCGGTGCCCTCAACCTGTACCGGGACACCCCGGGGGCACTGGATGCCGATGCCATGAGGGCGGCCCAGACGCTGGCCGACGTGGCCGCGGCGTATGTGACCAACGCCCGGTCCCGAGTCGACCTGCAAGCTGCCTCGGCCCGGGCACGGCAACGCTCGCTGCACGATCCGTTGACCGGGTTGCCCAACCGGGTGCTCCTGCTCGAGCGGCTCGAACACGCGTTTCTGCGCGGTCGACGTTCCCGCAACCTCACGGCGGTCCTCTTTTGTGATCTGGACAAGTTCAAGAGGATCAACGACGTGTTCGGGCACCGGATCGGCGATGAGCTCTTGGTGGCCGTGGCCGAGCGCCTGACCGCACAGCTACGACCGGGGGACACGCTGGCCCGGTTGTCCGGGGATGAGTTCGTCCTGGTGCTCGAGGACGTCTCCGAAGCCGAAGCGCGGGTGATCGCTGACCGGATCGAGGCGGCGTTCTCGTACCCGTTCCCGCTCTCCTGTGGCGAGATACGGACGCACGCGAGCATCGGGATCGCGCTTGGCGGGCAAGGCAACGAACGGCCGGTGAAAGTGCTGGAGAAAGCCGACCTGGCCATGTACAAGGCGAAGCGTGAAGTCCGGCGGGCGAAGCCGGTTGATCGACGCTGGTGGCCAGTTCGCCATGGTGCGCCGACGCGACAGCCGGAACCGATCGCCCGAAGGACGCCGGCGGTTGAGTCCCGGCCCGCGGACCGACCTGGTTCCTCAGCTGGCCGGGAGCTTCCACCCCTTCGATTCGGCAATTTCCTTGCAGGTGGGGCACAGGCCGTAGCGCTTGGGGTCCCGGCCGGGTACCCACTCCTTGCCACACAGGGCGCGTACGGCGGTGCCGTTGACGATCCCCTCGACCACGCTGGGTCCAGCGGAGAAGAAGGTGCCCTTCTTTCTGCCCTTCTTGGGGATGTACCCCTCCAGCACGATATGGGCCATGCGATCGTGATCGCCGTCGCTGAGGTCGGGATCGGGTCGAGCCGGGGCCAGCGTGATCCCGCCGGCTGGCTCGGGCTCGGAGTTCCCCCGTGGGTCCGGGTTCCTTCGGTTCGCGGCGATGTTCACACCATTAGCGTAGATCGCTCCACATCGTCGGAGCGTCCCCGACCTCGGGTTTTCCCCATCGGCCCGGCCGGGAATCAGATCGCCGGGGTGTTTGTTGACTAGTCAAACGAATTGATTGCACCTGAAAGGTTCAGATCGTGACCAATCCAAACGTGACACTGCCGTTGCTTCCTCTCAAGTCCGGGGTGGTTCTGCCCGGAATGGTCTTCACCATGGCGCTCGAGTCCGACGAGGCTCGCGTGGCGGTCGAGGCCGCCCAGTCGGCCGGCGGTCGCCTGATTCTGGTTCCCCACATTGAGGGCCGCTACGCCAGCGTCGGAGTGATTGCCGAAGTGATGGAGGAAGGCACGCTTCCCGGAGGCCTGCAGGCGGTGGCGGTGCGCGGAGATCAGCGGGCCACCATCGGTACCGCAGTCCCGGGGACCGGGGATGCGCTCTGGGTCGAAGCCGAGCCCCTCGATGAGGGTGAGCCGACGCCCTGCGGTGGGCGAGCTGGCCCGTGAGTACCGGGCCGTCCTCGAGAACATCCTGCTGAGCCGCGGTGCGCGCCAAGTCGCCACCCAGCTGCGGGAAGTCACCGAGCCGAGCCGCCTGGCCGACGTGGCCGGGTACTCGCCCGACCTCTCGCTGTTGCAGAAGGTCGAGGTGCTCGAGACGCTGGATGTCGAAGCACGGCTTCGGCTGGTGCTCGGGTGGGCCCGCGACACGCTGGCCGACCTGACGCTGCGCGAGCGGATCAAGACCGACGTCGAAGAGGGCATGGAGAAGACGCAGCGTGAGTTCTTGTTGCGTCGCCAGCTCGAATCGATCCGCAAGGAGTTGGGACAGCTCAGCGACGGTGATGACGCCGACCCTGATGACTACCGGACGAAGGTGGAGAGTCGCGAATTGCCGGACGACGTCCGGACTGCCGTGTTGCGGGAAGTGGACAAATTGGAGCGCACCAACGAGCAGAGCCCCGAGACGGGTTGGATTCGCACCTGGCTCGACACGGTGTTGGAGCTCCCCTGGGGCACCGAATCGGAGGACCGCTTGGATGTGGTCGAAGCGGCCCGACTTCTGGACGCCGATCACGATGGTCTCGATGACGTCAAGGAGCGGATCCTCGAGCACCTCGCCGTGCGCAAACTCCAAGCCGAACGGGGCCTGGCCCCGGTCGACGGACGCGGCTCGGGTGCCATCTTGGCCCTGGTGGGTCCTCCCGGTGTCGGCAAGACGTCGCTCGGGGAGTCGGTTGCCCGCGCCCTCGGCCGCAAGTTCGTCCGGGTCTCATTGGGCGGCGTGCGCGATGAAGCCGAGATCCGCGGCCACCGTCGAACCTATGTCGGGGCGCAGCCGGGACGGCTGGTGCGGGCGCTGCGGGAAGCCGGGACCATGAATCCCGTCATTGTCTTGGACGAGGTGGACAAGTTGGGTGCCGATTTTCGGGGAGATCCGTCGTCGGCCCTGCTCGAAGTCCTCGACCCGGCCCAGAATCACACCTTCCGGGACCACTATCTCGAAGTCGACCTCGACCTGTCGCGAGTGATGTTCATCGCCACGGCCAACGTGGTCGAGACCATTCCTGGGGCTCTGCTCGACCGTATGGAGGTCATACGCCTCGACGGTTACACCGAGTCCGAGAAGGTCTCCATCGCCCGCCACCACCTGGTCGGGCGCCAAGTGGCCCGTGCCGCCCTTCGTGGCGACGAGGTGAACATCACCGACGACGCGTTGCGTTCCATCGTGGCGGACTACACCCGTGAAGCGGGAGTGCGCTCCCTCGAACGCGAGATCGGGCGGCTCCTCCGCAAGGTGGCTACCAAGCTGGCGGCTGGGGAGCGGGAGGCTCCGGTCACCGTCGACGTGGCAGATGTCCGCGGCTGGTTGGGCCGGCCTCGATTCTTCTTCGAGGCTGCCGATCGGACGAGCGTTCCCGGCGTGGTCACCGGACTGGCCGTCACCGGAGCCGGTGGCGACGTCCTCTTTGTCGAGGCCAGTGTGTCCGACGGCCCCGAAGGTCTGACCTTGACCGGTCAGTTGGGCGACGTCATGAAGGAGTCGGCGGAGATCGCCCTCTCCTACGTGCGCTCGCACGCCGGAGAACTCGGTATCGATCCCGGGATCTTCTCGGGCAAGCGGTTCCACGTCCACGTGCCGGCCGGTGCCGTGCCGAAGGACGGACCCTCGGCCGGCGTCACCATGACGACGGCACTGGTCAGTCTGCTCCGTGGCGTCCCGGTGCGCTCTGTTGTGGGCATGACCGGTGAGGTCACCCTGCAGGGTCGGGTGCTGCCCATCGGAGGGGTCAAGCAAAAGGTCTTGGCTGCCCACCGGGCGGGACTGACCGAGGTGATCCTCCCCGAGCGTAACGGCCCGGATCTGGAGGATGTCCCCGAGGAGGTCCGGGAGGTCATGACCTTCCATCTGGCCGCCACCATCGCCGACGTGCTGACCCCCGCCCTGGAGGCGGAGGGTCACGCCGCCGGCGGCGTGGAGCCACTCCCGGCCGTAGCCTGAGGTCACCCCAAACGATTGGAGCCGCACGTGGACGACCGGGAGATCATCTCCAGAATCAGCGCCTTGGCCGCCGAGGAACAAGAGCTCGAAGAGGGCCATGTCGGAGAAGGTCTCTCCGCCGAGGAGCGTGACCGCCTCAGGCAGCTGGAGGTGACGCTCGATCAGCTCTGGGACACGCTCCGCCAACGGAGGGCCAAGCGGGATGCCGGACGCAACCCCGACGAGGCCCAGACCAGGTCGGCCGACACGGTCGAGCGGTATCAGCAGTAACGAACGTGTTGAGGGAACGGGCCGTTCAATCGGGTCCGTTCCGCGCGACCTACTTCGCTTTGCGGGCCGCCAGAGCCGGGCGGGCCAAGGGCACGACCGCAACGATGGAAGCAATGAGACCGACGAAGGCCCCGAACGACCAGCCAACCCCGCTGCCCACACCCCCGGGCTTCAGGAGGAAGGCGATCAGAACCAGGACGAAGTTGATCCCGGTCGCAATGAGGAGGGCCTGCTCTTCGGTCACCGGTGCGGTGGAGGGGAAGGCCCAGGCTCCCAAGGCCCGGACGGCCAGCAGGGCCACAATGACGATCGACAGAATCAGGACGATGTACAGGTAGCCGTGGGCCGAGAGCCCGCTGGCGCTGACGCTGCCGATGGGGCCCAAGCTGACACTGAACCAGGAGAGGAACAGGGAGATCAAAAGGACGAAGGAGGCAATCCCCACGATCCGGTCGGTTTGGGTGAGTTTCGTCGCGTCAAACTTCACCTGCGAGCCGGCGGGCGCTGCAGCCGGAGCCCCGGCTGGTGATCCGGCTGCGGTGGCTCCGGCGGGAGCAGCGGCTAAGGCGGCGCCGCAACCCGGGCAGAGTGCCGTACCCTCCGCCGATTCGGTCTGACAATTGGAGCAGGTAATAGACGCCATCTGGTTACCTCAATCGTCTCTCGGTGGGACAGAGTGATTTGAACAGTAGTGGGCGGTAACCCCTGATGCTCGGATACCTGGGTTTTCAGGCGATCCCAGGCTCAACTCCTGTTTCGACCGGTTCTGGTCGGGACTCGTCCCCGGCGCGATTTTGGCGACGGTACCCGGTGCTCAACTGGACAGATTGAGCACCTTCAGGAAGGTCAGGAGGTCGTCGGCGTGCTCCTCCTCCACGGCGAGGATCTCTTCGAGCATGCGCCGCGTGGTGACATCGCTGTTTCCGAGCCACTGGACGACCTCGCCATAGGACGAGATGGCGACCCGTTCGGCCACCAGGTCCTCCTTGACCATGTCGAGCAGGTCCTTGCCGGGTACGTACTCGGCGTGGCTCCGGTTCATCAGGGTTTCGGGATTGAAGTCGGGCTCGCCTTGGAGCTGGACGATGCGGGCGGCGATCATGTCGGCATGCCCCTGTTCTTCGGTGGCGTGCTGGGCAAATTCGGCGGCCACCGGTCCCGAGTCCAATCCCTCGGCCATGTAGAAGTGCCGCTTGTACCGCAGCACGCAGACCAGCTCGGTGGCCAGGGCCTCGTTCAGCACGGCGATCACCCGCTCCCGGTCGGCGCCGTAGGAATCGGTGACCGGTCCCTGATCGATGTGTTCACGGGCTTTGCGACGAAGGTCGGACACATCAGACAGGAATTCATTCACGCCAAAAAGGTACCCAGGGTTGCAGCTTGGCAAACCACCTGAGGCTTCCGCGGCCACATCAATGCCGCTGTGGCCGGCTCGGGCACCGGCAGGAATGATACGACTCCGCCGTCCTCAAAGGGACGACCCATCATCCCCGTTGGACCGGTCAGAACCTGACACGCTTTCCGGAATCGCTCAAGGGAGGCTCGCACATGACCGCCAAGCTCCTCGAAGATTGGTTCTTCGCTGATGACCTTGAGGCACTGGGCTACCGCGGCCTGGCCAATTGCATCCGGCAGGCTGAGACACATGAGGAAGTGGATCGTCACAGAGCGGAGATTGCCCGAATGGTCGAAATCCTCGATGCGCCGGGTCTGCCCGAGTATCGGGAGATCGCCGCATGGAAGGGTGGCAAGGTCCCAGACCAAGGAGAATGACGTTAGGGCTACCTTCGGGCCGCGGACACGTACCGGATCTACGACCGCACCGACCCCGGGACAGGGGTGGTGTTCCGACGCCAACAACGACCACTGCAGCATTCGGCGTGATACAACCGGCACCGTTGGAGACGACGACCTAGGTCGATCCCGCCTCTGCGGCCAACGTTCCACTATTCGCAGCAGCACGCTTTAGGTGGGCAGGAATGCTCGTACAAGTATTGCTATTTCAGGGGCTGTAGCTCAGTGGTCAGAGCAGGGGACTCATAATCCGCCCAGGTCCGGTCCCACCTGGACGCTTCACGAAACATCGAATCCCGACCTATACGCGGTTCTAGGTTCAACGGTCGCCAACCCATCACTAATGGTCCCGACAAGTTGATCGGATGGTTGATTGGATGCATTGTCGTCGAGTGACACTTACGCCACCTGGCCCATGGTGCCGCCGTTCCCGCTCCGTGGTCCCTCCCCACACCCCTGCCGTGTCGCTGTCGGCCTGGCGTAGTCGAGACACTCGGGCCGCACTTTGCAGGTGACGCAGATGGCGCCGGCCCGCGGCGGCTGTCTGTCCATGCGCCGGAAAGAACACCTCAGTGGGCTACCCGGCACAGGCCGCCAGTTCCATCCACCCCGGCCGGCGTAGGACCTCCTCGAGCGAGGGCAGCTGCTCCCCACTGCCGGGGCTCATCAGCCACGTCAATTTCCGCTGTCGCCGGATCTGGCCACGGCGCAAGGTTACTAACGAGTAGCCAGCGAGTGGGTGACCGTTGCCGGTCGGCCTACGACGCGGACAGCGCGGGGACGGAGGATCTTTACGAGCAGTGTCGTCGGGAGACAGCTGGTTGCCACGCCTACGGGACCCTGACTGAGCCGGTCACCGGAGCCGGATTTACGCCGCCCAACGACTGAATGCTCACATTCATCGTGCCATCGTCGCTGCGAACGCACCGGTTCCTGACAGAACGGTCAGCGTCAGATCGAAGACGAAGGGAGGTGGGCCAGCCAAGTTATTGGCGGTTCCAACTGCAGCGCCTGCAAGAGTGCCAACGCTCGTCGTGATGGTAAATGTCCCGGAGTAGGTGAATGGAGGACCGAAGGGGACGCATCCGTCCAGGTGAAGCGTCACCGATCCCACGGCGGAGCTTCCGGGATATGTGGCATCGAAAACCATTTCTACGAGGACGCAACCATTGGTCCCAAACGTGAACGATGTCGTCCCGGAGAACGAACCGGCCAGGTCGGCGAGGCTGACCGGGTTATGGATCGCATAGCTGATGCACTGGCCTTGATTCTTGAATGGCTGCCCCGATGCGTCAGTGAGCGTGTGCCAGCCATCATCTTTGCACTGCTGGACTGCGGTTGGAGCGGCTGCACCGGCCCAAGCACCCATCGGAGTGACTGCGATCGGAATCACCACAACCGGGAAAGCCGCGAGAAAAACGCTGGCGAGCAACCGTCGAACCATGACGACCCCCTACTCGAGGACGACGCCCTCTCTAGGGTCATACTCAACCTTTGATTCGTAGTCGTCAACCATCGAGGTGACAGTCCTCCTTGCCTGACCATCTTGTAGGTCGGAGACTGCCCCCAACGGCGGTTGTGGGCGTCCCCCTGCTACGCGGACAGGACGGGGACAGGGGCTGTTTACCATCCGCCTGGGATTCACTCTGACCCTCGTCGGGCAATAAGCACTCCATGTACTTCGGCGTCAGGGTGGATGCACTGAGACGGGCCGGACCCCGTGTTGTCGGGTGTCAAATGAATGACGGCGAACTTGATTCCTCCCTGGTGGAGTTCGGCCTCCATCATCGCCAGCGCAGACCCCGACGCTACCGTCGGGCCATGACCGAGTTCGCGATCTACGGCGGCGTTGACCACCGTGGCACGGTCGGGAAAGGTAGCCCCCGGGCTCTTCGCTCAAGAGGGGCGGTGCTGGCGGATGATCTACGAGAACCCGGTCGGCCAGAGCGGGCACTGCATGGAGCGGGTGACGTGGGTTGGACGGTGGAAGTTCTTGAAGGGCTGGACGAAGGTGTGGAGCTGCGAGCGGCACGCTGATGAGTTGCCGTGGGCTAGGCCGGTCTAGCGTTGTAGGGCATGGCGACCACCTGCTCATGCTGTGGCGAAGAAACTGAAACCGTCCAGTTACATGACCACAAGGAAATCCAAATCTGCTACCGATGCCTTGACTGGCTTGTAGACAAGCGGGACAAGCGAATCAGAGCGCATGGCGGGTGGCAAGTGGCAGGATTTGAGCCGATCTTCAGGGTCGCTGATGTCTCGCGGGCAACCGACCACTACGCCAAGATGGGATTTGAGATCGACTTCCACGACGAGACCTACGCCTTTGCGCACCGGGATCGTGATCTCACCATCCACCTGACGCTCCCTGAGGGCGACGAGGTTGCGGGGGCGGGCGTGCTCTATATCGGGTGCCATGATGCCGACCAGGTGGCCGATGATTGGCGCAAGGCAGGGCTAGAGGTCACTGGTCCCAAGGACGAGGACTACGGCAAGCGGGAAGGTTCACACACGGACCCAGACGGCAACCTCATCCGGTTCGGTTCACCGATTCGATAATGGAGATCCTCTGCGCCGACTGTGGCTGCTTGGTAGACCGTGGCGTCCGGGTGAAGGTCTGCGGCGACCCCAACTGTTGCTGTGCCGATCTTGAGATTCGTGAGGCCGAGGCCGATTCTGATTAGCCAGCCGACGCCATGATCTGAGCGTCATGCTCGGCACACAGCCCTAGCGTCGATCCGGGGTCAGGTTTGGCCTCGCACGCTTGCATCTCTTCGTGGTCGTCGTCGTACACGTCCGCCCAACAGCCGGTGTAGTCGGCCCAGGTGTTGGACATCCTCGCCTGACCTGCTGGCACTAGCTCACCACTCGCCCAGGACGCACACTTCGTTGGGCAACCGCCCTCGATCGTCACCGGACGCACCGTCAAACATGACCACGCGGTCCCACTGTGTGCCGCTCGTTCACAGCGCCCCTCGGCAACGAGGATGTCGGGGGTCACGGCTCTAGTCCAGATGCTCAGTTATGTTTGGCGAGATGGCGTCGAAGATCGCCGTAGTGCACATCGGCACTCACAAAACGGGGACCACCTCGTTGCAGTCGATGATCGCCCGCAACGAAACGTACTTCGCTGGAGCAGGGGCTTTACTATCCGACCGCCGGCCGGGCCGGTGACGGTCACCACAACCTGGCCTGGGAGCTCAACGGGGACGAGCGCTACGACCCCACGGTCGGATCGTTCGCCGACCTCACCAACGAGCTGAGACAGACCAAGCCTCGAGCGGTCCTGCTGTCAAGCGAGGATTTCGAGTATCTACACCTGCGGCCTGAGAGCCTGCGGAACTTCCGCCGCCGTTTGTCACGACTCGGCTACAAGACTCATGTGTTGGTCGTGCTCCGTCGACCGTCCGAATATCTCGAATCCCTGTATGTCGAGTTGCGCAAGCACGGGCTGGAGGAGGAGTTTGACGACTTCTTGGCTCGCGCCCTGGCCGATGGCGGTGTTGTGTTCCGTGGTTGGGACTTCCGCGTCAACTACAAGCAGCTGGTGCCTAGCTTTGCTGCGGTGTTCGGCAGGCGAGCCGTGCACGTGCTGCGCTATGACACCGTCGACTCGGTCGCCCCACTGCTCGACGCGTGTGGAAGGTTGCTTACACTGCCGCTTTCCCCGGTCGCCGATTGGGAGCGCTTCAACCAACGGCTCTCTGTGGTGAGGGCCTCTACCGGGGACCCTCCAGTGGACCGCGACGGCCCTCGATCAGCCGAGGCAAGGGTGCAGTCCCTGACCCCGCTTACTGAAGTCGAACGGGACGTAATACATGCCTTCCATCATTCGGTGAACGAGCTCGTCCGACATTACCCGCTGCCCGGCGACCGCTGGTTGAGCCGGCGTCGGCCGCTGGAACCTCACGCGTCCCCGAATGCGTGCCTTGAAGGATCCGTCGGGGTGTCCCAGACCGCGGGGCTCGGAGGTGCACCATGTCCGGATTCGGGAGGGCTTCGGCCCTCTCGTTCCGCGTCAGGAATTTGGCCGAGCTCGGGGAACTGTGGAGCACAGAAGGGGGTGATCTGTGGGGAGTCCCACAGACCCGAGCGGGCTTTGACGCGGGACGGGGGATCATCCCGACGCCAACCACCAACCTAAAGACCGAAGTTGAACGCCCGGTAATCAAAGCGTTACGCCTAGGTTAAAGCGACTGCACTTTCCAAAATAATGCTTGCTCGGTTGCTTACAGCCCGAGATCCTTCAGCATCCGCCTGTTGATGCCGTTGGTGGTCCGATAGACCTTCCGGCGCACGACCCGCTTGCCGTAGAACGTTGGGCCGCCCCTGGCCGCTTGGACGTTGCCCAGGTCCCGGGCGGCTCGGTATAGCTGGCTTCGGAGAGACGTACGACGGGCCATCACCCCCCAGTCCCCGCGCCGGTGGCCCCGATGCCTTGGCCCACTTTCACGGCTGCCCGCTTCCAGATCCGGCTGCCAGCCACGACGGAAAGCTGCCCAATGTCGCTCCATCGCCACTGTTATTAGTTGTTGACGGTGATTGTGACGCCCTTGCTCTGACTCTTCCTACCTGCAGAGTCGTAGGCCACGCTCTGAAGCGTGTAGGTGCCGTCTGCCACGCTGGTCGTGTTCCATTTTGCGACCCATCCGTAAAAGGTCAAATAGCCGCCGGCGATCAGTGTGCTGTGATGCGTTTCATCTGTGAGGAGGAATTCGACTTTGGTGACGCGCAGGTAGTCCGTCGCTGCGGCATCAAGCACCGTAGTGCCTGACAACTTGGCCCCGTTCGAAGGAATGAGCACGCTCGTGAGTAAGTTTGGGAAGACCTGGTGCGTCGGCAAGCCGTGCCAGTCGGCCCACAGGGAGAAGTGCCCTGCCGAAAGTTTGGGAGGGCCGAGAGCGTCGTCAAACAGCTCCATGACCGCACCGCTTCCGCTCACTGAGCGGTCCACGATGACCAACCGAACGTCATACCTGGACAGAGCGGTTCGGGTGGCAGCCACCAGCTTGGGGCTGACCGGAGTCAGAAGGCAAAAGCAGGCCTGCTCATCGGCAGCGAGGGAATCTTGCAGATTTGGAGGACTCATCGGATTCGGGACCCTTGAACCACTACCTCTGGGGTCTGGGTGAAAGGCGTATCCTCCGGTTATGCGGAATCGGAATCCGTCCTGTGCCTGCCAAAGTAACGGCAGCGTCGGTACCCCGTAGCCGCGGGGATCGTAGCCGTAAGGATAGGTGATTGCCACCGGGTCTCCAGTTGGAATGGCTCGGGAAATGCTTGTCGGAAGTAAAACGACCGGCGACTTCGAATCTGGCCACTGAGGCAGCAGAGTGAACACCAGCACCGCTAAGGCCATACCGGTAACGATGATGGCTGTTCGGCCATGGTCCCGAGCGCCTCGATGAGAGTGGTGCTGGTGATCCCTGACAGGCGTTCCGCGCATGTCATCTAATCCGAACGAAATCATTGCGGCGAGACAGGCATCTATCTCGAAAGAGATTCGACTCGGCAGCACATTGTTGATCAGTGGAATGTGGTCGAGCAGCAGGAATGGAAGTGGGACGTGAGTCAAGTGTCCATGAACGGCTAGATACGGGCCAAGGGACAGGAGCACGGCACTGATGAAAAGCATCCCCGACAGCTGCATTCGGGAGCTGTGCCGAGACCGCCAAGCGAGGAATCCGATCAAGATCAGGACCGGAACGCCGATATAACCTCCCGCCTCGGTCGGCCCATCTAAAAACGCCAATATGGACCCAAGCGATCGCATCCCCAGGGAGACCTTTTGCAATGGTCCCGGGACCACAAAGCTGAGGAGGTCGTTGTGGTACAGGTTCTGCAAAGGATAATGGGGTCCAGCTACGTGCTGAGGTCCAGAAATCAGCATCCAGAAGGGGTACGCCAGCAGAACCGCCGCCAATCCCAGGGCGATCATCGTCGGACGCGCCGAGGCGCGGGCCATTTCCCGAACGGCCGACGGATGGCGGAGTGCCACGCAGAAGACGGCGACAAAAGTAAAGACGGCGACAGACGCGAGCACCTCTGGCAAAATGAGGTACTGGACGGCAATCAGAAGGCCGAGCTGGATTCCGAGCCGTCGTTCTGAACCCTGGCGCTGCAGGATTGAAACGACCGTCATGACTATGAACGGTGGCAGCGGCACGAACATCATTTCCACATGGCCGAGACCCTGACCCACCATGTAGGGCGAAAACCCATAGACCAGCCCACCAAGGGCGGCGGCCGGCCACCATACCTGCCACTTCCGCAAGACGACGAACGCGGCCGCCGCCGATATCGGCATGCTCAATACCAACAGCAGGTTCCCTACTACCAACGGACTCCATACCAAGGCGAGCGGAGCCGTCAACAGGCCCAGGAAGGGACTTGCCGTGTTGTCGGCCAGATTCACGCCTGTGGGCGAGTACATCGCATTACTGAAGAACGGATTGAGGCCATGGGCGAGCGCATGCGGCACCCAACCGATGAACCACACCGACTGGGTGAAATCCGATGCATTGCTGAAGAGCTTTCCCGAGATGTCCGGGAGCACTGGCCAGTAGGCGGTAACGCCGAGCAGAATATATGCACAGATCGCGGCCACCGAAGGCCAGACCTCGCGCCGCACAGAGTCCGAGCGGGCGTCGTCGTCCGACGGTCGTGGTACGCCGGTTACCTCCGATCCATCTTCGCACGTGGCGGTGCTCACTCGGCGCTTGCCCTCAATTACTGCGGATCCACGAGGACCTTAGCGAATTCGGCATTCAGAAAACCGAGCCGCTCGATCATTGCTTCAAAACGGCCCTCGGACGCCCCCTTGCGGTTCGACTCGATCTCCAAACAGACGAATCTGTATCGGGCCACGAACACTTCGCATCGATCAGCCAATGTTGGATCGGGGCACGGATGAGTCGTGAGCCATCGCTGCAGCGTCAATGCTGAGGAACGGATGTGGTCGACCGCAGCCGCCACTTTCTCCTGACCAGTCTTCAGCGTGAGCAGTGCGGTGCTCGTCGTGGTCACGAGTGAGTTAATGGATGGACTTGCTTGTTGAAGCCAAAAGTGGGCGCTGGTTTCTTCGCTGCTATCTTCAACCACGTCAGCCCCCTACTGCACCGTTCCAATTTTGCCATCGCACAGTGAGGCAGCACCAGGGAACGTCATCATCATGCCCCACCAACGCCCTCGAGATCATAATGGAGAACGACGGAATCCAAACTCGCGATCATCGACCTGCATTTCCCCCTGAAGTCACGGTTTTACACGGCAAATGTGAGGAAGGTGTTAAGAAGACGGAGCGAACCCTCACCGACGGACGACACCAGCCGTCGTCGGCTAAGGCTGGTGACGACCGTTCGCCCGAATCGCTCTGAGACTCCGAGCTCCTCCGCCAACTCGCGCACCGTCAGCTACTCGAGCGACCAAGCGGCAGGGGCGTACCTGGCGGACGGTTGACGCAGAAGGCCCTTGAGCTATTGCGTCAAGGCTAGGAGGCCGGACTCCAACGAATCCGCGGCTGCCTGGGCTTGGTCAACGGTGTCGTGCGTGTAGACCCGCAAGGTGAGAGAGGGATCAGCATGACCGAGACGGTCCGAAACTGTGCGCGGGTTGTGACCGGCCCGGAATAGCTCGGTAGCCGTGTAGTGCCTCAAGTCGTGGAAACGGTAAGGCCACCGTTCGGTGTCCCGAATCCCGCGGCCTTCCTCCTCGGCCAGGTTGACCGCTGTCGCCTCCATCTTGCGGCAGACCCGGCCGAACGCGAGGGTGACGGCTCCCGGCAGCATCGGTCGAGTGCCGCCCAGTTCAGGAGAAAAGATGTACGCGGTCTCGCTCACCCTCACCTCGGCCAGCGCCGCGGCATCGGCTACCCGCTCCCGGCGGCCAGCCAGCACTGACAGTGCGTGTTCACCCAAGACCAGCCGCCTTACCTGGTGCGACTTTGGATCCTTCTCACCCCATCCGTCTTTGGTTTGCCAAATTGATCGCCGGACAGTGATAGCGGAACCAGGCCAATCCACATCGGTCCATTGGAGGCCACACAACTCACCGCGGCGCAGCCCGGTCAAAGCCGCCACTGTGATGATCGTGGCCCACTCTGGCGACCGCGATGCCGCCGCCGACTCAATCAGGGCTCGCACCCTCTTGGGCGGTGGCACGGTCAGTTTTTTCCGGGGGACCGGTGGCGGCTGGGCGAGTCCCGCGACGTTCCGGTCAACCCATCCCCACTTCTCGGCCTGGTGGAGCGCCGCGGCGATGATCCGGTGATAGTGCATGACTGTCGCCGGGGTCGTCCCCGCCTTGAGCAACCGGCCATAGAAGGCGTCGAGGGTGTGCGTGGTGATCTTGTCGAGCGGGAGACCGCCAAGCGCCGGCCGAATCGTCGCGTCGATCTTCTTTCTGTAACCGGCGATGGTGTTGGGGGATCGGCCATTGCGCTCACCTTGCATGATCCACTCATCGAGCAGCGCGCCGAAGGTGCCCGTTGTTCCGCCGTGTTCGCCCCTTCCGACTTCCGTCATCAGCCGAGCTCGAAGACGCCTGGCGCCGGCAATGCCCTTGCGGGTGGTACGACTCACCTGGCGGAGCTTGCCCGTAGCGGGGTCACGGCCGATATGCACCTGGACCTCCCACCGGTCAGGGCCAAGCTGCCGGATACCCTTCTCCACCTGGATCCGCTTGAACTCCGCCATCCTCAGCCTCCGTAGATTGGATTCTGATTGGGTGGTATCAGACGCAACACACGTAATACCAGCTAAGGGGCTGTAGCTCAGTGGTCAGAGCAGGGGACTCATAATCCCTCGGTCGCAGGTTCGATCCCTGCCAGCCCCACCATGTGATGTCTCAAGACATCGGAGACCGATGTGTCACGACATCGTAGACCAGGACTGTCCCGTCAGGGCATGCGTTGGTAGTCCTTGGTCGGGTCCAGGACCAGACGTCGCAACGGTGAGCCGTCGAATCCCACGATCTCGACGTCGAGACCGTCGATGGGCATGGCGACGCGCCAGCCCGCATAGGCGTTCCCGATTCCGATGTGGTGAAGCCGTCCCCGGTGACGAAGCGTGATCCGGCTTTGTCCACCCGGTCAAAGCGCAGCCGTCGCTCTCCCACCTTGACGAATGACGGAGAGGGCACCGCCTTCTCCCGTGCGTTGTACACCGTCGCTTGTGTCTTGCGTCCGATGCCCCGGTGCGGACGCACCTCGTTGTAGTAGTCAATGAAGCGATCCAGCTGGCGCTGGAGTTGCTTTGGGCTCTTGATGTCCTGCATGGCCAAGAACTTCTTCATGGTCTGGTGGAATCGCTCGATGCTCTTATGTTTGTCAAGCAGCCCACGGTGAAGCCGTTTCAACCGGTGATCGTGGCAGTTCAGCGTAGACCTCACGAGCGATGTAGCGTTTCGAGCAGCGGATGATCTCTCGTTTGCTGAGTCCCCTCAGCTGTGCGTCGCGCCAGATACTCACGTGTGGCCTCGTGGTGGCGCATCCGCGCTATCGTGACGATGTAGAGCGCGCTGTTGGCATTCCGATCTCCACCGCGGCTGAGCCGATGCCGGCCTGTAGTTCTTCCACTACGCCGGCTGGGGAGCTGCCGGCGCTTGTGAATGACAGCGAATCGACAGACACCGATCGTTTGTAGCGTCATGGTGGCTTCCTTCATCCATGGCCCGAGATCCACGCCGCGTGTGGGCAGATTGATTCGGGTGAGACCGATGTCCAGACCCGGAAAAGCGTCGTACGCAGACCCGCTCTGGAGCATGTAGAAGGCATTGTCGGACGTGTTCCCGGCCTGCTGCTCCTCGGTGGCCAGGTTCTTGATGATCGGGGACACCACCGGGGCACCGACGGGGACGTTCCAGCGAATATCCGACGTTAGAAGTTCCAATGTCATAAGACAGCGAACGCCTGACGGTGTGCGCACCCTTCTCGCCATCGGCCAGGCCACTGTCAGTCCTTGCCGTGCTGGACACCGCGCCCACCCCCGGCCTGCTCGGAGTCCACCAGCTCGGTCACCGGGAGGGTGGCGGCCGGAATCATCGCGCGGCCGGACGGACTATTCAACGGTGAGAGAGTCGACCTGGTTCAGAGGCACGGAGAACAGGAGACTACCCGTCGTTCCTGAGAAGGAGCCGGTCGCGGTTGTCACGGAGAGATTTATCTGATAGCTCTCCTCGAGGTCTCCTCCAACGATCTGTTCGGTGACTGTGCCCGGGGCACTGCCGGTCAGCGTGCCAACGCCGGTCGTAATGGTGAAGGACCCGGTGTACGTGTAGGGATCTGAAACGCAGCCGGCAATGTGGAGGGTCACGTTACCCACGGCCGCACTGCCTGGGTATACCGCGTCGAAATTCAAGTGCACGATGAGACAACCGCTGCCGCCGGGCGACCCCGTCGCGGTCGCGGTGAACGACAAGTTGGCAAGGTCGGCAAGGCCCGGATTGGCCACGGTGACGGTGACGCCCGGACTCGTACCCGTCACGCCACCGGAATAGGCAGCGACACTTTGGAGTGTGTAGGTGCCATTGGGCACGGTCGTCGTGTTCCACTGGGCCAGCCACCCGTAGTAGGTGGGCGTGGCGGTGGCAATCAGCTGATCGGTGAGCGTCCCGCCGGTGAGCTCGTACTTGACGCTTGTCACGTTGGCTGAAGCACTGGCGTCCAAGAGCGCCGCCGTGCCTGACTGGGTGGCCCCACTCGAAGGAATGACCACGCTCGTCGTGGGTGGAGGGTTACTGACGGTGATGTTGACGCCCGAACTGTATGCACGTCCAAGCGAGTTAGAAGCCTGAGACGACAATAGGTATGAGCCGTTGGGGACCGTCGTGGTGTTCCAACTGCACAACCATCCGTAGTAGGTCGGAGTGGCCGTGCAGATGATCGGGCCGTAGAAGCCGTAGATGCCTCCGAACAGCTGGAACTTGACGCTGGTGGCGTTCGTGGCAGAGGCATCAAGCAAGGTCGATCCCGACAGCGTCGCCCCATTTGCTGGAATGACCACGCTCGTGGTCGGGGGAGGATTAGACCCGGTGGCGGACGAGGCAACCCACGGCACCACCAATGAGCTCACCACGAGCCCAAGGCTCACCGAGAAGGCCGCCACCTGTCGGCGGCGACCGCAGGCCGAAGGGTGATACGCCATTCAGAAAGCCCTTCCGGCAGGCGTCCATCCGCCTGCAACCCTCCCTCGCTACTCTCGAAACGAGGCAGTGTCAAGGGAGCACGGGTCACCGGAGTATCGCCCACTCGGCGCTCCACCTTGAGGGTGTACTACGAAATGGTCGCAAGTCTTTGGGTGCTCATGCCTGTGGATCAATCAGATGGCTCGAAAGGTTGGATTACCGGAGCCAGAGGACGAACTTTCTTACGGCCGCGTGGTCCCTTCAGGCGATCGAGAAGGGGGCCCATGGTGGCCGAAATGATCATCCGAATCCCCGACTACATGGACCGGGAAAAGGACCTTCAGATTTCGCACAAGAAGTATGAATCGTTCGGTATCCCTGAGGACCTTATTCAAGCCGCTGCGCGTTGGCGTCAAGTTGCTGAGTTTGAGAGGTCTCGGTCATCGACGCATGGCCCGACGAAGATCGATTTTAGGCAGATGTGTACGACCACGAAGGGCACCGAGCTTGCAAGTCCCGAACTGAGATCGTCGTTGGGACCGTGTGCGGAACATGGTCAGTATTCTGTCGGTCACCATGAACCAAGACGCCTAGCTCCCACCAGCTCGTCGGCGTGCCGTTCACACGACCACACCCTCGTCCCGCCGTCTAGGAGCTTCCACCGCCGACCCATACCATGAAGTTGCGAGGCAAATGTACAATTACTTGCGGTGACTTTTTGAGGCGTCAGCCGCGGCCGAAGTCGCAAGTAAGGTGTGTTTGAGTTGTTTATGAAGGGTCCGTACCGACGGCTGTGATTAGCGCACGCCGTCCAGAATCGGATGCAGCCCTACGGAAATACCTGGACGCACAAAGGGCGCGGGAAACACAAATTGCACTGACCGATCAATTTGCAGGTGAATATGCGCCGAGCGCTTGAAGCCGCAAACAGTCAAGAGCGGCACGCAGCGGCCGTACCTATTGCTTAAGCCTACGAAGAGGCTTGGTCCTTGATTCAAATCGAAATTGGACTTGATGGTGGCGGCAAAGGTCAATCGAGTCTCCGACTCCACGGAACGTCAAATGGACATTCAAGATTCCATCGAGGGTGATGAAATGCTCGGTCTCCCTGGAGATTATGTTCAAGCTGGCTGCTGCGCACTGGCGCGATGTCGCAGAGATTGAGAAAGCAATTCATTTGCAGGAAACCCGGACCAATCTATGGAGAGCCGATGGCGATTAGCCGTGGCGGGCGACCGCAGACAGGGCGACATCCCCCCCGGCATGCGTTGAGATGGGCCGCTGTGGAACGTGCGGGACGCCCGTCGGCTTGGTCGTGGGGGTGGATGCCGACCAGTCAAGGTCGACGAAGTGTGCCCCAACGAAGTGTGCATCCTGGGCGACTGGGTGATCTTGGCCCCGGGCCAAGCGAGGATGGTTGACACCTGGGCCGACTACACGGCCTGCTGTGCCGACATGTAACGTCGGCAATAGGGCAAAAATGAGCGGGAGAGGCCAATGAGCGCGCGTGTGTGAGTATGCCGCGGGATTCGTACTGGTGTTATCGATCGGTATTGGTTTCGCCGGTGCGGTGGGAGCGGCCTCACAAAAGCAGCCGGTTCACCAGCCCAAGGCCCTTACAAAACAGACACCGGGGAAACGGTTCCTCGCGCGCTCCTCAAGCCTGCAAATGTGGCTACGAATTATTTCATCACCGCCGCGGGGAGCTGGTCAAGCTCGACGACGCTTACTCAAGCGGAGGCGGGGGCTCAGGCGGTCATTAAGACATTTGAAATTGCGAATCACAGACTCATCACCGATCATTGGCCAGCATCGGCTCGATTCGACGTAAATACAGTCGCTGCGGCTGACGCTGTACTCATTGGCGATCTTGAAGGATTTTCCCACCTCGACATGAACTCAACCTGGCTATCAAATTTTCAACGTGCCGTGAGCCACTTTTCCGCCGCTGTGGCAATCGTTCGACACGACTTGGGGCTGCCATCGTCATCCGCTAGCTGAGTCGCCTAGCCCACGGCAGCTCATCGGCTGTCGCTCCCAGCTCCACACTTCCGTCCAGCCATCCAGAAACTTCCACCGCCCGACCCTCGCCACCAATTCCATGCAGTGCGTCCGATGGCCGACCGGGTTCTCGTAGACCATCCGCCAGCACCGACCCTCCTGGGCGAATAACCCGGGTGCCACCGTGCCGACGATCCGGTTCTCGGGGACAGGCCGCCGCCGCAGCCCGGGCCCTCTGTTCGACCTGCAAGGTCCAGCCGGCGTGTCTCGACTACGCCTGGGCCGACACTTACACGATGGGATTTTGGGGCGGGGCTTCGGAGCGCGAACGGCGGCACCACGGCCAGGTGGCGTGACTACAACGCGACTACAACTCCCGGCCTAACCTGACGAACGATAGGAACATAGCTGCTGGTCATGGCCTGTTTTGGTGAACACCGGTCAAAACATGAAAACCATAAGATCGCACACATAATCCCTCGGTCGCAGGTTCGATCCCTGCCAGCCCCACCCGTCCTGTGTGGTCAATCGGGTGCTCGCCGCCCCCGGAGTTCTTGGTGCCTGCATGAGCACCCGTTCTTGCCTGGTGGCGGATCGTCGGGCGACTCAGCACGGGGGAGTCGCTCTCACCTTCGAAGCCTCCGCGCTCTGGTGCCTATACTCAGACTTACCCCTGGAGGTTCACGTTGGAGAGCAGGACCCACTATTGGGAGTGGACCTTTTCCGGAGCGTCACCGAATCATCGCTACCTGGTCCCGGCGCTCCTGCATGCCCTCAAGGAGATTCCCCAAGGACGGATTCTGGACATCGGATGCGGCAACGGCGCTGTCACGGGCAAAGTGGCCTCGGCCGGCTTCGACGTCTGACCGGGATTGACTTCACCTCGAGCGGCATCGATCGAGCTCGGCAGTCGTTCCCGACGCTCCAATTCTTGGATCACGACATCAATGAGCCGCTGCCCGAGGATCTGCTGGGGCAGTTCGACGTGGTCCTGTCGGCGGAGGTGATCGAACACCTCTTCTTTCCTCGCACCGTGTTCGCCCGGGCCAGAGAAGCGCTTGGATCTGAGGGCCATGTGATTCTCAGTACTCCCTTCCACGGGTACTTCAAGAATCTGGCCCTGGCGCTGACCGGAAAATTTGATCACCATTGGCAGGTGGGGAGCGACTTCGGGCACATCAAGTTCTTTTCGCAACGTTCGCTCGGAGCGATGGCCAGAGAGTGCGGGTTTGATCCGATTTTCTGGGGCCGAGGAGGACGCCTCCGCCCTCTGGCGGCCACCATGGTCATGACCGGGAAAATCGATCCCAGCTTCAAGCCGGGAGACCCGACGACCTGAACGGAGTCGAACTGGTCGGATCTCCTGAAAGGGATCGGTCTACGACGACCGTGTGTACGCCCGTCGTCGTGACGACTGTCTCGGCGGATGGAGGGAGCCGGGGCGTGCCGTCGGGATCCGCAGGTAGGGTTTCGCCGAGATGGGGGACAGCCCTTCAAACCTACGGCGGACACTGGGCGGCGCGGCCCGGCTCTGGGCGTCCCCCGAGCATCACGCGGTGTCGTCGGAGTGGTGGGTCGCCCTGAGTGGCGAGAAGAGCGTCACCTACAACGTGGCCTGCTGCCAATCGGCCGATGCCGACGTGCTCACGGATCGCTGCCTGCAGCCTGTGCTCGACCTGGGACGGCCGGCGACGATCATGTTGGCGGGTCCTGGACTGGCCACGGCGCAGACGTTGGCCGACTTGGGTTGGGTGACCGTCGCCGCCCTGCCCCTGATGGTTCTGGCCGCGCCGTCGAGGTCCGATGACGACGCGGCCGTTCGCCACCTGTCGCGACAGGACTTGCCGGCCGCCCGAGAACTCCTGGCCGACAGCTATGGGCTCGATCCGTCGTCTGCCGCTGCCGCCATCCCCGACCGCGCTCTCGACGCCGATGAAATGGGAGTCTGGGGGTTGTTCGACCTCGACCGCCTCGTGGCTTGCGTGACCACCGTGATCGAGGACGGGCGGGTCGTCGTGTGGTCGATGGCCACCCGAACGGAGTCGCAAAAGCGTGGATATGGCCGTCGTCTCCTCGACTCGGTGTTGGTCCGCCAATCCGACGCGGGCGTGGCCGGCTCGTTGCTCCAATCGTCGGCGGCGGGGGAGAGCCTCTACCGCTCCGTCGGCTACGAGGTGGTCGAGTACTGGCAGGTGTGGTCGCGACCGCGCTGGGTCTTGGGTCGCGCCTAGACGGAGTCCAGGGCACTAAGCCTTCGGGCGCGGTGCCCCGGCGGGGCGGAACTCGCGCAGACCAGCCTCGGCCAGGAGCCGCCGCTCGTCGAGCTTGCTACCCGCCGTGAGAGGGAGCGCTTCGACCAGCTCAATGTGGTTGGGCAGCATCGTGTCGGGGAGATGCTGGCTGGTGGCCCGCCGTAGTTCGAGCGCCGTCACAGACCCATCGGCCACGGCGAAGGCCACGATGCCCAGCTGCCCGTCGTCGTCGAAGGCCAGGCAGGCGGCGGCCGAAACCCCCTCCACGTGGCGCAGGGTGTCGCTGATCTCCACCAACGAGATCCGTACCCCGTTCCGGTTGATCACCCGGTCGGCCCGGTCCAGGTAGACGTAGTCGCCCGAAGCGTTGCGGTGCACCAGGTCCCCGGTGCGATACAGCGTCATTCCGGGTATCAGGTCGGTCCGCATCACGTCGGCGGTCAGCTCGGGAGCCCCCCAGTAGCCGGTCATCAGCTGGGTGCCTCCCGACGTAGAGCTCACCGACCTGATCCGGCGTCTCGACCACGCGGCCCTCGCCGTCGACCAGGTGGAAGGTCACGCCGGGGTGTGGCTGCCCGATCGGCACCGTGCCCGCCGCGAGGTCGGCGGGGGTCACCTTCATATGCGTGACGGCGATGGTGGTCTCTGTCGGTCCGTACCGGTTGAACACCTCCAGGTCCGGCGCCGCCGCCCACAGGGCGCGGATATCGGCCGGCGAACTGGCCTCTCCGCCCAGCGCGACGACGTGGAGGTGGCTCTCGGCCAGCGTCTCCATCAGTTCGCTGGCCAGCAGCAGCCGCAGGTAGCTGGGCGAGAAACCGGTGTAGGTGATCGTCCTCGGATGCCACCGCCCGGAAGAACGTGCGCGGGAAACAACAGGGCCTCGCGTGGACGGATGACCACGGCGCCGCCACACGACAGCGTGGGGAAGAGGGTGGCGAACGAGCCGTCGAAATGAAACGGGGACACGCACAAGGCCCGGGTCGTGCGGTCGAGCCCGAGCGCGTCCGCGGTGGCGCCGACCGCGGCGGCGAAGGCGGCACGGCCGATGAGGACCCCGTTCGGCGTGCCGGTCGTGCCGGACGTGTAGATGATGTAGGCCCCGGCCGTGTCGGGCGGTCCGCTCTCCACCCGGCCGTCCGCCTCCCTCGCACAACCCCGAGACGGTGACCGCGAGGTGTCGTTCGGAGGTGGTGACCGACGCGGGTTGGGCGTCCGTCATCGTCGGAGGAGGTCACGACGACGGTGGGCGCGCAGTTCCCGATGATGACGCCCAGCCGAGACGGCGGGTCCGTGACGGCCAGGGGGACGAAGATGGCGCCGACGCGTCAGGCAGGCCAGCGCAGCGACCACGAAATCGACCGAATTGGGCAAGAGGAGGGCCACCCGGTCACCCTCACGCACGCCGTGGGAGCGCAGGCCGGCGGCCGCCCGGGTGACCTCGTCGAGCAGAGCGCCGTAGGTCAGGTCCCGGTCCAGATCCTTCACGGCGGGGCGGTCGGGACCGGTGCGGGTGTGTTCGACGATGGCCGCGAGGACGTCGGGCGAACTCAACCTCAGGTCCTCACGGCGGTGAGGGTTGCGCGCCCCGGACGAGGGCCCCGGGCAGTTCGCCGGTATGAGCGCCGTCCTCGAAGGTCACCGTCCCCCGCTTCAGCGTCCAGCGGTAGCCCCGGGCGCCCTGCAGGAGGCGGCGGCCGCCCGCCGGCAGGTCGGACGTGATTCTGGGCGGAGTGCACCCGAGCTCGTCGAGGTCGATGACGTTGAGATCGGCCAGATAGCCGGGGGCCACCACGCCGCGGTCGAGCCAGCCGAAATGGGCCGCCGTACGCTGGGTGATCTGGTGCACCACGGCCTCGACGGGCAGACCGTCCCGGTCCCGGCGATCACGGCCCCAGATGGAGAGGAAGCTGGTGGTCATGCTCCCGTCGCAGATCTGCCCGCAATGTGCCCCGGCATCAGAGAGGCCGAACATGGCGACCGGTGAGGTGATCATCTCGCGGATGGCATCGAAGTTGGCGTGGGCGAAGTTGAACATCGGGGTGTAGATCAGCTGGTGGCCGTCTCGCTGCAGCTGGACATCAAAGGCGTATTGGCGCGGGTCGACGCCGGCCCGGCGGGCCAACGCCCCGAGGGAACGGCTGGCATCCAGGTCATAGTCCACCGGGTCGTCGAGGACGTACATCTCATCGAAGCGGGCGAAGAAGGCGTAGCCGGCGAAGGCATCGGCCCCCGACGTGACATGGGCGTGGCCCTCGAGGATGCGCTGGCGCAGGGCCGGATCGCGCTAGGGCGGCCATCTTCTCGTCGAGCGGGAGTCCGGCAATCCCCTGATACGCCCGAGTGGGGGTGAACACGTTGACGGACGCTTCCAGCCCAAGCAGGACGCCGATCGGACGGGGCGCCACCTGGGCCTTGACATCGAGCCCTTCAGCCACGAGCTTCTCCGCCAGCGCCATGAGGTCCCGCCAGCGTTCGGGCGCCTCCCCATCCTGCTGGACGGTATAGCTGACCGGACGTCGGCTGGACCGGGCGAACTCGCCGAGGAGGTCGAACTCGGTTTGGGCGAAGGCATCGTCCGTCGTCCTGTAGCAGTCGGAGAGCACCTGGAAGACGCCGCTGCCCCGGGCGCGCAGCACCGAGGCCAGGGCCAGCAATTCCGGCTCTCGGGCCCTCAGGGTGCCCAGGTGCTCACCCTCGCTGGTCCGATGGCGTTCGGTTCGTGACGTCGAGACCCCGATGCCTCCGGCCTCGAGGCCCTGGTGGAGGAGTTCGGCCATCGCATCCAACTCGCCCTGCTCGGGGTGCTGCGACGGATCGGCACCCCGCTCGCCCATGACGAAGGCGCGCAGTGCGGCGTGAGGGACATGGGCGCCGACGTCGAGGGCCCGCGGTTGACGTTCCAGCGCATCGAGGTACTCGGGAAAGGTCCCCCAGTCCCATTGCAGCCCCTCATGGAGGGCGGTTCCGGGTATGTCTTCGACCCCCTCCATCATGGCGATCAGCCAGTCATGCCGTCCCGGGGCCACCGGTGCGAAGCCCACGCCGCAGTTGCCCATAGCGACGGTCGTCACCCCGTGGTGCGCCGAGGGTGCCAACAGCGGATCCCAGGTGGCCTGGCCGTCGTAGTGCGTGTGGGGATCGACGAATCCCGGCGTCACCAGCAGGCCGCTTGCATCGAGCTCGCGCCGCCCAGGACCGACGTCGCCGCCCACCTGGGTGATGCGATTTCCCTCCACGGCCACGTCGGCCCGTCGCATCGGGCCCCCGGTGCCGTCGGCCAGGGTGCCGTTGCGGATGACCAGATCCGCCGGCATCAGTTCCCACCGCGCACGTTCAGCCAGCCCGGGCCCAGCGGCGCAGCGGCGTGCGGTCGTCGGTGAGTTCCTGGAATTGCGCGTCGGAGAGCGCGATGGCGGCCGCCGCACAATTCTCCTCCAGGTGCTCGAGCGACGACGTCCCGGGGATGGGCAGCATCACCGGTGAGCGGCGCAGCAGCCAGGCCAGACACACCTGTGATGTGGTGGCGCCGGTCTGTTGCGCCACCTGGTCCAGCGGCCCACCCGGTTGCGACAGCTTCCCGCTGGCCAGCGGGAACCAGGGGATGAACCCGATCTGATGCCCGGTGCAGTAGTTGAGGACATCGTCCGCGCTGCGCTGGGCGATGTTGTACTGGTTCTGCACGCTGACGATGGGCACGATGGCCGACGCCGCCTCGATCTGGGAGACGCTGACCTCGGACAATCCGACCTCGGACACCTTTCCCTCGTCGCGCAGCGATTTGAGGAGTCCGTACTGCTCTTCGGCCGGCACGTCGGGGTCGACCCGGTGGAGTTGGAACAGGTCGATGCGTTCGACCCCGAGGCGGAGCAGGCTGCCTTCGCACTGCCGGCGCAAGTAGTCCGGGCGCCCGCACGGGGCCCACGCACCGGGACCCGAACGGGTGAGTCCGGCCTTGGTGGCGATCTTCAGGTTGCCCGGGTACGGGTGGAGCGCCTCACGGATGAGCTCCTCGGACACATTCGGGCCGTAGGAATCGGCCGTGTCGATCAGGTCGACGCCCAACTCGACGGCGCGACGCAGGACGGCAATGGCGCCATCATGGTCACGCGGTGGGCCCCAGACGCCGGGACCTGGAAGTTGCATCGCCCCGAAGCCGAGGCGGTGCACGTTGAGCACGCCTAACTGCAAGGTGCCGGATTCTTCGACCATCGTCCTTCTTCCTCCGTCTGGCTGGTGCGGCTGGTGCGAAACTCTGAAGGCTCGGACCAAAGTTGCTGCTCGAGCTTATCGAGCGCTCTAGCTGGGCCGACGCAAAGAGACGGCATCCGGAACGGATTGTCCGCGCTCGGGCACAGGGCCTAGCCTTGTTGCTCGGCATGGGCGAAGAAGGGGCGGACGTACGCATGAGGTTGCAGTGTCCACGCCACCGCTCTCGTCCGGCCACCGCGTGTCGGAGGCTCTTCGGCAGCCTGAGCCCAAGGCCGTGATCGAGTTCGCCATCGTCGGTCTCGGCTCGTGGGGCCTCTGCGTTCTCGAACGGACGGTCAGCCGGGCTCGTCACAACGCGACGCCGATCAAGGTGCACGTGATCGAACCGGGCCAGCTCGGGGGCGGCGTCTATGCCACGGGACAGCCCGACTATCTGGTGCTCAACAACGCCTGCGGGCAGCTTTCCCTTCACGCCGCCCCCGACCGCGGTCGTCCGCCGCCCTCTGCCGTCGGGCTGCACGAGTGGGCCGTCGCCCAGGGCTACCGCTGGGTCGGCCACGAATGCCGGGTCGGTGCGGGGGGCGCACCGATCGCCTCCACCGACTACCTCCCGCGCCGGCTCATGGGCGAGTACCTGGTGTGGTGCTACGACGCCCTGGTGGCCGATGCGCCGCCCAACCTGGAAATTGTGCGTCACGTCGCCGCCGCCCTCGACATCGCACCCCTGCTCGGTGGTCGCGAATCCGTTCTGCTCGATAACGGCGACACCCTCGTCGTGGACCACGTGGTGCTCACGTCGGGCCACACCTACAACGTCGAGGCTCCCGGCGAGCCCGACGGGGTGCGCTTCCTGCGGCCCTATCCCGTCGGATTCTTCGACCAGTCCCTCCCCCCGGGCGCGCCGGTGGCCATCGCCGGCATGGGGTTGGTCGGCTTCGATCTGATGACGGCGTTGACCATCGGGCGGGATGGGTCGTTCACCGACATGGGGGACCGCCAGCGCTACGAGCGCAGCGGGCGGGAGCCCATCATCTACCTGTACTCCCGTTCCGGAGTGCCCTACTGCGCCAAGTCGGCGCACGGCGTGGATCCGACGGGGGACTACCAACCGGTCGTGTGCACCCCGGAGGAATTCGACCGATTGACCACGGTGGCCGGCTCGGTGGTCCGGCGCCAGGTGGACTTCCGTCGCGATCTGTTGCCGCTGCTCTACGCCGAGATGCAGGCCCGCTATCTCACTCATGCGGCGTTCCTGGCCGGCGGCGTCGAGCGGTCGGCGGCGGAGCGGGCCCGGCTGCGCGATGGCTGGGTGGATGGTCACTACGAAGGGGTGGTGGCCAAGCTCGAGACCCAGTACGGCCACTTCGACCCGGCCCACGACGTCTTCGCGGGGGCCGATCGCCACTACACGTCCGGTCGGGACTACCAGTCACAGGTGTACGACATGGTGGAAGCTGACTTGGACGAGGCGCTGATGGTGGGCGGCAGCCCAGTCAAGGCGGCACAGGAGGTTTTGCGCATATTGCGCGACCAGTTGCGCTCGGTCATTGAGTTCGGCGGGCTGTCACTCGAGTCGTACATCGACTTCCAGTCGAATATCCGCGGCCGGATCAACCGGTTGGAGGCCGGACCACCACCCTTCCGCTCGCAGCAACTGCTGGCCCTGATCGATGCCGGCGTGGTCCACCTTCCCCTCGGGCCCAATCCCGAGGTCAGCGCCACGTCGGACGGCCGCGTGGCGCTTCGTTCCACCCAGCTCGACCGGATGTCGGCGGCCACCACGAGCGGGGTGGTGCGGGGTCATCTCGATCTCCCGTCGCTGTCGCGGTCCGACTCACCCTTGTTGAGGCGCCTTTACGCCAAGGGTCGCCTGGTCCAGCTGAGCTACGGCGACACGGCCGTGGGCAGCGTGGCCATCAGCGAGGACTTCCATCCCTACGACGCCGAAGGCAGACTGCAGCCGCACCTCTCGCTGCTCGGCGTGCTGACCGAGGGCGTGCGCTATTTCACGCACTACCTGCCGTCACCGCGCAGCCGCATGCGGGCGGTGCTCGACGCCCAGGCGTGCGTGGAAAGCGTGGTCGGCTGAGACACCACGGCCCGCTGGACCCTCAGGTCCGATCAGTCAACGCGGTCCGCTCAGCCGACGCGGTCCGCTCAGCCGGCGCCCCCGGCGCGGCCCACCGCCTGGTCGAGCGCCTGGTCGATGTCCTCGATGAGATCGTCCACGTGCTCGAGCCCGATGGACAATCTGATCGTTTCGGGGCGCACGTCGGCGGCCAGCAGCTCGGCCTCGTTCAGTTGGCGGTGCGTCGTGCTGGCCGGGTGGATGGCCAGTGACTTGGCGTCTCCCAGGTTGAGCAGCCGCTTGAAGAGGTGCAGCGAGTCGAAGAAGGCCAGCCCGGCTGCGTAACCCCCCACCGCACCGAAGGTGATGATGGGCGGGACCCGGCCGCCCAGATACCGCTGTACCAGGTCGTGGTGCGGGTGGTCGGGAAATCCGGCGAAACTCACCCACTCCACCCGGCGGTCGGCCGCCAGATACGCCGCCACGATTCTGGTGTTGGCCTCGTGTCGTTCGAGTCGCACGGCCATGGTCTCGAGCCCCTGGAGGAGCAGGAAGGCGTTGAAGGGGGAGAGGGTGGCGCCCGTGTTGCGTAGCTGGGTGGAGCGGGCCCGGACCACGAAAGGACGGTCGGGGAAGTCCCGGGCGAAGACGACGTCGTGAAAGGCCGGTTCGGGTCGGGTGAACATGGGGAAGCGCTGGGCGTGATCGCTCCACGGGAAGCAACCGCCGTCGACGATGGCGCCACCAAGGGTGGTGCCGTGACCGCCGACGAACTTGGTCAACGAGTGCACCACCACGTCGGCCCCGTGCGCGATCGGCTTGAGCATGAGCGGAGTGGCCACCGTGTTGTCAACAATGAGTGGCACGCTGCCGCGGTGCGCCACGTCAGCCACGGCGCGGAGGTCGACGACATTCCCGGCCGGGTTGCCGATCGACTCGCAGAATACGGCGCAGGTGTGCTCGTCCATCTGGGCGGCGATCGATCCGGCCGTGTCATCGGCGGCGAAGCGCGCCTCGATGCCGAGCGTCGGCAGGACGTGGGCGAAGTAGGTGAAAGTGGCTCCGTAGAGCTGGGGGGCCACGACGAAATTGGAGCCGGCCTGGGCCACCGTCAAGATGGCGTAGCTGACCGCCGCCATGCCGGAGGCCAGGACCAGGGCGGCGGTCCCGCCTTCGAGGGCGGCGATCCGACGCTCCAGGACATCGTTGGTGGGATTGTTGATCCGGTTGTAGTGGAAGCCCGGCACCTCGAGGTCGAGGACCGCCCCGGCGTGCTCGGCGTCGATGAAGTCATGGGCGATGGTCTGGTAGATGGGTACGGCGACCGCCCGCGTGCTGTCCGCCGCATATCCCCCGTGGATGGCAATGGTCTCGTCGTGCATGCGGTTAGTCGCTCCTCTTCGGGATTCCAGCCAACCAGTTCTTGTACAGGCCGACGGCCATGCTTCGCCACGGCCAGGGGGCCCGGGCCCCAGCTTGGTCGAACCCGAAGGCCTCGACGAGCGCCGGGTCTCGTTCACCGCCGGTCACCCGTTGGTGGAGGTCCGCCAGACGTGCCTGGTCTTCGGGACCCACGCAGTCAATGGGCAGGCGGGGCAGCTCGTCGCGCTCGTGCCGCACGTAGCGACGAGCGTCCCGCTGGTATTCGCGCAGGAGGCTGGCCCGCCCGTACTCGGGGTGACCCTGCATCACCACCACCCGGCAGCGATCAACCGTCTTGGTGGCCACGCTCCAGCCCACGACGTCGGAGTGCAGTGCCACCTCATAGCCCGCCCCCCGCAGGTCGTCCGCCTCGACCGTGTTGAGACGGGAGTGGGGGAGGACGATCGGCTGGGACGAGGCCGGCGACGAGAGGGTGTGCGGTCTCGGCCGCCTGGCTGAAGACACCGGTGCACTTGGCCTTGAGCCGGCGGCGCTCCAGTCCGTCGAAGGCGACCAGTGCGGCGTGAGCCGAGAGGCACGACAGCAGCATGGTGGACAGGTGATCCCGCCCCCAGGTAAGGAGATCGACCAGATCGGCCCAGTACGGCTCGTCCTCGATGCGAGTCTCCAGGGGGTTCGACCCCGTGACGACGAGCACATCGGGCGGGTCGCCCCGGAGCTGCGCCAACGGGAGGTATCGGGCGGCGATGCGGGCCGCCGCCTGCTCACCCCGCGGCACCTTCTCCAAGGTATGGAGGCGCACGGCGATCGTCTGATCGCCAGAGGCACCGTCGAGCAGGCCCAGGAATTGCTCCTCGGTATCGACGAAGGCGGTGTCGGGCATGTTGTTGACCAGCGCACAGGTCCATCGCTCGCCTCCTCCCACGCTTCTCCGCCCACGTCTCTGCCCGACTCCTTCTCCCGCGCCGAGCCCAGCCTCCCGGCTCGGCCCCCGCAGGCCGAACCAACCGCAGCATCGTTAGCTCTTCACATCGGCGTAGGTGACGGTGACCTCCTGCAGCAGGAGCCGGTTGACTGCCGCCAGTTCGGCATAGTCCGCCGCCGATCCGACCACGGCCATGATGTGATTGCGCGTCCCGTCTCGCCAGTCCAGGTCGGCCCCGGGCCCTTGATGCACGCTGATGGTGTCCACACCGGGAAAGTCGCTGACCTTGTCGATGCCGTCGATCGCCGCGACCGTGGCCGAGACGGCGGGCGGTTGCAGGAAGAAGCGGTACCCGATGCGCTCGGTGGCGACAGGCCCGCTCACCCGGATCTCTTCACCCAGTCCGATCCGTAACGTGTATTCGAGGAGCGGAATCCCGGCGGCACGCTCGAGCATCTCGGGCACCCCTCCGCCGACGCGACCGTTGACCTCGATGATGCGGGGACCGCCCGGTGTGAATTTGATCTCCGTGTGCAGGCAACCGATCCTGATGTCGAGAGCCTCGATGGCGGCGGTGGCCAGGGCCAGCACCGACTCCTGCTCACCCTCCTCGAGCGCGGCGGGGATGAAGAACCCGGTCTCGCGGAAGTTCTCGGCGAGCGGGAAGCGACCGGTGAGGGCCAGGTGGCTGATCACCCCCGAGGCCACCACGCTCTCGACCGACACGTACGCCGCGTAGCTCGCGGCGGCGCGGGCCGGCACGTCGGCCAGGTAGCCCTCCAACACCATGTCGGGGCGGTCGGGGCCCAGGGCGGTGAGCAGTCGATCCAACTCGGCCCGGTCGCGGGCCAAGAAGGTGTAGCGGCTGCCCTGGGCCGACCGGGGCTTGAGGATCGCCGGCCATCCCACTTCGGACTCGGCGTGGGCCAGGTCACCCTCTCGTTGGTCGGGCCGGACGACGTGGCAGGGCGGCATGTCCAGTCCGGCCGCGGCCAGGACCTGGCGTTGCCGGGACTTGTCGGTCAGCGCCGCCGCCGTGGCGGGTGAGTGGAAGGGCAAGCCCAGCGCCTCGGCCAGTTCGGCGTAGGCCACCATGCCGGTGTCGAGGTACGTCACCAAGGCGTCGGGCTCGTGGGCCGACAGCAACGTGGCCATCTGCGCCACCCCGAGGCCGCTGAGGTCGACGACCGGTCCGAACCGCTGCAGGAGCTCCGCCATTTCCGGCATGCCGGGCTGCGCGCCGTCGATCATCCACAGCAGATCGCACACGCCGGCGGCCGCTTCGGCCAACTGCATGACGGGCACGCACCGCGGCCCGTAGCCCACCGCGACGAGCGGAAGCGTGCGCTGGGAGGTGGAAGCCTCGGTTCCTCTGGCCACCGGTCAGATAGTAGCGTCGAACTGGGTCTTCACCCGGAGAACAGCCGGCGCCTCGAGCGGGCGCGCCGAGCAGAAACGCCCACGTCGGGCCGGCAAAAATTGTGGAGGGTTGGCGTCGCGTGCCAGTCGAGATGATCGGAATGGTGGGCACGAGGGATGCCTCGGAAATCAAGGGGCCGCTCACCGACGGCCCGGTGGTGGATTGGATGGACGGCCCGGTCATCGACTCGGGCTATCTGGCCGACATCTCGCGGGCGCACGACGAGGCCGACTTTGATCGCGTGCTCGTCGGCTACGGAGCGGTGGCCCCGGAAGCCTGGATGGTGGCCGCCTCGGTCTTGGCGAGCACCAGCCGATTGGGCGTGCTGGTGGCGCACCGGCCCGGATTCGTGCAGCCCGTCCTGCTGGCCCGGACGGCGGCCACCCTCGATCACTTGAGCGGTGGCGGACGGGTCGCCATCCATTTCATCACCGGTGGGGATGAAGCGGACCAACGGCGCGAAGGTGACTTCGTCCCGCACGACGCCCGCTATCGCCGTACCGGCGAGACCATGGCGCTGGTGCGGCGGGCATTCACCGAAGACGCTCCCTTCGACTTCGATGGTGAGTTCTTCCACTACGAAGCGGCCTTCAGCTCGGTCAAGCCCGTCACGCCGGGCGGCATCCCTCTGTACTTCGCCGGCGCTTCGCCTCCCGCCATTGCCGTCGGTGCCGCCAATGCCGATGTCTATGCCTTCTGGGGTGAGCCCCGCGAGGCCGTGGCGGCGCGCATGGCCACCATCGGCGAAGCGGCGACCGCGGTCGGCCGAACACTCCGCTACAGCCTCTCGCTGCGGCCGATCATCGCCGACACCGAAGCAGAAGCCTGGGACAAGGCCGAGTGGATCGCCGAGAAGACCGCCGAACGCATCGCGCTGGCCAAGGAGCGCATGACCGGCCGCCAGGACACCTATCGAAGGCCTCGGGGGCGCCCGCAACGCCACGTTCTCGGTCGATCGCGACACCGGTGGTACGACCTCGGTCGGACGGAAGCGATTGATCGCCCTGTCGTCCGACCGGGACGTCTACGACGAGCGGCTCTGGATGAAGGTGGCCAACCTCACCGGCGCGGCCGGCAACTCGACGGCGTTGGTCGGCACACCCGACCAGGTGGCCGAGGCCATGCTGCGCTACTACGACCTGGGCGTCACCACCTTGTTGCTGAAGGGCTTCGATCCCTTGGCCGACGTCATCGACTTCGGGAAGGAGCTCCTCCCCCTGGTGCGGCAGGGCGTATCGGCGCGGGACGCCCTTGGGGCCGGGTAGGCCCCGCCAGGGCGTGAGCCGGCCCCTTCGTGCACCCTCTACTTGAGGTTGTCGCCCGCTACCTGCGGCTGTGGCCCGGCCGCAACTGTCACGGTTCGTCCACCCCTCGATCGCTTTACGTGGGGAAAGTCTGTGGGTAACAGGGGTGACTTTGTGCGGAACGGGGGTGGGGAACGGGGTGATGTCAGCCTTCAGGCTCGGTTGCCGCCCACGCCAGGGCGCCGCCGGCCAGGTTCTCCGTGGTCCAGCCGGCCTGGCTGAGCGCCTCGGCGGCCACGGCGGACCGGCCACCGACGTGGCAGGCGACGACGATGGTGACGTCTTCGGGGAGCTCACCCAAGCGGTCGCCCAGCTGTCCGAGCGGGATGTTGACGCCAATGGGATAGGCCCATTCGGCCACTTCGGCGGGCTCTCGGACGTCGAGCAGGAACACCTCTTCGCCCCGGGCCAATCGGGCCCGGATCTCGTCGGGTTCGACTTCGGTGTAGGCCATGGCGTCCAGGGTAGGCCTCCGGGTCGGCTCCCCGGCCCCTGGAGGAGGCGCCAGTACGCTGTGCCCTGATGCCGCTGCCCCGCAAGTTGCTCGGTGAAGACGAGGACATCGTGGTCGAGATGCGCCCACACTGGGTCTTCTTCGTCGGGCCGCTCATCATTGCCACCCTGGTGGTGGTGGGCATCAGTGTCGCCCTCGTCGCCCTCGGCAAGCACGCCACCGCGCTCGTCACCTACCCGTTGTTGGCCATCGCCGCCGTTCCCGTCCTGTGGTTCCTCGGTCGGATGTTCCGGTGGCGCAACTACATCATTGCGCTGACCACCACCCGGATCATCGTGCGGCGCGGCGTCTTCGAACGAAACACGCTCCAGCTGCGACTGCAACGGGTCACCGAGGTCAACACGTCCCAACGACTGTGGGAGCGGGCGCTCGGCGTGGGCCGTCTCATCCTCGACGTCCAGGGTGATGAAGACTCCTTGGTTATTGAGGATGTGGCCAAACCGCTGGTGTTCCAGCGAGTGGTCAACACGCAGATCGACGAGTTGGTCGATCGTCATCGCACCGACCTCTACACCGCCCACCCGCGGCCGGCGGACATCGCCTCGGAGGGCCGTCGACCCGGCTCGTATCAGACCGACGAGACCCCCCCGCACGGCATGTTCGTGCCGGGGTCGGAGCCGGCGGCTACCCAGGGGGCGGCTCCCGCCGGGACCGGTGGGGTGACCGGCGGAGCCACCCAGGATCAGATCCGTGACCGTCTGATCGAGCTCGATGATCTGCGCCAGCGCGGGATCCTCTCCGAGGAGGAATTCGCCACCAAGAAGGCGGAGCTGCTGGATCGGATTTGAGCCTGGTGGGCCTTCGGGGTGCCCCGGATGCGCCGACTACCGTGGTGCCCATGGGTGCGCCTCGATACCGCTGCGACGGCTGCGGGAACCTGACCCGCTTCGACGTCACCACCACCCGGCGGACCACCGCGTTCCACCACTACACCGTGGGCGGCGAGCTGCGGGTCGAGGAGGAGACGGTGCTCTCCCATCACGTCGATGCCGTGTCCTGTCGCTGGTGTGGCCACGGCCACAGCGTGGTCGAGCTGGCCGAGAGTGAAATCGGCGGGGGCGACGTCGACGGAGCGGGTGAACAGGAGCATCGGGAGCCGGGCGCCGCCTCACGGGTGACGTGACCGACCACGTGCCGGCGCCCCTTGAGCTGTTGGGCCGGCTGCGTCCCATCCCGACCTACCGGGATCACCCGGCGACCACCGGGTGCGATATCGAGGGCGTGGACCCGGCTGGCGCTCGACGGTCCATTGGGATCGTGGATTCGGGTGAACCGGTGTTCCTCCTCTTTCTCTCATCGAGCTGCCAGGGTTGCCGAGACCTGTGGGAGGGCGTGGACGAGCTGCGCCACGCACTCGGGCGCGCGGGTGAGGGTGGTCGTGGTGACCCGGGGACCCGAGCACGAGGACGCGGCGATGGTGGCCCGGTTGGCGGCGGCTGCGTCGGGGCTGGCTTCGCCCTCGGATCCGGGGGCCCACGGGTCGGGAGGCGAGTCGGGTCACGGGTCGGGAGACGAGTCGGGTCACGGGGCAGCCCGAGGTGGTGATGAGCTCGCAGGCCTACCTCGACTACGGGGTGGGCGGGCCGCCCTTCTATGCCCTGACCCTCGGTCGGGAGGTCCGGACCGAGGGCGTGGCCTGGGGGGTGAGCGAGACCGCGGCGAGCGTCCTTTCTGCCCTGGCCGGACCCGATACGCCGTGATTACCGCACCGGATCCGCTGGGTGTCACACCCTCGGAGGAAGCTGACGCCAGACAGAGAGAACATGCGCCAGCGAGGCCCAATCACGGAGGGTTACCACCATGTCCGAATCGAATCCGACGGTCACCATCGACTGTGACTGCTGCGAGCTTCAGGGGACGGACGCTTGCGACGACTGCGTGGTCAGCTTCCTGCTCGAGCGCGAACCAGATGACGCCGTGGTCATCGACGCGGACGAGGCACGGGCGATGCGCATGCTCGAGCGGGCCGGTCTGGTGCCGTCCTTACGCTTCAGCAGCCGAGCGGGGTAGCAGCCGAGCGGGACGGGCCGTCCGCAGTCCGAGCGCGAGCGGGTCGGCGTGAAGCGCCACCTGCTGGTGACGAACGACTTCCCGCCCAAGGTCGGGGGGATCCAGAACTATCTGTGGGAACTGTGGCGCCGCCTCGATCCTGCGTCGTTCGTGGTGCTCACCGCGTCGTCTGACCCCGGAGCGCCCGAGTTCGATGCGGCGCAAGCGGCGGTCGGGGTCCGCATCGAGCGGGTCGATGAGCCCATCCTCTACTTCCCCACGCCGAAGACCTTGCGCCAGGTCCGCCGCTGCGTGGCCGAACACGGCATCGACCTGGTCCTGCTCGACCCGGCACTTCCTCTCGGTCTCCTCGGGCCTCGCCTCGGCACGCCCTACGGGGTGATCCTGCACGGGGCCGAAGTCACGGTGCCCGGCCGGGTGCCGGGTGCCCGGGTCGCGCTGGCACACGTGCTCCGGGGCGCGTCGGTGGTCATTTCCGCCGGGCGCTATCCGGCGGCGGAGGCCAGGCGGGCTTCCGGGGAGTTGGCGGCGCCGGTGGTCGAGATCCCGCCCGGGGTCGACGCCGACCGCATCAAGCCCATGTTCGAATCGGTCCGGCAGGCGGCCCGGGTCCGTTTCGGCCTGTCCTCTTCGGGACCATTGGTGGTCAGCTTGAGCCGCCTCGTCCCGCGCAAGGGGATGGACGTACTGATCGAGGCGGCCGATCGACTGGTTCCCTCCTATCCCGACCTGGTGGTGGCCATCGGCGGAGAGGGCCGCGAACTGCCCCGGCTCCGGCGCCAAGCCGGCGCCAGCTTGGCCTCGGTCTCCATGTTGGGCCGGTTGAGCGATCAGGACCGGGCCGTGCTGCTCGGGTCCGCCGACCTCTTCGTCATGGCCTGCCGCAACCGCTGGCTGGGCTTGGAGCAGGAGGGGTTCGGCATCGTCTTCCTCGAGGCGGCCGCCGCCGGCGTGCCACAGGTGGCCGGGGAGAGCGGGGGTGCGGCCGAGGCCGTGATCCACGGGGAGACCGGGCTGGTGGTGGCCCGACCCGATGACCCCGGTTGCGTGGCCCAGGCTCTGCGGGAGCTGCTGTCCGATCCGGCCCTGGCCAAGCGCATGGGGGCGGCGGGCCGGGCCCGCGTGGTGGCATCCTTCGACTACGACGCTCTCGCTTCTAGGCTGGCCGACACCTTGGAGGAAGTGGCAGGCTGACTGCCTCCTGACCGCTCCGGCGGACAGGCGAGAGGAAAGGACGCACAGAGCCGTGGCGGACCAGGCCACAGAACACATGTCGGTGTCGGCCTCGCCCGAGCGGTGCTATGCCGTCGTGGCGGATATCGAGCACTATGTCGATTGGGCCGCCGATATCAAGGAGATCGTCGTTGAAGAGCGCGACGGCGAGGGACGCCCGCTCGTCGTCACCTGGCGGGCCGCCGCCTTCGGCCGCAGCACGAGCTACACCCTGGTCTACGACTATTCCGAAGCACCCCGCATCCTCTCGTGGAAGCTGACCAAGGGTGACATCACGTCGAAGCTGGACGGGAGCTACGTCTTCGATCCAGGCGAGGGCGGCACCGGCACCGACGTGACATACCACCTCGAGGTCGAACTGCGCGTGCCCATCCCGGGTTTCATCAAGATGCGGGCGCAGAGCCGTATCATGTCGACAGCCCTGCGAGAGCTGAAGGCGCGGGTCGAGTCCTCGTCGTGACGTCCGGCGCCGGACCGTCGGCGGGTGCCGACGTGGCCTTCGGCATCGACATCGGGGGGACCAAAGTGCTCGGTGTGGCCCTGGGCCCTTCGGAACGTGTGTTGGTCGAAGCCCGGGTGGCCACGCCGATCGGCTTGAGCCAGGGTGATGTGGTCGGTCGAGGTGTTGCGGTCGCCGTGGCCGAAGCGGTGGCCGAGGTGGTGGCCCGCCTCGACGCCGCCATGGATGTGGGATCGTCGAGCGCTTCGGAGGCACCGGCCATCGGCGTCGGCGTACCCGGCATGTTGGACCGGGCCGGCCGCCTGCGCTTCTCGCCCAATCTTCCCCAGGGGCAGGGCGTGGACTGGCACGTCCTGTTGTCCGAGCCCTTGCCGCAGCGCCGAATCCTCATTGAGAACGACGCCAATCTCGCCGCCCTGGCCGAGCTTCGGTTGGGCGCGGCGAAGGGATTTGACGACGTGCTCACCGTGACGCTGGGCACGGGTATCGGTGGCGCGTTGATTGTGGACGGGCGACTGCGCGTGGGCGGCCACGGCTACGCCGGGGAGATCGGCCACATGGTGGTCGACCCGGCCGGTCCGCCGTGCCCGTGCGGCCGGCGCGGCTGTTGGGAGCGCTACGCCTCTGGAGGGGGCCTGGGCCTGCTGGCCCGAGAGGCCGCCATGGCCGGGCGGCTGCCCGCCGTGGTGACGTTGGCCGGTGGGGATCCCGAGAGCGTACGGGGCGAGGATGTCACCGCGGCCGCCTTGGCCGGCGACGCCGATGCCCGGCAGGTGGTGGAGCAATTGGGGTGGTGGGTCGGCTTCGGGTTGGCCAACCTGACCTGCGTGCTCGATCCCGCGTGCATCGTGCTCGGGGGTGGGCTGGTCGCCGCGGGCGAGCTCTGGTTCGAGTCCACGCGGGCGGCCTTCGCGGCACTGGTCGAGGGCGGGTCCGCCCGTGAACCGGCGGTCATCGTGCCCGCCGCCTTCGGCGAGCGGGCCGGCGCCGTGGGTGCCGCGCTGGCGGCCCGCCGGGGAGGTTTGTGGTGATCCGCACCGGCGTGGTGCTCCCGACCTTCCGGGAGAGCCCGGACGACGCCCTCGATGCGGCGGCGCGGCGTTTGCCGCCGGTGTCGACGGGGTCTTCTGTTACGACCACATCTGGCCCATGGCCCAACCCGACCGACCGGCCCTGGCTCCGTTCCCCGTTCTCGGCGCGCTGGTGGCCGGACGTGCCGGCCCCGGCCACCCCCGGCGGCGGACCGTTCTTCGGGACGCTGGTGGCCCGGGTGGGGCTGGTCCCCAACGAGGTGTTGCTGGCGCAGTTCACCGCGCTGGCCAACCTGGCCCCCGGCCGCATCGTGGCCGCCCTGGGCACCGGTGATCGCCTGAGCGAGGCCGAGAACCGGGCGTACGGCATCCCCTTTGCCTCGGCGTCCGAACGCCGGGAGGAGATGGTGGAGGTGGCCCGGGCGTTGCGGGGGCAGGGCTTGACCGTGTGGATTGCCGGCGGCCCGGCGGCCCGCACGGCCGAAGCGCTCGCCGCCGGCGTGGCCCTCAATCTGTGGGATGCCGATCCGGCGTTGGTGGTGGCCCGGGCCCACGGCCCCGAGGCGGTGGAAATCACCTGGGCCGGCCCGCCGCCTTCGTCCAACGAAGAACTCGACGGCATCGTGGCGGCGGTGGCGCGTGCCGGTGCCACCTGGGCCATCTTCGGGTGGCCGGTCGACCTCGATGCGCTGGCGGCCGCGGCCGCGAAGACGGCCGGTGCGGACGGAGGTGCGGGTGACGGCACGGGTGAACGTGCGGGTGACGGCGCGAGTGAAGTTTGAGGTGGGGTGGCTCAGAGGCCGGCACGGAGGGCCGTAGACTCCCGTGATGGAGTTCCGTCGGATCAACGGTCTGCCACCGTATGTCTTTGCCACCATCAATGACCTGAAGGCGGCATCGCGGCGAGCCGGGAACGACGTCATCGACCTCGGTTTCGGCAATCCGGACCTGCCGTCGCCGGCGGTGGCGGTGGAGAAATTGGCCGAGGCGGCACACAACCCGCGGAACCATCGCTACTCCGCTAGCCGGGGCATTCCCAAGCTACGCAGCGCCGTGGCCGATCTCTACCAGCGCAAGTTCGACGTCGCGCTCGACCCCGACACCGAGGTGGTCACCACCATCGGGGCCAAGGAAGGCTTCTCACACCTGATGTGGGTCCTGGTCGGCCCGGGCGACACCGCGCTGGTGCCCTCGCCGTCGTACCCGATCCACATCTGGGGACCGCTCTTCGCCGGCGCAGACGTCCGTCAGGTGCCGCTCTCCGGTCCGTCGGTCGACGCCGACGGGATCAGCGCGCCCGACCCGGGTGAAGCCTTCTTCGACGGGCTGATGCATGCCTGGGAGGAGTCCTGGCCCAAGCCGAGAGTCATCGTGCTGTCGTTCCCCCACAACCCGACCACGGCCTGTGTCGATCTGTCGTTCATGGAGCGGTTGGTGGCCTTTGCCCGTGAGCACGAGGTCGTCCTGGTGCATGACTTCGCCTACGCCGACATCGGCTTCGACGGCTACGAGCCGCCCTCTATCCTCCAGGTTCCCGGAGCCAAGGATGTGGCGGTCGAGCTGTACACCTTGACCAAGTCGTTTTCGATGCCGGGCTGGCGGGTCGGCTTCGTGGTGGGCAACGCCGAGATCGTCCAGGCCCTGACCAAGCTCAAGACCTATCTCGACTACGGGACGTTCCAACCCATTCAGATCGCCGCCATCGTGGCCATGAACGAGGCATCGGACTACCCCAAGCACATCAACGGGATCTACCGCTCCCGGCGCGACACGCTCTGTGACGGGCTCAACCGGATCGGATGGCATCTGGTCCCGCCCAAGGGCACCATGTTCGTCTGGGCTCCCATCCCCGAGCCCTACCGCGAGATGGGCTCGCTCGAGTTCTCCAAGCACCTCATCACCGAGGCCGATGTGGCCACCTCGCCTGGGGTGGGCTTCGGTCCGGGCGGCGACGGCCACGTGCGGTTCGCCCTCATCGAGAATGAGCAACGCATCGGCCAGGCCGTGCGCAACCTGCGCGGGGCCCTGACCAAGTTGGGCTGAGCCGGGCGGAGTTCGGCTGAGTTCGCCCCGTCAACGGCACGTGCCCGCTAGTCCCCGGGCCGCTCCACGTTGTCAGGGTAGTTTTGCGATCGGTATGGTCGATGTTCGCCAACTGGCGCGGCCGTGCGCGATGGGAGATGGTCCGATGAGCGACGTCACGTCTCCGCCGAAACCGGCGCGTCGCCGATTGTGGTCCGGCATGGCTGGATGGGTCAGGACAAAAGACCCCGACTTCTTGGCCATCAAACGCTCGGCCAGGGCAGCCGTGGTCATGCCCTCGGTCTTTGCGATCGCTCATGTGGTGTCTTCCAATGCACAGATAAGCCTCTTCGGAGCCTTTGGTTCGTTTGCCGTGCTCCTTCTCGTGGATTTCCCGGGTCGACCCCGCACGCGTCTCCTCTGCTACGTCGCACTGTTCGTGGTCGGGTGTTGTTTCATTTCCCTTGGCACGGTCGTCTCGACGCACAAGGTGGCATCGGTCGTGGTGATGGCCGTGGTGGGGTTCGCTGTCCTCTTCGCGGGGATCGTCACCCCACTGGCCGCAACCGCATCGACCGCGGCACTTTTGCTCTTCGTATTGCCGGTGGCGGTGGCCCAACCGGCCTCGGCCGTTGGGCCGCGACTGATTGGCTGGGCGTTGGCCGGCGCCGCGTGTATTCCCGCCTGCATGTTGATCTGGCCCACCCCGTGGCACGACAACCTCCGTCGTCGCCTCTCAGCCGCGATGTCGGCCGTGAGCCGGCTGGCGGACGCACAGGCGAGCGGAGAGTCAGATCCCCTGGCGCGGGCGGACGTGAAATCGGAGCTGTCGCTTCTGCGACGCCAATTCGCAGGAACCCCCTACCCGCCCACCGGCGCGGTTGCGGGAGCGATCGCCCTGGCCAAGCTGGTGGGCCGGGTCGAATGGGTTGCCGGGAACGCGATGCTCATGGGTGACGAAACCGTGGGACCGTCCCGCGTCAGGGAGATTGTGGGGGCGGTGGCCGAGAGCCTTCGTCAGAGTGCGTCTCTGATCTGTGACGGCCAAGCACATCCCGTCGATGATCCGTCGCTTGTGAACGCGGTCCAAGAAACCACCCAACGATTGGACCGCATGATCGGCCATGAGCTCGAGATCGACGTGTCGATGTTGATTGACATCGGAACCGATGGAGGCGACGCCGAAGGTGTCGGGACCGAGGCGGGCGATTGGGGTCGGGGCACGAGTATTGCTTCGTCGCTGGACCCGAGTTTTCAGGCCCGGGCGTTAGGTATCGCCACAGAGATGGTGGCGGACGCCACACTCGAGGCGGCCGGGGCCCAAGCAGCCGGAGACCGCCGGCTTGGCGTAGTCGCTGATTCGATTTCGCGCCTCTTCAGGAATCGTCTCACCTCACACCTCTCCTTTCATTCCGTGTGGTTCCGCAACGCCGTGCGCGGCGCGGCGGGCCTGGCCCTTGCGGTTGGCGTCGCCGAGGTCACCGATGTCCAGCATGGCTTCTGGGTGGTGCTCGGCACGCTCTCGGTACTGCGGTCCAATGCCCTCGGCACCGGCGCCACGGCCCTGCGGGCCGTGGGAGGGACGGCAGTGGGTTTTGTTGTGGGCTCGGCCATCATGATCGGCGTGGCCGACCACACCGTGCTGTTGTGGGTGCTCCTTCCCGTGGCCGTACTTGTCTCGGGCGTTGCCCCGTCGATGATCTCGTTCGCCGCGGGACAGGCTGGATTCACGCTGGTAGTGATCATTTTGTTCAACATCATCGATCCTGTCGGCTGGAAGGTCGGCCTGACGAGGATTGAAGACGTGGCCCTCGGCTGTGCCGTGAGCATCGTGGTTGGGCTGTTGTTCTGGCCCCGGGGCGCCACGGCTGCTCTCGGGCGAGCACTTTCTCAGGCGTTCGTCACGAGTTCGGGTTACCTGTCGGATGCGGTGGAGCGCTTGACGACGACGACCCGCCCTGTGGACACTGAGCCTGGTCAGCAGGCTTCACATCGTGCCTATCTGCTCCTCGATGACGTCTTCCGTCAATATCTTGCCGAGAGTGGGGCCAAGGTGGTGTCGGTCGACACCGTGACGAATCTCTTCACTGGCTCGAATCGACTCCGGTTGGCGGCGTACACGTTGGCCATGCTGCCAACGCCACCCCTCGAACCAGGCCTGGCTGAACTTGAGACCGTCGCAGTTGCTGGCGCGGTCCTGCGCGACTCGTATTCCTCCAGCCACCGTTGGTACGAGGAGTTCGCCGACGTGTTAGCCGACAGGGGCAGCAGTTCCATTCACCCGCCGCCGGTCCATGACGAGACGTTGCATGACGTTCTGCGAAAGGCGTTTGAGGACACACGCGTTCAACGTAGGGACGATCAGTTACGTACGACGCTGCAGATGCTCTGGGCCGATGAGTTACTCGAAACTCAGAGGCAAGTGCAGGCGGACTTGGCCGCCTCGGCCGACCACTTCGCCCGGCGGAGGCAAAAGAACATTTTTGTCTGAAGGGCTGTTGGCTACACATCGATGGGTGCGCGATCAGGAACGGGTCCCGTCAGGCTCCGATCGGAACTTCGTCCTTCAAGTGCTGACGGAGCCAGCTTCGTACCTCGTCGGTGTCCTGGTGCCCGTGCACGGCAACGGCGTGCTGGGTAGCCGCGGTGATCACCTCGTCCTCCTCACCCGAGATGGTGAGGGTGCAGCCGCTCTCACTCGGGAAGTCCCGGCAATCGGCGATTTTTCGGCCCATTCGGATCTCCTCTCTCGATAGGTCCCGGTCGTCTCGGTCTGTCCCGCTCGTACTGGTGTTCGTACTGGTGGTCCTCTCGTACTGGTGTGTCCTCGTCGTCACATCTCTTCGACGCTGCGCACGTCCAGGTTGCGGAACACCATCGGCCCATCGCACAGCTGGGCCAGGCTCTGGGCAAATGACGCCGTCTCGGGGAGATCCGAATTGGACATCGCTTCCTCGTAGGACGCGAACTCCACGATCTGCACATAGGTGTCCGGGCGGTCTCGGTCCTGCGTGAAGGTGCCCCGTTGGGCGGTTCGGCGCCCGGAGGTCTTGCTCCGCCACTCACCGACCAGTGCTTCGACCTCGTCCGGTCGGGTGGTCGTGAACTCGATGATCTGGACGAAGGCCATGGCTTCCCTTCACCCCGGAGCCGCGTCACGGCACGGTAACGCCAATCGCCGGCAATTTCAACGGGTTTTCCGCTCTCACCGCGCCTCGGGCGTGCTCGCAGTCCTAGGCTGCATCGAAGGAGGCCATGGCCATATGACGTCGCTTCAGGATCTGGTGCAGGTCGCTCGGCAGGGCAGCTTCCTGGCCGTTGTCTCAACCCTTCGATCCGACGCCACGATCCAATCCTCGGTCGTCAACGCGGGCGTTCTGGCCCATCCGGTCGTGGGCACCGAGGTGGTTGGTTTCGTCACCTACGGCAGAGCAAAGCTGACCAACCTGCGTGCTCGTCCCCAGATCAGCCTCACGTTTCGGGCTGGCTGGCAATGGATCGCCGTCGAGGGTCGGGCGGAGCTGATTGGCCCCGACGACAGCCACCCCGACATCGATGCCGCTGGACTCCGCGCGCTCCTGCGCCAGGTCTTCACGGCCGCCGGCGGTGTCCACGACGACTGGGACGCCTACGACCGCACCATGGCGGAACAGCGCCGAACCGCTGTCCTGGTGCACCCCACCCGGCTCTACAGCAACCCACTCCCGTAGGGAAACGATCTGACTCAGGGCCGTCCCGCGCCCGGGACCGAGGTGCGCACCTGCTCGAGTGCCCCGTTGCGCTCGGCCCGCGCCTTGGCGGCATCGCTGGAGGCGGCGGTGACGAGGTAGAGCGTGAGGCGATCCTCGCCGCCGAGCATGCAGGCAAAGCAGCCCTGACTGGTGGTGACCCGCTCGAGGATCTCGCCCCCTTCGGCCACCCGCACGCATTCGGACCCCATGGCGTTGGCCACCCACACCGTGCCGTCGGCGCAGAGGCAGATGCCGTCGGGGGCCACGCCCTCGAAGCTGGCCCACACGCGGCGATTGGTAAGGGTGCCGTCGTTCCGACGCTCGAAGGCGGACAGCTGCCGGCCCATGCTCTCGGCGATGATGAGGGTGGCGCCATCGTCGGTGATGACCGTACCGTTGGGAAAGGCCAAGTCGTCGGCCGCTTCGACGCTCGTGCCATCGGGGTCGACCCGCACCAGCGAGGTGGAGCGGATCTCGCTGGCCTTGACCGTGCCGTCGTAGAGGCCGTCCAGGTCGAAGCCGAAGTTACCGGCGTAGGCCTGTCCGTTGTCGGCCACCACCATGTCGTTGGCGTGCCAGGTGGCCCAGGGGGTGAGCTCGCCGTGGCGCACCAGGGTCCCGTCGGGCTCCTGGCGCAGAATGGCCCGGTCGAGGCGGGAATTGATGAGGAGCCTTCCGTCGGGCAACCAGCCCAGGCCGGCCGGCTCGCCATCGAGGGTCACCTCGGTACGGCGATCGCCGTCGGGTGAGATTGAGAACACGGCGTGGTCGAAGAAGTCGGAGTACCACAGGCGGCCGTCATGCCACCGGGGGCATTCTCCGAAGTAGAGACCCGAGATCAGCGGCTCTGCGCTCAGCGTCCGAGCGGACATGGTGCACCTCCCTTGGGCCCGGTGGCCCGGCCCCCGCAGTACAGCACAGCCGCCGCGGTGGCGTCGGGGTGGCGGCGGTGTGGCGTCGCGGCGGTGTGGCGTCGGGCGGGTCGGGGCCGGGGCGGGCCCGGGCGGGCGTCGGAGCAGCGCACCGACGAGAGTGCGGCGCTACGTTGGAAGCGTGGCGTACTGGGTACTGAAAGCGATCCTGACCCCGATCTTCTTTCTGCTGTGGCGGGTCAAGGTGGAGGGACGCGAGAACATCCCCAAGGAGGGCCCAGCCGTCCTGGCCTCCAATCACCAGTCGTTCAGCGACTCCTTCTTCATCCCGCTGGTCGTGACCCGCAAGGTCACCTTCCTGGCCAAAGCGGAGTACTTCGACACGTGGAAGACGGCCTGGTTCTTCCGGGCGGCCGGTCAGATCCCCATACAACGCGGTGGGGGGAGCGCATCCGAGCGCGCCCTCGATACGGCCCGCAACGAGGTGCTGGGCAAGGGTCATCTCCTCGGCCTCTATCCCGAAGGCACGCGCACGGTGGACCGGTACGTCCACAAGGGTCGCACCGGCGTGACCCGGCTCTCCCGGGAGTGCGGCGTGCCCATCATTCCGGTCGGCGTGGTGGGCACGGTGGACGTGCAGCCGGTCAACTCGAACATGTTGCGCCCTTTCAAGACCGTGACCATTCGCTTCGGCCGGCCCATGCGGATGGAGGAGCCGGTCAACCCCGAGGACCCCATGGAAGGGCACGATCACACCCAGTGCCGCGCCTTCACCGACGACCTGATGCACGAGATCGCCCGCCTGTCCGAGCGTGACTACCTCGATGAGTACGTGCCCTCCCGCACCGTCCCGAGCCCGGCCACCGATTGACCCACCCATCACGTAACAGTCTGTTTACACAGACCGCCTATCGTCTGGGCCCATGGCCGGCTACGTCGTTCGTATCGCACTCCCTGACCGTCCCGGGGCCCTCGGACTGGTCGCCAGCCGAATAGGGGCGGTGAGCGGTGACATCGTGGCCATCAACATTCTCGAGCGAGTCGAGGGCAACGCGGTCGACGAGTTCGTGATTGAGCTGGCCGGTCAGCACCTGGTCGAGCTCCTGCGCAACGAAATTCACGAGGTGGACGGGGCCGAAGTGCTCGATATCAGTCCGGGACCGTCTCCGTCCTCGGAGTGATGCGATAGGCGCAGACGTGGGCGCCATCCATGAGGTGGGCCACCCGCTCCACGGTGGCGCCGGGCATGGCGTCGCGGATGAAGGACAGCTCGCTCGAGCAGGCCTGGGAGAAACCGTGGGCCACGGTGAGGATGGCGCAATTGTGCTCGGTGACGAGCCAGCTCCCGTCGGGCTGTTCGGTGGCGTCGGCCAGGTAGCCGTCCTCGTCCAATATGGCGGTCAGGGCCGCCACCTGTTCGGTGAACGAGAGATCGGCCAGCCGCGGCCGCGCCCCGGCCACCCGCCGCCGGCGCCGTTGCTCAAAGAGGGCGTCGACCTGTTTCCCGTCGGGTCCGTCGAGGTAGCCCAGGAGCTCGGTGGTCAGGTCGCCGTAGCGCTTGGGGTAGAGGGCCTCGGCCGCCGGGGTGAGGGCATAGAGGTGCGCCGGCCGACCGCGCCCGGTGCCGCTCAGCGCCTGGGTGCGCTCGAGCAGCCCGTCCTCCTCGAGGTGGACGAGCTGGAGGCGGATGGCCGACGGGGTGAGGCCGAGCTCGCCGGCCAGCGCGTGGGCGGCGAGGGGACCCTGGCGCTTGAGCAGGTTGAGGATGGCCCGGCGGGTGGTCGGCAACGTATCGAGCGGTGCCCGCACGGGTGCCGCCTCTGGAGTTCCAGGCGCGTCGATCATGGCAGGATCAGGTAGACGTCGCCGAACTCGTGCCACAGGTAGCCCTCGGCCAGGGCGGCGCGGTAGGAGTCTTCGAGCAGGGGGCGCCCGGCGATGGCCTCGAGCATGGCCAGATGCGAGGCCTCGGGCTCGTGCCACCCGGTGAGGAAGCCGTCGATGGAGCGAACCGGATGGGCCGGGGACACCACCGTCTCGGTCCAGCCCTCACCGGGGTGCACACGCCCGCGCTCGTCGACCACCGATTCGAGGGCGCGCACCACCGTGGTGCCGATGGCAATGACGCGGCCACCGCTGCGGCGAGCGTCGTTGATGCGATGCGCCGTCGACGAGGACACCTTGAAGTACTCGGCATAGGGCGGTTCGTTCGCCTCGAGCGAGGCCACGCCGGTGTGCAGGAGCAACGGGGCCACGCCCACCCCCTTGGCCACCAGGCGGGTCAACACCTCGGGAGTGAAGGGTCGTCCTGCGCTCGGCATCTCGGCCGAGCCCGGTTCCGTGGCGTAGACGTTCTGATAGGCCGAGATCGGGAACGACTCCTCGACGTAGCCGTAACGGATAGGCCGCCCGTGCCGGGCCAAATAGGCGGGGAGTGCTTCGGGTGTGTCGATGACGGCGACCCAGAGTCGGACGCCGATACCGGAGGGGCCGGGCGAATAGGGGGTCAGGAGAGACACCTGTCCGCCGCCGCGCAGGGATGACGGTCCCGGCGGCGGCTTCCAAAAAGGCGCGCCCATCCCGGCGGACCTCGACGGTCCACAGCCCGGCGGGCAGTTGCGTCGAGAGGTGGACCTGCACGGGCTCACCGTCTGCACCGCTGCCGTCGACCTCGGCCGCCAAGGTGCCCGAGGTATTGAGGACCACCAGGTCGTCCTCATGGAGGAAGCGGGGGAGCTCGGAGAAGTGGGAGTGCACCAGTGAACGGTCTGACCGGTGGGCCACCATCATGCGGACCGAGTCGCGGGTCATGCCCCTCGCTTCGGGCGGCGACGGCGCCTCCAAGGCGGGCGGCAGCGTGAAGGACAGGGGCTGGAGGGGCGGCAGCTGCCGCGGCGTCATGGTGCCGGCCGTCATGGTGCCGGCTCGGACGGGGCGAGGTCGTTGGCCCGGTAGCGGCCACTCGGACGGTCGCTCACGATGAGATCCAAAAAGGCGGGGACGACCGTGGCTGGTTCGGGTCGATCGGAGATGTCCTCACCCGGGAAGGCCGCCTGGTGCATGGCCGTGCGGAGGTCGCCCGGGTCGACCGACCACACGGTGAGCGCGGGACGTTCGACGGCCAGCACGGCGCCGAGGTGATCGAGGGCAGCTTTGCCGGCACCGTAGCCACTCCACCCTTCGTACGGCTCGACGGCGGCGTCGGAGGTCACGTTGATGAGCCGGGGTCGGGGCGAGGCCAGCAGGAGGGGGAGGGCGGCTTGGATCAGTCCGAGCTGCGCCACCACGTTCACTTCGAGGGCGGCTCGGAAATCATCGAGGGGATAGTCGGCCACCGGCGGCAGGGGAGAGGCACCCAGCGTGCCCGCATTGTTGATGAGGAGATCGAGGCCCCCGAGCGCCGCGGCGGCTTCGACCAGGTCGCGGCGGTGGTCCGGGTCCGTGATGTCGCCCGGCACGGCACGCAGGTTGTCCCCGGCCATGATCAGGGCCAGCCGGTCCTCGGTCGCCTCCAGGGCGTCGGCGTTCCGGCCGTCGATGACCAACGACCACCCGGTGCTGGCCAATCCCGTGCTGATTGCTTCCCCGAGCCCCCGGGACGCCCCTGTCACGATTGCCACGCTCATGGCCTGCCGCCCTTCTCGAACGAAGGATTCGCTCTACTGTCAATATAACAAGAAAACCCTCGTTTTATTGCCGGAGGGCGAAAGAGGTCCCGACGTGGGTGCGATCGGCGCCGGCCAGGGACCGAGGTGATGACCGAGAAAACCCGCGTCCGTCGTCCACCCTCCGGCGTCCACCGCCCGCCGCCCGCCGCCCGCCGTCCGCCGCCCGGCGCGTGCCCACGTGCTCTGGCCTGCTCAGTGAACGTGATTCATGATCAACACGTCACCGGCCATGGCCACGAACAGCACCGTCAGGTAGGTGATGGAGTAGCTGAAGACCCGCATGGCCTCGCGCCCGGTGGCCCGGTCGCGGCGCGCCAGGCGCCACAGCCTGGTGGTCATGAACAAGAACCCGGCGCCGAGCACGGCGGCCGAAGCGGTGTAGATGGCGCCGAGGTGGGCCACGGGCCCAACGACGAGGGAGACGGCGACCAGCGCCACGGTGTAGAGGACGATCTCGCGCGTGGTGCGCTTCATGGAGGCGACGACGGGCAGCATGGGCACGTCGGCCGCGGCGTAGTCCTCCTTGTAGCGCACGGCCAGCGACCAGAAGTGCGGCGGGGTCCAGATGAAGATGATGGCGAAGAGGACGACGGGGGCCAACGACAGCGAGTCGGTCACCGCCGCCCAGCCGACCAGGACGGGCACCGCCCCGGCGGCCCCGCCGATCACGATGTTCTGCGAGCTGCGGCGCTTGAGCCACAAGGTGTAGACGAAGACGTAGAAGAGGGTGGCCGAGACGGCCAGGACGGCCGAGAGCAGGTTCACGGCCAGGGCCAGCTCGACGAACGCCGCCACCTCTAAGGTGAGGGCGAAGACGAGGGCCGCCCTCGGCGTCATGGCCCCGGTGACCAGCGGCCGCGCCTTGGTGCGCTTCATCAGCTTGTCGATGTCGCGGTCGACCACCATGTTGATGGCGTTGGCCCCGCCGGCGGCCAGCGCCCCGCCGACCAGGGTGGCCAGCATCAGCCAGAGCGACGGCAGGCCGCGCTGGGCCACCACCATGGTGGGCAAGGTGGTGACCAGCAACAGCTCGATGATGCGCGGCTTGGTCAGGGCGACATAGGCGCCGACGGTCGACCACCCCGCTCGCTGACCCGCCAGGGCAGGGGCTTGGGAGGACATTTGTTCGAGCATAGGTCTCGGTACGCCGTGATGGGAGTGAGCGATGGGAATGACGCGGTGCCGGTGCGAGGACACGCCAGGTTCAACGACAGTTGGAGCGCTGGAGACCGCGAAGAAGACCGGAGCGAAGAACGCCTCGGCTGTCACGGGGTTAGCCTCAGCCCGTGACACGCATGAAGTCTTTGCCGAAACAATCCGGTCGGACTTTCTGATCCATGCCCGGCATGGGCCGCGGGCTCCAGTCGAGCAACTCCACGGTCGATTCGGCCTTCCACACCGCTCTTTTCCACCAGCTGTTGCTCGTCCTGGTCGTTGCGGCGGTGTTGGCGATCGCCTTCAATGTCATCCGCACGGTCCAGTACCGCCGGCTGACGGCGGCCGGCACTACCACCTTTCCCAGTCGGCCGCGGTGGGATCATGCCGAACCTCCGGCCCGCCGGATCCTGCGGGTCGGCTTCGGTGTGCTGTGGGTCGTCGACGGCTTCTTGCAATTGCAATCCTCCATGCCGCTGGGCCTCCCGACGAGCGTGATCCAGCCGACCGCCAGTTCGTCACCGGCCTGGGTCCAGCACATCGTCACCAGCGGGGTCAACATCTGGTCGCTGCATCCCGTGCAGGCGGCCGCCGCTAGCGTCTGGATCCAGATCGGGTTGGGGCTGTGGCTCCTCGTGGCCCCCCGGGGCCTCTGGTCCCGATTCGGGGGCCTGGCCAGTGTCGGGTGGGGATTGGTCGTCTGGGTCTTCGGCGAGGCCTTCGGTGGGATCTTCGCCCCCGGCCTCACCTGGCTCTTCGGTGCACCAGGCGCCGTGTTGATCTACTGCGTGGCAGGCGTTCTCGTGGCCCTGCCCGACCGGAGGTGGGCCACCCCCCGCACCGGCCGCATCGTGCTGGCGGCCTCCGGGGTCTTCTTCATCGCCATGGCGGTCCTCCAGGCGTGGCCGGGACGTGGCTTCTGGCAGGGGCGCCTGTCGGCGACGAACCACGTGGGCACCCTGGCCGGCATGGTGGCCCAGATGGCCCAGACGCCGCAGCCGGGATTTCTCGCCTCGTGGGTGTCTTCCTTCGGGCGGTTCGATACGGCCCACGGATGGGCCGTCAACTTGCTGGTCGTGATCTTCATGGGTGGTGTCGGCGTCGCCCTCTGTACCGGCCGGCGTCGTGTGGTGCTGCCGGCCGTGATCGCGGCCGTTGTGTTCTGCCTGGCCGACTGGGTCCTGGTGGAGGACCTGGGAGTCCTCGGTGGAAACGGCACCGACCCCAACAGCATGGTGCCGACCGCGCTCGTCCTGGTCGCCGGCTACGTCGCCATGGTGAGGCTCCCGGTGAGGTTCCCGGTGCCGATCAACGAAGCGGCGCCCGGCGAAGCGTGGTCGTCAGCGGCCGCGCCCGAACGCCGACGTTGGTGGGAATGGGTCACCCCCGGCTACCTGCTGCGGATGTTCGGCGCCCTGGGCGCGGTGGTTGTGGTGCTGGTCGGCACCGCGCCGATGGCCCTGGCGGCGACCAACCCCAACGCCGACCCGATCATCTCGCAGGCACTGAACGGGACGCCGAACATCGTCGATACGCCCGCACCCCCTTTCACCCTGACCAATCAACGCGGCGCTCCGGTGAGCCTGTCCGGTCTGCGGGGCCACACCATCGCCCTGACTTTCCTCGACCCGGTCTGCACCTCGGACTGCCCACTGATCGCGCAGGAGTTCCGTCAGGCCGATGAACGTCTGGGGAGCCGGAGCTCCAAGGTCGATTTCGTCGCCATCGTGGCCAATCCCATTTACCGGTCCATCTCATTCACCAACGCGTTCGATCGCCAGGAGGGACTCGACCACATGGGCAACTGGCTCTACCTGACCGGGTCACTGAGCCAGCTGCGCCGCGTCTGGAATTCCTACGGCGTCCTGGTCGAGACGGCGGGCGCCGGAGCGATGATCGCCCACAGCGACCTGGCCTTCGTGATCGATGACCGGGGGCACGAGCGGGCGGAGATGGAAGACGACCCGGGTACCGGGGGCCCGCAGTCGTCCTCGTTCTCATCCCTCCTCCTCGCCCGCATCAGCGCGGTCGACAACGCGTGAGCGGTCGACGACGTGAGCGGTCGACGCGTGAGCGGTCGACGACGGCGTCTCCGTGCGCTGGTGAAAACGGTGGCGGTCGTCGGCCAGATCGCGTTTGCCGGCGTCATCGGCGCCGCCCTCGCACCTCGCGTCGCCGAGGCCGCCACCTCGGTCCCCCCAGCTGTGCGCGCCCCCTGGCCGCGGCCCTGACCACGGCATCGGGGTCGTGGGCCGTGGTGGCCATGGGCCAGCGCGGAGTACCTCTGAACACGTTCTGGCAGATCTTCTTCCGGGCGTCCGACGCGGCGTCGTGGACGCTTGTCACACCGACCGGCGTGGCCGACAACGGGGGCCTGACATTGACCGCTGCCTCGGACGGTTTTGTCACCGCGGGTTTCGAACCGAGTCAGCTCCTGCACTACTCGCCGTTGGCCCGGAGCGACGACGAAGGCTCGAGCTGGACCCCGGCCCTGGTGCCCGCCTCCCTGGTCGCCGCTCCCGATGCGGTGGCCGTGGCCGGCCGCTCGGGACCAGCCCTGGCGCTGACACGTCACGGCACCGGTCAGGTTCTGGCCAGCAGCGGGTCGTTGCTCCGTTGGGCTCCGCTCTCGGGAAGCGGGAGCCTGACCGGTCCTGCCGCCTCGGAGTGCGAGGTCGAGGGCCTCGATGCCGTCGCCTTCGGTCCGTCGGCCACGCCCATGGTGGGTACCGGGTGTAGCCGTCCGGGTCAGGTCGGGGTGTTCGCCCGGGACGGCACCGGATGGCGGCTGATCGGGCCGACCCTGGCCGGCGCGTTGGCCGGGAGCAGCACCCGCGTCCTCCGGCTCGACGCATCGGGGTCCACCAGCACCGCTCTGGTGGCCGCTACCGTGGCCGGCCGCTCCGATCTGCTCGGCCTCTGGCGCCCGCCCGGCGGGGCATGGTCGGACTCGCCGCCGCTCTCCGTGGGTCCCACCCAACGGATGCTGGCCACCGCTGTCGGGCTGAACGGCGAGCAATTGGTACTCCTGAGCAAGCCGGGCACCAACGGTGAGTTGGAAGTGGCGAGTGGTCCCGGCCTCGGCTGGACCGCCCTGGCGTCCCCGCCCGCCGGCACGGTGACGCTGGCGCTCCTCGGTGACGGCAGCGTCGACGCCTTCAGCGTGAACGGGAGCCGTCTTCGCATCTTCACGGTGGCCCCGCACCAATCCACGTGGGCACTGGCCCAGAGCATGAACGTCCCCATCGCGTACGGGTCGTCATAGTGCACACCGGCGCCCTACTGTGGTCCGTGCCCTCATGAGCGGAGGTCATGGCGCGCCGTGAACTACGTCGTCGACAACTGGAGCTTCGATCCGTCCGCCATCGTCGTAGCCGCCGTGGTGGTGCTGCACGAGATGGGCCTGGCCAACCTGCGGCGCCGGTCGGAGTCGACACGGACCCTTCAGCGTCGCCACCGTTCCTACCTCTTCTACGCCGGGCTGAGCATGGTGCTGATCGCCATCATGTCGCCCATCGACTACTGGGCCAGCAGCTATTTCTTCGTGCACATGTGCGAGCACGTCCTGATCGCCTTCTTGGCCCCCGCGCTGATCGTGCTCGGGGCACCGTGGCTGCCGCTGCTGCACGGGTTTCCCGTCGGGGTGCGCCGTCGGGCCGGTCGGGCCCTCTTGCTCGGGCGCTGGTCACGTCCGCTGCGGCGCGTTGGTCGATTCGTCGTGAACCCGTGGACGGCCCTGGTGTCGTTCAACCTGGTCATGGTGCTCTGGCACGTGCCCCTCCTCTTCGACACCGCCGAGACCAATCAGTCCATCCACATTTGGCTGGAGCATGGCAGCTTCTTCGCCACCGGCATCCTCTTCTGGTTGACCATTGTCCCCTCCTACCCGTTCCAGTTGAAGAAGTCGCCGCTGTGGCAGATGGGAGCCATCATCGGGACCAACATGGTCATGTTCGTCATCGCCATGTCACTCTCGCTCTTCACCGCGACGAGCTGGTACTCCGTCTACGCCCACGTCCCCGGCGTGACCCTGTCCCCGTTCGCCGATCAGCAGATCGGGGCGGCCATCCTGTGGATCTGCGGGGACTTCTGGGCCGTTCCGGCCCTGGGGTACGTCATCAAGCGGGGGATGGATGCCGAAGGCGGGTTCTCGGCCGCCATCGACCGAGTGTTCCACCGCGACCCTGCGCCCACCCTTGAGCAATTGCGCGCGCCCGCGCCCGCGGAGTCGGGGCGGAGGGGCTGATTGGCATGGGGCCGGCGACCTTCGACTCAACGTGGGTTGTCACAGACACATGATGGGCGACTGGTTGACGCTGATTGTCGACTGATTGACCACCGATTGACAAATGATTGACGACCGACTCGCACGGCCGTAAGGTCGGTCGCAACAGGGAACTGGCTGTGAGTGCCCGCTGGGGGGAGTTCGCAGCGAGGGTCACGCAAGTGAAGGACACCCCCAGTCGAACGGTCATCGGAGACGGTAGGGATCGGGGGCTTGGTGTCGAGACCTTGGAGGTTGGCCACAGCGATCGGGCTGTTCCTCATCGCCGTAGTGGGCATCGTCTTCACCGTCATCGCGCTGACCAATGAGCCGCCGACGGTGGATTACGCCGCCGGGCATCAGTCCGGGCAGCCGGTCGCCGTGACCATGCAGACTGTCGGCTCCTTCGGATCGGGCAACCACCCCACATGGGTCTCCTACCTGACCAGAACGCCCGAGGGCCAATGGGTCCACACCACGCTGTGGCAGGTCCCGGCCCACACCCGAGTGAACGTGACGATCTACAACTACGACTCGGGGAGCCCGCTGCGCAACCAGCAGATCGGCAAGGTCGCCGGGACCTTCGGGAACGTGGCCCTGCTCAACGGCAAGCCGATCCGTCTCATCAACTCGAACGTCGGCAACGGCGTGGCCCACACCTTCTCCATACCGACCCTGGGCATCAATGTGCCCCTGTTCGGCAACAACCCCAACGCCAACCTGTGCGCCGCCGCGCCGTGCACCACGAAGTCACCGGTGCAGGTGGTCAGGTTCTCGTTCGTCTCGCCGGGCCCGGGCCAGTACCCCTGGCAGTGCTTCGTGCCGTGCGCCCTGGGCTTTTTCTACGGCAACGGCGGCCCCATGCAGACCATCGGCTACATGGACGGCTTCATGAAGGTGGTGGCGTGAGCGACACCGGCCCGGCCACCTCATCCGAAGGTGCGGCACCCGATGACACCGGGACCCAGCCGAGTCACTGGTGGCGCCTGATCGCCATTTGGGTCGTGCTCTCGGCCGTCCTCGACCCGCTCTTCTATATCTTCGCCGGGCCGCACATCCCCCCGGGACGGATGACCTCGACGGCCGGCGGGGCCCAGTTCGACTTCAACGTGCTGTTCGTCATCGCCCTGCCCGTCATGCTGGGCGTCTGGATCTTCATGATCTACGCCATCGTGATGTGGCGGGCCTCACGCGGTGGGCCCGAGCCCGTCGGGGGCCCGGCAGCTCGAGGCCATATGCCGATCCAGGTCGGGTGGATCCTGACCACCACCGTGATCGTCCTCTTCCTGGCTGGCTTCGGTACCTACCAGCTCGTCCAGCCCGAGGGAGCCGGCGGCGGCCAGGGGCCCAGCCCGATCTGGACGCCCACGTCCCACACGGTGCTGCCGATTCAGGTCATCGGTCAGCAGTGGAAGTTCACCTACCGCTACCCGACCTACGGCGGGTTCGAGACCACCGAGCTGGTGATCCCCGATAACACCACCGTGGCCTTCCACGTGACATCGCTCGACGTGATCCACAGCTTCTGGGCCTACCAACTGGGCGTCAAGGCCGACGCCAACCCGGCGCAGGACAACGTGGCCTTCACCACCCCGTCGCAATTGGGGACCTTCATCGTACGCTGCTCGGAGTTGTGCGGCATCTGGCACGGTGCCATGTACAACTCGGGCGTCGTTGTCACGCCGTCGGCTTTCCAGCAGTGGGCCTTGGCGACCCGGATCCGTCTGGCGGCCAACACCAAGCTGCTCCCGCCCTTCTCCTACACCTACATTCCCGACGCCAACGGCGCCGACGGAGGGTTCTATCCCGACAACGTCGACCCCTATTCGAAGGTCCAGACCTACGGGGCCACGCCGCCCGTCCCGGCGCCGCACGGGTGATAGGGCCATGACCGACCGCACGATTCCGACCTTCCTTGTCCGACGAGAAGAGGGCGACTGACCATGGCGATCGACACCACCGAGCAGCCGCCGGCCGAATACCCCGGCGAAGAATCGACCCGCCAGCACCCCATCAGCACCCGGTCTGAATGGCTGCGTCCGCATATGGGCTGGGCCATCGTCGGCGGGGTGGCCGGATACCTCTTCGGTCACTGGCTGGGCAACGTCATGGCCAGCGGCTACACCAACGTCCAAAACAGCGGGCAGAACGACGTGGCCACCGTGCTGGCCCTGACGTTCGCCGTGGTGGGGTGGTTGATCGGGATCGGCGCCCTGAACTACCCGGTGACCAAGATGCTCGGCCGGGAACCGCCCCCGGCGATTCCCGAGCGGACCTGGGTGCGCTACTTCCGCATGACCGACGACCACAAGGTGGTCGGCCTGCAATACACGGTCGGTGTCCTGCTGTTCCTCTTCACCGGGGGCCTGTTGGCCATGGCCATCCGCACCGAGTTGCTCAGCCCGACCAACCACGTCTTCGGGCCCGGCACCTACATCGCCATCGTCAGCGAGCACGGCACCATCATGATGATGATGGCGTCCTCGGCGGTGGTGGGACCACTGGGCAACTGGCTGGTGCCGCTCATGATCGGCTCCCGGCGCATGGCGTTCCCCCGGGTGGAGGCCTTTTCGTTCTGGATCTTCATGGCCGGCTACGCCGTCATACTCACCGCCCTCCCCCTGGGGGGATTCCCCACCGGGTGGACCGGCTACGCCCCCCTGCAGACCCAGGCGGCGGGAGGAATGGACGCGTATCTCGTCGGATTCGCCGTCATCGGGATCGGGATGATCGCCGCCGGCTTCAACCTGGCCGCCACCATCATCCATTATCGAGCGCCCGGCATGACGTGGAGCCGTGTGCCGATCTTCGTCTGGTCGATCCTGGCCACGTGCGCCCTCTTGACCCTGGCCACGCCCACCCTGGTGGTGGCCGGTCTGTTCGGCGTGCTGGACCGCACGGCCGAGACCGCCTTCTTCATCAACGAGCACGGCGGCAGCAACTTCTTGTGGCAGAACATGTTCTGGTTCTTCGGCCACCCCGAGGTGTACATCATGGCGTTGCCCGGTTTCGGCATCGTCATGGAGATCATGCCGGTGTTCACCCGCAAGCCGCTCTTCGCCTACAAGGTGGCGGCGGCCGGCATGCTCGGCGTGGCGTTGCTGTCCTTCTTCGTCTGGCAGCACCACCTGTTCCAGAGCGGTATCAACCCCGACATGCGCCCGCTGTTCATGCTCACCACCGAGCTGATATCCATCCCCACCGGTTTCCTCTTCCTGGTGACGTTGGGGACGCTGTGGAAGGCGAAGATCAGATTCGAGCCGCCGATGCTCTTCTGCCTGGGCATGCTGTTCAACTTCCTGATCGGCGGCATCACCGGCGTGTTCCTGTCCGACGTGCCGGTCGACGTGACGGTGCACGGGAGCTTCTTCGTGCTGGCCCACTTCCATTACACGATCATGGGGGGCCTGATCTTCGCCCTCTTCGGCGGCCTCTACTACTGGCTGCCCAAGATGACGGGGAAGACCATGAACCGCAAGCTGGCCGTGGCCCACTTCTGGACGTTCTTCGCCTTCTTCAATTTGACGTTCTTCCCGCTCTTCCTGGTCGGGTTGCTGGGCCAACCCAGGCGAGTGTTCGAGTACGCCAACAACCTCCAGACCCTGAACGACATCTCCTCGGTCAGCGCCTTCTTCCTGGGTGCGTCGTTCTTCTTGTTCATCATCAACTTCGTCTGGTCGGTGTACATCAACCCGCGCAAGGCGCCCGACAACCCGTGGCACTCTCGGGGACTGGAGTGGCAGACGGCGACGCCGGTCCCCTGGTACAACTTCGAGCGGATCCCGGTCGTGCTCGATGACCCCTATCACTACGGCGAGCGTGACGCCCCACCGGTGGCCGATTTGGGCCGGGAGCTGGTGGCCGCCGGCCAGGTCTCCTCAGAACCGGTGGATCCCGACGACCTGTCCCCTGGCGGCCGGGACGACCTCGACCCGCGACCCCCGATCCTGTGAGTACCGAGGCCATGCCCGAAAAGAGGCCGGAGCGCTCCGAGAGCTTCCTGCACCTGAACGAGACGCCCGAAGAGATCGCCTTCGAACTGCGGGCGCAGGAGGGGGCCCTGTGGACGGGGGGACGGCTGGTCATCGGGATCTGGGCCTTCGCCTTCGCCGCCCTGGCCTTCGCGTACTTCTACCTGCGCTCGGCCAACAACGAGAACCTGTGGCGGCCGGGCGGGATCACGGCACCCACCGGGGCCGGTGCCGCCATTTTCGCCGTGACGGTGGCCAGCGCCTTGCTCGCGTACGAGGGCCTGCGTCGTTTCCGGTCCGGGGTGTCGCTGGACTGGGAGGTAGCCGGCTGGACGTCCGTGCTCGGCGGACTGGTGGCCGTCGGGCTCCAGGTCTGGCAGCTCACCGACCTGCCCTTCTTCCCGGGTTCGAGCGGCTACGCCTCGTGCTTCATCGGCTGGGCCATCTTGAACATCGTGCTGATCTTGACCGGCATCTACTGGCTCGAGACCCTGCTGGCCCGGCAGGCCCGCCTGCGCCGGGCCCTTCGAGAGGATGGCGGTACGGCCCAATCCACCCTGCCGGTGGCCCGCATGTTCCGGGCCAACCTGGAGGGCTGTACGTACTACTGGGGCTTCATCGCCGTGGTGGCGACCTTCTTCTGGGTACTGTTCTATGTGCTCTAGGGAGGTGACCCCACGATGATGGCCGCATCGGATATCGCCGCGACCCAGGCCCTCACCTTCGCCATACCGCTGGGCTTCTTCGCGGTGGTCCTCCTCTGGGGCTTCTTCCAGCGCCGTTCGACCCGGTGAAGGCGGGGGTCGCCCCCGAACGCTCTGGCGCAGCCACTCTCCCGATACGCCGGTGGAGCCTCCTGGGGGCTGCGCTCGTCTGCCTCCTGACGTTCCTGCCACCGGTTTCTTCGCTGGCCCACCGCTACGAACTGGGGCAGGTCCTCCGCTATGGCCTGTGGGCGATGGTGGTGCCCACGCTGGTCGTCGTGGGCGCTCCCTGGCGCCACGCCGCCTGGGCCGAGACCCTGGCGCAACGGCGGCGGCGGCATCCCGAACTGTGGCGGTCGGTGGGCTTCGTGCTGGTCTATGGACTGGTGGTGGTGTGGTGGTTCACCCCGATGTCGGTCCGCGCGACATGGAGCCACCCCTGGCTCAGGGTGATCGAAGCGGTGACGCTCATTGCCGGCGGCATCGGCCTCTGGCTGGAATTGGCCGAGTCCCCACCCCTGGCCCCGCGCGTCGGCGGTCTGCGGAGCGTGGTCCTGGGAACAGCTGCGATGTGGCTGGTGTGGATCGAGGCCTATCTGGTCGCGATGTCCCACTCCGGCTGGTACCCGACTTTCCACCACGTGGCGGGGCAAGGCCTCAGCCAGGCGGCGGACCAACAGGTGGCCGCCGTCATCTTGTGGTTCATGGCCACGGTGGTCTTTGTGCCCATCATTTTCGTGGACGCCATGCAGTGGCTGCACGGCGAGCAGAACCCCGACGACGAGCTCCGCCGCCTCCTTCGTGAACAGCGCCGTGGTGCCACGGCCATCATCGAGCGGCGGGCCGCCGAGCGCCCCGGGGACGGTGCCGTCGGTGCTTAGTTGCTCGGCGGCGTGGGCATTGGCGGCATGTCCGGGCGGGGCAACTGAGTGTCGAGCACATGGTTGGCCCGGGCCAACTCGGCCAGTCCCGCGTTTCGATCGGTGGCCAGCGCCCGCTCGGCCTGGTCCAGGCTGGCCCGGGCGGGTACGGCCTGCCCGTTGAGCATGAGGGCTTGAACCGCCTCAATGGCCTTGAGGGCGTCGGAGGTGGTCCACAGCACCGAGGTGGCCACGAGGTCTCCCATGTCCTTGCCGGCGGTCGAGCCGGGAACCTCGATGTTAGAGAGGTCGTAGATGGCCTGGTTGGTGAAGGAGCAGGCATTCTGGTCGTCACGCAGGAGAGAGGCCGACTCGGCCCGGTCCGCGGCCGTCAGCGAATGCGTGGTCTGTTCCCCCCAGATGGTCAGCGCTTCGTGCACGGCCAGGGCACACGGCGCCAAGTCGGTGTTGAGCTCCGAGAGGACGCCCTTCTCGCTCGAGATGTCGGCGGCCCGGGAGGTGTGCACCGGAAGGTCCGAGATGATGGTGATGGCCAAGACGACGGCCACTGCCGCGCCGACCAGCGCGGCCCGTCGCCGGTACCACGGCGGTCCTGAGCGGGGAGTGTCCGGCTGTCCGTTCATGGCGTCGTCGGCGTCGTCGGCAGTCGTCAGTTTGCCGGCGTAGGTGGCGAGGCCCGACGCCCACCGGGCAATATCCGCCGACGGCAGCGAGGAGGTCCCATTGCGGCTCTCGTCGTCGACGGGAGTGGCACGGTAGCGCTCCCGTCCCTGCGGGTCGATGAAGTAGACGACGTCGTTGTGGGCTTCAGCGCCGGTCGGTGTCGCCACCGAGATGGCGACACCGTAGGCCTTCCACGTCGCGTTCATCGTGACCAGCGGTCCGGTGAGCATGCGCCAGTTCGACAGTGCGCTCATTCCCGGCTGGGCCACGGCGCTCGAGAGCCCAGAGACGGCCAGGGCCGAAGGGTCCGTGTTGACGGTGAGGAACATCACCTTGGCCGCGTTGGTCCCGAGGTCGGCGTCGGCCCCACGGATCTCGGCCGCCAACACCGGACAGATGTCATTACAGCGTCCGTTGAAGAAGGTGAGCACGACGACCTTGCCCGTCTCATCGGCCAGTGCGGTTGCCTGACCAGCCTGATCGACCAGGGTGAACGAAGGGGCCGGGGTGGGCCGCAGGGTGGCCAGACCCATGAACGAGGTGAGCGACGCGCCGAGCGGGGCCCGCTGGCCGGCGGGGACCGGGGCGGCTGAGGGAACCTGGGTCGTTACGGTCACCTCGTTCTTCTGCGGCACCGGGTTGAGCCCGTTCGACGAGACGACGTGCTCCAGGAGCAGACCGCCGAGGCCGAGTACGGCGGCAGCACCCAGGAGCCAGTAGAAGAACGTGCGGGGGACAGGGGGCGAAGTGTCGCCGAACGCGGCGGCCCGGTCAACGACCGGCCCGGTCGTGCGCTCGGAGTGGTCATCGGTCCCCGACCCCGAGTGCTCCACCCCCGTCCTCATGGAGCCTGGCGGGTGAGACGATTCACCCAGCGCTGAAGCGACGTGACGGTCTGGGACCCGAACGCGGAGCCTACGACACGACCCCGGGCATCGATGAAGTAGGTGACGGGCAGAGCCACGAGGAGGTACTTGGCGGCCACCTGCGCGCTCGTGTCGATCCCGACCGGGTAGCTGGCGTGGGCGGCGAGCAACAGCTTCTGCGCCGGCGTGCCCGTTCCGTCGTTGGAATCGACCCCGACCACGGCCACCCCACCGGCGTTGCGGGCGGCCACCGTCCCTATGGCTGCCAATTCGGACCGGCAGTGCGGGCACCACGAGGCAAAGAAGTTGACGATCACCGGCGTGCCCAAGAAGGAGCTCAGCGTCAACGCGGCGCCGCCGCCGAGGCGGGGCAGGGAAAAGGCCGGCGCGGACGAGCCGGCATGGAGGACGGCGGGCGGGGGAGCTTCCAGCGAGGCGATCCCGAGGGTCCGCGTGCTCTTGGCCGGGGCGCGCAGGGCGACGAAGACGATGAAACCGATCAGGCAGAGTCCACCCAGCACGGCGATCACCTGGAAGATCCGATCAGACGACCCCGATCGGCCGCGCCTGGCGCTCTCCGAAGGTTCGGCTCCCTTGGGTACGCCCCCGGTCCCCATGGGCAGGACACTACCGGTCGATGAACGCGTCAGACCGGCGCCATCAACTCCCTTTGCGGGACCGTGCCGTTCCCACCGGCCTCTACGAAGATCCACAGGGAGGTCCACGATTCCACATGTACCGTGATGCAAAGGAGAAGGCACAGGACCGCCCCGACCCTCCGTGCCCATGAGCCCATGATGTTCCTCTTCATCGCCATCCCCCTCATGATCCTGACCGTCAGCATCGCGGCAGTGCCGCTGCTCGTCCTGACGGCCCGGGAGCACCGCATGCGCCGCGTCGAAGTGCAGGAGCGCGGCACCCGCGTGCGCCCCTGATGCGCGCCGGCCGGCCCGGCAGCGGGGAAGGCCGGTACGTACACTGGCATCGTGCATCAGCGCTGGTTCTCACGTAGGGCATTCACCCTCCACGTCGAGTTCGGAGTTCTCGTCGCCGCCTGCATCGGGCTGGCCTGGTGGCAGGCCACGAGGGCTCTCGAGGGCAACTTCCTCAGCTGGTTCTACACGTTTGAATGGCCCATCCTTGGGTGCGTCGCCCTGGCCGGATGGTGGCACCTCATCCACGAGGATCCCGAGAAGTTCCGGCGCCGAAAGCTCGGACTGGACGACTGGGACACGCCCGAAAGTGAACGCGTGGTCGACGAATCGCACCACGAAAGGTGAGCCACGCGTTCCACATTCCGACATGCCGAGCTTTCACCGCTCATACTTCCGCCCAACCCCGGGCGCGGTCGACGGCCCGCCGCCAGACGGCGTACACGGCATCGGTGAGTTCAACCGGGAGCTCGGGCTCGAACCGGGCCGATGAGTTCCACAGCTCGGCCAGCTCGTCGAGCGAATCCCACATGCCTTCGGCCAGGCCGGCCAACGTGGCCGCTCCCAGCGCGGTCGATTCCAGCGAGGGCGGGCGGGCCACCGGCATACGGCTCTGTTCGGCCTGGAGCTGGAGCAGGAGTTCCATGGCGGCTGCGCCCCCGTCGGCCCGGAGCGCCACGAGGGGGTAGGCCGAGGCGGCCCTCATGGCATCGGTCATGTCCCGGACCTGGAAGGCGATGGCCTCGACGCAGGCCCGCGCGATCTGGGCCCGGCCGGCCCCCCGGGTGATGCCGGTCATGATGCCCCGGGCCGCCGGGTCCCACCACGGGCTGCCCAGTCCGGTCAGGGCGGGGACGAACGTGACCCCGCCGCTGTCACCCACCGACTCGGCCAGCGGCCCGATGTCCGCGGCCCGGTCGATCAGGCCCAGGCCGTCGCGCAGCCACTGGATGGCGGCGCCCGACACGAAGGTCGAGCCTTCGAGTGCGTACGTCCGGGTGTTGCTGGAACCGGCGAAACCCCCCAGGTCCCAGGCCACGCTGACGGTGAGGCCATCGGGTGCGGCCGGGCGCTCGGGCCCGGCATTGGCCAATACGAAGCTGCCGGTGCCGTAGGTCACCTTGACCATGCCCGGGTCGAAACAGGCCTGCCCGAACAGGGCCGCCTGCTGGTCGCCCAACACGCCTGAGACCGGGACACCGTCGAGCACGGTGCTGGCCGGGCCGAGACCGCGAAGGGTGCTGAGGCCGAAACGCCCGGCCGAGGGCTTCACCTCGGGCAAGGTGTGCCGAGGAACATCGAACAGAGAACAAAGCTCGTCGGACCAGGCGAGGGTGCCGGTATCGAGCAGCATGGTGCGGCTGGCGTTGGAGGGATCGGTGGCGAAGATGCCGCCACGGGTTCCCCCGGTCAAGTTCCACAGCACCCAACTGTCGACCGTGCCGAAGGAGAGGGCGGGGGATCGGGGTCCCAGCGCGAGGTCGCCCTCACGGAGGAGATAGGTGATCTTGGTGGCCGTGAAATACGGATCCAGCACGAGCCCGGCGGTGCGGCGGACCAGGGGGAGATGACCAGCCGCCTCGAACTCGGCGCACAGGGCGGCCGTCCGCCGGTCCTGCCAGACGATGGCTCGATGGAGCGGCTCACCGTTGCTTCGGTCGAACGCCACCAGGGTCTCGCGTTGGTTCGTGATCCCGATGGCGGCCACGGTGTCACCCGCCTCGGCCAGTCGGTGTCCCACTTCGGCCAACGTGGCCTCGACGGCCCGCCATATCTCGATGGGGTCGTGTTCGACCCAGCCGGGCCGGGGGAAGTGCTGGGCGATCTCCCGGTAGGCCACGTCCACCACCCGGGCCCGGTCGTCGACCACCACGGCGCGGACCCCGGTGGTGCCGGCATCGATAGCCACCAATTTGCCCATGCGAAGGACGCTACTCACCCCGAAAATCAGTCCCTCCGGAGGCCAGTTGGCGAACCCGGCGCGCAAACCATCGCGAGCGGCCCGTGACCAGGACGGATGGAGGGAGAAAGTGGTTGACAAGTTGTAACTACAGTGCTGTAATGACACAGCATCTCGCGTGCGTGGGGAGGGTCAGCCACTACATATTGTGGTTAAGCTGGCTTCAGTGCTTTCCGGGCGCAGGAGGGACATATGCGCCGGAGACGTCATTCCCCAGGCGGGAGGGGCGCTGCGGCCGGCATCAGGACTCACCGGCTTCACGGCACCACCGGCCTCACGGAACACATCGAATGAACAATCACATCTACGAGGAGGGCCCCAGCGTTATGGCCATCGCACCCCAGCGATCCGAGATCGGTATTCGGCGGCATTTCACCACCGAAGGCGTGCACCCGTACGACGAGGTCCGTTGGGAGCGCCGTGACGCTCGCATCACCAATTACCGGGACGGCACCGTGGCCTTCGAGCAGCTGGGGGTCGAGGTGCCCGAATCGTGGAGCGTCAACGCCACCAACATCCTCTCGCAGAAGTACTTCCGGGGCACGCTGAACACCGACGAGCGCGAGTGGTCGCTCCGGCAGGTGGCCGACCGGGTGGCCGACACGATCACGGCCTGGGGACTGAAGGACGGCTACTTCGTCGACGACGAAGAGGCGCAGATCTTCAATCACGAGCTGAAGTTCCTGATCATCCACCAGAGGGCCGCCTTCAACTCCCCGGTCTGGTTCAACATCGGGGTGCCGGGCGTGCCGCAACAGGCCTCGGCGTGCTTCATCCTCTCGGTGGAGGACCAGATGGACTCCATCCTCAACTGGTACACCGAAGAAGGAGTGATCTTCAAAGGCGGATCGGGCGCCGGCGTCAACCTCTCGAAGATCCGCTCGTCGCACGAGCTGCTCAAGGGCGGCGGCACGGCGTCGGGTCCGGTCAGCTTCATGCGTGGGGCCGACGCCTCGGCCGGGACCATCAAGTCCGGCGGCAAGACACGACGCGCCGCCAAGATGGTCATCCTCGACATCGACCACCCTGATGTCGAGGACTTCATCTGGTGCAAGGCCATCGAGGAGCGCAAGGCGCGCGTCCTGCGTGACGCCGGGTTCGACATGGACCTGGACGGAGCGGACAGCCACTCGACGCAGTACCAGAACGCCAACAACTCGGTACGGGTCACCGACGAGTTCATGGAAGCCGTGATTGACGGGCGCGACTGGGAGCTCACGGCGCGGATCGACGGATCCGCCGTGCGCACGGTGCCGGCCCGCGACCTCTTCCGCCAGATCGCCCACTCGGCCTGGGAGTGCGCCGACCCCGGTCTGCAGTACGACACCACCATCAACCGCTGGCACACCGCCCCGGAGACCGGTCGGATCAACGGAAGCAACCCATGCTCCGAATACGTTCACCTCGACAACTCAGCCTGCAATCTCGCCTCGATGAACCTGCTCACGTTCCTCGATGAGTACGACGAGTTCGACGTGGAGGGTTTCAAGGCGGGCGTGGCGATCATGTTCACCGCCCAGGAGATCCTGGTCGGCAACGCCGACTACCCCACCGAGAAGATCGGCGAGACGACCCGGGCCTTCCGCGAGTTGGGCATCGGCTACGCCAACCTGGGCGCGCTGCTCATGGCCCAGGGCCTGCCCTATGACTCGGACGCCGGGCGAGCCTGGGCGGCCGCCATCACGGCCCTGCTCACCGGTCACGCCTATGCCACCTCGGCCCGCACGGCGGCACGGATGGGACCCTTCGCCGGTTTCCACGACAACGCCGATGCCATGCTCAACGTGCTGCGCATGCACCAGGGCGAGGCGGCGCGCATCGACGAGGAAGTCGTTCCCCCAGAGCTCCTGTCGGCGGCCCAGCAGTCCTGGGACGACGCGGTGGAGTTGGCCGAGGAGTTCGGCGTCCGCAACTCGCAAGCCTCAGTGTTGGCGCCGACGGGGACCATAGGCCTGCTCATGGACTGCGACACCACCGGGGTCGAGCCCGACCTCGGACTGGTCAAGACCAAGAAGCTGGTCGGCGGGGGCACCATGTCGATCGTCAACCAGACGATCCCGCGGGCCTTGACGAAGTTGGGCTACGGCCACGATCAGGTCGACGAGATCGTGGCGTACATCAACGAGCACATGTCGATCCTCGGCGCACCCCATGTCGTTCCCGAGCACCTGGCCGTGTTCGCCTGTTCCATGGGCGACAACACCATCCACTACTCGGGCCACATCCGCATGATGGGAGCGGTGCAGCCCTTCATCAGTGGCGCCATCTCCAAGACGGTCAACCTGCCCGAGGATGTCTCGGTCGAGGACGTCGAGCAGCTGCACATCGACGCCTGGCGCCTCGGCGTCAAGGCGGTCGCCATCTACCGGGACAACTGCAAGGTGGCCCAGCCGCTGTCGACCACCAAGATGGAGAGCACAGCGGCTACCGCCGGTGGCGACGTGGCCCCGGCGGGATCGGAGGCCGAAGCCCGGGCCCGGGCCATCGCCGACCGCATCGCCGAGTTGGAGACGGCGCTGGAGCACGAGCGCCAGCGCAAGACCGAGTCGGTGGTCGTCGGCGCCGTGCGGGAGCGTCTGCCCCGCCGTCGCAACTCCAAGACGTTCGCCTTCCGGGTGGCCGATTGCGAGGGCTACGTGACCGTCGGCGAGTACGAGGACGGGCGGCCCGGCGAAGTCTTCATCAACGTCTCCAAGCAGGGTTCGACCTTGGCCGGCATCATGGATGCCTTCTCCATATCGCTGAGCCTCGGCCTGCAGCACCAGGTGCCACTGGCCACCTACGTGCGCAAGTACACCAACATGAAGTTCGAGCCGGCCGGGATCACCGACGACGCGGAGCTGCGCATCGCCACCAGCCTGGTCGACTACATCTTCCGCCGCATCGCCCTGGACTACCTCACCCTCGAGGAGCGGTCCGAGCTCGGCATCTTGTCGACGGCCGAGCGCACGCAGCCCACCCTGCCCGGAGTCGAGGAGATGGCGACGCCGTCGTCAGCCGGCTTGATGGACGACGCCTTCGGGGCGGGGGAACCGCGATCGCCGGCGCCGTCGGCGGCGGCGGTTCGACCGGGCCCACCTACGGTGTCAGTGGCGGGCAACCGCTGGCCCGGGCCGAGCAGCGAGACGCCCCCTACTGCTACAGCTGCGGCAATGCCATGCAGCGGGCCGGCTCCTGCTACGTCTGCGGCAGCTGCGGGACGACGAGCGGCTGCTCGTAGCTCCTGTCCTCAGCGTATGAGACGGCGATAGAACCGTCTCTCGTCGTCACGAACAACGACCCCGGGCCACGCCCGGGGTCGTTGTTCGTTCTGTCGATGGGAGGAGCCGTGGTGCCGGCCGACAAGGCGGCCCGGGTGCCGACGGCCGTCACTGCACCTTGACTTCCTATCACTAATAGGTAAACTACCTATTAGTGATAGATCGAGTGGCGGAGCGCAGAGAGGCCAAGGTGGCCACGATCGTCGAGTCGGCGTGGACACTGGCCCGGGAACACGGCATCGCGGGGGTGTCGCTGCATGCGCTTGCTCGTGAGGTCGGGATGCGCCAACCGTCGCTCTACGCCTACTTCGAATCGAAGATGGCGCTCTACGACGCCATGTTCGCCGACGGCAATCGGCAACTGCTGGAGCGGCTCGATGCGGTCAAGCTCCCCCGTGACGCACGGGCCGCCCTGAAGAAGTTCATGGCCGAGTTCGTTGCCTTCGCAGTGGGGGACGCGGCGCGGTGCGAACTGCTCTTCGAGCGTCACGTACCGGGATTCACGCCCTCGGCCGATTCCTACCTGCTCGCCGAGGAGGTGTTGGGACGCGCCTACAAGCTGATGAACGAGGCTGGGCGTCCTCGAGCAAGGAGACATCGACTGCATGGTGTCGATGGTTGCCGGCCTCATAGAGGCGCAGGTGAGCAATGACCCCGGAGGCAATCGTTGGACCCGCCATCTCAGCCGCCTCATCGATCTCCACGTCAACGACGCCATCAAAAGGAGCAACGACAGATGATGCCAAACCGAATTACACGTCCCGAGGCCCGAGTGCTGGCCGAGGTGGAGTTCACACGCTTCGCCGATCTGGTCAGCTCGCTCTCACCGCAGGAGTGGGCGACGCCCACCGACTGCACCGGCTGGGATGTCCGCACGATGGTCCAGCACGTCCTGGGCTCGGGTGACGCCCAGGCGTCGGTCCGGGAGTTCGCCCACCAGTTCCGGCGGGGCGTGCCGCTCAACAAGGAGATCGACTCGCACCACTGGGTCGACGGCATGAACGAGCTGCAGATCCGGGAGCGCAACCACTTGTCGAACGACGAACTCGTCGCGCTCGGTGGGGACGGTGGGGCCGAAGGCGGTCAAGGGGCGGTGGCGCACGCCGCCCCCGGCCCGCTACATCCCCCTCCCTTTCGGGCCGCCCTTCGGATGGGTGCCCCTCAAGTACCTGCTCGACGTCGGCTTCACGCGGGATGTATGGGCGCATCGGATCGACATCCACGCGGCCATCGCCCGCCCGATGGAGGTCACCGCCGATCATGACGGTCGTCTCGTCGCCGACATCGTCGCCGAATGGGCCGGTATCTACGGACAACCATTCGAGCTCGTGCTTGACGGTCCGGCCGGCGGAAAATTCACCCAAGGCGTGTCCGGCGAGCGCGTCGAGATCGACGCCCTGGACTTCATCCGCACCTTGTCCGGTCGCCTCCCCGGCACCGGTGTCCTCAGCAACCCACTACCACTCTAAGGAGACGAAAATGGACACACGCATCGACGAGATCGCCGAGCGCATCTACCGCCTGTCAACGTTCGTGCCCGACATCGGCCCGACCGGCTTCACGTTCAATCAATTCCTCATTGATGCCGACGAGCCGGCCATCTTTCACACCGGCCCGCGTCGGATGTTCCCGGATGTCTCGAAGGCAATCTCCACGCTGATTCCGCTCGATCAGCTCCGGTTCATCATGTTTGGCCATCTTGAAGCCGACGAGTGCGGCGCCATGAACCTCTTTCTCGGCGCGGCACCCAACGCTCAGGTAGCCCATACGGCTATCGGTTGCATGGTGTCGATCGACGACCTGGCCGACCGGCCCCCGACCCCGATCGCGCCCGACGGCACCATCGACCTCGGTGGTCGGCGCATCCGCAGCATCGACACCCCGCACGTGCCACATGGTTGGGATGCCCACGTCCTGTACGAGGAGACCACCGGCACCTTGTTCTGCGGTGACCTGCTCACCCAGGTGGGGGATGGACCGGCGCTGACGGGCAACGACCTCATCGGCGCGGCCATTGAAGCCGAGGACATGTTCGGGGCGTCCTGCCTCACCCCGCAGTCGGCACCCACGGTTCGCCGTCTGGCCGACCTCGAGCCGACGACGCTCGCCATCATGCATGGCTCTTCGTACAACGGCGATGCTCGGAAGGCTCTCCACGCCCTGGCGGATGACTACCAGCGCAGGTTGACGCACACGGCCACGGACACCCCTGAGGGTGCCTGACGGCGGCGACCACGCTGCGCTTGATCACCCCTTGCCGGTGCCCTTGAGTCCATGGCACGATCCGTTCGACGACCGGGCGAGAGGAGAGGAAACCATGTATGCAGTCATCACCAAGGTCAGCGTCGCGCCGGGGCGGTTTGACGAGGCCGTCGGCGAGGCGAATTCGATGGTCATTCCCATGCTCAAGTCTCAGGCGGGCTATGTGGTGAGTTACTTCCACACGAACGCCGATCGCACTGAAGGACAGTCGATTGCCGTCTTCGAGTCAAAGGATCAAGCGGAAGCGTCCGCCGCCGCCGTTGTCCCGCCACCCGAGTCTGCGGTAAGCCTCGAGAGCGTAGAGGTGCGCGAGGTCATCGCCAGCGGCTGAACGTGAGCCTCACTGGAACTGATGCCCACCGTTGACCGAGTCAGTCAGGAACGGGCGCATCAGATTTCATACCCGTCGAGGTGAGTCGAGTGCCACGCCCAGGCCGACGCAACGATGTCGTCCAACCCCGACTTCGCCTCCCAGCCGAGGATCTCACTCGCTCGGCGGGTATCCGAGAAGAGAGCAACCGGGTCACCGGCTCGACGCCGAGCCAGTTCGTGGGGAACGGGACGACCGATCACTCGCTCGGCCGCCGCCAGGACCTCGAACACGGAGGAGCCCACGCCGGTCCCCAAGTTGAGGGCTGTCGTCGGGCCGCCGGACTCGAGGAGCTCGAGTGCCTTGATGTGGGCCTCGGCCAGGTCGATGACGTGCACGTAGTCGCGGATGGCGGTCCCATCGGGGGTCGGATAGTCGGTACCGAAGACGTGGAGTGGTCCCCGACGCCCGAGCGCCGCCTTCATGACCAGCGGCACCAGATTGAGCGTCAGCCCCCAGTCCTCGCCGATCGAGCCGTCGGGCCAGGCGCCGGCGGCGTTGAAGTAACGCAGGCTGACCGATCGCAGTCCGTCGCAGCGGTCGTACCACGAGAGCATTCTCTCGACCATGGCCTTGCTCTCCCCGTAGGGACTCTCGGGGCGGATGGGTGCGTCCTCATTGACGGGGACTCGCTCGGGAGTCCCGTACACGGCACAGCTTGAGGAAAAGACGAATCTCTTGACGCCGGCGCGGCTGAGAGTCTCGATCAACGAAGCGCTCTTGGAAACGTTGTTGTGAAAGTACCGTCCCGGTTGCTCCATGGACTCGCCGGCTGCTTTGTACCCGCCGAAATGCATGACGGCATCGACATCGAATTGGCTGACGACTTTTCTTCACCGCCTCGTCGTCGGCGATGTCGGCCTCCACGAGGGGCGCTATCGCCGACGGCGGCCCGGTGACCGAATTCCATGCTGTCGAGCACGACGACGTCCCGTCCCCGATCGCCCAGCAGACGGACGGCGTGAGAGCCGATGTAGCCTGCGCCGCCCGTCACCAAGATCGTCATCCGCACAGTCTTGCCGATGAAGGCGCTCGGACCGGTGCTCGACCAGGCCATCGTGAGGTCTCTGCCACTGCGTACCCAAGCTTGAGATGTGCCCCAGCCCATCACAACGGCTGGGGCGCGTTCAGACGGCTGATCCGCGGGACCGGCTGCCAGCGTGCCACCGAGAAGGCGAGGATCAGCGGCACGTCCACGGCGAAGAGGAACAGCAGCGCGCTGAACAAGGCAAGCTGGTGCGCGGGCGTGTGGTCGAAGATGAACACGAACTCGAGGATCCCCGCGATGACCAGGTAGGCCAGCAACGCCCACCCGAAGACCCGGAAGAACACCGTCCAGGCGAAGGCCTTCACCCGTGCCAGGAGGATCACGTTGAGCACCAGCACGACGGCGCCGGCCGCCGCCAGGATGGTCGGAACGATGAGCGAGTGCGTCTTCCCGTATTGCGCGGCCATCAGGACCCCACCGGCCACGATCAGCGCCAGGGTGAGGGCGCCCATTCGAGCAACGGGCGGGAGATCGGCCTGACGGAGGTCGGCCTCGTCGAGTCCTCCGCCGCCTGGGGGCATTGTCTCGGTAGCGGTACTCATCGGCTCGCCAGGAAGGTCATGATGACGATGGTGGCGATCTGCATCAATCCCGTGATCCCCGCGGTGTAGACGAACACCTTCATCAGTCGCCCGATTCGCTCGCCGTTCGGGCGGGGCTTCTTCAGCTCGAAGAGCACCGCCAGATTGGCCGGCTCCAGGAGCCCGAGGGCGATCACGGCCATGACGCCCACAATGACGTACGAGGCGACGAGCCAGCCGTGGTGAGGGTAGGCGGCATCGAGGTTGCCGAGGTGACGGGCCAGTTGAAACCCGGCCCCGAGTGTCATCGCCACCAACGTGGGCATGATCAGCAACATCTTGGGCATGAAGCGGACGGTGAACTCGATGCGGGCCTGCACCGACAGCCCCCCCAGTATCGGTCCGATGATCAGGCCGAGGAACAGGTCGATGCTGGTCCAGAGGCCACCACCGCCCACATGGAAAAAGGTCAAGGCCCATAGTGAATTCGAGGCGATCGCCACGATCAGGCCGATCAACAGGGCGGCGACGATGGGCAGCCCGCGCAAGGGCACGATGGCGAACTCGGGAACCACCGGTGGGCCTTGCGCGACGGGTGGTGAGCCAGCCCCCGGGCCAGGATCGAGCTGGACGTGCGGGTCCTTCCCGGATTCGGTGAGCACAGCGTCGGTCATGGTCGCACTCCCTCCCTGCCTGTTCGTCGGGACCAATAGGCGTGGTCCCGACCGGCCTGACAGGGAGATCGTATTCTTCGAGCCGCAGCGCTGCACGGCTTGCGGGACTCACTCCCGCCGATCGTCGATGCCTGACAACCCCGCAGCGATCTCGCGGCGGTGGTCCGCCGAGACGACGGTCAGGACTCGAGAAAGCGCAGCTCGGCCAGGACCCGGCCCCGACTGGGACACCGGTAGGACTTCGTGAAGATGTCGGCGACGTGCTTCTCGATGGCGCGCCACCTGCCTCCCCTTCCCACCCGGCTAGTTGCCGGCGTGCGTCTGTCCGGTCGGCTGATCAATCTTGATCTCGGATCGAATGTGGTAGCGCTCGATGTAGTCGCCGAACTCCTTGGCCAGGCCGGCATAGGTCCACCCGAAATCGGCCGGGTCGTAGCGGTGGCGGCCGAAGGCGTCCTTCGGCCGGTGCTCGAGGAAGGTCTCCATGCGCCGGGCGTGGAGGCCGCTGACTTCGCTCCCGAAGTGACGGTAGAGCTGACGGACCGTCCCCAACGGATCGTCGATCAGGGCGTCGTAGTGCATGTGCTGGCACCATCCGTCCTCGGACTTCTCGTCGAAGGCGACGGCCGAGCCCAGCGCGAAGGCGCACTTGCGCTTCCACTCCGTCGCGGTGGGGCGAGGGTCGGTTCGCCGGGTCAGGGGACGCTGCCCGGCGTTGGCCAGGCTGGCCAGCGAGGTGACGACCGGTCCCGGGTCGCGGTGGGTCCAGATGATGCGGGCATCGGGGTAGGCCGCCAGCAACGCCTCGAGGTGCCACAGGTGGTTGGGGGTCTTGAGGATCCATCGCTCGGTGGGCTGGCGCGACTGCAAGGTCTGCAGGGCCAGTCGGTGCTGGGCGTAGGCCGGCGTCATGTCGGCCTGCTCCAACCACCGGGCGTAGGTGGGCACGTGCGCCTGGGTCTCGAGAGCCAGGGTCCGCACGTCGTACATGAACAGGGACACGCATTCCTGGGCCAAGGTGGCCCCGAACGGGTGCATGGCCTTGAGCGGGGGATTGAGCTTCATCAGCCCGTCCAGCTCCTTGGTGGTCTGGGCGATGCGAGGGTCCTGGTCCGCCTCCTCCAGGGTCGGCGGAGGGATGGGGTGGGCGGCCTCCCATTGGAGCAGCGGGCGGGCCATCGGATCGAGCCCGAGCAACATGGACAGCAGGCTGGTCCCGGTGCGGGGCAACCCGACGATGATCCACGGACTGTCGATACGCTCGGCCCGCACCTCGGGGTGCTCCACCGACCAGCGATGGAGGGAGATCCGATTGGCCAGGGCCGAGGCGAGCATCTTGGAAATCAGGATCCGGCCGAAGGTGGTCAGATCGGCCTCGCTCGTGCACGACGCCAGGAACACCTCGAGTGGCTCGCGGTAGCTGTCGCTGCCCAGGTCATCGGCGCCGGCCGTCTTGACCGCCGACCTGACGATGGACGACGGCGTCAGCGACGGGAGGTCCACCCCGAAGCGGGACAACTGCGCTCCCACGCCGTTCAGGGCGCGCAGCGGCTTGATCTTCAACTCGGAGTCACGCCAGGTGTAGGCGACGTCGATCAATGGACTATCTCCACCACGGTGCGACCCAGGGAACGCCGATCCTCGTGCGCGTCGAGAGCGGTTCCCGCCTCTTCCATGGTCACGCGGCGTCCGACGTAGGGCCGGATCGCCCCCTCGGCCACCAGGCGCAGCAGATCGGCGTGGATCTCATCGGCCACGTCCCGCCCGAACGGGTTGAAGCCGAACCGTCGCATGCCCGGGTCGACCGACTCCGCCCAGGCCACCATGACGCCCACGATGTCGATGTTGCCGATGCAGGCCATCCGCAGCGGGCGTCCGGTCATCCCATTGTTCTCGTCGTCGGCAAACCCCACGGCCAGGTAGCGACCACCCCGCGCCGTGCAACGCCATGAGCGTTCGGCGAAGTCGCCCCCGGTCAAGTCGTAGACGACGTCAGCCCCGACATCGTCAGTGGCGGTCAGGACCGCTTCGACGAAGTCCTCGGTGAGGTGGTCCACCACCAGGTCGGCTCCGAGCGAGGCGCACAGCGCTCCCTTCTCCGGGCCGCCGGCGACGGCGATGACCCGTGCTCCGGCCGCCTTGCCCAGTTGGATCCCGGCGGTGCCCAACCCGCTGGCCGCCGAGTGCACGACCAGGGTCTCCCCGGCGCGGAGCCGCCCGCGGCGGAACAGCGCCAGATGCGAGGTCTGGAACGAGAGCACGAAGGCGGTGGCCTCGGCGTCATCGAGCTGATCCGGCGCATCGAAGACCGAGACCGCGGGGGCGATGGCGAACTCGGCAATTCCGCCCAGCGCCGTCTTGGTGATGGCGACCACCCGTTTGCCCAGCCACTGCTCGGCGCCCTCGCCCGTGGTCGTCCACGACTCCGCAGACGTCCATGCCCAACGTGAAGGGCGGGGGCGTGGGGACCGACACCAGCTTGCCGAGACATCGGTCGATGTCATTGAAGTTCAACGAGGCCGCCCCGACCCTGATCCTGCACCTCACCCGGTCCGGGCTCGGGTCGCTCGAGGGTGCGCACCGCCAGGACATCCCCCGGCCGACCGTGGGCGGTCACCTGCAAGGCCTTCATGCTCCACCCCCGGCGGTACGTAAGACGAATTTGAGTTCAGTGTCTCACATGGCTCGTGGCCCGTGCACCGAACACGCGGTCGAACGCCGGCAGGAACCAGGCGGTGAGCTGGCGACGGACCTCGACGGGCCGCCGGCCGCCGTTGCCGGGCACGGCCGCGTAGGAGATGAGGATCCGGACGATCCAGTCCACCAGGTCCATCATGTCCCGTTCCGACACCGACCCGTCGGCCAGGGACGACTCCAGGAGGGGGCGGATGCCCGCCTCGCCGATGCGACGCAGGGTCGCCATGTTGATGGCCTGGGTGGCCGCCCAGGCCCCCGAGTCGCCGCCGAACACCGCGGCGTGGACCGGGCGTCGACCGATCTCCTCGAGGCAGAACATCATGCCTTCGAGGATCCGCTCGAGTCGGGTCGACAATGCCGGCCAGATGTACCTCGGCGTCGGCGGACATGGCCGCCGACTCGCGGGTCAGCACGGCCAGGAAGATCGTCTCATGGCTGCCGAATCGACGGTAGAGCGTGGCCCGGGAGATCCCCACCTCCTGCGCGATGTCCGCCGCCGTGGTCTTCGACACCCCGAAGCGCAGGTAGCACGACGCCGCCGCATCCAAGACCGCGTCCGAGTCGACGCCTGGTTGACGTTGCTGGGACATGAGGCTCCTTGCGCGAGTCGGCCAACCGTTGAGCAGGCTGTGCCTGCACAAGTGACTATCACCGCCGACGCCACAATTCCAGAGGAGTACCATCGGTTGGGTTAGGCAGGGGGCTGGGGTGGCTCACACGGAGAGACTGCGGAACTGGTGAGCACCGACCGGATCGCCGCCGCCCGTGGTCGGAGACCGAGCGGGTCACATGCCTGAGCGTTCATTTGCCTCGGCCTGGAGGCGGGATCGCCTCAGCGTCGAAGAGCGGGAGGCTCGGGGAAGGTCGGCACGCGATCACGCGCCGAGGTCCAGCCACGGAACCCTCCCGCCGGTCAGACATCGTCCCGACCCGATTTCCCTCCTGGAGGAACAGGCCGTCAGCCGGGTGCCGGAGCTCATCCCGATCCGCTATGGGCGGATGCTCGATTCGCCCTTCACGTTCTATCGCGGCGCCGGATTGATCATGGCGTCCGACCTGGCCGCGACGCCGCAATCGGGTGTGACGGTGCAGCTCTGCGGCGATGCCCACCTCTCGAACTTCGGTGTGTTCGGCACGCCGGAGCGGCGGATGATCTTTGACATCAACGACTTCGATGAGACGCTGCCCGGTCCGTGGGAGTGGGATGTCAAACGTTTGGCCGCCAGCTTCGAGGTCATGGGTCGCTTTCGCGGCTTCTCACGGGTCGATCGACGAGCCGTCGTCATGGCGGGTGTCAGGGCGTATCGAGAGCGCATGCGTGCGACCGCCACCATGGGCACCCTCGAGGCGTGGTCCGACCATCTGGAGGTGGGACAACTGCTGGACCAGTTCATGTCGGAGGTTCGCCGGGGTCGACTGAGAAGGAAGGAAGCCCGCCAAGCCGAAAAGATGGTGGCGAAGGCGCGTACCCGCGACAGCGTCAGGGTCATGACCCGGCGGACCGGCAGAGTCGATGACGAACTCCGCTTCGTGTCCGACCCCCCGCTCATCGTGCCGATCGAGGATCTGGTGCCGGCGGGCACCGAGTGGGATCACACCGAAACGCTCATCAAGGAGTTGCTCGCCTCGTACCGGCGCACGTTAGGGGTCGAGCACCACCCGCTGGAGGAGTTCCGCTACGTCCATGCGGCACGCAAGGTCGTCGGGGTCGGCAGCGTCGGCACCCGTTGCCACATCCTCCTCCTGATCGGCCGCGACGAATCGGATCCTCTGATCCTCCAAGTCAAAGAGGCGCAACCGTCGGTCCTCGAGGCCTTCACGCGCCCGAGCGAGTACAGCAATCACGGTCAACGTGTCGTGGCTGGTCAGCGCCTCATGCAGGGAGCCACCGACGCATTCCTCGGCTGGCAACGCATCAAGGGATTCGACGGAGCGATCCGCGACTACTACGTGCGCCAGCTCCATGATTGGAAGGGGAGCGCAGAGGTCGAGGACATGCTGGTGTCGGGGGCGGAGCTCTACTCCCGCATTTGCGGTCAGACGCTGGCCCGCGCCCACGCCCGCTGGGGCGATCGAATAGCCGTGGCCACCTACCTGGGAAAGGGCGACGCTTTCGACCGAGCCATTGCCGACTTTTCCGCGGCCTACGCCGACCAGAACGAGCGTGACTACGAAGCGCTCGTTCTGGCCGTGAAATCGGGCCGTCTCTTGGCTCAAGAAGGCGTCTAGTGCGAGCGGTCCTGGCCTCGCGAAATCGCTTGAAAGGCGCCTGTTCGATCCGGACCGGCCGAGGGTGGATCGAGCGGATTCTGGCCTGCGACGACGGTTTCACGACCTTGTCACGGACATTGCAGCCCCCTACCAGCACTTATTGGCAAAAATAGGGGGATCACGGACGGTTCACTCAGCTGATCGTAAGCTGTCTCAATCATCGGGAAACCCTGGTGACAATGAGATTCGGGAAAGTGGGGACGGTCATGCTGAACAGGGCAAAGGCTGGGATCGGGGTAGCCACAATCGGCATGGCGATGGCCCTGATTCCCGCCATTTCACCAGCATCGGCCAGCGTGTCGAGTGTGTCCGGCGTGTCCGGGGTCTCGAGCTTGTCGAGCCTGAGTAGCAGCGCGTTGTGCCGGGACTACAAGAACCAGCAGTCGGCATTGGCGAACACCCAGAGCAGTGCGCTGGCCAGGGCCTACGCCTCGGGAAATTGGCCCGCCATCCAGAAGGCCCTCTTGTCGACGTATAGCTCAGAGACGGGCACGGTAAGCAAGCTGGAGTCGGTCCTGAGCGGCGCGCCGAGCAACGTCAAGGCGGCGGTGGGAACGTTCCTCCAGTTCGAGAACACTCATCAAAGGCGTGATCCAGCGGTCGACCAGCCTGACGAATTTCGGCACACAGGTCGAGCGGTCTCGACGAACCCGAAGTTGGCGTCGGCGGGGAAGGTCCTCACCGCCTACGGCGCGAAGCTCTGCCCCGGTTGGTTCCCAAGACAACCACACCGCCCACCTGACCGGCGGTTGTCGCGTCCGGAAGGTTCAGGCTGCGTTGCACCTGACCGCGTCGTGACCAGGCCCCGCCCGTTTTGGTGCAGGGCGTCACCACGGCCTTGTCACGGACATTGCAGGCCTCTGCCAGCACTTATCGGCAAAAAGGGGGATTGCATGGACGGTTCACCCAGCCGATCGTAAGCTGTCCCAACTTCATCGGGGAACCCCGGTGACACTGAGATTCGGGAAGCGGGGACGGTCATGCTGAACAGGGCAAAGGTCGGGATCGGGGTGGCCACGCTCGCTGTGGCGCTGGGACTGGGCCCGCCGCTGACCGCGTCGGCCAGCGTCAAGGCCTCTGACGGCGTGCACGCCAACCAGCTGTGCACGGTCTACAAGGCGGACGTCAAGGCCGCCCAGGCAAGGCTGAGCCCGTCGGCCATCGGCAGGGCCATCGCGTCAGGAAACTGGAAGACGGCGCAGCATGCTCTGCTGGGGGCTTCGCTTCGGAAGCCGGCGCGAGAAGTCCCTGGTGTCGGCGCTTGGGGAGCGCCCCGGGCAACGTGAAGTCGGCTGCCGGTGTCGCCCTCAAATTCGATTCGACGCTCAAGAACATCATTTCGAGTTCGACCAGCATGACCCAGTACGAATCCAAGGTGACCACGGCGTCGAAGAACCCGAAGTTACTGGCGGCGGAAAAGACGCTCGACACGTACACCCAGAAGGTCTGCCCGGGCCTTATCACCACGCCGACCACCTGATTCGAGGCGGCGTTGGCTTCGTCTCGCCGGCGGTCTCTAGAACGGTGTAACAGGACACGTGGCCTGAGGGTATGGTGGCGCGCGCACGGCGTGGGCGGTGACAGGGGGTGGCAAGCGTGGACGACCTGAGCGGCAAGGTGGCGGTAGTCACCGGCGGGGCGGCCGGCATCGGGCGGGGGATCGTCGAGGCACTGCTCGAGGAGGGCGCCCGGGTGGTCATCGCCGACGTGGAAGCGTCGGTGCTCGATGACACCCTCAAGGGGCTGCATCCTCTGGGCCAGGTGCGTGGCGTGGTCACCGACGTATCCTCGGCGGCCTCCGTCGAGGCCCTGGCGGACGATGTGTTTGCCACCGAGGGGGCCTGCCACCTCCTTTTCAACAATGCCGGCGTGACATCGGGCGGCGGCGGGAGGCCCTGGGAGCAGGAGCCCAACGACTGGACATGGTGTTTCAGCGTCAACGTCTTCGGGGTGGCCAACGGCATGCTGTCCTTCGTCCCGCGCATGATCGAGTCGGGGCAGCCCGGGGTGGTGGTGAACACCTCGAGCATGGACGGCGGCATCGCACCCGTTCCCTACGCCTCGGTCTACGCCTCCAGCAAGGCCGCCATCTCCTGCCTGACCGAGGCCCTGGCCCACCAGCTGTCGGCGGCGGGCACGCAGCTGCGAGCGGCGGTCTTCTATCCCTCGGGCGGCCTGCTCGATACGGGATTGTGGACGGCCCAGCGCAACCGCCCACCGCAACTGGCCCGCCTGAAGCCGCGTCCGCCGGCGCCCGGGACCACGTTTGCCGAGTTCAAGGCCCAGCTCGAAGCGGCCGGGCGTCCGGTCGACGTGGTGGACCTGCTCGAGTTGGGCCGCTTCGTCGTCCGCGGCGTCAAGTCCGGCGACTTCATCATCGGCCACGGACTCGAAGAAGCGGGTGCCATGTTGCACGCCCGGGCCGATGCCATCGCCGAGGGCCGGCTTCCGCCGGCCGCACTGAGCTGAAGGAGTGGCCATGACCGTGACCGGGACCAGCCCGACCACCGATCGCTACACGATCATCTCGTCCGACGGCCACGCCGGTGGCGACATTCAGGACTACCGGCCGTACCTGGCCAGCCGCTGGCACGATGACTTCGATGCCTGGGCGGCCGACTACGTAAACCCCTTCGCGGACCTTCTGGCTCCCATCGCCTACCGCAGTTGGGACAGCGATCGCCGGCTGTCCGAGACCGAATCCGACGGGATCGCCGCCGAGGTGCTCTTCCCGAATACCGTGCCGCCCTTCTTCTCCGAGGGCAATCTGGTGGCGCTTCCGCCCACTCCGGAGGACTACGAGGCTCGATGGGCCGGGGTGCAGGCGCACAACCGCTGGCTGGCCGATTTCTGTGCCACCACGCCGGGCCGGCGGGCCGGCGTGGTGCAGGTCTTCGCCAATCGCATGGAGGACGCGCTGGCCGAAGTGCGGTGGGCTGTGGAACGTTTCCATCCCTTCGGCGGGATCCTGTTGCCGTCCATTCCCCCGAATTCACATCTGCCCCCGCTGTGGGAACCGCACTATGAGCCCCTCTGGCAACTCTGTGCCGACCTGGGCGTGCCGATCAACATTCACGGCGGGAGTGCCCTGCCCGACTACGGCGAGCACGAAGCAGCTCGGTCCATGATGCTGATCGAGATCCCGTGGTTCAGCCACCGCGCCGTCTGGCATCTCATCTTCGCCGGCGTGCTCGAGCGCCATCCCAACCTACGCTTCGCCGTCACCGAGCAGGGAGTGGCGTGGTTGCCCCGCGGGCTCGAAACGCTGGACTGGTTCTACGGGCGCATGACGCTGCCCGAAGCGGCCGAGGCCCGGTATTTCGGCGCCGCGGCCGCCCACTTGTCGATGAAGCCCTCGGACTATTTCGCCCGCAACTTCTGGATCGGAGCGAGCTTCCTGCGACCGAGCGAGGCTCCCTTGTGCAACGAACTCGGAATCGAGCACATCATGTGGGGGGCCGACTATCCGCATTCGGAGGGCACCTACCCCCACACCACCGAGGCCCTGCGCGTGGCCTTTGCCGACCGGCCGGTGGGCGAGGTACGGACCATGGTGGAGTCCACCGCGGCTGACTTCTACGGCTTCGATCTCGAGCAGCTCCGTCCGGTCGGCGACCGCATCGGTCCCGCCGTGACGGACGTCAGTACGCCGCTGGCCCAGGATGACTGGCCGACCGATTCGACCTGCAATGCCTTCGACCGGACTCAGATGCTGCGCGCCTGGTAGGCCCGTCCGATCATCCACGCCGGGTCGTCGCGGTTGGTCGCCGCGGCCGTCGCGCCTGGGTGTTCAGTCCGGAAGCAGGCCGTCGAGCAGTTTGTCCAGAGTGAAGGCAAACAGCACATCGGTATCGACGCCCTGTTCCATCGCCCGCTGGAGCCCGGCGTCGACGGCGCCACCACCCAGGCTGTGCCAGAGCTCCTGCGTCGTTTCGCTCCCGGGCACCCGTTGTTCGAAATTGTCGGTCAAGAGAATGAACCCACCGACGGTGAACAGAATGGCCCGCACCACCATGGCGGCGTCATCGCCGCGCAGGCCGGACGCGGCCACCTCGCGGGCCAGCGCCACCTGGGTCGGGAAGGAGAGCTCGGCCGCTCGCCCCAACTCCAACGCCAGCGCCTGGACCGGTTGGGTGGCGGCCACCTGCGCTCGCAGCTCCTGGGCCAGCTCGAGCATCCGCTTGCGGGGGGAACGACCGCGGGCTCGGGGCTCGGGCAATTCCTCGATCAGCGCCGTCAGCACCTGGTCCAGCAGGGCTTCCCGGCTCCCGAAATGCCAGTAGACCGAGGTCGGGGTCACGCCGGCCATGGTGGCCACCTTGCGCATGGTGACCCCGGTCACCCCGTCACGGAGCAGCAACTCCCGGGCGGCCGCCACCAAACGCTGCCCGGTTGGCTCTCCGGACCCGGCCGGGGGAGTCTTCAGGGAGGTCACGCCGGGCGAGCGTAGCGACTCTCGACACCTGTCCCCTCGTGTGGAACAGTGTTACAGAAGGGAGGGCATATGGACACCATCAGATACGGAGCACGCCGCGAGCAGGTCAGCCACGAGATCGCGGCCAAGAAAGCGGACATCTGGTCCGAGGCGGTCACCGCCATCTACGAGACCGATCCTGGGATCATCGCCGCCGTCCTTCCCCCACCGCTCGAAGTGGGACCAGAACCACTGGTGCGCGTCACCATCACCAAAGTGGAGATGCCCGGACTCCCGGTCTTCGGGGCCGGATGGATCGGCGTGCAAGCTCGACACGGTGATCGGATCGGGGAGTACCCGATCTTCATGCCCATGACCACCGAGCAGTCCACCATCGGCGGGCGCGAGACCTACGGCGAGCCCAAGAAGTTGGCCGAGGTGGTGGTGCGACGTGACGGGGCTCGGGTCGAAGCCAGCGTGTCCCGCATGGGGTCGCTGCTGTGCGAGATCGTCGGCTCGGTCACCGAGACGCGTGAGAACTACGAGCTCGAGAAGACCGACTTCTGGTTCAAGTTGTCCCCCTCGGCCGAAGCGCCGGGCCGGCTGGACCAGGATCCGCTCCTGGTCTACGGCGAAAAGACCGAGCGAGCCCGGCTCCATGAGGGGATCGAGGGTGAGCTCATCATCAAAGAGGCCCCGCTCGACCCGATCGCCGATCTCGTCATCCGCCGGATCGTCGACATCAACTGGACCGAGCGGGCCTCGACGCAGGTCGGCCGCATCATCGGGCCGGTGCCCCGGGCCGATCTCGAGCCGTACCTCCATCAGCGCTATGACGATCTCTCGGTGTTGGGGGCGAAGAAATGAGTGAGCGCTACACGATCATCTCGGCCGACGCCCACGCCGGTCTGCCCTGCCAGGAGTACCGGCCCTACCTCGACCCCAAGTATCTGCCGCAGTTCGACGAGTACCTGGCCGAACGCGAGGCGAGCCGCAATCAGGCCCTGCAGATGAATTACGACTACATCATGGGGTGGGAGACCGAGAACGCAGAAGGCCTGCGGGGTGCGTGGGACATTGACCAGCGCGACAAGGAACTTGATGCCGACGGTGTGACCGCTGAGGTGATGTTCGCCGATGCCGATGCGATCACCGGGATGTCCTCGCCCCCGTTCGGCGCCGGCCTCGCCGCCGGATCCATCACCGATCCCGAACTGGCCTTCGCCGGGGCGCGGGCCCACAACCGTTTCCTGGCCGAGATGTGCAGCCGCAATCCCGAGCGCCACGGCGGCATCGCGCTCGTGCCGATCACCCACAGTGTCGAGCGCTCAGTGGCCGAGATCGACTGGTTGGCCGCCCAGCCGGGCATCAAGGGTGTCATGGTGCCGACCATGTGGCACGACCTCCAGCCCTACAACCACCCCGACTACGACCCGGTGTGGGCTGCCTGCCAGGCCGCCGGTTTTCCGGTGCATACCCATTCGGGGGAAGCACCGCAGGACGAGTACAACGACAACATCGGCATCTACCTGGCCGAAGTGGTCTGGTGGGCGACCCGTCCCATGTGGCACCTCCTCTTTTCCGGAGTCTTCGAGCGCTTTCCGGGACTGAAGTATGTGGTGACCGAAGCGGCGGCCTATTGGGCCGCCGACCTGATGTGGAAGTGGGACCAGTACATGGGGGGCGGTCACACCACCAAGAAGATGGCCGCGCTCCTGGCCGGCAAGATCTCAAAACTGCCCTCGGACTACTTCGGCGAGAACATCTTCATCGGCGCGTCCACCATGTCCAAGGAGGAGATCAGGCGCCGTCATATTCTCGGATGCGACGTCGTGATGTGGGGCACCGACTATCCCCACCCTGAAGGCACCTGGCCGCACACCCAGGAGAAACTGCGGAGCGATTTCGGTGGCATTCCGGTCGAGGACACCCGCAAGCTTCTCGGGGAGACCGCCGCCCGTTGTTACAGCTTCGACCTGTCCGCCCTCCAACCCATCGCTGACCGAGTTGGCCCGACGCCGGCCGACCTGGGTCAGGACACGTCGCTACGCACCGATCCCGCTGACGTCGCGGCCGCGCGTTGGTGGAAAGAGGAGTACCAGGTCACAGCCCCCGGCTGAGGCCAACTTTTGCTCCCAGGGCCTGAGCACGGTGCAGATTCGGGCCAGAATGTGCCCGTGAGTACCAGGCAACACGCCAGCGAGACCGTCATCGCCGACCCGATCGATCGTGAGGCACTGCGGGCCAAGTACCGCGAAGAGCGGGAAAAGCGGCTGCGGCCGGACGGGAACGACCAGTACATCGAGCCGACCGGTCGGTTCGCCCACTTCCTAGATGACCCTTACGCCGAGCCGGTCGATCGGGCGCCGGTCTCCGACGAGGTGGCGGTCGTGATCATCGGGGGCGGCTTCTCGGGACTGGTGACCGGCGCCCGCCTCAAACAAGCCGGCGTCACCGACGTGCGCATCATCGAGGGCGGCGGCGACGTCGGGGGAGCGTGGTACTGGAATCGATACCCGGGCGCCATGTGCGACACCGCGGCGATGATCTACCTGCCCCTGCTCGAGGAGACCGGGCACCGGCCCACGCAGAAGTACACCTTCGCCCCTGAGATTTTCGGGCACGCCCAGCGAATTGCCCGCCACTTCGGGCTCTACGAACAGTCGCTCTTCTCCACTGAGGTGTCCTCTCTCAGGTGGGACGAGACCTCGTCGCGGTGGATCGTCCAGACCAACCGGGGTGACCGCATCCGGGCCCGGTTCGTCTCCATGGGCACAGGCCCGTTGCACCGGCCCAAGCTGCCCGGTATCCCAGGCCTCGAGACCTTCACCGGACACTGCTTCCACACCAGCCGTTGGGACTACGACTACACCGGCGGCGCCTACAGCGGGGCACCTATGGACAAGTTGGGCGACAAGAGGATCGGCATCATCGGCACCGGCGCCACGGCGGTGCAGTGCATTCCCCCACTGGCCCGGGCCGCGCGAGAGCTGTTCGTGTTCCAACGGACGCCGTCCTCGATCGACGTCCGCAACAACCACCCCATCGAACCGGAATTCTTCTCCACGCTCGAGGCCGGCTGGCAGGAGAAGTGGCTGATGAACTTCGCCACCCTCCAGGCCGGTGGTTTCGCCGACGAGGACCTGGTCAAGGACGGCTGGACCGATATCTCACAGCGGATCCGCGACCGCATCGTCGCCGGCCTCGACGCAACCGGATGTCCCCTTCGGCCCCGAGGAATTCCGGCGGGCCTATGAGGAGAGCGACGACGAGAAGATGGCCGAGATCCGGGCCCGGGTCGATGCGGTCGTGGCGGATCCCCAGACCGCCCAGGGGCTGAAGCCGTGGTACCGCCAACTCTGCAAGCGGCCGTGTTTCCACGACGAGTACCTCCAGGCCTTCAACGAGCCCGGGGTCCAGCTGGTCGACAGCGAAGGCCGTGGCGTCGAGGCGATCGACGAGTCCGGGGTCTGGGTCGGCGGTGCGCACTACGAGCTCGACTGCCTCATCTTCGCGTCGGGCTTCGAAGTCGGCACCGACTACGCGAGGCGATCGGGCTTCCAGGCGGCGGGTCGTGGCGGGCTCCTGCTCTCGGAGCACTGGGCCGAGGGCATGCGAAGCATGCACGGCCTTCACGTGCACGGCTTCCCGAACCTGTTCATCGTGGGCCCGAATCAAAATGCCAGCCTCATCTCCAATATCACGCACAACCTCACGGAAGCCGGCACGACGATCGCCACCGTGGTCGCCCACGCGCTCGAGGTCGGCGCCGACGAAGTCGAGGTGAGCGACGTCGCCGAGGGGGACTGGGTACGGAGGGTCGAGGGCAGCGGCCAGTCGTTCCTGGCCGACCCAGACTGCACTCCTGGGTACTACAACAACGAGGGCCGACCCATGGGGCGGCGCGAGCTGCTCAACACCGGTCGCTACCCCGAAGGGCCGGTGGCCTTCTTCCCCTTCATCGACGCGTGGCGCACCTCGGGCGACTTCGAGGGACTCGAGTTTCGCACCAAGGGCGCGGTTGCTGGTCGCTGCGGAGGATCGGAGGAACCACGCGTCGCTCGGTGACCGGGGTCGTCACCTGAGTTGCGCTCAGCCTGTGGACAACCCCGAGCCCGCCCGTTAGCTTCTGTTCAACGCGCCACCGTCATGAAGGGCGCGCTGCTGGATTCGGCCGATGTCACCTATCCGCCGGGACCTGCTCGAAGAGGTCCGCGAGAGAGTCGGCCTTCTCCACGAGCGGGCGCCGACGGTCCATGCGACCGGGCGGCTGACGACGTAAGGGGGGACTGACCCGTTGGGAGGCATGGATACAACGGGAAGGCTGCGCCTCGTCGCCGCCACGCTGGTGCCGGCCTTGGCCGTGCTCGCCGTGCAGATGATCCTCTTCCCGCTGCCTCTGGGGGTGACGTTGCAAGGCGTCATCGTCGGGTTGCTCGGCGCGCTGGTGGCGGTGGGGATGGCACTGGTGTACCGGGCCAATCGGATCCTGAATTTCTCCCAAGTCCAACTGGGCCTGGCGCCGACGGTGATGGCGGTGTCGCTGATCGTCTATGCCGGCGTGAACTACTTCCTGGCCGTCACCGTCGGGCTGGTGGGGTCACTGCTGTTGGGCAGCCTGGTCGAACTGGTCATCATCCGGAGGTTCTTCAACTCGCCGCGCTTGATACTCACCGTCGCCACCATCGGACTGTCGCAGTTGCTGGGAGCCGCGGCGCTGTTCATCCCGTTGATCTGGGGTCAGCAACCCACCAGCAGCGTCGTGCACGTGCCCATCTCCTTGACCTTCACCGTCTTCCCGTTGGTCTTCACGGCCGACGACGTGGTGGCGCTGATCATCGCCCCCTTGGCCCTGCTCGGGGTGGCCCTGATGCTGCGCTTCAGCAACATCGGCATCGCCGTCCGGGCCAGCGCCGAGCGGGCGGATCGGGCCAGCCTGCTCGGGATCCCGGTGAAGCGTCTGCAGACGGTGGTGTGGGCCGTGGCCGGCGTGCTCTCATTCATCGGGGTCTTCCTTCAGGCCGGCATCCTGGGCCTGCCCCTCGGGCTGGACCTGAGCTTCACCGTCCTGCTGGCCTCACTGGCCGCCATGGTGCTGGGAAACCTGGTCGATCTGCCCGCCATCGCCCTGGCTGCGGTGGCCCTGGGCATCCTCCAGCAGGGAGTGTTGTGGAACCACGAGTCCGACCCTGGCCTGGTCGGTCCGGTCCTCGCTGCTGTCGTGATCGTGGTGCTGCTGGTCCGCCGGGTGGGCTCGTCACGGGTCGGGGTCAACGCCGTATCGACCTGGGTCGTGTCCGAGGAGGTCCGTCCCGTCCCCCGCGAACTGCGTTCGCTCATTGAGGTCCGAGCGGTGCGCTGGGTCGGAGCGCTCGTCTTGGGGGCCGCGGTGCTCGCGTTGCCGTGGCTGCTCTCGGACAACGCCGGGAACCAGCTCAAGGCCACTGCGGTCGTGATCTTCGTCATCATCACCGTCTCGGTGGTCATGCTCACCGGGTGGGCCGGCCAGTTGACGCTGGGCCAGATGTCGTTCGTGGCCTTCGGCGCCGCCACCGGCGCCTACGCCACGCAGACCTGGCACCTCAGTCTGGCCCTGGCCGTTCTCATCGCCGGGGTGGTCGGGGCCGGGGTGGCCATGATCGTCAGTCTCCCCACCCTGCGCCTGCGCGGCTTCTTCCCGGCCGTGACCACGCTGGCCTTCGCCATCGCGACCACGAGCTACCTGCTCAATCCCCAGTACTTCTCCTGGGTGCCGGTCAACCGGGTGGTCCGTCCGGAACTCTTCGGTGTCTTCAATCTCAACTCCCAGCCGAGCTACTACTACTTCTGTCTGGGCTGTCTTGTCCTGTTGGCATTCGCCGTGCGCAGTCTGCGCCGCTCCCGGACCGGCCGGGTCCTCCTGGCCCTGCGGGAGAACGAGCGGGCGGCGCAGTCCTTCGGGATCAACGTGGGCCGGGCCAAGCTCACCGCCTTCGCGCTGTCGGGATTCGTCGCCGGAGTGGGCGGTTGCCTCTACGTCTTCCTTCTCCAGGCCTTTACCCCGACCGTCTTCGGGCCGGACCAGAGCATCCTGGTGTTCACCACCGCCGTGGTCGGTGGCATCGGATCCCTCCTCGGCGCCGCCCTCGGGGCCATCTACCTCGAGGGCGGCCAGTGGTTCCTGCCCGGGGCGGACTGGCAGGCTCTGGCGTCGGCCGTCGGCGTCCTGCTTGTCCTGATGATCGTGCCGGGTGGGCTGAGCGATGTGGTCTACCGGGTGCGCGACGCCGGGCTGCGGTGGGTGGCCACCCGGCGAGGGCTCATCGTCCCGAGCCTGCTGGCCGACCGCGCCGTGGCCGAGCCGCACGCCACCGGTCCCGGCCTCGTCGATCCGGCCGAGCGCCACCTCATCACAGCGGTGGAGGAGCACGTGGTGGCCCATGACGACGACGGGCACCCGATCGCCGAAGCCGCCGAAGCCGTCGAGCACGTGGAGACCACGGCGTGATCTCGCCTCCTCCCGTGGCACCACCGCCGCCCGCCCCGATCGGGCCGAGGGTCAGGGCGGCCATCCGGCACCCAAGCCACTGGCTCGGCGACATCACCGGGGGTGGCCCGGTCTACGCGCTGATGATCCTGTTCGGCCTCAACATGGTGACCCAGATGAACGACACCTCGTTCGGGATCCTGTTGCCCAACATCCGTGACGCCTTCCATCTGTCGAATTCCGGCATTCTCTCGGTGGTGGCGGTCTCCGCCGTGGTGGGCCTGGCGTTGCAGGTGCCGATCGCCCAGGCGGCCGATCGGCACAACCGGGTTCGCCTCATGTTGCTCGGTGCCACCATCTTCGCCGGCTTCGTCTTCGGAACGGGCCTGGCCATCGCGGCGTGGATGCTCGTGCTCATGCAGTCGGGGGCCGGGATCGGAAAAGCCACCGTCGGCCCCACCCACAACCCGCTGATCGCCGACTGGTACCCGATCAACTCGCGACCCCGGGTCTACAGCTTCTACTTCGGCTCGAACGCCGTGGGTGCCTTCCTCGGCCCGATCCTGGCCGGCGGGCTGGCCGCCTGGCTCGGCTGGCGGGCACCGTTCATCGTGCTCTCGGTTCCGGTGCTGATCCTGGTCCTCCTCGGCCTGCGCCTGAGGGAGCCCAGCCGGGGGATCCAGGAGCGGATGGCCATGGGCGTCACCGACGCGCTGTTGACCGAGGAACCACCCCCGTCCTTCGCCGAGGGCTGGCGCACGGTGTGGAAGATCGAGAGCCTGCGGCGGATCTTCTTCGCCCTGCCCTTCCTCGCCGCCTCACTGGTGGGCTTCGCCTCGCTGGCCTCGCTGCTCTATCAGCAGAAGTTCGGACTCGACGTCGTCCAGCGAGGTTGGGTGGCGGCCGCGGCCGAGCCGGCACAGCTCGTCGGCCTGGCCATCGGGGCCCACGTGTCCAGCAAGCTGATCGTCAAGGACCCCGGGCTCATCATCCGCTTCCTGGCCGTGGTCGCTGCGGTTGCCGCCGGGCTTCTCGTGCTCTTCGCCCTGGTGCCGATCCTGTGGATCACCATCCTGGTCAACATGGCCGTCACGGCCTCGCTGGCCGCCATCGGCGCCGGCATCTACGGGTCGCTCTCCTTGGCCATCCCGGCCCGCTCGAGGTCCCTGGGGTTCTCCATGGGCGCCCTCTGGGTGATCCCGGGATTGATCATCCTGCCCATCATCGGGGCCATCGCCGACACTGCCGGCATCCGGATCGGCATGCTGATCCTGGTGCCGGTGTTCCTGATCGGGGGCCTGATCCTGTCCACCGCGGGACGGGTCATCGACCGGGACATCACCCAGGTCCGGACGTTGGCCGCCGCCCGCTCCGAGGTCCTCTTCGCCCGCCGCGAGGGTCAGGTCAAGTTGTTGCTGGTGCGGGGCACTCAACGTGTATTACGGCCAGGTCCAGGTCCTCTTCGATGTCGATCTCGAAGTGGACGAGGGCGAGATCATCGCCCTGCTCGGCACCAATGGCGCGGGCAAGTCCACCCTCCTCAAGGCGATCTGCGGCGTGGTCGAGGCGGACAAAGGGGCAGTCATATTCGACGGCCGGGATATCACCCACGCGCCGCCCAACGAGATCGCCGCCTTTGGTATCACCCAGGTGCCCGGCGGCCAGGGGGTGTTCCCCGGGCTCTCGGTGCGAGGAGAACCTGCGGGTGGCCGGCTGGCTCGACCGTCACCGTCGCCAGCAGAACGCCCAGCGCGTCACCGAGGTGCTGGACATGTTCCCCGCATTGGCCAGCCGCCTCGGCGATCCCGCCGCCAACCTCTCGGGGGGCCAGCAGCAGATGCTGGCGTTATCGATGGCCTTCCTGGCCCGACCCCGGCTGTTGCTCATCGACGAGCTCAGCCTCGGCTTGGCCCCGGTGGTCGTCGAGCAGCTGCTCCCCGTCATTGAGCTCATCCGCTCGCGGGGCACCACGGTGATCCTGGTGGAGCAGTCGGTGAACCTCGCGCTGTCGATGGCGCAGACCGCCTACTTCATGGAGAAGGGCGAGATCCGGTTCCACGGACCGACCTCGGAGCTGCTGGAGCGACCGGACATCTTGCGCTCGGTTTTCCTGGAGGGCGCCGCCACCCGAACCGATGCCGCCCGGGGCCCGTTGGTGCCGGGGCACCTTCGGGGGAACGGGGCGGTGGCGGCAACAGCGACGGCGGCGCAGGTGCCGGCGTCGCCCGGCCCGGCGGAGGCGAACGCCACACCGGCCCTGGAGGCCCGGGGTCTCTCGGTCCGCTTCGGTGGCATCCAGGCGGTCAGCGACGTGACCCTCTTGGTCGCTCCGGCCGAGATCGTGGGGGTCATCGGCCCCAACGGCGCCGGCAAGACGACGCTGCTGGACCTGATCTCGGGTTTCACCCGCGCCGAAAGCGGCGTGGTGCGGCTCGGCGGGATCGACGTCACCCGGTTCGGTCCCGACCGGCGGGCCCGCCTCGGCCTGGGCCGCTCATTCCAGGACGCAATGCTCTTCCCCGCCATGACGGTGGAAGAGACCATCACGGTGGCGTTGAAGCGATGGGCCGGCGTCGCCGAGCCACGCCCCACGCCGGCCTCCATCTTCCGGCCTGGATGGGCGCGGAGCGCAGGCTCCGGGCCGCCGTCGACGAGCTCATCGAGCTCCTCAGTCTGGAGGCGTACCGGTCCAAGTTGGTTCGGGAGCTCTCGACCGGGACGCGCCGTGTGGTCGACCTGGCCTGCGTGGTGGCCCACCGACCCTCGGTGGTGCTCCTCGATGAACCCTCGAGCGGCATCGCCCAGCGGGAGTCCGAGGCGCTCGGCCCGTTGCTCATCCGCATCCGCGACCTGCTCGGCGCCGGCCTGGTCGTGATCGAGCACGACATGCCCCTCCTGGCCGGCCTGGCCGATCGCCTGGTCGCCTTGGACCAGGGAAGTCTCCTGGTCGAGGGGTCGCCCGAGGCCGTCCTGGGCGACCCACTGGTCATCGCCTCGTACCTGGGTGAGAACGCGACGGCCATCGCGCGGTCCGACACGGTTCCGGCCCCGCGGCCCGCTCCCGCTTCCTGAGCGTCGCGGCCGACCAGCCGGGACGCCGCCGGGTGGGTACAGTTCGGCAGACGCACGAGGGGGGGATCGATGTCGCAATTCAGGTCACCGTTGGTCGAGGCCCGTACGGGGAGGCCCTTCAGCCGGCTGTTCACCGTCGTGGCCGCCCTGGCGGTCATCGGCACGATGGTGGGCACCACCATCCCGGCTGGGGCCAGCGCGGCCTCGACCAGGAGGGCGGCTGCCGCCCCGGCCGCCGCCCCGGCTGCGCCGGCCGGGGTGCTGTCCTTCTCGCAGGCCAAGGCGGAGGGGAAGGTCGGCTCGATCAACTGGGGCAGTCGCTGCAACGTGCCGACCGGCACGCTGAAATACCCGAGCTTCTTTGCCGCCGCGTGCTACGCGCCGTTCACGGGGAACAACGGCGGCACCACCACGCAGGGCGTGACGGCCTCGACCATCAAGGTCGTCTACTACGTGCCTCAGGCCACGGACCCGATCCTCAACTACATCGAATCGGCGATCAAGGACACGGCGACCAACGCCCAGAACATCCAGACCATGCAGGACTGGGTCACGTTCTACAACCACTTCTTCGAGACCTACGGCCGCAAGGTGGTGCTGGTCCCCTTCACGGCGACAGGTGTCTCGGACGACCCCGTCTCCGCACGGGCCGACGCGGTGACCATCGCCACCAACATCAAGCCCTTCGCGGTCTGGGGCGGCCCCATCCTCACCACGTCGTTCGCCGACGAGCTCGCCGCCCGCCATGTGCTGTGCATCGACTGCGGGGACGGCACCACCAACAGCTACTTCCAACAGCGGTCCCCGTACGTCTGGTCGCTCGGGATGCTGCCCCAGCAGTCGATCGTCCATGTGACGGAATTCCTCAAGAAGCAGGTCAACGGGAAGGACGCCGCCTTCGCCGGCGAGAGCGACTTCAAAAAGCAGAAACGCAAGTTCGGCATGATCGACCTGGTCAACGGGGCCGACACAGCCTCGCTCCTCACCGACTGGAAGAAGAGCTTCGCGTCGGCCGGCATCAACGTGGCCCAGTACGTGACGTACGCATCTCCCACCGACCTGCAGACCCAGGCCCCGGCGCTCATCGCCAAGCTCAAAGCGGCCGGGGTGACCTCGGTGATCTTCTCGGGCGATCCCATCGCCCCCCAGACGCTGACCCGCGCCGCGACGGCCCAGAATTACTTCCCCGAGTGGATCATCTCCGGCTCGGTGCTGACCGACACCGCCGCCTTCGGTCGGACCTACGACCAGCGGCAGTGGGCGCACGCCTTCGGCGTCTCCTTCGGCGCGGCCCGCACCGGGGTCACCGGTGCCATTCCCCTGTACGAATGGTACTTCGGACACAAGCCGCCCGACCTGACCGGCGCGGCCGTCTCGGTCGTCGACACCGCATTCTTCTTCGCCGTCCTTCAGGGCGTCGGACCTGACCTGACGGCACAGAACTTACCAGAACGCCGCTGTTCGCCGGTGCCCCAACCCCCCGCGCCATCACCCAGCCGTCGTTGTCGTGGGGCCATCACGGCATCTGGGCCGGGACCGACTACGGCGGCGTCGACGACGCCACGGAGGTCTGGTGGAACCCGTCGATCTCGGGACCCGATGAGCTGAACCGGTCCGGTGCGGGGCTCTACGAGTACGTCGACGGCGGGAAGCGCTACCTTCCCGGCCAGTGGCCGACCGAGGCGACCAAGGCGTTTCAGAAGTCGGGGGCGGTGGCGCTGTACACCACGCCGCCAGCGGCCGAGCGGATACCTAACTATCCGTCGCCCGCCCAAAGCGGCACCTGAGCCGGGGCCCGAGGCGGGTGCCGGGCTCCCGCGCGCTGACGGACTCGGTGCGCCGCCACCGGGTGCCGGCCTGGTGGAGCGACGCCAAGCTGGGGATCTTCGTGCATTGGACCCCGGCGTCGGTACCGGCGTTCGCCCCGGTCGACAGCGACATGGGAGCGCTCCTGGCCCGGGGGGACCCCCACGCTCTGGCGTGGTCCCCCTATGTCGAGTGGTACCAGAACTCGCTCCGGTTCCCCGGGAGCCCGGTGGCCAGGTTTCACGCCGCCACCTATCCGCAGACGGCGTACGAATCCTTCATCGCCGACTTCGAGGCGGGCCAGGCCGGCTGGGACCCGGAGGACTGGGCCGCTCGCTTCGCCGCCACTGGCGCGCGCTACGTGGTGATGGTCACCAAGCATCACGATGGCTACTGCCTCTGGCCCACGGACGTCGCCAACCCGCATCGCCCGGGGTTCCACTCGAGGCGCGATGTCGTGGGGGAGATGGCCGATGCCGTCCGGCGTCACCATATGCGCTTCGGCGTGTACTACTCGGGTGGACTGGACTGGACCTTCAATGATCAGCCGATCGGCTCGTTCAGTGATCTGCTGGCCGCCCAGCCCCGGGGAGAGTACGTCGCGTACGCCGAGGCCCACGTCCGAGAACTCATCGAGCGCTACCGCCCCAGCGTTTTGTGGAACGACATCTCATGGCCGGCGCCGCTACCCCGGCTGGCCCGACTCCTGGCCGACTACTACGCCGCGGTGCCCGACGGAGTGGTCAACGACCGCTTCATGCCCTGGTCGCCGCTGTGGCGGGTGGCCAAGTCGGCGCCCGGGCGGTATCTGCTCGACCGCTACACCGCCCGCCAGGCGGCGGCGGACCGGGGGATCGTCCCACCGAAGCCCCCGCTGTTCGATGTGCGCACGCCGGAGTACACCGTCTTCGATTCGGTCCAGCCCTCCCCCTGGGAGTGCGTGCGCGGCATGGACCACAGCTTCGGCTACAACAAGATGTCAGACGAGGACCACTTCATTTCGGAGCGCGACCTCCTGTGGTCTCTGGTCGACATCGCGGCCAAGGGCGGCAACTTGCTGCTCAACGTGGGCCCCCGAGGCGTGGACGCCCAGATCGCCGAGGCCCAACTGCGACGCCTGGACTGGCTGGCCAGCTTCACCGACGATGTGGGCGACGCCATCATCGCCACCAGGCCCTGGGTGCATCCGGCCGGGAGTGGCTCCGGCGGTGTCGAGGTCCGCTACACCGCGCGTGACGCCCTCGTCCTGGCGTTT
>CAVURD010000034.1:0-485372 GCA_963743785.1 uncultured Acidimicrobiaceae bacterium | reverse complement strand
TCCGCCTGGCCGCCGCCCCATCGGACCGACCCGTCGAGCCGAGCACGGGGAGCCCGACCAGCGTGCTCCTCCACGAGGTCCACGGCACAGCTGCGTCGTCGGTGGCCACGCTCGACGGACGGCGACTCCAAGTCGAGCCCACGCCCGAGGGCTTGCGGATCGAGCTCGTGGCACCGCTGAGTGCCGAACGACCGACGGTGATGGCGCTGCGTGACGTCGAGGCCAGGTGACGCGTTCGGGGCAAGGTCACAGGGCCGCGGGCCCGTCTGCGCCCCGGCGCCTGAGTGGCACCATTCGGTGTTCGATTCTTCGATCCCTCTACCGGGTCCGATTCGGCGCTGCCGCGACAGCCCGTCATTGTCGTCCCAATCGTGAGACACTGCCCTGATGGCACACGACCTCTTGATTCGGAACGGACTCATCGTTGACGGAACGGGCTCCCCGGGCACCCTGGGCGACCTGGCCGTGGACGGTGATCGGATCACCGAGGTCGGCGTGGTCGAGGATGGGGCACGGCGCGAGATCGATGCCGAGGGCTGCATCGTCACGCCGGGTTTTGTCGACATCCATACCCACCTCGACGCCCAGCTGGCGTGGGATCCGATCGGTTCCTCGTCGTGCTGGCACGGGGTGACGTCGGTGGTCCTCGGTAACTGCGGTGTGACCTTCGCGCCCTGCAAGGAAGCCGACCGCGAACAGCTGGCCAAGATGATGGAGTCCGTCGAGGACATCCCGGCCGACAGCATCATGTCCGGCCTGGCGTGGGACTGGACCTCCTACGGCGAGTATCTCGAGGCGGTCGGTCGTTGGCCCAAGGGCGTGAACGTGGGGGGGATGGTCGGCCACTGTGCGGTGCGGGTGCACGCCATGGGGGAGCGCAGCCTCAGCGAGGAGCCCGCCACCGCGGCCGACATCGACGCCATGTGCGCCCTGGTCGACGAAGCCATCGGCGCCGGTGCTCTCGGGTTCTCGACCTCGCGCACCCTTTTGCACCGTGTGCCCGACGGACGCCCCGTGCCCGGCACGTGGGCGACGGGCGACGAGTTGACGGCCATTGCGGCCGTCATGGGACGCCATGGGCGAGGAGTCTTCGAGGCCGCCGCCCGGCTGGGGGAGGGCGCCAGTGACGCCTACGCCGCCATTCGCACCGAGGTCGACATGATGGCCGAAATTTCCATCGCGTCGGGCCGCCCGCTCACCTTCGGACTGGCCCACACCTTCCTCCTCGACGACCTCTACCGCCGGGTCCTCGAGCACGTCGACCAGGGAAACGCCCACGGCGCCAATGTCCGCCCCCAGACCACCGCCCGCGGGATTGGGATCTTGTTCGGCTTGTCGCATCGGACTCCCTTCGACGGCGCAGCGTCGTGGAGGCGGCTGGGGAAGCTGTCCTTGCTCGAGAAGCTCGCCGTGTTGCGGGATCCGAACAGCCGCACCCAGCTGATCGAGGAGGGAACTGGTCTCCAAGGCGACGCTTTCCTCGGCAGCACCTACGTGCTCGATGACGACTCGCTGGACTACGCCCACGATCCCGAGAACTCGATCGCCGCCGTCGCCGCCCGGCGCGGCGTCAGCGCGGTCGAGGCGTTCATCGAACTGTCGCTCGAGACCGATGGCCGCGTGCTCCTCAACTACCCATTCTTGAATCAGCGCCTCGACGCCGTCGAGGAGATGCTCTCCGACCCGAACGTGGTGATGGGCCTGGCCGATGCGGGAGCTCACGTCGGGCAGATCATGGACGCCAGCCAACCCACCTACATGCTGGTGAACTGGGTTCGTGACCAGGGTGTGTTCTCCATCGAGGAGGGCATTCGCCGGCTGACGTCGGACACGGCCGAGCTCTTCGGGGTCACCGATCGCGGCGTCCTGCGGCCGGGCGCGTTCGCCGACGTCAACGTCATCGATCTCGATGCCCTGGCCCTGAAGCTGCCCGAGTACGTCTTCGACTTCCCCGGCGGTGCCGGTCGCTATGTCCAAGGCTCCAGCGGCTATCGGGCCACCCTCGTCAACGGGCGCGTGTCGCTCGAGAACGGCCGCCACACCGGCGACCTGGCCGGCACGATGCTGCGCAGCTGAACACGGGCGACGAGACGGCTTCGGGGTAGTGTCCGCAGCGAGCACAGGAGCAGCCATGGAGACGTTTCGCTCATTCGACGGCCTCGAGATCGCCTACCTCGATGCCGGCCGAGGTCCGGCGGTCGTCCTCTCCCACGGCTTCGCCGCCGATCACCGGATCAACTGGGTGGTCCCGGGCGTGGTCGACGCGCTGGTTGCCTCGGGCCGGCGTGTGCTGGCGCCGGATGCCCGCGGCCATGGTCGCTCAGCCAAGCCGCACGACCCCGAGGCCTACGCCGGCGACGCCATGGGGCGCGACATCCAGGCGCTGATGGATCAGCTCGAGCTGACCCAGGTCGACGTGGTCGGCTATTCCATGGGGTCCCTGGTATCGGCCCGCCTCGTCCCGCTCGAGCCCAGGGCCCGCTCCCTCATCCTCGGGGGCGTCGGTGGACGCATGGGCCAGGTCCGGCGCCGGGCGAACCGTGGAGCCATCGCCCGCGCCATGGAGGCGGACGACGGCGGCGCCGGCGCCAATCCCGGAGCCAGGGCGTTTCGGCAATTTGCCGAGCGCACGGGGGCCGACCGCCTGGCCCTGGCCGCCATCCAGCGGGCGCCGGCCGGGGCGCCGGCGGCGCTCGGGGACATCGCCGTGCCGACCCTGGTCCTTACCGGTGACGCCGATGTACTTGTCGGCCCGCCCGATGTCCTGGCTCGGAAGATTCCCGGCGCCACCTACAAGCTGCTCCACGGGAACCACTTGAGCGCGGTGAGCGACCCGGCGTTCGCCTCGTCCATCGTTGACTTCATCGCCGCGGTACCCGCCGGCTGATCGCATCCGTTACGAGGGGATCTGTACCTGCTGGGCCTGGGCCACAAGCGTGGACCGGTCCGCACCGAGGATGTAGCCCCCCTTGATGGCCTTGTCCAAGCTGGCCGAGTAGGCGGCCAGGTAGTTGTTTTTGGTCTGGTACAGGCTGGTCAGTGTGCTCGGACTGAAGGGAACGGCGGACCCGAACAGCGAGCAGAGCGCATTGGCCCCGGCCGGTGCCGCGCCGCTGAGCGTCGACACCGGGACATCGACGGCCGGTGTCCGCACCCCACCGATGACGTTGCCGTGGCTGTCCAAGGCCAGGGTCGGCGGGTTGGTGCTGCTCAGATCGAAGGGGGCGGGGCTGGGCGGTGGTGTCCCGTCATCCACCCACTTCGTGAAGGCGGCGAAGGCCGCCTGCACCACCGTGTGCTGGGGACCATCATTGACCGGCGTGGTGCAACCGAGGATGCTGGCATCGTTGCCGACCTCGAAGGCGTCGGCATGGGACGTCCCGGCCACCTGCCAGGTGCGGATACGCGAGGTGTTGGGCTGGCGGGCGGCGGCGTAGCCGAGCTCGATGAGGTCGGTCTGGGTTTCGAACATGAACACCGGCACGCCGAGGTCGGTGCGGATCCGCAGGTTGCTCGGGCCCTGCTGCTTCCCGGTGATGGAGGATCCGCTCAACGAGGCACCGGTGCCGCCCCGACTGTGGATGAAGATGCCGTCGAAGGTGTGCGTCAGCGGCTGCAGGGCGTCGGCGAACGTCGTCAGGTAGAAGGCCGACTGCGATTCACCCAGCGCCAACACGTGCTTGGGACGGAGGGTGCCCAAGACGGCGTCCTCGGGGTTGTGCAGGGCTTGTCCGATCTGGGCGAACATGTCCAGGGCGTACTGGTCGCCGGGTTGGTGGAGGGTTCCGTAGCGTGCCGGTTCTGCCCCGACGAGGCCACCGCTGGCGGTGTTGGCGCTGCCGCCCGGAGCCCCGAGGATGGGCGTGCCGCCGTCGACGCCGAGATGCTGGACCGACACCGCCACGTAGGCATAGCCCGCCCGCATCAATTCCGGATTGAGGTAGTCCCAATCCGGCGCCGACTCGCCGGCCGAGACGTTCATCCACTCGACCACCACGTTGCCGTTGAAACGGGCCGGATTCTTTGGCCGGCGGACCAAAATTCGGGTCCGGTAGGAAGCTTTGGTCGCGGGCGCGATGGTCCACCTCCCATTGCTCGGCTCGGATTTCGCCGTGTAGGCGGTGGCGACGCCGGCGGCGAAGAACTCCTGTTGGACATAGCCATTGGCGGCCAAATTCAAGGGATTCGCACTGAGCGGTTCAATGACGTGGCCGGTGGTGATCGGGCCGGTGAAGGTGGCGGTGGCCTGGTAGGTCGAAGCCGGTGCCGCGGCTTCCGCCACCGACGGTCCGAAGGTGCCCCCGCCGGCGGCGCCCAGGACGACGGCGGCGATCAACCCCGTCACTGCCGTCATGGTTCGTGTCGTGTGCCGATTCATGCTGATCCCCATCCCCCTGGCACGACGATCCCGGTTCGTTCGTGCCCCGGGTCCTGTCGTTGCCGGCAAGACCCTACATGCGGTGACTTCTCCTGTTACATCTCCCCGTCCGGAAAGAAGTTGACCCAGTTGCTCTGCATGGAGGTGCCGTCGGCGATGAGCGTGGAGCCACTGACGTAACGGGCGGCCGGGCAGCAGAGGAACAGAACGATGGCGGCCATCTCGTCGACCGTGCCCAGGCGCACGGAGGAGCCCACCGTGACCAGTTCCTCGGAGAAGCTCTCTTCGGAATGGCCGACCGTCTCCAGCTCGGCGGCGATCATGCCCGGCGTGGCGAAGGCGCCGGGGGCGAAGGCGTTGATGGTCACGCCGCGGCGCATCAGGTAGGGGGCCAACGTCTTGACCATGCTGACCACCCCGGCTCGGGCGGCCCCGGAGTGGACGAACATCGGTGCCCCCCGATCGAAGGAAAAGGTGTGCACCACGTTGACGATGGAACCGAATCCAGCCTCGGCCATGGGCTGCATGAACCGGTTCGTCATGTTCCAGGTGCCATTGAGGTTGAGGTCGACCACGGCGCGCCACCCGTTGTCGGAGACGTCGCTGGGCAGCGAGGGGAATTGCCCCCCGGCGTTGTTGATCAAGAAGTCGACCTGTCCGTAGGTGGCGTAGGTGATGTCGCGCAGGCCTTCGACCTGATCGGCCTCTCTGATGTTGGTGGGCACGGCGAGACAGCTACCGCCGTCCGCCGTGACGGTGGCGACGACGTCGTCGAGGTTCGACTGGGTACGGCCGGCGATGACCACGCTGGCCCCGAGCGCGGCAAACGAGAGCGCCACCTCACGCCCGAGCCCGGTCCCGCCGCCGGTGATGACGGCCACCTTGCCGGCAAAGACATGATCGGCGAAGACCGACACCCCGGGACCGCGACGCCATCTCACCGGCGTCCGCTCAACCGGCGAAGTCCCAACTTCCGCCCTTCTCGTAGTGGTGCAGCACGTTCTTGGCGATGAGGATGCGGTGCACCTCATCGGGCCCATCGGCCAGGCGCAGGGTTCGGGCCCCCAGGTACATGGCGGCCAACGGGAGGTCGTTGGAGACGCCGGCCGCACCCCACACCTGAATGGCCCGGTCGACCACCCGCGAGAAAGCCGCCGGTACGAAGACCTTGATCGATGAGATGTCCGTCCGGGCTTGCGGGTCACCCTGGTCGACCTTTTCGGCGGCGTGGATGGTGAGAAGGCGGGCGGTCTGTATGTCGGTATAGCTGTCGGCGACGAATCCCTGCATGAACTGCTTGTCCTTCAAGAGGCCGCCGTGGACCTGGCGGGTCAGGAGCCGCTCGACCATGAGGTCGAACGCCCGCCACATCTGCCCGATCGAGTTCATGCAGTGGAAGATGCGCCCGGCCCCGAGGCGGTCCTGGGCGGCCCGGTGCCCGTCGCCCACCTGACCCAGCGCGTTCTCCACCGGCACGTGGACATCCTCATAGAGGACTTCGCAGTGGTCCGACGAGGCACTGCCCCAAATGCCGATGCCGCGCACAATGGTGACGCCGGGGGTCGATGTCGGGACGATGATCTGCACCATGCGGCCCGGTCGCCCGTCGTCGGGTTCGCCGGCCCGGCACATCACGATGAAGAAGTCGGCGGCCAACCCGTTCGACGTGAACCACTTGTGCCCGTTGATCACCCACTCGTCGCCGACTTGGACGGCACTCGTCTTGATCGAACGCGGGTCCGACCCGGCATTGTCCGGCTCGGTCATGGAGAACCCCGACTGCATCGTCCCCTCGACCAAAGGAAGGAGCCACTTCTCCTTCTGATCCTTCGTCCCGTACTTGGCCAGGACCGTCTGGTTGCCCGAATTGGGCGCCACCACACCGAAGAGGGAGGCCGCCCCGATGGCGTAAGCCAGTATCTCGTTCATATAGGCGTGGGCCAGGAAATCGAGGCCCATGCCGCCGTACTCGGGAGGGAGGTGGGGAGCCCACAGACCCTCGGCCTTGACTCGCTCCTGCACCTTTTCCCGCAGAACCTTGCCCTGGGCCCGCTCTTCGTCACTGGCCTTGTTGCGTCGCCCTGCCCACAGCGCCGCCTCGTTGGGCACGATCTCCTCGTTGACGATCCGCGCCGTGCGCATACGGATGTCATTGATGTGCTCGCTCAGGCCGGCGGTTGGCGTGACGGTGATCGGCATGATGTGTCCTTCGCAGTCTGGGTCCTCGGAACGGGGTGCGGCCGAGCCTAGGCAGATTCTTCGGAGGGTTGCCGCTGGTGCACCGTCCAGCGACCGGTGAGGGCCCGTTCGTAGCGACCTCGCCCCACGAAGCTGATGGCCCAGCGCGCCAGGGCGCCGAACCGGTTCTTGAAGCCGGTGAGGAAGGTGACGTGGACCACCAACCACAGGAGCCAGCCGAGGAAGCCCCCGATCCGGAACGGCCCGATCTTGGCCACGGCCCGAAAGCGGGAGATGGCAGCCAGCGTGCCGAGATCGCGGTAGTGGAACGGCCTGATGACGTCGTAGCCCTTGAGCCGCCGCCCAATGGTGTGGGCCGCGTGCGCCCCGGACTGCATGGCCACTTCGGCCACGGCCGGTAGGTCGTCCAGGGCCATCAGGTCGCCCACCACGAACACCTCGGGGTACCCCGGTACGGAACAGTCGGGGTTCACCCGGACGCGGCCACCGCGGTCAACGGGGATGCCGGCACTTTCGGCGAGCCGCGCGCCCAGGGGTGAACCGCCTGTCCCGGCCGCCCAGATCTTGGTCGCAGCCGGGATCTCTTCGATCGACCCGTCGGACTGGGTGATGATCACGCACTCGGCGTTCATCCCGGTGACCATCGCCCCGAGGTGCACCTCGATGCCCAATCTGGTCAGGTCCCGCCGGGTGATGCGGGAAAGCCGCTCGCCCATGGTGGCCACCGAGCGCGTCGCCGCCCTCGACCAGGACGACGCGGGTCTGCGAAGGGTCGATGCGCCGGTAGTTGCGCCGAAGGGCCCGACTCGAGAGCTCCTTGAGCTGCCCCGCCATCTCAACCCCGGTGGGGCCCCCGCCGGCCACGACGAAGGTCATCAGGGCTCGGCGCCTCTTCTCATCGGTTTCAGCCTCTGCTTCTTCGAAGGCGCCGAAGATCTGGCCGCGGAGGTACAGGGCGTCGTCCAGCGACTTCATGCCCGACGCCCAGCGCCTGAAGTCGTCGTGACCGAAGTACGAGGTCACCGCCCCTCCGGCCACAATGAGACTGTCGTAGCTGATGGTGACCGGGCGGTCGAGCTCGGTGACGGCAAGCTGGCGGGCGACCGGATCGATGTGCTCCACCTCGCCCAGAACAATGCGCATGGAGTGGTAGTTGCGGAAGATGTCGCGCGTGGCCGGGGCGATCTGACCTTCCGAAAGGATCCCGGTCGCCACCTGATAGAGGAGTGGTTGGAAGAGATGGTGATTGGTGCGGTCAATCAGGGTGACCCGCACCGGTACCCGCCGAAGGGCCTTGGCGGCGAACAAGCCACCGAAACCGGAGCCGATGATCACCACATGGTGCCGCCCGTCAACCTCGTGATTGATCACACGAACTCCTTGATGACTTCTTCGACGTATCGAGCCACCGGGAGGTGCGCCAGCTCACCTCGGGTGAACCACCGGACGTCATCGGTGGTCCCGTTTTCTTCGGCCCGCAGCCTCCCCGTCCACTTGGCCACCCGGTAGATCAATCGCAGGGTGTGCAGGCTGGTGCCTTCGGGCAGCTTGCGCACGTCGGAGAGAACCGTCAAGAGGGGGCCCAGCACGACCCGGAGCCCGGTCTCCTCTTTGATTTCACGGTGGAGCGCCTGGGTCGGATTCTCGCCGTGCTGGATTCCGCCACCCGGGAGGAACCAGCGACCACGCAGGCTCAAGGACGGCGCCGCCCGCGCCAGCAGGAGGCGGTCCTCGTCGTCGACGCACACCCCGTAGGCGGCCACCCGCTGGCGATCTGGCACCCCTGCATGCTGACGTCACATACCCCAAACTGCAAAGTCCGAAGCCAGGTACCCTGAGGCCGGGCCGGCCCGGCCATTGGAGCGAAGGAGACCGGCGTGGAGACGGCAAGCGAACTGGAGGCCATCCGTCGGCTGAAGTACGCGTACTTCCGGACCCTGGACCTCAAGCAATTCGATCAGTTGGGGGAGCTCTTGACGATCGATGCGACGGCGGCCTACGAGGATGGCAAGACGAGGCTCGACGGGCGAGCGGCCATCGTGGCCTGGCTGACCGAGGCACTGGGGAGCCAGGGCATCGTGACCGAGCACCACGGGCATCACCCCGAGATCGCGTTCACCTCGGACGTCGCCGCCACCGGTACCTGGTACCTCCAGGACCGGGTCATCGTCCCCTTTGCCGACATCGAGATCGCCGGAACCGCGTTCTACAGCGACCGCTACACCAAGACGGACGACGGGTGGCGCATCGCCCACACCGGGTACATGCGAGTGTTCGAGGAGCACCGCGCCCACTCGACGCTGGCGCTGCACACCTTTAGTTCTCGCTTTGATCCCCGCTGATCAGGTCCGCGGCGGCGTGTCCCGCCTCGCCTTGGCCTTGGCCGGGTCAGAGTCTTCGGTGATCCGGGCTTTGAAGATGTCGTAGCTGGCGCCCACCTCGACCAGGACTCTGGCAGCAATCGCTTCGCCATCGACGAACAGACCGAGGAGCAAATGCTCGGTTCCGATGTAGTTGTGGCCCAATTGGAGCGCCTCCGACAAGGCGTTCTGGACCGCCGCTTTCGCTCTCGGGGTAAAGGGAAGCTTGCCTTCTTGGGGGGCAGATCCCCGCTTGATCAGCGCCAGTATTCGGGTCTCGATGGCTGATCTGGTGATGCCGGCCTCGCCGAGAGCTTGCGCTGCCAGACCCTCCGAAGCGTCGAAGAGCCCGAGAAGGATGTGCTCGGTACCCACGAATCCGTGCCCGAGGCGATGGGCCTCTTCCTCAGATTGCGCAAGGACTGCTCGTGCGCGATCGGTGAATCGTTCGAACCTCGGGACGTCGAAGGAGAATCGCTTGTGGGCCGCCTGCTTGCTGACACCGAGGGCACCGCTTATGTCAGACCAAGAGCGACCGCTGCGCCGGCATTGGTCAACGAAGTGTCCAAGGAGTGCGTCGGTGGTTCGTTCGAGATCGACCGCGGTCTTCGAGGCTTGCGACAGTTGCGAGAGCGCATCCTCATCTGGTGCATCGGCGCGAACGCCGTCGATGAGTTCCTGCAAAGTAGGCGCTGGAGTCACTCGTCAACTCTACGTTGACGAGTCCTGGTTTGTCAATCATGAGTTGACGACAGCCCGATGACCCGACTGGCCCAACGGACGGGCCGACCGTGCCGGAATGCAGAGGCGCTATGGGCGCTCCGCCGGGCTGATGGTGAAGCCGGGGTCGAACAGCGTGGTCGGTTCCAGGATCTTCTCGATCTCGGTCACGAAGTCGGCTTCGAGGTGGATATCCAAGGCCTTGACGTTCTCGGCGATCTGCTCGGGACGGCTGGCCCCGATGATGGCACTGCTGACGTTCTGGTTCCGCAAGACCCAGGCCAGCGCCACCGCAGCCGGGGTGTAGCCGGCTTGGCGGCACACCTCGGCATAGGCCTGTACCGGCTTGAGCACCTCGTCACGCAGCAACCAGGTCATTTCCCCGCCTTCGATGCCGAGGGCACGCGACCCTTCCGGGGGAGTGGCCCCGCCGGGCTGGTACTTCCCGGTCAGCACACCCTGGGACAGGGGCGACCAGACGATCTGCCCGATCCCTTCTGCTTCGCAGAGGGGCACGACCTCCGCCTCGATAACCCGCCAGAGCAGGGAGTACTGGGGCTGGTTGGAGATGATTCGATCGAAGCCCATCTCGTCGGCCAGGCGAAGCGCTTCGGCGATCTGCTCGGCCGTCCACTCGGACACGCCGATGTAGTGCACTTTGCCCTGGCGTACCAGGTCATCAAAGGCTCGGAGCGTCTCTTCCAACGGGGTGGCGTAGTCGTAGCGGTGGGCCTGGAGCAGATCGACGTGGTCGGTCTGGAGACGTTCCAGGGATGCGTGCAGGGACTCGATGATGTGCTTGCGCGACAGTCCGCGGTTGTTGGGGTTGGGCCCGGTGGGCCAGTAGACCTTGGTGAAGATCTCGATGGAATCGCGCCGCACACCCTTGAGTGCCCGTCCCAACACCGACTCGGCCCGACCGATCGCATAGGCGTCGGCCGTGTCGAAGGTGGTGATCCCGGCTTTGAGCGAGGCCTTGACACACGCCAGTGCGGCCTCCTCCTCGATCTGGCTGCCGTGGGTGATCCAGTTGCCGTAGGACAACGAGGAGACGAGCATGCCTGATTTTCCGAGGTGCCGATAGTTCATGGGCGGGACTGTACCCGGTGGTCCTAGGTGGTCCTACGCTCTCTGGCGGTGGCGTTCGACGAATCCGATCTCGAGGCCGCCGGTTCGGGCGGTGACACCGACCCGGGGCCGAGCCCGGGGTCGACGCTGCGCGTGCACAAGGCGCTGGCCATTCCCATGAGCGAGTTCACCTGGCGGGCCACCACGTCGGGCGGTCCAGGGGGCCAGCACGCCAATCGCACGTTGAGCCGGGTAGAGGTCCAGTTCGAGGTGGCGAACTCATCGACCTTGGGGCCCCGGCAGCGCGCCCGCCTACTCAGCCGGTACGGCCCGACCGTGCGGGCGGCGGCATCGGAGTCCCGGTCGCAGTCCCGCAATCGCCAGGCCGCCTTCGAGCGCATGGCGGTCAAGCTGGCCGAGGGTCTCCGGGTGGATCCGACCCGGCGGCCGACCCGGCCGACGAAGGGATCACAGATCCGGCGCGTCGAGGCGAAACGACGGCGCTCGGAAACCAAGAAGGGACGGCGCTCGCCGAGCGAGCACGACGACTGAACTCCTCGGCAAGTTCCCAACTTCCCGGCAAGTTCCCGACGCCCCGGTGACTTTCCGACCGGGGTCCCCGCTCAGGTCTTCAGGCCGAGCGGGGCCACGGCCGCGGCCAGCCCGGAATCGAGCAGGCCGAGCAGCTCGGCGTCATCGTCGGCCCGGGGTCCCCGCAGGGCGGTGAGAGCGGCGTAGCCGTGGGCTACCAGGTCAGCGTCCTCGGTGGTCTCGGCCAGCCCGAGGTCCCCGGCCCGGGGTACCGCGGACCCGACAGTCAGTACGATCTCGCCGCGATCCGACGTGCCGCCGTCCATGATGGCCTGTGCCCCTTCGGCCGCGGCCGGGCCCTCCATCTCGGGTCGGTTGGGGGCGTCCCAGTCGCCGGCGCCGGTGGCCGCCTTGATGAGCCCGGCGCCGCTGACCCGGGCCCAACGCAGTCCGAGGATCTTGTCCAGCGGCAGAGCCGGGACGTTGAGATTGAGGACGGTACGCACCGGAGCGGCGACCAGGACGGGGATGAGGGACACGGCCAGGTCGGCGGCCGATTCCCAGGGGTCGGGCGTCACCCCGGCCCGCAACGAGACGGCCAGCGCGCTGATGCCCAGCTGCGATGCGGTCAATGCCGCGCCAACGGTGCCCGAGTGCAGCACCGACCGGCCGACATTCACGCCGTGGTTGATGCCCGAAAGCACCAGGTCGGGCTTGGGGCCGACGGCCCCGAGAGCGCCGGCGATGACCGAGAGGGCGGGTGAGGCATCGAGCCCGTAGGCCTCGACTCCCTCGGCACCTTCGACCGTGGCCCGGGCGTAGGGAATGGCGGTGCGATCGGTGACCGAGCCCACAGCGGCGCCGGCTCCGCTGTAGTTCGAGCTGGGGGCCACCACCACGATCTGGTGGGAGGGTCCGCCTTCGTCGGCCACGGTGTCGACCCAGCGCACCAGCGCCCTGGTCAGGGCGGCGAGACCCGGCGCGCCCACTCCGTCGTCATTGGTGATCAGGATCCTCACGTGTGCGGACCTTACCGCCCGCACCGGGGACCAGGGGACCGTTCCGCCCGGTCGTCACGCCTCGTTCAGGGGTGGATTACCGGCCCGTCACCGTCGTCCGAGCACGGCAATCCCCACCACGGTCGCTGGTCTGCTTCAATTCAGTCGCCATGTCCTCGAGTACCCCGCAGATCTCCGTCGCCTCACCGACGGGGCAGCAGTGGCGCATCGGGCATGGCGAGCAGGAGGTCGTGATCTGCGAGGTCGGCGCCACCCTGCGGGTCTACAACGTCGGGTCCAACCACGTCATCGACGGTTTCGGAGCGGCAGAGTGGTCCCAGAGCGGGCGGGGTCAGATCCTGGCTCCCTGGCCCAACCGTCTGGCCGATGGTCGCTACACCTTCAACGGGGTCACGGCCCAAGCCGCCCTCAACGAGCCCGAACGTCACAACGCCATTCACGGCCTGGCGCGCTGGTTGCCCTGGACCCTCCAGACCCGCCACCAGAATCAGCTCTCGCTGCGCCTGCAACTCCACCCGTCGCCGGACTACCCGTTCTCGCTCCTGCTGGAGTTGTCCTACCGGGTCGGTCGTGACGGTCTGACCGTGAGGACGACCGCCAGCAGCCTGGACGAGGGTCCGGTCCCCTTCGGCCTCGGTTTCCACCCCTACCTCACGGCTGGGCCCGAAACGGTCGACGGGGCCATTCTCCAGCTGCCGGCCCACCAGACGCTGGATCTGGACGACCGTGGTCTGCCCACCGGCGGTCTGACCCCGGTCGAAGGTACCGAGCTGGACTTCACCAATTCGCGCTTTGTCGGCCCGACGGTCCTCGATACGGCGTTCACCTCCCTCGACCGTGATGACGACGGCCGGGCTTGGGCCAGCCTCGACGTGCCGGGCGGAGCAAACGGCGCCGCCCTGTGGACCGACCCCGGCTTCCCGTATCTCATGGTCTATACGGGCGACACCCTGGGCGAGCTGCCCCGGCGCCGGCGAGCTGTGGCCATTGAGCCCATGACCTGCCCGCCCAATGCGCTACGCACCGGCAAGGACCTGATCTCCTTGGAACCGGGAGCGGAGTGGTCGGCCAGCTGGGGCATCGTGCCGAGATGACCATGACCGGACACGTGGCCCTGGTGACGGGCTCGAGTAGCGGCATCGGTGCCGCCGTGGCGCGCGCCTTCGCCCACGCCGGCGCGGCTGTCGTCATCAACTCGTCGAGCTCGGTGGCCGAGGGCGAGACGGTCGCGGGGTCGCTCCCCGACGCCCTCTACGTCCAAGGTGACATCACCGACCCGGCGGCGGCGCAGCACCTCGTCACGGCCGCCCTGGAGCGCTGGGGTCGTCTCGACACGCTGGTCAACAATGCGGGGACGACCGCGGTGATTCCCCATCACGACCTGGAGGCGGCCTCCGTCGACGTGTGGCGGCGGATCTTCGAAGTCAACGTCTTCGGCACCTGGTCCCTGACGGTCGCCGCGTTGCCGGCCTTGCGCGAGGCCAAGGGCTCGGTAGTGAACGTGTCGTCGTTGGCGGGGGTCCGGCCCACCGGCTCCTCCATTCCCTACGCGGCCAGCAAGGCGGCGCTCAATCACCTGACGGTGCTGTTGGCCAAGGTGGTCGGCCCCGACGTCCGGGTCAACGCGGTGGCGCCCGGACTGGTCGATACGCCGTGGACGGCGGATTGGGGCTTCCTGCGCGAGGCCGTGGCCCAGACAGCGCCGCTCAGGCGGATCGGCCAGCCCGAAGACGTGGCCGAGATCGTCGTGGCCTTGGCGCGGTCCTCCTATGTCACCGGTCAGATCGTGGGGGTGGACGGCGGCCTGTCCATCGCCACCTGATCGGTCGGCACACGGTGCAGTCGCACCCCCCGAACACTTTGGTTTCCGGGCGCCGCCTACCGATCGGCTGAAGCGGGTGCCGTCTGACCGCCCGAGGTCAACCAGCGCATCGTGGCCGACACGGCGCGGGTCAGAGGGATGACGGTGGTGGTATCGAGCAGCAGGTCGAGCGACGAAGGGGCGGAGAGTTTGAGTTCGCGGCGGGCCCACGGGGGCAGGATGCTGACGCCGGCCGCGAGCAGGACGGCGTAGACGGCCCGCTCCTCGGGGCGGGTGGCCACGCCGCGGCGCAGCCAGTCTCGAGCCTGAAGCGCTTGCGGGCCGGCGTAGAGCTCAGGACGGATCCGGTCGAAGTAGCCCTCCACTTCGAAGTGGGAACGGGGCACCCATTCGGCCCCCAGGGACATGGCGACGGGGGCCACCTCGGCGTAGTACTGATCACACTGCTCCGGGGACAGCGGGTGCGGACCGAAGCGGCGGCCCGACTCCAAAAAGCTGCTCATCTCCGCCACGTGGATGAAGGTCACCAGCTCGGGGTCGGCGGCGCTGTAGGCCCGACCGTCGGGCGCCACCCCCTTCACCCGTCGGTGCACGCGCTGGACCTGGGCAATGGCCTGCTCGGCATCGCCCACGCTGCCGAAGGTGGTCGTGCCCACGAAGGACGCCGTCCGCCGCAACCGCCCCAACGGGTCACTCTGGTAGTTGGAGTGTTGGGCCACACCGGCCATGGCCAGTGGATGGAGCGCCTGCAGCAGGAGGGCGCTGATGCCGCCGATGAGCATGCTGGGAAGATCGCTGTGGACCAGCCGGGCCACCCCGTCGGGAGGCAGGAAGGACAGCTCGGGATCGAGGCAGCGCGGGGGCGGTTTGGACGTGCCGCTGATGGACTTGCGCAGGTCGTTGGTGTAACTGGCCCGGACCGGTGTGGTCAGGCCGTCAACCAGGCGCAGCGGAACGGCCGAGGCAGCCCGGCCGAGCGCCGAGGCCAGTTGCACCGGATTGCGGACCTGGTTGAAGACCGGATTCACGATGGCCATGCCCAGAGCTTGGCACGGGGGCGCGTGGCAAAGTGGGGCATGCGGTTCGTCATTTTCGGTGCGGGTGCCATCGGAGGGCTGGTCGGGGGCCGCCTCTTCCAGGCGGGATCTGAGGTCACGCTCGTGGCCCGCGGGGTCCACGCCGACGCGTTGCGCTCGGGCCTGGTGCTCGAGTCGCCCGATGAGACGGTGACGTTGCCCGTCCCGGTCGTCACGGCCGCGGCCGAGGTGACTTGGACCGACGACACGGTTGTCCTCCTCTCGGTCAAGGGGCAGGACACCGACGCCGCCTTGGCCCAACTGACGTCCGTGGCCCCGCCGGGGACCGCGGTGGTCTGCATGCAGAACGGCGTGGAGAACGAGCGACGGGTGCTGCGGCACTTCTCCAACACCTACGGCCTGTGCGTGATGAGCCCGGCCACCCACCTGCGACCCGGGGTGATCCAGGCCCACTCGGCGCCCGTCTCGGGCTTGTTGGACCTCGGTTGCTATCCCGCGGGGATCGATGCGGTGGGGCAGGACATTGCCGATGCCCTCGACGCCACCGCGTTCCAGTCGGTGGCCCGGCCCGACATCATGCGCTGGAAATACCGCAAGCTCCTCATGAACCTGGCCAACGCCTCCGAGGCGCTGTGCGGACCCGAGGGTCGGTACACCGCGGTGACCAAGGAGGCTCAGCGAGAGGGTAACGAGGCTCTGGACGCCGCCGCCATCGATGTCGCCACGGCCGAGGAGGATCGGGTGCGGCGGGCCGACCACCTTCAGTTGCGCGCCACCAATTCCGGCGAGTGGACCGGGGGATCGAGTTGGCAGAGCTTGGCCCGGGGCACGGGGTCGATTGAGGCCGAGTTCCTGAACGGCGAAATCGTCCTCCTGGGGGCGCTCCATGGCGTGGCCACGCCGGTCAACGCTCTCTTGCAGCGGTTGGCTCTTCAGGCCGCGTCCGAAGGGCGCCCGCCGGGCTCGATGAGTGTGGAGCAGTTGAACGAAATGGCAGGGTTCCGTGCCGAGTGAGCGCGCCGCCGTCCTGGCCGACGAGTTTGCGGCCGCGAACGAGGCGGCCATCGCCTTTGCCGAGTCGTGTTCGGAGTCCCAATGGCGGACGGTGGTTCCAGGCGAGGAATGGACGGTGGGTGTGGTGCTCCATCACGTTGCCGAGGGGCACGCCCAGGGAGCGCGCTGGTTGCGGTCCATGGCCGTCGGCGATGGCGTGACCGACACCGGTGACGACATCGACCGGCACAATGTCACCCACGCCGAGCAATGGTCCGACGTGAACGTGGCCGACACGGTGGCGCTGTTGCGGGACAACGGCCAGCAGACCGAAGCCCTCCTGCGAGCATTGACCGACGAGGAATTGGACCGAACCGCCCCGTTCGGACCGGCCGGGGGTCAACTGTTTCCGGTGGCGCAATTGGCGGCGGTGGCTTCCGGCCATCCCCGGGGTCACCTGGCGCACGCCCGGGAGGCACTGGATGTTTCTGGTCGGAAGAACGGCGACTACGGCGACTAATCAGCCTGCAGAGCGGCCCGCATCTCGTCGGCCGGTTCGGGAACGACTGCGCCGGGTGTCGTGCCGATGGTCACCTGGTGCACCACACCGGTGAAGGGCGCCGGCGGGGAGTAGCGGCGCGAGACCGGAAATCCGCTGTCGTAGCCGATGCGTAGTCCGGTGCCACCGTGCTGGAGCGCCATGGGGAGCATGCCTTCCACGGTGATCTGGTCGACGGGCGCGTCATTGACGAGCAGCGCCATGTGGCCCGGCGCGCCCGCCTCACCAAGGGCGTAGGTGACGGTCAGGCGACACGATCCGGCTGGTGCAGGGCCGGGCGTGCTGAGGTGCAGCACATCGGCCGACCGGGCGAACGTGAAGTGCACGGACCCGTCGGCCAGGTAGAGCGCGAAACCGCCGAACCAATCCCCGATGGCACAGACGACGCCCTCGGTACCGGTCCCGATCGTGTCGATGTCGGCCGTTATTTCGAAGCCGCCCCACAGCAGCGGGATCGATTCGTCGTGCACCGGTCCGCCCCCCGGGTGAAAGGTCTGCGTGGCGCCCGCCGGGTAGGGCGAACCAATGAAGCCGGAGAACCGGTCCAACATGCCGTCGGAGATGGGCAGGACCTGGTTGCGTTCGGCTTCGGCCGACCAGAGCTCGATCAGTTGGCGCAATCGATCCGGTTCCACTTCGGCCCGGTCCACCGCTTCGGAGAAGTCTTCCGCCAGGTTGAAGAGCTCCCACCGGTCGTCATCGAAGTCGCGACTCCCAATGGCCAGTTCCTCCTCGTCCAGGACGCCCGAGCTGATGTGGTTCGTGGTGGCCTTCCACCCCTCGTGGAAGATGGACCGCGAGCCCAACATCTCGAAGTACTGCGTGCGGTGGAACTCGGCGGCCCCCGGGTCCTCCAGCGCGGCCAAGAAGCTCGTGCCATTGAGGACCTGTTGGGGGACGCCGTCCACCCGTCCCGGGGCGTCGATGCCGACGGCTTGGAGGATGGTGGGCAGGAGATCGACCACGTGCGTGAACTGGGAGCGCACCTTCCCGGGCTGGGCGATCCGGCCGGGCCACTGCACGATGAGCGGCGTGCGGGTGCCCCCGAGCCAGGTGTACCGCTTCCACAGTTTGTGTGGCGTGTTGCCGGCCCAGGCCCAGGCCCACGAATAGTGGTTGTAGGTGCTGAAGCCACCCCAGTCGTCGTAGGCGGCCAGGTTGGCGGACACGGACTCAGCGAGGTGGGCGGTGAACCGGTGCTCGTTCACGCTGCCGTGCATCCCACCTTCAGCACTGGCCCCGTTGTCGGAGAAGACCATGACCAGCGTGTTCTCCAGTAGTCCTTGGGCTTCCAGGGAGGACAGGAGGCGTCCGATCTGGGCATCGGTGTGGGTGAGGAACCCGGCAAAGACTTCTTGTTGGCGAGCGTGCATCCGTCGTTCGTCGGCGCTGAGGTCATCCCATCCCTGCACCCAGCTCGGCCGTGGGGTGAGCACGGTGTCCTCCGGCACGGTCCCGGCCGCTCGCTGACGGGTGAAGACCTCCTGGCGCCAGACGTCCCAGCCCTTGTCGAATTTCCCGCGGTAGGGCGCCACCCACTCGGGCGCCACATGGTGAGGTGCGTGCATCGCACCCAGGGCGAAGTACAAGAAGAAGGGTTTGTGGCGCGCTGCCTGCTGCTGGTCCAGCACCATGCGGATGGCTTGGTCTGCGAGGTCCTCGCTGAGGTGGTACCCATCCTCCGGTCGTCGAGGTGCCTCGATGTAGTGGTTGTCGCAGACCAGGTTCGGTGCCCAGTGGTTGGCGTCACCCTGCAGGAACCCGTAGTGCCGCTCGAAGCCGACACCCAACGGCCAGGTGTCGAAAGGGCCGGCCGCCGACCGTTGCCAGCGTGGGGTGAGGTGCCATTTCCCCACGGCCATGGTCGAGTAGCCGACGTCACGGAGCAGGCGAGGGAGGGTGGCAGCCGACTTCGGCAGCCGGGCGGTGTAGCCCGGGTAGGCCAAGGGTATGTCGGCGAGAAAGCCCATCCCGACCGCGTGATGGTTTCGTCCCGTGAAGAACGAGGCGCGGGTGGGGGAGCACAACGAGGTGACGTGAAAGCGGTTGAAGGCGGCGCCGCTGCCGGCCAGCCCGTCCAGATGGGGTGTGGCGATGTCGGAGCCGAAACTCCCCAGATGGCCAAACCCGGTGTCGTCCAGCACGATGGCCACCACGTTGGGTGCGCCGGCTGGCGGCTTGGGATCGACGGGCCACCGGGGGGTCGACTCTACCGGGGTCAATCCGATCTGCTGCGGGACTTCGGCCGGGCTCATCGGGAGGGGCAATCGTCAGCGAGGCAAGGCATGGCGACAGGGTAGGGCACGACCGATCCGGCGCCCATTCAAAGGTGGGAGTAGCCTGGTTCCATGCAGGGACACCTGCCAACGCCACCACAGCCGCACGTCCCGATTGGCCTCGCTCCGGTGATCGGCTACATGGCGACGCGCGAGCCCCAGCCCCTTGAAGAACGGGATCCGGCCGATCTCGAATGGTGGGAGGTCGACGGCCTCGATGAGGAGGAATGGGTGCCGGGACGTCAGAGATTCATGAAGATCACGGCCATCGTTCTCTCGGTCTCACTCCTCTTGGCCGGAGTCGGCACTGTGCTCGAAATCGTCCTGTCGGCCAAGTAGCGCGTCACCCCTATCGAGTCGCCCGATCAAGGCAGCCTGATCAGAGCAACTGGGAGCTCTCGGTGCGCAGCCAGTGGCGGGCTCGATGGCGAACGTAGGGCGTGCGCAGTTCGAGGGCATGCTCGCAGCGCGCCGAGTACGCCATGACCCACACGGCGGCGCTCCGCGCGGCCGACAGTTCGGAGGCCGACAGCGGGATGCCACGGGCGGCACCGAACGCGGCCAGATACCGTTCAATTTCCGCCCTGCCCGGAGCCAGGACGTCAGCCGCGCTGCCGGTCGAACGCCACGTCGCGGCGGATTGGCCGACTACCGCCTCGGGGGCCAACGAGAGACTGTCCCAGTCGTAGACGGCACCGATGCCGTGCTCATTGAAGCGGACATTTCGAGCGGACCAGTCCGTGTGGGCGATCACCGCCGGACCGTCGGCGCGATCCCGCTGCACCCGGGCGGCCCGGGCGATCTCGTCAATCCATTCCGCGCCAGGAAGTTGGCCTGTCTGCCCATGAGCAGGCCTGGCCCGGCACGCTCTCGGGTGGCGAAGCGCAGCGGGTGGCCCGGCGAGCTCGGAGTCCTGGTGGGACCGAGGATCACGTCGGCGCTTGCCGCCAGATGACGCGTGCAGGCGATGTGGGGCGAGGTCGGGTCGAGACGCACGACCTCCGTCCGTCCCCATGACCCAGCCGACAATGACCTAGTCGATACGACCGATCTGGCGGAGCCATGCGGTGGTCAGGCGCAGGCCGTCGTCCAGGCTGATGGGGTCGTACCCAAGCCGCTTGTAGGTCTTGGTCTCGGTCAACGGTCGGCTGCGGCCGGACTTCCCAGCCGCGGCGGCGCCCGCCGCGATGGCCACCAGCGTCGGCCCGAAGATCTCGGCCAGCTCGGGGTCATCGGACGGCTCGATGTCCTCCACACGATGGGCGAGGCCGGCCAGCTCGCACAGCCGGTTGCAGGCGTTGGCGATGCTCACCACGTCTTCGGGGCGGCCGTCGAGCATGTAGCGCTCGCCCGACACTCCGAGATCGAGGGCGAGGATGCAGCCCCGGGCGATGTCCTCGCCGAAGACCCAACTGACCGGGAACTTGAGGTAGCGCGTGAGACGTTGACGGAGCGCCGACACCAGGACCCGGTTGAAGCTCGTCTTGCCGAGGGCATTGCTGGCGACGGGGGACGGGCCGAAGATGGCACCGGGGTGGGTGCTGACTACGTCCTGGCCGGCGGCGGCGCGGGCCATGGCATCCTGGAAGGCCGCCATCTTGGTGATCGTGTAGGGATCCGAGCTCGGCTCCTTGGAGACCGGCGCGTCCTCGCGGTCGAGACCGCCGGAGGTGTCGAAAAACGTGCCGGTGCTCACCGCGACCACCCGGCGCAGGCCCAGCCGTTCGGCGGCATCGAGCACGTTCTTGGTGCCGTTGACGTTCACCATTTCGAAGTCGGCCAGGTTCTGGCTCGCCCCGCCCAGCAGAGCGGCGCAGTGGATGGCCGAGTCGCTGCCGGTGGCGCCCCGGAGGACGTCGGCGGCGTCGGTGACGTCGCCGGTCAGCACCTCGACCCCCAGGTCGGCCAGGGGTTCGGTGTCGGCTTCGGCCCGGGCTAAGGCCCGGACACCGTCCCCCCGTTCGATCAGGAGCTTGCAGATATTGGCGCCGGCCAATCCGGTGGCGCCGGTGACAAAGACCGTCTGACTCACGCTGAAGCTTGCTCCGGCGTCGCGGCGAATTCGGCGTCAACCTGCGAAGGATCGAAGTGGATCACCGGTTCGCTGGTTCCGAACACATCGAGGGTGTGAATGAAGCGGTGCACACCCATGGTGTTGGCACAGGCAAACCCCAGTTCGACGATTTGCGCGGCCGTGAAGACCTCACTCAACTCGCGGTACACCTCGTCGTCAATGGCGTGGTGATCGGCCGAGAGGAGATCTAAGAACTGAATGGCGAGTCGTTCTTGCTCGGTCAGGCTCCCATGTCCCGGGGCGACGAGGCAGGCCACGTCCTCATCGGTGATGGAGTCGTGCTTTCGGGACTGCATGCAGGGCTGGCACTCGCCCAGTTGGGCGCTGCGGATGCGGATGAGCTCATGGATGCGGGCGCCCAGCAGCGTGTTCTTTCCAAATGCGCCGCGCGCCATGCTGGTCATGACGATCTGCGCCGTCTTGTAGGCGAAGATCTGGAGAGGGACTGGAGTGGCGTACGTCCCGTCGGCGACACCCTCTTCGATGATGCGCCGTGGCTCCGGCGCCAGCGCTTCCAATGGGATCGGTTCTATCCTCGGCACTGAGCCCCCTTTCGACGGGCCGGGCCGGTCCGTCTTCGTTTTGCTCGAGCGTACCTACGTGCTCGGGCGTCCCTACTGTACTGTCGGCCGCATGACCTTGAACCAATCGTCGGTCCTGCTGACCGACAGAGTGGCGGTCGTGACCGGAGGCGGGTCGGGCATCGGTCGCGGCATCGCCCGCGGTTTGGCGGCCTTCGGCGCCAAGGTGGCCATCTGGGAGCGTGATCCCGAGACGGCCGCCGCCGCCGGAGAGGAGGTCGGTGGACTCGGCATCACGGCGGACGTGCGTGAGTCGGACCAGATCGATGCCGCGCTGGCCCGCACGACCGCCGAGCTGGGACCTGTCAGCATTCTGGTGAACAACGCCGGCGCCGTTTTCCTCTCGCCCATCCTCGAGACGTCGGAGAACGGGTTCGATGCCCTCTACCGGGCCAACCTCAAGCACGTCATTCTGTGCACGCAGCGGGTCGCGCGGGGGATGGTCGAGACGGGCCGAGGCGGCAGCATCATCAGCGTGACCTCAATCGAGGGGGTGCGGGCCGCCCCGGGCTACGCCGCCTATGCCGCGGCCAAGGCCGGCGTCATCAACTTCACCAAGACGGCGGCCCTCGAATTCGCCCTCCACGGCATCCGGGTCAATGCCCTGGCGCCGGACATCACCATGACTGAGGGCCTGGCCTCGGTGGCACCACCAGGTGCCGAGAAGCAGTTTGGCAATACGGTCCCGATGGGCCGAGCCGGCCATGTCGACGACCTGGCGGGCGCCGCCGTGTTTCTGGCTGGGGATCTTTCGACCTACCTGACCGGCCAGACATTGCACGTGGACGGCGGGACGCAGGCCTCGAGCGGGTGGTACCACCATCCGGATACCGGGTCCTACGTGCTGGGACCTTCCTGAGGCAGCAGCGGCCTGAGGGACGGAAGTGCCGGAGGGAAGGAAGTGCCAGAGGGAAGGAACGACCGACCGGAGAAACGAGCGAGCTAGCCCTCGTCAGCCTGCCCGACGTGGCCGGCATGGACAGACATGCCGCCATCGATGGCGATCATCTGCCCCGTGATGTATCTCGATTCGTCCGAGGACAGGAAGACGACGAGGTCGGCGATGTCGTCGGGCTCGCCCAGGTGCGGTGTGAGGGTGGCCCGGCTCAGTGTGGCCAGGGCGTTTTCGGGAATGTGCGCCCGCACGGCATCGGTGATGATGAGCCCGGGCACGATCGTGTTGACCCGGATGTTCCTCTTGCCGTGGCTCGTGGCCACGTACATCGTCAGCGTGTGGACGCCCGCCTTCGAAACCCCGTAGGCCGTACGCACCCGGTCGCCGCTGAAGGCGGCGCCGGACGACATGTTGATGATGGAGCCGCCACCGTGCTTCTCCATTTCGGGGATGGCGTGCTTGCACGTGAGCATCTGACTGCTCAGGTTGACGGCGATGGCCCGGTCCCACACGCCAAGCGACAACTCGGTGACGGCGGTGTCACGCGAGAGGAAGTCGCTCTCGGTCAAGGCCGCGTTGTTGTGGAGCACATCGAGGCGGCCGAAGGCGTCGACGGCCGCTGCGACCATGGCGACGATGGCGGACTCCTGCGAGAGGTCGGTCTGCACCCCGACGGCCTGACCCCCCGCGGCCTTGATCTCTTCGGCGACCTGATCAGCGCCCTCGCCGTCGATGTCGACGACAGCCACCGCTGCGCCTTCGCGTCCCAGCTTGCGCGCGGTCGCCCCGCCGATGCCTCCCGCCCCGCCGGTCACGATGGCCACTTTGTCCTGCAGTCGTCCCATGGCGAGATCATCGCACTGCGGGATATCGCCGGGGAATTCGGGTGACGGACTAGCGCAGTCCCTCGAGAAAACGCATCACGAGGCGCCCGGCACGCTCGCGCTCTTCTTTGGGATTCGCCGCCGACCCCACGGCCAACCCGGCTTCACCGGTGGCGGCGAGAAACATTCGAGCGGTGAGATCGTCGGACGGGATGTCGATGAGACCGTCCTGAGCCAGGCCTTGGAGGCTCGCCTTGACGAGGCCCAGGAAGTAATTCTCCTCGAGCTCCTTCCAACGGGTCCAGCCCAGCGCGGCCGGTGCCTCTTCCAGTGCGATGCGCCGGAAGTCGGGTTGGCCACACTCGCTCAGGAAGGCGTCGACTCCCGCCCGCACGATGTCCCACGGATCGGCGATGCCGGTCACGCCCAAGATCACATTGGCCAGGAGCCGCTCCTCCATCACGATGAATGTCGCCTCGAAGAGCTCCGATTTGTCGGCGAAGTGGTGGTAGACGGCGCCCTTGGAGACCCGGGCCGACTCGGCGACGGCATCGATGCTGGTCTTCGCGAACCCGTCGACCGTGAACCGCTCGGTCGCCGCCGCCACGATGGCCGCGCGAGTCGTCTCGGCATATTCCTCCCGGCGACCCTTGACAGCCATGGTCCACTACTTTACATTGACTGACTATGAGTATTTCACCGACTAAGAGTTTGTCGACAGAGGAGTCAACGGAGAAGAGGGCCACGAGGAAGACGGTGGAGACCCGATTCGGCGACATCGCCTACCTCGAGACGGGGGGGGACCTGGGCCCGGCCGCCCTCTTCATCCATGGGGTCTTCCTCAATGCGGACCTGTGGCGCGGCCAGATCGACGGGCTGGCCGACATCCGGCGCTGCCTGGCGCTCGACCTGTTGGCCCACGGTGAGAGTGCGTGTCCAGAAGGGGGCACCTTGACGGTCAGTCTCCAGGCGGAGATGGTCCTGGCCTTCCTCGACGCCATGGGGGTCGATGCCGTCGATCTGGTGGGCAACGACAGCGGCGGTGCCATCGCCCAGCTCGTGGTGGCCCAGGCACCCGACCGGGTCCGGTCCTTGACCCTCACGAACTGCGACACCCACGACAACTGGCCACCGGTGGCCTTCGCCCCGATCCATGACCTGGCGCGCGCCGGGACCCTGGCCGCCGCCCTCGGGCCCTGGCCACGGACCCCGACACGGCCAGGGGCATCATGGCCTCGAGCTTCGAGCGCCCCGACTCCCTCTCCGACGAGGTGCTCACGGGGTTCTTCGCCCCGTTTGCCCTGGCCGAGAAGGCCCAGGCAATCCAGGAATACGTGGCGGGGATGGACAACGCCGTCACCGTGGCCATTCGCGACGACCTGGCCCAATTCCGGTCGCCGACGTTGATCGTGTGGGGCACGGCCGACGAGTTCTTCGATGTGGCCTGGGCTCGATGGCTCGCCGCGACGATCCCGGGGACGGTTCGCTCCGTCGAGCTGGCCGGCGCCAAGCTCTTCTTTCCGGTGGAGCGCCCGGAGGAGTTCAATCGTGAATTGCGCTCACTCTGGTCCGAGAGCGAGCCCACCACCAGGCTCGGCTGAGATCCCGACGTTCGTTTGGCCGGCAGCGGCCGTTCTCGGCTATTGATTCGAGGACGGTCGTTCGGGCGAAGGGCCCAGAGGGGAAAACGAGCATGCCTGGTCCACTGGAGGGTGTCCGAGTCGTTGAGGTGGCGAACTGGACGTTCGTCCCGGCGGCCGGGGCGGCGTTGGCCGATCTGGGGGCCGATGTCATCAAGGTCGAGGCCCCCAACGGCGACCCGCAGCGGGCCCTGCGCAACCTGCTGAACCTGGCCGAGGACGGGCCCAACCCGTTCCTGGAGGTCCCCAACCGCGGCAAGCGCAGCTTCACGGCCGATCTCACCTCCGAGGAGGGCCGGCGGGTACTGGCCCGGGTCGTCGCGGCGGCCGACGTCTTCATGACCAGCAACCTGGCGCCCGTCCGCCAGAAGCTGGGTATCGAGGTCGAGGACATGCGGGCGGCCAACCCGAACATCATCTACGTCCGGGGAACCGGTTGGGGCGCCCACGGTCCCATGGCCGATGTCGGGGGCTACGACGTCGCCTGCGGTTGGGCCACCAGCGGGATGGCCTACAAGATGTGTGTCGAAGAAGGTCCCTTGGCCCAGCCTCCGGGGTTCTTCGACCTGCAGGGGGCCAACACCATTGCCGGAGCCGTCGGCATGGCCCTGTTCAAGCGCGAACGTACCGGCGAGACGTCGGTCATTGACGTGTCGCTCATGAACGTGGGGATGTGGGCCACGGCGCCGGACATCCTCGGCACGCCGTTCTCGGGCAGCCACGGTGTGGGGGATCGAGCCGAGTCACCGAACCCGATCGTCAACGCCTACCGTACCGGCGATGGCCGTTGGCTCTACCTGGTCTGCCTCCAGGCCGATCGGTTCTGGGGCGAGCTGTGCACGCTTCTGGGTTGTCCAGAGCTCATCGACGACGAGCGCTTCGTTGACGGCGCCGCCCGCTACACCAACCGCCGTGCGTGCGTCGGAGCCCTCGATGTCGTGTTCGGGGCGAAAACGATGGACGAGGTGCATCAGGCTCTCGACGGGTTCAGCGGGGTGTGGGCCCCGGTCCTGCGCCCATCCGAGATCCCGGACCATCCCCAGGTCGAGCCGAACGGGTTCCTGCCCACCATCACGCCCAGTCACGGGCATCCCTTCCAGCTGGTGCCCGCCCCCATGCGCTTCGATGATCAGCCCACCGTCCCCCGCGGCGCCGCGCCCGAGCTCGGTCAGCACACCGAAGAGATCCTGCTCGAGACCGGGATGGACTGGGACGAGATCGGCCGGCTGCGCGCCGTGGGCGCCCTGGGGTGACGGAGGTGGGACTGACCCCCGGCGCGGCGTCACTCCGTGCTCGACGTCGCTGAGTCCTCTTCAACTCTGCTTCTTCAACCGGTGCTTCGGTCCATCGGCCCGGGGCTGAGTTCGGCCTTGAGCACTCGACGGAGCAACTTGCCGGTGTCGCTGTAGGGGAGTTCGGTGCGGAACTCGATCCGTTCGGGTGCCCGGGTCGACCGGAGCCGTTCGGAGACCCAGACCCTCAAATTCGCCCGGATCGGCGTCATGGCCATTCCGCAACACGACCACGGCCGCCACGGCTTCACCCCACTCGTCGCTGGGGACGCCGACCACCGCCGCCTCGGCGATGGCCGGGTGCTGGGCCAGGACGTCTTCGATCTCACCCGGCGAGAGGTTCTCCCCACCACGGACGATCACGTCGTCGAGTCGCCCTTCGACGAAGAGGTAGCCGTCCGGATCGAGCCAGCCGCCATCGTTGGTGGCCAGCCACCCATCGGCATTCACGGCGGCGCCGCGCCCGAGGTACTCACCGGAGACCTGTTCGCCCCGCACCCAGATCTCCCCGTGGTCACCCGATTCCAGTGGCTGACCCGACGGACCTCGGATCTCCACCTCGAGGTTGGGGAGGGGACGACCCACCGAGCCCAGCCGGATGCGCACGTGCGGCTCGGGCGAGGCAATGGCCTGGCGATGGTCTTCGGGCCCGAGCACGGCGACAGTCGAGCTGGTCTCGGTGAGCCCGTAGGCATTGACCAGGCCGACGTGGGGAAGGTGGTCGAGTGCCCGCTCCACGATGGCGACCGGCATCCGGCCGCCGCCGTAGGACAGGTGCTGGAGGGCGGGCAGCTTTTCTCCCCGTTCTTCGAGCACGTCAAGGATGCGACCGAGCATCGTCGGGACGACCATGGCATGGGTCACCGCTTCGGCCGCCGCCAGTTCGACCCACGCCTCGGGGGAGAAGTGGGGCAGATAGACGAGGCGTCGCCCCGACCAGACCGACGTCAACACGGCTGCAATTCCCGCAATGTGATACGGCGGGACGCTGACCAGCGCGGCGTCCCCGCTCTCGGCGCCCAGGAACTCGACCGTTTCCAACACATAGCTCGTGAGGTGTCGATGGCGCAGCACCGCCGCCTTCGGTTCCCCCGTCGTGCCACTGGTGAAGAGCAACACCGCCGGGTCCTCCGCGTCGTCGCTCGCCGCCGGAGCGTCGGGCCCGTCAGCCTGCAGGAAGTCCGCACGGCTCGTCATCGGCAAGCCGGGGACGCCGTCGGGGAATCGCCCCGGCACGGACGGCTCGACCACGGCCAGGCCCGGGGCGGCGCGCTCGAGGATGGCGGCCAGCTGGGCGTCGGCCAATCGGTAGTTCACCGGGACATAGGGAATGCCGGCCACCGCCGCGGCGAAGAGGCCGAGCGGCACCGCCTCGGAGTTGACGTCGACCGCCACCAGGCGTTCGGCCTCCCGACGACGGAGGTCACGGGAGACGGCCTGGGCCCGCTGCAGCAGGTCTTGGTAGGTCAGACCCCGGCCCTGTGGCCCGACCGCCGTGCGGTCCGGGAGCGCGTCGGCGACGATATCGAGGAGGGACGTCAGGTGCATGCAGCGTGCCTCAGTCCGAGGAGGGGAGGGGCTTGGCCTCCTTGGGCGGGATGGCCACGCCATCGACGGCCAGCGTGCAGGCTCCCGCCTTGGTGACCAGCACCTCGAGACCGGAGTCGGGGTGCGCAAACCTCTTCCCGATCAACGAGCCACCGGCAAACGATGGATCGAGCTCGAGTCCCGACGCGGGGTCTTCTCCGACCGGCACCATGGGGTGCCCACCGCATTCGAGCGAAACCGGCTGGCTCGCCCCGCGCACGACCACGACTTCGGTGTCGCAGACTTGGCTGGCCCACCGGGTCCCTGGTTTGAGATCCACAAATCCCTGCTTTCTCTCGACGTTTACCGTCCGTTGGTCTATCGGCACCGTGGCCTGCCGGGCAATTGGAACCCGTCAAATCCGTTCAGGTGCACAATTTTGGCTGCCAGTGGCGGCTGGCGCGCTGGCCGCTGGCGGCTGGCCGCCGAGGGTCCTAGGCGGGAACAACCTCGTCGACCAGGCCCCAGCCCAAGGCCGTGGTCGCATCGATACGGGCACCGCTGAGGGCGAGGAGCGCCGTACGGTGGCGCCCCACCCGCCGGGTGATGCTCACGGTGCCTCCGGCACCCGGAATCAGCCCCAGCTGCACCTCGGGGAGGGTTGCCGTGAAGTCGGGTCGGGCGACCACGTGGGGGGCAAACGCCGCAAGTTCCACGCCCGAACCAGCGCAGGGTCCGTGGACCTGAACGGACAGGCGCGACCCCAGGTCATGGATGGCTCGGCCGATGCTGGTGGTCAGGCGCACCAGATGAGCGGAGGCGGGGTCGGGGAAGGTGCCGAATTCATGGAGGTCGCCCCCGCTGCTGAAGGCCGGCCCCTCACCGCGCAGCACGATGCGGGTGAGCGTCGGATCGGCGCCGGCCAGCGCCAACCCGTTGAGCAAGCCGTCACGCATGGACCGGTTCAGCGCATTTCGCACCTGGGGTCGGTTGAGCACGATGTCGAGGCGATCCCCCTGGCGCTCCAGCCGCACCGAGGGCTCTGCTTCGGACGCTTCCGCTCTGTTGGTTCGGCTCGAACGCCACGTGGTGAATTCCACGCCGGATTGCAGTAAGGAAAAAACGGCTGACTCGGCCACCAGGCCGGGTCCGAGCGAGTGGTGCCCATGACGCAGGAGCATGGCCAGCGACGCGGCCGCGGTTGGGTTCTCGCCGATCGTCCTGAGGAGGTCGTCGACCGTTGCCACCCCGTCCTCGGGGACGACGTCGGCCATGGGGGGGCGCGCACCGGGCGAGCGGCCGCGGGCGATCACCACGCACGGCAGGGAGGCCAGGCGTGCCGTGACCTCGGCGTCGGCGTCCGTGCCGTCGGGCGACGTGAGCACCACGAATCCTTCCGCGTCCGACAGCGACTCAGCGGCGAACGGTGAGGACACCAGCGTCGCCAACTTTCCGTCTGAGGTATGGAGCACTCGGATGCGGTGACGTTACCCGAGGAGATTCTGCGACGTGCCGGCGTCAATGAAAGTATCGAGGAGTGGATCGACGAAGCGTGGCGTGGCCGGACAGCGACGCCCTGCCGCTCACCGGCCGTGTGATTGGCCCGTCGCTCGGCTCGCTGGTCGTGCGCCGGGCCGAGGTCGACGGCGCGCTGGTCGACGTCCGCGTGGACGATGCGACCGTGACGGCCATCGGGCCACCGGGCAGCCTCGGCGGTGCGGACCGGGAGATCCGCTGTGGCGGGGGTGCGCTCATGCCGGGGCTGCACGACCACCACCTCCATCTCATGGCCATGGCGGCCGCCCTGAACTCGGTCGACGTGAGCGGCGGCCTCGATGACGCCATCGTGGCCGCGCACGGCCACGCTCAGCCGGGCGAATGGATCCGCGCCGTCGGGTACGACGAAGCCGAGAGCGGTTCGCTCGACCGCTGGAGACTCGACCAGCTGGCGTCGCGAAGACCCGTCAGGGTGCAGCACCGTTCGGGCTCGATGTGGGTGCTCAATTCAGCCGCCCTGGAACGCGTCGGCGCACTCGAGTCCAGGGAGGCCGGGATCGAACGAGACCCGGGCGGCCACCCGACGGGCCGATTGTTCCGCCTCGACAGTTGGCTGCACGACCGCCTGCCCGACCGTGGCCCACCCGACCTGGCCGCCGTCGGCCGCCGCCTCGCCTCGTACGGCGTCACCGGGGTCACGGACTGCACACCGGCAACGACGCTCGACCATCTGCAGGCCCTGGCCGAGGCGGTCAACCGCGGCGCCCTGCCCTTCACGGTGGCGGTGACCGGGGGAGCGGAACTCTCCGAGTCGGTCCCACCGGAAGCATTGCGCCAGGGGCCGGTCAAGATCGTCCTTGCCGATCACGCGCTCCCGGAACTGAGGGTGGTGGCCGAGCAGTTTCGTCGGGCCCACCGGGTCCCCCGGCCTGTTGCCGTGCACTGCGTCACCCGGGCCGCCCTGGTGCTCGCGCTGGCCGCCTGGCACGAGACCGGGAGCATTCCGGGCGATCGGATCGAGCACGCCGCCGTCACGTCGCTGGACCTGGCGGCGGCCATCGCCGACCTGGGGATCGCCGTCGTCACCCAACCCGCCTTCCTCGGCTCGAGGGGCGATGTCTACCTGCGTGACGTCGAGCCGGACGACCGGGATGACCTCTACCGGTGCGCCTCACTTCGGGACGCCGGGATCGACGTGGGGGGAAGCACCGATGCACCCTTCGGACCAGACGACCCCTGGGTCGCCGTTGGCGCGGCGGTCGATCGCCGATCCCCGCTCGGCGTGCGGGTCGGAGTGGACCGGGGCCTCGAGCCGCCGACGGCCCTGGATCTCTTCCTGGCGCCGCTCAGCCGGCCCGGGGGGCCGGCCCGACAGGTCCGGGTCGGGGGACCAGCCGACCTCTGCCTCCTTGATGTTCCGATGAGGGAGGCCCTGTCCGATCCGTCCAGCCGCCACGTGGCCGTGACCATTGCCGGCGGGGTCGAGGCCTATTCACGCTGAACCGGTTGCCTGCAAGGCGGGCATGCCCGATGAAAGCCAGGCACGCCAGGATCCGTCGGAATGCCGATTCACACGTTCACCGGCTGCTGGCCCGCCCGAATCGTCGCGGTAGCCGCTCATCGCCGGGAAGGCCAGGTCGTACATGGGGTGGGAGGAGATTAAGGTCGTTGGTGCGCTCGAAAGTGAGGAGAAGGCCCATGGCTCAGGGTCCTAGTCGACAGTCGGCGACGAGAATCTCACCCAGTTCCTCCGACGAGGCGATCGATGAAGCGAGTGAAGAGTCGTTTCCGGCCAGCGATCCCCCCTCGACGTGGACGGGCGGCGACACCCAAGAAGAGGACGACCGAGAGGTTCATCCGGCTTAGTTCCCACTCCCACCCCAGGGAAGGCGTCCAGCGGACCGCTGCGGCAGCTTCAAAGGCGACCGCGGTCAGGCCGGCAGCGGTCAGGCCAGCAGCGGTCTGGTCGTCAACGCCGGTCTGTCCAACGCCGGTCAGTCCAACTCAGCCAGGAGGTCGCGGCATCGACGGGCGTCCCCGGCCAGCTTCGCTCGAAAGCTGTCCATTCGAGCCAGCTTGGCGTTCAGTTGCTCGGCCAGTGTTTCGTTGAGTTCGAGCGCCTCGCGCAACGTCTCCTTCTGCTCCGCCCTGGCCTTCTTGGTGGTCGATCCTTTGGTGGCGCGATACGTGGTGCGCAGCTCGTCCAATCGGGTCTCGAACGACAGGAACTCCTTGATCTCATCTAGATTCATGCCGAGGACCTCTCGGAGCTCGAGTATCCGATTGAGTTGGATGAGATCTTCCTCCGTGTACCGCCGCTCACCTCCACTGGTGTACAGCGATGGGCTGAGGAGCCCGAGCTCTTCGTAGTAGCGCAGCGTGCGGGCGGAGACTCCTGCGGTCGATGCGGCATCGCTGATGCGAATCCCACCTTCCGATGGCGAAGGTTGGCCGACATCGTGATCAGCGCTGGTGACGGTCCGTGCGGCCATGTCAGTCCACCAACAGCGGTTCGGTTTCGGCGATCGCCTCTTGAGCCGTCATCACAGCGGGCTCCTGCACGTTCTCCGGCGCTGCACCTGGCTCAACGTAGTGGTATTTCCCGCCTCGGAGCAGCGAGGCCACCGCTCCGAGGGCACAGGCGCCGGCGGCGAAGGAGAACGCTTCGGTGAGGCCGCGACCAAAGGGTCGGGAAATGAGGTGGGGGAAGAACGAGCGGCTGGTCAGGTAGTGCGCGGTGGCCGGAGGGAGATGGGAGAGCGCGGCCGGTCCAATCAGGGTCTGCATGGGGTTGTAGCCCAAGAATGAAGCGAAAAGGCTTCCGACGGGGGGAAGGTGGGACACCCGCAATGCGGTGGCCGGTCCCACCCCCTGGGCGATCAGGCCGTGGTAGAGAGCCGACGGGAGCGTGGCGGCCAAGCCCAGGATCATCAACGTGAAGAAGATGCCGATGGAGAGAACCTGAGCCGAGGAATTGAACGTCCCTGACATTCCGGCACCCGCGCCGCGCTGACTGGCCGGCAGGCTGTTCATGATGCCGGCCTGGTTCGGCGCGATGAACATCCCCATGCCGATTGAGTTGAGGAAGATCAGCGCGGCGAAGCCCCAATAAGAGAAGTCGACCGGAAGCATCAACAAGAGGATGAAGGACAACGCCACGACCAGCAGGCCGCCGGTGGCAAAGGGCCGGGCGCCGTAGCGGTCGGCCAAGATCCCGCTCACCGGACCGGCCAGGAGGAATCCGACCGTCAGCGGGATCATGTAGATCCCGGCCCACAGCGGTGTCTGCGAGAAGCTGTACCCGTGCAGGGGGAGCCAGATCCCCTGCAGCCAGATGATCAACATGAACATGAGCCCACCGCGGCTCAGCGAGGCCAGGAAGCTGGCAACGTTGCCGGCGCTGAAGGCCCGGATGCGGAACAGGGTCAGGCGGAACATCGGTTGAGCCACCTTGGTCTCGATCACGCCGAAGAGAAGGAGCACGGCGACGCCGCCGGCGAGCTCGCTCAACACAGCCGGGCTTGACCAGCCCATGGTGTGACCTCCGTAGGGAAGCAGGCCATAGGTGATGCCCACCAGGATGAGGATGAGGCCGACCGCGAACGTGAAGTTGCCCAGCCAGTCGATCTTGGCCGGGGTGCGCACGCCACGGTCCTCGAGCTTGGCGTAGGACCAGATGGTGCCGAATATCCCGAAGGGCACCGACAGCAAGAAGACGAGGTGCCACTGCACGGGCGCCAACAACCCGCCCAAGACGAGACCGATGAAGCCTCCAGAGATGGCGGCGACATTGTTGATCCCGAGGGCCAGCCCGCGTTGATGCGTCGGGAACGCATCGGTCACGATGGCGGAGGAATTGGCGAACAGCATGGCCCCCCCGACACCCTGTCCGACCCGCATGATGATGAGCCACCAGGCCGCTGCGGATCCCGAGAGCCAGGTGATCGAGAGCAGTACGGAGAAGACGGTGAAGATGGCGAAGCCAAGGTTGAACACTCGCACCCGCCCGAACATGTCTCCGACCCGACCCAACGTGACCAGAAGGACGGCCAGGACGACCATGAAGCCGAGCAACATCCAGAGTAAGTAGCCCGTGTTGCCCGGGGTCAGCGGGTTGAGACCGATCCCGCGGAAGATGTCCGGAAGAGAAATCAGCACAATGGACTGATTGATGAAGACCATCAGGGTCCCGAGGGTGATCGTGAACAGGGCCACCCACTTGTATCGAGACTGGTCAGCCTCCCCAGGCGAGGTGCCGGCCGCTCCGGCCCGGAGGGTGGCCGTGCCGCTCATGAACCGTTCCAATCCACGGCAGGGGCGGGAGCGGAACTCACGTGCATGACCGCGAGTATAACGTTAACGTCATAGTTAGAAAACAGCATGGCTCTTCTCCCAGGTGGCGATCGTCTCCCGGAAGGGCCGGCGGGCCGGTCAGAGCGAGACGGACCTCAGGGGCCGCTCGCCGCGCCGGCCCTCATTCCCACGATCGCCGCGTCGGCGGCATGAAGCTTCTCCCCTCGGGACTGGCTTTGACGCCAAGGACTTGATGCAGCGACACGCCGCCGTCGTCGAAGCCGTTGGCCGAGGCGGCCATGTAGAGCAACCAGACCCGGGCCCGGCGGACGCCCACCTCTCTGACGGCGGCATCCCAGTTGTTCTCCAGGTTCTCGACCCAGGCGTGCAGCGTGGCGGAGTAGTGCTCCCGCAGCGACTCGACGTCCCGGACTTCGAAGCCGGCCCGCTCCATCGCCAGCATGACCTGGCCGGCGTCGATCAGCTCTCCGTCGGGAAACACGTAGCGCCCGATGAATGAGGTTCGGCTCATCCGGGAGCCGCCCACACTCGAGATGGCGTGATTGAGCAGTCGCCCGCCATCGGTCAGGAGCGCGTACAGGGTCGAGAAATACTGGGCCACCCTGGCCTCTCCCACGTGTTCGAACATGCCGATGGACGAGATGGCGTCGAAGCGCTCGCCGCGGAGATCCCGGTAGTCCTGGACCCGGATCTCGACCTTCGAGTCGAGTCGGGCCTCGGTGACGCGTTGGCGGGCGAGATCGGCCTGCGGCCTGCTCAAGGTCACCCCGACGACCTGGGCGTCGTAGCGCCGCGCCGCGTGCAGGGCCATGGAGCCCCAGCCGCAACCCACGTCGAGCAGGCGCATGCCCGGGCGTCCGCTCAGTCCGAGTTTGCGGCAGACCAGGTCATGCTTCGCCTCCTGGGCCTCCTCCAGCGTGGCATCGTCCGTCACGAATCGGGCGCACGAGTACGTCATGCTGGGCCCGAGCACCAGACGGTAGAACTCATTGCTGATGTCGTAGTGATGGCTGATGACGGCCGCGTCACGACTCTTGGAATGGCGTCGGCCGCGGGGTGAGGCTTCCTCGACCGGCCGGGCCAGGGGACGTCGGAGTGCTCCCAACTGGCGGGCCGCCTGTACGACGGGTGAAGCAACGCGGACTCCCGTCTTCAGGTCCGGTGGGGCGGCCGTGTGCAACGCGCGGAGCACCTCGAACATGTCACCGTCCATGTCAAGGTCGCCGGTGACATAGGCGCGAGCCAGTCCCAGCTCGCCCGGCGCCCAGAGCAGCCGATTGATCGCGTCGGCCGAACGGACCAGCACCGTTCCGGGACCGTCAGTGGGTCCGATGGCGCTGCCGTCCCAGAACTCGAGTCGGACGGGTATTCCCTCGTCAAAGAACGCCCCTAGGAACGGCGCCATCGTGGTGGCTGCGCTCGTTCCGACCGTGGTCGGCCCGGGCTGGCTGACCGTGGTCTCCTCCATCGGTGTCAATCGGGTCGTCGGTGCTGAGGTCCTGACGTCGGTATCCATGGGGCTCCCTTTCTTTGACGGTGGCGGTCTCTGTGCTGGTGGCGGTGGCCCGCCCTCACTTGTATTCCCACACAGGGGATGGGGGAATCCATCGGATTTCCTCGCTGGTGGGTGCAACTGGCATGGCAGGCAGCTGGGGTGACCGGAAGCCACGACAGAGGTCGTGTCAACCTCGGGGCAGAGCGGTGTTCGGTGTCGCTGATCACGGCACGACGACGATGATCGGCGCCTTATGACTCCTCGTCAGGCGTCTCCCGAGTGACCCGGCGATGTGGTGGCGGGCCTTGGCGGATCTGCCGACGACGATCAGATCGGCCTGCGCTCCCACCGCCACCCGAAGGAGCTCTTGGGCCGTGTCGCCCTGCGCGTGGACGAACGTGAACTCGATCGCGTGGTCCGCGGCATACCGGCATGCCTCCTCGCTCAGGTGTGTGGCCTGCTCGTTCTCGGTCTGTTCGATGACCCCGAGGGCGATGCATGACGCGCCCAAGGGAGCGGTGCTCGCGGCCGCTCGGGCCGAGGTGGGACCGACGAAAACGGCGACGACCCGTCCGGAGAGGCGTCGTGTCTCTCCGCAGGCCCACCAGAAGGCATCCCACGACGTCGTAGAACCGTCAATCCCGACCACGACAACGGGGGAGACGGACGCACCGGAGCCCCCGCCCACCGGTTCTGCCTGGCTTTCGTGTCCCGGCATCAAACTCATGGCTGAACCTCCCGAACTTCCTCAGGGCGACGCGGTGATCTGGCTCCGCCCTTCGTCCTCAAGGGCGGCGAGATGCGTGAGCGCGGGAATTGCCGCGGCGAGCGCTTCTCCCTCATGGGCGGGGAGGTCGTCAATCAGGTGCACGAGTACCGCCACGCCGGCTTGCCGGCGGGCCCTGATGTAGTCCGACCCGGCGGCGGTGAGCGCGACCAACGTCACCCGTCGGTCCGCCGCGTCGGCCCGCCGCTCCACCAGGCCCGATCGCTCCAGCCCGCTCACCAGCACCGTCATCGACGGCTGCATCACGCCTTCGACCGCGGCCAGGTCGGTGATGCGGCGGGGCCCGGACCGATCCAGCGTGGCCAAGGTCGACAACGAGGTGAGGCTCATGTCGCGTGGTTGGCTTCTCACCGCGGCCGTCGTCAGCCCGAACAAGGCGTCGCCGATCATCCAGCTCCTGGTGGTTTCGGTCTCCCGGAGCGTCTGTGTTCGTGGGCTCATGACCATGAGCATAATCCAAACTATATAGATTTGTGTATGTAATGTAGAGTGCCTGCATGTCCGCCATGACCGTGCCCACGAGTGACCGGCCATGTCTCGTCGTGTGTGAGGGTGATGAGACGGGGCAGGAACTCCTCGATCAAGCGCTTCGTGTCCTCGACTCGCGGGTGCTCGGAGTAGATCTGGAGCTGATTCGATTCGACCTCTCCTTGGGCAATCGGCGGGAGACCCAGAACGCGGTGGTGCGTGAGGCGGCGGGTGCCATGCGCGAGGTGGGGTTGGGGCTCAAAGCGGCCACGATCACCCCGGAGAAGATTGGCGACGTCGGGAGTCCCAACCGGATTCTCCGCGAGGGAATCGGTGGGTCGGTGATCGTGCGGACGGGTCGACGCATCCCCGGAGTCTCACCGCTGGCACCCGTGGTGCACCCGATCGTGGTGGTGCGGATGGCGGTAGGGGACGCCTACGGAGCTGAAGAGCACCGAACGGGGACTCCGGGAGGACCCGACGAGCTGGCATGGCGGACCGAGAAGATCGATCGCTCAATCTGCCGCCAGGTCGCCGAGTACTCGTTCCGCACGGCGGCGGCCCAGGATGCCTGCGTCTATGGCGGTCCGAAATGGACCGTTTCGGCCACGTATGAGGGCATGTTGAAGGAAGAGATGGATGCCGCAGCGGCCCGCCATCCGGGCGTCATGTACCGACCCACCCTCATCGATGCCGCGTATGCCGGCCTGTTGACGGAAGCGGGACATCAGGGGCTCGTCGTGCCGGCCTTGAACCGGGACGGTGACTGCCTGTCCGATCTCGTGCTGGCCCTCTACGGCTCGATCGCCGGAGCAGAGTCGGTGCTGTTGGCCCTCGATGAGGAGCTGCGACCGGTGGTGGCGATGGCGGAGGCGCCACACGGCACAGCCCCATCGTTGGCGGGCAAGAACGTGGCCAATCCAATGGCGATGCTGCTCGCCTGCGCCGCCGTCCTCGAGCAGGCCGCCGCGGAGGGTGATTCCGTCCTGGGTCGAGGGGCCCAGGCCATCCGCCGCGCCACCCTGAGTGCTGCCGCCGAGGGCGTTCGAACGTTTGACCTGGGCGGTGAGTCTTCAACGTCGGAGGTGGTCGACGAGGTGCTCGGGCGGTTGGTCGCCGAGGATCTCCGAACTGTTCCGCCGGCCTGAGTCCGGGCGCCGGAGTGACCAGAGGCGGTGAGCGGTAGCGTAGGGCCGACGTCACGGGCCGGCTGGACGTGTCACTTCGTGGGGGCTACGGCTGTCCCGGCCGGAGCTCGACAAAGAGGCCTTCGGCGTCCGCCACTAGTGTCCCGTCGTCGTAGAGGCGGGCACTGGCCCAGCGCTTTCGGCCCTCGACTCGGTCGACGGTGGCGTCCACCTGGAGCTCCACATCGAGCGGGGTGATGGCGCGGTAGTTGACCTTGAGATACGCCGTTCGGGCCACCTTGGAAAAGCCAGTATTGGCTGCCCGCCCCAGGACCTCGTCAAAGAGCAGGGGCAGCGTGCCGCCGTGGGCCGCGCCGTTGCCACCCAGATGGAACGGGCGGAACGTGGCGCGACCGCGGACGTGATCGTTGGTGATTTCGTCCCAGATGAATGGGATCAGCATCGGATTGCCTCGACCCGGGAGGTCGATCCGAGTTCCGGCCGGCCGTTCCCGCTCCGGAGCGGCCCAGGGCTCGAGCAGGTCAATGGCCGCTTGTATCTGCGCCGCGCCTTCGTCCCACACAGAATCTGGAGGGTTCGAGACGATCACCTTGTCCTGCAGTGTGCGGAACAACTCGGCGAAACGCGCGTAGGGTTCGCCGCCCCGTCCGGGGACATTGATGACATTGGCGAAGGGGTCAATGGTGGGTCGGTTCAACCGTTGGTTCTCTGGCGTCGTCTCGTTCGGCATGGCCACGAACGGTACCGGAGGCCGGCCACGGCATCGGCGGAACCCGAATGGTCACCCCTCAGCCCGAATGCGTCGGGCAGAACTCCAGTCCCTGGCCGTCCCACGTCCACGCATGCGCTTCGAGGAGCTTCTTGATCTCACCGCCGAGTGCTTCCAACCTCATCCCCGGACGGGTGGGGCCGTGGCCAATGCCGGCTTGGCAGCCCGGCGCATCACAGCAGATCTCAAAGAGGCAAACGGTCATGGAACCGACGCTATCGCCCTTCAGTTCCTGAAGATGGTCTGAGCGCACTCCCGCACTCCCGTGCTGCCGCAATCCCGCACTGGCCCAGGGGAATGCCTCCACATCAACTGGTCCGACGACCCACGTAAAATTGGCCTAAACCTGAAGCCAGTCGTCGAGCTACGAGTGCTTAATTAGTGCCCCGCTCCGGGTCTGTGGGTATCAGGGGGGACCTGTTGGGAGCCCACCGACCCGGGCGGGACGATGACGCAGGATGGGGCGTCCTGGCGCCTACGTCCAAACTAACGGGTTCGAATAAAGGCACACCCGGAAATTCGTTACAGGTCGATTGCAATTGCCGCCTCGGGCTCGTCACCATTCCGCCATCGTTCGCGCCCAGTCCCCTTGGAAGGGACCGGATTCACTGGCATCCGGCCACCCTTTCTGCTCCCAGAACCGCAGGCCGATGGGTAAGACGGCCGGGGAGAAGCTGAACACCTGGCGTTCGGGTTCCAGAAACGCTGACACCAGGGGAGCGGAGAACCTGGTCGCTCGCCCTCCGCCCGTCCGTGATGGGGGCCGGGCCGTTTCGGGCATGGTGGTGATCGTGATCGGACGACCGACGACGGCCGGGCAGCCTCGCCCAGGTGACGGACCCTTCGGGCCGCCCCGCTTCGGATCCGGCCGCCTCGGTTGGCTGCTCGCCTGTCTCGGAGTCATCGGGCTGGTGGTCGCGTTCGCCTCGCACCCGTCGGACGCCAGGGCGGCGGCGTCTCAGGACTGGTCACCGTTCGTGCTCGTCACGGGCCTGCTTCTCATAGGCCTCGTGGCCAACGATGACGGCCTCTTTGCCGCCGCCGGCCACACGTTGGCCCGTACGGCCAACAACGGCCTCCTGCTCTTCGTGGGCGCGGGCGTCATGTTGGGCGTCGTTACTGCCGTCCTGAATCTCGATACCTCGGTGGCCTTCCTGACTCCGGTGCTCGTCTACGCGGCCCGAAGCAGGGGGGGAGGTGAGGCGCCGCTCCTCTACGGCTCCTTGCTCTTGTCCAACGCCGGGTCGTTGTTCCTGCCCGGTTCGAACCTGACCAACCTCATCGTCCTCGGTCACTTCCACCTGAGTGGCTCTCAGTTCTTGAGCTACATGTGGGCACCGGCATTGGCGGCTCTGGTCGTGACCGCCGTGGTCGTCGGGTGTGTGGAGCATCGCTCCCTGCGGGTGGGCCTGACTGCACCGAGTGCACCCGAACGCCCAGTCCTCGGGCTGGGTCTCGTTGCGGTGGTGGTGGCCACCGTGCTCGTGATCGCCCTGCAGTCGCCTGCCCTTCCGGTTGCATGCGTCGGTGCGGTTGCCGTCGGCGTCCGACTGGCGAGCGGTGAGGAACGCGCTCGGCAGGTCGTCGGAGTGCTGGGAGTGCCGATTCTCGTCGGCTTGTTCGGCGTCGCCGTGGCCCTCGGGACCTTGGGCCGGGTGTGGTCGGGACCGGCGACGCTGCTCTCGCATCTCGACCTCTGGGGCACAACAATCGTCGCCGCCCTCAGCTCGGTCCTGGTGAACAACCTTCCGGCGGCATCGCTGCTGTCTGCTCGCACACCCGCTCACCCGTTCGCTCTCCTGATCGGGCTCAATCTTGGCCCCAACCTGTTCGTGACGGGTTCGTTGGCTTGGTTCCTGTGGCTGAGGGCGGCGCGTCGGTCGGGCGCAAGGCCATCGATTGCCAAAGCGAGCGGCCTCGGTGCGATCGCTGTTCCGCTCTCGATGGTCGCGGCGGTGGGTGTGCTCGCCCTGGCGGGGTGAGGGGACGCCGCCGGGACACCGGCGCCGCACAATTCTGGCCGGGGGAGGGGCCGCTCCGTCTCCGGCGCCAGTGTCCAGTACCGGCCCGGTTGGGGAGCGGGGCGGCGCCGCGGGGGTCCTTCGGGACCCCCGTCGGCGTATTCGCCACGTGCAGCGCGGAGGGCCGGTCCAGGCTTGGATCGTTGCCGGCCACGCTGCCCCAGATCGACTACGCACCGGGAAGTTCAGCCCACCAATCCTGATGCGGCTGAGGTGCCCGCCAGCGCGTTCGGACCGAGCGCCCACAATCCCGAGCGGCGTGGCGCTGTCTCGGGCCATGTCGCGCCCCTTTTCGCTTCACGACGTCATCGGTGTCGATGCGATCTCTCGGTCACCTGTCGCCGAGGGTCAAGAGGATTGACAGAACGCGCTAGGCTCGTGGCAGCCGAGCATCCCGCCTTCGCTCGGACCTTTGCTGCGCCGGACCGCTACAGCTTCCGCCAACCTTGGCTTTGGGGCTGATTGCGAACGCAGAGATGGAGTCATTCTCGGGTGGTGAATTCGGAGTTGATTTCGTCCACTCCGACAGCGAAGCCCTGGTGCTTCTCAGCGGGGAGTTGGACGTGGCGACCGCCCCAGCGTTGCGAGAGCGTCTCGCGGAACTCGCGTCGCGGGGATTGATCGATATCTCAGTCGATCTCTCTGCTCTGCGCTTCATCGACTCGGTGGGCCTCTCCGTGTTCGTTGTCGCCAAGAAGCACCTGGAGCATATGGGCGGCTCGTTTCTCTTGCTTCGGCCATCTCGACGAATAGAGAAGCTTCTTCAAGTTACCTCCTTGTCGCCACTGCTACTGGCGAAGCCCGTCGTCGTTTTTTCGATCGCGGACGAGGCCGGTCCTCGGATATCTCGTGCCGCGCCGTGACGTTGACACCTGCGGTGAGAACACACCGGTCTCAGAGGCTCCTCGACAGGTTCGGACGTATCGCCCGCAATCCCCTCTGTCGCGCACCTGGCCCGATGACCCTTATGCACGCCACCAAGATGTGGAAGGTGATTTCGGCGGATACGCGCCGCCGGAAGCCTTCAGTGGCTCGCCCTCACCGTAACGACCATGATCGGCAAAGTCGTACGGGAACGTGGGCTTTCGGAGCACCCGAGATTCGGAGGCCGGCACCGGAAGGAATTCGTCGTCCTGGACGGAGACAAGCTCAGCCGGCTCGCTGCGTTCGTCGAATCCTGGCGAGGGCTGGACGCTGGGAGAACGATGGCTGGACCCCGGACTTTATGACCGGGACGAGCGCCCGTAAATGGCGCACCCAGAGTCAGCGGGTAATCGGGAAACCGAAAGGAACGGGCTCACCCTTTGGATGAACTGCGAATTGTCCGCTTCCGGGCCAGCACTGAGTTCAGGATCTCACTCAGGCAGCGGCCTCGAGGCAGCTCGCGTTGGGCTTCCAATGTGGACACCGAGTGTCCACTTCAGCGCCCCGCAGCTTCTTGGCGACGAGATCGCTCAGAGTCCGCTCGATGTTTTGATCTTGTGCCCGCACGACGGCGTAGAAAGAGAAAGAAAATGAATGCTGAGACCGGTGAGGTACACAGTTCGTACTTGTCGTTATCCGGAAGTAGGCGCCAGCCTTACCTTCACTAAGTGAGACCAAGCTAACGAGCTTGCCGGTTGCACGCATATCGGTGTCTCCTGGGGATCTATTCGGCGTCAGACGTCGAACATAGAAACCGGCAGTAGCAATCAGGACGTATCGGGGTTGCCATCGCGTTGCGCGAGTCACAGCGCGTTGCCATTGCGTTGCGGTGCGTTGCCATTGCGTTGCGGTGCCCCGCGGCGCTTCGAATTGCGTCGCTTATCGGTGAGTGCGTTCCTGGCGAGCGTTATCGGCAATCGTGGTCCCGCGGTCAATCGGATCCGTCACCTGCTTTGCAATCGCCACGTCCACTAATCCACTTGCGTCTGGGGATTTCTGTCCGTTCATTCGATGATGCGTGTCCATTTTTGAGCCACACTGCCCGGGCACTTCCCAACTCGAGGGCAAGGTTTTCGCCTGTCCCGGAGGTGGGCCTTTTCTGTGTTTGGGCCTACTCTGCCCTCATGGGTACGAGAGCACAGATTGAACAACTGGTTGCGCAGGCGACTGCCAAAGTGCCAGACGCCAATGCCCGCATCGACTCGCTCGAAAAAGCTGGACCTCCGGTCCTCGTTGCGCTGATGATCCTTGCGGATGCGATTGACGTTCTGAGGCGGCAAGTCGAAGGGATGGACCAGACGAAAGGATCCGACCGTTCGAATGACCTCACCGCTCAACTGAGCACCCTCACTTCGCAAGTCACGAAATTGACCAAGACGGCAAAGAAAATCACGAAGGAAGGGAAGACGAAGAGGATGAAAAAGAAGAAGAGGAACAAGAGCATCAAAATCAACAAGTAGTGGCGTCCGGTTGTCCGGTCACACCCGCAGTCGGCTGAAGGCAGGGGTCCCGTCTTTGTCTGCCCGCAGACGAGCTTCGTCTGCCGTGTCGGTCTGACATGGGACGACCGGGTGAACGGGGCTCCGGACAGGCGACCCCGGTGCGACCACCTGCCTCAATGGTCGAGGTCGGACCAAGGTCGATCAAGGTCCTGGTTGCGGGCGAGCCATCGCAACGGGTGTGACCACCCCGCAGCGGATCGATCACATTCTTGTGAGGATCAAATCCGGGCAATCCAATCGATCGGGTTGACCGTACCCCCTAGGGGTCCACTTCGCCGCCGACGGCGATACCACATGACCCTTCCAAGGACAGGAGCCCAGAGATGAGATTCAGGTCTTCCGTACCCCGGTCAGCGCCCCTTCGTCGACCGCTGGGCGTCGCGTTGGTGGGTATCACTGCCTCGGCGGCAATGGCACTGGTGGCCGCTCCAGCCGTCGCTTTCAGTCCGCCTGGAACGTTCGTCGGTCCGAACCCGACCGTCTCGGAGATTGGTTCGACCATTCCTCCGAATGGTGATGTCAATCCCTATGGCGTGGCGGTGGTCGGCCGAAGCCAGGGATCAGAGGTGGCCGGAGATGTCCTGGTGAGCAACTTCAATAGCGGACCAGGCCCGGCGGGCTTGCAGGGACGCGGCACCACGATCGTCCAACTCGACCCGAACGCCGGGCCCTCTGCGACCCCCCAGGTCTTCGCCCAAATTGACCCCAATCACCTCCCGGGGGCTTGTCCGGGTGGGGTCGGACTGACCACAGCCCTGTCGGTCCTTCCCGGAGGTTGGGTCGTGGTAGGCAGCCTGCCAACGAGTGACGGGAGCACCATCACCGGGGCCGGCTGCCTCCTGGTACTCAATAGTTCCGGGCAAGTGGTTGAGACCTTTTCTGGTGGTGTCATCAATGGACCGTGGGACATGACCTCCGTCAGCGCCGGGCCCTTGACGGAATTGTTCTTTACCAACGTGCTCAACGGCACTGTGGGGGCCGGCGGCTCGGTGGTCGACCGGGGTACCGTCGCCAGAGCGCTCCTCTTCACTCCGGGCGCAGGGGCGCCGAGGATGTTGGGGACGTCGGTGATCGCCTCGGGTTTCCCCGAGGAGCTCAACTCTGCGGCACTCGTCATCGGTCCGACCGGGGTCGCTCTGGGCCACAACGGCACGCTCTACGTCGCCGACACGATTGATAACCGCATTACTTCGATACCGTTCGCCGTCTTCCGGTTCCAGTCTGGAGGTGTGGGCAATCCGGTCTCGACCGGCGGCGATCTGAACGCGCCCCTCGGCCTCGCCACGGTTTCCAATGGGGACTTGCTGGCGGTCAACGGGGGTGACGGCAATCTGGTCGAGGTCAGCCCGTCAGGGTCCCAGATCGGCGAGAAGACGATCAGCCCAGGTGGAGGCGGGGCGCTGTTCGGCCTGGCTCTCTCCAGGGATGGCAGCGCCCTCTACTTCGTCGACGATTCGGAGAACCAGCTGAACGTCCTGCGCTGACAGGGCAGCCCCGGTTTGGCGTTACGGAGCTCGGCGGGATCTTTGGCGCGAGGAAAATGCGGCATCTGATCGGCCTCGGATCGGGATCGGACACCACGGGCGTCGCGGTGAATTATTTTGCCTTTCCGAGTCGCCAAAGCTGGACGTGTGAGGTGCTCAGCCCCTCTGGGGTCGATGTGTAGGCCTCGACCAGCCAGTAAGAACCATGTGCTGGTGCACCGGTGTACAGCGTGGGATACAGCGTCACAATGACGGACGAATGGGGGTGAAGCACGACTTGGCGACGGTGTGCCATGTACCAAAATCCGTCAGGGTGGCCACTGCCAACCGTGACCATAAAGTGCGGGGTCACTGTGTGACCCGTTGAGTTGTGAACAGCGACGGTCACCGAGTCGAGCGATGTGGCAGCGTGCGAGGTGGTCACCGAACGAACCGCAAGGACCAGCGGCGGTGATAGGAAGGCGACGGCCGAGACCACGACGGCCGCCATCGCCGGACCAAGTGCGGCCAGTCCGAGGAGCATCCTGAGCCGTTTGGAGGTCCGGACGATGGCGGGCCGCACTCCGGGTGCAACGCTCAATGCCGCCACGATCGCCGCCGGATACAGGTCGAGGAGATAGCTCGACAAACTCCGGGTGGCCACGAACAATGTCAGCGGTAGGAGAATCATCCAGATCCGCTTCATCTGGGGGTACCAGACCACGAACGCGGCCATCAGCGCGACGAAGACCAAGACGCCGGCAAACGTGAGTAGCGGGAGGGAAACCCCGCGTGCGACCCCGTGCAGGGCCAAGGTGACTAATCCCTGTCCATCGGCGACGAGGGGATCGGTGAAGGGCAGAAACGTTCCCCGTGCCCAAGCCATCGGCTGCCACACGATGAACGGGATGTTCACGACGACGAATACAGCCACAACGATGGCCAGATAACGCATCACTAGCTGCACCGGACGGCGACCAGTATTGCGCGCCTCGATGAACAGCCCGATGGCCAGAAACGGGAGGCAGAACCATGGCGTCTGTTTGATCGAACAAGCCAAACCGAGCGCGATCGGACCGATCCATCTCGCCACGCCAGCGCCTCGACCGAGGTGGAACCGGTCCCAACGCCACACGGCGAGAATCAGGAACGGCACAAAAGCGGCGTCCGTACCGCCGGCGCTGAACATCTGCACGAATACGGGCGTCAATATGAGCAACGCCGCCAGCCAACGCACGGAGGCCGGAATCAGCACGAAGAGGAGCACACCGGTGATGAGCCAGGCATAGAGATCCATCCAGTCGACAATCTCGTGATGGAAGCCAAGGGCCATTGCCGGGACCTGGAGCAGGAACGAGCCTGCCGGATACGACAGGCTGGTCACGTGTCCACCGTTCACGGTGTACGTCCAGTTGTGAGCCGGCACCTGAAGTAGTCGGGCCGCCGATGCCATCGTCGTTGTGTACGGGTTATGTCCGTGCAACAGAAGTCGAGCAGCAACCTGATTGAACGCAGCAGAGTCCGTGCTGTAGTACTGACGAAGGTGGACGTTGACGGCCTCGGGGATTCCCGTGGCGGTGATCACTGCGCCCAGGCCAAGGAGCTGCATGGTCCGCGATCGGGGGCATGGCACGACCCATAACGCGGCCAGTCCGCCGATGCCCGCCAGCAAGAGCAGGGGGGCCACGATGCCGCCCAGAGGCCACGACGACCATGAACCCCAGATGTTGAGACCGCCGATGATTACTCCAAGCCACACCAGGCTCCAGGCGCAGCGCTCGGTGGTGTCGCTGGATCCGACGAGCCCAATTCCACCTATGGAGTCAACGGGGCGCACCGTCGGAGAGAGGTCGCCGATGGGACTTTCAGATGTAGTCGAGCTTCCAGGCTCCGGCTGTATGGCGATCATCCTTTGCTTTCGCCCCATCACAACGGTGCGTGGACCACTTGTCAAGACTCCGAGGCGATCTCAGGTGGGCCCACGGGACCCTATTGGCATTCCGTACGGAAGTTGCGGTACGGCAGCGGGGCCGTCACCCCGGTCGAGAGATGACGGGTACGTGAGCGTGCGCCGCTAGCAGCTTCGCTGACATCACCCCAATTCGATTTCATGTACACGCCACCGAGCTGGGCACGGAGAGACCCATGGCGGTCATTGAGACTCCTCGATCGGTACGCCGAACTTCGCGTACTTGCGTATCAGGTGCTCCCGTGCGAAGCCACCCAATGCGGCGCCTACGAGGCGGCAATGCACCGTGCGGAATACCTCGCCGTGTCCATCGAAGGGGACGAGCCAGTGGGCCATTTCATGCAGCACTGTCCAGCGAGAAAGCTGGCTTGGATTGAGGTGCACTATCCAATTCCCTCCCCGGTGCGCACCTGTCCAATGAATGTCAGGGGGTGTATCCACTGAAAAGGTGGGGGGCCGAACTTTGGAACGGTACGCAGCATTGAGCGTTTCAAGCGCGAAGGCATCCAATTCCGATCGCAACAAGGGCGGTCCGTGAGGATCTCTTGGCCCGCCGTATCCGACGAAGAGTTCCATTGCCGACTCTTCCGCGGCGTGAACCCTGGCCGCATCGGCATCAATGTCTGGCGAAATCATTTGACCCACCGCCCTCGCCGCGTTGATCGACTACTCCATGGCGTTGGGTTCCACATCCGGCCGTCAGCCTACGACGGAGACGGCAAAGCCCGCCTCACCCCGGCAGGTTCGGGGTGACTCCAGCTCGATGCAGGCACTGCCGCCGACCCAGATGTGCTCCACATGGCCGAGGACACCGACTGGGGCCAGTTGGGGGGAGAGCTCGTCGATCCCCGACGCTTTTGTCCCCGGATTCTGCTCGCCCATGAAATGACTCCTCGTTCGTACTCACGCGGGACTACTGCTCCCTCCCGGACCATTCGATGGTAATGAATGTGGGACCTGAGTACGCGAGTACGTCGTCGAGAACCCACTTGCGTCCAGCAGGACAGAGTCACGCTCGCCGTCGTGCTCGACAACCCGACACGCTTCTGCTGGGTGACGTTTTAGCGACGGACGAATGGATGCGATCGACCACCGTCTTCACGACCTCAGACAACCCCGACATACACGAGATCCACAACCGGATGCCGGAGATCTTGGACAAGAGCTCCTGGGATCGGTGGATGCACCCCAGGCTCGCGGACCTTGACGAATTGCAAAACGCGTTCAAGCCGGCCAAGAAGGGGGACGCTGGAGCACTACCCGGTCGCCAGGGATGTGGGGAAGGTCACCAGCAACGGCGAATATCTACTGGAGTTGAACAACGAATAGCCCATCCGTCCCACCTCTAGCGGGGGACAGCGCTGGGACGCTGGATTTTTAGCATGGCGCCCAATGAGCGCGAAACGCATTGAGGATTGGTTCCTCGCTGACGACCTTACGGCGGTGGGTGCCGACGGCATCGCGTCCGCCATCCGACAAGCCGAGACTCACGAGGAGGTCGAACTATTCCGGGTCGACGCTCTGGAATACTTGCAGCGCCGAGGGCTGGGTCCGGAATATTGTCGAGCATTCCCTGAGGACCCCGTCGAAGAGATCCTCCACCGGATTATCGACCGGCTCTGGCGCGTCTGACACACCCTCGGGCCATGGACTGCCTTTCGCCGTCGAGCCCATCTGTTCCTAAAACGGGGTCAAGGCACCCCCAAGGTGAGCGCCGGGCGGGCGACGCTCCGGTAACCGCTTTCCCTTGACACTGTCCCGTTTTGAGAGTAGCGAGGGGGGGTTGCAGGCCGATGGCGCCTGCCGGAAGGGCATTCCGAATGGCGTATCACCCTTCGGCCTTTTGCGATCGCCGCAGACGGGTGGCCGCCTTCGTTGTGAGCATCGGGCTTGCCGTGAGTTCAGTGGTTGCGCCGTGGGTTGCCTCGACTGCCAGCGCTTCCCCGCCGGTGGTCACCAACTACACCGGAACGGGCATCAGCAATCCGGTCGGGATCGCTGCTGGCCCGGACGGCGCGTTGTGGTTCGCTAACTACAAAAACAACTCCATCGGGCGCATCACGACGGCAGGGGCCGTCACCAACTACACCGGAACGGGCATCAGCAATCCGGAAGAGATCACGGCCGGGCCGGACGGCGCCTTGTGGTTCACGAACGCAGGAAACGACTCCATCGGGCGCATCACGACGGGAGGGGTTGTCACCAACTACACCGGAACGGGCATCAGCTATCCGGTCGGAATCACGGCCGGGCCGGACGGCGCCCTGTGGTTCACGAACTTTGGAAACGACTCCATCGGGCGCATTTCGACGGCAGGGGCCGTCACCAACTACACCGGAACGGGCATCAGCAGCCCGGAGGGGATCACGGCCGGCGCGGACGGCGCCCTGTGGTTCACAAACTCCGAGAACAGTACCATCGGGCGCATTTCGACGGGAGGGGTTGTCACCAACTACACCGGAACGGGCATCAGCTTTCCCGACGGGATCACCGCCGGGCCAGACGGCGCGTTGTGGTTCACGAACAACAACAACTCCATCGGGCGCATCACGACGGCAGGGGCCGTCACCAACTACACCGGAACGGGCATCGACGGTCCGGGCGGGATCACCGCCGGTCCGGACGGCGCCTTGTGGTTCACGAACTCCTTGGGCGACTCCATCGGGCGCGTCACGACGGGAGGGGTCGTCACCAACTACACCGGAACGGGCATCAGCAGCCCTGCCGAGATCGCGCCGGGCCCGGACGGCGCCCTGTGGTTCACAAACCTTGAGGACGCCTCCATCGGGCGCATCACCACCGGGTCCTACCCACCCCCAACGACGAGCGTGCTCATCCCTTCGAAGGGGGCAACGCTGTCGGGATCGACCATCCTTGATGCTTCGGCCTCGAACGCAACCAGCGTCGAGTTCCGGCTCTTCGGTGGCGCCTACGGATATAAAGCCCCGGTGCTTTGTACGGCGACGCTGACTTACTACGGATGGTTGTGCAGCTGGAACACCACGACGGTCCCCAACGGTTCTTACGAGCTATTATCTGAGGCATTCGGCGCTGGTGGAAGCACATTCAGTTCGGGCGCGAGTATCGCCGTCAGCAACGGTCCCACGACGAGCGTTCTCGTTCCTTCGACTGGGGCGACTCTGTCCGATTCGACCACCCTTGACGCTTCTGCCTCGAATGCCACCAGCGTCGAGTTCCGGCTCTTCGGTGGCATCTACGGCTATAACGCCCCGGTGCTCTGCACGGCCACGCTGACCTATTACGGATGGTTGTGCAGCTGGGACACCACGACGGTTCCGAACGGTTCTTACTATTTATTGTCTGAGGCCTTCAACGCGGGTGGGAGCGCCTTCAGTTCTGGCGTCAGCATCACTGTCCATAATCCGGGCCTCGCCGACCTTGTCAACTCGTCGTTCACCGCGACCGCGACGGGGTCGCCCGGCGGCAGCGGCTGTGGCATCGTGCATTTGAATTTCGACGCGGTATACCCGGGCAGCGCGGCCGTGGGCAACGTGACCCTCCACATTGCCGGCTGCGTTTCAGATCCTTACACGTACGTCGGGTCCTTCACCATTACGACCGGCGTTGGCACGCTGAGCGGCAGTGCCCCGGGCACGGTCACCGAACAGATCGTCGGAGGAGATCTCGAGGAGAGCTATCAGATAACTCTCTCCGTGACGACCGCGACCGGCTCCTTCTCAGGAACGACGGGTAGCCTGCTGTTCTCCGTGCCTCTGAACCAGGTCGATTCTCTCACCGTTGAATAGTCCATGGCGGCCGTGCCTTTGACCGTGCGAGGGATGTATCCAGGTTCTCCAGTGACGGGATTGCGCCCAACGTAGACGACTCTTACAAGCCAGGACCGCCCCCCATCGCTTGGTCCTCACTCCGTTCGACGGGGTCAGTCCCGGAGGTTCCGACTTCGCTAGAATTCCGCCGGTCAGGTAGTTCGCCTGCACTTGGCCGCTGCCTCAGGTGAACGATGATTTACGGTGCACGTACCGTGGTGGGACACCGGCTGCCTACTGATAGTGCGCCGTCTCTTGGTATTGAGAGAACGAGTGGCTCCATAAGTGGCATTGCTGATGGCGCACAATCGGGGCGGTCAGACCCGCCACCGCCTTCGAACCACTTGACACCCGACAGTGAAGGAGTAGGTTCCAGGGTTTAGGACGAGTACACGGCGCGAGCCACCTCTGAGCGACCCATGCTGAAAGCTGGTCCACCAATGAGTGGGGGTTTGCCATGGTCAATCGCTCTATTGAGACTTTCTCAAGGCTATGCGCGTCTGCCGCGCTAGTGGTGCTGGGCACGACAACATTGATGCAGATGACCGGTGCCACTCCCGCGGCTGCGGCTGGCAGTTCCAACGGCATCTTTGGATGGGGTACGACCCCGGCGTTGGAGTCTCTACCTGCCGGTGTCACGCCTTTCGCCGTAGCTGCGGGCTGGACCAACGGCTACGCCATCGGGTCAGACGGGAACCTCTACGCCTGGGGACCCAACATCAATGGTTCACTCCCCATTGGGGAAGTCCCCGCCGACGCCACCATTCCGGTCGTGGTCTCGCTCCCCGGCGGTGCGACACCGACGGCCATTGCCGGAAGTTTTGATGCTGGCTACGCCATCGGCTCGGACGGGAACCTCTACGCCTGGGGCTGGAATGGGCAGGGCGAGCTGGGTATCGGGAACAACACGGGGCCCGACGCCTGTCCCATCGATGGATTCGGCCAACCTGGGCTAACCGAACCGTGCGCCGCGACACCGGTGAAGGTCGACCTTCCACCCGGCGTCACCCCGACGGCCATCGCGACCTCTGGGGAGACCGAGTCCCAGCCGTCGTCGGCATTCGCGATCGGCTCCAACGGGAAGCTCTACGCCTGGGGCGACAACGGCTCGGGCCAGCTTGGGGACGGCAACACAAGTGAAAGCGACGCACCCGTTGTCGTCTCGCTACCTTCTGGCGTCACTCCGACGGCGATTGCTGGAGGTACCCTCGCGGCTTACGCAATCGGCTCGGACGGGAACCTCTACGCCTGGGGTGAAAACGGCGTGGGCGCGCTTGGCAACGGCACGAACACCTCCTCCCACACGCCGGTGAAGGTTTCGCTGCCGCCGGGTGTGACCCCGAAGGTCATCTCCGGTGGAGGTGGAGCCGAGAATGGCGTCGGCTACATGATCGGCTCGGACGGGAACCTCTATGCGTGGGGCTACAACCAAGACGGCGAACTCGGTGATGGCACCACCACAGGCCCAGAGATTTGCACAGTTACGCTGCCCCCTCCTTTTCCGAGTCAGCACTTCCCTTGCAGCACCACGCCGGTAAAGGTCTCCCTTCCGCCGAGTGTGACTGCGACCGCCATCGCCGGGAACGTTTACGGTGGGACCGCCATCGGTTCGGACGGGAACCTCTACGCCTGGGGCGCTGGCAATCTCGGTAATGGATCTTCCGGCGGGAGCGATTCGCCGGTGGTGGTCTCAGTTCCTTCTGGGAGCGTCGGGGTTTCACTGGGCCAGGGTTCTTCCGCCACACTCAGTTACGCAATCGTCAACGGGCCCGACGTTGCACCCTCGGTCACCACTGAACCGGTCGGCCAATCGGTGTTTGCGACGCAGGGCGCGACCTTCACCGCCGCGGCCAGCGGCTTCCCGGCCCCGACGGTGCAATGGCAGGTCTCCACCGACCATGGGGCTACCTTCTCACCGGTGTCGGGAGCGACCAGCGACACCCTGACGATTGCCGGAACCACGCTCGCCGAGAACGGCAACGAGTACGAGGCGGTGTTCACCAACGGGTCGGGATCGGCGACGAGCAACTCCGCGGCCCTCATGGTGAGCCCGGCCACCGCGCCGGCCATCACCACCCAGCCGATCAGCCAGACCGTCAACGAGGGCGGCGCGGTGACCTTCACTGCGGCCGCCAGCGGCGCCCCCACACCAACCGTCCAGTGGCAGGTGTCGGCGAACGGAGGCACCACCTGGATCGACGCTCCGGGGTGTGACGACGCCCAGCATCAGCGGAGTGCCCACTCCCTTCGTGAACGGTTGGGAGTTCCGGGCCGTATTCACCAACCTTGCCGGATCGGCGACGTCCCATGCCGCCACCATCACCGTGATCCCCGCCGTCGCTCCGGTCATCACCACCCAGCCGATCAGCCAGTCGGTCAGCTCGGGTAGCCCCGTCACCTTCACCGCCGCCGCCAGCGGTACCCCCGCTCCGACGGTGCAGTGGCAGGTCTCGGCGACGGAGGCATCACCTGGATCGACCTCTGGACCACGCGGCCAGCATCAGCGGGGTGCCCACTCCCATTGTGAACGGCTGGGAGCTTCGGGCCGTGTTCACCAACGGCGGCGATCGGCAACGACGAATGCCGCCACCATCACAATTACGGAGAGATTCCGTCGGGGCGTTTCTGTCACCGAGTGGCTCGATCTAGTCAGACCATCACCCGAATCACTCGCCATTTGACGGCTCTCGCGGCTGCGGTCGCGTGGGTTTACCGTGAGCACCGGAGCCGTAACCTCGCAACTGGTCTCGTATGGTTGTTGCTGCAGTGATGGTCAAACGCTGTCCCGCGGTTGGGACCAACTAGGCGGGTTCTTCATCAAAACTGCCCCCCATATGCCGGACTGGGGGCACTTCATTTCTGGAGGGCTTCGGCCCTCGTCCGTGTCCGAGGGCTGGGCCAAGCCCAACTACCGGCGAAGTGGGGCATGCTTAGCGTCAAGGGTCGCCGACCGTATTCCCTGAAGTTGCTGGTCAGTTCGTCAAGGTGGCCTGGGACAGGCCACAAGGCCCGCCAACGATTCCCGCGAACGCCACTGGCACGTCGGTGACGAGTTTTTCCTCCGGTCTTGCCGTAATCGGAAGGCAACCTTTCGAACACACAGGAGGGTTGAAGTAGGTAATGGACGGACGTCGGCATCAGATCCAGCCCCGGATTGACTTCGACCGTTTCGTTGCCGAGACGGCTGAGCCGCTGCTGCGATCGGCCTACCTGATCACCTGGGACTTCGCAGAGGCGGAAGACCTCGTTCAAGAGTGTCTGTTCAAGGTCGCTCGCCGATGGTCTCGGGTCAAGAAGATGCAGTGGCCCGTCGCATACGCGGTACGGTGCTCGTTCACCTTGCGTTAGACGAAGGGAAGCGCCGGAGCCAGCGGCGCTCAGAGCTCGGACCCGAAGCGACCGAACTCCTCGAAGCGCATCACGACGATGCCGCCATGCGCATCCTTGGACGTGTCGAGATGAATACCGACCTCCTGGGAGTGCTCAGAGAGCTGCCAACGCGGCAGCGCGCCGCTCTCGTACTGCGGTACTTCGACGACCTGAGCGAAGCGGAGGTCGCTGATGTCATGGGCTGTTCGGTGGGGACGGTGAAGAGCACCACGTCGCGAGCCCTCGGGCGCCTCCGTCGGGAAGTCGAAGGCACAAGGGTGGCATCAGACATCAGGGCGGACGGCACGCAGGAAAGCGGTGCCAGCGGTTTATCGCGGCCCACCGACCTCCGAACGGCCGCGCTCTCACACGCCCGGCTAGACGTGAAGGCAATCGCGCAAGACACGACACAAGCGACTGAAGGGAGCACCACCAAATGAAGACGACGCTGGAAGAGGAGCTGATCACCGCTCTCAGAGCTCGCGCGGCAGCGCTGCCGAGGGACGCGTCGGAGAAGCTGCGCTCCGTCGACTACCACCCTCGCCGGCATCGCCGCGCCGCGCCTGCGGCACTCGGCGCCACTGCTGTCGGTGTCGCCGCGGCAGGAACCGCCCTGGTGGTCGCCCTCGGTGGGGCCGCTCCCGCTTACGCGGGCTGGAGCGCTGCGCCGACCGCGGCCTCGTCCCCACCGTCGTCGCAGGCCGACCAGAGCTGCCTGGGCGCGCTCTCGTCTGACCAGCCCGCCGGCGACGAGCTCGGCTCTGGGCCCTGGCAGCCCCTGCTCACCGACGTGCGTGGTCCGTTCACGGTGGCGCTTTACGAGAACGACAGCGCCTACATGGGCTGCTTCACCAGCTCCTCCTTCACGCAAGTGACCCAGGTGAGCTCGGGCGGCGACACTTCGAACGGCGTGCTCAAGGTCAGCGGCTCCAGCTCTGGCTCTGGCAGCCCCTCGCAGAGCCTGTCGACGGTGACGGTAGCCGGTACCACCTCTGGCGATCTCCAAAACGTCGTGCAATCACATCTCTCGACGGCTGACGGCCCGTACACACTCGTCAACGGGCGAGTCGCGTCAGGAGTGACAGGGGTCACCCTCGTGCTCGATAACGGGCAAGACGTTGTGGCCACCGTGGCCGACGGGTGGCTTCTCGCCTGGTGGCCCAGCGACGCCACGGCAACCTCGTCGCAGGTAATGAATGCGTCCGGTACGACGTCTGAAACTCTGGTCTCATCGACCAAGGGACCGCCAACGCCCCCCGCCCCCGGTTCCTGCACGCCGACCACGACTCCCGACGGCACGAACGGGGTAGTCCACTGCACCAGCTCCGGCGGTGGAAGCCTGGGGTCAGGGAACTCTGGCAACAGCGGCAGCGGCCAGAACGTCACCCGAGCCGGGAACACCGGCAACACTGGCGGGACCGGAACCGGCCCGAGGAAGTCCTGAGCTCGACAGCCAACGACCCAACCATCGCGAGACCAATATCAAACCAGAGTTAGGGAGCCACCAACCGGCGGATGAGCAACATCCCGAGACACTCGCATATCCGGCGTATGGGAGCAGCCTTATCGGTGCGAGGTTGGGTCTACTCGACCATGGGTAGATATGTCTGATGGAGGTACATTTCAAAGGGTCGACCGACGACTGGAGGCTAGGTAATGGCTGCACGCAGCAACCAGATGACGAGCTTCACCTACCCGATCTACATTCAGGCCACGCCCGAGCTGGTCTGGCAGGGCCTCACCGACCCCGCCCTCATGAAGCGCTATTGGCGGCACCAAAGGGCCGGTGAGAAGACCTTTCAATCGGACTGGAAGAAGGGCTCCCCCTACGACATGGCGCACGAGGAGGTCGGGCTTGTCGTGAGCGATCCCGAACAGGTGATCCTCGAGTCCGATCCCTATCGCCGGCTGGCTTACACCTGGCACACGATTACGCCCGAATGGGCCGCCGAGGTCGGGATGGACGAAGCCACCGCTGATGCGTGGCGGGCTGAACGCCGCTCCAACGTGGCCTTCGACATTGAGGACGTCGGGCACGGAGTCGTAAGGCTCACGCTCGTCCACAACGGCTTCGAGCCCGGTAGTGCCGTTCTCCAAGCCATCTCCGATGGCTGGCCCGCTGTTCTTTCCAGTCTCAAAACCCTCCTTGAGACTGATTCGACGCTGCGGACCTCGTAGGGGTGCGCCGCCAGAGCGAGGAGCGGTTGGTAGAGACGGCCGGGGTGGCCGGTCGCCCTCAAAGCCATAGCGACACCGAGAGCGAGAGGAGTCCAATCATGGCTGAGTCATCCGATGGCTACAACGCCAAGGTGATCGGTGAATTCCGGGCCAACAGCGGACGAGTCGGCGGCATGTGGGAGGAAACGCCCCTTCTGTTGCTCCACCACACCGGAGCGCTGTCCGGTGTCAGCCGCGTCAACCCAGCGGCGTACCTGCCCGACGATGGGCGGTACTTGATCTGGGCCGCGAACGGAGGAGCGCCGAATCATCCCGCCTGGTATCACAACCTAAAAGAGCACCCGCTTACGAGGATTGAGGTCAGCAGCGAGACGATTGACGTCGCGGCGCAGGAGGCCACCAGCGACGAGCGCGACCGCCTCTTCGCGAGAGCAGCAAAACGCTATCCGCAGCTCGCAGACATCGCGGGAGACCGAGCGCAGTATCCCCCTGATGGTCCTCACGCCCAGACCGAACTCCTAGAGTTTCGGGCAGCAGCCCACAGTCGGCATTTCGGCATCTGTCCGGGCGGAGGGTGCCGGAGTGTCCCACTGTCCCCGCATTTGAGGGCGCCCGTCGCCGGAGTGCGGCGATCCCTCCTAGAACGGTTACTTGCCCCCGAGTGCGTGCTGAAACCGCAGGAAGAAGGCGGCGAAAACGAGTACGATGCCAACGTTTGCTATGAGCCGTGCCCAAAAGTGGTTTTTGAAGAACAGGACGTCAACACCGACCACGACGCCTACAAGAGCAAGCACATAAATCACGACGGTTATGTTTCTTCCCACGCACCCATCCTATTGAGCCCCGACTCACAGAGAATGCCCTTGACACCCTCCAGAGCCAGCTGGGGGAGCGCCACTCACAAACGCCCGCTGTCGCGTCGAAGGGGGCATCCCCTAAATGCGAAGTGGGACAGCCTTTGTTCGTGTTCGTCGTAGGCTGTGGTGGCCTTCCGTTTCGCTGGTGCCGCGTTCTTCTTGGCGACCTTGTTGGCTGTAGTGGCGTTGTCTGCGATTACCTTCCGAATGGGCTTTGTTCGCTTGTCAATAAGATCGGCCACGCTAGAACTGACTATCGCTGACGCGGCATCGCCAAGCCTCCGCTGCGCCTTTGATCCTGCACCCGCCGTAGCGATCTCAAACGCTACCGACAGCTTCGCCAACCAATCCGGCGATGCGATTTAGTTTGCTTGCCATAGGCCAACCCTAACGGGTTTCTATTTCCCGCCACCAAGCTTGGTTCTTCCAGCTGAACACGCCGCACCACACCCCATTTATCGGCCAGACGGTCAACCAGCAAAGGCGCGTGCCACGTCGTCCAAGCGTTCCTCTCGCCCAAGCATTCATGCGCCCCGACTTCGGCTTTGGAGAACGCGAACGAATGAGAGTCGGAGCAACCGATTTTCACGGGTTCCGTCGGCTATTTACACCATGAGCAAAAGGTCTGTGGATTCATGCCAAGTAGCACCGGGGGCCACTTCGCCCTCCAACAACCAGCCGTGAATATCGGCACCTCCCATGAACCATGAGACCGGATACGAAATGCTGGAGGCGGTGAGCATTGAATCATTGTGAAATTTAGAGGGAATCCGATTCCGATTCCGTTAGTTGACACCTGAAATTGGGTAGGGAGCCATGACCGCCTTGGGCATCACAGATCAATGAAAGAGAGGGTCAACCAAGGATTTATCGGTGATGCATTCCTCCTTTGCCTGCGTGGCTGCGACGGGCGGCATCGTAGATGGATTGGAACGGCCAATGTTGGCGAAACGGGTCAGGTTTTTTGACCTACACGAGAGGATCCTGACCTTGGATTTTGATTGCCAAGAAGTAGTAGGTCGTGGCCAGTTTGCTGGCAGAACAGACCCACAATCAGTAACCCAAAAGGAGACATACATGGACCGAAACGAATTCATCGCCCTTCTGAACGAAGACCTCAGCACCGAGTATCAGTCCATCGTTCAATACAACTTACATATTAGTACTGTCACTGGTCCAGAATATGTAAGCACCATCGACGAACTCACCCAGCATCTCGGTCAAGAACTCAATCATGCCCGGGTCCTTGCTGCTCAGATTGCGTTCCTTGATGGTGACCCGACCACAAAGGTTCGTCAAGTGCCGGCAACCACTGATTCGCGCGATGCCCTGCAAGCAGATCTGAAACTCGAGCGCGAGCAGCTGGAACGCTACCGAGAGCGGTTCGCCCAGGCGAACCAACTCCAGCTGGCCGACGTAGCCGAGGCTCTGAGACCACTTCTCGAACAAACCCAAGAACACGTCCGAGACCTCCAGACGGCACTTGGCGATTGATCCTGACTCCGCAACGATATCCACCGTTGAGCCCGGTGGACGTAGAGCGGGAGCTCCCGCGTGGATTCGTAACCTCGAGGCAGTAACAATCCGGCCGCAACCGTCACATGAGAGAAACCGCGGAGCTGCTATTGCTGACGCCTCCCGAGCCTTTTCACGGTGGCCAGGTTGGGCAGGGCCGGATTGAGGCCATTGCTTCGGCGTCGGCTTCCCGTTGTCCGCTACGGGCGCTGCACGCGCTCTTGGTGCCACCACCACCTTGAGACACGAGATAACCACCTTTTCCGCTCGAAGCAATTGCGCGTACCGTTAACTCATGGTGGAGGGAAGCGGAGCGAGGGCCGCGGCATTTTGGGCACGACGAGATGTCCGCCGGCGCTGGCCGTCTCTCGTCCTTTTAGGAGTCCTGATCGGCCTCACGGTCGGGCTCGCTCTGTCGGCCTGGGCTGGCGCCCGGCGCACTGACACTGCCCTTGAACGGCTGCGCGTCCAGACCAACGCAGCCGATGCCATCGCCTTCCCCAGCCAAGTGGGCGTAAGTCTTCCGCACTGGAATCTCCTGAGGGTCCGTCCCGAGGTGAAGACGGTGGCCGTCTGGGACCTCTTGCTCGGGGTCTACAACGGCCACGAGCCGGCCGTCATCTTCGGTTCGGCTGACGGCACGTACCTGGGAAAGGTCGAAAAGCCCGTCATCGTGAAGGGAAGAATGTTCAATCCTCATTCGCCCAACGAGGTGGTGGTCGACGAGGACGCCGTCAATCTGGTTCCGCCGGTGGGTGGCACGTTCACGTACCGGTTCTATAACTCGAAGCAGGTCGACGAAACCGGTCCGCCCCTTGGGCCCACGGTCACGATGCACGTCGTGGGGGTGGTGAAGGAGGTGCCACAGTTCGTTGTCGTCTCTGGCGGACAGGTACTGGTATCCCCTGGATTTATAGCCCGTTACGGATCGCAGATAAGCGTGGCCGAGAATGCCGACATCGTGCTGCGGCACGGGGAATCCGATATGGGAAAGTTGCGACACGACGTGAACGCGCTCGTGGCCCGCGGGTCGCCGGTGCTCGATGCCCATGCGACAAGCCGGCGCGTAATCACGACACTGGACGTTGAGGCCACCGCTCTGTTGCTCCTCGCCGCTGCCGTCCTCCTGGGGGGCGGCATTCTGGTGGCGCAGGTCCTGGGGCGCTCCGCCGCGACGATCGCAGACGACGTCGGGACCTTGCGCGCCCTGGGCATGTCCCGTGACCACCTCGGAGTGGCCACCGGGATCTCTCATCTCATTTCGGCGCTGGTGGCGGCACCGGTCGTCTTAGGGGTGGCCTTCCTGGTCTCGCCTCGTTTCCCGGTTGGGCTCGGCCGACGCATCGACCCCGACGTGGGTTACCACGTGGATTGGACCATCATCGGGCCAGGCATGGCGCTCGTCGTGGTCCTTGTGCTCGTGGCATCGGTGCTCATCGGTCGAGGCCCTCGCTATGGACGCCTCCGACGACTCGGCCCAGCCAGGTCGCGCGGAGCCGTGCGTCGATGGGTGCCGGTCGCCATGGCCTTGGGCATGACGATGGCCTTCGAGACGGGCCAGGGCCGACGGCGCATACCGGTAGTCCCGGCCCTCTTGGCCGCGGTCGTGGCGGTCATGGGAGTGCTCGCCAGCCTCACCATCGATCGCGGCATCACCGACGCGTTGCATCATCCCGAGCTCGCCGGCGTCACCTGGGACGCCAGCGTGACACCGGCCAATCGCGCGCAAACCGGGCGCAATATCTCGCCCGATCTGGCGCGCCGCGTGACAGAGGCGAAGGGCGTCCGGTCCACCGCCGTCGTCGACCGCGACGTTATCAATGTGGGAAATGTCGGAGCCCCTGTATTCTCGGTGCGTCCCATCGCCGGAGCGTCCACCACGCCCATCAAATTCACCTTGATCTCCGGCCGCTCCCCGACAGGGCGAGGTGAAGCGGCCATTGGGCCGGCCACGGCCAAGGACCTCCACGTTGGTATCGGAGACACCGTCTCGGTGGGTGCATCGCACACCCAAGTCCTGATAGTGGGCGAGGCACTGTTCCCCGGCGATGTGCACTCCGAATTCGACGAGGGTCTCTGGTTGGCACCACGCCAGTTCGATGCCGTCGTGCCCACCATCGGCCCGGCGGGGTCAATCACGGACGGACGCCTGGTGGCGGTGCGGTTCGCGCCGGGCACCTCTTCGAACACCGGCATTGAACATCTGCAGGACGAACTCGGGCCACTCGCTACCGACATCGAGGCTTCAAATCTCCCAGACGAGTTGACCAACCTGCACAACGTCCACACGCTGCCCGAGGTCCTGGCCGCGTTCCTCGGGCTGATCGCGGTCGCCGCCTTGGGGTCCGTCCTCTTGAGTTGTGCCCGCCGCCGAAGCCACGAGTTCGCGGTGCTGCGCGCTCTGGGCATGACGCGGGGCAACATCCGCACCATCCTCAACTCGCAGGGCACGGCGATCGCCCTCTTCGGACTGGCGGTCGGGATTCCCCTCGGCATCGGCGTGGGGCGCCTGGGTTGGCGAGCCATCGCCGAGCGGGTTCCTCTTTCGGAGATCCCACCGCTGGCGTTGACGGCTGTCCTGCTTCTCATTCCACTGACCGTCATTGCCGCCAACGTGCTGGCGCTGTGGCCGGGCCGCGTCACGCTCTCGAAGCCTCCGGCGGAGGAACTGCGGTCTGAGTGAACAGTGCCCCTGAACTGGTGCGCCCCTCGGGATTCGAACCCGAAACCTGCGGATTAAGAGTCCGTTGCTCTGCCGTTGAGCTAGAGGCGCACCGGAGAGTGTAGGCCAAGGCCTCACGATGGTCGCTACTCCTCATTCAAAATCGTACGCCGAGTATCCTGACCCCGATGTCGGGAGTCGAAGAAACCCCCGCTCCCAGTTTTGGGCGCCCGCTGCGCATCGCTGCCCTGGTCAAACAGATACCGGTGGGGGAGTCAATGGTCCTGGGCTCCGACCGTCGCATGGTGCGCCACGGACTGGAACTTGAAATGAATGCGTATTGCCGACGCGCCGTCTCAAAGGGAGTGGAGTGGGCGAAGGCCAGCGGCGGTACGTGCACCGTCTTTACCCTTGGGCCTCCCTCGGCGGAGGATGTGCTGCGGGAAGCCGTGGCGTGGGGGGCCGACAACGGAGTCCACCTTTGTGATCCGGTGTTTGCCGGTTCTGACACTTTGGCCACGGCTCGTGCGCTCTCCGCCGCCGTCAAAGAATTTGGTGCCTTCGACCTTGTTCTGGTCGGTCGCAATTCACTCGACGGTGAGACCGGGCAAGTGGGACCAGAGATCGCTGAACTCTCGGGCTTGCCCTTTGCCAGCGGTGTCCGCGAGATGGGGCTATCGGGCGAAACACTCACCCTGACCCTAGAACATGACGATGGCTGGGAGGACGCTCTGGTCAAATTGCCGGCCCTCCTCTCGGTTGCGGAGCGTTTGTGCGAGCCGTGCAAGGTGCCTCCGGGCCAGCGGGCCGAAGTGGCGGATGACAAGATCCGCCGGGTCCTGGCATCAGAACTGGGCGACGGACCTTGGGGGGAGGCTGGGAGCCCGACCGTCGTCGGCAGCACTCGAGTGCTCCACCACGACCGAGCAGAAAAGGTTTTCTCCGGAGAACTGGAGGACCAGGTCGCCGCGGCAGTGGAGCTGCTCGCCCAGCGGGGAGCACTCACTCGTACCGCCGGGAACGCGGGGGGACCATTGGGCCATCCCAACACGCTCGCGGCGTCGTCATCGCCTGACGCTCCGCCGGCACGCGTCATCGCCGTCATCATTGAGGAGGGCCGCCCGCAGGTGGGGGCAGAGCTGCTCGGAGCAGCCTCGGTCCTCGCCGGGGCCATCGGCGCGAGAGTCCATGCGCTGTCTTTTGACAATGATGCCGTGGCATCGCTCGGGGAATTGGGGGCGGACGAGGTCACCCATTTCGTCGGCTCCGACGTCGCCGAGGACGCCGCCGCCGCCGTAGTGGAATGGTCGGCCGGACGATCTCTTTGGGCTGTCCTGGGGCCCAGCACGGCATTCGGGCGCGAGGTTCTCGGACGGATGGCCGCTGCCCTCAGGGCGGGACTGGTGGGAGATGCCATCGGGCTCGAGATTGCCGACGGTGACCTGATCGCAGCCAAGCCGGCGTTCTCGGGAGCGCTCGTGGCGGACATCTCCTGCACCTCCCGTGTCCGGATGGCGTCGGTCCGACCCGGGGTCCTGGCCGTGCCTCCTCGCCGCCCAGCACACCGCCGCGGTGTCGGTCTGGCCGATGGAACCGCGCGGTCGAGTCAGAGTGGTGTCACGGCGGCGCGATGATGATGTCGAAGTGTTGGCCCGGGCCGAGATGGTCATCGGTGTCGGCGCCGCCGTCCGACCGGACGAGTACGCGCTGCTCTCGCCGTTGGCGGCGTTCCTCGAGGCCGAGTTGGCGGCCACCCGGAAGGTGACCGACAACGGTTGGGCGCCACGCTCTCGGCAGGTTGGCATCACCGGTCGGAGCATTGCGCCTCGTCTCTACGTGGCGTTGGGCCTGAGTGGCAAGTTCAACCACGTGGTCGGAGTGCGGGGCGCCGGCACCATTCTGGCCATCAACCATGATCCCGACGCTCTCGTGTTCGGCCACTGCGATATCGGGATCGTTGGGGACTGGCACGAGGTTCTGCCGGTCTTGGTGGCGTCCCTCCGCCGCGAGCGCGACCGTGAAGCCGTCGGGCGGCGGTGACCCCCGTTGTCGCCGGCCCGAATCAAGTGGAACGGGCCGGCGACCCCCCTCCGGGGGGTTCCCCCAAACCTGCGCACTCCCGAGAGTGCGCAGGGAGCGTAGCACGGAGCCTGACACCGGCGTCAGGTACAATCCCGCCCTGCTTGCACTCTGCGTGAAGCCACATCCCAAAAGGAGGGGCAGTGGACCTTGAGTTCACCGACGACCAGGAGGAACTGAGGGCGTCGGTTCGTTCGTTCCTGGAAAAGGAGTGCCCTCTCTCGCTCGTTCGGGCGGTGGTCGAGACCGGGGAAGCCCCGGAGAAACTCTGGGCCTCCATGGTGAGCCTCGACTGGCCCGGCCTGGCCATCTCCGAGGACTGCGGTGGGGTGGGACTCTCATTTGTGGAGACGGCGGTGGTGATCGAGGAGCTCGGGCGGGTCATCGCACCCGGACCCTTCCTGGCCACCACCACGCAATTCGCCCCCGTCGTGCGCGAGGTCGGATCGGCCGAGCAACGACAACAGTTTCTCGGTGGGGTGGCCACCGGCGCCATGACGGGGACGCTGGCGTTGGCCGACCACCCGCGCCGGTGGGGATTGGCCGACGTCGCTACCCGAGCGGAAAAATCCGGTGACGGGTGGCGACTCCACGGCACCAAGCTCGGGCTTGTGGCCGATCCGGGCACGGATGAAGTGGTGGTCGTCGCCCAGACCGACGATGGGATCGGCGCGTTCGTGGTGCCCGGCGCCCAGAGCGGGCTCACCCAAGTGCACTCGCTCGATTTGTCCCGGCCGCTCTTCACCGCGGTATTCGACGGGGCAGAGGTTGGAGCGGACCGTGTGTTGGGCCAGCCGGGAAGTGCCGCCCTGCTGGCCGGTCTCACCCGGGCCATTGAGGAAGCGACGCTGGCCACGGCACTGGAGACGGTGGGAACCTCGGAGGCCCTCTTCCAGATGGCGCTGGCCTACGTCAAGGATCGCCAACAGTTCGGGGTCCCCATCGGCTCGTTCCAGGCGGTGAAGCACAAGATGGCCGACATGTTCGTGGCCATCGAGCGCGCCCGGGCCCTCTGCTACTACGCCGTCGCCGCCATTGAGGAGGATGCCGACGGCCGGGCCATCGCGGTGTCCATGGCCAAGAGCGCCAGCGACGACTGCCAACGGCTGGTCTGCCAGGAGTCGTTCCAGTCCTTCGGAGGCATCGGTTTCACCTGGGAACACGACAGCCACATGTTCATACGGCGCGCCAAGACCGCGGGTGCCCTGTTCGGAGGGAGCGGCACCCAGCTGCTCCAGGTGGCCGAGGCCCTTGGAGTGAGCGCCGCCCTCTGAGCCAGACTGGGGCCTATGCGCCCCGGCGAGCACTTGATTGCTGCTCTCGCGCTCAGCGGCTCATCCCGAGGGCGGGTGGTATCGACGAACGTGGGTGGCGCCAAGTGGGGCGGATGAACGTCCAGCGGGCAGCGCCATTTTGTACCTGCTCTTGGCGCATGAACGCTCCGCACCGCACCGGATCGACGCCACCGAGCTGTGGCACTTCTACGCCGGGGACCCACTCGAGTTGCGCTGTGAATGGCCCGACGGCCGGACCGACGTCCACGTGATGGGCCCCGGAGTCGATCGTGGCCAGGAGCCTCAAGTCGTCGTGCCCGCCGGGATCTGGCAGTCGGCTCGTCCTCTCGGCGCCTACGCCCTGATGGGGGCCACCGTGTGCCCCGCCTTCACGTTCAAGGGCTTCGAACTGCGTAGCCAGACGCCAGGGACCCAATAGCGGCGGCCCTCCTCTGGGCCGGGGTCGTGACAGCCGCGATCGCCTTCTACGCTTCGGCGGCAGGAGTCATGAACGAGACCTTCAAGAAGGCCCTCGTCGCGGTGTTCCCTCTGGCGCCCAGGAGTAGCGGAGGGAGGTCGCGTCGGTGTTCACCGGGCTGATGCGCCGCGGTGAACCTAAGGTGATCCACTAGATCGAGGAGGAGCACGACATGAGCGAAGAACGCGAAGAAGGACTGTCGGCGCTCTTGCACGAGACGCGGACCTTTCCTCCTCCTGATGCGCTGGTGCAGCGGGCGAACGCCGGGCCCGGGATTTACGAGGAAGCCAGTGCCGATCCTCTGGCCTTCTGGTCCGAGCAGGCCAAGCACCTGACGTGGGCCACGCCATGGACCGACATCTTGGAATGGAAGACCCCCTTCGCCAAGTGGTTCGTGGGCGGGACGCTCAACGTGGCCGTGAACTGCGTCGATCGCCACGTGGCGGCGGGATTGGGGGAGCGGGTGGCCTTCCATTGGGAGGGCGAGCCGGGGGACACCCGCACCATCACCTACGCCGATCTGCTGGCCTCGGTCAGCCAGGCGGCCCACGGCCTCACCGAGATGGGCGTGCGCACCGGCGACAAGGTTGCCATCTACATGCCGATGATCCCCGAGACGGTGGTGGCCATGTTGGCCTGCGCCCGCCTCGGTGCGCCCCACACCGTCGTCTTCGGGGGTTTTTCCTCCGATGCCCTGCGGGGTCGGATCCTTGACTGTGACGCCCACTTCGTCATCACGGCCGACGGCGGGTACCGGCGCGGCGAGGCCAGCGGTCTGAAAGGCGCCGTCGACGAGGCCATCGCCGAGTGCCCTGAGGTGGAGAAGGTGCTCGTCGTCCGGCGCACCGGCCAGGCGGTGGCCTGGAACGAAGACCGTGATGTGTGGTGGCACGAACTGGTCGAACGCCAACCCCAGCGGCACGAGGCCGAAGCCTTCGACGCGGAGCACCCGCTCTACATCATGTACACCAGCGGGACCACGGCCAAGCCGAAGGGCATCTTGCACACCTCGGGGGGCTACCTGACCCATGTGGCGGCCACCCATCGGTTGATCTTTGACATCAAGCCAGAAGAGGACGTGTTCTGGACGGCGGCCGATATCGGCTGGGTGACGGGCCACAGCTACATCGTGTACGGCCCGTTGGCCAACGGCACCACCTCTGTCATGTACGAAGGCACGCCGGACACGCCGGCCCGGGATCGATGGTGGCAGATCATCGAGAAGTACGAGGTGAACATCCTCTACACCGCGCCGACCACCATCCGCACCTTCATGAAGTGGGGCGATGACCTACCGGCCGGTCACGATCTGACGAGCCTGCGCCTGCTCGGATCGGTCGGAGAGCCCATCAACCCCGAGGCGTGGATGTGGTACCGGGTGCACATCGGCGGCGAACGGTGTCCCATCGTCGACACCTGGTGGCAGACGGAGACAGGCGGAATCCTGATCACGCCTCTGCCGGGGATCACCGCCACCAAGCCCGGCGCCGCCATGACTCCCTTCCCCGGCATCGCCGTCGACATCATCGACAACGACGGCAAATCAGTTGGCAACGACGAGGGTGGCTACCTGGTCATCACCCAACCGTGGCCGGGAATGTTGCGTGGGATCTGGGGCGACGACGAGCGGTACAAGCAGACGTACTGGTCCCGATTCCCGGGGAGGTATTTCGCCGGTGACGGGGCCAAGCGCGACCAGGACGGCGACATCTGGCTGCTCGGTCGGGTGGACGACGTGATGAACATCTCGGGTCACCGCATTTCGACCACCGAGGTCGAGCATGCGTTGGTGAGCCATCCGTCCGTCGCCGAGGCGGCGGTGGTGGGCGCCAGCGACGCTACGACGGGACAGGCGATCGTGGCCTTTGTCACCGTCAAGGGCGCCGGGACCCCGAACGCGCCCGACGGTGAGGCGTTCGTTCGCGAACTGCGTGATCACGTGGCGCACGAGATCGGCCCCATCGCCAAACCCCGGCAGATCATGCTCACGCCCGAATTGCCGAAGACCCGGAGCGGCAAGATCATGCGACGGTTGCTACGCGACGTGGCCGAGCACCGCGATCTGGGCGACGTCACCACGCTGCTCGATCCCACCGTCGTCAACGCCATCAAGGGGCGGATGGCGGATGGCGCCGAAGACGCGGAATAGCCCCGGACTCCCCGGATCCATCGCCAGTGGAACGGACGCACTCGAGTCGACTCGAGTCGCGCCGAATCCGGCCGAGGGCGCCTTAGGGGGCGCTGACTTCGAGCACGGTGGCCGATCCCATGCCGCCACCGGCGCAGAGGGTGCCCACGCCGATGCCGCCGCCCCGGCGGCGGAGTTCGTGAATGAGGGTGACCAGGATACGGGTGCCCGAAGCGGCCACGGGGTGGCCTATCCCCACCGCGCCGCCGTTGACGTTGACGATGTCATGGGAGAAGCCGAGCTTCCGGGAACAGGCCACCGACATGGTGGCGAAGGCCTCATTGATTTCGACCAGGTCGACGTCGGAGACATCGAGGCCGGCCAGCTGCAGCGCCTTGGGAACGGCGATTGTGGGCGCCAGACCGGTCCGGGCCGGCTCGATCCCACACGAGTTCCACGACCGGATCGTCGCCATGACTTCCATGCCGTGGGCATCGGCGTAGTCGCGATCGACCACCACGACGGCGGCTCCGCCGTCGGCGATCCCCGACGAGTTCCCGGCCGTGACCTGCCCGTCGGGCCCGGTGAGGGAGGGGAGCGCAGCCAGTTTTGCCAGTGTGGTGTCACGACGCGGATGCTCGTCAACGCTGACGGTGGCCGTCTCGCCCCGTCCGACCGGGACGGTGACCGGCACGATCTCGCTGGCAAAGCGGCCGTCGTCGGCCGCCGCGGCGGCCCTGAGGTTGGAGTGATACGACCAGTGGTCCGACTCCTCCCGGGTGATCCCGCACTCGCGCGCGGTGTTCTCTCCCACCGTGATCAGCATGTTCATGTTGGGGGCATCGGGCGTGTCGGGGTGGCTCGGGGGGATGAACTGCTGCATGACGCCGAACGGCACCGGTGCCTTGGCGAAGAGGGCCGGCGAGCGGGTCATCGACTCGATGCCCCCGGCCACGATGACCTGGGCCATGCCCGAGCGGATCTGGGCGGCGGCATCTTGGACGGCCATCATCCCGGTGGCGCACTGGCGTTGCACCGCGCCCCCGGGCGTGTCGGTGGGCAGACCCAGGTCGTTGGCGATGTAGCGGGCCGTGCAGCCGCCGCCCTGGAGGACCTCGCCGATGAGCAGGTCATCGATGTCGTTGGCGTCGAGGCCGGCGGCGGCGATGGCGGCGGCGACGGTTTGCGAACCGATCCCCTGGAGGCTCAGGCCGGCCAGGCCCCGCCCGGCGCGCCCGATGGGAGTCCGGATGGCGGAAACGATGACAGCGTCGCTCATGTGCGTGTCCTCTCTCAGGCCCGGACGAAGACCGGGATGGTGAACTCGTCGGAGATGGGCTGGAACTTGACCTTGAGCGCCATGCCGATCTCGAGTTCGTCGAAGGGGCAGTCGACCACGTTGGTCATCATGCGAGGCCCCTCGGCCAGGTCAACGTGGGCTGCGACGTATGGGATGCGGTCCTTGAAGGGCGGCATGTCATTGCTGTAGATCACCGACCAGGAATAGAGGGTCGCCTTCCCGCTGGCTTCGAACCATTCGACGTTCTCGCTCCAGCACTTCGGGCAGAACGGCCGGGGGTAGTAGGAATAGCCGCCACAGTCGACACAGTGCTTGATCAGCAGTCGTTCATCCTTGGCCGCCTCCCAGAACTCGATGGTGTCGCCCTCGGGCGTTGGTAGGTCGAAGCGAACCATGCTCATATCGGCGACTATTCCCTTGGTTCGGTCCCTCACGGAATGGTCCGTGCGCGGAGGTTGGTGTGGCCCTCACCCGGATTGACCCCCGGACGAGCATCGGCCATGCTGCAACGAACCTGACACCGGCGTCAACTTTTGGGCATTTCGGCGCCACCGAGCACCTTGGGGGGTCCCGCACACGTGGGGATGGACGAGCACCTGCGACGGATGGCTGAGGAGTTCCCCGGTCAGACGGCCTTCACCGTGGTCGACGTCGGACACCTGACCTTCGCCGAGTGGGAGGGCCAGGCCAATGCGCTGGCTCGCGGCCTGGTCGAAGCCGGCCTGCCTTTCAATGGGCGGGTCGGGATCCATCTGCACCCGCAAGAGGCGCTGCACTGGCTGGTCTCCTATGCCGCCATCCACCGGGCCGGCGGTGTGGCCGTGCCGATGAACCCCCGCCTGGCCCCGGCCGAGGTGGGCCACATGCTGGCCCATTCGGGCGCCAGCGCCGTGGTGGCCGACGGCGAGTTGGTGGCCCAGGACCGTGGGGTGGCCAACGACGAGCTCCTGATGGTGATCGACGTCAGCGCCGGTGGGCCCGATCGACCGACCACCAACCCCAGCTCCACCTCAGGCTCCTCCTCCGCCTCCTCGGCCGCCGGCCCGACTTCGGGTTCTCGTTCTCTTCCCCGCGCTCGTGAGCTGGGAGGAGATAGGCGACCAGGATCACACTGCCTTCGAGGTGCCTCGATCGGCCGACGATCTGGCCGACATCCTCTACACCTCGGGCACGACCGGGCGCCCCAAAGGGGTGGCGGTGCGGCACTCCAATGCCTCCATGGTGGGCGACGTCACGCCGTCGTGGAGCGGGGCGGGTTGGCTGCACGCCAGCCCCATGTTCACCTTCGCCGGGATCGCCCTGGTCTACACACCCATGAAGCTGGGCCTGCGGGGGATCTACATGCCCAAGTTCGACGCCGACCGCTGGCTGGATGTGGTGGAGGCCGAGAGGCCGATGGCCATCTTCCTCGTGCCGGCCATGGCCCACCTCCTGCTGGACAATCCCCGCTTCGACACCGTCGATCTCTCCTCGGTCGACATGTGCTCGGTCGGCAGTGCGCCGCTGGCTCCCTTTGTGGTCGAACGGCTGCAGGAGCGCATGCCCGATGCGATGGTGTCCAACAACTACGGCATGACGGAAGCCGGGTCGGCCTACGCCGTCATGCCCAAGGGCGAAGCGGTCAAGCGGCCTGGGTCGGTGGGAATGATCGCCTCCCCGGCCCTGGTGCGCATCGTGGACGCGGCAGGGGTCGACCTGCCGGCCGGCGAGGTCGGTGACGTGCGACTGCAACTGCCGGGCCATCAGCGCGAGTACTTCGGCGATCCGGAGGCCACGGCAGAGATGTGGAAGGACGGTTGGCTGGTCACTGGTGACCTCGGCAAGCTCGATGAGGATGGGTATCTCTACATCGTCGGTCGCAGCAAAGACGTGATCATCCGGGGCGGTAACAACGTGCACGCCGCCGATGTGGAACACGTCCTGGTGCAGCACCCGGCGGTGGCCGAAGTCGCCGTGGTCGGAGCACCACATCCGGTGCTCGGAGAGGACGTGGTGGCCTTCGTCGTCCTGCACGAAGGTCAGGCGGTCGACGGCGATGGACTGCGCCAGTACGCCCTTCCGTTGCTGGCCGACTACAAGGTGCCGCGCCAGTACCGCTTCGTTGACGAGCTTCCCCGCAACGCCACCGGCAAGGTGATAAAGCCCGAGCTGCGCGCGCGGTTGGCCGACGCGCCCACCTGAGCATGGACCAGTTGCACGACCTGACGCTCGGTGACGTGCTGCGCGAGCACCGGCGCAGCCGCCCGCAGCGCACGGCAGTGGTGTGCGGCGACTATCGGGCCACCTATCCCGACCTGGATCAGCGGACCAACCGATTGGCCAATGCTCTCGTCGACGCTGGCATCGGATCCGGCGACCTGGTGCTGTGGCTGGGCCAGAATTGCCACCGGGTCCTGGAATGTCTGCTCGGGTGCGCCAAGGTGGGGGCGGTCTTCGTGCCGGCCAACTGGCGACAGACCAGCGACGAGCTGGTGACACTGCTGCGCGATGTGCAGCCGAAACTCGTGATCTGGCAGGACGAGGAAATCGGTTCGGCCGTGCGGGCAGCCCGAGCAGACTGGGGCGGCACGGCCCTGTGGCGGCAGCACGACACCGCCCGGCTCGACGCCACCCAGGAGGACACCGCCCAGCCCCACGCCCCCAGGAGGACACCGCCCAGCCCGACGCTGCGGCCGAGAGCTACGAAGCCTTCCTGGCGGCCGGTTCACCGGAGGATCCGGCCACGCCGGTGGACCCCGCGTCCCCGGTCATCCAGCTCTACACTGCGGCCTTTTCCGGCACGCCCAACGGTTCCCAGCTCTCCCACGACGCCGTCCTCTCGCAGGCGTTGATGGTGGCCCTGGTGCAACGCATCACCGAGGACACCGTGTACCTGAACTCGGGCCCCATGTTCCACATGGCCACCCTCATGACGACCTTCGCCACGTTTCACCTCGGGGGCACCAACGTCATGACCCGGCGGGTCGATGCCGAGGAGCTCTGCCGGCTGATCGAGACCGAGCGCTGCAACTACGGCTTCGTGATGGGACCCACGGCCAAGGAGATCATGGAAGTCAACCGGGACGGCCGCTATGACCTCTCCTCGTTGCGGACGTTCGGGGCCAGCCCGGCGTGGAACGAGATGATCCAGGTCGACGACAGCCCCTGGGGGTTGCACCCGGCCGGGTACGGCCAGACCGAGGCCACGGGCATGCTCACCTTCAACGCCCTGGGTATCGGGAGCTCCGGCAGCAGTGGCCGCCCTTCGCCGTGGGTCCAGGTGCGCATCGTCGATCCCGACGGCGCCGACGTGCCCGACGGGGAGACCGGCGAGATCGTGGCCCGTGGCCGGGTGCTGACCAACGGGTACCACGACCGAGACCAGCTCAACGCCGAGCGCACCCGAGGCGGGTGGTGGCACACCAGCGATCTGGGCAAACGCGAGGCGGACGGCTCCATCACCTTCGTCGCTCCCTTGACCCGGATTGTGAAGTCGGCCGCGGAGAACATCTACCCGGCTGAGGTCGAGAGCTGTCTCACCCGGCATCCCGGGGTCAAAGAGGCCGCCATCATCGGTGTGCCCGACCCCAAGTGGACACAAAAGGTGGTGGCGGTGGTGGTGCGGGCCGACGGGATCGAGGGCGAGGCCGTCACGGCCGAGGTGCTCATTGCCCACTGCCGCTCGCTCATCGCGTCGTACAAGAAGCCGTCGGCCGTCGAGTTCGTCGACCAGCTGCCTCGTCAGGGTTGGGCCGTCGACTACGACGCCCTCGATGCGCGCTTCGGTGGAGGCGGCTACCCCGGGTTGGGGAGCGCCGTCTCGAAGATCTAGAAGGCTCTCCGCCCGCCGGACCCCGCCGGACGCCGCCGCCGGACTCCGCCGGAGCCCTACGGGGCCAGCGTGCCGGCCAGCTCCTGCATCGCCGCCATCTCCTCGCCGTAGTGGGCCAGCGAATGGTGGTCGAAGCGAAGGCTGAACCCGGTGGCGCCGATGGCGACGTAGGAGGCCAAGAAGTCTCGTGTGGCTGAGGGATCGCCCAGGGGATCGATCGGCGGCTCGGGGGCCAGGATCAGGTCCAGGGGCGCGCCGTGCTCCTCGGCAAAACGGTCCAGCGCCTTGACCACCGTGGGATCGGCCAGCAGGTCGGTGAGCGGCTCGAGCTTGAAACCGAAGGGCATCCAGGCATCGCCCAATTCGAGGGCCCGGCGCAGGGAGCGGCGCGTCCGGCCACCCACCCAGATGGCGAGCGCGCGGTCGAGCCCGGACGGCTCGACAATGAAGTCCTGGTAGTCGTAGTGGGTCCCGTGGTACTCGGGTAGTCGATGGCCCCAGGAGGCTCTGATGGCCCGGATGGCGTCGTCGGACCGGTCGCCCCGCCCGTCGAAGGCATGTCCCAACACGTTGAATTCGGGCTCGAGCGATCCCACACCGACACCGGCGATGACCCGGCCGTCGCTCAGGAGATCGAGGGTGCCGAGCCGTTTCACCAGTTCCAGTGGGTGGTGGTAGGGGAGGACGGCCATGTGGGTCAGCAGGCCCACCCGTGTGGTCTTGGCGGCGAAGAAACCCAGTGTGGAGAACGGGTCCCAGTAGCGGCCGCCCCGCACGGTGGAGGCCGCGGCCGGGATGGCGATGTGCTCGGAGCAGGCCACCCAGTCGTAGCCCAGGGTCTCAGCCTGTTGCACCACGTCGACCACGTCGCTGACGCTGGCCGTGACCTCCCATTCCGGAGGGTCGAACCGCGGGTTCATGTGCAGGACCGGGGTCACGATGCCGAGCTTGAGGGCCATGGCCCGCACGGTAGTGCTGGGGATCGGATCGGCGCGGCGCACCTTCGCCTCCCGGCAGGGATAACGGTCCAGCGATAGCTTTACGACGATGAAATCTCGTTTCTCGAAATAAAACTCCTGAATGTGCGATGGACGTGCAACCAAATGGCAACGAGGCAGCCCCGAGCCTGCACCACTGAGTGGGCAGGATGCCACCAGCCAATACCGCGACCTCCGGTTGTGGTCGCTCTGAGCGGGGCGGCCACAACCGGAGGTCGCGGTCACTTGGAGGCATCTTCTCCGAGTACACCTGTGGCGGGGTACTCGGCGAAGATGCGGCATGGATTTTGACCTCGAGGGCACGTTCGGTGATGACTACCTCTACTTCTACGAGGAGTCGATCGACGAGCAGCACTCCGACGACGACGCGGCCGAGATCCTGGGACTGTTGCAGTTGGATCCGGGTGCCCGCGTCCTCGATGCCCCGTGCGGGCACGGCCGTCTCTCCCGCCGTCTGGCCGCCGCCGGCATGGTGGTCACGGGGGTCGACCTCTCCGAGCAGTTCATCGCACTGGCCAAGGCCGATCCGGTTGGCCCCGGTGTACCGCCGGACTACCTCGTGGGCGACCTGCGCCGGCTCCCGACGTCGGGCCCGTTCGACGCCGTGGTGTGCTGGTTCACCTCGTTCGGCTACTACGACGACACCGACTGCCGCGCCACCTTGTCGCGAGTTCCACCGGGTGCTCCGGCCCGGGGGCACCGTACTGATCGAGACCATGCACCACGATGCCGTGGTCCGCCATTTCACGGCGGCGCCCGACGCCACCGTGGTCACCCGGGGTGACGATGCGCAGGTCGACGTCTCCCGCTTCGACCCGCTGACCGGCCGACTCGAGACGCAACGGTCGGTCTACCGGGACGGGGAGACCCGGCACACGACGCATTTCATCCGGCTGCCCACCCCTCCGGAGTGGAGCCGGTGGCTGGAAGGCGCCGGCTTCAGCGACGTCCGGTTCTGGGCCGGAGGGGGTGGCCCGCTCCAGTTGGACAGCTGGGTCATGGTGGTCCGGGCCACCGCCTGAGCGGGCGTCTACCCTGCGAGCCATGAGCGGTGCTGCCCGGAAGGAGAGGAGTTCAGGACCCGGCCGACCTGAGCGTTACGTCGCTCAGGATCAGCAACCGGCGGTGCGCCACGCCGTTCGGCTCGGTAACGATGTCGATGCGTGTCACACCGCGGCGAAGATCGAGATCCGCCTTGATGGTGTGATGACCCATCGTCGTGGGTACCGACTGCCCGTTGGCCTCGAAGAGGCCAACGGTTGATTGCGGAACGGTCGGCACCATGCTGGAGCAGCAGTTGGATCCGGCTGCGCGGAATCGCTGAACAGGTAGAGCGATCCACTGGCTGACCAGAAAGGGAAGAGTTCCGATACCGGGCCATGCTCCAGCCACCACCCGGGAGTACGCGAACGCCGCGCACCTTGCTCTGGAATCTGGGAATGTCGGTCCGGATCGTCGCAGCCTTGTTCGGGTCGATGGAGAGCGCCAGGTTGCTCTGTTGGACATTGACCGTCCCGTTGTTCGGAGTGACGTATGGAATGTCCCTGCTGTGTGATCGACGCGCACGGCCGGTAGGAGGGTTCCAACTTTCGACGTGACGTTGTTGACGTTGAAGTCGTTGAGCACCCCCCTGTAGTGCTCGTGCTGAAGTCCCACCCACAGTGGGTATTCGAGGCCGAGCCCAGTTGCCGATTGCTGCCTGTTTGCACGTCGATTGGGCCAGCATCGTCGTGACGGTCTGATAGGCGGGTGCTTGTTCGGCGCCAGGGTGGTTGGCTGTAATTGCCCGAAATAGGGGGTCAAGTAGGAACCGTGATACTGGTCGGAGGCACGAGCGGCATTTCGGCGTTGTCGAGCAATTGTGGAAGGCAGGAGACGACGAGCCCGACCAGGACAAGACGAGTAACCCAACGGGGGAAGATGCTCAACGCGACGGCGATCACGGCGGATAGCGGCCACGAAGCAAGGGCAGTTGGAACCTGACGTCGTACGGTACCCATTTGGCGATTCCCGTACAAGAAGCAGGAATCCGCAACCCAAACTGAGACGAAAGCACCAGCGCCAAACGGAACTCCCTGCGGCCGCGGGCCACGGCGACCACCAGGACGACGAGGGCCGCCACCGCCAGAAGGACATTCCACGGGTTTGCCCCGTACTCCGGGATGCGTTGAAACAGCGTGTAGTCGCCCACGGCGAATGTATGGCTGTTGCAGGATCCCGGCGTAGTGGGGGTCGTTGATGGAGACACCGAAGACCGAATAGGCGTGTCCGCAGTGCGCCCAACGCGACCTTGCTGACGTAGGTGTTGAATGCCGGCGACGCCGTCGCCGATATGGAAGTTGGCTGCCGTGGCGCGGTCGACATTGGCTCCAAAACCAGCGATGGTGATCGGCGAGCTGATCAGGTCCTTCGTTGTCGGACCGACAAGGTGCCGAACAGTTGCTCGGTCTGGACCAGAAAGACACCGACGATCGCGACGGCGCTCGCCGCAATGACGAGAACCTGGTGATCCCGCTCACGCAGTGTCTCTTCGTCCTCCGCCTGTCCGCACCTGCCGGTACACGGCGACTGCGAACAAGGCCAAGCACGGCCGGACCCATCAGGACTGACATGGTGGATTTGGCCATGTAGCTCAGGCCCATCGCCGCACCGAGCGCAACGGCTCGATATCCCCACCGGCCCCCGAACGAAAATGCCGTCAGGATCATCAAGAGCCCGATGCCGGCGGCTGCGGCGAAGTAGTCGTTTTCGGTGCTCGTGGCCAGCAGGACCCCCGAGGGAATGGTGGCGCAGATCACCGACGCCGCGATCTGAGTCGAGCGGGACGCACCGAGGAGTCGGGCCAACTCGGAGACTCCGACGATGCAGACCAGAGCGGCCGAGGAGCTGCATGCACGCGTCGAATCGGTCGGTTCCCGACAACAGGTGCAGGTGCGCCAGGTTGTACTCGGACAGTGGTGAAAATTCGACCTGCGTCGAGATTGTGCGTGGCGAAGGGAGCCACCGTGCGGTTCTGGATCCAGTGTTCGACGCGGGCGAGGTGGTAGATCATCGAGTCGCCGTAGGATGGTGGGTAGAGGAATCCGGTAGCCACCAATAACCCGAAGATCGCCGATCAGAACGGCGACCCAGAAGCGATCTTCACCGCTCAATCGTTTCACACGGTCCATCAGTCCGAACCGGGCGCCATCGTCGGGACCGGGCTCGCTGAACCAGCGAGATGATCTGGGTCCTGGCCGCGAACAGCAGGATGAGGATCACGATGAGCCAGAGGATCGCCACTGTGCCCGCCGTGAAGTGGTGTCCGATGCTGGACAATTCGGTGATGCCCAACAGCAGTACCTCAAAAGCGAGGAATGCCAGCACCAGCGCGCCCCGGATCGAAAGGTTGCCGAATCCGAGGCGATCGCGGTGCCCCGCAATCAACAGCCACAACAGGCCAAACGGAATCACCAACAGCAGCAGCATTAGAAGCGTCGCTGTCCGACCGTTTTCCGCACCGAGAACCGAGGCCGGTCTGCGCATCGCGATGCCACCAGCAGTTCGCTTAGCCTGAACTCCGTGCACTGTACGTACTCCCCCTTCCCGTCGAAGAAGCCGTAGCATTGCACCGTCTCGCTCGGGCTCCACGAACTTGACCACGGGACGCTTGGCGATACGTTTGGCGTCGATAGTATCGTGAGCGGGAAAGTCATACCCCAGGGAACGTGATCATGTCGACCCGACGGGACGGTCGCAGCTTGCCAGGTGTTGCGGACCCGACCAGTGACCGTTGACCGCCCAAGAGACACGCCATGCGACCAGATCAGTGAGCAGCGTCACTTCCGTTGTCGGATGCGGACCTGTGATCAGGCTGACGGGGCACGAGCCGATCATCAAGGATCGGGTTCAGACGCACTCGTTCTCGACGTGGGTCCACCGGCCTAGCAGTCCGAGTTCGAGCCCGAGCCTGGTGCGGAGGCACCCGGATTCGGGCCCCGGTGTACAGTGAAGGTGACACGGTTGTCAGCAAACTTTGTGCCTGCGAGGCCCGGTGTGGGCGCTCGAGGAGGGGCCATGAACGTCGATCTGAAGGCATTGGCAGGACCCAGAGACCGCCTGATGGCGGACGGCAGCGTCGACCCGGTCACGGCCGAGGTCATCCGGGGGGCCATGGAGACGATGTGCTTCGAGATGGCCATGTACGTCTCGCGGACGGCGACCACCCCCATCCTCAACCAATCCAACGAGCGCAACGCCACCATTCTCGACGGCAAGGGGCGCCTGGCCGCCCTGAGCGTGGGCATCCCCCAATTCATGTTGACCTCGACGTTGCCGGTCCGTTTCGCCCTCGATTTCCTCGGCGTCGAGGAGTTCCACCAGGGGGACGTCTTCGTGGCCAACGACCCGTACCACGGTGGCGGGCACCTCCCCGACTACAACGTGTTCTCCCCGGTGGTGGTGGACGGCCACCTCATCCTGATCGCCTCCATCCAATGTCACCACGGCGATACCGGCGGGGCCGTGCCCGGCGGGTACAACGTCACCGCCACCGACATCTGGGGCGAAGGCGTGCGGTGGCCCGTCATCAAGGTCCTGGACCGCGGGGTCGAGCGCCGTGACGTGCTCTATGCGCTGCAGGTCAATAACAGGCTCGACGGCTACCTGGGCGACCTGCGGGCGCAGATCGGTGCGGCCAAGAAGGCAGCCGACGACCTGGTCGTGCTGGTGCAGCGCTACGGCGTCGATCAGATCGAGGCGGCGGTCGACCACATGATCGACTACGCCGCCAAGCGGTTCGGTGAGGAGATCACGGCGTGGCCGGACGGCACCTACGAGGGCGACTCGTACGTCGATCATGATCCTCTGGGCAACCCCGATATCCACCTTCACGTGGCCATCACCGTCGACGGGGCCAAGCTGAAGATCGATTTCACCGGAAGTGACGATCGCCAAGAGCTTCAGGCCTGGTCGACCTACGGCAACACCCGGGGCTACACCGTGGCGCAGATTGCCGCCATGATGGATCCCGAGATCCCCAAGAACGAAGGATTCTTCAACTCCATCGAGTTGGTGGTACCCGAGGGGTGCGTGTTCAATCCCGTGGTCGGTCGACCGGTCAGCGCCGGGACCCACCATCCCGGGGCCGACATCGGCGAGCTCGTCGCCGTGGCGCTCTCGGGGGTCCTGCCCGAGCGGGCGGTGCCCCAGACCTACAAGACGGGCATCCCGACCAACATCAAGGGCATCGACCCCCGTACCGGGCAGGTCTTCGTCGACGGCTCGGCCGAGGTCTACGCCGGCTGGTGCAACGCGGCCAAGGGTATGGACGCCTGGGGTGCCGTCAGCGCCAGCTTCGGCAATCTGTGGAAGGCCACGGCCGAGATCAACGAGAGCCTCTACCCCCACCTCCAGTGGAGTCGCGACTACCGCACCGATTCCGGCGGCGCCGGGCAGTGGCGGGGAGGTTGCGGGAGCCACTACATCAAAGAGGTACGGGTGCCGTCGAACGTGTACACCTACGTGGTCGGCATGAAGTACCCCATGCCCGGCATCGCCGGCGGCGGGAAGGGCGCGCCGAACAAGTTGACCCTGCGCTACGGGTCCGACGACGAATTGGTGGTGGCCCATACCGCCGACTGGGTCCCCATGGCGGCGGGCGATCGCATCTGCTTCGACTACGGCGGCGGCGGAGGCTGGGGTGACCCACTCGATCGTCCGGCCAGCGCCGTGCTCGATGATGTGCTGGACGAGTACGTCAGTGTCGAGGGTGCGGAGCGCGACTACGGCGTGGTGCTCACCGGATCACTGGAAGAGTTGACCCTCGTCATCGACGAGGCGGCCACCGAGCGCTGTCGAGCCGCCATGCTGGCCGCCCGCGCCGCCTGAGAACCCGGGGCAGAGCGACACCATGACCGCCGGCATTGTGGCGTGGGGCACCTACCTGCCCTATTGGCGACTGCCGCGGGCGGCCATCGCTCAGGTGTTGGGTGCCGGTCCGGGCCGGGGCACCAGGGCCGTGGCCTCCTACGACGAGGACACCACCACGCTGGGGGTCGAGGCCGGGCGACGGGCCCTGGCCGGGGCCGCGTCGCCGGCTCCGCAGGATCTGCTCTTCTCCACGCCCGGCCCCCGGCTACCTGGACAAGACCAACGCCACCACCGTGCACGCCGCCCTCGGCCTGGCCCGCAGCGGCGCGGCCTACGACTTCTGCGGCTCGTCCCGGTCGGCGCTCGGCACCCTCACGCTGGCCCTCCGGGGCGCCACCGACCGCACCACGCTGGCCGTGGCCTCGGACCTGCGCAGCGGGCTGGCCGGCGGAGCCGAAGAGCGTGATTCCGGCGATGGCGCGGCGGCGTTTCTCTGCGCCGCCCAGGGCGCCGTGGCCGAGCTGGTCGGCCGGGGCGCCTCGAGCGACGAGTTCCTCGACCGTTGGCGTGTCCCCGGGGAATCGGACTCGCACGTGTGGGAGGAGCGCTTCGGCGAGGAGATGTACGTCCCCCTGGCCCGGGAGGCCTTTGCCGACGCGCTGAAAGACGCCGGCATCACCGAGAGCGACATCGACCATGCCGTGGTCGTCGGCCTGCACGTGCGGGCCGTCAAGGCGGTGCGGGCCGCACTGGGCACCCCCGAGGGCGTGATGGCCCCCGATCTCATCGCCCGGGTCGGCAATCTCGGCGCGGCGCACGCCGGCGTGGCCCTGGCCGATGTGCTCGAACGGGCCGAGCCGGGACAGGTGATCGTCGTCCTCTCCCTGGCCGACGGCGCCGACGCCCTGGTGCTGCGTACCACCGATGCCCTCCCGGCCGCGCAGGCCGCGGCCCGCCACGCCGGCGTCCCCACCGTGGCCGAGCAATTGGCCGACGGGCGGACCGACCTCTCCTACGCCTCGTTCCTGTCGTGGCGGGGACAGCTCCACCGCGAGCCGCCACGCCGGCCCGATCCCGAACGTCCCGGTGCGCCGATCGTCCACCGCTCCGAGGCCTGGAAGTACGCCTTCGCGGCCAGCCGTTGCCTGGACTGCGGCTTCCGCCATCTCCCGCCGACCCGCGTCTGCCTCGAGTGCCGCTCCATCGACCGTATGACGACCGAACGCCTGGCCGACATCAAGGGCACCATCGCCACCTTCACCATCGACCATCTGGCCTTCAGCCTGTCCCCGCCGGTGGTGGGCGTGATCGTCGACTTTGACGGCGGCGGTCGCTACCGCTGCGAGATGACCGACGTCAACGTCGATGAGCTGACGATAGGAGGCCGGGTCGAGATGACGTTCCGCCGCATCTACACGGCTGAAGGCGTGCACAATTACTTCTGGAAGGCCCGGCCCCTTCAAGAGGCCCCCCGGGCCCAGGCAAGCGCAGAGGAGTAGGCATGGCGAGCAAAGGCATCCGCGACCAGGTGGCCATCATCGGCATGGGCTGCACCAAATTCGGCGAGCGTTGGGACACCGGCGTCGACGACCTCCTGACCGACGCCGCCACCGATGCGGCCGTCTCGGCCGGCCTGCCCATCCACGACATCGACGCCTTCTGGCTGGGGACGATGACCTCGGGCGTGTCGGGCGTCACGCTGTCCCGGCCGCTCAAGATCGACTACAAGCCGGTCACCCGGGTGGAAAATTTCTGCGCCACCGGGTCCGAGGCCTTTCGCAACGCCTGCTATGCGGTGGCCTCGGGGGCGTACGACACGGCCATGGCCATCGGCGTCGAGAAGCTCAAGGACACCGGGTACTCGGGACTGACCGGGATCCGACCGGTGGGCGATGGGACCGACCCGGGGCTGTCCTCGCCGGCCGCCTTCTCCTTCCTGGCTCCCTCCTACGGCCACAAGTACGGCGTGGACGCCGCGCAGATGAAGGAAGTGATGAGCCGGATCGCCTTCAAGAACCACCAGAACGGCGCCCGGAACCCGCGGGCCCAGTTCCAGAAGGAGGTCTCCATGGAGACCATCGCCAAGGCCCCCCTGGTGGCCGGCGAGCTCGGTGTCTTCGACTGCAGCGGGGTGAGCGACGGGTCGGCCGCCGCCATCATCTGCCGGGTCGAGGACGCCCACACGTATTGCGACAACCCGCTGTACGTCAAGGCCCTCAGCTTCGTGGCCGGCCCGGCCGCCGGTCCGATCGATCCGGGATACGACTACACCACGTTCGCCGAGGTGGTCCGTTCGGCCGCCGACGCCTACGCCCAAGCCGGGATCACCGATCCTCGCCGGCAGCTGGCCATGGCCGAGGTCCATGACTGCTTCACGCCCACCGAGCTGGTGCTGATGGAGGACCTGGGGTTCGCCGAACGGGGGACGGCCTGGAAGGAAGTCCTGGCGGGGACCTTCGATCGCGACGGCGAACTCCCCGTCAACCCCGATGGCGGCCTCAAGAGTTTCGGTCACCCGATCGGCGCCTCGGGACTGCGCATGCTCTTCGAGTGCTGGCTGCAACTGCGCGGCCAGGCTCCGGCCGACCGGCAGATCACCACCGTCGGTCCGGGCCGGACCATGGGACTGACCCACAACCTGGGTGGGGCCCCGGGGGAGGGCGTGAGCTTCGTGGGCGTGGTCGGCACCGAGCTCGGGGAGTGATGCGCCCACCCCTGATGGGACCACGGCAGATGGGCCCAGACTGATGGGGCCAGACTGATGGCCGGAGCGTCGGGGTTCGACCTGCTGGCCGAGAACGAGGACCAGGCCGCGCTGCGCCAACTGGCCCGCGATGTGGCCTCCCGCGAAGTGGCACCGCGAGCGTCCCAGGGGGACGAGAACGGCGAGGTCCCGGCCGAGGTGCGCAAGGCGCTGGCCGGTGCCGACCTGCTCCGCATCACCATCGGCGAGGCATGGGGCGGCATGGGCTTCGGCGACGTCGAGGCGGCCATCGTGCTCGAGGAGATCGCCCGGGCCGACGTGTCCTCGGCCATCTGCTGCCAGCTGACCTTCAACGGGCCGCCCCGGGGCATTGAGCATCTCGGGCCCCAGGCCATGAAGGAGCGCTGGCTCCCGGCCGCGGCCGACGGCGACGCCCTCATCAGCATCGGCATCACCGAGCCCGACGCCGGGTCGGCCGTGCAGAACATGCGGGCCACCCTGGTCGAGGACGGCCCGGGTCGGTGGCGCCTCAACGCCTACAAGAACTACTCGACCCTCGGGCACGTGGCCCAAGGGGTGTTGGTCTGGTGCCGCTGGCCCGGAGGGGAGGGCGCCAAGGGGATCGGGGCGGTGATCGTGCCGACCGACCGCGAGGGCATCTCGGTCACCGGCCGTCACAAGGGCATGGGGATCCACGCCGCCACCGAAGCCGAGTTGGCCTTCGACGCGGTCGAGATCGGAGAAGAGGACATCCTCGTGGCCGGGGATCCGTCCTCGACCGAGGCGTTCAAAATCCTGCTGTCCCACCTCAATCACGAGCGCTGCGGCAACGCCGCCATGTGCGTGGGCGCGGCCCAGGGCGCGCTGGAGCACGCCGTGCGCTACATGGGCGAGCGGGTGATCGGCGGCCGGCCGCTGGCCGACCTGCAGGGATTGCAGTGGAAGCTGGCCGACATGGCGGTGCAGCTCGAAGGGGCGAGGCTGCTCCTGGCCCGGGCCGTGCGCCTGGCCGGCGACGGTGGCACCCCGCCACCGCTCGAGACGGCCTTGGCCAAGACGGCGGCGAACCTGGCCGCCAAGTTCGTGTGCGACGAGGCGATGCAGATCCACGGCGGCTACGGCTACAGCCGTGAGTACCCGCTCGAGCGCGCCTACCGGGACATCCGTGGCCTCTGTTTCGGAGCCGGAACGGTGGAGGCCCAGCGCAACTTCATCGGGCTCCGGGTCTCCGCCGGCGGCCGCACCGGCTCACCGGGGTGGCGTAATCCGCTCGACGACGCCGGGTAAGGTCCCGGTTGGTGGGAGTAGCGCAGTCGTCGGACGGTCAGTGCAGCCTGCCCGCGGCCGTTCGGGCGTGTGACGCCTCCAAGCACTACGGCACCAGCGCAGCCACCGTGACGGCGCTCGACTCGGTCTCGGTGGAATTCGAAGCGGGGCGCTTCAGTACCATCATGGGGCCGTCGGGGTCGGGGAAGTCGACCCTGCTGCACTGCCTGTCCGGCCTCGATACGTTGGACTCGGGTCGGGTCCACATCGGCGCCACCGACCTGTCCAGGCTGAGCGAGCGGGAACTGACAGAGCTGCGGCGCACCCAGGTCGGCTTCGTCTTCCAGGGGTTCAATCTGCTGGCCACGTTGTCGGCCCGGGAGAACATCGAGCTGCCGGCGGCCCTGACCGGCACGCGACCGGACCCGGCGTGGATCGAGCACCTGGCCGGCCTGCTCGGCATCGCTGACCGGTTGCACCACCGGCCGGCCCAGCTCTCGGGTGGCCAGCAGCAGCGGGTGGCCGTGGCCCGGGCCCTGGTCAACCACCCGACCATCATCTTCGCCGACGAGCCCACGGGGAATCTGGACACGAAGGCCGGCGCCGCGCTCCTCGAGCTGCTGGCGCGCATCGTGGCCGAGGAGGGCCAGTCGGTGATCATGGTCACCCACGATCCGGCGGCGGCGAGCTACGGCCACCGCGTAGTGTTCCTCCTCGACGGCCGGGTGGTCGACGATCTCATCGACCCCACAACCGACACCGTGGCCCACCACCTCGCGCTCCTGGAGGGCTGACCGGTGTGGCGCGTGGTGTTCAGGAGTCATCAGCGCCACCCCTTGCGGCTGGTGCTCGTCTGCCTGGCCATCTCGGTCGGCGTGGCCTTCCTGGCCGGCACCTTCATCCTCACCGACACCGACCACCAGTCCGTCTCGGCCACCTCCGAGCAGGCCTACGGCCACGTCTCGGTGGCGGTACAGGGTCACCGCTCCTCTTCCAACCTGCCGGGCCTGGCGGGGTTCGTCCCCGTGCCCGAGAGCGTGCTGGCCACCGTCCGCGGCGTGCCCGGCGTGGCCCAGTCCCAGGGCGAGGTCGACGGGTACGCCCAACTGGTCGGGGCCGACGGCACGCTGATCGGCGGCAACTCGTCGACGGCCAAGGGGATCTCGGTGGGACCGGTGCCGAACCTCCGCCCGTTCGTGCTCGACGCCGGGCGGCTGCCCTCGTCGGCGGCCGAGGTCGTGGTCGATGCGCACACCTTCGCGTCGCAGAGGTGGCATTTGGGCCAGTCGGTACGGGTGGCCACCTCCCAACCCACCCAGCGCTTCACCGTGGTGGGGACCATCACCTCGCGTCGGTCGTCCGACGTGCTGGGGTCGACCCTGGTCGGCTTCACCGTGCCGACGGCGCAACACCTGCTCGGGACCCCGGCGTCCTACAGCGTGATCCTGACATCGTCGGCACCGGGCCTCTCGCAGCGGACGCTGGCCGGACGCGTCGCCTCGGCAGTCGGGCCGGACTACTTCGTCCTCACCGGTCAGACCTTCACCGCCGGGATCGCCGCCATCAGCAGCACGGGCGCACCCAAGTTCACCACCATCCTCGATGTCGTCCTGGGGATCGCCCTGTTCGTCGGGGCCCTGGTGATCTTCAACATCATCAGCATCCTGGTGGCGCAACGGCGCAAGGAACTGGCCCTGTTGCGCTGCATGGGGGCGTCGCGATCGCAGCTGTACCGCTCCGTGCTGGGGGAAGCGGCGGCCCTGGGCTTCCTGGCCTCGGGGGTCGGGCTCTGTCTGGGCCTGGCGGCCGCCGCGATCCTGCGGAACACCATCACGAGCCACGGGGCCCAGACGTCGGCCGCCGGGTTGGTGGTCGGGTGGCACACCATCGTGGTGTGCCTGGTGGTGGGCACCGGGGTGACCTGTGTGGCGTCCCTCCTGCCGGCGGTGGCGGCCAGCCGGATCTCGCCGGTCAGCGCCCTCCGCCAGGACGCCGTGACCGAGGTGGCCGAATCCTCGACCCGATGGCGTCCCACCGGTCTGGTGCTGGCGGCGTCGGGCCTGGCCCTGGTCGGGGTGGGACTGTTCATCGACCAGGGAAACTCGATCGAATTGTGGCTGGTCGGTGCCGGCATGATCCTCGGCATCGTCGGCCTGGGCCGCTTGAGCCCCCTGCTGATTCCTCCGCTCGTCTCGGTGGTGGGCTGGCCCTACCAGCACCTGTCGGGCCTCTCCGGTCGCCTCGGCCGCTTGAACACCATGCGCAACGCGCGCCGCACCACGACGACCGCGGCGGCGCTGATCATCGGGGTGGCGCTGGTCAGCGTGCTGGCCATCGTGGAATCGTCGGCCCGCGCCTCGACCAACAACGAGATCGACCACTCCCTCTCGGCTGACTTCGAGGTGTTGGCGGCCGGCTCGGGCCCGCTCGACCTCGGGCCATCGCAGTCCCAGGCCCTCAGCCCGGTCGTGTTGGACCGCCTGAAGGCTCAGCCCTCATTGGTGGTGTCGCCGTATTCGTTCGTGAGCTTCGCGCTCCGCGGGCAGTACAACTACGGGGCGGCCGTCGACACCGCCACCATCTCGCGCATGATCTCGTTCGGGCCGGTGCAGGGCAGCATTGCCGCCCTGGCCCACGGTGGTATCGCCGCCTCCTCGGTGCAGGCCAAGGTGCAGAATCTCCACGTGGGCCAGCTGGTCGACGTGGCCTTGCTGCGGCAAGCCCAGTCCGGCACCGCCACCGTCACGCGCACGCCGGTCGTCGCCATCTACACCCGGGGGGACGATGAAGCCGGCTACCTGTTCTCCACCCGGACGGCTACGGCGATCGACCCGTCACTGGCGCTCAGCGCCGTCTTGGTGGCGGCCCGGCCCGGGGTGTCACCCGGCCAGGCCGCGGCGGCGGTGAACACGGCGGTGGCCGGGTTCTCCGATGTCAGTGTGCAGAACCTGTCCCAGGTCAGGGCGGCGGAGGACCGGAGCATCAGCGGCCAGCTCAATCTCGTCTCGGTCCTGTTGGTCCTGGCCATCGTGGTGGCCCTCTTGGGGATTGTGAACACGCTGGCCCTGTCGGTGGTCGAGCGCACCCGCGAGCTGGCCCTGCTCCGCGCCGTCGGCATGTCCCGGGCCCAGATGCGCGAGATGGTACGGGCCGAGGCCACCCTGATCGGCCTGATCGGGGCGCTGCTGGGCGTGGTCCTCGGGCTCTTCTTGGGCTGGGCCTTCCAACGCGCCTTGAGCAACCAGGGCGTCGGTGAGCTGGTGGTGCCCTGGGCCCGACTGGCCGTCTACGTCGTGGTCGGGGCCGCCACGGGGCTGATCGCCGGGACCATCCCTGCCCGCCGCGCCGCCCGGGTCAACATGCTCGACGCCATCGCCGCCGAATAGCCGGGTGCCGAGGCCCGGTTCGTCCCGGATGGTGGCCGCGCCGCCGCGCCGTAACCCGGCCCATTGGCACCGCGACCGCCCCGCTGATGGAGGGAATCCGAGGGCCCTGTGGCCCGTGGCATCGGCAGGCCGGGGCATCTGGTGGAGAGCGAATGACCCTGTGAACTGGGAGGAGGTCACGGCCGGCAGCAAATTCACGGCGTACTCACAGGGGACGTTGGGCTGGACGACAAACTCCCGGGTTGTACTTACCCCATGGTCGACCGGGGAGTGCTTGCCGCACCTGAACGTTCAGCCGACGTCACCGCGGAAATACAGGTCGTCGAAGGTGAGGAGTCGATCCCGCTCAGTGGCACCGGGCACAAGCGCAAATGGCTGCTGATCGGTGCCGCGGTCATTGTTGTCCTGGGCGCTGCGGCGGGCCTCACGCTCTGGCTCACGGGAAGCTCGACGCCAACCGGACTCGTGGTGACGACCCAGGTGGTCAAGGTCACCACCGGCACGATCAAGCAGACCGTGGCCACCTCGGGCACGATCGAGCCCGCGAGCCAGGCCAGCCTGAATTTCGCGGTCTCGGGAACGGTCGACGCCGTCAACGTCAAGGCGGGCCAGACCGTGACCACGGGGCAGGTGTTGGCCACCGTGAGCACGGCGGCGCTCCAGGCGGACCTCGACTCGGCCCAGGCGCAGCTCACCTCTGCTGAAGCCCGTTTGTCGAGCGATCAGTCATCGGGCGCCAGCACCGCGCAAATCGACTCGGACCAGGCCGCGGTCACCTCGGCGGAGTCTTCCCTCACCTCGGCGCAGACCGACTTGTCCGACGCCTCATTGACCTCGACCATCTCAGGGACCGTTGCGTCGGTAAACCTGACGGTCGGGCAACAGGTGACGGCGTCCGGCGGCGGATCGGGCAGCTCGAGCCCCTCGGGCTCGGCCGGGTCGAGCAGTGCGACCGGCTCGACCGGAGCGAGCGGTCAATCGAGTGCCGCGTCGAGTGCCGCATCGAGTGCCGCATCGAGCTCGTCATCGAGTTCATCTACTGCTCAGGTCCAGGTCATCGGGACGAACTCCTACATTGTCAACACCACGGTCGACGACACCGAGATCGGTCAGATCGCCGTCGGCGATCAGGCCACCATCACCCCGACCGGATCGACGACTCCTGCGTACGGGACGGTGGCCTCCATCGGCCTGATCGCCACCGAGAGCTCCAATGTGGCCACCTTTCCGGTGGTCATCGACGTGACGGGGACGCCGAGCGGTCTCTACGCCGGATCGACGGCCGACGTTGCCATCATCGTCAAGCAGCTCAACAACGTGATCGAGGTCCCGACAGCCGCCATCAACTACAGCAGCGGAGGTCAGACGACCGTCACCCAGGTCAAGGCGGGCAAGGACGTCACAACATCGGTCACCCTCGGCCAAGCGGCGACTGGCGAAACGCAGATCACCGGTGGCGTGACCGCCGGGGACCAGGTGGTTGAGCGAGTGGTCAAGTTCACCGGCGTGCCCGGTGGATCACGGACCGGTGGCCTGGGCGGCTTCGGTGGAGCGGGCGGGGGCTTCGGTGGTACCGGGAGATTTCCGGCCGGCGGATTCGGGGGCGGTGGGGGCGGTGCGAGCGGCTTCACCCCATCGGGAGCCGCGGGATGAGCCAGAGCACGGGCGGATCACCTGAGCCGAGTCGCACCGAGGCCGAGACGGGAGAATTGTTGCTCCCCGAGAGCCCGTTGGTCGGGCCCGAAAGGGTCATCGATCTCGAAGAGGTCACCAAGGTCTACCGCACCGGAGCCATCGCCGTGGCTGCCTTACGCGGCGTGTCTCTCTCGATCGACACCGGCGAATACGTCGCCATCATCGGACCTTCGGGCTCGGGCAAGTCGACCCTCATGCACATCCTGGGGTGTCTCGACACGCCGACCACCGGAACCTTTCGCTTGGCGGGGGAGAACGTCAGTTCCATGAGCGAAACCGCGCTCGCCGTCGTCCGCAACCGCCGTATCGGTTTCGTCTTCCAGCAGTTCAACCTCCTGGCCACGCTCACGGCCTGGCAGAATGTCGAGCTGCCATTGACCTACGCCGGGGTGGGACGTTCCGAGCGCAAAGAACGGGCGATGGATGCCCTGGCCAAGGTGGGCCTGGCCGCACGGGTGCAGCATCGCCCGGGCGAGCTCTCCGGCGGACAACAACAGCGTGTGGCCGTGGCCCGGGCCCTGGTGACCGAGCCCGACCTGATCCTGGCCGACGAACCGACCGGGAACCTCGACTCGGTCTCGGCCGGGGATGTGCTCGGGCTGATGGATGAACTGCACCAGGCCGGCCGCACGCTGGTCCTCATCACCCATGACATCGAAGTGGCCTCGGCGGCCGGCCGCGTGATCGGTATTCGTGACGGCCTCATCACCGAAAACACCGACCGCGAACTCGAGAACGTCCGATGAGCTGGCTGGAGACGTTTCGAACCGGTCTCAACGGCGTCCGAAGCCATCGACTCCGGTCCGGGCTCACCGTGCTGGGAATCCTGATCGGCATCGCTGCGGTCATCCTGACCGTTGGCCTCGGCGAGGGTGCCCAGGCCCAAGTGGGTTCAGAGATCACGTCACTCGGGACCAACCTTCTGACGGTGTCGCCGGGGAGCTCGACCTCGAGTAGCGGCATCCGCGGCGGATTCGGAACGGCTTCGACCTTGACCACCGCCGATGCGGCGGCGCTCGCCTCGAAGCAAGTGGCGCCAGACATCAAGGCAGTGGCGCCGACCACCTCATCGTCAGAGACCCTGACCGCCGGGACCAGCAATTGGTCGACGAGCGTGGTCGGTTCAACGCCCTCGTGGTTGACCGTGCGTGGCCGCAGCGTGACCCAGGGAAGATTTCTCGACAACCAAGACGTGACCGACCACGAGGCGGTGGCCGTGTTGGGTTCGACCACCGCGGCGGAGCTCTTCAGCCGCACCGATCCGGTGGGCCAATCCGTGAACGTCAACGGTGTGCCGATGACGGTCGTGGGGGTGCTCAACACCGCCGGATCGTCATCTTCGACGTCGACCACCGCTGACCCCGACGACCAGGTCATCGTGCCGATCACCACGGCCGCCGAGCGGATCTTCGGGGGCACCTCTCGGAACTCGGTGAGTTCGATCATCATCCAGGCCAACTCATCTGCTGCCCTCACCGCGGCCTATCAGGAAGCCGATCACCTGCTCCTCAACCTCCACGGGATCACCACGGCATCCGACGCCGACTTCACCATTACCTCCTCGGCCTCCCTGCTTTCGGCCGCCACCTCGGTCGACCGGACGTTGACGATTCTCCTCGGTGGCGTGGCTGCCATTTCGTTGCTCGTCGGCGGAATCGGAGTCATGAACATCATGCTGGTGTCGGTCACCGAGCGGATCCGGGAAATCGGGTTGCGCAAGGCGCTCGGTGCCACCCCTGGTCTCATACGCCGTCAGTTCCTGGTCGAAGCATCGGTCCTGGGGCTCACCGGCGGTGCGCTCGGCGCCCTGCTCGGCATCGTGGGGGCGATTTTCCTGCCCGGAGTCGTCGGTGATCCGATCACCATCAGTCCTCCCGCTACCGCCCTCGCCCTCCTCGTGGCCCTCGCCATTGGCGTGTCCTTCGGGGTCTACCCGGCCAGTCGGGCCGCCCATCTGGCGCCCATCGATGCCCTCAGGAGTGAATAAGTGTCCAACGTAAGGAGCCTGCTGCACATGAAACGATCCAGAACCTCGTCGTCCGGCCAGGTGGAGGAGAAGGTCACGCGATCCCCGACCTCACGATCACCCCGATCGTGAGGTCACACTCGCGGCCACCGAGGACTTCGGCGATGGGCCGGTACGGGAGGGGCGGTCGTGCTGGCGGTCGCCGCCGTCGCTGCCCTGTCGTCAACCGCCGGCGCGGCATCGACACCCCCGGGCCCCGGGGGGTCGGCCAGTGGAAGCGTGGCGTCGATCACCGGGACCTCCATGGAGGTCCAGAGCGCCAGTGCGGGGCAGACGACTGTCAACACGACCCCGTCAACCACGTTCTCCCAAACGCTCACCGTGACGCAGAGCGCCCTTGTCGTCGGGGATGTTTGACGGTCACGGGCACGCCGGCCAAGTCGTCCAAGACCACCATCACGGCCCGGTCGGTCTCGATCAGCCAACCCTCGAGCTCAGGCACGTGCGCGTCGGGAGCCGGGGGCGGATTTGGCCGAGGTGGGTTTCCCGGTAGGGGAGCACAAGGCGGAGGGGGCTTCCCCGGTGGTGGGAGCCGTCCGCCGGGTGGATTCGCGGGCCGAGGCGGCGCAAACGGACGAGGCCCGTTTGCGGGCGGGACTTTCGCTTTTGCGAACGGCAAGGTCACTGCGGTCACCGGCTCGTCGGTCACCATGTCGGGAACGCTGCGCAGCGGTCTCGGCCAGGCGGCCAAGAGCAAGAACACCAAGAAGCCCAGCACTCCCAAGACGCAGCAGCTCACGGTCACGCTGTCCAAGTCGACGGCGCTGTCTGAGACTCAATCGACCAGCTTCTCGGCCCTCGCCGTTGGAGATTGTGTCAATGCCTTCGGGCAGCCGGGGAGCACCGGAGCGGTGACCGCGGCGACGGTCAGCATCAGGTCAACCGGCGGCCAGACCTGTTCGACCGGATTTCGCCCCGGAGGATTCGGTGGCGCCTAGTCCGAGCGAGCCGGGCTGGCGTCGACATGCTCGGCGCCCCGTGGTCATTGGAGGGATCGTCGCCGTCGTGCTCGTGATCGGGGGAGCCACCGCGTGGGCCACCGGAAGCTCGGCCAGCTCGGGCTACCGAATGACCACCGTGGTGCACACGACGGTGGCCACGAGCCTTGACGTCGTCGGGACGGTCGAACCGGTGAACGACGCCTCCGCGTCCTTCCAGGTCGCCGGGAAGGTGGCGACGGTCAGTGCCGCGGTGGGGGACACGGTCACCGCTGGTCAGACGCTGGCCTCGCTCGACCCAACCGCTCTCAGCGAGTCGGTCTCCTCGGCCCAATCGTCGCTGTCTTCTGACGAGGCAAAGCTCACGGCGGACGAGAACGGCCAAACCTCGAGTTCAGCGAGCACCTCGTCCACGCCGTCCTCGTCGACGCCGTCAACCTCGAGGTCGGCTTCGACGACCGCCGCTCTCACGAGTTACACGGTCCAGAGCGGGTCGAGCGCGAGTTCGGGGGGGATCGCCCAGGATCAGGCCACCTTGGTCACCGACCAGCACCAAGAATCGATGGACCAGCAGCAAGAAGCGGCCGACCTGGCCCAAGCCCAGTCCATCTGTGGAACGAGCGGCACCCCGACGACCACCCCGACCACGCCTGACCCGAGCGGCTGCGCCGCCGCCCTGGCCAAGGCGTCAGCCGACGAGCAAAAGGTCTCAAAAGATCAGCAAACGGTGGCCACGGACGAGACCACATTGGCCAATGCGCTCGCGGCCGCGGCGTCGTCACCTTCCACCTCGGGCTCGACCCCAACGGGTGGATCGGGTTCGTCGGGCTCGACCGGCACATCCTCACGATCATCCTCGGGGGGCACCGGAGGTTCGGGCTCCGGTACGGGGAACGCGTCGAACTCGACCTCTTCGGCGTCGAACAGCGCGGAACAGATTGCCAGTGATCAGGCCGCCATCGACGCCGCGCAGGCAACGCTGATTGAGGCACAGCAGCAGTTGAACGACACCCAGCTCACCAGTCCCATCAACGGGACGATCGCCTCGGTCGGGGTGACCGTCGGCGACACGGTGAGCGCCGGCTCGAGTACGAGCGTGTTTGTCATTATCGGAACCCAGTCGTATCAAGTGACCGGGACCCTGACGAGCACCCAGGTGCAGTCGGTCAAGGTGGGCTACCCGGCGCAAGTCGCCGTCGACGGGACGACGGGCACGTTGTCGGGAACGGTCGCACAGGTTGGACCCGTCCAATCGAGTTCGTCGGGCTACACCTACCCGGTCGTCGTTGCCTTGCCGACATCGGCCAGGGGTCTGTACGCCGGCTCGACCGCGAACGCGTCCATCCGGACGAGTGAGGTGAAGGACGTCCTCGCCCTGCCGACCTCCGCCGTCATGACCCGGGGAACACGGTCCTACGTTCTCGTGCTGTCCTCTGGAAGCCCGGTCGAGAAGACCATAAAGGTCGGGATTATCGGTGACATCTACACGCAGGTTCGCTCCGGGCTGCACCTCGGGAGCAGTGTGGTGCTGGCCGACTATTCAGAGCCCGTCCCTTCGTCGAACACGGCGACGGTCGGGGGCTTCGGTGGCGCCGGCGGTTTTGGGGGAGGCGGTAGGTTCAGCGGCGGCGGTTCGTTTGGGTCGGGATTTGGCGGCGGTGGCGCCAGGGGCGGGTGACGGTCGCCTGACCGGCCGGCCTGCACCGACGAACGTTGGGATTCGAGCTCGTGGCCCACTGGGCCGGCCCCAGTACTCCCACACCAGGGCGGCGGTGCCTTGCTCTGGGTCGAATTCCCGGCCGGAGGGCCGGACGTCGAACCCTCTTAGCGCTGCATGGCCTTGGTCTCGATGAACTCCTCGAGCCCGTAGCGGCCGCGCTCGCGCCCGATACCCGACTGCTTGTAGCCGCCGAATGGCGCGCTCGGGTTGAAAGCGCCCCCGTTGATGTCGACCTGACCGGTGCGCAGCTGGCGGGCGACCTTCTCGGCCCGGGCCGGGTCGCCGCTCGAGACCCCGCCGGACAGACCGTAGGGTGTGTCGTTGGCGATCTCGATGGCCTCTTCCTCGCTGTCGTAGGGGATGATGGAGAGCACCGGACCGAAGATCTCCTCGTTGGCGATGGTCATGGTCCGAGTCACGTCGGAGAAGACGGTCGGCTGCACGAAGAAGCCCTTCTCCAGGCCCTCAGGTGCGTCGGCGCCGCCGATGACCAGCTTGGCTCCCTCTTCAATTCCCTTGTTGATATAGCCCCGCACCCGGTCACGTTGCACTGAGGAGACCAGCGGGCCCAGCAGTTTTCCGGCTTCGAATGGATCGCCAGGAGCGAAGCCTTCGGCGGCCGTCCGGGCCAGCTCCTCGACCTCGGCCAGCTTCTCCCGGGGGACGAGCATTCGGGTGAGGGCCGAGCAGGTCTGCCCTGAGTTCATGTAGCAGGCGAACACCCCAGCCGGTACCGCGGTCGCCAGGTCGGCGTCGTCGAGCAGGATGTTGGCCGACTTGCCGCCCAGCTCCAGCGAGACGCGCTTGACGGAGTCGGCGGCCAGCTCCATGACCCGCTTGCCGGCCCGGGTGGAGCCCGTGAAGGACACCATGTCCACCTTGGGGTGCGCCGCGATGGCCTCGCCCACCACTGGCCCGACGCCGCTCACCAAATTGAACACGCCGGCCGGGAGTCCGACCTCGTCGATGATGTCGGCCAGGATGAAGGCGTTGATCGGCGCCACCTCGCTGGGCTTGAGGACGACGGTGCAGCCCGCGGCCAGCGCGGGGGCCACCTTGAGCACGACCTGGTACAGAGGGAAGTTCCACGGCGTGATCGCGCCGACCACGCCCACCGGCTCGCGCACGACCAGCGAGTTCCCGATCTCCTCTTCCCACGGGAAGGACTCGGCCGCCGCCGCGGCGTCGGCAAAGGCACCGGCCGGCAGTCCGACCTGGACAGTGCCCGACAGCGTCATCGGCATCCCGACCTCATGCGAGATGATGGCGGCGATCTCGTCGGTGCGGGCGGCCAGCGCCTCGCCGATGCGGACCAGCAACTTGGAGCGTTCCTCACGAGACGTCGCCGCCCAGCCCGGGAAGGCGGCAGCGGCCGCCTGCACCGCCTTGTCGACGTCCTCGGCCGTCCCCTCGGGGATGGTGGCCATGACTTCCTCGGTGGTCGAGTCGATGACGTCGAGCGTGCCCGAGCCGGTCGATGCGACCCAACTCCCATTGATGTAGATCTTGTCTCGAACGTCCATGACGCCTCCCTGTCTGCAGCTGACAGATCCGACCCTATCTGGCAGGGGTCCACTGTGCCCGCCGAGCCCGCTACCCAGGAAGCCCGCCCGCTCAGCCCTTCTTGCCCAGCAGGGGATGGTCGCCCATCCCCACCGGCTGGAGGTGCAGGCCCAGCACCTCGTGGAAGTGCTCGGAGACTTCCTCGGGGGTCCACCCACCTTCCTTGTACATGGTGGCGATCGGCCGCGGCGTCTGGAAGAGCGTGTAGGCGTAGCCGGTGCGGCCCAGCACCTGCCCGTTGACGTAGGACGCACCTTCGGAGGCCAGGAAGGCGATCAGGGGAGCGTTGAGGGCGGGATCCTGGTCGGCCGGCGGTTCGGCCCCGGCGTAGAGACCTTCGGTCATGCGGGTGAACCCGGCGGGCGCCACGGCGTTCGACGTGATCCCGTACTTGCCCAGTTCGAGGGCCCAGACGAAGGTCATGCCCATGATGGCCGCCTTGGCCGCGCCGTAGTTGGACTGTCCGAAGTTGCCCCGCAGGCCGGCGGACGAGGTGATATTCACGATGCGGCCGTAGCCGGCCTCCTTCATCAGGGGAGCGGCGTGCCGGACGGTGTTGAAGGTGCCCTTCTGGTGGACGGCGATGACGGCGTCGTAGTCGGCTTCGTCCATCTTGACCAGGGTGCGGTCCCGCACGATCCCGGCGTTGTTGACCACGATGTCGATACGCCCGTAGGTGTCGACCGCGGTGCCGATGATCCGGCCAGCCGCCTCGAAGTCGCTGACCGAGTCGTGGTTGGGCACGGCCTGCCCACCCGCCGCGGCGATCTCGGCGCAGACCTGGGCCGCCGGGTCCTCTGCCGTCCCCTCTCCACCTAGCGAGACACCGACGTCGTTCACCACAACGCTGGCGCCCTCCGAAGCCAGGCAGAGGGCGATGTCACGCCCGATTCCCCGCCCAGCTCCCGTCACGACAGCCACCCGGTCCTCAAGAATTCCCATCGGGGGAGGATAGCCCGCGGCCCCAGATCCCTGACACGGCTGTCAGGGACCGGGCCGCGCGTTGTAGATTGAGCCGCACGACGGAACCGCAGAAGCGCCCGACGAACGGTGAGGAGCCCCCGATCATGGCCGCATTCATTGAGAACGCACCCGAGCAGGTACTGGCCGCCGCCAAGGAGCTCCTGGAGAAGGGGCTGGTCGAGGGCACCTCGGGCAACATCTCGGCCCGCATGGAGGACGGCAACGTCGCCTGCACCCCCTCCTCGCTGGACTACCGGGTGATGACGCTCGAGGACATCGTCATCGTCGACCCCGACGGCGAGACCGTGTCCGGCACGCAGTCCCCGACGTCGGAGAAGTATCTGCACCTGGCCTGCCTGGCCGCCTACGAGGACATCGCGGTGGTCATCCACTCCCACGCCGTCTACGCCACCATGTTCGCCGTGGCCCATCAGGACATCCCGAGCTGCATCGACGAGTTCACCGTCTACCTGGGCGGCGACATCCGCTGCACCGAGTACGCCTCTAGTGGTTCGCCGGACTTGGCCGAGCAGGCGGTCAAGGCGCTGGAGGACCGGGGCGCCGCCCTGATCGCCAACCACGGCATGGTGGCGGTGGCCACCACCATGCCAAAGGCCATGCACAACACGGCCCTGGTCGAGCGCAGCGCCAAGATCATCTGGGGGGCCAGGCAGCTCGGCGCCATCCACCCGCTGCCCGAGAAGATCAACCAGCGCTTCGCCGGCGTCTATCCCTACATGCGATAGGGCAGCCCGCACATGAGCGAGGGAAGGATCGCCGCCCGACTGGCCGAGTTGGGCCTGACGCTGCACGGCCCGCACCCGCCGCACGATCCCCTCGATGCGGTGGTCGTCCACGAGGGCGTGGCCCGCACATCGGGCCAGCTCCCCCGCATCGAGGGGAAGCTGACCTGTCTCGGTCGCCTCGGCGATGACGTCACGGTCGAGCAGGGTCGCCAGGCCGCTGCGGTGTGCGCCCTCAACGCACTGGCCGTGCTCGAAGCGGCACTGGGCTCACTCGATCGCATCTCCCGCGTGCTCACCGTCACCGGCTTCGTGTCCTCGGCCCCTGACTTCCACGAGCAGCCCGCGGTCATCGACGGGGCCAGCCAGGTGTTGGCCGACGTCTTCGGGGAAGCCGGCCGCCATACGCGATCCGCCGTCGGTGTGGCGGCGTTGCCCCGAAACGGCGCCGTCGAGATAGAGGTGACGGTCGCGCTGGGCGACTGAAGGCCCGCCTCGGCTGAGGATGCTTACCGGCTGAAGCTGGTTACCGGCTGAAGGCGGCGCGTACCGCCTTGCCGCCCACCGCGGTGAGATCCCAGTAGCCGTAGGTACCCTGCTCACGGAGTTCGTTGGCCGCATTGACGACGGCACCGTATGCAGCCACGGCGAAGGCACCGCCCACCGAGATACGGCTCACCCCGAGGTCTGCCAGTTCGGCGACGGTCGGTGCACCGGGAAGAACCAGGACGCTCACCGGAACGTCCACCGCACCGAGGAGCTGTCGCAGGTCGTCCGGGTCCACTACCCGGGGAGCGAAGAGCACGTCGGCGCCCGCTTCCTGATAGGCCTGCAGGCGGGCGATGGTGTCGGCCAGATCCGGCCGGCCGTGGAGGTAATTCTCGGCCCGAGCGGTCAGCACCACCGAGGCTCCACCGCCGTGGGCCGCTTCTGCGGCCGCCGCGACGCGCTCGGCGGCGTGGACCAACTCGTAGATCGGTTCGTCGTTCCGGCCGCTGTAGTCCTCCACCGAGCATCCGGCGACACCCATGTCGACCGCCTGCGTGACGGTCTCGGCCACTCCCTCTGGGTCATGGGCGAAGCAGTTCTCCAGATCGGCCGAGACGGGCAGATCCGTGGCCGCCGCGATCTCCCCAACGTGCTCGAGGACCTGGCCTTGGGTCATGGCACCGTCCAGCCGTCCTCTGGTGGCGGCGAAGCCACCGCTGGTGGTGGCGAGTGCCTCGAATCCCAGCGAGGCCAGGAGCACGGCCGATCCGATGTCCCAGGCGTTGGGCATGAGGAGCGGGTGGCCGGTTCGGTGAAGGGAGAGGAAGTGGTCGGCCGACAGCGGATGGAGTACGCACCAAGGCAGAGTACCCCGAGCCGTTTCAATCATCGCCGACATGTGAAAAATGGACATGCGATCTTTGGCCTTCTCGTTGCTCAGGCCACACCTCGCCTATCTCCCGAACAGTAAATCGCCCTCCCACTATGGTGTCGAAATGCCATGTCGCACACCACGGATTCTGTCGCTGTTGATAGCTGCATCGGCGACAATCGGGATGGCGGCACCGGTTGGCGCCTCGTCGTTGGGTGCATCCAAGCAAGGCACATCGCTGTCCACCTTCTCCGCCGCACTCCGAGAGTTGGTTGCGATGCCCGGAGGACCACCCGGCGCTATCGCCGTGGTCCAGGTCGGGCGACGCACCCAGGTCGTGGCCGCCGGGGTGGGCGATGTCGCATCAAAGCAGGCCCCGACCTCGAACGACACGGCCCGCATCGCCAGCGTGTCCAAGGCATACAACGGCGCTATCACGCTCGCCCTGGTGAGCCAGGGTTCGCTCTCTCTCACCGACACCGTCGGCGGGATACTCCCGACCCTGCCGCGGGCCTGGTCGGCGGTCACCGTCGCCGAGCTCCTGCAACACACCAGCGGGATGCCTGACTACATCAAGGACCCCACCTTCCTGAAGGATTTGCAGGCCAACCCCCAGCAAATGCTGGCTCCCACCCAGCTCTTGGCCTTCATCGCCAACGAACCGCTTCTCTTCACCCCTGGTTCCAAGTACGACTATTCGGATTCGGACAACATCATCCTCGGGTTGATGGACGAAGCCGTGACAAAGGGGACCTATGAGGCCGCACTCGAACACTTCGTCACCACGCCGTTGGGACTGTCCCAGACCACGCTGCCGTCGAACTCGGATCTGAGCACTCCGTATCTCCACGGCTACGGCGTCACCGCGGGCGAGGCACCTGAAGACGTGAGCATGGCCTTGAATCCCGGTCTGGCCTGGGCGTCGGGTGGGATGCTCTCGACACCGACGCAGTTGAACACCTTCATGCGGGCCTACGCGAGTGGCAGGTTCTCCAATGCGGCCACACGCAAGAGTCAGCTCACGTTCGTTCCCGGAGGCTCCGGGCCGCCCGGTCCCGGCACCAACAGCTCCGGTCTCGGTATCTTCCGCTATGCCACCCGCTGTGGAACCGTGTACGGCCACACCGGCAACTTCCCTGGCTACACCCTCTTTGCTGCCTCCAACCCAAAGGGCACGCGATCGGTTGACGTCATCGTCAACACCCAACTTCAGGACAAGCCGGGCAATAAGCCCTATGAGGCGCTTCGTGCCGCCGAGGGTCTGGGCGTGTGCGCGGCCATGCGTCCCTGAGCGGACCACACCAAGGTGGCGCACCCGATTGAATTGAGCCGCCTGAACTGAGCGGCGTGAACCGAAATGGTCCGCGACCACGGCCCCGCTCAGGCCGCGAACTCCCAGTACTGGAACTCACACATCATGGGCAGGATGTAGGCGATGTAGAGGGAATGGATCTTGACCATCTCCTGGTCATCCATGTGCAGATCGATCAGGTCGAGGCGGTCGTCTCCCTTGCGGAAGGCCTCGGCGCGATCTTGAATCCCCTGCAGTTCTTCCAAGGAGCCCACGGCCAGGCCGAAATGGTCCATGCGAGGGCAAGTCATGGGACTGTCTTCGGAAATGAGAAAGATGAACTGGTCCCAGTGCACGCAGCTGAGGATGAGTCGGCGGCGATCCTGGGTCATGGTGGGCATCTCTTCGAAGCCCAGTACCTCGTCGAAGAAGCGGCAGATGTCCTTACGGCTCTCCTCGCCGAGGAGATCGGCCGGGAGCGACATGGCCACATGATTGAAGCGCGGGTTGCCGGTTGGATAGAAGGGGTGGGTCATGTGCTCGGCATCCTTGCCTCGGGTACCACCATCACCTTGCCGGCAATGCGACCGGTGGCCAGAGCCTCCAGTGCATCACCCACACCGTCGAGTGGTACGTCGTTGGGATCGATGAGGAGATCGCTGGGAAAGTCGTCCGAAGCCAGGAGCTCGAGCGCCCGTTCAAAGCCGCCGAGGTCATAGACGAACGAGCCGGTGACGTGCAGTTCGTTGAGAATCATGCGGTTCGGGTCGAAGGTCGGGTGCTCGATGCCGGCACCGACCATGACCAGGATGCCGCCTCGGAGGAGCTGGTGAAAACCTGACTCGATGGCGGACTTGTGCCCGGAGCATTCGAGCACGACGTGGACGGCCCGGGACGACAACTTCTCCGGCTCCCACGAGGGGAACATTTCGAGGTCGGACGGGTCGATGACCTCGGTCGCCCCGACGTTCCGGGCCAGCTCTCTGCGGCCTTCGCTGGGTTCGACCACCGTGATGTGGTCGACGCCCATGGCTCGCAGCGCCGCCACCGTCAGCGCCCCGATGGGGCCGGCGCCGATGACCATGGCGGTGTCTCCCGGAGCGATACCGGATCGGGTGATCCCGTGCATGGCCACGGCCAGGGGCTCGGCCAGTGCGGCGTGGCGGGCGGAAAGGCTGTCGGGCAAGCGCAAGACCCCCGCGGCCCGTACGAGAATGTATTCAGCGAATGCACCGTCGCCGTTGTCGGTGATGGGGCTGCTGCGGTTCTCGCACTGCGAGGGCTTGCCCTCCAGGCAGCGTCGACAGCTGCCGCACTTGGGCGAGGAGCCGCCCACCACCCGCTCGCCGAGGGACCAGGTGTCGACGTCGTCACCGATGGCGGCGATGGCCCCGGTCCACTCGTGTCCGGCAATGGTCCCTGGCTTGAGGCCCCACCCGTCACGCAGCTGATGGATGTCCGAGCCGCAGATACCGCAATGGTGCACCCGGACCAAAACCTGATCGGGACCGGGCGTGGGCACCGGTCGGTCCTCGACGGTGATGACGCCGGGCGACTGGTAGACCGCCGCCGCCATGACATCGGGGAGCGGTCGGGAAGCTGGGTTCTGTGACACGGGCGTCAGGTTAGGCCCTCAGGCGTGTTCCTGCAGCCACGCCAGCCCTCCGGCCAGGTGCCGGAGGTAGGTGGGGGTCTCCCAGGCCCCCGGAAAATGGCCGAGAGCGCTGTAGAAGGTGCGGCCGGCTTCCTCGGAATGGCACCAGGCCAGGGGGAATCCACACTCGGGTATTCGACCTCCGGGAACCGAGAGGTCCACCTGGCCGTCGGCCAGCGTGAGGAGGACGCGGGCGTCGGGACGGAGCGCGCGGAAGAGGTAGATCTCGTCGTGCCACGCCCAGGTGTCGCCGAGATGGGAGGTGGCCGGGTGGTCGCGATCGACCACGTCGATGGTGAAGTCCTGGGTCCAGGGGTGGCCGTCGAAGCGAGCCCCGATAACCGACCCGTACTCGGGCCAGGTGTGGCAGGCGTCGGTGGCCGAGTGCACTCCCAGTACGGCGAGATGACCGTCCCGCCATGAGGAGTGCAGGGCGTCGCGCTGGGCCGGGCTGAACGGCGTCTCTCCAATGGTGAAGAGGGAGAGCACGGCCGCCGAATCGATGCGCACGGGGGAGAGGTCACGCACGTCATCGACCACGACCGGGTTGAGAGCGGCCCCCTCGGCCAGTTGGGTCAGCGCGGTGGTCGCTTGTCCGAGGACGCCGTGGACACCGGCCGGGCCGTCGGCGTACGCGGCAACCTGGGTCACGATCAGCATGTCGTCGGGCACCGTTGGAGTGTACGGCTGGTGCGCGGGTGCCGCCGGATGGTCCAATACACCGTCAGGATCATCGGAGGAGGCATCGGTGGCTAGCGAGGGTCAGCAAGAGACGGCGGAGACACTGCGGCAGTTGGGGTCGGCCACGTTGGGTGAGTCCGGGGGATTGGCCACCGACCGCCGACTGAAGCCGGCTTGGTCCGGTGCCGTGCTGGCCGCGCCGGCCTACCCGGTGGGGTGTACGCCCGGCGACAATCTGGCGGTGCACGTGGCCGTCACCACCGCGCCCAGGGGGAGCGTCCTGGTGGTCGATGTGGGACGGGTGGCCGACCGGGGCTACTGGGGCGAGGTACTCACCACGGCCGCCGAAGCAGCGGGATTGGCCGGGCTGGTCATTGACGGGGGAGTGCGCGACGTCGCCGCGCTCGAGGCCCACGGATTTCCGGTGTTCGCCTCGACCATCGCCTTGACCGGCGCCAGCAAGGACAAGCGGGGGACGGTGGGCACGCCGGTCCGTGTGGGCGGGGTCCTGGTGTCAGACGGCGATTGGGTGGTGGGTGACGTCGATGGTATCACCGTTGTCCCGCGTGCCTCGCTCAGCGACGTGATGAGCGCGGGCCGAGCCCGTGAGGCCAAAGAGGCCGGGTTCTTCGCCGCGCTGAAAGCGGGACAGACGACCGTCCAACTGTTGGACCTCGATGCCTCGCTCATCGCGGGCGCCGGCTCCTGATTCTGAGACAGTGCTTTCGACCTGACGACCCAGCTCAATGCTGAAGGAGAGGTCGCCGGTGGTGCCTGACAAAATGACGCATTTCCTCTCGACGGGACGGAAAATGAGCTGTATTCGGATCGACCGTCCTCTCCGATGCAATGAACGACTACCGCCCGAAGAGCTTCCCAATGCCAATGGAGATGAAATAGAAGAGGACCAGCGGCAATGCCAGTGCCAACATCGAGAAGGGATCCGAGCTCGGAGTGGCCACGGCAGACACCACTGTGATGATGATGATGGCCCAGCGCCACGAACGCAGGAGTCCGGCAGGCGTGACTATCCGGGCCAATTCCAATGACACCAGAATCACCGGAAACTGGAAGGTCAGACCGAACAACGTCATCATCAACACGATCAAGCCCAGGTAGGGGATCGGATCGTAGATTGCTTGGAGGTTGGGTCCACCAACCGACCTTCAAGAAGGCCAGTGCGTGCGGCAGCGTCGTGTACGCGGTGGCCGCTCCCAATATGAAGAGCAAGAAGGACGCGCAACGAAGGGCACGGCGTACTTGCGCTCCTTGGACTCGAGGCCCGGCGAAATGAAGCGCCAGAACTGGAAGAGGATGATCGGAGAGGCCATCACCAGCCCCCCGAACACGGCGATCTTGATGCGTAAGCCCAAACCGTCCAAGGGCGACGTCACATAGAGGTTGCAGGTGGAACCCGACCTGGCGATCAAGGATCCGGTTGATCCGGCACGGCTGGCGTCGACATTGCAAAGTGGTCGAATGAGAAAATGCAGGATCGGCTCGTAGAGAGATGACCGACGCAACCGTGGTGATGGCCACCGCGACGAGACAGATCATCAAGCGGTGCCGCAGCTCACTTAGGTGCTGACGCAGATTCATGGCGTTCGCCGAGGTTTTCTCGTTCGGCGGTCCGTCCTCTGCGGCTGATGTTGAGAAGATTGGTCATCGAAAACTCCGCATCCGGTCAGTTCAGATTGGCATCGACCGATGGGTCCGTCGGCCGATGGCGGGCCCGTGGGACGCAGGGAGTCGTTCACTGGTCGGGGTTCATGGGAGATGGATCATCGATCTCGTGTGTCTGCCCCACCTGATCCCAGATTTCAGCCAGTTCAGATCGCTCGCCAGCGCTGACGGTATCGGGAGACACGTTTGAGAGGCGATTCAACAGAGCCGTGGGAGATTGTGCCAATCTGGCGATGTCCGGGGTGGAAGGGAGATCGGGCAGATTGCTGCGAACCTCGGATTCCATCCGAGCGCGAAATTCATGAAAGGATCGCCACGCCCCTCCGACCTGACGAGCAACCTCGGGTAGCTTGTCGGGGCCGAGCACCAATATCGCCACAACACCGATGATCAGGAATTTCCCGGGATCAAGGTTAAACATGCCGACCGCGTGGGTTCGATCCAAGGGGCCCAAGATCAATCGACCTGATCGCCGTGATCGTCGCCGTGTCGGCGGCCAACGGCGCGGTTGGTCGCACTCAAGAAGGGTGGCATCTCTCTGACTATTCGGACCGACCGGTGATCCGTATGAGAAGAACTCCATCTGACATCTCTCTTTCGAGCGGGTCCGAATAGTCCCTGCACGGTTCCCACCGCTTGGTGAGCCGGAATCGAAAAGGAGATATTCATGCTGGGTGAGATTTTTGGTGTCGACGGCATTGTCGTCGTGATCGTGTTGGCCGTCGTGCTCTTCGGCGGAGCCGCCATTCCCAAGCTCGCCCGTAACCTTGGGTCGGCCAAGAACCAGTTCGAAAAGGGCCTCGAAGACGGAAAGAAGGCCACTGCCCCAGCAACGGAGCTTCACGTCCACGAGACGCAGAGTCGGCACGAGAAGCTGTCTGACCCGGGAGCTCATCCGGGTAGTGGTGAGGTCCCGAACCCGGAACAGGTGACTTTCACATTCGCTGGGTCGCCCAGCCATCTCAACTTGGCATCAATGTCGAACCGGCGGGTGGTTCGGTCGTTCCCTCTTCTCCGATGCTGGTGGAAGGGACGATCTGAATCGAGGCTTTCGTCAGGCAAGGGCCGCGGTATTGCCTGACTAGGGGGTGGGATATTGCCGGGCGAGAAATGGGCGTAACCGCTAGCCAGTGCTCTTGGGCCGGAAAGGGAATCACGGGGGCTATTCTCGACACCTTCAGTGGTCTCCACAACCTTCGAGGTCACTGTTGTGGACTCGAAAGGGGAAACCAAACCAAACTCCATCCAACAAGTCGTTGGCAACGAACAAGTGACATGAAGTTGGAACAGCTGGGTTATGGGCCAGAGCGCGTACCCAAGCCGATTGGGTTGACCGCGACAGTGGCATTCATGGCGGGAGGACTCCTCATCGTGTGGTCCACCTATATTCACCTTCACCTCTGGCGGAATTTGGGCTACCGCCACATTCCAACCATTGGAACACTCTTCCTCGTTCAGTCCATTTCCGGTCTTCTGGTTGGACTTCTCATCATCTTCGTCTGCCGGGTGTGGGTTGCCATTGTTGGAGTCGGCTTCGCGCTATCCACCATGATTGGCTTTCTCGCCTCGATCCACTATGGGCTCTTCGGGTTCAAGGATTCGTGGTCTGCCCCCTTCGCCCATCAGGCCTTTGCCATCGAGATCGCCACCGTCATTGTCTTGACCATCGCCGCGGCGTTGTGCCTGACCAGATCGGCGGAATCTCGCGCCCAAATGTCACATATCTGACATCCGACTGTCGGATGTCTCCGAACAGGTGTGCAGTTACCAAATCAGGAGGTAAGTAATGTCGTCAGATCCGAGAGCACTCACTGAGTTGCTCGAAGAATCCCAAGACCTGCAGGCAGATGCCCTGCGGCCGACCCACGAAGCGCTCGACGAGCTCGTCGAACTCAACCACTCGCCCAACGACGAGGACCACGCGTCGAACCAAGCGTTCCATGTCGAGCACCGGGACCGGTTGCGGGCCAGCCTTGGCGCCACCACGCTGTTGGGCGCGGCCGGCGGCGCGGCCCTCGTCGGCCTGCTCGCCTCGCCTGCCTTCGCCTCGAGCTCGAGCGACGTGCAGATCCTCCAGACCGCGAACTCAATCGAGAATCTGGCCATCTCCACCTACAAGACGGCCCTCACGCTGCCCTACATCGGGGGATCTGCGGCCAACCCGGTGGTGACGAAGTTCTGCCAGGTCACCATGGGCCAACACATGCAGCACGACGACGCCTTCTCGGCCGCCGTGAAGCAGTTGGGAGGCAAGGCCCAGAACGCCTCCGATCCGGCCTTCGTGCCGGTGGTCAACAAAGCGGTCAAGTCCATCACGGCCGCGACCCCTTCGGCCGGAGCACTGCAGGTCGTCGCCTTGGCCCTTGAGCTCGAGAACATCGCGGCCGAGACCTATGTCAAGGACACGGTGCTGGCGAAGTCGACCACGAACAAGGCTCTGTTCGCCTCGATCATGGGGATTGAGGCCCAGCACGCCAGCGTACTGCTGGCGGTCCAGGCTCTCTTGCAAGCCGGGGCCCCGCAGCTCATCTCCCTCGCCCCCGGAACCGCCGCCATGCTGCCCGCCGCGGCCGGCAGTGTCGGCTTCCCCAATGCCTTCTACAAGACCAACCAAGCCGCCCCGGCTAGCCAAGGAGCTGTCAAGTGAGTAAGAAATCCAAGTCCACGAAGGGCTTTCGCGGTACCGAGTCTGAACTGGTCTCCATGACCAGCGATCTTGACCAGCTCCACCATGACGTCGGCATGCCGGCCATGGAGGCCGGAGTGTCAGAGATGATCGAGCACATGGGCGAGGCCCCTGGGCCCAAGTCGAACAGCCGTCGGACCTTCCTGATTGGGACCGGTGCAGCCTTCGCTGGTGGCGCCGCTCTCCTCGCGATGGGTGCGGCTCCGAGCTTGGCTGCCGCGGCCTCACGGGCGGACGGGTCAGCGTCGCGACTTCATTCCCTCGACGCCGCCTTCCCCCCGGCCAACCTCAAAGGTGACCTGGCCGTGGCCGCGGTGGCGGCCAGCCTCGAGAACCTGGCCGTCTTTGCCTACACGGCCGGCCTCAGCGCCGCGACGGCTGGAAAGTTGGGCACGGTACCCCCGGCGGTGGCGCAGTTCGCCACCACGGTCAAGGGCCAACACACCCAGCACGCGGCAGCCTGGAACAGCGTGTTGGCCGGAGCGGGCAAACAGAAGGTGACGGTGACGTATCCGCCACTCACCCCGACCATTCAGGCCGACTTCGCCAAGGTCACTGACATCGCGGGGCTGGCCCAGTTGGCCCTCACCTTGGAGACCGTCGCCGCCCAGACCTACCAGGCTGAGACGTCCATGTTGAAGAGTTCGGCGGCGATCGGGCTCTCGTCCTCCATCCAGCCGGTGGAGATGCAGCACATTGCCATCCTCTACTACGTGCTCGGTGAGTACCCTGGAGCCCAGACGTCCGCGGGTACTCCGGTGGCCTTCAACCCGACCTCAATGGCGGTGTAATCACAATGCTGCGGCGAGTGCGAATTGGAACCGGCGTCCTGGTGTTGGCAGGCGCCCTCCTCTTCGTCGCCTTTGGAGGGGGCGGCGAATCCGCCGGACCGGGTTCGTCGGGTTCGTCGGTCTCCTCCGGCTCGTCAACGGGGACGTCCATCACCATCTCGAATTTCATGTTCAGCCCCATGAGCATGACGGTCAAGCCTGGAGCCACCATCAGCGTCACGAACAAGGACTCGGCCACTCACACGTTGACCGCGTCGGGCCCGGGCGGGTTCAACACGGGCAATATCTCCCACAACCAGACCAAGACGTTCACGGCACCTACCAAGCCTGGCACCTACCAGTACATCTGCAATATCCATCAGTACATGATGGGGACGATCAAAGTCTCTTGAGCCGGTTCGGACTGAAGGTGAGTGGCTGTGCCACCTGCCCAACGGGGAATGAGGAGTGCGCGGAAGGTCCGGCACATGGACATTGTTGCTAACGAAATGGACCGCCAAGGTCGATCTCGCCATAGCTGACGGACAGCCAAGCGTCCCCGCCAAAGCACTCAGCTGCCCGACACCGACGATGGCCCCGTCCGCCATCCTGGCTGCACGGGGCTGGAGGCGTGTCAGCAGATGCGGGGGAGCGGGTCGCCCACCAGCATGTCGACGATACGGGTGCCGCCGAGTGTGGTGAGGAGCACGACAATGCCCGGAGGCTCCGAGCGGATCTCGCCGATCTGCACGGCGTCGACGCCTCGGGGATGCGCTCGCATGGCCGCGAGGGCCGCCTCGGCTTCGTTCGGGTCGACCACCGCCACGAGTTTTCCCTCGTTGGCCACGTAGAGCGGGTCGATGCCGAGCAGTTCGCATGCGGCCGCCACGGCGGGACGCACGGGAAGGGCGGTCTCGTCCAACACGACGGTGAGGTTGCTGTCCCGGGCCAATTCGTTGCAGACCGTGCCCACCCCGCCCCGGGTGGAGTCGCGCAGCCAACGGGTGGACGGGGCGGCGGCCAACAGGCAGTCCATCAGGTCGTTGAGTGGTGCCGTGTCCGAGACGATGTCGGCTTCCAAGGCCAGATCGCCACGGGCCAGCATGACGGCCGTACCGTGATCACCGATCGTGCCTGACGAGAGCACCACGTCACCGTCCCTCACCCGCTCCGCCGAGAGCACGCGACCGGCCGGAATCAGACCCACGCCGGCGGTGGAGATGTACATGCCGTCCGCCGCGCCGCGGTCGACGACTTTGGTGTCACCCGTCACGATCGACACCCCGGCGGCGGCCGCAGCCTCGGCCATGTCGGCCACGATTTCTCTGAGGGCATCGATGGCGAAGCCTTCTTCGAGCACAAAAGCCGCCGAGAGGGCCAGCGGGCGCGCGCCCATCATGGCCAGGTCGTTCACCGTACCGTGCACCGCCAGGTGGCCGACCGAGCCACCGGGGAACCGGAGGGGCTTGACGACGTAGGAGTCGGTGCTGAAGGCCAGGCTCTCGCCTGAGGGGAGCGTCACGACCGCGGCATCGGTCTGCGGCGCCGAGGTGTCACCGGCGAAGGCGGGAAGGAACACGGCATCGAGCAAGGCGGCCGAGGCTTTGCCGCCGGCGCCGTGGGCCAAGGTGACGACCTCGTCGAGCAACCGGGGTCGGCGACGGCGAAACGCCTCGATGCGTTCGAAGACAACGGCCTCCCGGCCGGCGGAGCCCGTCTCGTGTGCCGTGCGTGTCACAGCCGCCCTCCTTCGTCCAGTCCGGCCTGCACCAGGGTCCACAACTGCAGGAGCAAGGCGTTCTGGGCCTCCTGGATCCGATGGACGCTCTCGGAGCGTACGACCAGACAGTGGGCGATGGCCGGGCTGGCCGCCATGGCGCCACCCTCGTACCCGCTGAGGCCGATGGTGAGCAGCTCGCGGCGGGAGCACTCTTCCAGCCCACGGAGCACATTGACCGAATCGCCGCTGGTGGAGAACCCGACGGCGATGTCACCGGCCCTGGCGTGGGCGATGATCTGTCGGGAGAACACCAGGTCAAAGCCGACATCGTTGGCCAGCGCGGTCAGCACGGCGCGGTCGTCCACCAGGGACATGGCCGGTAGGGGCCGTCCATGCGGGGGGCGGCGAAAGAGATCGACCGCGCCCTCGGCGTCGGTGGCGCTCCCGCCATTGCCGAATGCGAAGAGCCGCCCACCCCGCCGGAAACGGGCCGCCATCGCGGTGGCGGCAGCTTCCAGTGCCTCGCCGCACCGTTGGAGGGTGGCAGTCCGGAGCGCTCGGCTGTCGGTGATCTTGTCCCGCGCCGAACCAGCCAGGTCGACCAGCAGGCTTGCGCTGTTCCGTTCCTCTGATTCGATGAACGGGTAGAGGAAGCCTGTCGGCTCACCGCTCATGGTCGCTGGTCCGACAACGTGGTCAGGGCGACGCCGGCGTGGACCAACAGAAGATCACCCGGAGCCACCGGTTGCGACCAGAGTGGCGTCGATGGTCTCGGTGGCACCCTTGACCACGACGTCGACCAGGCCGCCACCGTGGACGGCACGGACCTCGGCCACCCGGCCTTCGTCCGAACACGTGACACAGACCTCATCGGTGCACTCCGGTTCGGTCACGAGGAGGCCGGGGTGTTCGAACACCACATGGGTGAGCTCCCACAGGAGATGGTAGAGCAGCACCATGTCGCCCGAGCGCGAAGCCAGGGCCGGATCGTCGCCGTCCAGCCAGACCACGTGCTCGGCCCGCCCACTCGAGGGCCGGTGTCCCGACCCCAGCCAGAGCCGGGTCATCCCCCAGGCTTCGGCCCGGCCCATGAGGTCAGCCGTGGCCGGATCGTCGGCCGAGCTCACCGCGAGCAGGACGTCCCCCGGTCGAGCCAGCAGCCGAACGGCGTTGACCACGTCGACCCCTCCGACGCTGACGGCCGGGAGGGCCTTCTTGCCGACGATGACCGGGTGGACGAACTCGACGGCCACGTGGCGACCATGAGCCGGCCACTCCGGAGACACGCACCACATGGTGGCGCCGGCGGCGAATCGACGGGCCAGGGTCAGGGCGGCCGCCGCCAGATCCTCGGCCGGTCCGCTTACCACCGGGCGTGGGGGCGAGTCCATCACGGCCATCATGCACCCGCCCGAGCGTGGTCCGCGCCGCCGGCCGACGGCGGCCTGCCCGAGTGCCAACCCACCGTCGTTGGGGGGGACCACCCGATGGGTGAGCACCGACAGGCCGCGGGCCCTCAGCGCAGTCCGGGCCAGGCGCAGAAGAAGGACGTTCTGGAAGACGCCGCCGCTCAGCGCTACCCGGGCGATGCCGGTCTCCTGGTGCAGCGCTTCGGCCTGCTCGGCGATGAGGCGGGCCACCGCCACATGGAATCCCGCCGCCATGGGGCCGGTGGGGCAGCCATGGCGCAGGTCGTCGACCATGGCGCCCAGCACCGGGGCGGGATCGACATCTCCACCGCTGGCGTCGAATCGGTAGTCCCGGGCGTCGTCCACATGCGAAGCGGCGATCCACTCGAGCTCGATGGCGGCTTGGGCCTCGTAGGTGGCGAGATGGCGCACGCCCAGCAGTGAGCTCACCGCGTCGAAGAGCCGGCCCATGCTCGACGTCGGGACGCACAAGACGTCGCGCTCGAGTTGGCGCTGCAGCACGGCCACCTCGTCGGCCGAGGCGCACTGCACCGGCGGGAGGTCAGGCGTCCACGCCATGCCGACCGCCCACAGGTGGGCCAGCGCGGCGCGATAGGGGCGACGAACGGCGGCGTCGCCGCCGGGCAGCGGCACATAGCGCAGATGGGCGCGGCGTTCGAACCCGTCGTAGCCGGCGATCAGGACCTCTCCACCCCAGATGGCTCCGTCGGAGCCGTAGCCGGTGCCGTCGAAGGCGAAGCCGATGACCCGCTCACCCGCCTCCACGGCGTGCTCGGCCATCACCGACGCGATGTGCGCATGGTGGTGCTGGACCAGCTCGACCGGCCGGCCCGAGCGGTCATCGGCCCAGCGTCGGCTCTGGTAGCCGGGGTGGGCGTCGGCGACGACCCCCTGGGCCGCCACCTGGTACATCTCGCCGAATTGCCCGATGGACCGCTCGAAGGCGGCCAACGTCTCGAGGCTGCCCATGTCGCCGATGTGCTGGCTGACCCAGGCGTGGCGGCCCGAAGCGAGGCAGAAGGTGTTCTTGAGCTCACCACCCGTGGCCAACGTCGGGGTCAGCTCGAACGGCATCTGGACCGGGAGGGGCGCGTACCCCCGCGAGCGGCGGATCGGCAGTTCCTCACCATCGGCGATCCGCAGCACGGAGTCATCGCAGGGCACGTGGATGGGTCGGTCATGGATCAACCACGAGTCGGCGATCCGGCCCAGTCGCGCCCGGGCGTCGGCGTCGTCGTAACAGATGGGCTCGTCGGTGAGGTTCCCGCTGGTCATCACCACCATGGTGGGAACCGGCGCGTGCACCCCCGGCACATCGCGGAACAGCAGGTGATGCAGTGGCGTGTAAGGCAAGAGCAGGCCGATATGGGGATTGTGGGGCGCGACCTGCTCATTCAGCGGTGTGCCCGGACGCCGACCCACCAGCACGATCGGACGCTCGGGACCGGTCAGGAGCAGCGGCCTCGGCCGGATCGAGGTGGGCCAGGGTGCGCGCCACGTCCAGGTTGGGCACCATGACCGCCAGGGGCTTGTCCATCCGTTGTTTCCGCCGCCGCAACGTGCCGATGGCCGCCGGTGATGTGGCGTCGCAGGCCAGGTGATAGCCGCCGAGCCCCTTGATGGCGACGATCTCCCCGCGGGCCAGCGACGCCTGCGTGGCGGCAATGGCCGCGTCGGTGCCCTCGACGGTCCCCCCGGGGTCCTCGAACCAGATCCGTGGGCCGCACTGGGCGCAGGCCAACGGCTGCGCATGGAAGCGGCGGTCGGCCGGATCGTGATACTCGGCGCTGCAGTCGGCGCACAGATCGAACTCGCGCATGGTCGTGTTGGGCCGGTCGTAGGGGAGGCGAAGCGTGATGGTGAATCGAGGCCCACAATTCGTGCAGTTGATGAAGGGGTAGCGAGAACGACGGTCGCCGGGATCGAACATCTCGGCCAGGCAGTCGTCACAGACGGCGACGTCGGGCGAGACAAATGTCCGAACGGGGCTCCCGGCGTGGCTTTCGACGATCCGAAAGCCGTGCTCGTGCAGGACAGCGACCCGTTCTGACTCGATGCCGAATATCCGGGCGAGTGGAGGCGCCGTCGGCGCTGAGGCGCGCCTCGAACTGACCTATCTGCGCCGTCGAGCCCTCGACTTCCACGAAGACACCCTCGGTGTCGTTCCCCACATGCCCGGCCAGGCCCAATTCGGCGGCTAATCGGTGCACGAACGGTCGGAAACCCACTCCCTGGACGACGCCCCACACCCGGATCCGACACCGCACCAGCGCCGAGGTGTCCGACTGGGCCAGCGAGGTCATGCGGTCTGCTTGCTGCGCCGTCCCAGGGTCACGGCGGCTTCGCGGTGCATCCGCCCGAAGTTGTAGTAGGCCGCACAGGCACCTTCCGAAGAAACCATGCAGGTCCCGATGGGAGTCTCGGGCGTGCAGGCCGTTCCGAACACCTTGCATTCCCAGGGCTTGATGACACCCTTGAGCACCTCGCCGCACTGGCAGGCCTTGGGGTCCGCCACCCGGACGCCGGGAATCTCGTAGCGCAGCTCGGCGTCGAACGCGGCGAACTCCGGCCGCAATTTGAGGCCGCTCTGGGAAATGAAGCCGAGGCCCCGCCACTCGAAATGGGGTCGTAGCTCGAACACTTCGGCCAGGACAGCCAGGGCACGGGGATTGCCGTCCTCGCGGACAACCCGCGAGTACTGGTTCTCGACCTCGCAACGGCCCTCCCTGATTTGGGTGAGCAGCATGGAAATGGCGTGCAGGATGTCGAGTGGCTCGAACCCGGCGGTGACCAGGGGCAGGCCATGCTCGGCCGGGTACGAAACGGTACGGGCGTTGGCCCACGACCGTCGAGACGTGGCCCGGTCCGAGAAACCCGTTGAGACGCAGGTCGGGTGACTCGAGAATGGCCTTGAGGGGCGGGACGATCGTGACGTGGTTGGAGAACACCGTGAAATTCGTGACGGCCTTGGCCTTGGCCTGGAGAAGGGTCAACGCGGTCGACGGTGCCGTTGTCTCGAACCCGACGGCGAAGAACACGACGTCCCGGTCGGGATTGTCCATGGCGATCTTCAGCGCATCCAAGGGTGAGTAGACGAACCGCACGTCCGCTCCTTCGGCCTTGGCCTTGAGGAGGTTTCCGCTGCTGCCCGGGACACGCATCATGTCGCCGAACGAGGTGAAGATGACCCCGGGCACCTTGGCCACCGCGATGGCGTCGTCCACCCGGCCCATCGGGATGACACAGACCGGGCATCCCGGCCCGTGCACCAGCTCGACCGAGGCCGGCAGCACATGCTCAATCCCGTGCCGGTAAATGGTGTGGGTGTGCCCACCGCACACTTCCATGAACTTGAACGCATCGTCCGCGGCCAAGGCGGTGATCTGCGCCACCAGTGCCCTGGCCGCCGTGGGGTCCCGGTACTCGTCGACGAAGCGCATGGTGCCTGCCTATGCCGCTGGACGCAGCTTGGCGTCCGGATCCGACACTCCGAGCAAACCGGCGATGAGCTCACTTCGGCGCTCGAGCAGGTCGCGGGCGATTGACACACCGCCTGAGATCAGGTCCCTGACCTCCTCCGACTCGACGATGGTCTTCCACGCCTCCTCGATCTCGGGCCAGGCCTCCGATCCAGCGCGACTTCCGAGCACGTAGCCGACCACAACTCCGATGACCACTCCCATTTCATCCTCCTTCAATTTCTGCTTTCACTGGCAATTGTCGACGACCACAACGCCTCGAGCTCATCGTCGTAGGCCTGGCCCATGAGCTGCAGGGAGGCCAGGGCGAGGGCTGCCTCCTCTTCATCGATTTTCGACATGGCGAACCCCACATGGATGAGCACCCAATCGCCGGGCTCGAGTCCCTCATCCTCCAGCAGGCCGATATTGATGATCCGGGTGACCCCGGATACATCCACGCGCGCCAGGTGCTCGTTCACATCGCTGACTTCCTTCAGCTGACCTGGTATTCCTAGGCACATGGCGGTTCTCGCTCCTAAGCCTCTCGTACGGCGATGATCTCGACCCGGATGTCCACCTCTGGCTCGACCTTCAACATCAACATGCGGGGTGGCTCCATCCCGAACTCACGAATGTCGAAACGTGGACTCCCCGCCCAGCTGGATCGTCTGGTCGTCGACGACGCTGATACGCATCACATCCTCGTGGTGGCGCGACACGCCGCGGAAGATGACGTCGCCATCGATCCGGTAGCCGTCGCCGTCATCGGAAGGTTTGATCTGGCTCAGCACCCCGTCAATGGTGGGGAATCGCCTGGCGTCGATCCGCTTTTGCAGTTCCCTGTCCTCCATCCGGTTGCCTGAGCGGAGTCGGTCCACCGACAGGGACAGCTTGCCGGCCGACGGGGCGGTGGTGTCCACGTTGCCCTCGGCTGAGAGCTCGAGGTCGACATAACCCTCCAGCCCATCGGTGGTGGAGTGGATGGGATGCACGTTTGAACGGGCATCGATCCACACATGAGAACGCTCGGGCGCAATGCTGTACCGGGTCACGCCGCTACATCCTCCGTATCCTGAGGTACCGCGCGATATCCGGAAATGCGGTCACGAACACGACAACACCGAGCACCACTCCGACGGCGATGACCCCCAGGAAGACGTACCCGACTCTGTCCATTTACATCTCCCTCATCTTCAGATAGCGGGCGATGTCGGGCAGCGACTTGAGCACCAGCCCGGCGATGGCGGCGAGTACGAGTGAGGCGACGAAGCGACGGATCATGTGGGGCTCCCCTTTCCAACGGGTTCGACTATTTCCGATACCAGTTGACAGCACATCTCGACCGCCTCATCGACGGCAGCCGCGACTGCCGGGGTGAGCCCCATGCCCTCTTGGAGGTTGGCGGGCTGACAGCCGACGATGAAGATCCTCTCGACCGAACCGCCCAGTCGGGCCAGGGTGTGCAGCACCACCTCGGGGTTCATCGTGTGGGCATCCACCACCGGAGCCATGCCGTCACCGGTCATCGGCTCGGATCGCGTCTCGGGCGCAATGACGGCCAGGGTGCCGGCGGGCTCGCCCATGGGGACGGCGTCGATGAGGACGAGGCCGCGGTAACCCTCGAGCAACTCGTAGGCCAGGTGGACCCCACGAATGCCGAAGTCCTCGACCCGTACCCCGGGGGAAGCCTCCGCGTCGTCAAGCGTCGGGCCACCTCGACCCCGAAGGCGTCATCGGTCTGGAATATATTGCCGATGCCGGCCACCAATACGCCGCGGCTCATCGAGCCTGCTCCTGGCCCACAGCGGAGCCACTTCGTCAGGGTGGAAGAAGAGGTAGCGCCCCTGCCACATGAGCTCCTCGGTGGCGGGGTCGTCGTCAACCGTCACGGCGACGTGCTGGTCGCCGTCGACGTCGGTGAACACGCCGGCCACCGTGGCGGCCATGCCGGCGAAGAAGATGTCATGGGCGTCGGCCCGGTGCGAAGGTTGCAGCCGCACGGCGCTGCCCTTGGTGATCTCAACGCCGGCCACCCAGACCGACTCGGTCCAGGGATCAAAGGAGGCGTCGACTGCGGGATCCCACCACGCCAAGGCGTCCGGTTCATCGGCGAAATCTGTTGCGGCGCGGGGCCCGACGGGTCGCATCTGGCCGTGCAGCTGGCTCAACGTCTCGGTCGACATGTCGTCGCAACGATCGATGATGGCCGCCGCCCGGGGATCGGTGCCGCGGGCCTCGGACTTCTCCTGGTTGGTCAGGGTCATGACGCGAAGGGCGAGGATCTCGTCGATCTCCAGGGAGTCGTAGAGGTCACCTGGGCTTTGCGCTGCCACCTCAGGATGGTCATAGAGAATGATGGGGGACGCCAGCACCACATCGCCATCGCCGATCAGCACCGGGTAGGCCCCATCAGACCGGCAGGTGGCGGCAGCCGGGGCGGCGTCTTCGGAGGGATCCAGGAGGGAGACGAACGTCCCGCCGTCGACGGCCAGCATGGTGTGCACGGCGATCAGGCTGTGTCCCATGGCGTCGTCGCGATGCCCGCCGGTTCCGGTCCAGGCCGTGGTGTTCTCCACCATCACCGCGACCTTGCGGTAGGGCAGCCAGGCGCCGGGCCGGCTGATCACGATGCGGGCCACGCCCTCGACGGGCTCCCGGTGCCGTATGAAACGGCCCACAACCGAACCGTCCGAACCGCGGATCAACTCGATCTCTTCGCCGGCCGGAAATGAGAAGACTTCGACATGCTCGGTCTCGTCGCGAGAGAAGCGACAACGGCGCCACGTCGATGTTCTGCTCGACCGCCTCGTCCCACACCACGTGGAGTGTCTCGTCAACCTCGAGGTACTCGACTGGTGAGAACCCGCCGTCCGTGCCCTGGCCGTGCACTCGGCCTTCAATGCTTCGGTGTTGGGCCTGGAGGCAACGGATCCGCACCGAGAGAAGCGGGTCGACGCCCGGCTCGACCAGGCATTCGGTCCGCATCGACCAACGCTCCGATCCTTCGGCCTCACTAAAGGCCCGCGGCGTGAGGACGCCCCACTGGAAGCGGACCTGATTCTTTCGCGAGGACGCCCGGTACGGGTAGAGCACGTACCCCTCATAAAGCACGGCATCGGCTACGGAGCGTGCCACCTCGAAACGGTCGGCAGATCCGTCGTTCACGTCCCGACCTCGCCCGCCTCTTTCAACAGCACCTCAAAAGCCTGGTCCCATGTCGGCAGTCCCCGATACGCCCGGAAGCGCTGCAGCGAGTCCAGGGTGTCCCGTTGGACCCGGATCCATCCGCTATTGGGGAAATAGAGATCCATCATGCCGCGCCAGACCGACACGGGCATCTTGTACGACGCCTCTGACGACCACGAGAGCGGCTCGACCGAGAACCCCGACTGACCCCGGGTGAAGACAGTGCCCGAGAACAGCAGGATGCAGCGGGATATGGCCCTCGGCCAACCCGTGCAGGTATTTGGCACCAGCCACGTCAAAGTCGTAGGTGCACTCGATCGGGAGTTCGAATTCGGTGGCGCCGTCGAACTTGCCGATGGTCGTCGACACGTGGGTCCAGAGGAACGGCCGCAGCGAGTCTCCCCAGTGCGGGATTGCGCCGAACAGCTCGTAGAGGCGATCCTCCTCAATCGGAGCTGTAGCGACGCCGCTGCGGTTCAATGCGGATCTGACAGCGCAGAGCCAAGGCGTGGATGCTGAAGCCGTCAGCCTCCTCCACCCTGCGTGCGCAGCATGATCGTAGGCACGGCGGCATGAGGTTCGGCCCGGGCCTCCAGCACCTCGAAGGCGAGGCTGGTCACTGTGTCCTCGCTCGCACATTCTCGAAGAACGAGTCCAGCTTCTCGTGTGCTTCCTTCCCTCCGTCAAAGCCACGCCACAGGGTGCGCAAGTGGCCGACCAACTCGTAACACACGTCGATCGGAACCACATAACACTCGATGCCGCCCCCGTTGGACCTGGAGCGAACCAGGAACGCTTCCACGTCGGGCTGCAGGGTGGTGAGCTCGGGGTTGGCGGCGATCACCTCGGCCCAGGTGTCGAGCGGGAGTTCAGACTCGGTGGCGCCCGCCGGCCCCGGATAGAAAGCCGCCACCCGCCCCAGCGACGAGTTGAGGAAGAAGAAGGCCACGCTGACCGGGATCTGCAGAGTGTCCCACTGCGCGGGGGAGAGCTCGAAGTCGGAGAAGGACAAGTAGCGATCCGGCACGCTCCTGAAGTGGCCCCCTCCGGCCCCGTCCGAGGTGAAGAGGAGGTAACACCCTCGACAGGCGCACATGAGACTGCGAGCTTCGAGGTCGACCAGGTGTCCGTGCTCATCAGCAATGGGCTCGGCGCACAGCTCGCACAGCTCGCCGGCCCGCGGGATCTCACGCGGTCGGGTCTCACGGATTCGCTGCAACACGGCCAACGGATCCGTCACACCCCGGACACCTCCGCCGGGCATTCCTCGTACATCGGCTTGGAGCCCAGAGTGATGGGGACACTGGCGGGGGGTTTGGTGGGCTCTTCGACCACGATCCGGACGATCTCGGGCGCAGCCTCACTGATGGCCACTTCCACCGCGCCCTGCAGCGTGCTGGCTGAGGAAGGACACCCATCGCAGCTCCCGAGCAGTCGCAGCTTGACCGCACCTAGGTCATCATCGATGCCCAAGAGTTCGACGTCGCCACCGTGCTGGGCCAGAAATGGACGTACGGAGACGAGCGCCGCCTCCACCCGGTCGTAAAGGGTGTCGGGGTGGATCCCTTGCACCAAGAGGAGGCTGGACACCAGGTCGTCTTCGACAAAGGCGGCGATCAGACCTGGAGCATGCTCCTGGGCGAGCTCAACGGCCCGGGCGAAACCGGCGCCGTAGAGCTCGGACACAAGTCGCAGGAGTTCCTCGGCCAGATGGATGGTGCGCGGATCGGCCGTCGAGTGCAATTCGTCGAGTGCCTGCTCGATCCGATCGCCGGTGGCCCGGAGGTTCTGTGGTTCAGGCATCGCTCCCCGTTGCTCAGAAGGCCAGGTCGTCGGGATTGGCCACCTGGCTGGGTGAGTGCATCTTCTTCAGCACCTTGCCCTTGCCGAGGTACATGTGCACCCCGCACGGTAGACACGGGTCGAAGCTCCGCACCGCCCGCATGATGTCGATGCCCTTGAAGTTCTCCGGGGAGTTCTCCTCGAAGATCGGCGTGTTCTGCACGGCGTCTTCATAGGGTCCCGGAGTCCCGAAACTGTCGCGAGGGTTGGCGTTCCACGGCGTCGGCGGATAGGGGTGGTAGTTGGCGATCTTGCCGCCCTTCACCACCATGTGGTGCGACAGCACGCCCCGGACCGCTTCGGTGAAGCCGCAGCCGATCCCTTCATCGGGTACATCGAACGGCTCCCACGTCTTGGTCTTGCCCGCTCGGACATCCTTGAGGGCCAGCTCAATGAAGTCGAGCGCGGACGCGGCGGCGTAGGCCTGGAAGTAGGTGCGCGCCCGGTCCCGCTCAATGGTGTTGGACCATTCCGGCACCTTCCACTCCAAGTCCACCGGCCCCTTGAGAGCGGTCTTCGGGAGGTGGATCTTGACGCTGGTCCCGGTGGCCTCGATGTGATCGGTGTGGACCAGGCCTGACAGGGCGGTCGACCATAACCGGGCGATCGGGCCGCCACCGGTGTCGAGGGCCAAGTGGTCCTTGCCGTCGAACCAGCGGGGTGACATGACCCAGCTGTAATTGCCGTCGAAGTCGCGTTTCTGGGGTTGCGGGTTGGTGTGCTGATTCCAGGGGTGGCGACGGTCGACCGGGTTTCCGAGGGGGTCCCTGGTGACGAACATTTCCTGGTCTTCCCAGTCGTCATAGAACGAGTGGCCGAGCAGGATGCGGATGCCCAGGTTGATCTCCACCAGGTCGTTGGTGACGAGCTTGCCGTCGACCACAATGCCCGGGGTCACGCCCATGGCCCGGCCCCACTTGGTCATGTCCTTGTAGTCGAAGTTGCACACCTCGGGGTCTTGGAAGGCGCCCCAGCAATTGAGCAGGATGCGACGCCGACCGTTTTCCTCATATCCCGGCAGAGCCTCGTACCAGAAGTCGAAGAGGTCATCGTGCAGCGGGACGACCCGCTTCATGAACTCCACGTAGCGCTGCAGGCGGGTGTAGTAGTCGGTGAAAAGCTGGATGGTGGCCGTGGTCCCGACACCGCCTGGGTACAGCGTGGAAGGATGCACGTGGCGCCCTTCCATGAGGCAGAACATCTCCCGCGTGTAGCGACTTACCTGCAGCGCTTCTCGATAGAAGTCACCCGAGAACGGGTTGAGCGCTCGCATGATGTCACCGATGGTCGTGTAACCGTGATCGGCCGCGTGCGGAGCCTCGCTCCGGTTGGCCTGCTCAAGGACACCGGGATTGGTCTCGGCCACCATTTTCTCGCAGAAGTCCACGCCCACCAGGTTCTCCTGGAAGATGTTGTGGTCGAACATGTACTCGGCCGCTTCGCCAAGATTGACGATCTGCTCGCCCAAGGCGGGCGGCTTGACGCCGTAGGTCATGTTCTGCGCGTAGCAGGAGCAGGTGGCGTGGTTGTCGCCGCAGATTCCGCAGATGCGACTGGTGATGAAGTGGGCGTCGCGGGGGTCCTTGCCCTTCATGAAGATGCTGTAGCCCCGGAAGATGGACGATGTGCTGTGGCACTCGGCCACCTTGCCCTTTCCGAAGTCGATCTTCGTGTAGATGCCCAGGCTGCCGACGATCCGTGTGATCGGATCCCAGGCCATCTCCACCAAGCCGTTTTTGTCCGGTGAGAATTTCTTGGTAGCCATCGTCCTACCTCCAGATCTTTTTGTAACCGGTCGACAGGTCACTGCCTGGCGTGCGCCATTTCGGCTCATCATCGAGCGTGTGGGCGGTGATCTTGCGCAGCCCCCTGATAGCCCCGCCGTACAGGCCGCTGGCCATGGTCGAGACGCGGGCACCGGGCGGTTCATCCATGAACGGCATGAATTTGTCTGGGAAGCCCGGCATGGTGCAACCAATGCAGATGCCACCGACGTTGGGACAGCCGCCGACGCCATTGATCCATCCGCGTTTCGGTACATTGCACTTCACCACCGGTCCCCAACACCCGAGTTTCACGATGCACTTGGGCGATCCGTACTCGGTGGCGAAGTCGCCTTGCTCGTAGTAGCCGGCCCGGTCGCAGCCCTCGTGCACCGTGCTGCCGAAGAGCCATTGGGGCCGGAGTGAGTCGTCCAGCGGGATCATGGGCGCCTGGCCGGTGGCTTGGTACAGCAGGTACAAGATCGTCTCGGAAAGGTTGTCGGGGTGGGTGGGGCAGCCAGGGACGCAGACGATGGGAATGCCGGCTTTGGACTGCCAGTTCCATCCCAGGTAGTCGGGTACGCCCATGGCGCCCGTCGGGTTTCCGGCCATGGCATGGATGCCGCCGTAACAGGCACACGTGCCGGCACAGAGCACGACCAGCGCCTTGGGCGCCAGTCGGTCGAGCCACTCGCTGGTGGTCATGGGCTGGTCGGTGTCGGGATTGTTCCCGAACCCGCACCAGTACCCCTCCTTTTTGATGGCTTCATTGGGGATGGATCCCTCCACGACCAGGACGAATGGATCAAGCTCGCCACGATCGGCCTTGAAGAACCACTCGAGGAAGTCGTCCTGACCTCCCGCGGGACCGCATTCGAAGTCGATCAGCGGCCAGTGCACCGCGATCTTCGGCAGCCCAGGGAGGGCGCCCAGGGCGATTTCTTCAATGCTGGGCTGCGTGGCCGCGGTCAGGGCGACCGAGTCACCGTCGCAGCTGAGCCCGGCGTTGATCCATAGGACGTGCACCACGGCCTCGTCCGGCGGAGCTTCGGTAACCGTCAAGGAACCCTCCCCCCAATCTGTAGCCGCGCCGGATGGTGCGGCCCAAGTCAGTGATACAGGAGGTCCCACCTCCTGTAAATGAGTGTCTTTTGCACCACCAAAATTCAAAATGGCCGTTTCATCGCGATTGACACTTCGGTGGCGCGGGGCAAGGATGAAAATCCCTATGGGTCGGAGCACTCCAGCCGCGGCAGCGGAGGGTGGAGCCTCGCGATTTGAACTGGCGCCCCCTCGCCGCTTCATCTTGCCGGCCATCCTTCTCCTGCTCTCGGAGCAACCCGGGTACGGCTACGGGCTGGTGCCCCGTTTGAAGGAATTCCACTTCGGACACGTGGACCGCCCGGCGGTATACCGGGCCCTGGCGCAGCTGGAGCAGGACGACCTCGTCGAAGCGTCATCGCAGAATCCCAAGGCCGGGCAAGCTCGCCGCGTCTATGGGGTGACCCCACTTGGAGAGCGAGTCCTGCGGGTCTGGATGGGTGTGATCAAGGAAGAGCATGACTACCTCGGGCAGGCGCTTCGCCGCTATCAGGCCACTGGAACGGTCGACGCCGTTTTGGCCGAGGTGGAAGGGGGATGGTCGTCCGCCCTCGGGGTCGGCTGGTCCCCGGTCTCCTCGACTTCAGGCGCCCGACGCCGTCTGACCTCGGTCGCCTCGGAATGGGACGGTCATCACCGGACGGTCACCGAACCAGCCTCTGACGGGACGGCACGGCGCCCCAACCGGCAAATTTCGGCTGGTACCTGAACGTTGCGCCGTGCTGATCGAGGTCCGCTCGACCGTTGGTCCGATCAGTTTCGGCACCATCGATCTTTCCGGGACGATTCAGGCTGTCGTCGATGGCGCGCTGCGCACCGATGTCCGTCCTACCGGCCACCTCAGCATTGACGTCAGGGGTCTCAATTCCGGCAACCACTTCTACGACGCCGAGCTCCTGCGCCGCATCGACGCTCGCCGCTTCCCGACAGCCACCGTGCAGCTGCGCGAATGCACTGCGAGCGGGCCCGGCTCCCGCTACCGCCTGGCCGGCGAGCTCACCTTCCACGGCGTGACCCGGCCCGCCGAGGGATCGGTCAGCGTGGAGGTGAAGTCTGATCGTTTGGTCATCACCGGCGAGCAGGTCTTCGACATCCGTGACTTCGCGATGCCCTCGCCGACCGTGCTCATGCTTCGCATCTACCCCGATGTTCGGGTGCGCCTCCACGCCGAGGCTGAGTTAGAAAGGTAGAGGAGGTCCGATGAAGAATGTACTGATGGCCCTGGTGGTCGGCTATGTCATCGGTGCCAAGACCGGAGGCAAGGAGCTCGACGAGCTCGGTCGATCCGTCACCGCCCTTCTGGGGACCGACGAGTTCGCCGAGGTGGTCGAATCAGGACGGGCCCAGGTGGGAAGCACCCTTCGGCAGTTGGCAACCATGGTCGAGGGTGAGCACGCCATGCCCGACGGGCGGCGACCTGGTGGCCAAGGTCAGGAGCCTGGTTGGTCCCGATTGACGGGGTTGAGGACCCGCCGGTGACGTCCTGACCGATTCCTCGTAGTCCCACCGCTGTTCCGGCGGACCCGAAAGTGGGCTGGGCCCGGACCTGGACCACATGTTCGCCTCCGTGAGAACCGATGACCCGGTACTCGCCGTTGAATTGCCGTCCCGAATCAACCGACTCCATCATGGCGGCACGGAGGAGATCGCGGTCGTCCGGGTGTACTAATGCGAGATACGACTCGAAGGTGCCGTCGAATTCCACCGGATCGACGCCGTGAATCCGGTGGAATTCGGCGCTCCATTGCACTGCGCCCGTCCGCAGATCCCAGAGCCAGCTCCCGATGTGCGCCAGGTTTTCGCCTTCCACCATGCGAGCATCCACTTCAGCCAGCGTCGCCTGGGCCAGGTGCTGCTCGGTGACATCCCGGACGATGACAACCGAGCCAACCGCGGACCCGCCCTCGTCGAGCACCGGGCAGAGCGAGATCGAGACGGGCTGGGGCATGCCGTCGGGGCGGAGGGCCTCGGTTTCGAAGTGCCTGATCCGATCTCCAGCCAAAGCCGCAGCGATGACGATTTGCACTTCCTCGCTGAGGTGATCTGGGAAAGAGGACGTCGAGTGGGCCATCCATCACCTCATTGGCTGAGCGCCCGAACAGCCTCTCCGCCGTGATGCTCCACGTGACGATCCTCCCACCGACATCACAGGTGAAGATGGCGTCGTCTGACATCTCGATAATGGCCCCGAGCAGCGCCTCAGGCAGAAGTCACCTGCCGTCACGATGTGCTGTCCATTGCAGGGGCATCCATTCCCGCTCCCGATATTCCTAATTGTTGCTCGGGGTGCGCCGTGTGTTATCGCCTCTCTGACGCAGCGTAGGTGCCTCCGGTCGCCCCGCCCACTGCAATTGGCACAGCGCCCGAGCATGGCGAAGTGGTGGGGGTCGATGGTGAAGTCGAACTGCGTCCTGGCCACTTTGGCCAGGCTCGCGAAGAGTTGTCCGGTGCCTCAATCATCTGTCCGCACTCCTCATACACGAAGTGCCCGTGCGCTGATGCAGCGACGTGTACGTCGCAGGCCCATGGCCCAGGTGACTGTGGACGATCACGCCCAGACGCTCGAGCTCATCAAGGTTCCGGTAGATGGTGGACAGGTGGATGTCCGGCGACTGCTGCTGCACCTCGGCGGCCAACTCTTCGGCGGTGTGGTGATCCTTGGAGTCGAAAAGGGCACGCAGGAGCAGCCGGCGTGATGACGTCACCCGGCCACCTTGTTGTCGCACGAGGTCCAACACGCCCTCGACCGTGGTGGCGTCGCCCGGTCCGGCAATCGCCGGACCCTCAGGTTTGCTCACCTCGTCATTCTACGCTGGACGTCCAGGCTCGCCGGCTCCTCCGGGCGTCCGGAAGCGCGGCGTTCGGCGCGCCCTGCCACCCAATCGCAACCTATTCCTTATTGCAACTGATTCGTGGGTAGCTTAAATTCCGTGGTGGGCTAGGTGGAGGCGGACCTGGGGTGGGGGCGGACTTCGTGACGGAGGGCTGCGCCCGGCACGACCCTGCCGTCTCGCCTGGCCCGGATCCGGTCCGGCCTGTCCCCGCGGGAATGGGCCCGCATCGGTGCGATGGCGCTGTTCATCCTGGGCCTGCACGTTCTCGGGTGGGGCCTGCTGGCCGCTGCGCTGCGCGGTCATTACCACATCAACAGGACGGAGCTCTTCGGCGTGGGCACCGGCGTGCTGGCGTACACGCTCGGCGTACGGCACGCCTTTGACGCCGACCACATTGCGGCCATTGACAACACCACCCGCAAGCTCATCAGCGATGGCCAGCGACCCCTCAGCGTGGGGTTCTACTTCTCCCTCGGCCATTCGTCGGTCGTCTTCGCGTTGGCGGTCCTGCTGAATTTCGGCATCCGGAGCCTCGACCACCAGGTGCAGAACGGCAGTTCGGCGCTGCAGCACACGACCACCATCATCGGCACATCGATATCGGGGCTCTTCCTTTATCTCATTGCCGCCCTCAACATCGTCGTGCTGTTCGGGATCATGAGGGTCTTCAAGGAGATGCGATCGGGTCGCTACGACGACGAAGAAATGGAGCGGCAACTGAACAACCGGGGCTTCATGAACCGGTTCCTGGGCGGCTTAGGGCGTCGGATCGACGCTCCATGGAAGATGTATCCCATCGGCGTGCTCTTCGGCCTCGGGTTCGACACCGCCACCGAGGTCGCCCTCCTCGTCCTGGCCGGAACGGCCGTCGTGGGCGGGCTCCCTTTCTACGCCATCCTCTCGCTGCCGATCCTCTTCGCGGCCGGGATGAGCCTGTTCGACACGATCGACGGCTGCTTCATGAATTTCGCCTACGACTGGGCCTTCGCCCGACCCATCCGCAAGGTGTACTACAACCTGACCATCACGGGACTCTCCATCTTCGTGGCGCTCTTTGTCGGCACGGTTGAGCTCGTTGGATTGCTGGCGCAGGACAGCCATCTCGGCGGGCCGGTGTGGTCGTTCATCGAACACTTCAACATCAACACGGCCGGCTTCGTGATCGTCGGCTTCTTCGTCGTCACCTGGGTGGTGGCCCTGGCCATCTGGCACTTCGGTCAGATCGAAAAGAAGTGGGATCACAAGATGGCACAAGAGCGGGTCCTCGCACCCGAGGGAGTGGGCGCCGGCAAATGAAAAGGGCGGCGACCTCGGCCTGACCCGAGTTTGCCGACTCCTCAGGTCGTAAGCTGCGAACGGAGTGTCAGCCTGTGCATGAGCTTTCTCTTTGCGATGCCATAGTCGGGACCACCATGAAGCATGCCGACGGACGTGCGGTAAAGAAGGTTACGGTTCGGATCGGCCATCTTCGGCAAGTGGTGCCGGACGCGCTGCAGTTCGGTTGGGAGATGCTGACCGAATCCACTGATCTCAAGGGCGCAGAATTCGCGATCGAGCAGGTCCCAGCCACGGTGAGCTGCAACGAGTGCGCCGCCGAGACCACGCTGGACATGCCCATCTTAGTCTGCGGTGTCTGCGGTAGCTTCGAGGTGAAACTCCTCACGGGCGAAGAATTCCTCATTGTTTCGATGGACGTTGCGGAGGTCTAGACAATGGGTCGAATTCACCTGCACGAAGACGGCATTTCGCATTTTCATGAAGCGGACGATGACCATCTATCACAACCCGCAGTCATGATCACTACCACGATGTGGGCGACCACTCCGGCTATGCCGAGACCGGGACGAACAGGGTCACCATTCTGGAGAATCTCCTTTCCGAAAACGACCGGGTGGCCGATGCGAATGGCCGCGACCTGGCGGCGGCCGGGATCAGAGCCGTCAACCTGATGTCGTCACCCGGCGCAGGCAAAACGACCCTGCTCAAGCGGACGCTGGTGCGTCTCGGGGGCACGGTTCGGATCGGGATCCTGGAGGGGGACATCGCCACCAGCCTCGATGCCGATGAGCTCGAAGGCGTAGGAGCCACCGTCCATCTCCGTCGTCAATACCAGCGCCGGTTCGGCGGTGAGTGTCACCTCGATGCCGTGATGGTGCGGTCGGGCTTGAGCCGGTTACCTCTTGACAATCTCGAGCTCCTCGTGATCGAGAACGTGGGAAACCTCGTCTGTCCCGCCGAATTCCGGGTGGGAGAGCAGGCCAGGGCGATGGTATATGCGATCACCGAAGGCGAGGAGAAGCCCCTCAAGTACCCCGTGATGTTCCGCGCCGCCGAGGTGGTCGTGGTGAACAAGATCGATCTCCTGCCGCACCTTGATTTTGACCTCGACACCTTTTTGTCCAACCTGAAGTCGGTCAATCCCTCGGCGTATGTGATCCATGCCAGCGCACGCACCGGCGAAGGGGTCGACGAGTGGTGCTCTTGGTTGACCGGCTAGCCGGCCCGACACTCGTCGGCCGAGATCGAGCTCACTCTGTTCCGGCACATCATTGACGTCCCGATTGGGACGTTGCTCCACCGCCGTGTCACGATCGTCCGGTGCGAGTCCATCGCAGCTTCGCCTTCGTCGATGTCTCGGGCTTCACCGCCCTGACCGAACACGAAGGGGACGAACATGCCGTCGATATCCTCACGGCGTTCCGGGCGCTCCTCCGTGACATCTGCTCTCGACGGGGTGTGCGCATCGCCAAATGGCTGGGTGACGGCGTCATGCTCGTGTGTGTCGAGACCCGGCCGCTGCTCGCCACCATCCTCGAACTGCACCATGTCGTGTGCGAGGTCTCGGGCCCGGTGCAGACGGTCTCCATACGCTCGGGCATCACCTCGGGCGACGTGATCTTGATGGAGGGTGACGACTACATCGGGCACTGCGTCAACGTCGCCGCACGGCTGTGTGATCTGGCCCACGGCGGTGAGGCGTTGGCTGCCCCGTCCGTAATGGAAGAGCTGCCCCGGTGGGGGGTCGTCCTCGAGCACAAGGACATCTCGCTGCGCGGCGTCGAGAGGCCGGTCCCGACCTCCAGCATCGGCATGGCGAACCCGGGGACCGCCCGCCACTTCGATCCCATCTGTGGCCTTCCGATGACCGATGCGACGGCTGAGGCGACCGCTGACGATGGACACAGTGGTGTGGCCCTCTTTTGCTCACCCGGCTGTCTCGACACCTGGCGCCGTCGACCGACCAGCCCACCCGCCTCTCGTTAGGGCCGCGACGCCGGACCGAGGCGTCGGCGGCGCGGATCCCGGGACGGGTTGCCTATTCAGATCACCAGATTCGGCGGCGTGCGGCCGGCCAGGACATCGGTCACGCCCTGGCAGGCCAGCTGGGCCATGCGGGTACGCGTGCCGATGGTGGCGCTGCCGATATGGGGCAGCAGGGTGGTGCGGGGCGCGGTGAGGAGGCGGGGATTGACCTGTGGCTCGCCCTCGAAGACGTCGAGCCCGGCGCCGAAAATGGCGCCGCCTTCGAGGGCATCGACCAGTGCGTCCTCATCGAGCACGGGGCCCCGGGCCGTGTTGATGATGACGGCGGTCGGCTTCATGCGGGCGAGTTCCGCCGCGCCGATGAGATGGTGGGTGGACTCGGTCAGCGGCACGTGCAGGCTGACGATGTCGGACCGCTCGAGCAGGTCGCCCAGGCTGGGGACGAAGCCCGGCAGTCCGGTGTCGGTGCGGGTGGTGTGGAGGACCTCCATGTCGAACCCGGCGGCCCGGGCGGCCACGGCCCGGGCAATGCGGCCGTAGCCCACCAGGCCGAGCGTGGCCCCGTTGACGTCGCGGGCCAGATGGGTGTCGAAACCCCAGCCGGTCCAGCGCCCGTGCCGGAGATCGTCCTCGGCCCCGGTCGTGCCACGGGTGGCGGCCAGGATGAGGAGGAAGGCCAGGTCGGCCGTGGTCGCATCGAGCACGCCGGGGGTGTTGCAGACGGCGATCCCCAGCTCCCGGGCGGTCGGGACGTCGATGTTGTCGTAGCCCACGGAAGCGGTGCCGACGACGCGCAGCCGGCCGCCGCCCCGCCCGGCCCGGAGCACGTCGGCATCGATGCGGTCGGTCAGGTGGCAGACGATGCCATCGTTGGCGGCTGCGCCGTCGCGGAGCTCCTGGGCCGTCAGGGCGGAGCCGTCGGCGGTCGGGCCGACGATGTCGTGACCGGCCCGGACCAGGGGATCGGTGCCGCCGTCGGTCAGGCGGCGGGTGACCAGGACGCGGGCCACTCAGTGGGTCGTGTAGTTGATCTCGCCCGCGCCCTTCACGCCGATGGCGAAGCAGAAGCAGTGGATGGGGGCGTGGTCGCTGACCGGGCGCAGGGAGTGGACCTTGTCCGGTGGGATGTAGACCAGGTCGCCCTGGGCGATGTCACGGTCCTCGCCGTCGATGGTCATGACGCCCCGGCCGTTCATCACGTAATAGAACTCGTGGGTGGGATGGGAGTGCGGGTCGACCAGCCCGCCGCCGGGTACCTCGAATTCGTTCACCAGCTCCAGATAGCCCCCGTCGGTGATGTCCTTGAACTCACGCGACTCGATCATCCACCACACCGGCACCGTGCCGTTGTGCTCGACGATCGGCGCCTTGGCCTCAATGCTGCGCACGTCCATGTTGGCGACCTCTCCCGTTCCGTAGACTGACTCGGGCGTCAGGTTAGATCCCCGGCGTCGTGCGGTGTCCGAGGTCAACGAGGAACGAGAGGAAGCGCGTGTCCGAGCAGCGGCGAAAGGTCGGCCCCGAGCCGCTGTCGGAGGCGGCCTGGGCGCCTTTCGGCTGGCTCCCGGTGGCCGATACCGACCCCCGGGACGGGGAGCACCGGCTCTCCTTCGCCTGGGACGACGTCCATGTCAACCTGATCGGCCACGCCCGGTCCGAGGTTCCGGCGACCGCGGACGGGTTGCGCTGCGAAATGCTCTTCCGGCACGACACCCACACCCAGACGGTGATGTCCCTTGACGTGCCGGCGGTGATCGCCGTGGCTCCCGCCTCGGTGGATTTCTCCGCACCGGACGACGCCGCCGCCATTCGGGTGTTCCGGCTGGAGCCGCTCGAGCCACTGGTGCTCGGCCGGGGGACCTGGCACTGGGGCCCGTTCCCGGTCTCGGCGCCCGAGGTGCGGCTCTTCAATGTGCAAGGCCTGCGCTACGCCGAGGACAATGCCTGCGTCGACCTGGTCGACCCGGGCCTCGCCGTTGACGTGGTGCTCTCGTAGCGGTGCGGACGTGATGGAGATCGACGAAACAGAGTTCATGTCGGGCACGGTGCCCGAGCTGGTGGCGGCCATCACCGCCCGAGAGGTCGAGCCCGGGTCCGACGGTCGGGAGACGTTCGCGACGAAGAGCCCCGATTGGTGGGGTGGCGATCGCACGTTCGGCGGCATGGTGGTGGCGCAGGCGCTGCACGCGGCCTCACGCACGGTGCCGCCGGGGCTCGACGTGCACTCCCTGCACGGGTACTTCCTGCGCCCCTCACGGCCGGGGTCAACGGCCACCCACCGGGTCGAGCGGGTGCGCGACGGCCGGTCGTTCAGCTCCAGGGACGTGACCACCGAGGTGGAAGGCCGCACCACCTTCCGCATGACGTGCTCGTTTCACCAGACCGAACCGGGGGACGAGTACCAGTTGCCCATGGATCCCGACGTCCCGCGGCCCGAACAGATCGAGGGATTCGAGGCTCCATTCCCCTTCGACATCCGCGAGCTCGGAGCCACCACCCGGCGCGACGACGGGACCTATGCGTCGACCCGCCGCTGCTGGTTCCGCACCCGGGAGCGCCTGCCCGACGACCCCGCGCTGCACGCCTGCGTCCTGGCCTACCTGTCCGATATGACCGGGGCCGCCTTTCGGCCGCTGAGCCTCGGCACCTGGGGCACCCATACCGACGCCAGCCTGGATCACGCCGTGTGGTTCCACCGGCCCCGGCGGGCCGACGAGTGGAACCTGTTCGACCTGCAGGCCCTGGTCAATGCCGGCGGCCGGTCCACCATACGGGCCACCATGTACGGCGACGACGGCGTGCTCTACCAGAGCATGGCCCAGGAACTGCTGATCCGGGAGCTGGAGGTGCCGCTGGTCTTCGAGGCTCCCCCCTGGGCGGACAAGGCTCGTCGGCGAGCGGGACGGCGATCGGCCGGAGGCGACCAGGACCACGAAGGGGAACGCCATGGGGCTCCTTGAGGGACGTCGGGCCATCGTCACCGGTGGCGGTTCGGGCATCGGGCGGGCCACGTGCCGGCGGATGACCGCAGAGGGGGCGCGAGGTGGCCGTGCTCGACGTGGACGGTGACGCCGCCGGCGCGGTGGCGGAGGAGATCGGCGGGGTGGGCTTCACCGTCGATGTGGGCGACCCCGACGGATTGAAGGAGGTGGTGGATGCCGCGGTGGCGGCGCTCGGCGGCCTGTCCATTCTCTACAACAACGCCGGCGTCGGCTCCTTTTCCCGCTTGCACGAGGGCGAGCCGGCCGAATGGGACCGGGTGCTCCGGGTCAACCTGACGGGGGTCTACGCCGGCTTCCGGGCCGCCATCCCGCACCTGCTCGAGGGCGGCGGCGGATCGATCGTCTCGACGGCGTCGATCAGCGGCACCCGACCGGCGGCGGGGGAGGGGCCGTACGCCGCGTCCAAGGCCGCGGTGGCTGCCCTGACGGCGTCGGCGGCGTTGGAGTACGCCCCCTCCATCCGGGTCAATGCCGTCTCACCGGGGATGATCCGCACCTCCATGACCGCACCCATGTTCGAGTTCATGCCGGGACAGGAGGAGCGGTTCGTCCGGGACACGCCGGTGGGCCGGGTGGGCGAACCCGAGGACATCGCCGACGTGGTGGTCTTCCTGTGCTCGGACCTGGCCCGCTTCGTGAACGGGCAGAACATCGTGGTCGACGGGGGGCTCACCCTGCACGGATCCGGGGTCGACGGCATCTTCGATCTGGTCTTCGGGAGGGGCGGCCCGGGCTGAATCCGGGTTGGGCGCCGTCTGGCGCTGCTCTCGTTAGCCGGTTCCGTCGAACAGGGCCCGGTAGACCATGGTGGTCATGGTGTCGATGGCCGCGTCGTCGACCGGGCGGCCGACGAATTCACGCAGGTAGTGGAACCGGTCGAGCATGGCCAGGACCGCCATGCCGGCTGCCTCGGGGTCCATGAGGTGACCTGAGGTGTCGGGACCGATCTGTTGCGCCAGGGCGTCCGACATGACCGTGAAGGTCTGGCGGATGACGTCGATGAGATCGGGGTCGATGGTGGCCAGATCGGTCCAGGCCCGAAAGAGCGGGGCGTAGCGCAGCCAGAGCTCCGAGTAGGCCCTGACCCACCCGTGCACGTCGTCCCACTGGGGCGAGCCCCCGCTCTCGGGTGACATCCGCATGGCGTAGAGACCCTGGGCCTCGGTGGAGGCCTCGGTCACCAGGGCCCGGAGGAGATCTTCCTTGTTGGAAAAGTAGAGGTAGAACGTCCCGTGGGAGGTCTTGGCCAGCTCGACCACGTCGTTGACCCGGGTGGCGTGATAGCCCCGCTGGTCGAAGGCGATCATGGCGGCATCGAGCAGCTTGCGCATGGTGCGGCGGCCCTGGCTGCGCAACACGCGTTTGCTGGCGGGGGCGCCGACGGCGTCGACGTCGGAGAAGGGCGGGCCGGGCTCAGAAGACGAACCATTGGTCGGCGTACCGACCGCCTTCTTGCCGGTTGCATTCTCCTTGGAGGCGATCGACGGGGCCACCGCGTCACGCTGGACTCGAGGCGATCCCATGCCCCCGGCATCGTAGTGCCAGGTCCGGTCCAAATGGCTAACCTGACACGGTGGTCAGGTTTCGCGGGGGTCGGCGGTGAGGCAGCAGCGGGGCACGGCCGCACCCCCGGGTGCGGCACCTCACCCATGACCCGGACCAGTCCCGCGGCGGCCGGACCGGCGTTCACCTCGCTCGAAGATGCCGTCGCCCGCCATGTCCGGCCCGGCGACTCGGTCCACGTCATGCTGGGCCACAGTCGCTGGACCGCAGCCGCTCGCGAGCTGAGTCGTCAATACTGGGGAGAGCATCCGGAATTCACCCTGGTCATGACCAGTCTCGGTGCCCTCGGCGCACTCTTCTTCCGGGGCGGCCTGGTCACGAAGGTGATCACCACGTATTCGGGCAACAGCTTCCCGACCTACACGCCCAACCCGATCTTCCGCCGCGCCTACGAGTCCGGGGAGGTGGAGGTCGAACACTGGTCGATCCTGACCCTGGCCCAACGTATGGAGGCCGCGGCCCGCGGCCTGCCGGCGGCCGTCACCGGCTCTCTGGCCGGATCATCCATGGCCACCAACGAGGGATTTACCGAGATCGACTCCCCGTTCGGACGCCTCGGCCTCCTGTCGCCGCTGGCGCCCGATGTGGCGCTCGTCCATGCCGCCGCGGCCGACCACGACGGCAACCTCTATCTGTCCGAACCCCTCCTCGAAGGCGTCTGGGGCGCCCTGGCCGCTCGGCGGGGTGTGGTGGCCACGGTCGAGCAGGTGATCGATGACCCGGTCGGGCTGGGGCACCGGGTCCGGATCCCGGCCCATCGGGTGCTGGCCGTGGTGGAGACCCCCTTCGGGGCCCATCCGGGGGGTTGCTACGCGCCGGGCCTGCCGGTCCACAGCTACGGCGAGGACATCGCCTTCTGGAACATGGCCGCCGACGCGGCCAAAGGTGGCTCGTTCGACGCCTTCGCCACGGAATGGGTGCTCGAGCCGACCACCCACGACGAGTACCTGCGGCGGCTGGGAGACGACCACCTGCATTGGCTCGAAGGTCGGTCCGATCCGGGATCGTGGAAAGAGGATGCCGACGCCACACCGGTCCCCGACGACCCGGTGGTGACGCCCTGGGAGCGGGCGGCGGCGTTCGGCGCCCGGGAGGTCGAGCGGGTGGTGGCCGAGGTCGGCGCCGACGCGGTGCTGGCCGGAGCCGGTGTGGCCAATTTGGCGGCCTGGGTCGCCGTGGCCCGGGCCCGGGCGGCCGGGAGCCGGGTCACCTTGACGGCGGAGCTCGGCCTGTGGGGCTACGAGCCGACACCGGCCGACCCCTACATCTTCAATCACCGGGTGTTTCCCGGGACGCCGCAGTTGAGCGACGCCTCCACCGTGTTGGGCATGGTCATCGGGGGTCCCGGTACCCGGACGGTGGGGTGTCTCGGGGCCGCCCAGGTGGATCGCACCGGCTGCCTGAACTCGACCGAACTGGCCGGGGGTCGGTTCCTGGTGGGGTCGGGTGGGGCGAATGACGTGGCCAGCCGGGCCACCGCCTGCGTGGTGGTCACGCTGGCCCGGCCCGAACGGCTGCCCGAGACCGTGGCCTACGTGACCTCGCCGGGCCATCGTGTGGTCAGTGTGGTGACCGATCTGGGCATCTTGCGGCGCCATGACGGCACGCTGCGGGTGGCGGCCGTACCGGCCGGCGAGGGGTCGGTCGGCGACCGGATCCGGGCCCTGGTCGAGTCGTGTGGCTACAGTCCTGACGTTGCCCGCACCGTCGACGAGCTGGATCCGGTCCACATGGGCGAGGTCGGCGCCTTGCGGGAATTCGACCGCCAGCGACTGTTCTTGAATTAATGGCATGAGGGGGGAGTGATGCAGCGAGAAGGGCGCTTCATGGGGGCAGGAACGGACCGCTACAGTGACCGGCATCCCGGGGGGGATGCGACGCACCTAGGGACTGGGGACCGCATGCGAAAGAGGTACGGCACGGGGATGGGGGCCAAGGTCGCAATGGCCGGAGCGGCCGTCGCCGCCGCGCTGGTCTCGGTGGGCGGCATGGCCGGGGGCGCCGGCGCGGCGGCCACTCCGGCGCCCGGGGTGACGTCGAACTCCATCACGGTGGGCACCATCTCGACCCAGACCGGACCGATCTCGTCGAACTTCTCGTCGCTGATCTATGGCGAAAAGGCCTACTTCGACTACATCAACGCCCAGGGTGGGATCAACGGCCGCAAGATCAATTACCAGTACGCGCTCGACGACGGCGGGAACCCCAGCCAGTTCACCCAACTGGCCAACACCTTGATCAACCAGGACCACGTGTTCGCCGTGACCGGCGTGGGCACCGCCTTCTTCTCGCCCAACATCTTCGTGGAATCGAAGACCCCGACCTACGGCTACAACGTGACCGAGAACTGGAATGGGCCGCCCAACCTCTTCGCGGCCGGCGGTTCGGTCATCTACACGCCGGCCGAGGCGCCGGGAGCCGCCTACGTGGCCCGGGCCGCCAAGGCCACCAAGGTCGCCATCGTCGCCTACGGGGTCGCCTCGTCGGCGGCCGCCTGCCAGGCCGCGGGGACCGGCCTCCAATCCGCTGGTATTCCGGTCGTCTACACCGACTACAAGATCGCCTACCCCGGGACCACCGTGGCCACCGACGTGCAGCGCATGCAGCAGGCCGGAGCCAATTTCGTACTGACCTGCATGGACGTGCAAGGCAACATCACCATGGCCCGGGCCATCAAGCAGTACAACCTGAAGGCGTCCCAGCTCTGGCTGAACGGGAACGACCAGTCGACCCTCGATCAGAACCAGAGCCTGATGCAGAACATCTACTTCTACGTCGCCCACGTGCCCTTCACGGCGCCGCAGTCCGAGTACCCGGGCCTCAAGACGTACCTGACCGAAATGAACAAGTACGAGCCAAAGTACGCGTTGGACGAAGTGGCCATGCAGGGCTGGGAGTCGGCCTCGCTCTTCGCCGCCGGCGTGAAGGCGGCCGGCAACAACCTGACCCAGGCCAACGTCATCGCGCAGGACAACAAGTTGACGGCCTTCACCGCCGGCGGCTTGACGGTGCCGACCAACTGGACCACGGCGCATACCGGTCACGCACCGCCCTACTGCGGGGCCTACATCCAGGTGAAGGGGGACAAGTACGTACCGGCGCTCAACACCGGCAAGAGCGTGTTCGTCTGCTTCGGGTCCATCAACCCGAAGAAGGGCCCGGTGTTCCCGCTGCCGGCCGGCACACCGAACGCCTCCTAGGGCCTGACGGCAGACTCGGCATTCACCGCTAGGCATGGAGCACTTTCTCGGTTTCGCTCTCCCGGGCATCCCGTATGGGTGTACCTACGCCATCGTGGCGGTGAGCCTGGTCCTGACCTATCAGGCCACCGGCGTCTTCAACTTCGCCTTCGGGGCCCAGGCCTTCGCGGCCGCCTTCGTGTTCACGGTCCTGACCGAGAACCACCACATGGCGGGGTGGCTGGCCTTCGTGATCTCGGTCGTGGTCATGTCGCCCCTCATCGGGCTGGCCTTCGATCGCTTCATCTTCCGCCACGTTCCCAATTCCAATACGACGGCCAAGCTGATCTGCTCCATTTCCCTGCTGGTCGGGATCCCCACCATCCTCCCGGTGATCTTCGGACCCCAGAACCTGGACGACACGGCCACCATCTTCCCCTTCTTCAATCCCAACGTGGTGTATTTCACCGTGGCGGGGACGCCGGTGAACGGGATCTACCTGGCCACGATCTCCGTGACCGTCGTGGTGCTGGTGGCTCTGACCGTCCTCCTGCGCTTCACCAACCTGGGCCTGCAGATGCGCGGGGCGGTGGAGAGCCGTCGCCTGGTGCAGCTCGACGGGGTGAACTCGGGCGGAGTGGTGGCCGTGGCCTGGGCCGTCTCGAGCTTCATGGCCGGCCTGGCCGGCGTCGTGCTGGCGCCCGTTTTCGGCACCTTCCAATCGGACACCTACGCCACGCTCATGGTGGCGGCCATTGCGGCGGCCGCCTGGGGTCTCCTGCGTTCGATACCCATCGCCACCGGGGTGGCGGTGCTGATCGGCGTGGTCAGCACCACCCTGCAGGGCTACCTGCCGACCGGAAGCCTGCTCTACTCGGCCGTGCTGCCCTCGCTCCCCTTCTTCGTGCTGGTGGGTGCCCTGCTCTTCCTCCCCGGCATGCGGGCACTCGACTCGAGCCGGGACCCCTTGGCCACGATCGACCCACCGCCACCGCCGACGGCGGTGGCGTCGAGAGCACCCAGCATGGACCGGATCATCCGCATCTTGTGGTACGTGGTGCTGGCGGGCTTCGTCGTCTCCATGCTCACCTGGATCCCCAACACGTGGGAGGGCGTCTTCAATTCCGGCCTGGCGCTGGCCACCGTCTTCCTCTCCATCACCCTGATCACCGGCATGGCGGGGCAGATCTCCCTCTTCCAAGCGACCTTGGCCGGGGTCGGAGCCTTCACGGCGGCCCAGCTGGCCAATCACCTGGGTTTGAACATGCTGGTCGGCGGCTTGATCGGGGCGGTCCTGGCGGCCATCGTGGCCGTGATCGTCGCCCTCCTCTCCCTGCGCTTGCGCGGACTCGGGTTGGCGCTCATGACGCTGGCCGCGGCCCTGCTCTTCGACAACACCTTCTTCAATGCGGTGTCCATCACCGGCGGTGCCCAGGGATTGAGCTTGCAGGCCAAGTGGCTGGGCACCAGTGAATTCTTCAACTTCAACGGCCATGCCCTGTTCATTCTCTCCATCTGCGTGCTGGCTTTCTGTGTCTTTGTGGTCCTGTTGGTGCGCAAAGGGACGGCCGGGCGCAATCTGGCCGCCATGCGGGGCAGCGAGACGGCTGCGGCCGGACTGGGCATCAACCTCACATGGCAACGGATCACGGTGTTCGCTCTGGCCGGGGCCATCGCCGGTCTGGGGGGCGTCCTGGTCACCATTCAGCAGCAGGTGGCCAATGCGGCGCAATGGAACTACGCCTTCTCGCTCATCTTCGTGGTGCTGGTCGTCAGCACCGGGGTCTCGACGGTGGAGGGGGCCATCAATGCGGCGATCGCCTTCGTCGTGATTGAGCAGATCCTCACCTACCTTCCCGCCCGGCTCGGTGGCAACAGCTTGACCATCGTGCTCTTCGCCTTCGGAGCGTTGCAGTTCGCCAAGCATCCCGAAGGCGTGCTCGAATATCAGAAGCGCAAGGGGACGCAGCGCTTCGAGCGCCTGTTCTTCAGCGGCAAGGACACCAGAGATGAGAAGAAAACACACGGGACAAGAAGGACACGATCGGGTCAGCCGTCTCAGCCTCGGGCGCCAATGGCTAGCGGCGACCGTCCTCCTCTCCATGCGGAGCGTATCCAAGTCCTTCGGCGGGGTCACCGCCGTGCACGAGGTCTCCTTCGACGTCCATGCCGGTGAGAGCGTGGGACTGGTGGGACCGAACGGGGCCGGCAAGACGACGCTCTTCAACTGCGTCTGCGGGCAGCTACGCAACGAGCGCGGCGACATCTCCTTCGAAGGGCGGCCGCTGGACGGACTCCCCACCTACCAGCGGGCGCGGCCTCGGCATCGGGCGGACCTACCAGAAGGTCGAGGTCTTCACCGACATGACGGTGCACGATCACCTTCTGGTAGCCGAGCGGGCGCGCCGGGGGACCGGGCGACTGTGGAAGGACCTGCTCAACATGAGCGCGCCCACCAGTGAGGAGCTGGCCAAGGTGGAGGCGGCGATGGAGTTGGTGGGCATTGCCGACATGGCCGAGACCTCGGTCAATGCCCTGGGCCTCGGACACTGCCGCCTGGTGGAATTGGCGCGGGCGTTGGCGGCGGAACCCAAGATCCTCCTGGCCGACGAACCCTCCTCCGGCCTCGACCTGCACGAAACGGCCGAGGTGGCCTCCGTGCTCCGCACCGTCCAGCGCGAGCGCGGCACGGCGGTCTTCCTGGTCGAACACGACCTGGCCATGGTGGGCGAAGTGGTCGACCGTACCGTGGTCATGGACCTGGGGACCATGTTGGCGGACGGCACCTTCGACGAGGTCATGGCCAACCCGTCGGTACGGGAGGCCTACCTCGGGCAGATGGGCGCAGCGTGAGTTCGATCGCCTCCGCCCCGGCTCGTCCCACGGCACCCGGCTCGCCGGAGAACGACATCCTGGTCGTCGACGATGTGTGCGCCGGCTACGGCCCCTACCGCGCCCTCTTCAACGTCTCCTTCGCCGTGCCGGCGGGTGGGATCGTGGCGCTGGTCGGCTCGAACGGTGCGGGCAAGTCCACCGTGGCCCGCACGGTGACCGGACTGGTGACGGCGACGTCGGGGACCATCAACTTGGCCGGACAGGACATCACGAAGCTGCCGGCGTACCGCATCGCCCGCCTGGGCATGGCGCACGTGGTGGAGGGCAGAGGCGTGTTCTCCAGCCTCACCGTGGAGGAGAACCTCACCCTGGCCTTCCGGCAGCGGGCCGGCCGCAAGCTGCTGGCCGGCAACCTGGAGCGGGCCTATGCCGCCTTTGCCATTCTGGGCGAACGGCGCAAACAGATGGCCGGCACCCTCTCGGGCGGCCAGCAGCGGCTGCTCTCCCTGGCCAAGGTCCTGGTGGTCCCGCCCCAGATCCTGGTGGCCGACGAGCTCTCCCTGGGCTTGGCGCCCGTCGTGGTCGACGCGGTCTACGAGGGGTTGGTGGAGATCAACCGGAATGGCACGGCGCTGGTGGTGGTGGAACAACAGGTGGGCCGGGTCCTCAGCCTGGCCAGCCGGGCCGTCGTGCTCGATCGGGGATCGGTGGCCTATCAGGGAGAGCCGGCCGGGGCCAGCGAGGCGGTGGAAGCCCTGATGGCTCGGCGCGAGGCTGCGGCGGCGGGAGATCCCGCACCAACCAACGCGACCCCGTCGTAACCTGGCCCGGCGCCATTCCGAGACGAAGGAGCGACCAGCATGCGAGAGCCCGTCATTGTGGACGTGGTCAGGACCACATTCGGCAAGAGTGGTGGGGCGCTGTCCCACTGGCACCCGACGGACCTGTTGGGCTTCACGCTGTCGTCCCTCCTCGAGCGCACCGGCGTGGACCCGGAGCGCATCGACGATGTCATCGGTGGCTGTGTCAGCCAGGTGGGTGAGCAGGGGACGAACCTGACGCGCAACGCCTGGGTGGCCGCCGGGCTCCCCCAGTCGGTTCCGGCGACGACGGTCGATCGTCAGTGCGGGTCGTCGCAACAGGCCGTTCACTTCGGCGCGGCCGGCGTTGCCGCCGGCCACTACGACCTGGTCATCGCGTGCGGCGCCGAGGTCATGAGCCGGGTCGGCCTGGGGTCGAATGCCCGGGGCGGCACCGGTCCCTTCTCCCCGGCCTTCCTCGAACACATCCAGGGTCGGCTCTGGATGCAATTCCGGGTGGCCCAGGTGCTGGCCGACCGCTACGGCGTCAGCCGGGAGGACATGGACGCCTACGCCCTCGAGTCGCACCGGCGCGCCGCCGAGAACTGGGACAACGGCCACTTCGAAAACGAGGCCATCGCCGTACCGATCAAGGCCGAGGACGGGAGCTTGACCGGTGAGTTCCTGACCAGCGACGAAGGCATCCGCCGATCCTCCACCCTCGAGAAGCTGGCGTCACTGCCACCGGCCCAGCAGTGGGAGCCGGATACGGCGCCCGACATCACGGCGGGGAACTCGTCGCAGACCACCGACGGCGCGGCGGCCATGCTCATTGCCGAGCGCGAGGTGGCCGAGACGTTGGGCCTGCCGATCCGGGCGCGCTTCGCCCACTTCGCCGTGGCGGCCGATGATGCCGCCATCGTGCTCTCGGCCCCCGTGCCGGCCACTCAGAAGCTCCTGGATCGCTCGGGCATGAAGGTGGGGGAGTTCGACGCCGTCGAGTGCAACGAGGCCTTCGCCGCCATCGCGCTCATGTGGCGAAACGCCTTTGACTACGACCCGGTCCGCCTCAACCCCCGTGGTGGCGCCATCGCCCTCGGCCACCCACTGGGGGCCAGCGGCGTGCGCCTGATGGGGACCCTCCTCAATCATCTGGAAGCGACCAACGGCCGTTTCGGTTTCCAGACCATGTGCGAAGGCGGCGGCCAGGCGAACGCCACCGTGATCGAGCGACTGGGCTGAGAAGGGCACCGCCACGGGCGCGGTGAATATGGGCCGTCCAGCCCATGGCGTATCCTCCCGAGTGGCCGATACTTGTGGTGGGGGTGAGGCGCTCATCCCCGTGACCCGAGTTGATTGCGATTGGAGCCGACCGACCTATGCCTGCCCTCTTCGTTCTCGTCAGCATTGTGGCCGCAGCCAGTCTGGCCATCTTCGTCTTGCACCTGCGGGGCGGGCGCGCCGACTGGACGGGAGCGGGCGGGGAGCACTTCATCGGGAGCGGAACCTGGTGCCTGGGTGTGGGTGAAGTCAGTCGCGCCAGTTGGCCACTCGTACGCTTGGACATCCGGCCGTCGGGCCTCCTGGTGGGACCGACCTCGCGCTGGTTGAAGTGGCTGGTCCCCCGAGTTGAAATGCGGTGGGCCGATATCTCATGCGTCGAGAGACTTCCCACCGGAGTCCGCATCAACTTGAAGAGCGCCGACGATCGCGCCCTGTTGTTCCAACTGCATCGTGACGCCGTACTCGCCGCGCTCAGGGCGTACCCCATCGAACTGCGTTCCTGATCCCGCGTGGGCGGTCCCACACGAGGCACGGCACCGTGACGGTGACCGGGTCACGGCGCCGATGCATCAACCCTGTCATCAACCTTGTAGGTCTGCGGCCCCCGACGCCGTGGTCGCTTCCTCCCGCTCCACCAGGACGGCGCTGACCCGCTTGGCCACGCTGCGCTCCACCACGAAGGCCAAGAACGGCACGAAGCCGGCGCCCACCATGGCCCCCATCTGCAACAGCGTGAAGCGAGCTCGCCGGGCCAGGTCGAGCGCGGCGACGAGGTAGGCGATGTAGAGGAATCCGTGGATCGGCCCCACGATGTGGGCCACTTGGGGCAGCCCGGCGGCGTACTGCAGCGGTATGCCGACGAAGACCAGAATGATGAGCCCGACACCCACGATGTAGGCCATCACCTTGTAACGCTCCAGGGCTCCCGCAATGCCGGGTGTGGTCAGGTTGGACCACAGGCCGCTCAACAGGCCGCTCATGAAGTGGGGCCCCGACGGACCACGGTGTGCTCGCGGTGGCGCCACGTTTGGGGCCCGTGGGCCGAGAGGCTGGCCAGTCGGGCGTTGTACGCCGCCAGCTCGGGATCCTCTCCATCGGCGAGAGCGGCGGAGGGTAGGTGTCACCGGAACGGGGGTAACGGGGGTGGGTGCAACGGCGGTCGGCGGCAGGGCGGCATCCGACGACTCTCGGTTGCGCATGCCCTTGAGGCCGACGCTGTCGTAGTCGGTGTGGATCAGCATCCACCAGAAGTAGACGCCGAGGATGGCAAAAACGGGCCACTCGACTGCGTACAGGTAGCTCAGGCCGTTCCCATCGGTGGCCCGGGTGATCTGCCACCAGGCGGCGACGGCGCAGGCCGGGACGAAGAAGAGAACGCCGGCGTGCAGGCTGAGAGCCCGCTTCGACAACCACCGTTCACGCACGGCCTCGATGATACCGGGGACCCATCGGCCTAAGATTTCGCCACTACTCTGATGCCCATGGCGCCTGCACCTGTGCGCGAACACCCGCCGTTGGTGGCCGACGAGCGGACCACGTTGACCTCCTGGCTCGATTTCCACCGGACCACCTTGCGGCAGAAGTGCGAAGGCTTGACCGGCCCCCAGATGGTGCGGGCCAGCGTGCCGCCCTCGGCGATGACCCTGCTGGGGTTGGTACAGCACATGACGTCGGTCGAATGGTGGTGGTTCGAACACATCTTCGCCGGTGGATCGGCGCCCGAACCGATCGAGACGGGCGACGATCCGGAGGCCGAGTGGCACCTGCTCGATCCGGGCCGCGTGGCCGTGGCCTTGGAGGAATTCCAACGGCAGTGCGCGCACTCGCGCGCCGTCGTGGGCCAGGCTACGTCCTTCGATGCCCTCTCCGCCTCGGCGGAGCGGCCTACGCGTGACCTGCGATGGGTCATGGCGCACATGATCGAGGAGTACGCCCGCCACAACGGCCACGCCGATCTGTTGCGCGAATGCATCGACGGGACCGTGGGGGATTGACACTGACACTGACGGGTAGGCGCCGGGAATCGTGAAGATCTCCATCCGACAGGTCCTGGCTTCGGTCGCCGGCGCCGTGGTGGCCGCCACGATCGCCTCGTTCTTCGGGGTGAGCGGCACCATCGTGGGCGTGGCCATCGGGTCGGCCGCAGCCACCATCGGGACCGCGGTGGTGGCGCAATCGATCGACCGGACCCATACCGCCGTCCGTCAGGCGGTGGTGCGGGCTCCCGACACCAGCTTGCTCCGCCGGCTGGGGGGCACCAACGTGGCCGGCACCGTCACCGAGAGCGTTCCCGAAGCCGACGCGCCGGTGACCGAAGCGGTGACATCGAATGAGGTTCGAGGCGACGAGGTCCCGGTGACGGAGATCACCTCACCGGGACCGCGCACGGCGGTGGTTCCCGACGTGGAGACGCCGGCCGAGGTGCCGCGCCAGCTGAACTGGCGCGTGGTGGCGGTGACGTCGCTCATCGTCTTCGTGATCGTCCTCGCCATCATCACCCTGGTGGAGCTGGGCGCCGGGAAGCCGCTGGCTGATCTCTTCGGCGGCTCGCCGGGCAATGGGACTTCGATTTTCGGCGGTACGACGAACACCACGAAACCGCCCTCGACGACCACTACGGTCCCGTCGACGACCAGGCCGAGCACGACCGCCGGAAGCACCACGTCGACGACCGCTGGTTCGACCACGACCACGACGACGAGCGTGCCGACCACCACGACCACCGGACCAACCGCGTCGACCCCGACGTCGACCACGGCGCCGGGCGCAGCGGGCTGAAGGACCGGGTTACCAGCCCTTGAAGGCGGCGGGGCGCCGCTCGACGAAGCTGGCGATGCCCTCGGTGGAGTCGGCGGTGTGGGTGATCAGTTCCTGGGCGAAGGCCTCGTCCTGGAACGAGGTGGAACGGTCGACGTCGAGGGCGCGGTTGGTCAGCCACTTGGCCATGCCGATGGCCTTGGTCGGACCAGTGGCCAGGCGGGTGGCCACGTCATGCAGCGTGGCGTCGAGCTCGGCCCGCGGCACGAGGCGATTGACCAGACCCAGGCGATAGGCCTCGGCGGCGGGGACATCGTCGCCGAAGAAGAACAGCTCCTTGGCCTTCTGGATCCCGACCAGTCGGGTCAGCAGCCAGGCGCCGCCGGCGTCGGGCGCGATGCCGCGCCGGATGAAGACCTCGATGAACTTCGATTCCTCGGCGGCCACGACGAAGTCACAGGCCAGAGCCAGGTGCATGCCCCCGCCGGCGGCGGTGCCGTTCACGCCGGCGATCACCGGCTTCTCGCAGTCGATGATGGAGCCCACCAGGCGCTGCCAGCCGTTGCGGATGGTGCGGGCGCCGTCGCCCATGACACCCTCGGGTGCGTCGTCGGGCTTCGGTCGCGGCGCGGCGCGGGCGCCTCGCAGATCGGCGCCGGTGCAGAAGGCCCGGTCACCGGCGGCGGTGATGACCACCACCCGGACGAAGAGGTCGGAGGACGCATCGTGGACCCACTCGCTGATCTGGTCCCGCATGGCGCCGGTCATGGCATTGCCGGCGTCGGGCCGGTTGAGGGTGATCCACGCGATGCCGTCGGCGATCCGCCGGGTCACATCGTCGCCGGCCGGGCTTTCGGAATTCTCACTCATCGGCGCTCCTGCGTGTCTGGTGGATTCGGTTGGTTCAGGACAGGACGACGAGCGCGTCGGCCGCCACGACACCCTTGGGACCGGCCAGCAGCGGGTTGATGTCGAGCTCGGCGACGTCGGCAGAGAGGTCGACGGCCAGGTGCTGGACCTTCATGAGCACGTCGACCAGCGCGTCGAGGTCGGCGGCCGGTTGCCCGCGCACGCCTCCGAGCATGGCCGAGCCGGCCAATTCGTGCAGCATGGCGGCGGCGTCGCCCTTGGTGAACGGCGGAACCCGGAAGGTGACGTCCTTGAGCACCTCGATGAAGACCCCACCGAGGCCGAACATGACCACCGGCCCGAACAGGTCGTCCTGGGCCACACCGACCACGGTCTCGATGCCCTGGGCCATCTGGGCCACCAGGACCCCATCGATCGACGCCTTGGGCGCGGCCTTCTTCGCCGTGGCCATGAGCCGCTTGTAGGTGCGGCGGGCATCCTCCTCGTCGCGGACGCCGACGGCGACCAGGCCGAGGTCGGACTTGTGCAGGATGTCGGCCGAGACGATCTTCATGACGACGGGGAACCTGATGCGCTTGGCCGCCTTGGCCGCGTCGCTGGCCGAATGCACGACCCGCTCGGTGGGGACCGGGATGCCGTACGCCTTGAGCAAGGCCTTGGAGTCCTGCTCACTGAGTGCGGTCCCGCTGGCCTGCCGCTTGCCCTTGGGCGCGATCGAGACGCGAGGCCTTTGCCGCGGCCGGGCTGGGCGTCAACACCGGGTGGGTGAACGGCGACGTGTAACCGCTCACGAAACGGTGATGGTCGAAATAGGCCTGGGCCGCCATCACGGCGTTGGTGAAGGTGCGGAAGGTGGGGACGGCGCTCTGCAGGAGGGTCGTCCGGTAGGCCTCCTCGTCGCCGACCGGTGAGCCCCAGACCACGAAGACCGGCTTGTCGGTCGTGGCCGCGGCGGCCACCAGGTCCTCGCACAGCTTGTTGCCCATGGAGGGGAGGGCCCCGGTGATGGGGCAGAGCAGCAGGTCGACGTTGGGGTCGGCCAGCATCGTCTCGATGATCTTGGGCCCCCGCCAGTCCCGGACCGGCGCCCCACCGTTGTCCACCGGGTTCGAGACCCGAAGGTACGGGGGGATCCAGGTGTGGAGCTCGGTCTGGGAGTGCTTGGTCAGCGGGGGCAGTTCGAGTCCGGCCGCCGACACCATGTCGGCCATGTGGGCCCCGGTGCCGCCGGAGATCGAATACACGCAGACCCGGCCGCCGGCGCCCCGCTTGAGGCGGCGGATGGCGGCATCGGTGGGGGGCTTGGTGCGGGCCAGCGCGGCGGAGACGTCGAGCAGCTGGTCCAGGCCGTCGACGCGCTGCACGCCGTACTGGCGGAAGACGGAGGAGACGACGGCGTCGGAGCCGGTGAGGTGGCCGGTGTGGGCCCTGGCCATGGCCGTGCCCTCGTCGGTCCGCCCCACCTTGACGGCGACGATGGGCACTTTCTTCTGGGCGGCGTGGTCGGCGGCCAGTTGCAGGGTCCGGCCGTCCTTGAAGCCCTCGATGTAACAGGCGATGGCCCCGGTGGAGTCCAGGTCGGAGAAGTAACGGATGAAGTCGGCCGACTCCATGTCGGCTTCGTTGCCCGCCGGGGCCCAGTGCGAGAGGCGAATGCCCATCTCCTGGCCCTGGAAGACCGGTCGGCCCTGGTGGCCGCTCTGGGTGATCAGGGTGATCGCCTTTCCGGGCAGGTCGTCCCGGAAGACCTCGAAGGCGTTGAGGTTGGTATTGGGCCCGAGGACGTGGAGATCGCCGCTGTCGATGATCTCCTCCATCTCGGCCTGGATCTTCTCGCCCTCGGCGCCCACTTCGGCGAACCCGGCGGCGAAGACGACGGCGAACTTGGCGTTGGCGGCCACGGCGTCACGGAGGATGGGGAGAGGATCGCCGACCAGGATGGCCACCAGGTCCAGCCGCTCGGTGATGTCGGTCAGGGCGTTGGCGCAGGGCCGGCCGTTGACTTCGCTGCGGTTGGGGTTGACGTAGTGGACCGTGGCCCCCCGCTCCTCGCCCCAGATGGTGATCTTGTTGGTCAGCGCCGTGTTCGGGCGGGCGTTGGAGTCCGACGCTCCGACCACGGCGACCCGCTTGGGGCGGAAGAACGTATCGAGGTCGATCTGGCGGAGGTTGACCGGCCGGCCCGTGATGTCGAGCAGCTGATCCCCGTCGCGTCGTAGGTGCGGTCACGGGCTCTGTCCCGGCCTTGGTGGTACCTGCCATGTCCCTCCCTTGTGCGCACCGCCGGACCGGCGGGTTCAGACGAGACATCGCGCCGCGTCCGTCCCCGGGAAGGCTCCTGGTGGAGGTGCGGCATCCCCGTTGCCGGGCGCCCGCTGACGCCCTCACCGTATATGACATTCGTGTCAGTGTCGATCTCGCGGCAGGCGCCGGTGCCGGCCCCGGGGGCCGAATTGTGGGTCGCTCGACCTCCCGTTACGGTATGTGACAGACGTGTCAGTCTTCTCTCTCAATTGGGGGTTTCATGGGCATTCTGGACGGCAAGATCGCGATCGTGACCGGGTCCGGGCACGGGATCGGCCGGGGCGAAGCCCTCGAGCTGGCGGCTCAGGGCGCCAAGCTGGTCATCAACGACCTGGGCGGTAGCTCGAGCGGCGAGGGCGCCGACAAGCGGGCCGCCGACGAGGTGGTCGAGGTGATCAAGGCCCGGGGCGGCGAGGCGGTGGCCAACTACGACGACGTGGCCGACTTCGGCGGCGCCGAGAACCTCATTGCCACGGCCTACGAAGCCTTCGGCGGGCACGACATCGTGGTCAACAACGCCGGCATCATCCGGGACAAGATGATCGTGTCGATGACCGAGGACGACTTCGACTCGGTCGTCCGGGTGCACCTCAAGGGCACCTTCGCCGTCACCAAGTTCGCCTGCATCCGCTGGCGCGAGCGCTCCAAGGCCGGCGAGAACGTCCGGGCGGCCATCGTCAACACGGTGTCGTCGGCCGGGCTCCAGGGCAATGTCGGTCAGGCCAACTACGGGTCGGCCAAGTCGGCCATCGCCGCCCTGACCATCATCACCTCGCTCGAGGGTTCGCGCTACGGCGTGCGGGCCAACGCCATCGGCCCGGGCGGGGCCACCCGCATGGCCGGGGGAGTGCTCAAGGACGTCGAGATCAAAGAGCCCGACGCCTACGGGGACGACGAGTTCAGCCGCCTCAACCCGCAGAATTCGGCCCCCATGGTGGCGTGGTTGGCCTCCGACGAAGCCATGCACGTCACCGGCCAGGTCTTCCGGGCCGTGGGCACCAACATCGCGTACTACGAGCCCTGGAAGTTGGGCGCCAGTGTCGACAACCCCAAGGGCGAGGTCAAGTGGGACCCGGCCGCCATCGGGGCGGAGATCAACGCGCAGGTCTTCCACTCGCGCCATCCCGGCCTGAAGATGGGTTGATCGACCCGATCTGGCTGCGGCCTCGCTACTTCCGCACCTCATTCCGAACACGAACAGGAGACTCATGCCGAACCGCCGGGTAGCCATTGTCGGCGCCTCGACGTCCGACTGTGGACGGGTCGACGACAAGACCGCCTTTCAACTGAACTTCCAGGGGACGACACGGGCGCTGGCCGACGCGGGCATCGCCAAGGACGAGGTCGATGGCTTCTGTTCGTTGACGGGGGCGCTGCCGCCGATTGAGCTGGCCGAGTACCTGGGGATCCGGCCCAACTGGGTCGACTCCACCGGGCACGGCGGCAGCATCTGGGAGTTCATGGTCGAGCACGCCGCCGCCGCCATCGCCCAGGGTCTGGTCGAGACGGTGGTGCTCACCTACGGCTCGACCCAGCGGGCCGACCTCAAGAAGAAGCTCCGGATGGCCAACCTGTCCTTCGGCACCCGCGGCCCCATCCAGTTCGCCGCGCCGTTCGGGCACCCGGTCGGTTCGCACTACGCCATGGTGGCCCGGCGTCACATGCACGAGTTCGGCACCACGATTGAGCAGCTGGCCGAGGTGGCGGTGTCGACCCGGTACAACGCCGGCCTCAACCCTGACGCCTACTACCAGGACCCCATCACCATCGACGACGTGGTCGACGCACCGCTGGTGTGGGACCCGCTGACCAAACTGCACTGCTGCATCCGCACCGACGGCGGCGGCTCGATCGTCCTGACCAGCGAGGAGCGGGCCCGCGACTGCGCCAAGGCTCCCGTCTGGGTGTTGGGGACGGGCGAAGCGGCGTCGCACACCACCATGAGCGAGTGGGACGACTTCACCGAGTCACCGTGCGTGCGCTCGGGCCAGCTGGCGTTCGACCGGGCCGGCGTGAAACCCGACGACATCGACACGGCGCAGCTCTACGACGCCTTCACCCCCATGGTGCTGCTGACCCTCGAAGGGCTGGGTTTCTGCAAGAAGGGCGAGGGCGGCGCCTTCGTCGAGGACGGCCGGCTCCGGGTCGGCGGCGCCCTCCCGACCAACACCGACGGCGGAGGACTCTCGTCGTGCCAACCGGGCATGCGCGGCATGTTCCTCCTCATCGAGGCGGTCAAGCAGCTGCGGGGCGAGTGTGGCCCCCGGCAGGTCGAGGACGCCCGACTGGCCTGCGTGAACGGCACCAGTGGATGGTTCAGCGCGGCCGGAACCGTCATCCTCGGCCGGGACTGAGACCTGGCCCACAGGCCGTAGCCTGGGCCAGATGCCCGCTCCCTACGACCTCTCGCGCCAGGAGCTGGCCGACATCCTCGGGGACGAGCCGGCCTTTCGCACCCGGCAGGTGTGGGACGGCCTGCATCGGCGGGTCCAACGGCCCGAGGAGATGACCGAGCTGCCGACCGTCGTTGCGTGAGCAGTTGTCGATGGTGCTGCCCCGGGCGCTGACCGAGATCTCCCGCCTCTCGGCCGATGACGGACAGACGACCAAGTGGCTCTGGGCCCTGGGCGACGGGGCTCAGGTCGAGGCCGTGTTGATGCACTATCCGGATCGAGTCACCGTGTGCGTGTCCACCCAAGCCGGGTGCGCCATGGCGTGCCAGTTCTGCGCCACCGGGCAGGCGGGGTTCCAGCGCCAACTCAGCGCCGGCGAAATCGTCGAGCAGGTAGCCGAGGCGATGCGGGCGGCGCAGCCCCGGCGTCTCTCCAACGTGGTGTTCATGGGCATGGGGGAGCCGCTGGCCAACTACGACCGGGTCTGGAGGGCCGTGACCCGCCTGCACGGCGAGATGGGCCTGTCCGCTCGCCATCTGACGCTGTCGACGGTGGGTGTGGTGCCGGGTATCCGGCGACTGGCGGGGGAGCGACTGCCCGTGAACCTGGCCGTCTCATTGCACGCGGCCAACGACGAGAAGCGGGACGCCCTGGTGCCGATCAACAAGCGCTATCCACTGGCCGATCTGGCCGCCGCCTGTGCCGAGTACGTGAAGGCGACGGGCCGGCGGCTCTCCATCGAATGGGCCATGATCCACGACGTCAACGACCAGGACAGCGACGCGCTCGAGCTCTCCAGGTTTGCACGACCGCTCTGGGCCCACGTCAACCTGATTCCGCTGAACCCCACCCCCGGCTACGCCGTGCGGGGCACCTCGAGCGGGGGCGTGCGGCGATTCCGTGACCAGCTGGAGAACTTGGGCGTCAATGCGACCATACGGATGACCCGGGGGGCCGAGATCGACGCGGCCTGCGGTCAGCTGGCCGCGTCGGTGACCCGCGGTGGCACGGCGCCGTCGGCGAACGTCGCCCTCGGACGCTAGGGCGACGAGTCCAGCCGCAGCGGGACCTTCCATCGACCATGATGGTGCGGTGGGATCTCAGGGGAAGGCTCGGAAGGGACGACGTCGGATGGCCAAGGTGCCGAAACACGAAACACCCAATACGGCGGTCGGGTTCGACGGGGCCGGGAGCTTCGGCCGATCCGGTCACGGCTCCGACCATCACCAGGCCGGCAAGCCGGGGCGAATGGGCGCCTGGTTCCTGAAGGTCCTGGGCGTCAGGGAGAGCAAGCTGTAGCCATGCGAGGTGGGAGCCCGGGGATTGAGCTGTCCTGTCCCGCTGCTGAGTGAGGCGGAGGGCCGCTGGAGCGGCTTACGGCAGCCCGAATCGGTCATGACATCTCCTGTTCGGTGTTCGTGTTCGGAAACAGACGAACGGGCATTCACCAGGGATCGGGCAGCCCACACGGGGAAAACGGTCTCCCAGGCGGGCCGAGCACCGTCCCGGGGGCGGATGGCTAGCGGCCGATCGCGACGCCATCCCGGCGGATCGGCCGCCCGGCCGCCCGGATCGGTAGAACTGGAGCATGGCCAGGCCCAAGCGCTCCGGCGTCGTCCGCCCGTCATGGGCCTGGTTCGCCCTGCTCGATGGGGGGATCGTCGCCCTGGTCATCCTCGCCTCCCATGAAGGGGCGCACACCGTCGCCAGCGGGGCCAGTCCGGTGCCGTTGCCCTCCCAAGAGGTATGCCGGTACATGCTGGTCGGCACCGCCGCCATTCACGTGGCCGAAGCGGTGTTCGCCGGCCCGATGGCCCGTCGTCGCGGGCTCGTCGCCCCGCGGCTGGAGGAGGCAGACCCTCACGGTCGGGATTCCCCTCGCTCCTGGCCCTCCGCCGGATCCAGAAGCAGAACGCGATCGGCTGACGAGCCGCTCCTAGCGGTTCTTCCAATCGGGCGCCCGCTTCTCGGCGAACGCCTTGGGCCCCTCGGTGGCGTCTTCGCTCGAGAAGACCTGGGCGGACAGTTCCGACTCGATCTTGTAGGCCTGGCCCATGTCGGTGGCCAACCCCCGCAACACGGACTCCTTGGTCTTGCGCACGGCAAACGGTCCGTTGGCCGTGATCCGGCGGGCGTAGTCGTAGGCCCGCTCCATCAGGTCGGCCGGACGGCACACCTCGTTGAGCAGGCCCATCTCATAGGCACGCGAGGCCGGAATCCGGTCGGCGCACAGGAGCAGCTCCATGGCGGCCGGGTAGGGGATCTGCCGCGGGAGGCGGACCGTCGTCCCCCCGCCGGCGAAGAGGCCGCGCTTGGGTTCCATGACGCCGAAGCAGGCGGTGTCACTGGCCACCCGCAGGTCGCAGCCGCCGAGCATCTCCATGCCGCCGGCCACGCAGTTCCCGTTGATGGCGGCGACGATCGGCTTGTACAGCTTCGTTCCCGCGCAGCACGGCCTTGACGCCGTCGTCCAACCGGTACCCACCGATCTCGGAGACGTCACCGGACTGCATCTGCTTCTGGAGCTTGGTGATCTGGGGGATGTACGTCTTGAGGTCAGCCCCGACACAGAAGTCCTCACCCACGCCGGTGATCACGGCGACGAAGGAATTGTCGTCCTCACCGAAGCGCTCCCAGGCGCTACGCAGCTGGAAGAAGTGCTCCATGTCCATGGAGTTGCGCGCCTCGGGGCGGTTGATGGTGATGGTGACGATGTGGTCGTCACCGGTGACGTAATCGATAGACATCGGGGCGGACCGGACTTAGTCGCGGTCGAGCATCTGGGACATGGTCCCCATATTGACGATCTCACCCGGCTTGCGCTGCGACCCACCATGGAGCTGCGACTTCAGCGCAGTGTCGACGTCCGCGGTCTCGGCCCGCAGCGCCGCCACCGTGCACTTCTCCCGGGGCCGGACACTGAAGGGGTCGAACTGGAAGTGCTTCATGGCGTTGAGGTGCGTGATCTTGTTGATCTCGTCGTCCGGCACGTCGGCCAGGTACTTCATGGCTGCCTCGGGCGACTGCGGCCAGGTGGAGTCCGAGTGCGGGTAGTCGCACTCCCAGGTGATGTTGTCGAGATTGAGATACCGGCGGCTGTCAATGCCGAAAGCATCGTCGATGAAGCAGGTGATGATGCGCTCCTTGAAGACCTGGCTGGGCAGCATGTCGCCGAAGTCCTGCCCCGTCCACTTGCGGTGGTGCTCGTAGACGTAGTCGATCCGCTCCAGGGCGTAGGGGATCCAGCCGATCCCGCCCTCGGAGAGGGCGAAGCGGAGGTCCTTGTACTTGCGCAGGATGGGTGACCACAGCAGGTCGGCCGCCGCCTGCACCATGTTGATGGGCTGCAGGCTGATCATGACGTCGATGGGTGCCTCGACCGAGGTGATGAGCAGCTCCGACGAGGAGCCCAGGTGCATGCAGATGATCGTGCCCTCGTCCGAACACGCCTGCCAGAACGGGTCCCAATGGCTGTTGTGCAGGGAGGGCCACCCGAGCTTCTCGGGGTTCTCCGAGAACGTGACGGCGTGACAGCCCATCTTGGCCACCCGCCGCACCTCGGTGGCCATCATCTCGGGGTCCCAGATGATGGGAATCGAAAGGGGGATGAATCGTCCCGGCTCGGCCCCGCACCACTGCTCGATGTGCCAGTTGTTGTAGGCCTGGATCATGGCCAGGGCCTCGTCCTTGTCCTCGGCCCGGGCGAAGAGTTGGCCACAGAACTGAGGGAAGGAGGGGAAGCACATGGATCCGAGGACGCCGTTGGCCGACATGTCGCGGACCCGCTCATGGATGTCGTAACAGCCCGGCCGCATGTCGTCGAGCGAGGTCGGCTCGATGCCGTACTCCTCGGGCGGACGGCCGACGACCGCGTTGAGTCCCACATTGGGGATCTCCTGCCCGTGGTAGTGCCAGTAGTCGGTCCCGTCGGGGCGACGGATGAGCTGGGGGGCCAGGTCCTGGTATTTGGCGGGCAGGAGGCCGTCGAACATGCCCCGGGGTTCGATGACGTGGTCGTCCACGCTGACCAGAATCAGATCTTCAGCCTGCATCGTCGGTCCTCCCTCGTGCCGAGCGTTTCCTGACACCCGTGTCACCTACCTTACGCGCCGCCGAAGGAGCCGTGCGAGGAGGGACCGCCGAGCGTCGGTGGCGCCCGGCCCGGGGCTCCACCTGGCGTGCCGCCCGGAATTCACCCGGTGGCCACCTCGAGTGTCGGGGCCGACAGGCCGCGCCGGGGCAGGATGATGTCGTCGATGAGGCCGTAGGCCTGCGCCTCCTCGGCGGTCAGGTAGTGGTCGCGGTCGATATCGAGGGCGACCTGCTCGACCGGTCGTCCCGAGTGGTGGGCGATGATCTCGGCCATGCGGTGGGTCAGGGCCAGGACCTCGCGCAGCTGGATCTCCATGTCCGACGGCGCCCCCCGGGCACCGGCCGAGCCCTGGTGGATCATGATCCGGGAGTTGGGGAGGGCGAAGCGCTTCCCCGGCGTCCCGCCGCAGAGGATCATGGCGGCGGCGGACATCCCCATGCCCACGCAGATGGTGGAGACGTCGGGGGCCACGTGCTGCATCACGTCGTAGATGGCCATGCCGGCGTAGGCCATCCCTCCGGGGGAGTTGATGTAGAGGTGGATGTCCTTCTCGTTGTCGGCGGCCTCGAGGAAGAGCATCTGGGAGATGATCAGGTTGGCCACCTGGTCGTCGACCTCCTGGCCCAGGAAGACGATCCGTTCGCGCAGCAACTGGGAGTAGATGTCGAAGGCCCGGTCTCCCCGGCTGCCCTCCTCGATGACGGTGGGGACCAGGATCTGCTGCGCTGCGTCGGTCGGCTCGGCGGATGGGGCGGTCGGTCGGGCTTGCGGGGGTGCGGTGGGCATAGGTCTCTCCTCCTGGTCGTGCTCGTGGCGGTTGGTATCGCCCCGACATTATCTCAAATATGAGATAATGGCAGCACCGTGAACGAGCGCCGACACCTTCCCGTCTTCCCCGGCTTCCGCCAGATGGCCGAGCGCCGGCAGGCGCTCAGCGGGCAGCTGACCGCGCTGCGCCACCGGTTGGGGGTATCCCAGGTGGAGGTGGCGGCCCGCATGGGGACCTCACAGTCGGCGGTGGCTCGATTCGAGGCCGGCGACCTCGACGTTCGCCTCTCCACGGTGGAGCGGTACACGTCGGCCCTGGGGGCCAGGCTGGAATGGAGGATTGACCATGACGGATCGTGAGATGGGCCGCGACACCGGCCGGGACGGTGACTGGAGCGACACGTTGGCCCGGCGCCTCTACGAGCAACGGGTCGTGCTGCTGCGCGGCCCGCTCAACGACATGACGGCGACCCGGGTGGCGGCCGAGCTGATGACGCTCGACGCCGAGGGTGACGAGGCCATCTCGCTCCGCATCGACTGCGGGGACGGGAGCCTGGCCCTGGCCCTCACGCTCATGGACGTGATCGAACTGTCCGGCGTCCCGGTGCGCGCCCTGTGCATGGGCCAGGTGGGCGGCCCGGCGCTCGGCCCCCTGGCCGTCTGCCAGCACCGGGCGGCCATGCCGAGCACCCGCTTCTATCTCCGCGAGCCGGCCACCCAGTTGGAAGCGTCGGCCCGCGAGGTGGCGCAATGGGTGGAGCTCCGGGCCGATGAGCGCCGGCGCTTCTGCAGCCGCCTGGCCACGGCCGCGGGCCGGCCCCTGCCCGAGGTGGCCGAGGATCTGGCCGTCGGCCGGTTCATGGGCGTCGACGAGGCTCTGGCCTACGGGTTGATCGATGAGGTCTGCCGACCCGATGCGGCGATCCAGCAGCTGCCGAGCCCACCGATCGGATTCCGTCCTCGCCGCTGACGGTCGACGTGCCTACGATGCGTCCATGAGCGCCGAGCCCGAGCCCGCACGGATCGCCCCGCTTCCAGCGTCGCAATGGGACGAGCGGCTGTCGCGGTTGCTGTCGGCGTCGCCGGGGGGCGGCGAGGAGCCGATGCACATCTTCACCACGCTGGCGCACCAGCCGGACCTGTTCCGGCGTTGGCTGGGCTTCGGCGGCGCCTTGCTGGACGGCCACCTTCCCGGCCGGCTGCGCGAGCTCGTGATCTTGCGCACGGCCACCCGGTTCAACGGGCGCTACGAATGGGCCCACCACCTCGACCTCGGCGCGGCCCAGGGGATCACCCCGGCCGAACTGGAGGCGCTGGGCGGCAGCCTGACCGCGGTGGAGTGGGATCCGTTCGAACGGGCCGCCCTGGCCGCCGTCGACGAGACGGCCGACGACGGCGCGGTGAGCGACGCCACCTGGTCGGCCCTGGCCGACCGCCTCGACTCCGGCGATCTGATCGAGCTCCTCATGCTCATCGGCCACTACCTCATGCTGTCGACGGTGCTGCGCTCGTTGCGGGTACCGCTCGAGCCCTCGGCCCAGGCGCGGGCCGACGACGTGCCCGGGGGGCCCGCCGGGTGAGTGCCATGTTGGCCGGGCGGTGCATCACCGTGGTCGGCGCCGGCACCCAGCCCTCGCGGGACCCCGATGCACCGGTCGGCAACGGACGGGCCATCGCCGTGCGCGCGGCCCGTGAGGGGGCGTCGGTCATCTGCGTGGACCGCGACGAGGAGGCGGCGCAGGGCACCTGGCGCCAGATCACCGAAGAGGGCGGGCGAGCGGCGGTGGTGGTGTGCGACGTCACAACCGAAGAGGGTTGCCAGATCGCCGTAGCCGAGGAGCGCGGCATGTCGCCCGACGGGATCGTGCTCAACGTCGGAACGGGGTTCGGCATGGGTGTGGCCGGGACCTCGCTCGAGGATTGGGACCGTACCTTCGCGCTGAACCTGCGGGCCCATTTCATGCTGGTGCGCCGGGCCTTCGTGATCCTGCCCGACGCCGGATCGATCGTCTTCGTCGGTTCGGTGGCCGGGCTGCAGCCGGGAAGCCGCATCCCCGCCTATGACGCCAGCAAGGCGGGACTCATCGGGCTGAACCGGCACGTCGCCCTGGAGGGTGCCCGCCGCGGCATCCGATCCAATGTGCTGGCCCCCGGCCTCATCGATACGCCGCTGGGCCGGGCCGCCTCGGCCGGCCGTCCGTCGCGCACGCGCACCCCGGTGCCGCTCGGGCGAGAGGGCACGGCATGGGAGGTGGCCTCGACTGCGGTCTTCCTGCTCTCGGAGGAGGCGAGCTACATCACCGGGCAGGTCCTCACCGTCGATGGTGGCCTCACACTGCTCTGACGGACGCTTTCCGAGAACCACGTTGCTCTGAGAACAATCTGAGAATCACGTTGCTCTGAGAACAAGCAGGGCAAACAGGTGTGTCGGCGTGTAATGTGCCCGACCGTGGCGCTCCGTCGGGGCGCATCCCACGGGCCATCGATGGACACATCATGAACATCTAGAGGGGAATGAACACCGTGCTTGCCTACACCTACCCGCTGCTGAGCATCTTCTGGACCATGCTGGAGATCTTCTTCTTCATCATCTGGATCTACCTGCTCTTCATCGTCTTCGTCGACATCTTCCGCAGCCAGGACATAGGTGGTCTGGCCAAGGCGCTGTGGATCATCTTCGTCATCGTCCTGCCGTACCTCGGAGTCTTCGTGTACCTGATTGCCCGGGGAGGCAAGATGCACGAGCGCGCCGCCGCCCAGGCCCAGCAGCAGCAGAAGGCCTTCGACAGCTACGTGCAACAGGCGGCCGGCGGGAGCTCGACGGCCGATCAGTTGAGCAAGCTGGCCGACCTCAAGGAGAAGGGCGCCATCACCGAAGCCGAGTTCGCCTCCGAGAAGGCCAAGCTCCTGGGGTAGTCACCTATCGTGGCGGTTTCGAGCCTCGCTGAGACGTTCAGCGGGAAGGAGCCGCCCGTATGACGGAAGCCGCGCCGGCCGATCCGGGGGAGCGGCGCGGCCTCACCGACCAGATCGGGGATCAGGAGGAGAGCCAGCTCTCCTGGAAGGTCGTCCTCAAGCGGGCTGTCCCGGTGCTCATCGCCGGGATCGCGCTCTACCTGGTCTACCCGAGCATCGCCAGTGTCCTGTCGTCGTGGCCCAAGATCTCGACGTTGAACCCGGTGTGGCTCGCCGTCGCCCTGTGCGCCCAGATCGCCCACTTCGTCTGCACGTGGGCCCTGCAACGGATCGCCCTGCGCACCAAGGGATGGTTCGCCGTGATCACCGGCCAGATCTCGGGCAACGCCATCACCTTGATCGTTCCCGGAGGAGCGGCGGCCGGTGCCGCCGTGCAGTTCCGCATGCTGACCCAATCCGGCATGGACATCGACCAGACGGTCGGAGGGCTGACCGCGTTCTCGTTGCTCGGTGTGGCCGGTCTGCTGGCGCTCCCGGTCTTCGCCCTCCCCGCGGTGTTGTTCGGGGCACCCGTGAATCGGGGACTGGTCCAGGCGGCCGTGATCGGCACCGTGGCCTTTGTCCTGTTCGCCGGCTTCGGGGCCGTCATGCTGGTGGCCGACCAGCCGTTGGCGTGGGTGGGGAGGCTGGTCCAGCGCGTCGTGAACCGGATCCGGAAGAAGAAGCCCAAGATCAGCGGCCTCGACCAGCGCCTGGTGACCGAGCGCGATGAGATCCGGTCGGTGCTGGGCGAGAAGTGGAAGGAGGCCGTGGGCCTGTCGGCGGCCCGGCTGGCCTTTGACTTCTTCACCCTCTTGGCCGCGGTTCGGGCCACCGGCGCCCGCCCCGAGCCGTCGCTCCTGCTGCTCGCCTTCGCGGTGGCAGGCGTCATCGGCATGTTCCCGATCACCCCGGGCGGACTGGGCGTGGTCGAAGCCAGCCTGACCGGCATGCTCGTCCTGGCCGGCATGGGCACCGGACAGGCGTTGCTGGCCACGTTGATCTACCGGCTGGCGTCCTACTGGCTGCCCCTCTTGGCCGGCCCATTCGCCTACGGGTTGTTCAAGCTGCGCTATCGAGCGCCCGGTGGTGCATCGGGCGGCCCGATGACCAGTGGCTCGTCCGCCTGACTCTCTACGGAACGGCGTCGGCGGGCTGGACGGCCGACCCGGTGTCGGTACCCGAGACCAGCTTGGCGCTCATCTTGATCGACTTCACGGCGCTGGTGGCCCCGGCCTGCAGCGTGAGCCCGATGATCAGCAGGATGAGTCCGGGCACGAAGAAGGACCCCAGCAGCAGGATGCCGAGCCGGCCCAGCAGGTAGGGCGGTGAGCAGACCACCGCTCCCAACGCGCCGCCGATGGCGGTGGCGGTCAGTTTGTCCCGCCTCGAGAGGTTGGCCTGGGGCGAGATACCGATGAGTCGGGCCGGCACGGCCAGGTAACAGATCATCATGATGGCGATGACAATGCTCATGGCGATGGTGAAGGGCCATCGGCCCCATCGAGAGGTGATCATGGTGGCGAAGCCCAGCATCAGTCCGATGCCCAGTCCCCAGGCCAGGACCACGCTGATGTGGGCGCGGGCCTCGGCGAAGGCCGGACGGATCTCCTTGCCGCCGTGTCGGGAGATGGCGAAGGCGAAGACGGCGTTCAGGTAGAAACTGGCGGCCGTGATGCCGGCGATGGCCAGAATGAGCGGGATCAGGACCGGACCTCGAAGCACGTGGAATGAGTGCCCGTGGAGGATGTGGGCCTTGAGGTCGATCATGGCGACCCAGATCCACATGGCCGGGAGCACCTGGACCAGGGTGAGGCGCCAGTTGGCGAACAGGAGCTTCAGTCCCTGGAAGAGCATGAGGACGGCGCCCACGATCAACGCCACGGGGGCCAGCCAGCGGTGCAGTTTGCTCAGCTGCACCACCGCTTTCTCGAGCGAGGCGTCGTCGCCGTGGCGCAGGACGCCGATGAACTCCTTCAGGTTGGCCCGCACGCCACCGTCGAAGCGCAGCGTCGACGCACTCGGGTCAGCCTCAGTCGTCACCGCCTGTTCATCTTCGGGGCCGGGTGTGGCTTCCATGGCGAGTCCATCCTGGCGCGTCACCGAGCGCGACGTGATTCAGGCTGCGCCAAGAGCGAAGGCATCAACTGAGGCACCGTACAGCATCCCCTGTTGGGGCGCCCGTTGTGGTAGGAAAACAATGCACGAAAGGGGCACGGAAAACCCATGGCATTCGGTCCAGCGCCGCGCGGCGGCTCCAAAGCCCATTTGCAGAGCGAGTCGACACCGGCGGCTGGTGTGTCCCCAACTCATCGTGCGTCTACCGGCGGCCCTGTCCTTCGGAGGTTGCGTGTCCCCCGATGATGTGACGCCCACAGCGGAGCCGCCGGACCCCGAGGTGACCGCAGCCGCGGAAATCACCGCGGCACCGGCCGTCACCGCGGCACCGGCCCGCCCGCGTCTCGCGCACCAGGTCGATCACCGCCTGGGTCCTGGTGGTCCTGGTATCGGTGTTGTTCCCCCTCTCGGTCATGACGGTCTGGGTGGTCAACCTCGCGACCAACACCGATCGCTACGTGGAGACGCTGGCCCCGATCGCCACCAATCAGGTGGTGATCAGCCACGCTTCGGTCCGTATCACCGACGAGCTCTTCTCATCGGTCAATGTGGACCAGAAGATCGCCTCGCTCCTGCCCCCCAAGGCCAAGCCGGTGGCGGTCCCTTTGACGAGCACCCTGCAGGAATTCGTCGGGAAGCAGGTCAATCGGATCTTGAGTAGCACGTACTTCCAGAAGATCTGGAACAACGGCAACCGACGGGCCCATGCGACGATGGTCGCCGTCTTGTCGGGGCAGGACACCAAGCTGACCAGAGCGCTCAAGAACGGGAAGACAGTGGTCGTCAATATCACCCCGGTCGCCACCAAGGTGATCAATACGCTCGATGGCAAGGGGATCACCTTCTTCGACCCGCTCAAGACCCTGTTCAACACCAACCAGAAGAACGTCTCCGTTTCCATTCTTTCGGCCCAGCAGGTCAGTCAGGCTCAGGGAATCTTCAACCTGGTCAAGAAGCTCAAATGGCTAGTCCCGATCATCACCCTGGTCCTGGCCGCCGCGGCCGTGGCGGTGGCGGTACGTCGCCGCAAGACACTGCTCCGAGTGACGATGGGCGGATCGATCGGCATCGTCGTGTTCCTGACCGCCTTCCATCTGGCGCGCAAGAAGTTCGTCTCGACCTCGGTGAAGGAAGGATTCAACAGCCAGGTCTCCGGGATCATCTTCGACACCCTGCTGCGATTCCTCAAGGACGGCCTGTGGCTGGTGCTGGCCATCTTGCTCGTGGCGTCCGTGGTGCTGTGGTTCGTCGGTCCGGCCCGCTATGCGGTGGCGCTGCGGCATCAGATCGCGCGGGCCTGGCATTGGTTGGCACGCAACGCCAGGCAGCTGACCAGCACGGAGCACACCGAAGGAGCCTCGCCCGCTGCGCAGCGCAGTGCGGGTTGGATCCGTGAGCACCGGACGGGCTTGCGGCTGCTCGGTGCCCTGGTAGCCGGGCTCTTCATCGTGTTCAACGGCTCGCTCACCTTCTGGGGCGCGCTGGTGACCCTCCTGATCCTGGCTGCCTATCTCGGGCTGCTGCAGTTGGTGGTGATCTGGGCCGAGAGGATCAGTGGCGGGACTGGCGGTGCCACTCCGGCTGGTCCCACCGATGCCAGCGCCGTTAGCGTGGGGTCAGGCGGACAGAGGTAGGCGCTACGGGCTCATGCGACATCCATTGGCCGTGAAGTCATCCCATCCGTCGCCAATCTCGATCATTCCACCCGGGCCAGATTGACCCCGTCCACGGGCGACAGCGACACCGTCCGACCGATGAGCTCGGTCACCTCTGCCTCCGCCAGGCCGCCATCCAACTTGGCGTAGCAGCGACCACCACCGGGAAGGTCGCAGACCAACACGGCGGATTCAGGTTCGCCGCTGCGACCGTGGAGCACCGAATAGGTGGCCACCGTGGCCGTGCCCTCGGGGGACCCGACAATCACGCTGGGGATCGCCGGCGGAAGGAGCGTTGTCGCTCTCGCCCTACGCACCACGCCGGGCGCAGTCGACCAGAGGCCGTAGGCGTGTTTCTGCATGTGCATCCCGACACCACTGGTCACGCCGAAGGAGCCCGGATCGGCCCGCAGCGTCTCGGCCATGGCAGCGATGGAGTGCGTCATGTAGTTGGAACCGGGGCCGCCGTGATAGGGGAGTCCTCCCGTCTGGGTCACGCCACGAGGGTCGTCTTCGGACAGGCCGAGGGCATCGAGCGCGAAGTTCACCGAACTGGCAAAGCAGGAGTACAGGTCGAAGTGGGCCACGTCGTCGATGCCGATACCGGCGCCGCTCAGCGCCGTCGACGAGGCGGTGGCCATGGCCGGAGAACGCCACAGGTCGGGGTGGTCGGCCACGTGGGCGGGGTCCTCGGCGTAGCCGAAGCCCCGCAGGTAGACCCGCTTGTCCTCGGGCACACCGAGGGCATCGGCCTTCGCCGCGCTCGCCAGCAGCAGCGCCGCCCCCATGTCGACGTCCATGATGGAGGTCATCAGCTTGGTGTAGGGGTAGGCCACCATCCGGTTGTCCGGCGTGGCCGTCGTGATCTCCGAGGCGGAGCGGGCGATTGGGAACCAGGCGTGCGGACTGGCGGCGGCGACGTTGGTCAGCGGAGCCAGCACGCGACCCAGCTGCGCTCGATGCTCCTCCAGCCCTCGCCGCAGGTCCGCCCGCCGCGCGTTGTCGAAGAGGGCGAAGGTCAGGTAGGCCTCGAAGACGGCGTGGCTGATCTCGGAGGGGTGGAACTGCAGGTCCATGGGGAACGGCCGACGCTCGGCCGGCTTGAACGACCACTGCGCCTTCTCGCCTGCCTTCTTGAGCCGGCGGACGGTGGCCAGCGCCTCGGCGCCGACGATCAGGGCGAGGTCGAGGTGGCCGTCCATCATCATGACGGCCGTGTTGGAGGCCAGCACCTGGGGGACCGAGCCCCCGATTCCCGAATAGTTCAGCCGGGCCGACGTGGCGCCCAACCGTTCGGCCAGGCGCGCCGCCGGGTCGTCGTACTGCCAGGACTGGGTGAACACCACGTCGATGCTTTCCAGCGCGGCGAGCGCCCCGGGCACGCCGGCGTCGGCCGCCGCGGCCCGGGCCATCTCTTCCCACATGGCCAATGGCTCGGGCGCACCCTCGGGCGCATCGGTCGGGTGCCAGGTCTTGCGGGCGATGCCGATGATGCAGGCGGATCGGGGGTCGACGGCTGGGCTCATCGGGTCAGGCTCATCGGGTCAGGCCATCGGGTCAGGCTCATACTGCTGGGCTCATGGGGCGGGCCGCGCTGCCTTCTGCAGGCTCAAGAGGTGCGGGACTGGCCGGGCATGGCGATGGCCCGGTCGGCGATGATGTTCTTCTGGATCTCGGTCGACCCGCCGCCGATGGTGCTGTAGCGCTGGAAGGCGTAGAGCCGTGTCCACTTGCCGCGGTCGACGGCATCGGGGCCGCCACGGCCGGCCAGGCCGGCCGGGCCGAGCAGGTCGATGGCCAGCTCGGCGATTGTCTGGGCCAGCGACGACCAGGACAGTTTGGCGAACGGCACCTCGGGCCAATTCTTCTCGCCCTTCATGATCTTGCTCAGGGCCCGCAAGGACAGTAGGCGGGCCAGCTCGATCTCGGTCCAGGTCTTGGCGATGCGGTCACGCAACGATGGATCCTCGAGCGCACCGGGGTTGACCGAACGGGCCGCTTCGACCACGGCGCGCAGGTCGGCCGAGAGGATGGAGATCTGGCTGGCGATGCCGACCCGTTCGTAGCCGAGGGTGCCCATGGCCACCATCCAACCGCCGCCCTCCTCGCCGAGGCGGCTGGAAGCTGGGATGCGGGCGTCGGTGAAGAAGATCTCGTTGAAGAGCTCCTCACCGGCCATGTCCTTGATGGGGCGCACCTCGATGCCCGGCGTCTTGAGGTTGAGGATGAAGGCGGTGATCCCCTCGTGCTTCTTGCCCCGCTCGATGGCGGTCGGATCGGTGCGCAGGAGGAAGAGGCCCCAGGTGGCCAGGTGGGCCGAGGAGATCCAGATCTTCGAGCCGTTGACCACGTAGTCGTCGCCGTCACGGATGGCCAGCGTGCGCAGATTGGCCAGATCGTTGCCGGCGTCGGGCTCGCTGAAGCCCTGGCACCAGTGCTCCTCGGCGCCGAGGATGGACGGCAGCCACTGCGCCTTCTGCTCCTCGGTGCCCCAGGCGATGATCATCGGCCCGATCTGCCAGATCCCGTTGGTGTTGAACATGCCCGGCGTGCGGTACTCGGCCAGCACCTCGGAGTAGATGAGCCGCTGCATGGCGTTGATGGTGCGCCCGCCGTACTCCTCGCCCCAGTGGATGGCGGCCCACCCGCCCTCGTTCATCTTGCGCTGCCAGGCCTGCCGCCTCTTTTGGGAGGCCTCGCCGCTCAGGCTGGCGTCGTCGGCGAGGGACTCGGCTTCGAGGAAGGGCGGCAAATTCTTATCGAGCCAGGCCCGGAGCTCGTCGCGGAAGGCCTCGTCCTCGGGCGCCAGGGCAAAATCCACGGGGGAAGGGTAGCCGACCAAACGTGTACTGTGACGCTGGCGTCAGGGAATGGGTGGGCGCCGCACACCGCGAGGTAGGGGAGCCGTGGACTTCACGTTCGATGATGAGCAGCTGGCGCTCCAGGACGTGGCCCGTGCCGCCTTGGAGCGCGAGTGCGATCCCGAGATGGTGCGCACCCTGGTCGATGAACCGACCGCCATGACACCGGCACTGTGGTCCACCCTGGTCGAGCTGGGTTGGACCGGCCTGCTGGTGCCCACCGAATTCGGCGGGGCCGGCACCGGGCTCTTGGAGATGACCATCGTGGCCGAGCAGATGGGCCGCCTTCCGCTGCCGGGGCCCTTCTTCTCATCGGCCATCGCCGCCACGCTGGCCGCCACGACCCTCGGCGCCACCGAGCTCCTGGCCGACCTGGCCGCCGGTACCCGTCGGGGCACGATCGCCCTGCAGGAACAGGGGCACGGCGATCCGCTCGGCACGGTGCGGACGCGCGCCCGCCGCAAGAGCGCCGACTGGGTCGTCAGCGGGGTCAAGCCCTTCGTGGTGGACGGCCACAGCGCCGACTGGGTCATCGTGGTGGCCCGCAGCGAGGAGGGCGTGCGGTCATACCTGCTCGAAGAGCCGAAGGCCGAGCTCGTCCCGTCCCTGGACCCCACGCGCAAGCTGGCCCGCCTGGTGCTCGAGGACCAGCGGGTGATCCCGCTCGGACCGGGTGGCAGCCAGGCCCTGCCGTGGCAGCGCATCCAGGACGACGTTGCCATCGCGCTGGCCGCCGAGACCGTCGGAGCGGCCGACCGGGCCCTGACCGAGGCCATCGCCTACACGTCGCAACGCATCGTGTTCGATCGACCCGTGGCCACCTACCAGACCGTGCGACACCGGCTGGTCGAGATGTTCCAACAGGTCGAGATGGCTCGGGCCGGGGTGCAGTTCGCCGCCTGGGCGTCGGACACCGACGCACCCGAACGTGGGCAGGCGGCCGCCATGGCCGCCAGCTACGCCGCCGAGGCCGGGGTCCGGGTGACCGGAGACGACATCCAGCTCCACGGCGGGGTGGGCTTCACCTGGGCCAACGACGCCCACTTCCTCTTCAAGCGGGTCAAGCAGAACGAAGTCCTGATCGGCGGGGCCGGCCACGAGCGAAAGCGCCTGGCCTCGCTGTTCATCGAGTCGGCCTGAGTCGTCCGGTGGCTGTTCGTTTCGAGCTGCGACCGATCACCGGTGACCTGGCGGCGCGCTACCGGGCCGAAGGGGCGTGGGACGACCGCTCGCTCGGACAGTTCCTGGCCGACGCGCTGCTGACCGATACGACCCGGCGCTTCCGGATCTGGTCGCCCACCAATCCCTATATCGGCACCGTGGGCGACGTCTATGAGGACGCGCTCCGGGTCGCCGGCGGACTGCGGGAACTCGGCCTCGGTCCGGGCGACGTGGTGGCCTTCCAACTTCCCAACTGGGTCGAGGCGGCCATCACCTTCTACGCCTGCGCCATGCTGGGCGTGACGCTGGTCCCCATCGTCCACTTCTACGGCCCCAAGGAAGTCGGGTTCATTCTGCGCCAGAGCCACGCCCGGGCGCTCGTCATCGTGTCGAACATCGGCTCGCGGGACTATCTGGCCGAGCTGGGCACCATTCGCGACGGCCTCGGCGACCTGGAGCACCTGATCGTGGTCGGGGGCACGGCCACCGGGGAGTCCCCGGGCCGCGACGGCATCCCCTTCGAGCAGCTGCGCCGGGCCGAGCCCATCGCCGGCCCCCAGGCGGTGGACCCTGACGGTGCCGCGCTCATCGGCTACACCTCGGGCACCACGGCCGACCCTAAGGGTGTGGTGCACAGCCACCGCACCATCGGCTGCGAGGTGCGCCAACTCACGGCCCACCAGTCCGAGCGGGACCGGGCCAACCTGACCGGTGCCCCGGTGGGGCATTCCATCGGCATGTTGGCTGGATTGCTCTGCCCGCTGGTCAGTGGACGGCCGCTCTACCTCATCGACGGGTGGGACCCCCCGACGGTGCTCGACGCCATGGTGGAGGAGGGCATCGGTGCCGGGAGCGGTTCGACGTACTTCTTCACCAGCTTGCTCGACAGTCCCGGGTTCGGGCCCGAGCACGTCGAACTGATGCGCTTCATCGGACTGGGCGGCTCACCCATCCCCGATGCGGTGGCCGAACGGGCGGACGAGCTCGGCATCAGCCTGGTGCGCGCCTACGGCTGCACCGAACACCCATCGGTGACCGGCTCGCAACATGCTGACCCAAAGGAGAAGCGCATCCACACCGACGGGTGCCCGCTTGACTGGGTGGAGGTGCGGACGGTCGACGAGGCGGGACGTGACGTCGGTGTCGGTCGGCCCGGAGAAATCCTCACCCGAGGGCCCGACCGATTTGTCGGCTACACCGACCCGGCCCTGACCGACGCGGCGGTGGACGCCGAGGGTTGGTTCCGCACCGGCGACGTCGGTGTGCTCGACCCCGAGGGTTACCTCACCATCACCGACCGGGTGAAGGACATCATCATCCGGGGCGGGGAGAACGTCAGCGCGGCCGAGGTCGAGCAACTGCTGGCCCACATGGAGGGCGTGGCCGAGGTGGCGGTGGTGGCCGCCCCCGACGAGAAGTTCGGCGAGCACGGGTGCGCCTTCTTCCGGATGCAAGCTGGCGCCCCGGCCCCCGATCTCAATGCGGTGAAGGCCCACCTGTCCGCCGCCGGCCTGGCCCGGCAGAAATGGCCCGAAGAGGTCCGCTCGGTCGACGAGTTGCCCCGCACCCCGTCAGGCAAGGTGCAGAAGTTCGTGCTACGCGACCTGTTGCGCAGCGGCGGGTAATGCCGCGGCCCGAACAGATCAAGCTGACCCCGTCTTGTTGTCAACTCGGATCCGAATGGGTGGGCTGTAGACCCTCGTCCCGTCAGGGCGCACAACGACGCTCTGGAGCTCATAGGAGCCGTTGGCGACCTTGGTCGAGTCCCATAGGGCAACCCAGCCGTAGAGTTTTTGGGTCGCTGTTCCGATGAATGCGTTGTGGAGAGACGGTCCCGAGACCTCAAACACCAAGTGCTTCAAGTTCGTTGAATCACTCACTCTGGCATCGAGCGCGACGGTGCCCGAGACCGTGGTGCCGTCGTTGGGGAGTAGGACGCTCGGAAGGAAACTCTCCGCGAGCACGTTGCTCAGGTACTGCGCGTATGCCGCGGTGATGTGGGTGTCGTCCGAGTACACCTCGTAGTGCCCGATGATGGCGGTGCACACTCTCGAACAGAACCACGGGGTGGGATCGACATAGGGGACGTGGTTCGCTTGTGCGGAGGCGCGCTCTGCCCGGTTGTACGGGGTGTAGGCCGTCACGAGTGGCCCCGAGCAGGCCTGGACGTCGTTCGGGTGCAGAGCCAGGCAGGAGGGCCCGGGCTGGGGCAAGATCGGGATGTTGCCCAACACCACGGTCTCCCTGCCTGGGGCCTGCACGTCGTGGAGCAGCCTCGTGAATCCGGTCTCCCACTGCCCCGGACTGAACCCAGGCACGACGGCGTTTTGGGTGAGCACCAGCACGCTCGGCTTGGTCTTGGCAATCCAGTCGAGCGCCCACTGGTGCCACTGGTCGCACTCCACGAAGGGCGAGCCTGGCGCCAGCCCCAGACCCGCCGGGGTAGTGAACTTGAGCATGTCCACCGGACATCCCGGCTTGGCCAGGATGACCAACTTCATGCGCGCGGACTTGGCAACTGAGTCGAAGGCCGGCAACCACATGAGTGCGTGGGAGTCCCCGTAGACGACCATTTCGCGCCTGGCGGCGGGATCGCCGAGCGTGCAGCTCGGCTCGTTGGCCGGCTCGGTGGACGCGTAGCTTGCGGGGATGCATCCGACATAGCCAAAATTTCCCCGGTCACTCTCGGCGTGAGCCACGGGCGGCTGGAGCACCCGGGGGACGACCTTGACATGGGGGGCGGCCGCCACCTCATGCAGGACTGTCTGTTCGTCTGCCGGCACGATGGGAAACTTGGTGTACCCGAGTGAGGTGTCCTGATGGATGGCTAGGGTCAGGAGCGCCAAGGTGACGCCGATGAGCACGACGCCAAGGGTCACGGTCACCAGCGACGGGAACCGGGTCCGGCGGATCGGGTTCTCGACGACCAAATACGTGACGACCGAGATCGCCAATGCCACCCCGACCAGGATCAGATTGGTGCTCAGACTCAGAGTGGTCTTGCCGAGGTGCTCGGCGGCCAGAATCAGGATCGGCCAGTGCCAGAGATAGAGGGAGTAGGAGACCTTGCCCAGCCACCGGAACGGCGGCAATCCGATGAGCCGTTCGGTGCCAAGACGGGGAATCCCCACTCCGCCGGCGATCACCATGCCGGCACCGACCACTGGAATGGCCACCAATGAGCCGGGGTACGGGGTGTTGGCGTCGAAGGCGAACGCCGCGACCACGATGGCTCCCAGTCCGACCCACGTCATCGCTGCGGCCGCGGTTGGCGGCACGCGCCTGAGCCAAGAGGTACCAACGGCGATGAGCGCGCCCAGCGCCAGCTCCCAGGCACGCGTGAACGGGGAGAAGTACGCCGCGGTTGGGTTGCCTCCCGTCTGGATTATCGACCACGCGTACGAGACCACGATGGCGGCCACCAACATGATGAACAGCCGGGTTCGAAGGGGCACTGACCGCCATGTGGCCGCCACGATCATGATAAAAGCCGGGAAGACCACGTAGAACTGTTCTTCGACCGACAGCGACCAGAAGTTCTGCAGGGGCGAGGGCGGCAGCTGTGAGGTTAGGTAATTGGTTCCGACAGCGGTGAAATGGAAGTTCACGAGGAACACCGAGGCCCATCGCCCGTCGTCGGCCACAGACGTGCCCGTGGCGTAGCCCAAGAGCAGGTACGACAACACCGCCACCACCACGATGACCAGGCTCGCCGCCGGGAGGATGCGTCGGACCCGGCGCGCATAGAAGTCGAGGAGCGATGTGCCTCCCGTCGATTGCCGTTCCCGGAGCAGGACGCCCGTGATCACGAAGCCCGAGATGACGAAGAACACGTCCACGCCGACGTATCCGCCCCGCAGACCTGGGACTCCTGCGTGGAAGAGGACGACGGACAGGATGGCGATTGCCCGAAGGCCTTCGACGTCGGGACGGAAGCGACGATCGCCAGGGGCGGTGCCCGCCTCGCGACCCGAGGGGAGGAGCCGGGAGTCGACTGGGGTCTCCGCCAGATCTGTCAACTGAACCGCTCTACCCCCTCCGGATGGAATCCGGCGAAGTATACCGGTGCCACCTGGCTGGTTGGCTTCGACCGCGGTCGCCGCTTCGTCGGAGGGTGCGCCCGCGGGCCACGGATAATCGTCTGGAGCGACTCGTGCGACGGCGCCGCGACCCGGCGCGTCGCGCACCGCTATCTATTTCATGCTGCAGTCAAAGAGAAGCTTCTTTGTCGCATGATCTCGTAGGAGAAGAATCTGATTTGAAGCCAAGTGGGCAACTCGATATGCAAGGTGACGCCGACCCCGTGTGGCACCTCTCACGACGTCGTGCCTATTTCGTCTCGATCTCCGCCAGTGCGTGCTCAATGGCCCGGCGCGCCCGCTCAATGCCGCTGCGGTCGACGGCGGAGTCGTTCGAGATGAACGACAGGCTGTCCAATGCTCCATGGAGTTCATTGGTGATCGAGCGCACGCTCGCCCGGGCCTGGCCGAACCGACCGGGGGAGCACGGGTCTTCCGCCATGAGCGCCTCCTCAGGGTTGGGGTCGGTTGCCATGTACAAGGCGGGCGCACGGAGCAAGCCGGGGGGATGGTCTCCCTGTCTCATGACGGCGTAGTACGCCGCCAATGACCGGCGGATGGCTCGATAGGCCAGCCAGAACATGAAGGCGGCCAGTGGTAGTTCGGCAAAGAGCGCAGTGATCACGGTCACCCAGTGATCCGTGTTCCCCCAAGAGGTGATGACATCGAACCAGGCGTCGCAGAAGAGGAGGGTACCGGCGATGATCGCCGTCACCAGCATCAACTGCCGTCGCTTCCACGTCAGCCATGCGAAGGTAGCCAGGACCACGCACAGAATGACATCGAAGCCGATCCACAGCAGTGACCAGTGTCGAGCGTCGTACCGCCTGGGCAGCGTGTAGCCGAGAAAGACGGTCCACGGGATCATGAAGAGTGCGGCCAATCCCACGGCCACCGCAATGAGCCGCCCTAGCCGGGCCGGGTTCGACACCCGGAACCTTGTCGGCGGGGAAACGAGTTGGCCGGCAGTCGTCGTGGTCACAGCTGATCCACCAGCTTCTTTCCTCGGCGAGGGGGCCCCACCGCCTCTCCAGCCCCATTCCCAGCACCGGGGCGACGCACCTCGTTTTCGGGCCCGCCGCTCACCTGAAGAACCGATGCTGATCCCTTGCCTTTGACCAAGCCGGACATCGGACGCCGCGCAGCGCCGGGGAGACGAGCATCCCGCTCCCGCTCACCTGTGGTCTTCACCGCAGGCGCCGGTCGAGCGGGCGCAACCTCCGAAGGACCCTCATCTTGAACGAGGGGGCTCTGGCTGAGCATGATCACGCAGGCAATGACCACGGCCACCGCCAGCACCTCTCCCAACAAGACGACAGGGTTGTGACGCAGGCTCTCGCCGAAGAGCACGACACCCAGCGCGCCGGCCACTAAGGGATCGACAATGGTCAGCCCCGGCTGGGAGGCGGCCAGCGAACCAGCCTGAAAGGCGTTGGAGGCCAAGAACATGGCCGCGGCACCGGAGAGCAGGAGCACGTAGGGAGACCAGTTCAAGAAGACAGCCGTGGGCCCTTGCGCGAGATGCGTGCTCAATTCCTTGACGACGGCGGCGACAAAACCGAAACCGACGGCGGCGGCAATGCCCAGGAGCGCCGCTTTGCGTCCGGCCCCCTGACCCTGCCCTTGTCTTCCGGGGAGATAGGCCAAGGCGGCCAAGATGCCAGCCAGGGCGAAGGTGATCGATCCGGACAGAGCCCACATCGACATGGACGCCTCGGTTCGGCCACCGTGGGGCCGGGCCAGCGCCAGGAACGCACCCAAGCCCACCACCATGCCCACCGCCGAGATCCAATCGCGCAGGTGGACCCGATGGCGATCATGGAGGGCAATGACACCAAAGACAATGACCAGTTCGGTCGCAATCACGGGCTGGACCACGCTCAGGCTCCCGACGCGCAACGCGGCTACCTGGAACACGAACCCGAGGATCATGCACAGGATTCCAAGAAACCAGACCGGCCGCCGGAGGAGGTACCCCACCAGGTGCAGGTTGAAGCTGAATTCTCCGGGTGCCGGAGCAGCCGCCCGGCGCTGGGCCACTGAGGCCATCGCCGTGCACCCGCTCGCCGCCAAGGCCAGGAGGATGACCTCAAATGTCATGCCTGCACCTCGGTTCCGGTGAGTTGGCGATATGCCATGACACGCCCGCTGGATCTTCCCAACCCATACACAGGTCAAACAACGCTGGCTCACGAAAGCTTCCCGATTGGGTTGCCCACTTCGGCAAAATTGTGGCTCAGCCCAGCTCAGCCCAGCGCCACAGTTCCGCAGCACCGCCCGGCATCGCCCCTGGTCTTCTCAGGCGCTGCCTCTCAGATGGCCCGCATGCGGTTGTTGCGTGCGTTGTGCTCCAACTCCGCCCGGCCCAAAGCCTCCATCAACGGGGGGATGTACATGGCGAACCGGCCCCGCAGGCCCTTCTTCAGTCCGTACCAACCCCCGACAGGATTGGAGGTCGAGCGGCCCCATGCTTCGACGGTGCCGTCCTTGGGCTCCTTCTGCTCGTCTGCCGAACCGAGCTCGACCCAATCGCCCTGCTTCTTCAGGAAAGCGTGCAGCTCGTCGAGGCACCGCTCGTCGTAGTGCAGCACCGTCTTGCCGACGGTGCAGACGAGAATGGCGCGGCCGTCCTTCTCGTCTTTGTACATGGTGTAGTCGGAGCTATTGGGCGGGGTCTTGAGCCGCCAGGGGTCATCCTTGGTACCGGTACCTTCGGCCATGTCCCGTTCTACTCCCTGTCGATGACCCGCGTCGCCTTGTAGCCGGCGCGGGGAATGCTGTCCCGCTGGAGGATCTCGATGTCGGCGGCGATCCCCAGGAGGGCCCGGATCTCCGCTTCGGCCTGCCGCTTGGCCCCGTCGCGGATTCCGGGGTCCTCGCTCGCCACTTCGACCTTGACCACCAGGGGGGCGTCGCTGCCATCGGGCCTGACAACTTGGTACTCGAGCGACGGCTCCCGCATGACCTGAATACCCCGCAGCACCCCCTCGATCTCGTTCGATTGGAACCGTGTGCCCTGACATTCGAGGAGATCCTTGAAGCGGCCGCCCCACAGACCGCGGATGGAGGTCTCGCCACACGGGCAGGGCTCGCGCAGGAGGGCGCAGGCCTCTTCCAGGTCGTAGCGGAGAAGGCAGTTGTCCCGATCGAGGGTGGTCACCGTCAGATTGCCCCACTCGCCGTCGGGTACCTCGAGCCCGGTGGCCGGGTCCACGGCCTGGACCACCGCCCAATCCTCATGGATGTGGGCACCGGGGGACTGGCCACACGGCCCGCCGACGTAGGCGTAGCACTCGGCACCGGCCGTCATCAGGGGCATACCACCCCGTCCCATCCCGAATCCGATAGGGGCGCGCAACCCGGTCAGGCCGGCGTCTTCGAGTGAGATCCCGAGTTTGGCCGCCACCTCGATGAAGCGGCCGGTGGCGAATCCCATGAAGGGGTGGTCGGGCGTGACCCGGGTCCAGAAGCGCACCGCCTGCTCGGCCAGCTCGTCGGAGTCGGGCGGAGGGACCCACAGGCTGAGCATCCCGAAGTACTCGTAGGTCTGCTGCAGCATGGTGCCGCCGCCGTAGAGATAGGCCGGGTGGGCGTGGGTGATGATCTGCCCGGGCCGGTAGCCCATGCGCCACCAGTTGCGGGCCCCCGACTCGTACTCGATCCAGATGTCCTTGCGGGTCCACACCGTGATGGTCGGCTGGCCGGTGGTTCCGGTCGATGTGCCCAGGCGGACCCCCTGCCTCGGGTCCGTGAACCGATAGCGACCCCAGGGCGGGGCGTCGGCTTCGGAGTCACGGAGATCCTGTTTGATGGTCGACGGGATCCGGGCCAGGTCGTCGACCCCCTTGACATCGTCGGCCGAGGTGATCCCCGCTTCCCGGAGCTTGGCCGCGAAGAGCGGCACCGGCGTGTCGAGGATCCGCCCGATGAGCGCCCGCACCCGCTCGTCCTGCAGGGCCCGGCGCCGGGCGGGGTCCATGGCCTGGTGAGCCGGGTCCCACAGCCGCTGGTCGGTGGGGCGGGCGATCGGCCCGATGGTGCCCGGCCCGAAGGCGTCGGTGGACACGGGCGCGGAATCTTGCACGCGGGTCAGTGTACCGAGGCGCTGCCGCCCGCTCTCGGGCACGAGTCGCATGAGGTGCACCCCTCTTGCGGATCTGCTGGCGCCCCGACTCGGCCAGGGCGACCACCGTGACGTCGGGCAGCCGTCGGGAATGGCGACCCGGAGGGCTGTGGACCATGGGCGAGATCGAGTCCCAACGAGTCACGGCCGGAATGAAGGCGGGCGGCGGGTGTCTGTGGCAACGGCGGCGTGTGCCGACTACGTTCCGACCGTATGGCCAGAGGGGTGACGGAACATGCCCGCGACACGCCGGATCGGGTGGCGCTCATCGCTCCTGATGCCGCCGGCGGAGTGACCGCGCGGACGTACGGCGAGTTGGACGAGCGGGCCCGACGGCTGGCTGCAGTCCTGGTGGCACGCGGTGCCGGTCCGGGCCGACCGGTCGCCTCGGCGGTGCGCAACGGGCTGGAGCCCTTTGAGGTGGCCACGGCGGCGGCCATGGCCGGCGCGCCGTTCCTCCCGCTTAACTGGCATCTGAAGTCAGCCGAGCTGGCGTATCTGCTGGAGGATTCGGGTGCCGCCGTGGTGGTCGGTCATCACGACGCGGCAGACCAACTGCCCGAGCCTGACCGTGGTGGTCTGGCCCGGATTCTCATCGGAGGCCCGGACGAGGCCACCTCGTATGAGGCGTTGGTCGCGGCCGCCCCGACCGGCACCTCGGGGGACAGCGGGGCCGGGCCCGAGCTCGTCTTCTATACATCGGGGACGACCGCACGGCCGAAGGGCGTGGTGCACGCCGGCCTGGGGGATCCGGAGGTCCGTCATGCCGGCATGAGCGGTCAGGCCCAACTGTGGGAATGGGGCGCCGACGATGTCTACGTCATGTCGGGCCCGTGCTACCACGCGTCGCACGCCGGATGGGGTCTGACCGCGCTCTACGTCGGCGCCACCACCGTGCTGCCGGAGCGGTTCGAGGCGGAAGCGTTCCTGGGGGCGATCGCCCGATACGGCGGCACCCGTTCGTTCATGGTCCCGGCGCATTTCATCCGGGTGCTCCAGTTGCCCGAAGCCACTCGGGAGGCCATCGATGTGCGCAGCCTGGCCCTGGTGGTCCACGGCGGCGCACCGTGCCCGGTGACGATCAAGCACAAGATGATGGCGGCGTTCCCCGACACCGCCTTTCACGAGCTGTACGGCGCCAGCGAGGGCGGTGCGACGCGGATCGGTCCCGAAGAGTGGTTGGCCCACCCGGGATCGGTGGGGCGGCCGTGGCCCGGGGTCGAGGTGCGTGTGCTCGATGGGGAGGACAATCCCTGTCCGCCGGAGACCGACGGCATCATCTACATTCGCCCCCCGGGGACGCAGCATTTCAGCTACCGCAATGATCCCGACGCTACCCAGAGGGCATGGGTCGACGATGCCTTCACGGTGGGGGACATCGGGCACCTGAGCGAGGATGGATATCTGACCATCACCGACCGCGTCTCGGACATGGTGCTCTGGGGCGGCGTGAACATCGCGCCGCGCGAAATCGAAGAAGTGCTCTACGAGCATCCCGATGTGGTTGACTGCGCGGTCTTCGGGATCGCCGATGCGCGTGACGGGGAACACCTCAAGGCCGTGGTGGAGGTACGCCTCCCCATCGAAGCGGATGCATTGGCGTCGTGGGTGCGGGCACGCTTGGCGGACTACAAGGTGCCCCACGTCTGGGAGATCGTCGAGGAGCTTCCCCGTGATCTCAACGGCAAGGTGCTCAAGCGCCTGCTGCGGGAATCGTCGGCTCAGCCCGGGTAGAGACCGGTTCGGCCCGGTACGGGCCGGGTGATGAATCCGCTCGGCCTCCTGGGGAGCGGCCAGCACCACCTGCGGTCAACCCAGTTTTAGTTCGACACCGTCACGGTGATCGCTGGACTGACGCCCAGGTTGCCACCCCCATCGTAGGCCTCGCTCTGCAGGGTGTAGGTGCCGTCGGGCACCGTGGTGCTGTTCCAGGACACCGCCCAGCCGAAGTACATCAAGGTCGCTGTGCCGATGAGCGCATTGTTCAGCGATCCGCCGGTGAGATGGAACTCGACCTTGGCCACACCCCCCGGGTCAGACGCCGAGGCGTCCAAGGTCACCTGGGTCCCCGACACGGAAGCGCCGTTCGACGGAATCAAGACGCTGGTGGTGGGCGGCGGGTTGTCGACGACCACCGTGACCGCCGTACTGACTCCCTGGAAGCCAGCCCCATCGGTGGCGTTGCTCTGCAGGGTGTACGTGCCGTTGGGGACGGTCGTGCTGTTCCATTGAGCGAGCCAGCCGTAGTAGGTCGGAGTGGCCGTGGCGATGAGCGCATTGTTCAGCGATCCGCCCGTGAGTCGGAACTGCACCTGGTTCACGCCCACGTTGGGAGGGGCCGAGGCGTCCAAGAGCACCTGGGGTCCCGACACCGAGCCGCCGCTCGAGGGAATCAAGACGGTGGGCGTCGGCGGCGTGTTCTCGACGACGACGGTGACGCCCGCACTGAACGCCTGGAGGCCAGCCCCATCGTAGGCTTCGGCCTGCAGGGTGTAGGTGCCGTCGGGCACCGTGGTGCTGTCCCATTCAGCGAGCCAGCCGTAGCTGGTCGGGGCAGCCGTGGCGATGAGCGCCTGGTTCAGCGATCCACCCGTGAGATGGAACTCGACCTTGGTCACACCCACATTGGCAGGCGCCGAGGCGCCGAGGACCACCGATCCTGACGCCGAGGAACCACTACGGGGGACAGCGACGCTGGGCGTCGGCGGCGTGTTCTCGACGATGACCGTGACCCCCGTGCTGGCCCCCTGGTTGCCGGCCGCATCGTACGCGACGCTCTGCAGGGTGTAGGTGCCGTCGGGCACGGTGGTGCTGTTCCAGGACGCCACCCAGCCGTAGTAGGTATGACTCGCCGTGGCGATGAGCGCGTCGTGCAGCGATCCGCCCGTGAGATGGAATTCGACCTTGGTCACACCTACGACATCAGACGCTGCGGCATCGAGCGTCACCTGGGATCCTGACACCGAGGAACCGCTGGAGGAGGGGAGCAAGATATTTGAGGTGACACTGTTGTCAACGTTGATCGCCACCCCCGGGCTATAAGCGACATTTCCGGCGGCGTCGGTCACCACGCTCTGCAGCGTGTAGGCGCCATTGGCCACATTTCCCGACTGCCAGCTGGCGAGCCAGCCGTAGTACGTGGGGGTGGCGGTGGCGATCACCGTGTCGTTCAGTGAACCCCCAGTCAGGACGTACTGCAACTTGCTTATGGGGGAAGCGGAGTCAGATGCGCTGGCATCGAGAGTCTGTGTCCCGCTCACATTGGTACCGCCCGAGGGGATGACGACCGCCGTTGCCGGATTCGGAATCGCGACGCTCGGTGTCCAACTCACGCGACATTGACCCGAACCATTCTCCTGCACCGCAAAGTGCAGGACGTCTCCTGCCTTGACGCTGACCCCATCGAGATTCGTGTCGACTCCCACCCCATCGCCCGCAGCGATGGTCTGTGGACCCCAAATGGGGGTTGACGAGCCGTTCTTGGTTATCTCGGCCGTGACGCCCGAACCGCACGTGGGATCGGTCATGAGGATCCTGCCGCGGATGCTGACACTGCCGGAGTTCTGCGCCGTCCACGACCGGGCGACCCACGACGTCGAGGTCGACGGGGGCAACTCCTCGAAGTTGCTCACGAAGCCAGAAGCGGTCCCTCCCGTGGTCCACTCCTGATCCAAGGTGTCCACGGTGCTACAGCCAGAAAGGTTCGTCCACGTCGAATTGTCCGCACTTGATTGATACGACCAACCACTAGCGCCCTGAGCAGTGCAGCTGAAACCGTTGGCCGCGTACCACACATTGTTTGGACCGCTGTCGCTCATATTGTTGGATTGGTTGAATCCACTGAGGTTGGCGCCGGCGTGCGTCTCTTCGAACCCACCTGTGCCTGTCGGCGCATCGTAAAGGTTGTTATCGATGGAGCCGGTTGCTTCGACGAAGTTCGGAAGCCATTCATCCGTCCAGATCTGACCCCATATCGGGTACGGGATGTAGCCCGTGCCGGGCTCCGCGCCGTTGTTCGAAAGGACGTTCCCCGAGATGTTGAGGTTGGCGATGGGAGAGGGATGATCGAGAATCTCTATTCCCGGTCCGGCATTGTTGGCAAGGTAGTTGTCCTCAATATTGATCCCGTTATCAGGACCGTCTTGAGGTTCGATGTCTATCGCCGAGAGGTCAACGACGCCGGTCGGTACGTTGGTAATGGAGTCATTGACGAACGTGACGTTGGTGGAATCATCAATGAAGTTCGCGGTCGTCCCTACCGCCGGGCAGTTGCCGTCGCCGGTCGATTCGGAGTTTTCGACCACCACATTTGACGATCCGGGACCAACCCCCCAACCGGTCTCCCCGCAGTTGTTGGACGAGTACAGGCGGTTGACAATTACGTTGGATACGCCTCCCAGTGCCAATGTACTGCCGACACAAGGGTAGCTTGTGTTACTACAGCTCAGAGTATTCGATACGCCTTCCACATCTTGTACAAGTATGTTGCTCGCGGTGCCCGACCCCGTGGATTGGATTCCATCGCCATCTCCGGAGAAGGAGAGATTCAAGAATCGGTAACCCGTCGTATTTGCTCCGGAGTTGATCAAAGCACCTATCCCGGCGTTTTCGAACGACAAATTCTCCACCTGGACGTAGCTGGTGTTGATCAAGTTCAGGCCCGTAAAATTGAGGTTGTTATTGCCGTTGATAATCGGCATGGCTCCCGAACCATAAGTGCTTACCGTTAAGTAGTTGGTCGATGTCCCCGAGCCCTCAAGCAGTATTCCCGTTGTAAAGGTGTCACCGCGCTTGAGAAGGATTTGGTCGCCCGGCTGGAAGATTGTGCGGTCGACGGTAGTGAAATCGCACCATGGAGACGCTTGTGTCCCTGATCCCGGACAGGCCGCTGTGCTATCCACATAGAACGTCGTAGGGCTGGCACTGGATCCGGTTGCCCCTAGGAACACCAGACATCCGACAACGAGACAAAGGGCCGACCCGAGGGAAACCGCTCGACCCAGAACGCGCAAACCCGCCATAAGGCGCCTCCCCGCTTTCACCGAACTGGTGCCCGACGGCTGAGACTACATCCGCTCAGTAGCGGCCACAACTGCTCGTCGCCACGACGTTCAGACGGTATCCCCAGAAATTGATGAAGGCCTCGGCCGTCTCGCAGATGGCCCCGAGCCGAGCACCGAGTCACTGTCCGGATCCTCGGGAAAGTCGGCAGGGTGTGGATATCGAGGAGCTTCCTGGTGATCTCAACCCCGAGGCGCTCAAGCGCTTGCTACGGGAATCGTCGGCCCAGCCCCGCGAGAAACCGGCTCGGCCTCAGACCGGGACGAGAAAACGAGACGAGTGAAGGATCAGCGCGGCCTGCTGAGCCCGGGCCACCACCACCTCGGTGAGGTCCCTGGCCTCGACGCGATCGCCCAACACGCCGGTGCCGTGCTCGACGAAGAGGTCGGGCCGGACGGCACGGGTCGTTCCTCGCCCCGGATCGTCTCGCCCAGCATCTAGCCGCCCGAGTCCTCGAGTCGCCGAGTCCTCGATGTCGAGCATGGCAAGGACTCACGCGGGACGAGACGTTGGAGCCGGCCGGCATCAGAATCAGGGATTCAGATAGTCGTCGTACGAAGGTGATGCCCGCACGACCGACCTGGTCGTTAAGCGTGAACTCCTGTCACTGGGGATGGTCGACTTCAGGCCGACAGCCGAAAACGACAGAGATAGAGTGCAGAAGATGGTCCCGGGTGGGGGGCGGACAACGTGGAAGCATTTCGTGTGCCCTCTGCAAAACCCAACAGACGGCGAGATGTGAGCTCGTGAACTATCGAGATTTGCTCACAGAGGCACCCGACGCGGTGGAGTCACCGGTTGATGGTGGTCTCAAAACGGGGGTGGCGCTTCCAGCGCTCCTGGATTCGAGGCGGCGATTCACGGTGGCGGTGATTGTCGGGTTCGCGGCAGCGGCGGTGCCGTACCTGTGGGTGCTCTTGGATCTGTGGTCCAATTCGCCCAATCTGTTCCGCACGGCCACGTCAAATGGCTACGCCAGTAATTTCGATGACCTCCAGGCCCGGGCCATGTTCCACGGCCACCTCTACGTGGCGAATGGAGCCTTCGGCGGTGAGGCCTACGTACACGATGGTCGGCAGTACACGTACTTCGGATTGTTTCCTTCGCTACTCCGAATGCCCTTCCTCTTGTTCACCCACAGCCTCGACGGGCGTCTTACCGCACCGTCGATGCTCTTGGCATGGATGGTGACGGGGATATTCACCTCATTGATGGTGTGGCGCATTCGGCACGTGGTCCGGGGATCAGCGGCCCTGAGCTGGGGCGAGGCGGCGGCGTACGGCGTGCTCGTGGCGACGGTCTTGGTCGGATCGGTACTGGTGTTTTTGGCCTCAGACCCCTGGGTGTTCTCGGAGGATCTCGCCTGGAGCGTCGCCCTGACCATCGGAAGCATGTTCGCCTTGCTGGGCGTGCTGGAACGGCCGACCTGGGCTGCCATCATTGCGTCGGGGTTGCTGATACTGGCTGCAAATCTCAATCGGGCAACGACTGGGTACGCGTGTGTCATTGGCGCCGGACTGGTAGCCACCTGGTTTGCGCTGGGCTATGGCGGACCCGCCAACCGTCACTGGACTTTGCCGATCCTTGCCGCGGCGGTCATTCCGCTCGTGGCCGGTTGCGCAGTCGACTATGCCAAGTTCGGCCTCATCTTTGGCTTGCCGGCCTCAGGTCAGATTATCTACCAGGTGATTGGACTTCACCGACCGGGCAGCTTGCTCAGCCTTCATTTTCTGCCGAGCACGCTCCTCGCGTATTTCCAACCGCCCGGAGTGCGGTTGACGTCCGTCTTCCCATTCGTCACCCTTCCGGCTTCCCCAGCTCGCAGCGTCGGGCACGTCTTCCTTTACGGGAGTGATCGAACGACAAGTGTGACCGCCTCCATGCCCCTGCTTTTTCTGCTCAGTCTCTGGGGTGCGATGAGCGCCTTTCGGCCACGCGCTCCGGGGCGCTCAAGCCTTCTTCGCATTGTCCTTGCTGCCGCGCTGGCTGGCGGCTGCACCATCATGATCTACGGATGGATTGAAAACCGTTACATTGCCGACTTCGTGCCCTTCCTCATCATCGCCAGTGCTGTCGGCATGGTTGACGTGTGGCGTCGATTGGAACACGGTCGCCGGAGGCTTCGGTACATTCTCGGGGCTCTCGTGGCCGTTCTGGGACTGTACGGAATCGCCGCGAACGTGGCGATGGCCAGTACGCCTCAAAACACGTGGTCCACTCAACAGAGGTTGCGCTTCGTGGAGACTCAGCAGTCGATCAGTGACGTAACCGGCCATCCCCTGGATTCACACGTTGTGAGAGGCAGAACTTTGCCGAACTATGCGCCGGCCGACCAGCTATTCGTCGTGAATAATTGCGCGGGTCTCTACATATCCGAAGGCCCAAACCCGGCGAGTGACCTCCGCATTCCCTCCCTGTACCTGCTGCAAATCCTTGAGTGGTATCCAGTAGAGCTCGGCCCAGGGGTACTGCACACCTTGGACATCACCTTTCGCGGAGGAGTCTCCCAACTGGGCTCGGGCCTTCCTCTGGTGACATTCGGAACGAGATCGGCGACCACTGTCTTTGTGGAGCCTGACGGAGTTCACGACATTCGCTTTATGTTGAAGGGCCCATCTGGCAGCACCACCGGATCGCCGGTTCCGGTCAATGGCTCCCAGGTCTACCGATTCTCGATCATCACTGATCAGAACCTTGACTCCGTGTCAGTAACTTCACGTCGAGGCACCCTTCTCACCGGATATTCGTCGAGCCACGGTCGGGTTTTCGTCCACACCCTGCAATCCGGACCAGGTAAATCCCCCCTGCCCGTTACCGTGGCCAACGTGAAAGGCTCTGTTCCGAACATGTCCTTGTGTCGGAGCCTGTCCCGATGAATCAAATCAACCGATAAGCCGACGCGTGTCCAGCCGCTTCCACCAGTGCCGGCCAGCTCACCAAGCTGTGGGGTAGGTCCGCGATTCTGTGGTCGGCCCACGACGGCCAGGCGGACCGTATCCCCAGGATCGATGAAGGCCCGGTTGTCTCACCGATGGCCCCCGAGCCGAGTAGCGAGCCCCTGTCGGATCGTCGGTGATGAAGCGGTCGGCAAGGCGTGGAGACCGAAGTGCTTCCTCGTGATCTCAACGCCAAGGTGCTCAAGCGCGTGCTACGGGAATCGTGGGCTCAGCCTGAGTAGACGCCGGCTCGGCCTCGTACCGGGACGAGTGAAGGATCTGCGCGGCCTCCTGGGCCCGGGCCACCACCACCTCGGTCGTGTCCCTCGCTTCGACGCCGTCGCCCAATACGCCGGCGGCGTGCTCGACGAAGATCCCGACCACCATGGCGCGCAGCAGGCGTGACACGGCCGGTGCGCCTGCTCTCTCCACGAGGTCGGGGCGGTGGTCGGTGACCCAACTCTCCAGCGACTGCTGGAACGTGGCGAAGAGGTCGAGCCCGACGGCACGGGCCGTTTCCTCGCCCCGGATGGCTTCGCCCAGCATCAGCCGCACGAAGTCCTCGACGTCGAGCACGGAGGTGAGGATGTCGGCCAACAGGGTGGCGAGCTGGGCGTCCGGCGACGGGTCGGTATCGGGCGACAAGGGGTTGCCCACCGTGGGCAGGTATCCGTGTTCGACCAGGACGGCTTCGAGCAATTCCCGCTTCGAGGGAAAGTAGTGGTACAGCGAGGCCACGTTGAGGCCGGCCGCCGCGGCCAGGTCGCGCATGCTGGTGCCGTCGACGCCCCGCTGGGACATGAGCGACAGGGCGATCTGCAGAATTCGAGACCTGGTCGATGGCTCTTCGGTCGGTTCCGCACTCCCCATGTGCCCATTGTGGGGGCTTCTGCGCGCCACGTCGAACTCGGCCCCGAACCCGCCTCCCCAACGAACGTTTGCTATACATGGTGTCGGTGTCGCAGGTCTGGACCATCTGCACACCGACAAGGACGAGGAGGATCGCAAGGTGAGCACCGACACGACCGAGGCAACGGGCATTCCATTCGATCCCTTCGAGCTCAAGGACACGGTGTCGGGCCACGTGCGCGACCCCTTTCCGATGCTTCGCGAGCTGCGCCGGGAGTGCCCGGTGCACTTGGGCCCGATCGACCTCGGGGAGGGTGTTGATGAACCCCTTGATCCGAACCGGCCCCCTCCGGTCACCGTTCTCGGCTTCGAGGAGACGGTGCATGTCCTCCGGGACAACGAGACCTACTCATCGAGCGTCTACGAGGGGATCATGGGCCTGGTCATGGGTCGGACCATCCTGCAGATGGACGAGCCCGAGCACCGCATCGCCCGCGCCCTCGTGTCGTCGAGCTTCCGCTCCAAGGTGCTAGAGCGCTGGGAAGAACAGCTCGTGGGCGTGGTCGTCAACGAGTTGGTCGACTCGTTCTACGACCGGGGCCACGCCGACCTGGTCCGAGAGGTGACCTTCAACTTCCCGGCCCAGGTCATTGCCCGGATCCTCGGCCTGCCCCGGTCCGATTACGCCAAGTTCCAGCGCTGGGCGATTGAGCTGACCAGCGTGGCAGCCAACTGGGAGCGCGGCGTGGCGGCGTCGGAGGCGCTCCGCAGCTACTTCGCCGCCGTGATGCAGGAGAGACGGTCCGAGCCCGGTGATGACCTCATCAGCGAGCTGGTTCGGGTCGAGGTCGATGGGGCCAAGCTCAGCGACGAGGAGATCTACTCCTTCCTCCGCCTCCTCCTCCCGGCCGGTGTCGAAACCACCTACCGGGCCACCGGGAGCCTCCTCTTCGCCCTCCTCAACGACCGGGCCCAGTTCGATGCGCTCTACCGGGACCGCTCCCTGTACCCCCAGGCCTTCGAAGAAGTCCTCCGTTGGGAACCGCCCGTATCGCTCATCCTCCGCCGTGCCACCAAGGACACTGAGCTGGCCGGCGTGCCGATCGAGAAGGGCGCCGACGTGGCCCTGATGCTCGGTGCCGCCAACCGGGACGAGCGTAAGTACGCAGACCCCGATACCTACGACATGTTCCGCGAGGTGCGTCAGCACGTGGGCTTCGGCTTCGGTGTCCACGTCTGCCTGGGCATGCACCTGGCCCGCATGGAATCCCGCGTCGCCATCAACACGTTGTTCGACCGCCTGGGCCCATTCACCCTGGACCCGACGGCCGAGCCTCCGCATATCGAGGGCCTGGCCTTCCGCTCGCCGCTGTCGCTGCCGGTGGTGTGGTCTGCGGGCTGACACGGTGCGAGGCACCGCGCTGTAGCGTCACCCGTGATGGCCCAGACCCACCGACCGGTCCTCCAGGACGCCGCGGCCATCGTTGGCATCGGGCAGACCGAGTTCGCCAAGCAGATTGACCGGCCGGAGACCCAGCTGGCCTGCGAGGCCGTGGTCGCCGCCCTACGCGACGCCGGGATCGCACCCGATGAGGTCGACGGACTTTCGTCGTTCACCATGGAAACGACGGACGAGGTCACGATGGCCAAGAACATCGGAGCGGGAGATGTCACGTACTTTTCCAAAGTCGGCTACGGCGGCGGTGCCGGCTGCGCCACCGTCGGTCATGCCGCCATGGCCATCGCCACCGGCCAGGCCGACGTGGTGGTGGCTTGGCGCTCCCGAAAACGCGGGGCGCGCGGTTCGCGCCCGTGGGCGTCGACGCCCACGAGCCTCCCCATCCAGGCTCAGTGGACGCGCCCGTACGGGCTGCTCCGCCCGGTGGACGAGGTGGCCATGTTGGCCCGGCGCTACATGCATGAATACGGGGGAGGGCGGGAACAGCTGGCCGAGGTGGCCATGGCGGTTCGGGCCCACGCCAACCGCAATCCCGCTGCGTTGATGTACGAAAAGCCCATGTCGCTCGAGGACTACATGGCGGCCCGGTTCATTTCCGAACCCCTCTGCCTCTTCGACAACTGCCTCGAGACCGACGGGGCCCTCGCCGTGGTCCTGGTCTCGGCGGAGCGGGCGCGGGACTGCGCCCAGCCGCCGGCGCTGGTGCACGCCTTCGGCCAGGGGTTGCACCGTCAGCATGAGGCGATGGTCAACTACTACTGCGAAGATCCGCTGACCGGTCCGGCGTGGTCGGCCGCCCAGAAGTTGTGGTCACGGTCCGAGTTGGTCCCGGCCGATGTCGACGTGGCGCAGATCTACGATGCCTTCACGCCGCTCATCCTGCTCTCGCTCGAGGGGTACGGCTTCTGCGGGCGGGGCGAGGCCGGCGACTTCGTCCTGGAGGGAAATCTGCGTTGGGGGAGCGGATCGCTACCGACCAACACGTCCGGTGGTGGCCTCTCGGAGGCCTACGTCCACGGATTCAACCTGATCACCGAAGGGGTGCGTCAGCTGCGCGGGACCTCGACCAGCCAGGTGGACGACGCCCGGACCTGCCTGATCACGTCGGGCGAGGGCGTGCCGACCAGCGCGCTCTTGTTGCGCGCACCCTGAGGGAGGCCTGAAGGAAAGGAGCATGATGGCAGAACCAATGGACATCGCGATCGACTGGGACCGTTGCATGGGGTCGGGGAATTGCCTCTTCTGGGCGCCCAAGACCTTCGATCTGAGCGAGGACGGCCACGCGGTGGTCCTCGACCCCGCGGCGACCGACGAGGACCGCCTGCGCGTGGCGGCCGAAGGCTGTCCCGTCGGGGCGATCACGTTGTCACGCGACGGCGTGGCTGTCGTCCTCGGTGAGGGGAAGGCATAGTGCCCATTGCACTGACCGAGGAACACGAGGCCCTGCGGCTCACGGCTCAGCGCTGGCTGCAGACGCACTGCCCGCCCAGCGTGCCCCGCACCGCCGCCGAGTCGACCACCGCCGAGTTGCCGGGCGCCTGGGAGAAGATGGCGGCTCAGGGCTGGCTCGGTCTGCACCTCCCCGAAGCCGACGGCGGGCACGGCTTCGGCCTCGAAGAGCTGGCCGTTGTGCTCGAAGAGCTCGGGTACGCCCTCTTCCCCGGCCCCGTGCTCTCCACCGCGTTGGTGGCCACCGTCATCGCCCGGCACGGCAGCGCAGCGCAGCGGTCAGCCTTCCTGCCTGGACTGGCCGACGGCACCATCCCGGCCGGCGTGGCGCTCGGGGCCGGCCTGCTGCAGCGCAGTCCCGATGGGAACACGGTCAGCGGCGGCTTGCGACCGGTGCTGGGGGCGCCCACCGCAGCCTTGATCCTGGCCCCGATCGCCGAGGGCGGTTGGTGCCTGCTGCCCCGTGGCCCGGGCCTGTCGATCGAGACCCTCCCCGCGCTCGACGCCACCCGACCGGTTGGGCACGTGGTGGTCCAGGACGTGGCCCTGACCGAGGAGACCCGGCTGACCGGGCTCTGCGACGAGGACGTGCGGGACCCGGCCCTGGTGCTGGCGGCGGCGGAGGGGGCAGGCGTGGCCCGTTGGTGCCTCGACACAGCCTCGGAGTACGCCAAGGTGCGGGTGCAGTTCGGCCGGCCCATCGGGCAATTCCAGGCCATCAAGCACGCGCTGGCGGACATGTTGGTGGGCGTCGAGCAGACGGCGGCCGTGGCCTGGGACGCCGCGGCGGCCTGGAGCGGTCCCGAGGAGGCCGACGAACGGACGCTGAGTGCCCGGGTCGCCGGCGCGCTGAGCCTCGAGGCCGCGGCGCACTGTGCCAAGAAGTGCGTGCAGATCCTGGGGGGGATCGGCTTCACCTGGGAGCACGACGCCCATTTCTATTTGAAGCGGGCCATGGCCACCCGCCTCTTGCTGGTCGACCCGGGGTCGCTGGAGCACAGCGTGGCCACCATGGCGCTCGCCGGCGCCCGCCGCGGGCTGAGCGCCGAGCTCCCGCCCGAAGCCGAGGACCGCCGAGCCGCCCTCAGACCTTTGGTACACGAGGTGGCGGGCACCGAGGGGGAGGCCCAGCGGGCCGCCCTGGTCGAGACCGGGCTTCTCATGCCGCACTGGCCGGCCCCGTGGGGCCGGGGGTCCGACCCCTTGGACCAACTGGTCATCGACGAGGAGATGGCTGCCGCCGGCATCGGACGGCCGCACCTGGCCGTCGGGGCCTGGGCCCTGCCCACGATCATTGCGCACGGCACCGACGCGCAGCAGGAGCGCTGGGTCCGGCCGACCCTGCTGGGTCAACTCGCCTGGTGCCAGCTCTTCAGTGAGCCCGGGGCCGGGTCGGACCTGGCCGCGTTGAACACGAAGGCAACCAAAGTCGAGGGCGGGTGGTTCCTCAATGGCCAGAAGGTCTGGACGTCGTTGGCCCAGACCGCCGACTTCGGGATCTGCCTGGCCCGAACCGACCCCGACGCACCCAAGCACGCCGGGATCACCTACTTCATCGTCGACATGCACGCCCAGGGCATCGACATCCGGCCCTTGCGCGAGCTGACCGGCGCCGCCATGTTCAACGAGGTCTTCATGACCGATGTCTTCGTGCCCGATGATGCGGTGATCGGTCAACCGGGGGAGGGCTGGCGTATCGGCCGCACGACCCTGGCCAACGAACGGGTCTCGATGTCCTCAGGGGCGGCATTCGGCATCGGGGTGGAGTCACTCATCCGCACGTTGGCCCGTCGCCAGGGTTCCGAGATGCCACCTGGCTTCGTGGGGGATCTCGGTCACCTGCTGGTGGAGGCCCAGTCGATCGCCCTCCTGGGTCTGCGGGCCACCTTGCGCACCCTCTCGGGGGTCGACCCGGGCAGTGGCTCGAGCGTGCGCAAGTTGCTGGGCGCGGAACACGAGCAGCGGGTCCAGGAAATGGGGATGGCGCTGTACGGAGCCGACGGCGCCGTGCTCGACGGAAAGGCGGAGCGGTGGGAGCAGGGCTTCTTGTCCACCCGCTGCTTGACCATCGCCGGCGGGACCAGCGAGGTGCAGCGCAATGTCATTGCCGAGCGGATCCTGGGGCAGCCCCGCGATCCCGAACCGGGCCACTGAGCACGAAGGGTCCCGCCGCGCCGCCCCATTAGAGTGGCACGGCCATGAGCATGCCCCCCGAAGACGGTGACGTGGACCTCAACGAGGACGTCTGGCCCTTTCCGTCGGAGAAGTTCCTGCACGAATGGGCTCCCGGGGTGCTGCAGGCCCAAAACGCCTGGATGTCCTCCATCGACTCGCTGCGTGCCCCGGATCGCAAGACCCACGAGCTCATCCGCATGGTGTGCACGGTGATCGCCCGCCAGCCCGGTGGCGTGCAGCGCCATGCCCGCCTGGCCGCCGAGGTGGGTGCGACCTGGGACGACATCGCCGGGTCGATCCTGCTCACCGAGCCGGCCTTCGGGATCGTGCTGGCCATCCAGGCCCTCCCCGCCGCCCGCCGCGGCTTCAAACAGGGCGCGATGGGCGCCGATGAGCGCGACGACGGCGACTCGCTCCCTCACTGACACGCGTGTCATAGTTGCCCATGCGCCTGGCTCCCGATGAGGCACTCACCGCATTCCGGAAGGAACTCGAAGCGTGGCTGGACGTGCACCAGCCCGGCCCCGAGGCGGTGCAGGACCAGTTCCGCCAGTCGTCGGCCCACATGCCGCCCTGGGCCCGTGATTTCCAGCGCGCCATGTTCGAGGCCGGCTACCTGGTGCCCGGGTGGCCACCGGAGCTGGGTGGCCGCAACGCCACGCCCCAGGAGCAGATGGTCTATTTCGAGGTGCTCACCGAACGGATGCTGGTGCGCTCGCTCAACCCCCAGGGCCTCTCGATCTGTGCCGCTTCCCTGGTCGAGTTCGGCACCCCGGAACAGATCGAGTGCTTCGTGCTGCCCACGCTTCGCGGCGAGGTCACCTGGTGCGTCGGGATGAGCGAGCCCAACGCGGGCAGCGACCTGGCCTCCCTGACCACCAGGGCCGAGCTGCGCGAGGACCACTTCGTGGTGAACGGGCAGAAGGTGTGGACCTCGGGGGCCCACCAGGCTGACTTGTGCATGTGTTACGTGCGCACCGATCCCGAGGCACCCAAGCATCGCGGCATCAGCGTTCTCATCATCGACATGCGAACCCCCGGCATCGTCTGCCGCCCTCTTCCCGAACTGACCGATCCCGAGCATGCCGACTTCAACGAGGTCTTCTTCACCGACGTCGAGGTGCCGGCGGAGAACCTGGTCGGTGAGCTCAACCGGGGCTGGGCCGTCAGCCAGGGATCACTGCGCCACGAACGCGGCATGCTCTGGATCATGAACGTGTCCAAAATGGAGCGCACCGTCAAAGCCCTGGTCAGACTGGCCGGTCGTGACGACGGACATGGCGGCCGCATCGGCGACGACCCCCGATTCGCCCAGGCGCTGGCCCAACTCTCCGTCGACACCAATGCCATGCGCTGCCTGGGCTACCGCGGCTTCGCCAAGGCGACCCGGGGCGAGATGCCCCCCGAGCACCTGATCCTCAAGATGTTCTCCAGCGAGGCGGAACGCCGAGCCTGCCTGCTCGCCTTCGAGTCGTTGGGGCTGGACGGCCTCGACCTCGACGGGCCCGGACCCAACCGGTTCACCGAGTGGGACCTGGCCAACTTCGAGCCCGATCCGATCGAGTCGGGGGCGACGGGTTCGTTTTACGACGGCGCATGGGCCGTCCAGTATCTGCGGTCCTTTGCCGGCACCATCGCCGGTGGGACGTCGGAAATCCAGCGCAACATCGTGGCCGAGCGTGTGCTCGGCCTTCCCAGGGGGTGACCTGAGCATGGCTCTATCCGTACTCGAGCAGCGTGACCAGTTGGGCGTGCGGCCCGGCCGGCTCTTCATCGACGGCGCCTGGGCGGACGCCTCCGACGACGGGACCTGGGAACAGCTCAACCCGGCCAGCAACGAGGTGGTCACCACGTTCGCCATCGCCAGCACAGCCGACGTCGACCGCGCCGTCGCCGCGGCGCGCCGGGCCTTCGACGACGGGCCATGGCCCCGCCTGACGGCCAAGGAGCGCAAGAAGTACTTCACCCGCCTGGTCAGCCTGATCAACGAGAACGGCGAGGAGCTGAACCGGCTCCAGGTGCTCGAGATGGGCATGCCGATCGCCTTCTCCTCCATGTCGGTGGTCTCGAGCGAGATGGCGGCCGGCGTCTTCGATCACCATGCCGGATGGATCGACAAGATCACCGGCCACACCTACCCGACCTACGAGGCCGGTCCCACGGGCGGCGACGTCCAGATCATGAGTTTCCGCGAGCCGGTCGGCGTGGTGGCCGCCATCATCCCGTGGAACGCCCCCATGATGCTGTTCGCCCAGAAGGTGGCACCGGCCCTGGCCACCGGGTGCACGGTCATCGTCAAACCTTCCGAGCACGCGGTGCTGACCTCGTTGAAACTGACGGCGCTCATTGAGGAGGCTGGTTTCCCGCCGGGTGTGTTCAACCTGGTCCCCGGCCCGGGGAACCCCACCGGCGAGGCGCTCATCACGCACCCCGGTATCGACAAGGTGACCTTCACCGGGAGCCGCGCCGTCGGCAAGAGGATCCTCCAGGCCAGTGGCGACACCATCAAGCGGGTCACCCTCGAGTTGGGCGGCAAGTCGCCCAGCATCATCTTCGAGGACGCAGCCAGCGTCGAGGGCGCCGCCATGATGGCCATGGGCATGGTGTCCATGGGCCTCTCGGGTCAGGGCTGTGTCTGCCAGACCCGGTCCCTGGTCCAGGCCAGCGTCTACGACAAGTTCCTCGAGGCCGCGGCCTCCCTGGTCGGCATGGTGCAATTCGGTGACCCCTTCGACGCGGCGACCACGTCGAGCGCCATCATCAACCAGCGTCAGCTCGACCGCGTCCTCGGCTTCATCGACCGGGCCCCCGAGCAGGGGGCGCGGCTGGTGGCCGGCGGGGGCCGGCCCGGCGGTGATCTGTCCCAGGGCAACTTCGTCAACCCCACCCTCTTCGCCGACGTCGACAACTCCATGTCGATCACCCGCGAAGAGGTGTTCGGCCCGGTGCTGGTGGCCATGCCCTTCGAGGACGAAGCGCATGCCCTCAAGCTGGCCAACGACACCGACTACGGCCTGGGCGCCGGGGTGTACACCACCAACGTGGCCCGGGCCTTCCGCGTGGCCAAGGCCGTCCGGGCCGGGACGGTGGGGATCAACGAGTACACCGTGTGGCCCAGCGCGCCCTTCGGCGGGTACAAGCAGTCGGGCCTGGGCCGCGAGGGTGGCTGGGGCAGCATCGAGGCCTTCACCGAGACGAAGTCGGTCATCGTCGGCCTGTCGGAATGAACCCGATGCCGGGACAGCGTGCTGGCCGAGACCGCGGCTGAAGCGGCCCGACGCTTCGGCGACCGGGTCGCCTTCGTCACCGACGACGGGCTGAGCCTCAGCTACCACCAGTTCAACCGCTTGGCCGACGAGACGGCCGTCGGCCTGGCTGAGCGCGGTGTCGGTGAAGGGGACGTGGTCGCCCTGGTGGTTCCCTCGGTGCCCGAGCATTTCCTCGCCTACGTGGCCGCCGCCAAGCTGGGAGCGATCACCGCCGCGGTCAACCCCAAGCTGGTCTCGGCCGAACGGGCGGCGGTCCTGCGCGCGGCCAACCCACGCCTGGTCATCTCGACCGCCGCCCTGGCGCCGAACGACGCGGTCGAACCCGATCAGATCACGGTGTTCACCCCGGCCACCGCGCCGGACGAGGCCCTGATCGATCTGCGCCGCCCGGGACAGGCGCCACCACCGTTGGCCACCGACCTCGATCGCCCGATCGCCATCGTCTTCACGTCCGGGACGACGGGGACACCCAAGGGCGCCGTGTTCGGCGGGCGTCAGATCGCCTTCATTACCCAGTGCGACGTCGGGGAGCAATGGGGGCAGGGAGGGCACGCCATGGCCGGTTCCGCCCTGGCCCACTTGGGACCCACCACCAAGTTGGCCGGCAACCTGAAGAAGGGCAACACGCAACACCTGTCCAGCCGTCCCTGGAAGGCCAGCGAGGCCCTGGCCAGCATCGCCGAGCTCAGGATCGCCGCCTTCGGCGGCGTTCCCACCCAGGTCGCCCTCATGTTGCGCGACCCCACCTTCGACACCACCGACCTCTCTTCGGTCAAAGCCGTCGTCATGGGCGGTGGCCCGGCCACCCCCGCCCTGGTCCGTGAGGCGCGTCGCCGCATCCCGGCGCCGCTGTCCGTTCGTTACTCGTGCACCGAAGCCGGCATCGGCTGCGGCACGGCCTTGACCGACGCCCTCGAAGACGCCGAGATCAGTGTCGGGCGACCCCAGTCGGGCGTGCGACTCAGCATCGTGGCCGAAGACGGGACGCCGCTCCCACCCGGTGAGATCGGCGAGGTCTGCCTCGGTTCACCGGCCGTCATGTCGGGCTACTGGCGCAACAGCACGGCCAACGCCGACGTCTTCACCGAGGACGGCAGCGTGCGCACGGGGGACCTGGGCTGGCTCGATGACCAGGGGCGCCTCCGACTGGCCGGGCGCAACCAGGAGCGCTATGTGCGGGGCGGGTACAACGTGCACCCCATGGAGGTCGAGGCCGTGCTGGCGGATCACCCCGATGTCGTTGCCGTCGCCCTGGTCGGGCGCACCGATCCGGTCATGGGCGAGGTCGGCGTGGCGGTCATCGTCCCACGGGCCGGGGCGATGACGCCCGACCTTTCCCAACTGCGTGCCTTCGCCTCGGATCGGCTGGCCCGCTACAAGCTCCCCGACGATCTGGTCGTGCTGAGCGCGCTCCCACTCACGGCGGGGGAGAAGGTCGATCGCCGGGCCCTGGAGCGATTGATCGCCGCCCCCTAGTATCGACGCCGGACACGGTGCGTCTCATGGTGCGGTGGTGGTCCGTGTCGTGGGACACTCATCGATCCCTCCGCCGCCCACGAGCGCGACGGTGGTCACGGGACGTTGGCGCGCACGTACCGATTCCTTGCACCGGTCGGTGTCGAATTCTCCTACCGCCGGCGTAAGGCGTTCTCTCCCGGCCGGCACACTCACATTGGCGCTGTGCGATGCTGAGGCGGTGAGGGAGAAGCTTGGGCAGTTGGCGGACACGATGGGCATCCGGACGACCTTGGCCCGGGGGCGGGATCGGTTGGTCGATCTGCTCGACGGTGAACGAAGCGAACCATTCGTTCGCCGGAATCGGATCGACGACCTGAATCTGAGACTACTCCTGAGCTTCAATTTGCGCCCCGACTCAAACTGTCTCGACGTTGGGGCACACGATGGGATCTTCCTTCGAGACATCCAAAGGGTTGCACCCCACGGGCATCACATCGCGTATGAGCCGGTACCGAGTCAGTGTGCCAATCTCAGGCGCCAGTTTCCCGAGGTGGATGTTCGACAGCGTGCACTCTCGAACAAGGACGGGCGGGACACCTTTGTCCACGTCCTGGATCCCGACCGGGAGGGTTACAGCGGCCTCACCGGAGGTTGGGTGCGTCGTGACGTCGCCACAGAGTCGATCACCGTGACAACCGAGCGTCTTGACGACCACGTGCCAGAGGGGTGGCTCCCGGACTTCGTCAAGATCGACGTTGAGGGAGCGGAACGGCTTGTGCTCGAGGGTGCTCTGCGCACCTTCGGACTGGCCAAGCCCACGATCGCCATCGAACATGGTTGGAATGGTGTCCAAGACAGCGAGCGTTCCGAACCCATTTACCAGCTCATCTGCCAGGACCTGGGCCTACGCCTGTTCGACATGGATGGCAACGGGCCGTTGGAAAAGTCCGATTTCTTTGAAGGGCTCAGAACCCGATGGAACTGGATCGCCCACGAATAAGTCCGACGCGGACGAATCGTGATTGGCCGACCGGAGACCGTTCCCCCACCAGACGCGTCGCACGCATCACCGTTTCCTCGACCTCCGCATCGATAGAGCTGTCACAACAATGTCGAGTGCGGCCACGCTCGTTGAAACTGTCCAGTGCCTCCTCCGGGTGGTCAGACCACGCCCCGTTCGCGCAAGTCCGTCAGCTCCTCTTCGGTGAGGCCAACCAGGTCACACCAGACCTCACGATTGTGCTCTCCGAGGCGAGGCGCGCCGCGGGGCACCGGTGTGGGGTGACGAGCCAGGCGAGGGAACGGGGCCTGTTGGCGGACCGCCCCGATCACCGGGTCGGCGACCGCCACCAGATCGCCCCGGGCCTCCATGTGGGGATCGGTGAAGATGTCGGCCGCGCTGTACGCCGTCCCGACGGGCACGTCGTGCGCGACCAGGCGCACCGTGATCTCCTCGGCCGTGAGAGAGGACGTCCACTCGGCCACCAGTCCGTTGATCTCGTCACCTCGCGCGGCCCGCTCGGCCAGGGTGGCAAAACGCGGATCGCGGGCCAGGTCGGGTCGCTCCATGGCTTGGCAGAGCCGGGAGAAGTTGGCGTCTGACCCGGCCACGATGCAGACGAAGAAGCCGTCGGCCGACGGATAGTTGTCCAGCGGAGCCGAGTGGGAGAGCCGGTTGCCCTCCCGCTGGCGGACAATGCCGAGCCGGTCGTAGCCGGCCAGGGTCCACTCCAGGATGCGCAGGATGGCGCCGTAGAGGGGGGCGTCGATGACCTCACCTTGTCCGACCGTCGCCCCGCCGCCGCGGTCTCGGCCGTAGAGCGAGGACACGGCGGCGAAGGCCGCGAACACGCCCGTCAGGTAGTCCGACACCGTGACACCGGGCCGGACCGGCGGACGGTCGGGATCACCGGTGAGGTGCAACAGGCCGCCGAAGGCGATACCCAGGCGGTCGAGGCCGGGGCGCGGGGAGTACGGGCCCGACTGGCCGAAGACGCTGATGCGGACGTAGACCAGGGACGGGTCCAGGGCCTCGGGTCCCAGGGCCCATTTCTCCATGGTGCCGGGCCGGAAGTTCTCGACCACCACATCGGCCCGGTCGGTCAATTTCTTGAACAGATCCTTGCCATCGGGGTGTCGAAGATCGCAGGTCACGCCTCGCCGCCCCCGACCTTCCACTGACCATGACAGCGAGTAGTCGGCGCCGCCGTCCACCGCGACGAACGGGCCCATGGTGCGCATGAAGTCACCTTGGCCGGGCAGCTCGACCTTGATGACGTCGGCCCCCAGCTCGCCGAGCAGGCCGGCGCAGAACGGCGCCGAAATCCTGGTCCCCACGTCGATGACCCGGATCCCCTCGAGGGGTCCGCTCATGTGGCGCTGTCGCCGCGGTCGCGCTCGGCAAAGACTTCCTTCATGGAGCCCTTCTCCCGGCGGGCGGCCAGAGCGTCGAGTGCGGTGGTCGTGTTGTGGACCCAATGGTGAGCCATGAAGTGGTACTTGAGCGCGTCCTGCTTGCCCATGAGCGTGGCCGTGTGGTTGATAGTCGACTTCACCGTCTGCGCGGTCACCGGGGGGACGAGAGCGACTCGGTCGGCCAGCTCGCGGGTTCTCGCGGTGAGTTCGGCCCGGGGCACCACGCGGTTGACCAGGCCCAGCCGCCAGGCCTCCTGGGCGTCGATGGTGTCGCCCGTGAAGAGGAATTCCTTGGCCTTGCGGATGCCCAGCTCCCAGGGTTCGATCAACAGCTCGACGCCGGCGCCGGAGAGACGCAGCACCGGATTGGAGAACTTGGCATCGTCGGCGGCGACGATGAGGTCGCACATGGCCGCCAACATCAGGCCGGCGGCGACGCAACTCCCCTGGACCGCGGCGATGGTGGGTTTGCGGAAGTCGTGAATGCGCAGACAGCGGTCGTAGTACATGGTCTTCTCGTGGAAGAACTTGCCTTCGGGGGTCTCGCGCATCTGGACCCACTCGTCCTTCTCGCCGTCGCCGACGATGGCCTTGAGGTCATGCCCCGAGGAGAAGTGCTTCCCGGCCCCCGTCAGGATCACCACCCGGATGGCGTCGTCGGCATCGGCCCGATCAAAGGCCGCATCGAGCTGGTCGATCAGCGCGGTGTCCTGCGCGTTGGCTACCTCGGGTCGGTTCATGGTGATGGTGGCCACCGCCCCGTCCGTCTCGTAGAGAACCACGTTGGAGCTGCTGGGTGCCATGTCCCTTATCCTCTCGCTTCCTGATCAGCCCCGCGGCAGGCCGAGCACGCGCTCGCCCACCACCGTGCGCTGGATCTCGTTGCTGCCGGCGAAGATGGATGACGCCTGGTAATACAGCCAGGAGCGTTGCCAGGCCCCGTCGGCCGGATTGCCCGGGGCGCCCTGCCACAGCGGCGCCTGGGCGTCCAGGACGTCCATGGCGGTCTGATGGAGCCGCTTGGACATCTCGCTCCAGTACAGCTTGAGGGCGCTGCCTTCGGGCCCGGGCGCCTCACCTTTGGAAAGACGGGTCAAGGAGCGCCAGTTGTGGAGCTGGAAGATGCGGACCTCGGTGGCGGCCTGCGCCAGTTGTTGGCGCAGTCGCCAGTTGTCAAAGCTGCCGTTGGCCTGGGCCAGGCGGAGCAATTCCTCGATCAACTGGGAATGGATGACCAGTTGGCGGGGGTTCACCCCGCGCTCGTGGGCCAAGGTGGACCCGGCCACCGTCCACCCGCGGCCCTCGTCGCCGACCCGTCGTGCGGCGGGGACGAAGACCTCGTTGAGCTCCACCTCGTTGAACTCTGCCTCTCCGGTCGACTGCACGAGTGGGTGCACGACCACCCCTTCGGCGTGCATGTCGACGATGAGGGCCGTGATGCCCAACTGGCGCTTGGGCGCAGCCGGGTCTGAGCGGGTCAGGCACAGGCCCCAATCGGCGAACTGGGCGTACGACGTCCACACCTTGCGCCCGGTGACCAGGTACCCGCCGTCGACCGGGACGGCCCTGGTAGAGAGCGAGGCCAGATCGCTCCCGGCGTCGGGCTCGCTGAAGAGCTGGCACCAGAGCTCCTCCGCCGACAGGATGCGGGAGAGGAACCGAGCCCGCTGTTCGTCGGACCCGTGGGCCATCAGGGTCGGACCGACCAGGTTGACGCCGATCCGGCCGACCAGTTCGGGCGCCCGGGCCCGAGCCAGCTCTTCGATGACGACGTAGTTCTCGAGCGGGCCCAGGCCGCGTCCCCCGACGTCGGTGGGCCAGGTCACCCCCACCCATCGATCGGCTGCCAGGTCGGCCTGCCAGCGCCGGCCGAAGGCCACGGTCTCGGCCAGGTCGTCGAAGCGCGGGGGCAATCCCTCGCCGTACGGCCACGGCAGGTGTTGCTGCAACCAGGAACGAAATTGCGTCCGGAGGATCTCTTGCTCCGCCGTGGTGCGCAGATTCATGCGGCGCCAAGCATGGCACAGGCATCGCATTGGGTGACACCCGTGTCAGGGAACGCCTTAGACTCCCGCCCCGTGGACTTCGACCTCTCAGTCGACCAGGAGGCGTTGCGCGACGCGGCGGGCGACCTCCTCGATCGATTCGCCGATCACGATGCACTGCGGGCCAGGGTCGGCGACGGCGTGGTCGTCGGCACGCTGCCCGGGACCGCCTCCCCGGCCGAGGGTGACCACAACGACAGCGCGCCCATCGGCTTCGACCGTTCTGCCTGGACCGCCATGGCCGATCAGGGCTGGCTGGCCCTCGAATTGCCCGAGAGCGAAGGCGGCCTCGAACTGGGGATGGTCGAGATCGCCGTGCTGTGCGAGCAGATCGGACGACGCCTGGTAGCGGCGCCCTTCTTGTCCACCATCTTGGCTCTCGGCGCGCTCAGCCAGCCCGAAGCGCGGGCCGTCGAGGCCACCGCGGCGTGGCGGAGCGCCCTTTCCGAGGGTAGCGCCGTTGGTTGCCTGGCCTTCGACCCCACCGGCGCGCTCACGGTGACCGACGACGGCGACCGGGTCCGACTCGAGGGGACGCTGGCGCCGACCCTCTATGCGCCCTCGGCCGACGTGGCGGTGCTGCTGACTCCGGACGCCACCTACGCCGTCGATCTGGCGGCCGAGGGTCAGCCGGCGCCCCTCTCGGCCATGGACCGCACCCGCGAATTGGGTGTGATCGAGTTGGCCGGGTCGCCGGCGTGGCGCGTCGGTGGACCCGAGGCGACCACCTTGTTGGGCGACCGGGCGGCCACGGGTTGCAGCGCCGAGATGCTCGGGTCCGCCGAGCACGTCCTGAATATGTCGGTGGCCTACGCCAAGGACCGGGTGCAATTCGGCAAGCCGATCGGGTCATTCCAGGCGATCAAGCACATGCTGGCCGACGCCCTGGTCGATCTCGAAGGCATGCGCTCGACGGCCTACTACGCGGCGTGGTGCCTGAGCGCCCACGATCCGGAGCGGTCCCTCGCCGCCAGTATGGCCAAGTCATGGTGCTCCGATGCCTCCAAGCGGATCATGGCCGCCGGCCTACAGGTGCACGGGGGCATCGGTTTCACCTGGGAGCACGACATGCACCTCTACGTGAAACGGGCCCAGCTCGACCAGGTCAGCTTCGGCGATGCCCCATTTCACCGTGACCGCATCGCCACGATGCTCCAGGAGCGTCTGGCGACGGGCCAGGAGATGAGCTGAAGGGCTAGGAGGTCACGGCCGGAGCCTTGGCTCCATTGATCCGCAGGACGTGCAATATCTCCTGCGCCGTTCCACCGGCGGCGGTCTGACCGTTCGGTCCCGTCGCGCTGTTCACGTGAAGCGTGAGGATGTCGACGACGAGGTAGCCGTCTCGCACGACCGCGGTCTCGGCCACGGTACCGGTCGCCGCCGTTCGCTGATTGAGGCGGCCCACGTAGGCCTGCAGGGTCTCGGTCCGATCAAAGTGTGAGCCGTGGCGGGTCCAGCCCGACGTGCCGCCGGTGATGGCGGCGTACTGGCTGATCGCTGTCGCAACGGCTCCGCCGTGAAGCGAACCGAGGAGGTGCAACTTCGGTGACGCCCGGTAGACCACCAGGCGATCCGGAGTGGAAAAGTCGACGACTCGCACCTCGGACTGGGTCGTGCCCCGCCCGTCCGACTGGGTGTCGGTCAGTTGGATGGAGAATTGATGCGCGCTGAAGGTCTCGTCCGTGCCGTTGTGCACGGCCAGGTCGGCGCTGTTGGGCGCCATGGTCAGCGCCAAGATGGCGAAGCCCAGGGCCAGGAGACCCAGCACGGCCACCAGGGCGATGGGAACGATGCGACGGGCCATCGGCGAACGTTATCCCGCCGATCCGGGCGTCAGGGCCATGGTGATGTTCATGCTGGAGTTCCGGCGGCGCGCCGTTGCAGGCCCCCCCGGTCGGGCTTGCCCGAGCCGAGGAGGGGCAGGTGGTCGAGCCGTTCGACCCGCTCGGGCGTCTTGAACCGGGCCATCCCCCTTCCGGCAAACCACGAGCGGCAGGCGGCAAGATCGAAAGGCTCAGTCGTTACCACGTAGGCGGCGACCCGCTCACCCATGAGGGGATCGGGATAGCCCACGACCACCGCCTGGCGGACGGCCGGGTGGGCCTCGAGCGCAGCCTCCACCTCGGAGGCCGAGATGTTCTCACCCCCGCGGATGATGACCTCCTTGAGACGACCGACGATCCGGAGCCACCCCTGGGCATGCAGCGTGGCCAGGTCACCGGTGCGGAACCAACCTCCGGCGGCGATGGCCTCATTCGTCTGTTGGACGTCGGCGTAGCCGGCGAACATCTCGGGCCCGCGCACCCACAGTTCACCCCGCTCGCCGGTGCCCACCGCCGTGCCGGTGCCGGGATCGGTCACCCGCAATTCGACCTCGCCGACGGCCCGTCCGTCTGTGTCCCGGGCCGCCTCGAAGGGGTCGTCGTTGGTGCTGGTGGTCACCGTGGGTGCCTCGGTGGATCCGTAGGTCCGCTTGACGCGGCAGCGAAAGGTCCGGGCCGTCTCCTCCACGAAGGCCGGCGTCACCGAGGCCCCTCCACTCGAGACCAGGCGGATGGACGAGACGTCGAGCCGGGACGCCTCGGGCGACGCCAGGGCTCCGGCCATGGCCACGAAGAACGTGGGTGGGCCGGCCAGAAAGCTGATCCGCTCGCGCGCCACCAGTTGCAATGCCTCGGCCGGGTCGAATCGGCGCACCAGCACGGCCCGCATGCCGGCCGCACCCGGGACGAGGATCCCGTTGAGCACCCCGGCAATGTGCGCCATCGGTGCCGGCATGAGGACGGCGTCCGGGGAGCCCAGACCGTGGACCCCGGCCATCAGCGTCGCCTTCCAACTCAAGCCCCGGTGGGTGTGGAGGACAGCCTTGGGCGTGCCGGTGGAACCCGAGGTGAAGAGGATGACCGCCAGGTCGGATGGGCGGACCCCACTCGTGCCCACCGGCACCGGCTGGTGGCCCAATAGCTCGGCCAACACGTTCGGGTCCGAGATGACGTCGAGGCCGAGGTCAACCACGAGTGCAGGGTCGACCTGGCCCAACGCCCGCTCGACGTCGGCCGGCCCGAAGGAGTGCAGGACCGGTGTCGCCACGGCCCCGATACGCCAACAGGCTCGGGTCAGGACGGCGGCGGCCAGGCAATTGGGCAGCTGCCAGGCGACCGACTCACCCTTCTTGACCCCGCGGGCCCGCAGGCCACCGGCTACTCGGGACACCAGGTCCTCCATGGCGCGAGCGCCGAGTCGGGCGTCCCCGTCGACCACTTCACCGCCACCGGCCGAGATCAGGGCATCGAGGGTGGGGACGTCCCACGGACCATGGGGGCGGCGGTACCGACGGGCCAGATTCGGCACCCAGGTGGCTCGAAGTCGGGCCGTCACCCTGGGCACCCTACTTCCGGCCCCAACTAACGTGACACCGATGTCAGGCAACGAGAGTGGGCAGTCGTGGACCTCGCACTGAAGCCCGAGGACGAAGCCTTCGCCGGCTCGCTGCGCCAGTGGCTCACGGCCCACCTCCAACCGGTGCCGGCCTTCGTCGACGTGGCCGACGAGGTGGCCTGGGGCCGTCAGTGGCAAGCCAGGTTGGCCTCGGCCAGGTGGGTCGGCGTGCACTGGCCGACGGCGTACGGGGGCCGGAGCGCCACCCCGGTCCAGGTGGCGCTCTACCAGACCGAGTACGCCCGCTCCCAGGCACCCCAACCGGTGAACCGGGTGGGCATCAACCTGGTGGGGCCAACCCTGCTGGCCCACGGCACCGAGGACCAGCGCCTGCGTCACCTGCCCCGGATCCTCTCGGCCGAGGAGATCTGGTGCCAGCTCTTCAGTGAGCCCGACGCCGGCAGCGATCTGGCCTCCCTGGCCACCAAGGCCGTCCCGGTCGAGGGTGGGTACCTGGTGACCGGGCGCAAGGTGTGGACGTCCTACGCCCAGTTCGCCTCGTGGGGACTCTGCCTCGCCCGGACCGACGGTGACGCACCGGTGCGCCAGCAGGGCATCACCGCCCTGATCGTCGACATGAAAGCGCCCGGCATTGAGATCCGCCCCCTGGTGCAGATGACGGGCGACAGCGAGTTCAACGAGGTCTTCCTGACCGAGGTCTTCGTTCCCGTGGACCACGTGGTGGGCACAGAAGGTCAGGGGTGGACGGTGGCCGGGTCCACCCTGGCCCATGAGCGGGGCACCAACTTCCCCTTCAAGGAGCAGGTGGTGCATGAGACGTACCTGGCTCGCCTCTACGACGAGGCGCGGGCCAACGGATCGCTCGAGGATCCGGTCGTGGCCGACGCGCTGGCGCAGTCGTACATCGACCTCCAGGTCCTGCGCCTCCACAATCTGCGCACCCTCACCCGACTGGGACGGGGGGACGAACCCGGGCCCGAGTCCAGCTGGGTGAAATTGATGTGGACCACCATGACCCAGCGGCTCTCGGAGACCGGCCTGGTCGTCACCGGGCGCGACCCGACCTCCTCGCTGGCCGGGCCGTGGCCCCGTCAGTGGCTCTGGAGCCGCGCCGCCTCCATCGCCGGAGGGACGTCGGAGATCCAGCGCGACATCATTGCCGGGCGGATACTGCGGTTGCCCCGTTAGCCGGACGGTCAGTCCCGCCCTACGGCGTGATGGCGATGTCGTAATTCCCGTGCTCGTCGAGCCGGGCCACGTCGCCGGGAGCCAGGACGACGACCGTGAACGGTTCCTGGACGAGGGCCGGACCCTCGATCACCGCGCCCGCGCCGAGCACGGAGCCGTCATAGGTGGCCGCGTCGGTAAACCCTTCCCCGAAGTGGACGGGACGTGATCCGGTACGGGCCTCCGCGGCGTCGGTCACGGTACCCATCTGGGCCAGCACCGGGGGTTTGGGCGTGGCACCCCGGTGCACCAGGCGGATGCCGCGCACCAGCGGCTGTTGAGTCGGGAAGGCGAATCCCCGACTGGCTTCGTGCTGGTGATGGAAGCGATCGGCCAGGTCGAGGAGGTGATCCTCGGAGAGCGACTCGCCCTCGGGCAAAGGGACCGACATGTCGAAGTTCTGTCCGTGATAACACATCTGCGCGAAGAGGTCCGCCTGCACCGTGCCCTCACCCAATTTGGCCGGAGCCAGTTCCTCCAGGGCCTCGGCCCGCAGTTCGGCCGCCAATTGGCGCACCCGGCCGAGGTCGATGTCGGAGAGCTTGACCACGTAGGCGCGCATGAGGTCGACCACATAGTCGGACACCAGCAGGCCCAAGGCGGAGAAGGCCGGTGAGGCCTTGGGGACGAGCACCCGGTCGATGCCGAGCTCGCGGGCCTGGGCCCAGGCGTGCACCGGACCGCCGCCGCCGTAGGCGATGAGTGAGAGCGTGCGCGGATCGGCCCCGTGTTGGGAGAGGACCTTTCGCACCGCGTTGGCCATGTTGGCATTGACGATGCGCTGGATCGACCAGGCCGCGTCGTCGATGCCCAACCCCATGGGCTCGCCCACGTCCCGCGCGATGGCAGCCCGCGCCGGCCTCGACATCGAGCTCCATGCGACCACCGGCGAACCCCTTGCTCGGGAGATAGCCGAGCACTGCGTCGCTGTCGGTCACGGTGGCCAGCTCGCCGCCTCGGCCGTAACACACCGGACCGGGGAATGAGCCGGCCGAGTCGGGCCCGACCAACAGGGCGCCCTGGCGGACCCGGGCGATCGAGCCGCCGCCGGCCCCCACCGAGTGGATGTCCACCATGGGCAGGTTCACGTAGTAGCGGTGTCGCCAGTTCCAGTCGGTGGCCACGGCCGGTTGGCTGTCCCGCACCAGGCAGACGTCGTACGACGTGCCACCCATGTCGGCCGCCACGAAATCGTGTACCCCACTGCGACCGGCGCCGATGGCCGCCGCCATCACCCCACCCGTGGGCCCCGACCCCAACAGCGACACGGCCCGCTTGTTGACCGATTGGGGTGGCATCACGCCACCGCTCGATTGCATCAGGACGACCTGGCCGGCAAAGCCCGACGTCCGCAGTTGCTCGACCAGGCGATCGACGTAGGCCGAGATCTTCGGGGCCACGTAGGCGTTGACCAGGGTGGTCGAGGTCCGCTCGAACTCGGGGGCCCGGGGGAGCACCTCGTGTGAGAGGGAGATGTGCCGAACCTCGGGGAACTCCTCGAGAATGAGCTCGCGGGCCCGCCGTTCGTGGTCAGAGTTGACGAAGCTGAAGAGGAAGCAGACGGCGATCGACTCGACACCCAGCTTCTTGAGGCGCTGCACGCCCCGCCGTACGGCCACCTCGTCGAGCGCGAGCACGACGTTGCCTTCGAAGTCACAGCGCTCGGGAATCGGGATCCGGGCCCGGCGACGGGCAATCGGGTGGGGCGGCGGGTAGGCCGGATCCCAGATGTTCTCCTTGTGGTCGCGGCGCAATTCGATCTCGTCGCGGTGGCCTTCGGTGGCCAACAATCCGGTGGCGGCGCCACTCATCTCAATCATGGTGTTGTCGGCGGTGGTCGTGCCGTGCACGAACGCCTCCAGGCTGGCGCAGAACGCCGCGCTCTCGATCCCGAAACTGGCCGCCAGCTGTTGGATCCCGGTGAGGACGCCGACCGATTGGTCGGCCGGCGTGGTGGGGGTCTTGTCCAATATGACCCGGCCATCGGGGGTGATGCAGATGAGGTCGGTGAAGGTGCCGCCCACGTCCACCCCAACCCGGTACGCACCCTGCGCCATGCTCGTCTCCCCGTGGGCCGACCCATCGGCGGTGCCGGCGAAACGCCGATCCTAACCTGACAGCAGCGTCAGCAATTGGGTGGAGCCACACGCTACGTTGCACGGATGCCCGTGTGGTTCACCGATGCCGAATACGGCACCCTGCGGGCTGCCTGCGCCCAGATGATGCCGTCCGACCAGGGGGCGCCGGGAGCGGAAGAAGCGGACGTGGCCAACTACATCGACAGCTTCATGGGGGCGTTCACCTTCGATCCGCCCCGGATCTGGGCCGGCGGGGCGTTCTCGGGACGCATGGGCGGTGACGCCCGGTTCATCGAGTTCCACCGGTTGACCCGCCTCGATGAGCTGGCCTGGCGCATGCGAATCGAGGGTTCCCAGGGCAAGCCCGAGCGCGAGTTCAACGGCCCGGTGATGGGGCTCCAAGAGCGCTATCGAAAGGGGCTGGCCGCCCTGGGCGGGGATTTCCCCGACGTCGACGGCAAGGAACAGCGACGGCGCCTGCGGGCCGATGAGGAGTTCTGTGCCCTGTTGTACGGCCACTGCTGCGAGGGCATGTACGGCGCCCCCGAGTACGGCGGCAACAAGGGTGGCGTCGGGTGGGCCTACCTGGGCCGCGATGGGGACGTGCAGCCACGGGGTTACAGCGATGGCGAGGTGTCGGGCCCGTGACGGCAGATGCCATCATCATCGGTTCGGGTCCCGGCGGGTCCGCCGCCGCCGACGTGCTGACGAGGGCCGGGTGGTCGGTCGTCATCATGGAAAAGGGCCGCAATCACCTGCTCGACCCCGACGACCTGACCAAACCGGCGTCGGACTACTCCAACGACGAGATCAAATTCCTGTCCCGCCACTTCCTCGGTCCCGATCCGCTCATCGAGCCACGCGCCTTTCGGCTCTCGGCCGATGACGGCGAGCACACCCATGTGGGCGAGGTGAACTCCATCCCCACCACGGTGGGCGGCGGGGGCGTCCATGCCGACGGCAAGGTGCCGCGGTTTCGGGAGGAGGACTTCAGACTCCGCTCGGACTACGGCCCGCAGGAGGACGCCCACGTCGATGATTGGCCGCTGACCTATGACGAGATGGAGCCCTTCTACGCCGAAGTCGAGCGGGCCATCGGCGTGGCCGGCCGAGCCGGCGCCAACCCGTTCGCCGCCTGGCGCTCCGGCCCGTATCCCATGCCGCCGGGTGCGCCGATGTATGGCGCCGTGCTCTCCTCGGCCGCGGCCGAGCGGCGCGGGTTGCACCCCTACGAGGCTCCGACCGCGGCCAACAGCATTCCCTACGACGGGCGCCCGGGCTGCAACAACTGCGGCTTCTGTGCCTTTTTCGGTTGCCCGATTCACGCCAAGGGCGACCCGGTTGCCCTCCTGACCAAGATCATGGCTACCGGCAGGGCCGAATTGATGGCCGAAACGTGCGTGTCACGCATTCGTGTGGAGGGCCGTCGGGCCACTGGGGTCGACTACATCGGTGCCGATGGAGTGGAACGGTCGATGGAGGCCAAGATGGTCATCGTTGCCGGCGGTGCCATCGAGACGCCTCGGCTCCTTCTGATGTCGGGACTGGACCACCCGGCTCTGGGCCGTCACCTCATGGTGCACTTCCAGACGATCGTGGTCGGCCATTTCGCCGAACTCGGACTGCACCCGCACAAGGGCCGCTCGGTGACCCACGTGCACGATGACGCCATGGTGCAGGACGACGCCTCGCGGGCCGCTGCGGCCGAGGGGGGACTGCCCTGGATCCGCGGCGGGCTGGTCGAGCATGCCGGTGGCGGCCATCCGACCATGGAGGCTCGCCACGTGCCCTGGGGCCGACACCACGCTCAGGCCATGCGCGACTCGAACCTGGGTGAGCGCATGTGGGTCTTCGTCATGCAGGGCGAGGACCTGCCTTATGCCACCAACACAGTCGATCTCAGTCCGTCCATCAAGGACGCCCGTGGTCTCCCGGTCGCTCGCATCACCTACAAACCGGGACGGCATGAGTTGGTGGCCTCGAAGCACCACGGCAAGATCCTCCAAGGTGTGCTCGAAGAAATGGGGTCCGAGTGGACCATCCACACTTCATCACCTGGAGTGTCGTATCACGGCACCGGCGCCACACCGATTCCAGAGAGCCGACACGTCATCGGCACCGCCCGCATGGGTGACGATCCGACGACATCGGTGGTGGACCGCTGGGGACGGGTGCACAGTCTGGACAATGTCGTGATCGCGGACTCTTCGGTCTTCGTGACCTCGTCCGGCTATGGGCCGACGTTGACGCTGGTGGCGTTGGCCGCCCGGGCGGCCCATCATCTCGCCGGATCGAAGCCCGCGTCGGTGGTATCGACGTAACCGCCGTGGCCGGCAAGGCTCGGCACATCGCGGTGCTGGGAGGTGGCACGGTGAGCGGCGGGTCCAAGGTCTCAGGATCGAGGCTCTCGGTCCAGTGCTTCCAGTACAGAGCCAAGGAACCATTCGCGGATGGCAAAAACCGGCAGCTCATCAATGATCAATCGGTAGGCGCGCGACCACACCACCTCGGAGGAGAACCCGGCCATGACACTGAGCCCTTCTCTCCCCACCGGTCCTGGTTGGGGGAGCAACTCTCTCCCCGATTTCAACCCATGGGCAACGAGGACACGGCCGATCGGATCGTTGCTCCGAAGGAGCTGGATCTGTGCCGCTTCTGGAAGTCGCTCGGGTAGGAACCTCGACTCCGCGTAGAGATACGGAAGATCAGTTGTGCGGCCGCGAAGCATCGCCATCCGCTGAGTCATCGGATGGCCGACCGACACGCCGAGCGCGTTGTCTGAACTCGCTCGGATCGAAAACTGCCGCAGGACGTCTGCGAAGATCACCTCACCCGTGACCGTTTCGAGCAGATGCGTGACCGTTCCTGGGTTGTCGAGCACTACTCGCCGCAAATCTGATGATTCTGACGCCGTCATCGGATCCGCCGGGCCCACCCGGGTGTGAGGTCAGGCGCGACCAGGTGTTGGCACGCGGATACCCTCCATGCGGCGCGGATCTGAGCGGCCATAGCCAGAAGGTAGTGCCGTCTGGCCGGGCGCGACGGCCCGGCGACCGCAACGCTGCGAGCTCAACACGCGCCTTCCTTGGATGGTTGGACTGATCAAGGATTGTCCGTGGGTGCACGGTATTGAGAGCGCCGAGATCGCTTTGCCTAGGATTCGGACGTGATCAGCGTCATCGTGGCGGTACGCAATGGCATGCCGTGGCTGGAGGAGCAGCTTCGGGCCTTGGCCGAACAACAGTGCAACGAGCCCTGGGAAGTGGTGGTCGCCGATAACGGCTCCACCGACGAGAGCAGGTTGGTGGTAGAGGAATGGGCACGTCGCGCCCCCATGATCCGTCTCATCGACGCGTCGAAGGTCAGGGGGCCGGGTGCCGCCCGCAACGCGGGAGTCCGGACAGCCCGAGGCGAGCTATTGGCCTTCTGTGACGCCGACGATATTGTCCAGCCGGGCTGGCTGGCTGGCCACGTCTCGGCCTTGGCCGACGCCGATGTCACTGCCGGCGTCTTCGACGTCTGGTCGCTCAATGAGCGGGTGCCTCCGTCCCCTCCGACCCCAGTCATCATTCCCGATGCCATGAGCCAATTCGGCTTCCTGCCAGCGGGTGGGAGTGGCAACCTGGCTCTGCGCCGATATGCCTTTGAGGACGCCGGCGGTTTCGCCGAAGAGATGATGACCGGGGAGGACATCGATCTGTGTTGGCGCTTACAGCTCAGGGGAAATCGCTTTGTTGTGAATGAGGATGCGGTCGTCGCCAGACGTGACCAACGCGGCTTTAAGGCGGTCTACAGTCGGTTCACCGCGTACGGCCGGTGCGGTCCGATTCTCTACCGTCGGTACCGAGCCGACGGACTCGGGCGCAATCTGACCGTAGCGGCCAAGACGTGGGTGTGGTTGGCTGTGTTTTCGCCACGACTCATACGGCCCGAGTTTCGCTATCGGTGGGCCAGTATCGCGGGATGGCGAACCGGCCGTCTGTTGGAGTCGCTGCGACAGCGGGTGCTCTTTCCCTGACGGACGCGCCGCATACCGGCCGCCGTGGCGGGGGCGACGGCAGCTCAGGGAGCCGAACCGGGAGACTGGGTTGCAGCTTGCGCTCGAAACTGAGCGCTGCCGTTCCAGGTCGGATAGGTGCGAGGACGAAACCGTCTCACGATTCTCTCTCGAGCTGTCGGCTCAATTCCCGGCAGGCGTTCGATATTGACGAGTCCTACATGATCGAGCATGTCCCTGATACACGCCGCATTCGGCTCCCAATACACCGAGGGATCATGGACGGGGTTTTCTTTCGGCCCGCTCAGCAGTCCGTGAGCTTGGAACCTCGCCAGGGGCTGATCGCTGAGCGCCGTCGTCTCCAACGTCCAGGATTGGATCAGCAAGGTCCCACTCGTCATCGCCGCAACCTTTTCCATTCCAAGGAGGGGGTGTTTGAGGTGGTAGAGCAATCCGAAGAACATCACCAGATCGAATGTGCCCATGACACTTGGATCTAGTTCGTAGATGCTGTACACCTGCGGATGGGTAACTTTGGACCCCAGGGCATCTGCACACAGTCGGAATCGCTTTAGGCATTCGGAGTCAAAGTCGAGTGATACCACCTCGGAGGCTCCCCTGCGTTCGGCCTCAAAGGAAAAGAATCCCTCTGCACAGCCAACATCGAGCACACGAAAACCGGTCATATCGTCGGGCAAACCGAAGTAGGGCAGTTTGTCACGTGCCGCATTGGACCATCCTGGCGTCACAATGCCATCGCCCAGGTCCATCTGATGAAACCAGTAAGGCTCAGCCTCAACCCGATCTCTCAACGTTGTCACCGATCTCCTCTCTCTCCTCGTCGCATTTGGAATGGGGATGGCTTTGATTCGGGAACATCCCGCCCTTCATTTTATCTTTGGATGTGGTTACGCCCAGGAGTTCCGCTACGGGTTGTGTCATTTGCTTGACCGCAAATGGCTGTCACTTGGCGGTGACGGCATCCGACGGCGTGTGAGGTTGAAGTGGTGTTCATGGTCAACTGGCCTGTACCGCCCTCGCTCACGGAGCCCATCCATATGAAGGTCGCCAACGCTCACGGCAAACCGAGGGTAATCCGAAAAGGATCATGAGGTGAGCTTCGTCAAATGGTAGGAGGGAGACCGAGTGTCGCGTCTTTGATCAAGGGTTCTACGTGAACTCCCACCATGAGCGGGGTACCGTCTGTTGAAGGTGTAGGGGCGATCTCGAGCCGCAGCCAGATGTCAACGGGCCTCTTGACACCGGATGTGCGAGGAGTAGCGTGACTCGAAGGGTCAAGAACCGCAGCACGGGCTGAAGTCTGGAGCCAATTCGGAGCTGTGGCTCATTCGACCACTGCTGGGAGGCCACCATGGTCATTCGCTTGTCCGCTCTTTTGTCGAGGGTTTTCGTGGCCGCCGCCCTTGGGGTGCTGGGGATGACAGTTGTGTTGCAGGGCGCTCCCGTTTCGCCGGCGGCAGCGGCTGTGAGTACCGTCGGCGTATTCGCGTGGGGTGACAATTCCACTGGAGAGCTAGGGGACGGCAACACCACCAATAGCTCCACGCCGTTGGCAGTCTCACTTCCTCCGGGTGTCACGCCAACCGCCATCGCCGGGGGTGGCGGGATGGGGGACCCCCAACCATCCCAATACGCGGGGTACGCCATCGGCTCAGACGGGCACCTCTACGCCTGGGGTGACAACTCCAGAGGCGCACTTGGCAACGGCAACAGCCCAACCAACAGTTCCACGCCAGTGGTGGTCTCGCTCCCCTCGGGGGTCACCCCAACCGCCATCGCCGCATCCCAAGGCACTGGGTACGCCATCGGCTCGGACGGGCACCTCTATGCCTGGGGTGACAATTCCTACGGCACACTTGGGAACGGCACCAGTGTCACCTTCAGCGACACGCCAGTGGTGGTCTCGCTCCCAGCGGGCGTGACGCCAGTCGCTGTCGCAGGTGGCTTCGAAACTGGATACGCCATCGGTTCGGACGGGCACCTCTATGCGTGGGGCGACGATTTCTACGGTGAGCTTGGCGACGGCAACGGCCCCAACAGTTCCACACCGGTGCTGGTTTCACTCCCCTCGGGTGTCACGCCGAAGGCAGTGGCCGGGGGCGGAGGCTTCGGACTTGCCATCGGCTCGGACGGGCACCTCTATGCCTGGGGCCTGAACTCCAATGGAGCACTCGGCGACGGCAGCACGACCAATAGCCCCACGCCAGTGCTCGTCTCACTCCCCTCGGGTGTCACGCCCGAGCAGATCGCCGGTGGCGGGGCGGCGGCGTACGCCATCGGTTCGGACGGGCATCTCTACGCCTGGGGATTCAACTCCAGCGGTCAACTTGGAAATGGCGACACCACCGACAGCTCGACACCGGTGCTGGTATCACTCCCCTCGGGTGTCACACCAAAAGCCATCGCCGCAGGCTCCGGCACCGGATTCGTCGGGAGTGGCGGCGCTGCGTACGCCATCGGTTCGGACGGGCACCTCTACGCGTGGGGCAACGACAGCGGCGGGCAGCTCGGCAACGGCAGCACCACCAACAGTTCGACACCACTGCTGGTCTCGCTGCCGGCGGGGAGCACACCCGAGCATTTGGCCTCGGAACCAGGATCCGGATCGGGTTACGCAATCGTCAACGCGCCCGACGTTGCACCCTCGGTCACCACTGAACCGGTCGGCCAATCGGTGTTTGCGACGCAGGGCGCGACCTTCACCGCCGCGGCCAGCGGCTTCCCGGCCCCGACGGTGCAATGGCAGGTCTCCACCGACCATGGGGCTACCTTCTCACCGGTGTCGGGAGCGACCAGCGACACCCTGACGATTGCCGGAACCACGCTCGCCGAGAACGGCAACGAGTACGAGGCGGTGTTCACCAACGGGTCGGGATCGGCGACGAGCAACTCCGCGGCCCTCATGGTGAGCCCGGCCACCGCGCCGGCCATCACCACCCAGCCGATCAGCCAGACCGTCAACGAGGGCGGCGCGGTGACCTTGACTGCGGCCGCCAGCGGCGCCCCCACACCAACCGTCCAGTGGCAGGTGTCGGCGAACGGAGGCACCACCTGGATCGACGCTCCGGGAGCCACGACGCCCAGCATCAGCGGAGTGCCCACTCCCTTCGTGAACGGTTGGGAGTTCCGGGCCGTATTCACCAACCTTGCCGGATCGGCGACGTCCCATGCCGCCACCATCACCGTGATCCCCGCCGTCGCTCCGGTCATCACCACCCAGCCGATCAGCCAGTCGGTCAGCTCGGGTAGCCCCGTCACCTTCACCGCCGCCGCCAGCGGTACCCCCGCTCCGACGGTGCAGTGGCAGGTGTCGGCGAACGGAGGCATCACCTGGATCGACGTTCCGGGAGCCACGGCGCCCAGCATCAGCGGGGTGCCCACTCCCAATGTGAACGGCTGGGAGCTTCGGGCCGTGTTCACCAACGGCGGCGGATCGGCAACGACGAATGCCGCCACCGTCACAGTCACGTAGAGATTCCGTCCAGGACATCCCTCCCGACCGAAATTGCCGGGCCGCGTTTGCCGTCCCCCAATTCGTCGGTGCAATCAATCGAGACCGGCGGGTGATCCGCAGATTCCGCCGAGTCGGTGAGCGCGCTAGCGCACACCGCGGGTCAGCAGCATGGTGCCGGCGATCGGCCCACCCCCGTTCGCCACTGCCGCCACTTCGGGGGCTCGCCCACCGGGCCGGACGACCTGGCGCTCGCCGCCTTCGCCGCGCAACTGGACACACGCTTCGTGGATGAGCCCGAATCCGTGCAGCCGGCCACCGGAGAGCTGCCCCCCGGCCGTGTTGAGGGGGAGCACCCCGTCCCGGGCGATGGCGCCGCCTCCTTCAATGAAGGGTCCGCTCTCGCCCCGCCCACAGAAGCCCAGCGCCTCGAGCCAGACCATGGTCAGCACCGAGAAGCCGTCGTAGAGCTGCGCCGTGTCGACGTCGGTGGGCTTGAGCTCGGTGCGTTCCCACATGGAGGCTGCAGCATCCCGGGCGGCCATGGTGGTCATGTCGTCGAATTGGTCCCAGCTGGGTCGACCCCGCAACGCGGTGCCCACCGCGTTGATCTGCACCGCCGGATGATCGAGGTCGTCGGCCACGTCACGGTGCGAGACCACCACGACGGTGGACCCGTCGCAGGGCGCATCGCAGTCATAGAGGCACAGTGGCGTGGTGATCATGCGGGCGGCCAGGTAGTCGTCCATCGACATCAGGCTCTCGGTAGACCGCTTTGGAGATTCAAGGCGGCATTGCGGCGACCGTTGATGGCGATCTGTCCGAGTTGCTCACGGGTCAAGCCGAATTCGTGCATCCGGCGCTGGCCGACCATGGCGATCCAGTTCGCCGCCGAGACGGCCCCGTAGGGGAGCGACCACTGCAGGAAGCCGCCCATTCGGGGCATCCCGCCCCCGCCGCCCGAGCCGCCGATGCCCGGCCGGCCGCCTGTTCCCTGGGCGCTGCCTTCGGTCACCGTGCGGTAGACCAGGACGTGGCGGGCCAACCCGGCGGCGACGGCCAGGCTGGCCGCGATGACGGCCCGCATCTGGCCCGCTCCCTCACCGCCGCCGTCGTGCCAGTTGAGCGACAGCCCCAACGCGTCCTGGACTTCGGGCGTGCTGGGGCCGGCGAAGCCGGCGGTGCCGGCTCCCATTCCGGGGTAGGTGGAGAGGCCGTCGATGTCGTCGCGGGTGAGTCCGGCATCGGCAATGGCGGCCAAGCTGCCCTCGATGGTGAGATCGAGTTCGGACCGACCAAGGCGGCGCCCGATGGCCGATTGCCCGATGCCCGAGATGACGGCGCGGCGTTCCAACGGCTCTTCCGTGTGGGCGCTCACCGGGCGCTCGCGTCGGTGGTCGCCCGGAAGAGCGGGAGGTAGACGTCCTCAACGTGCTCGAAGGTGACCTCCACTTCCATGCCGACGGCCACTTCCTCGGGCTCCACGTCGATCAGGTTGGCCGACAGGCGGACGCTGGGCTGCTCGTCAATGGAGACCCAGGCGACGACGTAGGGCTCGCTGCCGGGGATCCACTGCTGGTAGTTGATCGTGAAGGTCTCGACCCGACCTCGGCCGCTGACCGTCTGGGGCGCCACGTCCCTCGACAGACATCTCGGGCAGATCGGACTCGGCGGATGGATGTAGAAGTGGCAGTTGTTGCAGCGCAGGATGCGGAGGACTCCGTCCGCCCCAGAGGTCCAGAAGAACCTGTTCTCGTCGTCGAGACGCGGGAGCACACGAAAAGAGGGGCCGTTGGCGAGCATGGCGTGATGTTAGAGGGAGCGGGGATCCCCGGCGGCGGTCTCGCCCGGGTCAGCGGTCGGCGCTCAGCACTCCGGCCGCCATCCCGAGACACAAGGGCGCATAGAACCGGCGGTCCAGGCGCCGGAAGCGGGCCGCGTCGCTGCCGGGTGACACCACACTGGTCTTGCCGGCCAGACCGAGAAGGCCCCGACCACCCAATATTCCGGCGATCCCGGCGAGGGCGACGCGGCGCGGCCGGCGTCGGCCACCTGGGCCGGTTCTGCACCGCCGAAGAGGCGACCAGGAGGGCGCCCGCCACCCCGAAACACGGCAACGGGCCGGGAACGACCGAGGTGCCGACGACGGCCTCGGCCAGGTCATCCCGGTCGGCCAACGGAAACGACGAGCCTCGACCCCACGCCACGTGGAGGGCGGCCAAGCCGATCAGCGTCGCCGCCGTCAGATGGGTGGCTTCCGACCGCACGCCAGCACCCTATCGAGCAATGCTGGACCCGATCACGAGGGCGTACCCTGGTCTGACGCACGTGAAGGGAGTCTTGTGAAGCTGTCGATGCCGTTGAGTTATGCCGGAGGGTTTGCCGAATCAGCCCGGCAGGTAGCCGACCTCGAGAAGGTCGGCCTCGACACCGTGTGGGTGGCGGAGGCGTACGGCTACGACGCGCCCAGCCTGATGGGCTACCTGGCTGCCAAGACCGAGCGGGTCGAGATCGGGGCCGCCATCCTGCCCATCTACACCAGGACGCCGACCCTCATCGCCATGACGGCCGCCGGCGTCGACGCCCTCTCGGGCGGCCGGTGCGTGCTCGGGCTGGGTGCGTCGGGACCACAGGTCATCGAGGGGTTTCACGGGGTGCCCTACGACCGCCCACTCACGAGGACCCGCGAGATCATCGACGTCTGCCGCCAGGTCTGGGCCCGGGAGGCTCCCCTCTCTCATGTCGGCACGGCGTTTCAGATACCGCTACCCGAGGGGCAGGGCACCGGTCTGGGCAAGGCCCTGAAGATCATCGGGCACCCCCAACGCTCCCGCATCCCGATCTGGGTGGCCGCCCTGGGTGAGAAGAACGTCGCCATGACGGCGGAGATCGCCGACGGGTGGCTCCCGTTGTTCTTCGTGCCCGAGAAATCCAAGGAGGTCTTCGGCGCCTCGCTCGATGCCGGCTTCGGCCCGGCGCGACGAGAGCCTGGCTCCGTTGCAGATCGCTGCCGGGGGTTTGCTGGCCATCGGCGAGGAGTCCGAGGTGGCGCCCTTCCGCCAACTCGGTCGGGCCACCGCCGCGTTGTACATCGGCGGCATGGGGGCCAAGGGGAAGAACTTCTACAACGCCCTGGCCGGTCGCTACGGGTACGAGAAGGAAGCGGCCGAGATCCAGGACCTCTACCTGGCCGGGCACAAGGCCGAGGCGGCCGCCAAGGTGCCCGACGAGCTGTTGGAGGCGACGTCCCTCTGCGGGCCCGAGGGCTACCTCGCTGAGCGGGTGGCCGCCATGCGCGAGGCGGGCGTCACCCATCTCAACGTCACGCCGGTGGGCGGGGACCCGGTCGCCATGATCGAGAAGGTGCGCCGCCTGCTCTGAGCTACGGCCGCGCCGGCCCGACCAGCGCCGGAATCACCCGTTCGGCCAGGTAGGTGATCTGCTCCTCGCCGGGGTCGAAGAGTCGAGACGTAGGAGATGCCGGCCTCGTCTCGCCATTGGCCGAGCCGTTGGCACACGTCCTCGGATGTGCCGCAGAGATAGAGCGTCGAGTCGGCCAGCTCGGCCACGGTCAACCCCGCACCCGCCGCCTCCCGGGCGATCGCCGCCCCCGGGTGGTCGCCGATGATGGTCTTGGCCACCATGGTGTTGAGCTCGATGGCATCGGGGTCTCTCCCGACGTCGGCCGCGCCGGCCCGCACCCAGGCCGCCTTCTCCGACATTGCGGCCATGGTGGAATCGGGCACCGAATCGGCTACGGACCATTCTCCGGTGGTCTGCCGCGGGATCATCGAGACGGTGTCGGCGACGCGCCCGGCCAGGTGCATCATCGATCGACCGCCCCCGCCGAGCAGCAGGCGCGGCCGGATGGCCTCGGGAGACACCATCGGCGAGTCGGTCACGCGGTAGAAGCGGCCGTGCAGGGTGGTCGAGGGTTCGGTCCACAGTCGTCGCATCAGGGTCACCGCCTCCTCGAGCCGGGCCACCCGATCGATGCCCCGATCGAAGGGGACGCCGGCGGCGGCGAAGTTGGCTTTGACGTAGCCGGCACCGAGTCCCAGTTCGAGCCGTCCGCCGGAGATCCGCTCCACCGTGGCCGCCGATTTCGCCGTGACGACCGGGTTCCGCAACGCGACGTCGAGCACCAACGTGCCGAGGCCGATCCGGTCCGTGACCGCGGCGATGGCCGCCAGCGCGGTCAGCGGCTCCCATTGCGGGACGACGACGTGGTCGGTGAACGTGATGGTGGAGAAACCGAGCTGCTCGTAGCGCTGCACCCGCTCCCGCCACCCATCGATCGGCAATTCCCAGAAGTGCAACCCGAAGCGGAACGGACGACGCACCTCCGCATCGTAGCGACGTCATTCCGATCGGTTGCCCTACACGCCGTGGCGCGATGCGCCGATGGAGGCCGAACCTCTTGGGCATCGGTGGGGAAAGGGTCGGATCTCGATGGGGCTGAGCCGGCAGATGCTCAGGCCGATCGGGCCGAGCGCAGGACCTCCTCGAAGCCGCTGACCCGCAGTGAGGTGATGCGGCTCCCGTCGATCTCGAACACGTCGGAGACGGTTCGGTCCTGGCCGCCCAGGTGGACATCGATCGACACGGACACGCGGTGGCCGGCCACGTCGAGGGGTCCCGGGTCGGGACGGAAGTCGTCGAAGGTGAACGCCTGCCGCGCGTAGTACCCCATGATGGCGTCGATCCCCTCGAGTCGGGTGGTGTCGACGACCATGGTGGCCGAAGGCGAGAACAGGGACCGCAGCAGGTCGGCGTCGTGGGCGGTGACGGCCGAGAAATAGTCGTGGATGACGGCCGCCGGTCCCTCGTGATGCGACGGGAGGTCGTACAGCCGCCGGGCATTGAGGCCGAGCACCTTGGCCTGCACCGCGGTCGGGCACGGGGCGACCGTGGCCCGGATGGCGTCGACGGCCCCGGGGAAGGTGGCGTCGTGATGGGGGTAGTCGCTGCCCCACACGATGCGCCCGGCCGCCGATGAAGGGTGTCAGGGCCGGGAGGGTGCGCTCGTCGACTTCGAAGCTGATGGCGCACTGCCGGGCGAAGTACTCCGATGGTGCGAGCTTGCAGGTCGGGGCAGAAGCCCCCGAAGGACTCGGCCTGCTCGTCGAGCCGCTCCAGCCAGAAGGGGGCCCACCCGCCGGAGGACTCCAGGAAGATGCACCGCAGTCCGGGGTGGCGCTCGAAGGTGCCCAGGGCGATGAGTTGGGCACAGGCCAGCATCTCCTCGAAGGAATGGGAGACGGCGTGGAGGATGAGCGGGTTGAAGGGTCGGTCCGATCCCAAGGTCGGGATGATCACCGAGCTCCCCTCGTGAATCCCGATCGGGACACCCAATTCTTCGGCCACGTCCCACAGCGGGTCGTAGGCCCGGTCCGACAGGGAGCGGCCCAGGCAGGGGTTGGGCCGGACGAAGGCGGCCGGGAAGGCCAGCTCGGTGGCGGCGCGCCGCAGCTCGGCCGCGGCGGCGGCGGGGTCCTGCAAGGGGAGCATGGCGGCGCCGAAGAGCCGCCGGGGCGCGGCGGCGCAGTACGAAGCCAGCCAGTCGTTGTAGGCCCGGGCCACGGCGACGGCGGCCACCGGATCGGCGATGGCGGCGGCGTAGAGTCCGATGGAGGGGTACAGCACGGCCTGGTCGATCCCCTCGCTGTCCATGTCGGCCAGGCGGGCCACCGGATCGGACCCACCCGGTTGGGCCTCTTCGAGCGGGCGGTACGTGGCGGGATCGTCGAAGGTGGACCCCGGGCGGGCCAGGGTGCCGAGGGGCACGGCCAGGATCTCCTGGTCGCCGACGGTGACGTGCTCATAGCCGGACCGGTCGCGGTGGATCTGGGGCCGATGGGCGTCGGGAAGGTCGGCCCAGGCGGTGAGCGGCTCGACGACGTGGCCGTCGGCATCGACGATGGGGCCGGCGCGGGGAGGGAGCGGAGCCGGCGTCACGGCGCCGGGGTTCGCCAGTCGTCCCGATCGGGGAGGGGGTGCCGGAACAGTCCGTGCCGCGTTGCCCCCGGCGATGGCTCGCCGCTCGTCTTCGGGCAGGGCACCCCAATTAGAGGAGAAGACGGCCTGGGTGTCGGGCCACGAGGAATCGGCATGGGGATAGTCGCTCTCCACCATGATGTGATCGACCCCGATGACGTCGCGCAGGATCACGGTGGACGGGTCGTCGATGGAGCAGTACCAGAAGTTCCGCCGCAGGACCTCGCTGGGCCGCATGGTCGAAGGCCAGGCCGTGCTCTCGTGGCCGGCGGCCGAGTGGCTCAGCACGTAGTCGGCCCGATCCATGAGCATGGGCACCCACCCGATGCCCCCCTCGGACATGGCGATGTTCAGGCGCGGGAAGCGCAGGGGCACCCCCGACCACAGCCATTCGCCGCCGGCCACCAGGGCGTTGACCGGGAAGAGGGTGGGCAGCAGCTCGAAGGGCGGATCGGGGGAGGGCAGCGGCGCCCACGATGAGGCACCGGTGTGCAGGCAGACCACCGTGCCCGTCTCCTCGCAGGCGGCGAAGAAAGGGTCCCACTCCCCGCTGAAGATGGACGGGAGGCCGAGTTGGGCCGGGAACTCGGGGAAGCTCACCGCCACGAAGCCCCGGGCCGCATTGGCCCGGACCTCGGCTGGCCGCGATGGCCACGTCGGCCAGGTAGGGCAGCTGCAGCGGGATGATGCGCTGGGGTAGGAGCCGGCCCAGACCTCGTGATGCCAGTCGTTGAAGGCACGCAGGCAGGCCAGGCCCAGCTCCGGGTCGGTGGCCCGGGAGTAGACGGCACCGCAGAAGCCCGAGACGAGCGAGGGGAAACAGAGCGAAGCCCAGATCCCGGCCCGATCCATGTCGGCGATGCGCTGGTCGATGTCGAAGCACCCGGGGCGCATCTGATCGAATCGAGCCGGCTCCATGCTCCACTCGGCCTGGGGGCGGCCGACCACGGCGTTGAGCCCGACATTGGGGTAGCGACGGCCCTCGAAGATCCAGCACTGGGTGCCGTCGGCCTCCTCCACGATCCGGGGTGCCCCACCGGCCAGGGCGGCGGGCAGGCGGCCGTCGAAGAGATCGGGCGGCTCGATCAGATGGTCGTCCACCGAGATGATGGGCACCGTGATGGCCCGCGGGTCGGGGTCGGGGAGCAATGTCGCCGCTCCCTTGGTGCCGCCGGTCTCCACAAGGGGATCACACTATCTTGAGGGGTGGCACCGATCCCCGGGGGGCACGATGGGCAAGGCGACGGACGACGTGACAGTAGGCATGGGACTGGTCATCGACGGAGCGGTGGTGCCCGGCGGGGCCGGCACCTATCCGGTGACCAACCCGGCCCGGCCGGCCGAGGTGGTCTTCGACGCCCCGGCGGCCTCGGCCACGCAACTGGATGAGGCGGTTGGAGCGGCCCGCCGGGCCTTCCCGGGCTGGGCGGCCAAGCGCCCCGAAGATCGTGCCGCCCTGGTCATCGCCGCGGCGCAGGCCGGCGTGGCCGCGGTGGAGCGGGGCGATCTGGCCCGCCTGCTGACCCGGGAGCACGGCAAGGTCTACTGGGAGGCGCTCTTCGATGCCGGCACGATGGGGGCGATGGCCACCGGCTTCGCGCCCATGGCGGCCGACGCGCTGACCGGCCGGGTGCACCAGTCCGGGTCGACCCGGGTGGAGTGGGTGCCCCATGGAGTGGTGGGGGCCATCCTGCCGTTCAACTGGCCGGTCTCGGTGATGGCCAACAAGGTCCTGCCGGCCCTGCTGACCGGCAACGCCGTTGTGGTCAAAGCCCCGCCCACCTGCCCCGGGACCGTCCTCCTGGTGGCCGCCGCCATGGCCGAGGTGCTCCCGCCCGGGGTGCTGAACGTGGTCAACGGGCCCGATGCCGCCCTGGGCGCCGCCTTGGTCGGCCATCCCGAGGTGGACATGGTCTCGTTCACCGGCGGCGTGCCCACCGGGCAGGCCGTGATGGGATCGGCCGCCGGCACGACGCGGCCGGTCGTGCTGGAGCTCGGGGGCAATGACGCGGCCATCCTGGCCCCCGACGTCGAGGTCGACGACGCCCTGGCCGGTCGCCTGTTCGACGCCGCCTTCGTGACCAGCGGGCAGGTGTGCATGGCGGTCAAGCGGCTCTACGTGCACCGGGACCGCATGGCCGACACGGTGGCCGCGCTGGTTGACCGCCTGTCCACCGAGGTGGTGGGTGACGGGCTGGCGGAGGGGGTGACCATGGGCCCGGTGCATCTCCCGACCTCACGTGACCGGGTCGAGGCCCTCATCGCCGAGGCCGAGCGGGGTGGCGCCAAGGTGCACCGTCCCGGTCGGGTGCGGGCCGAGGATGCCGACGCCGGCGGCTACCTCGTGTCGCCCGCCCTGGTCGAGGTGACCGACCCCGGCGCCCGCATCGTGCGCGAGGAGCAGTTCGCCCCGGCGTTGCCCGTGCTCGCCTACGACGACCTGGACGATGCGGTGGCCGCGGCCAACGACACATCGTTCGGGTTGTGCGCCTCGATCTGGAGCAACGACGAGGCGTTGGCGGCCGGCGTGGCCCGCCGGCTGGAAGCGGGGACGGTCTTCGTCAATACGCACGGGCTCTCGGCCATCGACATGGACGCGCCCATGGGCGGGTGGAAGCAGTCGGGCTTCGGCGTCGAGCTCGGTCCCGAGGGCATGCAGGCCTTCGCCCGCCAGCGCGTGGTCATCCAAGGGGCGCTGTGACCACCCGCATCCGGGGTGGCACGGTGGTCGACGGCACCGGCGGGCCACCGCGACGGGCCGACGTGCTGATCGCCGACGGGCGCATCGCCGGGATCGGGGGCCACGTCGGGGAGGCACCCGTCGACACGGTCATCGACGCCACCGACATGCTGGTCACGCCGGGTTTCATCGACCTGCACACCCACTACGACGCCCAGCTGTTCTGGGATCCCAACGCCAGCCCGTCACCGCTGCACGGGGTGACGACGGTCCTGGGTGGCAATTGCGGCTTCTCGCTGGCGCCGTGCGGACCCGACCACGTCGACTACCTCTCGCGCATGATGGCCCGGGTGGAGGGCATGCCCCTGGCCGCCCTGCAGCAGGGGCTGGCCTGGGACTGGGCCTCGTTCGGCCAGTGGCTCGGGCAGCTGCAGGGCCGCCTGGCCGTCAACGCCGGCTTTCTGGTCGGCCATTCCACCCTGCGCCGTCTGGTCATGGGGGAGCGGGCCGTGGGATCGCCCGCCACCGACGCCGACAGCGCCGCCATGGTGTCGGCCCTGCACGCCGCGCTCGGTGAGGGCGCGCTCGGATTCTCCACCTCACAGGTGCACACCCACAACGACGGTGACGGTCAGCCCGTCCCGTCCCGGGCCGCCGCCCGGTCCGAGCTCGAGCTCCTGGCCGCGGCGGTGCGCGAGCACGACGGGACCACGGTCGAGCTGATCATCGCCGGCTGCCTCAACGGGTTCACCGAGGACGACATCGACCTCATGAGCAGTATCTCGTTGCTGGCGGACCGCCCGATCAACTGGAACGTGCTCGGTGTCTCGGCCATGAACCCCGACGGCCTGTGGGACCAACTGGCGGCCTCGACGGCGGCCGCGGCACGGGGGGCGACCGTGGTGGCCTTGACGCTGCCCCACACCATGCAGTTGCGGCTGAGCTTCGAGCACGGCGCCATCCTCGACGGCCTGCCCGGGTGGCGGGAGGTGTTCATGCTGGCGGTGCCCGAGCGGATGAAGGCGCTCAGCGACCCGGAGACCCGGCGCCGGCTCGATGCCGGCGCGCAGTCGGACGAGGCGGGGATCCTGCGCCATCTGGCCGTGTGGGAGCGCCTGATCCTCGAGGAGACCTTCGCCGAGGAGAACGCCCGCTACGAGGGGCAGACGGTCGGCGAGGTGGCCCGGCAACGGGGCGTGGCCCCGTTCGACGCCCTGCTCGATGTGGTGGTGGCCGACGAGCTCCGCACCGGGCTGCGGCCGCCCATCCCCGAGTCCGAGGAGGACTGGGCCTTGCGGGCCGAGGCCTGGGTCGACCCCCGGGCCGTCGTCGGCGGCTCCGACGCCGGGGCGCATCTCGACACCATGTGCGGTGCGATCTATTCGACCTCCCTGCTGGGTGACGGGGTCCGGCAGCGGTCGCTCCTGAGCTGGGAGGAAGCGGTGCGGCAACTGACCGACATCCCGGCCCGCCTCTACGGGCTCCGCGACCGGGGCCGCCTGGTGCCCGGCGCCTGGGCCGACGTCGTCGTGCTCGATCCCACCGCCATCGGCCACGGCCCGGTGCGCACCCGCAACGACCTGCCCGGCGGGGCCAGCCGGCTCTACGCCGAGGCCGTGGGCATCGCCCATGTGCTGGTGAACGGCACCGAGATCGTGCGCGAGGGATCGTTCACCGAGGCCCGGCCCGGCACCCTCCTCCGCTCGGGAACCGACACCGACACGGTGCACGCCGGTTCGGACTGGATCAACGCGACGCGGTGACCCGGCCCCACGTCATCGACGCCGACGGCCACGTCGTCGAGGGGACCGCCTTCGTGCTCGACGTCCTCGGCCGCTTCCCCGACCAGGTCAGCCTGCGCAACGACGGGATTCCGGGCGTGGTCATCGAAGGGCGGGCCTATCCCGACCCCGAGGGCCCCGGGGCCGGGTGCCCGGCCGACCGGGGCGTGAGCACCGAGCCCGGCCTCGACGCCAGCACGGCGTCGGGGATCCTGGCCAATGCCGAGGCTGACGGATTGGACGAAATGGTGCTCTTCCCGAGCTTCGCCATGTGCGTGCCCAGCATCCGGGATCCGCAACTGGGCCGCGCCCTGGCCCGCTTGTACAACGAGTGGGCGGCCGAGATGGTGGCGGACAGGCGGTGGTCGGCTGCACGCCGCCGCCGTGGTGCCGATCGAACACGGTGCGGCGGCCCTCGCCGTGCTGCGACGCGCCAAAGACCTCGGATTGGTGTGCGCCGTCGTGCCGCCGGCGCTGGAGCGGCGCAACCTCGACCACCTTGATCTCGACCCGTTCTTCGCCCTGGCGGCCGAACTCGATCTGCCTCTCGGTATCCACGGGGCGCCCGGACTGCACATGCCCAAGATCGGGATCGACCGCTTCGACAATTACATACAGGTGCACTGCGTCAGCTTCCCCTTCGACCAGATGACGGCCATGACGGCCATGGTCAGTGGTGGGGTGTTCGACCGGCACCCGACCCTTCGGGTGGCCTTTCTCGAGGCCGGTGCCGGTTGGCTGCCCTGGTTCGTCGAACGGCTGGGCGAACACTTCGAGTCCCGGGGCGACTGGATCGACAACGGTTGGCAGCGCCATCCCGATGAGTACCTGGCGGCCGGGAACATATGGGTCACCTGCGAACCCGAGGAGCGCATGCTGCCGGCCGTGGTCGAGCAGATCGGCGCCGACCACGTGATGTTCGCCAGCGACTATCCCCATTGGGACGGAGCCTGGCCCCATTCCTCGGGCCGGTTCCTGCGGCAGGAGCTGAAGCCCGATGCCCTGGCGGCGATCGCCGGGGAGAACGCACGACGTTTCTACGGGTTGCCCGACCCGTGAACCTCCCGGTGTGACGGACCCGCCGGCGTGACCGTGCCGATCAGAGCAGGCGGGTGGGCAGCGCCTTCTCCACCGTCGTGTCGCCCCGCCGGGTCAAGGAGTAGGCCGTCTTGTCCGGCTGCTCGGTGAAGGCCTCGTGGAGCTCGGTGCCGCAAAAGACCAGGCCCGTCCCGTTCTCGGTGGCGTAGCCGTCGGGCAGGGTGCCGTCGGCGATGAGGCGATGGATGAGGGGACGGCGTTCGGCCTCGGCGTCGTGGTGGGGGCTGTTGCTGTAGGGCAGGAATCCGAGAGCGTCGGTGACCGCCTGCAGTGGGAGCCCGAAGGAATCCGTGGTCCCTCCGACATGCCAGCACAACGAGCCGGCCGACACTCCCGTGAGCACCACGCCGGACTCCCAGCACTCGCGCAGGATGACGTCCAGGCCGTGGGCCCGCCACAGCGCCAGCAGGTTGACCGTGCTCCCTCCCGACACCCAGATGACGTCCTGGCCCAGCAGGTGGCTGCGCATGTCGGTGAAGGTCGGCATGGTGAACAGGGCCAGATGCGTGCTGATCCAGCCGGCCTTGCCGAAGGCGTTGTGCACGGCGGCGGCGCGGGCGTCGCTGTCTCCCACCGCCGTGGCGATGATGCAGGCCCGCGGGTGGGGGCCGGCCCGAGCCAGCTCGGCGGCCAGGCCGAAGGAGGGCCCGAGCCGGAGGTTCTGGGCTGTCCGGGCCGTCGGCCTGGAAGCCGATGCTGGTGGCGATGATGGTCGGTTGACGAGCGCTCACGTCAGTCGGCGAGCACCTCGGGGTTGACGATGTGCAACGGGCGCGCCCCGGCCATCAACCGGCAGAGGTCCTCGGCGATGGTCCGGGTGTGGTTGGCCTCGGTGTCGTAGGTGGCCCCGCCGATGTGCGGGGTGAGCACCACGTTGGGGAAGGTGGTCAACGGGTGGTCGGTGGCCAGGTGCTCCCCCTCGAAGTGGTCGAGCCCCGCCGCGCCGACCTTGCCGGAGGCGAGCGCGGCCACCAGGGCGTCGGTGTCGTGGATCTTGGCCCGGGCCGTGTTGAGGTAGACCACGCCGTCCCGCATCTTGGCGAAGGCGTCGGTGCCGATCATGCCGCTGGTCTCGTCGGTCACCGGGGCGTGCACCGAGACGACGTCGGAGCGCTCGAGGAGTTCGTCCAGCGAGGAGGTGGCATCGGGGGCGTAGGGGTCATAGGCCAGGACGTCCATGCCCAAGCCGCGCAGGCGCCAGCGCAGGGCGCGCCCGACCGCGCCCAGTCCGACCAGGCCCACGGTCTTGCCGTTCAGCTCCCAGGCCCGGTAGCGCTGGTACGGGATCTTCCCGTCCCGGTAGACCTCCCCGTCCCGGACGTCCCGGTCGGCGGGAATGATGCCCCGGGTGGCGGCGAAGAGGAGAGCGACGGCCAGCTCGGCCACCGCGTCGGCATTGCGACCGGGCGCCCGCAGCACCGGGACGCCGGCCGCGGTGGCGGCGGGCACGTCGACGTTCGTGGGGTCGCCCCGGCAGCTGGCCACGGCGATGATGGGCTGCTCGTAGAGCTCGGCCCCGCAGACGTCACCCTCGACCACGACCAGATTGGCGCCTTCGGCGGCCACCCGCTCGGCCAACTGCTTGGCGTTGTAGATGCGGAGGGAGGGTTGATCGAGCCACGAATCGAGGACCAGATCGGCCAATTGATGGAGGAGATCGAGCCCGGGCCCGCTGACCGCGGCGGTCACCAGTGCCTTCGGTCGTGTCGTGCTCATTTTCGTTGCACCCCTCTCGATTGTCGAACGGGGTCCATAATGGCGGACATATGACTCCTGTGTCAGGTTCGTGAGCAATTCCCGAGGTGCCATCACGATCGGGGTCGATATCGGCACGACCTCGGTCAAGGCCCTGGCCGTGGACGGTGACGGTGCGGTGGTGGCCCGCAGCCGGGTGGCCCACGAGGTCATGGCCCCGGAGCCGGACCTGTTGCGCCACGATGCCCGCCGGGCGTGGCGGGCCGGCCCGCGCCGGGCCTACGCCGACGTGACCGGGCAACTGGCCGCCTCGGGCAACGGGGAGGTGGCCGGCCTGGCCGTGGCCTCCATGGTTCCGTCGCTCACGGCGGTCAACCGGCGGGGTGTTCCCATGCTCCCCGGCCTGATGTACGGCGACATCGAGGGGCGACCCGCCGCATCAGCCGACAGCGACGGCGCCCCCGATGTGGGGCTTCCCCCGCCGGGGGCCATGCCCGACGCCGAAGGCTTCCTCCGCTGGGCCGTCAGAGAGGCTCCCGACGCCAAGGGGTACTGGCCCTGTCAGGCCGTGGCCACCCACGCCCTGACCGGGGTCCCGGCCATCGACTCGGGCGTCACCGCCAGCCTGGGTGCCCTGCACGGGTGGGGCAAGTGGAACAGCGGCGCTCATCGAGTCCATCGGTGCCTCGGAATCACAATTGCCCACCGTCGTCCCCATGTGCCAGGCCGGCGGGACCGTGCCGGGTACCGACACCGTGTTCACCGGCGGGTCGATCGATGCCTTCTGCGACCAGATCGTCTCGGGCGCCAACGAGCCCGGCGATGTGCTGGCCATCTTCGGCGCGACGCTCATCGTCTGGGTGGTGACCGAGGAGTGGATGCAGGTTCCCGGTCTCGTCAGCTATCCCCACACCACCCCGGCCCGGTTCCTCATCGGGGGCCCGAGCAACGCCGGGGCCCTCTTCGTCGACTGGGCCCGCCACCTGCTCCGCGGCGCGTGCCCGCCCGGACCGGACCGGGAGCGGCTGGATCCCCGGCTGGGCAACCCCGACCGCGTCCCGGTGTGGCTGCCCTATATCCGGGGCGAGCGCACCCCGCTCAACGACCACACCCTGCGCTCGAACCTCTACGGCCTCGATATCGGCTCGAATGCCGAAGCGCTGGAGCGCGCCGCGTTCGAAGCCAGTGGTTTCGTGATCGCCCGGATCATCGAGGCATCCGGCGCACGGGCCCACCGTGTCGTGGCCAGTGGCGGGGGATCCCGGGTCACCGCATGGATGTCGGCGGTGGCCGATGCCACGCAGCTGCCGGTGGACGCGGTGGCCGTGCCCGACGGCGCGGCCCGCGGGGCGGCCTACGTGGCTCGCATGGCCGCCGGACTGGAGACCTCGCTCAACGACTCGGACCGCTGGGCCGGCGTCAGCCGGAGGATCGAGCCCGATCCGAGCTGGGCCAAGGCCACCGGGGCCCGCTATCGACAGTTCTGTGACATGGGGGCCGGGAACGAGAACCCAGCGGACAGCTGAAAGGCCAGGTCGTCTCTTCCGCCCGGCGCCGACGCTCCGCGGTTGCGGGTCAGCCCCCGAAGGGGTGGAACACGGCGACGGCGGCGTACCAGTCTGTGGCCGTGGCGAAGGTGGCCTGCGCGTCCTGGGCTCCGGCATTGCTGGCTGCGATGTCCTCGATGTCGGCCGAGCCCGAGCTGGTCTGGACCCGCAGGGTGAAGGGCTTGGCCTGCGAGGAGCCCGGCGTCACCGTCCCGGGCGTGCCGCCGGTGATGATGCCGCCGACCACCAGTTCCCCCGCCCCCACTGGAGCGGTCGGCCCCGAATCGACCGCCGTGCTGTTCCCCTTGGCCGCCGCCACCTGGTCCAGGGCGCCGGCCGTGGCCACCCCGCTGTACTCGGAGACCGCACCTTGGAGGTACGTCGCACTGGTGGCGGTGATGGTGATGGTCAGACCGAACGGGGCCGGCGCCGAGTTCTGCAGGTAGAAGAGGGCGAGATCCCCTCCGCCATTCGAGAAGGTCGTCGAGGCGCTGGTCCGGGTCCACGGTCCGTTCACGTTGTCGGAGACCTGCACCTGCCCGGCGGCGTCGTACTGGCCCAGCCAGCCGGCCAGCAGATCGCCGGCGTGGACCGGGTTGGCCAGCACGATGGTGGTACTGGTCACCCGGGTTGCCGTGGCGGTGGCGCCGGCCTGGACGGCCTGGACTCCCGTCGGAGCCGGCGTGGTGACCGAGACCGGTGCCGAGCGGGCCGAGTGGTTGCCGCTGCCGTCGAAGGCGTCGACCGTGTAGGAGTAGCTGGTGACTCGGCGAGGGCGTCAGATCAGTGAACGTGGTGGCCGCCGGACCGCCGGTGCTGCCGACGGACGCTCCGTTCCGGTAGATGGTGTAGCCGGTGACGCCCGACATTGTCGCTCGAGGCGTTCCACTTGAGGGAGACCGAACTCGAGGTCACCGACGTCACCGCCAGGCCGCCCGGGACGCTCGGGGGCGTGGTGTCACCCGAAGTGGCGACGAGCTCGTAGGCCCCGATGTCGCAGCCGTTGCCCTGGGGGCGGGCGATGCCGCGCTGGTCGGTGCGTGCCGGCGCAGCCGGGGGTGCTGGTTGGGATGGCGTCAACGGCGGGGCTGCCCGCGGGCAGGGCCATGGTCTGGGTCGACCCACCGTTGGAAGCCAGGGCGTCGAGTTGTGGCTGGGTGTTGCTCAGGGAGTGGTTCGGGGCCGAGAAGCCACACGAGGAGCCGGTGTCGATGTTGTAGCCCAGGTCGGTGATCGGGGCCAGGCCACCGCAGTTGGTCCCGGTCAGACCACCGGCGACGATGTCCATGCACATGGAGAGCGTGAACCCGGTGAAGTTGAAGACGTTGGCCCCGTAGGGCGAGGTGTTGCCCGAGAAGGTGGACTGCTTCACCGTGGTGGTGCCGAAGTTCACGACCGCCCCGCCGCCGTTGGTGCCCCCGGTGTTGTTGTAGAAGGTGCTGTTGGTGATGTTGAGGGTGGCGTCGTTGTCGAGGGCCCCCCCGCCCGGTCCGGTGTTGCCGACGAAGGTGTCCCCGGCCAGGGTCTCGGTGCCGGCGGCGTTGACCGACGCCCCGCCGCCGTAGATCGTGGCGTTATTGCTGGTGAAGGTGCTGTTGGTGATGGTGGCGCTGTTCTGGTTGAAGACGCCGCCGCCCTCCTGGGCCGAGTTCCCGCTGAACGTGCTGGTGGTCCACCGTGAGCGTCCCGCTGCTGTTGATGGCCCCACCCGAGGTGCCGGTGGTGGCGGGCGACGAGTTGTTGGTGAAGGTGCCGGCGGTGACGGCCAAGGTGCCGTGGCTGAAGATGGCGCCACCACCCTGTTGGCCGTTGTTGGCCAGGCCGTTGCTCAGCGTCAGCGAGTTCAGGTTCAGGTTGCCGTTGGTGGCGACGTCGAAGACCCGGAAGGCCGGCGTGCCCGATGCGGTCGATCGGGTGATGGTGGCCCCGGCGCCCTGGATGGTGACCTTCCCGGTGATGACCGGAAGGCCGGTGCCCCCATCGGTCGCGTTGTTGGCGCTCGTCAGCGTGTAGACGCATCCGGTCGTCAGGACCAGGGTGCCACCACCGGGCGTGCCGTTGGCAATCGAAATGGCCGAAATGAGACTCGGCGTATTGCACGGAACCGTGTTTGAACCGGGCAACGGTGGTATGAGGCAAGCGCCGGCAAGCCCGCCGAGGGCAACCACGGCCAACGCTGCGCTGAACGGGCGGAGCACCCGCGCCGCGAGTGGGTGAGGTGTGCTCCGGTGTGGCCTCGCGGCACGCGGCAATGTGGGCATCGTTCGATGGTAATGAACTGGGGCGTCCATGCGGCTGAATTTCATGAGAATGCAAGGTCAAAACGCCAAAACAGGAGCGCCCTCAGATATCCCGAGGGTGGCGTCCCGCAAATGCGAGGGGATGCGGCAAATTGACCGATGGAGGCCGATATGGACGACGGCGCGCCCGGTTTCTCCGGGCTCACGTAGGCGACCTGCGGGTCATCAAGAGCGCAACCGGACCCCCGGCCAGAGGAGGATCCTGCGACGGGCGGCGGCGTAGCTTCAGCAAGGGTCTCCTCCCCAAAATGGCCTCTTCGCCGTTGCGTTGTACCTCAATTCCCGTTGGGGGTGAAGGCCACCTTGAGCGCACCGCTCTGGTCCTGGCGAGCGATCGCCTTCAAGGCATCGAACCAGTCGGGCAGGTCGAAGCGGTGGGTCAGCATCGGCGTGATGTCGATCCGGCCGTCGGCCACCAGCCCGAGATAGTGGGAGATGGCGTGCTGGCGCACCCCGTCGAACTCCTCTTGAGCGAAGGCGTTTGAGCCAATGAGGGAGAGCTCCTTGAAATAGATGGGTGTCCACTCCCAACGCTCCGGCGTGGCCACGCCGGTGTAGACCAGGCGTCCACGTTCGGCCAGCACCCGGACCCCGACTTCGAAGGTCTCGGCCTTGGCGACGGTGTCGTACACCACGTCGATGTGGCCGGGGTGGGCGACGGGCAGCCCATCGAACGGCGTGTGGAGCACCGCCCCGGACCAGTTGGCCAGGGCTTCGACCAGGGCCAATCGGGGCTCGTGGGACAAGACCATCGATGCACCGAATTGGAGGGCCTTTTCCCGTTGCGCCTCGAAGCGGGCGACCACGGCAATCTCGACGTCGGGGTACAGGGAATGCAATATGGCCACGCTGGTCAGCCCCAGGGCTCCGGCCCCGTAGACGAGAACCCGTCCTCCCCGTGGCGGCGGGTTGCGCACGATGGCATGGAACGAGACCGAGAACGGGTCGGCCAGCACGGCCGCCTCGTTGGAGATCCCGTCGGGCACCGGAATGAGCATGGAGTCATGGGCCGCCATGAGCTCAGCCCACGCTCCCGGTGCGCCGGTGATGACGCCGACATGGACTCCGGGACCAAGGTCGCCCTCGGTGAAGTTCCAGCACATATTGAGGTCGCCCGCTTGGCAGGGGGGACACTTCGGCTCAATGCCGCGGGGGCCGCAGCTGAGCCACGGATTGAGTACCACCCGCTGACCGATGTCGAGGCCCCGTGGCGGCCGGTCCCATGGACACCACTTCGGCGACCACCTCGTGCCCCGGCACGTGGGGGAGCGACGAGAACGCCGCCATCGGGTTGTCCATGTCTCCGGTGCTGAAGTCGCCGAGGACCAGCTTGGCGTCGGAACCGCAGATCCCCGAGAGGATGGGTCTGGTGATCACCCAGTCCGGTCGGACCAGCCGTGGCGTCGTCCATGTCGTGCAGGCCGAAGGGCAGGCCGGCGAGCATCGTTTCCAATTCGTCGGTGGGGGAGGGCCGGATTTCCTCCGGAGCCGGCGGGGCCCCAAAGAGCAGCGCTTTCATGGCCCACCTTCGGGAGGCGCCTTGTCGGTCATGGCCCTCATCCCGATCATGAAGCTGTCGAAGTCGGTCGTCTTCATCTCGATCACTGCCTTCATGTCGGGCAGGTAGTGCTCGAAGGAATCGCTGTCGATGGCGTCGGCTATCCCCTCGGCGATCCCCTCGGGGGGTTCCTTGGGGCCGTCATAGAGCGGAGCATCGTTGTCCGGCTGGTCCCAGATCTCCGTGTCGATGGCTCCGGGCAGGATCAACTTCACGGTGACGCCCGAACGGTCCAGGTCGATGGCCAACGCTTCGCTCCATCCGGCCAGGGCGAACTTGGAACCCGAATAGGCCGCCTCCGTGGCAATGCCCAATCGGCCACCCAGGCTGGACACATTCACGATGGTGCCTGACCGGCGGGCCAACATCCGGGGAAGCAGAGCCAGGGTGATGGCGACCGGTGAGAAGTAGTTGAGGGTCATGGCCCGCTCCACCTCGGCCATGGTGAGCCGGCTGGCATGCCGGCGCATCGGAGCCCCGGCGTTGTTGATCACGACGTCGATCCCGTCGTAGTGATCCCAGATCACCAGGGCCAAGGCGGCGGCGGCGGAGGCGTCGGAGAGGTCGGCCGCCCAACGCTCCGATGCCGGCGATGAGGCGCGACAGTCCGCCAGGACGGCATCGAGTCGATCAATGCGCCGTGCCACCAGGGCCACCCTGTCGCCCCGGGCGGCGAGTACCCGGGCGACCGCCGCTCCGATGCCCGACGAGGCTCCGGTCACCAGGACGGTTCTCCCCGCCGTCGCAGCAGTCACTCCAACTCACCCCCACTGGGTCGGCATCGCACACGGAGGCCGCCTGGCTCATTCGACGGCACATTTCGGGGTGAGCGAGGGGTCTCGAACCCCCGACCTCCAGGACCACAACCTGGCGCTCTAACCAACTGAGCTACGCCCACCGAGGGGCATAAGTGTGGCACATCACCCGGGCATCGCGAAAAGGTTCCACGCTCCGAATGGCCCGATTCCCGGCCCTCGTCAATGCCTTCCAGCCTCGGCTCATGCCACCATCCCGGCCACGTCGCCCATGGACAGCGACTGCATCCCCTCGGCGGTGGCCAACCGGTCGAACTCGTCGAGGACACGCTCGAGCACGGCGAAGTTCTCGGACCGGTGCTGCGAGAAGTTGTGCGGATGCCACCAGAGATGGAAGATACGGCCGTGGCGCGCCGCCTGGCGCATCCCCGCTTTCAGTCGGGCCAGTCGCATCGGCTCGAGCCGTCGGCGGCCAGGATTGAAGGGTCGCAGGAAGGCGCTGGCGGGAACGTCGCAGAGACCTGACGGCTGGAGCACGTGCCGCCATGCCGTCGTGGGCGGGGGAGAGACGCCCACGTAGGTGTCGGCCAGCCTGGCGCCGCGGTGCAGGATGCTCTGGTCGCCACTCGGTCGAGCGTGGTGACCCCAGGTCGGCTGGGGACCGCGGATGCAGAGGAACCCAAGGTCGAGCACGGCGTCGGTGTAGGCCGGGTTCCACTGATTGCGGGGGAGCACCAGGCTGGTCATCTCCAGGCCGCGCCATCGGGCCATGGACTGTGCCGCCGCCAGATCCGCCCGGAACGTGGTCTCATCCTGCCCAGGCTCGAGGCAGTAGTAGTGGGAGAAGGTGTGCGATCCGACTTCCTGTCCGGCGGTGCGCGCCGATCAGGTCGACCAGTGAGCCAGCCAGGTGCTCGGGATCATGCTCCTCGTCGGGTCCGATGGTCTCGACATACGGATCGAGCTCGGCCCGCTCGTACGTCGGCCGCTCTTTGGGCAGATGGTCCTCGATCTCACCACGGTTCGAGGCGAACAGGAAGCCGACGGTGGCCCAGGTGGCACGGATGTTCCGCGAAGCGAACACGCTCGACCAGGTCTGCCACGGCCCGGCGCTCCTCGGTCAGGCGTCCGTACGGGGCGTCATGCCGTCCGACATGATCACGTACCCCCCAGTGCAGCTCGAAGTCGAGAGAGATGACCAGGGCTCCGGGCCGGTCGGGCTCGTTCACCGTCGCCTCCACTCCCTCACTCGGTCGCTGCTCGTGTCGGCACCGGCCCCATGCTCACCGCACCCCCTGGCGCCACCGGCACCGAAGGTAGCCCCAGAGAGTCGGATGGTAGTAGAGGTCCGATCCGGGAGCCATGCCGGCCGGGTGCGGTTCGAGATCTCCTCCGGCCATCACTTTGTCGACCTGGGCCCCGAGCAGCGGCAGCCCGTTGACCAGGTGCAAGTACGGGTAGGTGGTGAAGGAGTCCTCGCCGGTCACTGTCGAAGACCGACTGGGCGAGGATCCCGCCCGTGTCGATGCCGGGGTCCACCAGGTGCACCGTGGTGCCGACCCATTCAGGGTGACGCTCGGCCAACGCCCAGTAGCCGCCGTGCACTCCCCGGTACCGGGGAGTAATGCCGGCGTGCAGGTTGACGATCGGGCTGCCGGCTGAGTCCAGCACCCGGGTGGCGATGATCCGAGTCCCGTTGACCACCACCATGACCGGCCGAAGGGCGGTGAGCAGGGCGACCGTCTGCTCAGCGTTGACCGACGGCACTCGGTATTCGGGAGACCGGTGCGTCTGGTCGACCGAGGCCGCGGCCAGGATGGCGTCCCGGCGACGCGCCCCCCGACGTCGGAGTACGGGCTGGAGCAGGGCGACGAAGAGGACCTGTCCGATGGCGGAGGGCCAGCCCACTCGTCCCGCCCGCCGCCGGGCCATCCGCAGGCGCGACGGCGGTTCCTCCATGACCACGACCAAATCGGGCACCCGGGAGGCAAGGAAGTTGGCGACGATGTCCGTGCTATCGCCCGGGCCGGCCAGGAGCACCACCCGCCCGTCGACGCGCGGGATCGGTGGGTCGCCCGCCGTCGCTTCGGCCACCGCTTACCTTCTCGCATCGGAACGGGCGCCCAGGCTCGCTGGTGTGCGCTCGTGACCGATCGCATTGCCGCCGGACCGGCGTCGCGGGAGCGTGTGGGCGGCGCTGTCGGCCATCAGCACGACCCCGACGCCGAGCACGATCCCGGCCAGGGCGTCGGTCGGATAGTGCCACCGTAGGGCGATGACGGCGACGATCATTATGGCCACGCCCAATGACCCCACCACCGCGGCAGCGACCCGGAACCGGCGGGGAACGGCCAGCACCCAGGCGGTGCCCACGGCGGCGATCACCGTGACCGACCCCGAGGCGAAGCTGAGCTCGCCCTGGTACAAGCGCCCCACCAGAGGCTTGATCACGAACTGATCGAGAACGGCGGCGGCGAGCGGGCCGACGAGACAGGCCAGCGCCCGCCACCGGTCCCGCCGCCCGGTGAACCGCGCCACCGTCGCCGCGCTCAACGAGCCGACCGCCAGGGCCGGCCAGGTGCCGAACCTGGTCACCACCCGGAAGAACCGCCACCAGTGCGTCGACGCGGGGGGCAGCGCGAAGCCCAGGCGGTCGACGGCGTTGAGGCCGGGACGGAGGTGCAGGTACGCGCCCAGTACTGCAATGGCCGCAACCGCCGCCACGCCGACGGTCACCTGGCTCCAGGGCCTCCGAGGACGGCGCGGTGCCGGGAGCCCGGTGTGCCTCGTCAGCGTGCCTCCCGGAACCAGGCCACGGTGGCACGCAGGCCGTCGGGCAGCGGAGTCGGCCGGACCTCGGGGAACAGTCTCGCCTGAATCGGGTCTGGTCGGCCTGCGAGTCATGCACGTCGCCCGCACGCGGTTCGACGTGGTCGCGGCGGAGATCGTGGCCGACGACATCCTCAAGCATCGCGATCACCTCCAGCAGAGACGACCGCGAGCCGAAGGCCAGATTCACCGGTTCAGGATCGGTCACCCGGCGGCGGATGGCATCGGCCAGCACGGCGACGACGGTGTCGACGAAGGTGAAGTCGCGGGTCTGGGTGCCGTCCCCGTGGACCGGCAGTGGTCTCCCGGTGAGGGCGCACGAGACGAAGGTCGGCACCACTGCCGCGTAGGCGTGCCCGGCCGACTGCAGGGGACCGAAGACGTTGAAGAATCTGAAGGCCAGCACCGGAAGACCGAACGAGCGGCCATAGGAGAGGGCGTACGCCTCGGTGGCCAGCTTGCTGGCGGCATAGGGACTGACCGGCAGGGGCACCATGTCCTCTCGCTTCGGGAGGCGTGGGTTGGCGCCGTACACCGACGACGAGGACGCCACGACGACGTGGGGCATGCCGTGCCGCCGCGCTGCTTCCAGCACCGTCATGGTTCCGGTGGCGTTGACCTGGTGGGTGGCCATGGGATCGGCCAGCGATCGTGGCACCGACGGGCGGGCGGCCAGATGGACGATCGCCTGGGCACCCTCGATGACGCCGTCGAGATCGTCAGGGCTCAGGATGGAGCCTTCCCGGAGCTCGACCGATGGGGAGCCGGCCAGATTCTGGCGCGAGCCGGTCGACAGGTCGTCGAGAGCCACCACGTGGTCGACGAAGTCCTGGCGGTCGAGCATCCGGCAGAGGTTCGCACCGATGAAGCCGGCACCTCCGGTGACGACGACCTTCACCGCAGGGGACGCGTGGTCACAATGACTCGACCTTGGGACCTCGGATCCGGTTGCGGGTGTCGAGCACGTACCGTGCGCGATCCCGGATCATGTCGTAGTCGAAGTCGTCGTGATCCGTCACCACCACCACCGCGTCGGCCAGCTCCACCTCGTCCGCGCGTCAGTTCCACCTGGGGGAAGCCGGTCGCGCCGGGTGCCAGGTGCGGGTCGGCCACCCGGACCTCGGCGCCGAGCGACGAGAGGATCTGGGCGATGACCATGCCGGGGGACTCGCGGGTGTCCCCGGTGTTCCGCTTGTAGGACAGCCCCAACAGCAGCACGCGGGAGCCGTTGACCGAGCGTTTGTCCCGGTTGAGGGCCCCGGTGAGTCGGGACACCACGTAGTCGGGCATGTGCTCGTTGACGTCGTTGGCCAACTCCACGAACCGGAACGGCTGGCCGAGACTCCGGCGCACCTTCCACGACAGGTAGCTGGGATCGATGGGCAGGCAGTGACCGCCCACTCCCGGGCCGGGCGTGAACCGGAGGTAGCCGAACGGCTTGGTCGACGCGGCGTCGATGGCCTCCCAGACATCGATGCCCATCGCCTCGGCGAACACGGCCAATTCGTTGACCAGGGCGATGTTGACGTGTCGGAAGGTGTTCTCCAGCAGCTTGGTCAGCTCGGCCTCCCGGGTGCCCGACACCGGCACGGTGCGATCGACCAGACGGTCGAAGAACGCTTGCACCGCCTCCAGCGAGTCGGCATCGATGCCCGAGACCACTTTCGGGGTGTTGGCGAAGTGCCAGGTGGCGTTGCCGGGGTCGATTCGCTCCGGGCTGTAGCCGAGATGGAAGTCCTGGCCGGCCATGAGTCCCGACCCCTCTTCGAGGATGCCGGCCACCAGATCCTCGGTGGTCCCCGGGTACGTGGTCGATTCGAGGATCACCGTGGCCCCGGCACGCAGGGAGCGGGACAACATGGCGGAGGCGCCCTGAACGTGGGAGAGGTTCGGTACGCCGTCCGTAAGGGGCGTGGGGACGTCGATGACGGCCACGTCGAATCCCTGCGTGCGATCAGGGTCGTCAGTGGGCTCGTACCGCCCGGTCGCCAGTGCCCGCGTCAGCGTGTCGTTGCTGATGTCCTCGACGAACGAATCACCGGCGCCCAGGCGCTTGACCCTGGCCACGTCGAGGTCGAAGCCGACGACATCGAATCCGACCTCGACCGCCCGCATGGCGACGGGCAGACCCGCGTAGCCCTGTCCGACGACGACCAGTCGATCCGCCGTCAGCTCGCCCACTACGCCCCTTTCGACTCGGCTCTGTCGCCGGCGGGCTCGAGCCTGAGTTGGATGGGAGAGGGGCGGAGGACTCCGTCGACCTCGATTTCCGGAGTCGCCGGACCGAGGTGTGCGTGCTGTTCCGATTCGATCCCGGCGATGGCGAAGAGCAGTCGGCGCACCTTGTCCGGGTCGCGCCGGCGGGTGGCGTCGGCCAGCAGGTCCAGGTTCGTCTCGAACCACGCCGGTGGCGAGGTGATGGGGATCAGCCGGGAGATGGAGGCGTGCTCGGTCGCCAGGACCTGTTCTTCGGGCTCTCGCAGGTTCTCCTGCAGCTTTTCACCGGGTCGGATGCCCACGACTCTGATCGGGATGTCCACGTCGACGCGAGCACCCGACAGCTGGATCATCCGCCGGGCGAGGTCGATGATGGGGACCGGCTCGCCCATGTCGAGCATGAAGATGTCCCCGCCCTTCGACAGCAGCGACGCCTGGAGGACCAGTTGCACCGCCTCCTCGACGCTCATGAAGAACCGGGTCATCCTGGGGTCGGTCACCGTCACCGGCCCACCGGACAAGATCTGACGGGTGAACGTGGGGATGACGCTGCCCCGGCTACCGAGGACGTTCCCGAACCGGACGGCGCAATAGGCACTGTCCTCGGGCGACCGGCTCAAGAGCACCTGCTCTGCCGCCCGCTTGGAGGCACCCATCACGTTCGAGGGCCACACGGCCTTGTCGGTGGAGATCAGCACGAACCGACCAACGCCGATGGCGGCTGATGCCTCGATCACGTTGAGCGTCCCGAATACGTTGGTCCGGGCGGCCTCGACCGGGTGTCCCTCGAGCACCGGCACGTGCTTGTGGCCCGCGGTGTGGAGCACGACGTCGGGCCGGTACTGCTCGAAGGCCGCGAAGAGGGTCTCGCGGTCGGTGATGTCGATCAGAGCCTGTTGGCAGGGACCATCCACCGTCGCGGCGGTGTCGTGGATGTGCGTCTCGTCGTGGTCGAGGAGGACGAGCAGGGCGGGAGCGAACCTGGCGACCTGGCGGCAGATCTCCGAACCGATGGAACCTCCGGCCCCGGTGACCAGCACACGGTGACCTTCGAGCGACTGTCGCACCCCGTCCAGGTCGGTGGCGACCGGGGTCCGACCCAACAGGTCCTCGATCCGCGGCTCGCGGGCCCGGCGGATGGCCCACATGTCGGTCGGCCCCTTGACCACGTCGTGCACGCTGGGGAGCACCTTCATGGCGATGCCGGCGGCCTCGGCCGACCGCAGCACGTCGGCGATCACCTCCGGCGGGGCCTCGGGCATGGCCAGGAGCACCTGCTGGAGCATGTAGCGGCTGGTCGAGGCCGGAATGTCACCGATGGTCCCGACGACCGGCACGCCCACCAGGGACATGCCGTGCACCGAGGTGTCGTCGTCGAAGACGGCCACCGGAATCAGTCCGGCCGCAGGGTAACGGAGCATCTCGCGGATAGCTGACGCCGCTCCGTCGCGGCTCCCGACGATTGCCACCCGCAGGCCGTTGCCCCGGGAGCCCCGCTGCCAGGCGAAGATACGCGAGTGGAAGCGGAGCATGCTCATCCCGGCTGCTGCGAAGAACAGGCCGAAGGCCACCACCTCAGGGTGCAACAATTGAAATCCGGCGAGTCGGATTATCGGATAGAGGACCAGGAGAACCAGGGCGACCGTTGCGGTCGAGAGGATCATCTGGCGGGCTTCTTCGAGGCCGGCATGGCGCCAAATGCGACCGTACAGCCCGAACGCCCGGTTGCTGACCAGGGTCAGGATCACCACGAAGAGAACGAAAAGGCCGAAATGCCAGCCGTAGTCAGCCGGGGCGACGTGGCGCCAGTAGAAGATTTCCGACGCACTGTACGCGGCCACCACGCAGGCGGCGTCGAGCACCATGAAGACGAGCTGGGCGCGCACCCGGCTGGCCATCACGGCGAGCTGTCGAGAGCGGTCCAGGGACCGGCGAGTCGCCTGTGTGTCTGGAGTGCGTACCGACTCCGGCTCGGGCCCGCCCCGATCTGATCCTGCGGTCACCGGCTCACATCCACTCGCAGCCGACAGCGGAACGACAAGGCTGGCTCTGGCATCGGAGCGCGACTCTCGGACCCCGCCACGTGACCGCCCCAGTGTGTGCCGCGGCTACCGACAAGGCCGCGGTGAGCAATAGGGCAGCTGGCTTCCTCTGCGACGTCTCCCGACAAGCATCTCGGCCTCCGACCTTGCACCCCACGCCAATCTACCCCATGCCTGGCAACCTGCACATTCCCGAGCGGCGCGGGTTCGTCCGAAATGGCCGTTGTCTCGTCCCGTCGTCGGAAGCGGTGTCGCCGCCGCGGTATCATTGATGGCGGGGTTGTCATTGGCGGCAAGTGCCCCCACTCCGAACTCGTCAAACGAATGGCTGTTCGGGGGCGATATTGAAGTGGGCTGATCGACTGGTTAGGGTCGTTTACTCGGCCAAAGGATGGGGAGGCGGGAGAGCGATGGAGTGGAGTGACTACAGGCAGGCTCTCGCTCGGGGCTGGTGGTTGATTCTCCTGTTGGGCATCGCCGGACTGGCGATCGGGGTCCTGCTACCCAGTTCAGTGGTGAAGCCCACTTTGGTCGACCACCACCAGCATCGGAGCCCCTCCCGGCGTCGATGGCGGCAACTCCAGCCCCCTACCCCCGGGGGTCACCACCGAACAGATCGAATTCTTCGCCACCTCGGACTCGGTCTACGCCAACGCGGCCCACCTGTCTGGCCTCAACGAGCCACAGTACGTCCTGCGGGGCATGACCACGATCACCGGACCTGCTTCGGATGCGGAGCGCGGGCCAACCCGGCGTGATCGAGGTGGAAGTGAAGGCGCCCACCGCCGCCGAGTCGGCTTCCTTCAACGTCAGCTTCGACGAGGCATTGGATTTCGCAGTGGCGACCGCAGCGAAGAAGGCCACCGGCCAGGATGTCTACACCGGCTTCCAGATACTGCAGTCGACTCAGCCCGATTTCGCGGTCCCGACCAAGACCGTGTCCCAGAAATTCAGCAGCCGCCCGTTGCGTGCCGTGGCCGGCCTGCTGATCGGCCTGCTCCTGGGTGCCCTGGTGGCCCTGGCGAGGGGACTGATGGACAAGCGCGTGACCTCAGCCAAGCGGGCCCAGGCAGCCTTGGGCTATCCGGTTGTGGCCGAGATCCCCGCCTCGAGCGATTCGAGCGAGGCCTACCGGATGCTCTGGCTCTCGGTGTTCCGCGAGCCCCTGCCTGAAGTGGCGGAACAGGGCGACCAGTGGCTCGAGGGAGCGGACCTCACGCTGGACTCCGGTACCTGGCCCGGGTCGGAACCATGAGGAGCGCCGTCCACCAACCGCTCCCCGTACCCTCGCTCGATCTGACCCCGGCACGGCACGCGGCGCGCAGCGTGGTCATGGTCACCTCCCCGGGTTCGGAACCCACGAGGCCCACCGTTGCGGTGAACCTGGCCACTGTCTGCGCCGACATAGGACAGCGAGTGGTGATCGTGACGACCGACGGCCTCGATGCCCACGTGGACGGACTGGAGCCATTGCGAAGCGCCGCGCCCCTGACCCACGAGCTCGACCGCCGCCTGGCCGGGCCCTTGAGACCGGAGGACGTGCGGGATCTGCTGGAGGACACCAGCGTCCCCGGCGTGTCGTTCCTGGCCTTGCAGCACTTCGTGGCCCACACGAGCCAGGTGGTGATTCGCGTCCCGGAGGTACTCGATGTGTTGCGCGACATCGTCGATGTCGTGATCCTCGATGTTCCGTCGTTCCTCTCCGTTCACCATGGCCAGGGTCTGGCTCCACTGGCCGATCTGGTGCTGATTGTGGGCGAGCGTCGAGTGACCACGACGGACGAGTTGCGGAGGACCAGTGCCGTGCTGAGACGCCTCGGGGCGCCGGTGGTCGGCATGGCGCTGACCGGTTCTATCGGACGACTACGACGACGAGGAGGACGAGGACGAGGACGACGACCGTCGGCGTCAAGCCGGCCCGGGACGTTGGCGAGCCCACAAGCGGTCGAAGGGTGAAGCGGACGACGATGGCGCAACTGGCGGTGGTGGGGTGCCGCCGGCCGAGGCCACAACGGTCACCGACGCGACGCCGTTCGCCGGCACTCTGGTCGACCAGGCACCCACGAGGCTCGCGGTACCTTCCGAGCACAGAGCCATCTGGGACGTCCCGCCGCGTCCGGAGGCCTGAGCTGACCGCGCCGGTCAATCTGATGTCGACCGGATCCCTCATCCATTGATCTTCTTCTCCATCATCATCGCGGCGGCACTGTTCGCCCTCGGGCGGGTCATCATCGGACGGATCGCCCCGCTCGAAAGCAATCCGTGGCTGTACAAGGCCCTCACGGTCTGCCTGGTGCTCCACCTGCTCGGTGCCCCTACGGAGATCTGGGTGGTCGACCACCTCTATGGGGGGATCGCCGACTACAACCGGTACGACGCCGAGGGGGCGATCTTGTCGAACGGTTTCCGCCATCTCGACTTCTCGCTGGCGCCGGCCGGTCTCCACGGCATTGTGTCGGACGGTTCGGTGAGCATCGTGGCCGGTGTGGTCTTCGCCATCATCGGGGTCAACCAGCTCGGTGCCTTCCTGGTCTTCAGCTGGCTCTCCTTCATCGGCATCGTCTTCTTCTACCTCGCCTTCACCACCACTTTCGGCGGGGCGGGCAGTCGCCGCTATGGGTACTTGATCTTCTTCCTTCCGACCCTCATCTTTTGGACCTCGGATGTGAGCAAGGAAGCCATCATGACCTTCCTGATGGGTCTGACCGCCTACGGGTGCGCCCGTATCCTCGCCCATCGCGGTGGGTACTGGATGGTCATTGCCGCTTCAGCCGGCGGCGTGTTCATCCGGCCGAACGAGGTGCTGCTGGCCATGGGCGGCTTCACCTTGGCCATGCTCTTCCGCCCGGCGGACCCCAACACCAAGTTCTCTGGACCCCGTCGCACGGTCGCCCTCATTGTTCTGGGATCGATGCTCGGTGTCGCCATCTTCGTGACGCTCCACTTCCTACCGGGCACCCAGGGTTCGATCTCGCTCACGGAGATCTCCAAGAACAACAACAGCGCGGCCGGCACGGCCGGATTCGGGAGCAGCAACACCGGCTACTCCCCGAGTCTGCTCGCCTACCCCAAGGACGTCTACTCCATCCTGTTCGATCCGTTGCCGATCAACGCCCACGGAGGCGGGCAGTGGATCACGGCCTTGGAGAACACCGTGCTGGTAGTGGTGATCCTCACATCGCTTCGGCAGCTGCGCCTGGTGCCCCGGGTGGCGCTGGCCCGGACCTACGTGTCCATGTGCCTGTTCTTCACGGGATCATTCCTGTACGCCTTCGCCTCTCTCGGGAACCTGGGCCTCATCACCCGCGAACGAACGGTGATGCTGCCGTTCTTCCTCGTGCTGGTGTGCATTCCCCGCGGACCCCGCCACCGCCGGCCCCGCTACGAGTGGGAACTGCCCCGCCGGGCCCGGATCGAGCGCCGGAAGGCAATGGCCCTTCGCCCCCGCACCCGCCCGCCCGCGGCGAGCGGCCCCGTCCTGAGCGCCCACCATCGGTTGCAGGGCGGCCCGCCACCGCTCGGCCATGAGGTCCAGGCTGAACTCTGATTCGCATCGGCTGCGGGCCGCCACGCCCATGGCGGCCCGGCGGACGGGGTCGTCCAGGAGCTGTCCGACCGCCTGGGCCAAGGAGCCAACCGAGTCGTCGACGATGACCCCCGTACGGCCGTCGGCGAGCACGGTGGCGGCCCCGGGCACCGGTGTCGACACGGCCGGGAGGCCGCTCAGCCCGGCCTCGATGAGCACACCCGGCATGCCCTCGCCGGTGGGCCGGCTGGTGAACACCAGCACGTCCGCTCGACGGAGGAGTTCGGGCACGTCCGAACGCGAACCGAGGAGCTCGACCCCGTGGGCCGCCGCCGGACCGGCCAGCGGACCGGCGAGCGGCCCGTCCCCGACCACCATGGCGCGGAACGAACGGCCCTCGGCCCGCAGGCGACCCACCACCTCGACGAAGCGATCGGGCTGTTTCTGGGGCGTCATGGCACCCACGAAGATGAGCGTGGCCACCGCGGTCGGCCGGTGCCGACCGAGGATGGAACTGCGACGGATCTCGTCCGTTCGGTATCACGACCGCCCGATGGGCGGCCACTCCGAAACGCCGGGTGCATTCATCGAGCACCTCGTCGCCGACCGCCACCACCAGATCCGCCCGGGCCATGAGACGCCGCCATACCCACAGGTGGAGTGGCGTCGGCGGTCCCGCGTAGGTACCGATGACGCAGTAGGCCAACGGGCGCCCGGTGCCGATGACTGCCGGCACGACGTACTTCATCGGGTCGCCGCCATGGGCCACCACCACCGCCGGGTCCAGACGTGCGAGCGCCGACCGTAGACGGAGGGCGAGGCGCGGTTGGAAGCCCTCGGCGGCGTGGCTGCCACCTGGAACGCCGAGGGCCAGTCGAGCTCGACCTCGGGTGGGCCGTCGAAGAGGCCGAGCAGCCGGTGGCGGACCACTCCCGGTTCGTCGAGCCGGTCGACCAGGATGCGCGCCGCGCGTTGGGCACCCCGGCCGAGCGGGGAGGGGATGACGTGCACCACCAGCGGACTGCCGTCGGTCCCGAGATGCGCCGTCATCTCCGACCTTCCTCCCCTGGTCGACGGAAGCATTCGCACCGTAGCAGCGACGGTGGGGGCCAGCTTGCCGCGGCGCAGTTCCGCTGCTAGTACCTGGCCGGGGGACGGGACAGCCAGTCGGCCTGCCGCCCCGTTGTCGCCGAGCTCCGGGGTGTACATGCAGACGTTGGTGGTCGCCATTGAGTACCCCAGGCTGGCCGAAGGCGGATCGCGGCTTCGTCTCTCTCGCCGCCGTGCGCATTCCTGACCAAGGCCGGGTCTCCGACGTCGTCCAGGCCGCGGTACGCCGGGGGGCGCCGGCCGGGTCGTGAGAGCACTGCTGGTTGCCGACAATGTCCCGTGGCCGTCGCTCGGCGGCGGGCTCATCCGCCTGGCCCAGGTCGTGGAGGCCGCGGCATCGGTGGCCGACCTCGACCTGTTCGTCCTCCACGATCCGGGCCGTTCGAACATCGTGGTGCCGCCGGAGGTTCGCGGTGCTCCGGTGGACGGGCGCGCCGTACCCTCGTATGTCCCGGCAGTTCCGATGGCGGCTGGAATGGGCGGTCCGCCGGGGCATCCCGCTGGAGGTGACCATGCTCCGAGCCGACCGCACCCCGGGATTGGCCCTTCGGGAATGGGCCCGTCCGCCCTACGACGTGGTGTGGTTCTCAACTGCGCCCATCTTCGAATGGGCGGGACGGCCCGACCTCGGCCCGACCATCGTGGATCTGATGGACCTCGAGGACGTCAAGGCCCGGCTCCGGGCCGATCTGCTGGCCGACCAGCTGCGATCGGGCGCTCCGGACGGATCCGTGCGGACCCGCCTGGCCTGGTACCAGGCCCGCCTCAACGGCCGAGACTGGCGAAGATTCCAGCGGTCGCTGGCCGCCCAGGTGGAGCGGGTGGTGGTCCCAAGCGACGTGGACGCAGCCAGATCCGGACTGACCAACGTCGAGGTGATCCCCAACACCTACCCTCGGCCGCGCCAACCGGCGGGGAACCCGTCGGCCGGCGGGCCGCCGGTCGTCCTCTTCCAGGGGAGCCTCGGCTACCCCCCCAACATCGACGGGGCGGAGTGGTTGGCGACCGCCATCGCTCCGCGCATCCGGGCCACCGTTCCGGCGACGGAGGTACGACTGGTCGGCCGGCCGGGCACCAGCGTCAAGTGGCTCCACCGGCCCGGGTTGGTGACCGTGGTGGGCCAGGTCCCCTCCATGGAGGACGAGCTGGCCCGGGCGTCGGTCGCCGTCGTGCCGGTCCGCTACGGCAGTGGGACCCGGGTGAAGATCCTCGAGTCCTTCGCTCACCGTGTCCCGGTGGTGTCCACCACCGTGGGGGCGGAGGGATTGGACGTCGAGGACGGTGTGCATCTGCTGCTGGCCGACGATCCAGAGGAGTTTGCCGCAGCCACGGTGCGCCTGCTGGGCGACGCTGGGCTGCGGGTGCGCCTGACCGAGGCGGCCGAGAGGCGCTACCTCGACCGCTACGACGGCCGGGCGGCCGACGAGGGGGTCCGGCGCCTCCTCGAGGAGGTGGCCGGGGTCAGGACCCGTTCGTAGGCTTCCAACGTCTTGGACACCACCGCCCGGTCGTCGAATTCGGCCTCGGCCTTGCGCCGAGCGGCGGTGCCCATGCGCCGGCGGAGGGCGGAGTCGACCACCAACTCCTCGATCGCCGACGCCAGTCGCACGGGGTCGTGGAGAGGAACGAGCAGTCCGGTCTTTCCGTGGGAGACCACCTGACGGCAGCCCCGGATGTCGGTGGCGATCACCGGCAGGCCGCTCGCCGCCGCTTCCATGGCCGATCGGGGAAAGCCCTCACGGTAAGAGGGCAGCACGAACAGGTCGAAGCCCCGGTAGACGTGCTCCATGTCGTCCCTGGCTCCGGTGAAGACGATGCGACCGCGGCGACGGGCCGTCGGCCAGCTCTCCGGACGAGATGGCGTCGGCCTTGTCCGGATCGGATCCCCCCACCACCACGAAGACGATGTCGGGGTGCGTGCCGCGCAGGCGCTCGGCCGCCGCGAAGAGCTCCTGGAAGCCCTTCTGCCACACCAGGCGGGCCGACGGTCCCGACCACCACGGCGTCGACATCGACACCGAGGTCCGACCGGGCTCGTCGGCGGCCATGCTCGTCCGGTGCGGGTCGGAAGCGCTGCAGGTCGATGCCGTTGCCGAGCAGCACCAGCTTGTCGCTGGGGATGCCCAGACGGGCCAGCACGTCGAAGTCCTCGGGGTTCTGGACCAACTCGGCTCCCGAGCACAGCGATGCCGCCCGTTCGAGGGCGTACACCACGGCCCGGCGCGAGGCCCGATCCTCCGGGCTGGCATAGAGACCGTGCACGGTGTTGACCACGCCGGGCACCCCGGCGGCACGTGCCGCCGCCCGACCGTAGAGGCCCGGCTTGGGGTTGTGGGTGTGGACGATGTCGGGCTTGAGCCGCCGGAAGAGCCGCCACAGCTCGGCCAGGGCCATCACGTCCTGGCCGACGGCGGTGGACCGGGTGGCATGACGCAGGGGCTCGTGCCGGATGCCCCAGGCCTCCAGTTGGGGTACGAATGGCCCGGGAGCCGACACCCCCACCACCTCCATACCGGCCTCGGCGAAGGCTCGGAGCTGGGGACCGAGCAGCAGCACCAGGCTCATGTCGACGGTGGTGACGTGGAACAACCTCTTCCCGACCAGCGTGGTCATCGCGCCCGACTCACCTCGAGGTAGATGTCGCCCACGGTCCGGCTGGCCTCGACGATGTCGAACATCGAGCTCCGGAGCTTGGCCCGCCGGCCCAGACGTTCCCGCAATTCCGGATCCGACGCCAGCCGCGTCATGGCCTCGACCAGGGCGCCCGGGTCGCCCGGCGGCACCAGGAGGGCGTCGACCTCGTCTTCGCAGGATCTGGGGGATGCCGCCCACCGAGGTGGCCACAATGGGGAGCCCGACGCTGGTGGCCTCCATCAGCGTCACCGGGAGCCCTTCGTGCAGAGAGGGCAGGACAAAGGCATCGACCCCCGCCAGCAGTTCCAGCACGTCGTCGCGCTGGCCGAGGAACTGGAACCGGTCGCCCAGCGCCAGTTCGACGTGACGTGCGTGGAGGGTGGCGCTCAGCGGTCCTCGTCCCACCGCGGCGATCCGGAGAGGGAGCCCGCGATCGGCGATGGCCCGGGCCGCATCGAGCAACACCTGGTATCCCTTCTCGGGTCGCAGGTTGGCCACGGTCATGAAGAGCAGCTCGCCGGGTTCCACGCCGAGTTCGGCCCGCACGTCGGCCCGCAGGTCGTCCCTTCGGGCCATCAGGGAGTCCGACCGGGACAGGTCGACGCCGTGCACCACCGTTTGGGCCCGGCGTCGCAGCGGTGCCGGAAGGGCATCGTGGGACGCCTGCGACACCGTCACCAGCCGTTCGTCCTTTCCCATCGAGGCCCGCAACAACGCCCTGATCACGAACGGCTCCCGGTCCCACAGGCTGTGTTCGGTGTACACCACTCCGGGTCGGGCGGAGCGGGGCAGGGAAGCCACGACCAGCTGGCCGAGAGCGGCCGCGTACGGGAGGTGGAAGTGGACCACGTCGTAGTGCCCCTCCACCAGGACGCGGCGGAGGGCCGCCATCCACCGCAGGTCGGCGTTGTGGGCCGCGCCGAGGGCATGCACCGGCGTTCCGCCCCCCACGACGGAGGGCACCAGCGCGTCCAGGTCCCGGAGCACGTAGGCCACCTCGTAGTCGAACCGGCGCCGGTCACCGACCGCCACCATGTCGACCAGTAGACGCTCGGCCCCGCCGTAGCCGAGGCATTTGATCACCAGCAGCACTCGGAGCGGCCCGCCGGGCGTCTGAGCCGAGAACCCCTGGTCAGCGTGCACCCGGCGATAGTACCGGCCGGGGACTTCCACCCGGCTTTCCGGCCGGTACGGGGGTCGCGCGATAATGTCGTTCGTCCGAGTCTGTTTGAACGAGGGCCTGCACTGGGCGGGTGGAGAGGGTGGCGCATGCGATGACCTTGCCGACTCCATCTGAGGGGGGGCTGACTCCTCACGACGGCAGCCTCCAGGCGGTCGATGCCTCGTCGATGCCGACGGAGCCACCGAGCCACCTGATCTATCAGCACCAAGCCCAGTTGGGACCATCCCTCAAAGCGCTGTGGGCGAGCCGTGACATCATCTACACCCTGGCCGAGCGGGACATCCGGGCCCAGTACAAGCAGGCCACGCTCGGGCTGCTCTGGGCCCTGATCGCCCCGCTGGCCATGCTCGCCATCTTCACCGTCATCTTCTCCCGGACCAAGTCCCTGGGAATCCCCGGGATCCCGTACCCGATCTTCGCCTACATCGGCATCCTGTGCTGGACCTTCTTCTCCCAGTCCTTGGGGACGGGCGGCCCGTCGATGATGACCAACGACGCCCTCATGAGCAAAACCCAGTTCCCGCGGGAGTGCTTCCCCCTCGAGACCATCCTGGTGACGGCGGTGAACACCCTCCTGTCCTGGATCCCCCTGGTGGTGCTCTTCATCCTCTATGGGTTTGCCCCGACCTTTCCCACGACCTTGTGGGTCCCGCTCCTGATGGTGATCGAGTTGCTCTTCGTCATTGGGGTGACGATTGCGGTGTCTGCCCTGATCATCCAGATGCGCGACCTCGCTCAGGTACTTCCCATCGTGATCCAGCTGGGGCTGTTCGCCACCCCGGTCATCTGGCAGTTCAAGAACGTTCCCCACGGATGGCAAATCGTCTACGGCTTCTTCAGCCCGCTGGGACCGGTGATCGACGATGCCCGTCGCGCCATGCTCCTCGGCCTCAACCCAGTCCCGGGCCCTCTGCTGGCGGCCATGGCCGGCACCGCCTGCTACGTGTTATTGGGCTATCGGCTCTTCAAGCGATTGGAGGTGAATTTTGCCGACATTGCCTGACGGGTCCATCCGCGTCGAACACGTGTGGAAGAAGTTCCGCGCCGATCGCACGGCGCCGCTCTTCTACGACCAGCTCCTCCGCATGCGTCGATCGCTTTCCAAGTCGGTCCGGAGGGACTACCGCTGGGTGCTGAAGGACGTCAGCCTCGAGGTGGAACCGGGGGGAACGCTGGGGCTCATCGGCATCAACGGCTCGGGGAAGACCACCCTTCTCAAGATCATCAGCCGGGTCACCTACCAGTCGGCCGGGGTGTGCCAGGTGCAGGGCCGCCTCGGTGCACTCCTCAGTGTCACCAGCGGCATCCACCCCGACCTCACCGGGCGCGAGAACGTCTACCTCTACGGCGCCGTGCTCGGAATGCGCCGCAAGATGACCCGCGACCGATTCGATCAGATCGTCGAGTTCGCCGGGCTGGAGGACGCCATCGACCGCCAGGTCAAGTTCTTCTCCCTCGGCATGCAGATGCGGCTGGGCTTCTCCATCGCCGCCTTCCTGGAGCCTGACATCCTGCTGGTCGACGAGGTGCTGGCGGTGGGCGATGCCAACTTCCAGCAGAAGTGCATCGGTCGAATCGAGGAGGTCGTCCGCCAGGGCACCACGCTCGTCTACGTCTCGCACGACCTGACATCGGTCGAGGCCACCTGTAAGCAGGCGGTATGGCTGGCCGACGCCGTGGTGCAGGCGGCGGGCCCCACCAGGGAAGTGGCTGCCCTCTACCGGTCGTCGATCCAGGACGATGCATCGATGGCCACCTCCAACGATGGCATCGTCCGCATGCTCAAGGCAGCCATCACCGGTCCCGACGGGGGCCCGGTCATGTCGCTGGAGGACGCCGAGGTCCGTATGACCCTCAACTCACCCGAGACGGTGGAAGCCGACTTCTTCGTCGGCATTTCGTTGGGCACGGCGTTCCCCATGTTCATCACCAAGCACCACGGTCTCTTTCCGTCCGGCGACTTCGAGGTGAAGTGCCGACTGCACAACATCCCATTGCCCAGGGGCCGTTACTCCGTCTGGACGGCGATGACCGGTTTCGGCAAATGGGCGACACGCCGTACCTCCCGTGGAAGCCCGCCACGTCCTTCGACACCTTCGGGCCCGATATCCTGGACCCGCCCGAAGGGGTCATGGTGGCAGCCCCGCTCTATGTGGGCACCACCTGGGACGTCGACTGAGGACACGGAGCCACGGGTTGCTCTGACGGTCGACTGGCGGACGCACACTTCGGTGAACGACACCGATCGGGCTGGCACAATAGTGTCCGGCTGGTTCATGGGGAGGAGATGGCTGGTGCAAGGCGACTCCGATGGCAACACGGCGCGTTCTCGTTGGGCCAGCATGCAGTGGTTGGACGACGAGCGACTCATTGTTGGGGACACCCGTTTCTCGTTGTCGGAGGATCGCTCGGATTGAGTGGAGAGCGAGCCCGACGAGTTCGCCCTGCTCAAGACCCGCTGGATGATCGATGCGTTCATGCGAGAAGTTCCGGAACGAGTCGAGAACGTCATCGACCTCGGAATCTTCAGGGGTGGCAGCATCCTGTTCCTCCACGAGATGTTCCGGCCGCGCCGACTGGTGGGACTGGACCTGTTGGAGTGGCATCGCGGACCTCTCGAAAGTCGGATCGCGCAACAGGGGCTGAGCGAAGCTGTCCGTCTCTATTACGGGATCGACCAAGGCGATCACCACGCGTTGGACCGGATCATGACGGAGAACTTCCCGGACGGTGAGATCGATCTGGTGATCGATGACTGCTCCCATCTTTATGGTCCGACCAAGGCATCGCTCAACTTCCTTCTCCCTCGCGTTCGCCCCCTCGGGCTCTACGTGATCGAGGACTGGGGTTGGGCGCATTGGCCGGGCGAGCAATGGCAAGGGGCCGATGCGCAATACAGGGATGAGACGGCGCTGTCCAACTTGGTCATGGAGCTGGTGATGACGGCGGCCAGCCGCACCGACATCATCCGCAAGTTGACGATCACCAATGACTCGATCTACATCACCAAAGGATGGCCGGTCACCGATCCCGACGGATTCGACATTTCGACCTGCTACCTGACCAGGGGGAAGAGCTTTCCACTGGCGCTGTGACAGACGGATCGTCGGCCGGTGCGTCAGACGGCGCTGGCGGAACGCGAGGTTCCCCCGATCTGTGTCCGCGGTCTAAGGAAGGGAATAGACGGAGCCAGATTTTCGGATTGATCGAGCCTCGAGCCGGAACAGTCGATTCTTGACGACGCTATTGGGACGGTCCCAGCGTGAACCTGGTCGAGTCACAACTGACATGGAGTCGAGAAGGACCACGCCACCCTCCCAGTTCACCAGCTCTTGGCCGACGCAGTGCAGTCCTGCCGCCTCGCTGAGTTCTGCGAACCCGCAGGCCGAGACGCTTGAGGCCCGCCAATGTGCGCCACGGTAGACGCCCATCCGCATCAGGCCAGCTCGAGCGACGGCAGGCAAACGGTCCAGGGTGGTCTGCAGGGGAGCGAAGGCATGAGCGGACCGCTGGTAGCTTCCGTAGTTGGAGTGGTGGAGGAAGGCGACGCCGTCGGGTTTCAACGTTCGTGCCAATTCGGCGAGATAGCCGATCAGTACATCCGACTCGACGTGCACCAGCGAATCGAAGCTGAAGGCAAAGTCGATCGACTCGTCTTCCACCATCGGGAGAGATTGTCCGTCGTTCGTTTCGAACCTGGCTTGAGGATAGTGAGCGAAACGCTCGCGGCAGCCCTCGACGCACTTGGATGCGACGTCAACGCCAGTCAGTGTTTCGCAGTACTCGAGGAGGAATTCTGTCCAACGCCCGAAGCCTGGTGCTATCTCCAAGACGGCAGAGGCGGGGAGAAAGCGGCGAATTCGAGGGAAGATGCTGCCATACCACTGCGACTCAGCGCCGCCCCAGGGTCTCGACCACGCGTCGCCTCGCTGGCGCCAGTCATAATCGGCATTCCACTTGTCGATATTCTCCTCGATGCTCGGCATGCTGGACTCCGTTTCCTGAGTTGCGACCACGGCGCCGACGCCGGCCTGGTGGAAGGCCGGGCGCAGGTGGCGCGTCATGTGCATCAGTCGACCGGCGGCAAGCGTAGACGCGCGCACAGCCGGGACTCTGAAACCTGAAGATGCACGCCACGCAGTGGTCTTCGATGGAACGCCGGTCACGCCTGGCTTCCTTCTAGGGGAAAAACACCCGCTGGTGGACCGAACCCTCCAACCGGCCGGCGCGTATGCCGAACGTGCGCACCCACTGACGGCGTCGCGTCGGGCTGACCAGCGCGGGACTGTTGACCACCAACCACACCCAGGCTTTTGCGGCCCCCCGTAGGTCGCGCCGCATGCCATCCGCACGGTAGCGCCCGTAGAGCCGCGGCCCGCACCGTCCATACCCCAACGCGGCCCGGAACATCGGCTTGACACCGGAGCGTTCGCGCTTCTCCACGACGGCATCAGCGCTGACGGCGAACCGGTACCCCGCCAGTTGGAGCCGCCAGCACAGGTCGACGTCCTCTTCCGGTTGGGAGTTCCTCGCAGAAGCCGTGCACGGCCTCGAAGACCTCCCTGCGGACGGCCAGGTTGGCGCCCAAGCCGAAGGGGAGGAACCCCAGCTGCCGTGTCGCCGCGGGGAACCGGAACCGATGTCGGACCACCGTCCAGGACGCTGAAGTCGAACACTCCAGCGACCAGATCGGCGTCGCCCAGGGCCGCCGACATGGAGGCGAGCCAACCTGGCCGCACCACGTCGTCGGCGTCACAGAAGGCCAAGAAGCGCCCGCGGGCCGACCGGACCCCGATGTTCTTCGCCGCTGCTTCCCCGCGACGCGCCGAAGCGTCCACCAGGTGGATGCGAGGGCACCGCTCGGACCAGCGCTGCACACAGGATCGGGTCCCATCGTCGGAGCCGTTTTCGGCCACCACTACTTCCCAGTCGACGTCAATCTGCTGGGCGGCCAAGGCCCGGAGTTGGTCGTCGATCCATGGCATGCCGTTCAGGACCGGCACCACCACGCTGACCAGCGGGCGTTCGCCCCGTTCTTGCCCGTCCGCCATCCCGATGTCCTCCACGACCGTTGCTAGCCTACCGCGGTGGGGCCGGTGTGAAGAACCATCCGAGCTGGTCTGACAGAGCCGGTGGACTGACGCGGCCGGAGCCGGCGTCGGTCTCGGCGGTCGTGCTCACTCATCGCAGACCCCGGCTCGCCACCGAGGTGGTCCGCTCCCTCGTCGAGCGAGAGGGCCTCCCCCCCGAACGCGTCGTCGTGGTGGTCAACGGGACCGGAGGGTTGGACGACGCAACCTTGGAGGCGAGTGTCCGACTGGTCCGATTACCGCGCAATCTGGGGCCCGCGAGCGGATTCGGCGCCGGAATGGAGGTCGCGTTCGCCGACCCGTCCGTGCGCTGGGCGTATCTCTGCGAAGACGACGTGGGCCTTCTTTCCCTGCCCAGCCCGAGGCTGGCCGACGTGCTGGACCGGGCCGAGGCCCGAGGCCGCCTCTCTGGTCCGCCGGTAGGGTCGGTGGTGGCCTTCGGACGACGATTCGTGGGCCGGGGATCCCACACCGTCAACGTCGTCCCTCCCCCGGGGAGCCCTCACGAGTTAGTCCCGGTTGATGTGGCCAGTTGGGGGGCGACGTTGCTGTCACGAGCGGTCTTCGACGCCGGCATCCTCCCAGACCCCGAGTGGTTCTTCGGCCTCGAGGACTTCGATTTCTATTGTCGAGTCCGCGAAGGAGGATTCGAGGTGCTGCTCGATGCCGTGTCGGCCCGGGCCGTGGCAGACGAGCAGACGTCCGCCGGTCGAGCCGGAGCCCTTCGGCTGCACCGACCGATCGACGAACACGAAGCGTGGCGGTCGTACTACCACGCCCGGAACTCCATCATGCTGGCTCGACGTCACGGCCGCCCGTCGTGGTACGTGTGGCACATGGCCTACTCGGCCCGGCGGCTCCAGCGGGCCACCGGACGAGACGAGCGCCGTGCCATCCTCCATGGCCTCTGGGACGGTGCCCGGGGGCGTCTCGGTGAGAATCCGGACTACGGGCGGACTGTGGGCGAGCACTCCGAAGCGACCGGCGATCCCGGCTCCCCATCTGGTTGACGTTGGGTTCGGGTCGCCGGCGCCCGCCCGGGTGACGACGGCTCACCCGTGACGGCGAGGTTGTCGAAGTGCGGCCACAAAGTGAGGTCGAGATCGGGTACGAGGCGGGCCAACTGCTCCACGTCGCGCCGATACAGGGCGACCAGACGGTCGATGACGTCGGGGTCCAGCGGCGCGCGGGTCACGGGCTGATGGCGTTTCGGCTGCTCGCTGGCCGAGACGTGATACTCCGTCAGGCCCAGGTGATCGAAGGTCCGGGCCAGTTGGCCAGAGGTGTCGATGACGCATTTCTCGTACTGGAGGACGAGGAGCCGATCGGACCCGAAGACCTCGGTCCATGGGGCAATGGCCTTGGTGTAGAACCCCCGCGCCACGGCGTCAGCGAGGATCATCCCGTCGACAGGCTGTTGAAGGTTCCGATAGTGATCCAGCCCCGATCGGAAGCGGTCGATCGGGTCGCGCACCAGCATGAGGAGGCGAACGTCCGGCGCGACGCGGCGCAGGAGCTCCGGCGCCCAGGGGAAGGTGGCGTAGTCGGGAGTCCACTCCCCGGCGATGGTTCCGGGCCGCCGGGGGAACCACCGCGGGAACTGCTCGATGGCGGTGGTGTCGAAGGCCTGGCCGGCCATTCGATCGAGCAGGTGCCGCTCCTTGGACAGGTGGTCCGGAGCCGAGACACCGGGGTGAGTGGCAATGAGGTCGTACCACCACGTGGTGCCGGCCTTTTGGGCACCGATGCCTACGAAGTCGGGCGACCCGGCCACCTGACCCTCCCGTATCGGGGGCGGGGTGAAATCGAATTCCGGTTCCCAGGGACCGAAGCGCCCGAGGCGGTGGAGGATGAGACGACGGTGGGCCGGGCTCAGGCGCAGGAAGGCCTGGGAAAGCCAGGGAGCCCTCATGAGGCCGGCCGGGCGGGCATGGCGGCAGGATGTCACACGGAGCGTCGCGGCACAATCGGGTGCGACCCTGGTGGTTCGGTCCTTGACGGGCACCCCGCCACGGCCGATGATCAGCGGATGACGGCGTGGAACAGTGGAGCTCCCACCGCCTCGCCCCGCTGGTGGGCGCGATTCGCTCGTCCCTCCCCCTGCCCTCGACGAGAGGGCTGAGGTACGTGTGCGGGATCGCCGGCGTTTTCGACCCGGCCGCCTCGACCGGTGCCGATCGGCTGGGTGCCTTGGCCTCGACCATGGCTTCGTCACTGGCGCATCGGGGGCCCGACGACAGTGGCCTGTGGGTCGACGCCGACGCCGGCGTGGCGCTCGGTCACCAGCGTCTCGCCATCATCGACCTTGGGCCGGGTGGCGCACAGCCCATGGTCTCGCCGGGTGGCCGGTGGGTGGTGGCCTACAACGGGGAGGTCTACAACCATGTCGAAGTCCGGCGTCGATTGACGTGTGTCGGGACCCGGTTCCGCGGTACCTCCGATACGGAGGTCTTGGTGGCGGCCATCGAACGGTGGGGTGTCGACCGCGCGCTGGACGCCTGCGAGGGCATGTTCGCCGCCGCGCTGTGGGACAGGCAGGAGCGCCACCTTCATCTGGTGCGTGACCGCTTCGGTGAGAAGCCGCTGTACTTCGGCTGGGTTGGCCAGATGTTCGCTTTCGGGTCCGAACTGAAGGCAGTGTGCACGTCACCCCGGTTCGCTCCCGAGCTCGATCGGCGGGCCGTGGCCCGCTACCTCCGCCACAATTGCATCCCGGCACCGGAGACTATCTACCGTGGCATTCGAAAATTGCTGCCCGGCCACCTGGTGACGTTGACGACGTCGTCGGTGCCGGGCACGCTCCCCGATCAACGCTGTTACTGGTCGGCATCCGAAGCCGTCGAACGTGCTCGCCGGCGTCCGCTGTCCGGAACCGACATCGAGTTGACCGACCAGCTCGAATCGGCGTTGTCCGACTCGGTGGCCGCCCGGATGGTGGCCGATGTCCCGGTGGGCGCCTTTCTATCCGGTGGGGTCGATTCGAGCGCCATCGTCGCCCTGATGCAACAGCACGCCACCGGCCCGGTCCGCACCTTCACCATCGGGTTCGCCGATCGGTCCTTCGACGAGGCTCCTGAGGCCGCCGCGGTGGCCTCACACCTCGGGACAGATCACACGGCGGTGGAGATCGGCGATGCCGAAGCCGTCGAGGTGATCAGCCGCCTGCCCGACATCTGGGACGAACCGTTCGCTGACGTCTCCCAGATCCCGACCTACCTGGTCAGCCAGGTCGCGCGGGAGCACGTGACCGTCTCTCTGTCCGGCGACGGCGGCGACGAACTCTTCGCCGGCTACAACCGGCACGCCTGGCTCGAGCGGCTTTGGCGCCAGGCATCGAAGGTACCCGTCGGGACCCGGCGCACTGCCGGCTCCATCCTCGGTCGCATCCCGCCGTCCGCGGTCGACCGCGTGGCTCAGGTGAGCGGTCTCATGCCTGCGACCTGGCGGGTCCGCAACCCGGCCACCAAGGTGGCCAAGGTGGCCAAGGTGCTCACGGCCTCCGATCCGCAGGACGCCTATATCGCGTTGACCTCGCACTGGGACGACCCCTCGTCGATAGTGCTCGGAACGTACGAGCACGGGGCGCCGGTCGATCGCGACCAGGGTCTCTCCGGCGCCAGCGTCACCGAGCAGATGCTCTGGCTCGACCTCGTCGGATATCTTCCCGACGACATACTGGTCAAAGTTGACCGGGCGGCGATGTCGGTATCCCTCGAGACCCGAGTCCCATTTCTCGACCGGCGGGTGTTGGATCTGGCCTGGCGGCTACCCCTCGACGCCAAACTTCGCAGAGGTCGGACAAAGTGGCTGTTACGCCAGGTGCTCGATCGCCATGTGCCCGCCGCATTGGTCGACAGGCCGAAGATGGGGTTTGGCCTCCCGATCGGATCGTGGTTGCGAGGAGACCTGGCCCCGTGGGCCGACCACCTCCTCGACGAGCGTCGGTTGCGTGACCAGGGATTACTCGATCCCGTCCCCGTCCGGCGGGCCTGGGATCTCCATCGGTCGGGCCGTCGGGACCTGGGCTACGAGTTGTGGGATGTGCTGGTCCTCCAGGCATGGATAGACCGATGGATGCCATCCCTCGGCTAAGAACTCCGGGTGGTCGAGGCCCCCACTTCTGCCGATCCCCGATGGCGACACGAGCCATTTCTGATCATCCAATGATGGTCTTATTGAGCCGTCAGGTGGGGCGGGCGACGCGCACGAGCGGGGACGGGGAGGAATTCGGTGATCAAGCGTCCAGCCATGCAGCTCGGCCCCAAAGGGGACGAGAACACCAAGGAGTTACTCGCCGACGCGATGCACATGGAGACCCTTTAATGGGTGAGCGGTCCAGATCTGAATCGGCGACGCTTCGGACCGGCAACTGTCGACTACCCCGACCGGGCGGGGACGGCGCCCGGCCCTCAGGTAATCTCTCGGCGTCGTCCGGACCGACGATACGGGGGCACGGCGAGGGACCGGAGGCGAGCAAGGATGTCCATGACGTGGACGAGCGAGACGTCGTCTTGGGGACGGAAAGGCAGGTGTCTGGACCGACACCGGTACGGAGTTGCTGGCCAGAGAAACGACCGGGGCCTGCCGTGAACGACATCGTCGCGACCGAGAGCAATCCGGTTTGCTCGGGCCGTCCCCGGGGTGTCGCTGCACAGGGTCTTCTGCTCACGCCCACGTGCGGGGGCATGACGTTCTCCAGACTCGTCGTCGGAGCGTCAGACCGGCTCGGCGGCTCGGTCGGGCCCGCCAGGCGCGCCGTGTTCGAGCCGTGGTTCGCCGAGGCCGGAGCGTCGGTCCACGCCGTGACAGACGAGACTGTCTCGTCCGTCCCCGCCCACCACGCGTGAACGCCGCCGCGAAGGAAGTGAGCCCAGTATCCGATCCCTCGATCCGGCGGGGGACCCTGGTACCCGATTCGCCACGCCTTTCGATCTGCATTCTGGTGCTCGAGCACGCCGCGCTCGTCCTCGATTGCCTCGATGCCCTCCGGCGACCGGGAGGATGTCCTCCTGGGACCGAGATAGTGGTGGTGGCCAATGGCACGCCACCAGAACAACTGGACAGCCTGACCGGTCACGACGATGTGGTCCTGGTCGTCAACCAGGTCAATCTCGGCTTCGGCCCCGGTTGCAACCAGGCCGCCTCCGTGGCGCGGGCCCCTTTGCTGGTCTTCCTCAATGACGACAGCACCGTCGAGGACGGATGCCTCGATGCGCTGGTTCGAACTGCTTCGTCCGACCCGGAGATCGGCGCGGTCGGGTCTCGCATCCTCGCGGTTGACGGGACCCTGCAAGAGGCCGGATCGGTGCTGTGGCGTGACGGGTCGGCCGCGCATGTGGGGGAGGGCCTGCCGCCCCAGTCCAATGCGTATCAGGAGCCTCGCGACGTGGACTACGCCTCGGCCAATGGTTTGCTGGTCACCCGCCGGGCGTGGGACACCGTTGGCGGCTTCGACGAGCGGTTCTCTCCCGCCTACTACGAGGATGTCGACTTGTGCCTCACTCTGGCCGCTCATGGCTTCAGGACCCGCTACGAGCCCCGGGCCCGGGTCATCCACCGGGGAAGCCAGAGCACGTCGAGCGTCTACCGGGGATTTCTTCTGAGTAGGAACCAGCGGCGGCTCGTCGAGAAATGGGGTCACGCACTCGATCGATTCGGTCCACCGCCGGCGAAGGACATGGGTCCCGTCTTCGACGCAGCGGTGCAGTTGGCCGTCATCGGCGCGGCGACTCCTCGCCCGGTGGGCGACGCCTTGGCCGCTTCCGGGGTGACCGGCGAGCGGGCGCGCCCTTCTGTCTCTGCCGACCCCGTCCGAGCGGCCGATGAGTTGCACACCGAGTACGTGTCCTATCTCGAGCAACGAGTGACCGATGGAGACCGACGGGTGACCTCACTCGAGACCTATCTGTCGGGACTCTGGGGCGTCCGCTTCCGCCGGTGGGTGGCGGGACGCCTCGCCCGTCGGCGGAGCTGACTCCGTCGACGGAGGGCAGCCACGTTCAATCGACCGACGGGGTGTCCCTTCGGCTCTTGAGCGCCACCACTTGGCGAAGGGGACGGGTGACCCGCCAGCTGGTCGAAGCCCGCATGTCCTCGTACAGCCGGTACAGGTCGCCCAGCTCTGTCCGTGCACCTTCGAGCTGTAGCCGGGCGGTCTTCAACCGCTGCGCCACGTCGACGGCCAGAGCTTCGGCCGCAATGATCTGCTCGGCCAGGGTGTCCCGGAGCACGGTCGCTTGGCGGCGGTCGTCCAGCAACGCCGTCGTCCAAGGTGACTCCGCGCCCGGCGGAAGGACCGTCAACGGCCGGTGCGGACCGGCGAGCGAGTCGAGATGCTCGACCAACCGCAGGTGCTCTTCGAGCAGGAGCTTGTCGTCACCGGTAGCTCGCTGGCGACGGAGCCGGGGGGAGATGCTGGCCACCGCATTGGCCAGATCCCAGTCAGGGGCGTAGGGGGCGAACTGAGGGAGATCGGCCAACCAGGTGGCCAGGGCGCTCATGTGGCTCAGGGGCTCTTCCACCATCGACTCGTAGTTGGTCACGAAGGTGTCGACGCCGACCAGGCCGTCCAAACCCGACCGGTTGTACCGCTCCCAGAGGGCCACCGCGTCGGCCAGGGCCATGCCGTCACGGGCCTGGAGCGAACGGCCCACCGAAAGGGGCGAGCGCCAGACGAACACCGCAGCCACAGGTTTGGGGAGGTGGGACAACCAGTGCGGCAGCAGCAGGCAGGCCCGCGGGTCTTTCCAGGCCACCGGCCCGGGGTCGGGGAACGCATACCTGGCCGCGGCGGCGGGGTCACCTTGCTCGGCATCGGCCAGGTCTGGATCGGCCTCCCATCCGGGGTCAAGCGGGGCCGGACCGTCCCATGTCCCCCCGAGTCGCTTCAGGAGCCAGTCATCGTGGAGCCCGATGGCCCGACTCTCCCAGTGGTCGGGATTGTCCTCCGAAGCGTCGAACCGGTCGTGGAGGATCGGGACCCCGAACCCGAGCTGCCCGAGCGCTCCGGTGACGGCGGAGGTGCCGCTTCGGTGCATGCCCACCACCAACAGCCACGGCCCCTCCGGCATGGTCGGTCGGGAGCGAAGAAGCGGAGAAGCGCTCATCAGCGGCGGCGTCGGCGATCCGCGCTCAGCCCAGTTGACCGTAGAACCGCCTGAAGAGGGCGGTCCGGCGGGGTGAGCTGTAGATGAACTTCAACATGGCCTGCTTGAGGTGGTACACGGAGTTCTCCGACAAGCGATTGCGTTCCGCGATGACCGCGCGCCGGTTGGTCTCGCTCACCACGAGCCCCACCGACGCCAGATACGCGGCCACTTCCGCCGTGGTCTCGGGGCCAATGGACGACGTCGGCGTCGGCTCGGTGGGCGCCACCGCCTCCCCGTACGAGGTGGGTGCCATATCGACCGGCCGCGGCTCGAGTGCCCACACGAAGTGCGTGACGGACCAGTTGGGATTGACCGCCTGGGCGGTGGCTTGGAGCGCTCCCATCAACTCTTCGGGAAGGCCGTTGCGCAGGCCTGTTTCGTACTCCTCGGAGTAGAGGGAATGGAGGTCGTCCCGGCGCACCACGTTCCACCCCGACCGGTCAACCAGGCGTTGCAGGGTCTCCTCGGTGAAGAACCGCAGGTTCGCCGGATCCAAGGGGCCGGTCTGCTGGACTTCGAACTGACCGCACAAGAGCTTGAGGCCCATGTCCACGTGGGCCACGTGGGGGACGGTGATAACCAGGGAGGGCGAACCGTGGTCCACGGCCCAGGCCGCGAGTGCGGTCAGGAGCTCCTGCGGATCAGCCAGGTGCTGGAGCACCTCGACGAGCACTACGCCACCGACGTTGTCGACGCCGTCGAGGGTGGCCTTCAACGACGCCACGTCGGTGAACGCGCCCGGCACTACGTCGATGCCACGTGATCGGAGCGCAGCCTGCTCCGACGTTGCGTCCTGGTCCCCGAGATCGACGACCTGTCGACTCCCGGGCAGCTCGAGCTCGGCGAGCAGACCGACGACATTGGCCACCACCTCATCGAGGTCGGACCGGTCCGGTTGAGCCGATCTGGACCCCGTGACGAGGGCGCCGTCCGTCGCCAACTGTCCGGGGGCGATTGGAGGGTGCTCACTTCGGAAACGTGGCTCGTCGAGAAGCACCGAGCGGGTGGCCTCGAGAAAGGCTCGACCGTAGCGCTGGTCGGGTTCGAGGTGGTTGCCCTCGGCCCATTCGTTCCAGGCCAAGATGAAGAGGTAATTCTCCTCCGGGCGGACGTCGGCCAGGGACTCGGCCGTCACCCGCAGCCAGTGTTCGTAGTGGGCGGGGGTGGCGCCCTGGTAGATGGTGGCGGCACGAGCCCGCCGGGCGGTGTTGTCCCAGCCCACCATCACCGAGGGGAACCGCTTCCACGGGCTGTCGAGGAGCTCGATGGCCGCCTCGGCCGCCGACTGGTAGTCGAAGACCCGATGACCCCTGAGCGTCTCGAGGGGCGCGTGGACCTGCTCGCCATTCACGGGCATGAACCCCACCGAGGCGTCGAGACCGAAGGCCATCGGCCCCTGGCCACCGGGAGGAGGCCCCCACGACTCCACCCAGCACAGGTAGACATCGGGGAACCCGGCCTTCTGCACCTCTTGGCGCCAGATCTCGCTGGTACGCATGAGGTCGGGTAACAACGTTGGCCGGTAGATGAGGAGGAGCGGGCGGCCGTCGATCGTGATGTAGCGAGGATCATTGAATGCCCGTAAGAGATGGCGGATGTGGGCGCGGTCATCCTCCTCGCTGAACTCTTGGCGCACCAGCACATGGCCGGTCTGGGCGTCCCAGCCCCGGGTCCACTCCTCGTTGGCCCAGCACAGGGCGAAGGGGAAATTCGGCTCACCGGACGCCAGCACTTCTTCGAACGGACGCTCCAGCAGTCGGCGGCCGTGGAACCAGTAGTGGTAGTAGACGAACCCGTGCACGCCGTGCTCACGGGCCAGAGCTGGCCTGCGCGGCCCGCACCTCGGGCACCCTGAGGTCGTAGTAGCCGAGCTCGCCCGGGACATGGGGCTGATAGTGCCCCGGAAAGAGGGGGCGGCCCTTGGTCACGTTGTGCCATTCGGTGAAGCCCTTGCCCCACCACTCGTCGTTCTCGGGAATGGGGTGGTATTGGGGAAGGTAGAAGGCCAGAGCCTTCGGCTTCGCCCCAGTTCCTCTGCTACTCCCGCCGGTCGCGCCCATGCCGGTCAGGATACGTCAGATGCGACGGTGTTCCCCATTCAGATGCGGGCCTGAGCCTTGATGATCTCGAGGACCCGGGACTGGTCGGCAGAGGAGAGCGCCGACCCGGTGGGCAGGCACAGGCCCTGGTCGAAGACGCGGGCGCAGTGCCCGGGCCCGATGAGGCCGGCCCCGGCGAAGGCCGCCTGGAGGTGAAGGGGCTTCCACGTCGGTCGGGACTCGATGTCGGCGTCCTCCAGGGCCAGCCGCACCTTCTCCCGATCTGTCCCGAAGCCCTCCGGATCGATGAGGACGCAGGTCAGCCAATGATTGGACACGCCGACTGGGTCACGCGGCATGGGCGAGATCCCGGGGACGCCGACCAGTCCTTCCATGTACGCCGCATCAATCCGCTTGCGCCGGTCGATGCGGCCGTCGAGCCCCCGGAGTTGCGCTCGGCCAAGGGCGGCCAGCAGGTTCGAGAGGCGGTAGTTGTAGCCCACCACGTTGTGCTCGTAGTGGGCGAACGGCTCCCTGGCCTGAGTAGCCAGATGACGCGCTCGCTCGGCCCACTCCTGAGACCCGGTCACCAGCATCCCGCCACCACTGGTGGTGACGATTTTGTTGCCATTGAACGAGAAGATCCCCGCCACCCCGAACGAGCCCGCCGGCCGCCCCCGATGGATTGAGCCGAGAGCCTGGGCCGAGTCCTCGATGAGTGGCACGTCGAACCGCCGGCACATCGGCTCCAACGCGCCGTAGTTGGCGGTCTCGCCGAACAGGTCGACTGCCATCACCGCGGCGGGGAGGCGACCGACCGCGGCCCTCTGGACCAGTACCTCTTCGACCAATGCGGGGTCGAGGTTCCAGCTCTCGGCTGAGCAGTCGACGAAGACCGGGTGTGCTCCTTGGTAGGTGACCGCAGCGGCACTGGCGATGAAGTTGAGGGACGGAACGAGCACCTCGTCCCCGCGCTCCACGCCGGCCAACAGCAGGGCGAGGTGGAGTGCAGCCGTTCCACTGGAGAGGGCCACGGCGTGTTCGACGCCGGCCCGCTCGGCTACTTCGCGTTCGAAGGCGTCGATGTCCGGCCCGACCGGTGCGATCCAATTGGAGTCGAACGCCTCGAGCAGCATCCGTCGTTCCTCGGCTCCGACGTCCGGTGGGGACAGGAAGACGCGGGTCACGGCAGCGTCCTCGATGGATTGGTCATGCCGCCGGCCACTGCGGCGCCACCGAGGAGCGCCGCGGCCACCGCCACATCGATTCCCAGAGCCACCGCCATCGAGGCATGGCCTACCATTACCACGACCGCCACCGCCACCGCCACGACCGCCTCGACGGCGATGTAGGCGGAGCTGGCCGCCGTGCGGGACCAGCCGCCTGCGACCAGGCGGTCGTAGGGATGGCCGCGGTCGCCGTCAAGGATCGAGCCGCCACTCCGGCGTCGCCGGACGATGGCGCAGGCCACCTCGGTCACCGGGACCGCCAGGAGCGCCAGCGCGACCACTCCGGTGGTGCCGGCGACGCCAACGCCCCAGGCCTGGGCGAGGAGCAGCGTCATCGACGCCCCGAGCAGGTAGGTTCCACCGTCCCCCAGATAGATGCGGGCCGGGGGACGGTTGTACCAGAGGAAGCCCACCAGGGCCCCGGCCAGGGAGGCGGCCGTCAGCCGAGCGGCGCCGTGGGTGATCACGGCGAACACGACCGCACCAGCCAACCCCACGCCTGCCGCCAGCATGTCGAGACCATCGAGCAGGTTGAAGCCGTTGACGAGGACCACGGTGGCGGCCATGACAAGGGGCACACCGAGCCAGCCCGGTAGGTGGACCGGCTGGGTGGCGGCAATGCCGGCTCCGACTCCCAACTGGGCCAGGAGCCGCAATTGCGGGGAAATGCCGAACCGGTCGTCGCCGATCCCGACAGCCAGTGCGGCCGCCATGGGGATCAGCACGATCGGCCGACCAGCCGCACCGCCGACCACCACGCCGGCAAAAACGGCCACCCCACCCAGGTAGGGCACGGGAGTCCGGTGGGTCTTGAGTGCTCCGGGCCGGTCCATCATGCCGGTCCGCCGGGCGACCACGATGCATATCGGTACGGCCATTGCCGTGACGGCCAGAGCGGCCACAGTGACGAGCACGACCTCCGTGTTCATGGATTCGTACTTACCCACTGCATGAGGAGTGACTCGGTGCCGGCATGCAACTCGAATCGATCCACCACGGCAAATCCGGCTCGCCGGTAGAGAGCGACGGCAGTCTCGTTTTCCGCACGCGACCACCACGTGGGCGGCCTCCTGTCTCCGCCGGCCGATCTCGGTGAGAAACTCCTCAACCAGGAGTGCTCCGACCCCCCGTCCCCGGGCGGCCGGATCGACGGCAATGGCCAGGAGCTCCGCACCCTCGCCGGCACCACGGGTGCCGTGGCGAAGGGTCTCGATGACCCGACGCCACGATCGGAGGAGCCGGCCGCTGCAGGCAACGAGCGGCGGCGGGTCCGTCATGCCACAGGAAAGCCCGGTAGAGCGCCGCCACATCGGTAGAGCCGGCGAGGAATCCCACTGTTGTGGCGCCATCCTCGACGACGAGCAGAAACGACTCGGGAGCCCGAGCGACCCTCCGGTAGAGGCGGCGCAGGAAGGCCGGTCCGAGGAAGGTCAGGAACCCTTCGCCAATCTGTCCGGCGTGAAGGGCAGCGACGGCGCACGGCGTCGCCGTCCGTTCCGGTGCGAAGCACCAAGCCGTTCCATGTGCTCGATTCCGTCGCCGTCGCCATCGCCTCCGAACCCCTCGGGCCGCCCTGCCCTGGCAAGCCATCTCGTCATATCTGGTGATGCGACTGCAATCGACACATCGTACTTCGCCGAAGACAGCAGTCGAGATGGGGCAGTGCGTGGCGCCGCGGGCACGGCTGGCAAGGTTGGTCGCCTTGGCCTCGGGCGTGTGGCCGGGTGGCACTGGTCGGTGCTTCCACCAGCACCGTCGCCACGTCGGGCGCCGTCCAACGGGTCGCCGGCGCGATTGCCCGTTTGGTGATACTCCGGGCACGGCAACTGGTGCAATGGCATGTTGCTCATTGAAGGAGTCCGACGGCAAGACATGGCGGGCGGAGCCGGCTCGCACTAACATGCGGTTGGCTGCAGGGGTGGTCGGTCCCGACCGGGGGAGTGCCGGCCGTATCAGCCGGACCAAGGAGGTGGGCAAAGTGTCGAGTTCTGCCAGGTGGGTCGTATGTGGGATATTCGCGGTCTTGGGTGTACTCGCCCTCGTCGTTGCGGTGATTTATTTCACTGTACCCATCCATTCGATCCCGAGTTTCATTCCCGGCAAGCACCCTGTAAACGGGCATTACCACAAGCGAGGCGCAGTGGCGGCCGTCATCGGCATCGTGTTGCTGGCCATTGCCGCTGTCATCGGACTCAGAAACCGAGGTCGGGTGGCAGCCCCGGTCGGATCGGTTCCCGACTCGGCCGCCGTTCCGGGTCCCGACGCGGCCACGGTGGAGGAATCAGGGACGTAGGGGAGACGGTCTGATCCTCAGGGATTGCACCTCCCGAGCCTGAGTGACCGATCGGGTGACCGTGCTCGGCGTGTCGGCCTCGCGTGGGTCCGCGTGGTGGTCCGCTGGCCCGCCCGCCACATAGGACGAGGATCCGTTCACAAGGCCCACGGAAGCCGCCCTCCGGGAGCAACGAAGGTCGACCGGGTTCCACCACATCACACTGGCACCCACCTCGACATTGGAGAGACCGACACCGGCAGCAGTCCAAACCGTCTCGCCGCCCTCGTACCGTTTGATCCCCAGCTTTGAACACTCGGAGCGGTGACTTAGGTGGCGGGCTGATGACGTCCACCCGCAGCCACGCTCCCACGAGAGAGCCACATGCACTCGGACCCAGTGCTGCAGGGTCGACAACCATCACCAAGGTCGGAGCGGGACGGCTAGGGGTTTTTCACTTTCACGACGACACTCGCGCTTTGGCTACTTTCGCCAAGAGCGTTGTACCCGACGCTGGTGATCTCATATGTGCCGTTTGGTACGTTTGTGGTTTGCCATGCCGCAGTGAATCCGACCAGTAGAAGCTTTCCAGTTGCAATCTTGGCGTCGTGATACGAACCTCCGGTGAGTAGAAAATCGACAGCCGTCACTTTCGGCCCAACTGCAACGGCGTCAAGGGCTGTCGTCCCCGAAACTGTAACGCCACTCGTAGGGGCGGCGATACTCACCGTGGGCAGGGTGGAGACGTATCTCTTGTTGATGTCGTTGATCTTGCGCAGGTCCTCGATTCCAAATCCCAGGGCAGCGAGACCCAAAAGCAAGCTTGCAACAACGGCAATCGACATCAACCGTCGCCATTGTCTTTGTTTCACCGTAGCCTCCCAGTGATGTAATCGATGAAAGCGATAGGGACAACGGATGCCGCCTGAAGCCGACGCTATCAGGTAGGCGAATAGTTGTTGCCTCACGCTTGCAACGTGGCATCGGACAAAGGATGTGGCGATGGGTGATGCTTCCCGATGGTATGAGTCCGATCTCGCCCCTGTGTGTCATCAACTCACGTGGCGGCTTCTCGTAAACCGTCACCTGTGTGCAGTCGTCTGGCCGGACTCTGTGCGGAGTTTTGTTATGGCACGGCTTTCCCTTCATTGAAAAGATGCCCGGATCGACCACGCCGTCGCGGCGTACGCCCGGACCATCGGCGCACGAGGCTTCATCCCTGACGCTGTCGGTCCGCGTCAGGGTCTGGCGGGCGACGCCTCGACGATGAACTGATATGCGAACATGGTGGGCCACAGATTTGACAACAGGCGATCCGCCAGTCGGAACGTGCGGGCCCTGGTGCCGTCGACGCCCAATGCGTCAATGGGTAGGCCCACCGGTTCGATTCGCCGGATGGAGAATCCCCGACGTTCGACCAGCTTGGCGAGACTGCGGCGGGTGAAGAACCTTAGGTGCGTCGAGTCGAGGATGCCCCGCTGGTCGTAGTCGAACATTCCGAAGGTTGACCGGAACCTCGGGTACCAGTGAGCGATGTTGGGCACGCAGAACAATGCTGTCCCAGTTGGGGACAGCACGTCCCGAACCTGGCTCATCAGGGCACCGGGGTTGACCACGTGCTCGAGGACGTCCGCCGCCAGTACGATGTCGAAGCCCGACCCGACCTCCGATGGGATGCCTTCGTTGAGATCGGCCCTGTAGAAGGCGCTGGTGCGTTCAGTGACCTCGTCGAACTCGTTCACGTCGACTCCGGTGACCTTGTGCCCCATGAGTTGCAGCCGTTCGGAGAGCAGGCCGCTCGAACACCCGAGGTCGAGGATCCGGCTCGGCGGTCGGCAGCTCAAGAGCTTGGAGATGCGGCCGTGCGAGCTGTCCTCGCTCGGCTTGAGTTGGTACTCCTCGGTGAGCGCGATGCTGCTCCCGTCGCCGAAGCCTGCCTTCTGCAATCGGTAGGTGATGACATCCTTGGTGACGTCGGCGGCATACCCGAGGCCGTCGACGTAGCAGATTTCGTCGCCGTAGTAGGTAGGGATGGGCACTTCGGCGATGCGCATGCCGGCGTCGTGCATCTGGATGATGATCTGGGTGTCGAAGTTGAATCCGTCGGAGTTCTGCTCGAAGGGGAGCTGCTTCAATGCGGCGACCGAGTAGGCCCGATATCCCGAATGGAATTCCGACAAGTGGGTACCGAGCGCGGCATTCTCGAAGCGTGACAAGATCCGGTTTCCCGCGTACTTGTAGAGCGGCATGCCGCCCTTCCGGGCGGCTCCTTTGATCATGATGCGGGACCCGAAGACGGCGTCGGCCTCTTCGGCCAAGAGCGGAGCGAGGAGTTCAGGGAGCGATTCCGGAGCGTACTGACCATCGCCATGGAGCATCACCACGATGTCGAGCCCGTGCTCGATTGCGAGGTTGTACCCCGACTTCTGGTTGCCTCCGTAGCCCAAGTTCGTGGGTTGCCGGATCAAGGTGATGGGCAGGTCGGACTGCTGCTGGTAGCCCAAACCGACCAGGTAGGTGGCATCCTGGCTGTGATCGTCGCTGACGATCACCTCCTCGATATCGGGCCTGAGGTCGGCCGGAATCCGGTCGAGTACCTTGGCCAGGGTCGCCGCGGCGTTGTAGGCCACGACGAGCACCCCAATTCTCTTCTTCTCGAGGGATCCGTCCACGCTGACCTCCTACCGTGATGCGCCGCCGCAGGTGGCGCAAGCATATCCACCGAACCGAGGGAGCGAAAGAAGCTTGCTGGATCAGACCCAAAGGGGCACCCGGCTCGTCGCTACAGACCAGATTGACCGGCCGATCGTGCTGGATCGTTGGGCTCGACCAGCCGGCCGAATTGTTCCGAATCCATGGTTCGGGCAGGAACAGTCCTCGGCCCATGACCTGTCACACGGCTTCGTGGGCGTCCCGCCGGGTCGCCTGTTCCGAAATCGCGGGCGGTTGCTCGGGTGCGTCGCGGTGGTCAACGCGACAACCAACGGGAAAAGTCGGGTACGGATTGAAGAAATCCCAGCTTTCGATGCCGCACACGTGGAATCAGATTCAACACTAGATTCGACCATTGATTCTCGGACCACGGTGTGTCCCCGCCGCCAATCGATATTGGATTTGAGGACGAAATGGTGAAACCAGAGATAGACCTCGCTCCCGTTGCTCCATCAGATCCGGCCGGACCGAATCGGGACGATGGCATAGGGCAGGTCAGGAAGCCGCGGCATTTCGCCTGTTTTGACGGTCTCCGAGCCATTGCTGCGATTTCAGTCCTTCTTCTCCACACTGCGTGGTCCTCGGGATTTACCCTCCGATCATCGCTTGGCATCTACGCGAGCCGGCTCGAGATCGGCGTGTCGATCTTCTTCCTCATTTCAGGATTTCTCCTGTATCGGCCGTTTGTCGCCTCGCACCTTTCGGGACGCGCCTCCCCCAATACCCGTCGGTTCTGGGAGCGGCGACTCCTGCGTATCGTACCGGCCTACTGGCTGGCCCTCACTGTGCTGACATATGTGTTCCACAGCGTGTCGCTGGGCCCAGGGTGGCAAGGGGTGGTCACTCACTACCTGTTCCTCCAGATCTACTTTCCGACCCAGGCGGTCCACGGCATTCCCCAGGCCTGGTCACTGTGCACGGAAATGTCCTTCTATCTCTTTCTACCGCTCTATGCGACGCTCGTGGCCGCTCGACGGGCCACACAGAGAAGACAATTGGCCCGCGAAGTGATCGGAATCGTCGTGCTGATCGCGGTGAGCATTGGCTTCCGGTACTGGTTCCTCCACATACCCCTCACAACGGTCAAGAACGGGCATCTCGTCCCGATCTGTGCCCCGAACTGCTACACGAATCCACCATTTTCGACCCTGCTGGTGGCGTGGCTTCCTTCGTACCTCGACCTTTTCGCTCTCGGTATGTTGCTGGCCGTGGCCAGCGCGTGGTTCGTTCAACACGACTCGGAGCCAACGTGGCTTGGCCACCGCCTCATGCCGTGGGCCAGTTGGATCGGCGCGGCGCTCTGCTTCTGGGCGGTGTCCCACGTCGTGGCAAATCGCGAGATCATTTACGTCCTCACCCCCGGGATAAACATGGCACGGCAGGAACTGTACGGCGTCTTTGCCTTTCTCCTTCTCCTGCCGGCCGTCTTCGGACCTCAAGACCGAACGCTGGTGCGCCGGCTCCTTCGGTCGTGGCCGGTGGCCAGTCTCGGCGTGATTTCCTACGGGATCTATCTGTGGCATCTCAACCTGATCGACGAGTCGATCAAATGGATGGACTGGACGGCGGGGGCCATCCCGTTTTGGATCCTCACACTCCTTGTGCTGGCTGTGACGATCGGTTTCGCCTCAGCGAGCTATTTCGGGCTGGAGCGACCCATCCTGAGACTCAAGGACCGCATCGGCTGGTGGGATCCGAGATCACAATCAGCCAAGTCCGACCCAGCCGATCAGCCACCGGTCATGGAAGGGGGCAGCGATCCGAAACCGATGGATCACCGGGGGTCACTCGAGCCTTAATGCGGTCGGAGCCGCCCGGACTTCGCGAGCGAAAAGTGCATCACCACCCGGTGGAGATTTGGGTTGTGGTGCACCTATGATTCATGCGGTAAACGCTGCCTGAGCCTGCTGCAGAGCCGCGCTCGTGCAAAAGGGGTGCACGTGGAAATCACGAGAAGACAGCTGCTCGGCGCGGGCATTGGGCTGGCCGGATCTGGGCTGCTTGGCGCATGCAACGATTCCTCGCCGGCCTTCTCGCTTCTCCAATCGACCGACGGAAGGCGGGTCACGTCGGGTAGGACCGTTTCTGCTCGGTACACCAAGAGAGTGAGAAACGGGAGCCTCTTAGTAGCAGTCGTGTCGCGGCTCTCCTCCCGCATTCTGGCTCCGACGGTCGGGCAGGTCTCGGATGACCAGAAGAATCATTGGCGTCAGGCGGTGGAGTACTTCGCGGGTGATCACTACGGAGTCGACCTCTGGTACTGCGAATCAGCTCGTGGTGGCACCAAGCCGACCGTGACGGCAACAGGTCTTGGCTATCCCGTGCTTCCTGGGATCACAGGCATGCGCATGACGCTGCTCGAATACTCAGGTGCTTCCGGATTCGAACTCTGCGATCAGATTTGTCAAGCTGATATCAGGGGAACCTCTGCTACCGCGACGACCAACTTCAACCTTGAGTCCAATGACGAGCTGGCCATTTCGGCGATCGTGGGCGATATGTCCTCTGCAATCGTGCCCCATGGCTGGAACTCGCGCCTGGCCGACACCACCCAAAGGTGTTACGTCGCCGACAATCTGAGTTCTGGAGGATCAAGCGGCTCGCCACTGAGCGCCGTTTGGACAGGGCTCGTAGGAGGCAGTGCGGGCGCGGCCGTCGTCGCCACATTCGTCCCTCGGGGAGTGTCGTCGCGGAGTCGGCGATTGGTGCAGTCCTGCTATACGGATTCAGCAATACTCCCGGCTGGAACGGGTCACGCCGCTTGGACGTCACAGCCATACCCGGTCAATCCGACCGCCGGCAACACGCTCGTCGCCTTCATGAATGGTTCGATCTACCATCCGAGCATCGATTGTGGGTCCGTGGTGGCGGTGACGGACTCTGCTGGAGGTCATTGGTACAAGGCAGGAGAATCAGGGGTGGACAATCACACGGGAATCAACATCTCGTGTTGGATCTGCCAGTCAGCAGTCGGAGGACCGACGTCACTGACCGCGACGTTCTCGAACGCGAGCCAACAACTGGCCTGTCTGCTTCTCGAATTCGCCAACCTTCCCCCAGACCTCCAGGTGCAGGGGTTGAATCAACGGACCTTCGCGGGGGATGAACCCCCATTGACGATCGACACGCCCATCTCGGCGGGCGATATCGCCTTCGCCTTTCGAACGTCCATCTTCGTCTTCCCCCAAGGCCCGGGTTCGCCCGCCTGGAGGCAGATGCTGTCCGACACCACCGGGGCAAACGCCTTGATGATGTTGAATACCCAGGAGGGCAAACTCACAGCGTCGTGGTCGGGAACCGCAACCCCGGGCGGGCTCGACATACTGTTGGTGGCACTCACATCCGGTTAGCTTCGTGGTGGGCCGTCAATTCTGGACCGTAGCTGTACACCACCCATGCAGCCACAGGTTCTCAATGACGGACGCTGTGTACCCGTGGATCGTTTGGTCACCTCGGACGCATTGCTTGTCGGTTCGGTCGAGGAAATCACGCGGCGGAAGGATCAATCCGGCAATGGCTGACGAGATGGTGTCAGAGGTGGGACGACTCCGCCTCGATGGTTCCCGGACACCACGTCTTGGCGCCACCGGCCGGGGGGTTCCAGCGGAATGGCTGGTTGCCTCCAGACGACACGTTAGCTAGGTTGTCGCTGGTGGGGGCTCTTTGGAAGAGCGATGTGACAATACTCGGCGGCTGTGGCCACGTCGGGCTGCCCCTTGGCCTGGCCCTCGCCGATTCAGGTCTGCAGGTCACCCTCTACGACAACAACATGGCGGCAGTCGATCAGGTGCAGGCCGGCAAGATGCCCCACCTGGAAGCCAGGAGCTCAGGAGGTACTTCTTCGAACGCTCGCTGCACGGCAGCCTCACCGCCTCGGTCGAGACGTCCGTCAGTCGGCGCGAGCGAGTGTCTCATCGTCGTCATCGGGACCCCGGTGGACGAGCACTTGAATCCCGACCCGCAAGCAGTGATCACCGCGCTTGAGGGGATAGCCGACCGAGCTGGTAGATGGCCAGATCCTGATTCTTCGGAGCACTGTCTTCCCCGGAGTCACCAAAATGGTCGAACGGCTGGTGAATCGGTTGGGCAAGTCCATCGATGTGGCGTTCTGCCCGGAGCGGATCGCCGAAGGCCGGGCCATGGAGGAACTCCTGACTCTGCCTCAGATTGTGGCAGCACGTTCGGATCATGCCTATGAGCGTGCAGCATCTCTGTTCGGGCGTTTGACGAATACCGTTCGTGCGTCTTGAGCCAGAAGAGGCAGAACTGGCCAAACTGTTCACCAACTCGTACCGGTACATCAAGTTCGCGGCGGCCAACCAGCTGTACATGATGGCGAACGACTTCGGCTTGGACTACGAGCGAATACGAGCTGCCGTGATCCAGGACTATCCGCGAGCCGCGGATCTGCCGGGCTCGGGATTCGCTGCTGGCCCCTGTCTCCTGAAGGACACGATGCAGCTCGCTGCCTTCAACAACAACAACTTCGCCCTTGGTCTGGCCAGCATGCAGATCAATGAAGGCCTTCCCTTGTACCTGGTTTCGAGAATGGAATCCCGTTACGACCTCGATTCCATGACCGTCGGGATTCTCGGGATGGCCTTCAAGGGCGAGTCCGACGACAATCGGTCCAGCCTGTCCTACAAGCTCAAGCGTGTGCTCAAGGTACGAGCTGGTGCCGTATTGACCACGGATCCCTTCGTCACCGTTGACAACGACCTCTCTCCGCTCGAAGTTGTCTTGGACAAGTCCGACCTCATCGTGATCGGAGCACCCCACCATGTCTATGCCGAGGTGGAGATGTCGCAACCGGTCGTGGACATTTGGAATCTACGCGGCAACGGAGTGTACGTGTGAAGGCGCGGGTGTCAATTGTCATTCCCGCCTACAACGAGGGACCTCTGAAATTGAGGACGTTCTGGGTCGCTTGTCCGAGGCGGTCACACTTCCGTGTGAAATCGTCGTCGTAGTGGATTCACCCGATGATTCGACGGTGCCCTACGTCGAAAAGTATGCAATCGCCGATTCTCGCGTGCGTGTCGTCGTCAATGATGTTGAACCGGGACCGGCGCAAGCCATTCGATACGGCTTCGAGCGTGCGGAGGGCGGAGTCGTCGTTGTGACGATGGCCGACGGTTGCGATGACCCTCAACAGATCGACTCACTTGCGCGTTTGGTCGAGCGTGGAGTAGTCATCGCCGCTGCCTCCCGCTATTCGCGTGGTGGACAACAGGTGGGTGGTCCATTCCTCAAGGGTCTGCTTTCCCGGATGGCCGGTCTTTCACCTGTGGAGTTTCGCCCGCGTCGGAACGCACGATGCCACCAACTCGTTCAAGGCCTACGATGTTGACTTCGTCCGTCGAGTCGGCATCACCTCAAGCGCCGGATTCGAAATCGGAATCGAATTGGTAGCCAAGGCTCGACGGGCTCGACTTCCTGTGGCCGAGTTGCCGACCATCTGGCTCGAACGACATCAGGGGATGTCAAACTTCAAGCTCATAACGCTGGTTGCCGCACTACTTGCGCTGGTGGCGATTCGCCTTCGGGCCGCGTCTGGAGGTCGACGATCATTCGTCAAGCATCTGGATCGGATCGGACACAAATGAGCACTGTTCTCGTCACTGGGTCCGCGGGCTTCATCGGTGGGTACGTCGTGAAGGAACTGCTCGATCGCGGACATAGCGTGGTCGGGTTGGACAACTACTCGAAGTACGGGCCGATTCGACGCTCATACGACGACCACCCCCAGTACCGATTCATAGAAGGTGATGCACGGGACGTCGAGGTGATCGTCAATGCGCTAGCCGATTGCGATCACTTCGTCGCCGGCGCGGCCATGATCGGCGGCATCTCCTACTTTCATACCTACGCATACGACCTGTTGGCCACCAACGAACGGATCATCGCTTCCTCGTGTGATGCTGCCATCAAGGCGCATGAGAGCGGCCGCCTGAAGAAGGTGACCTATCTCAGCTCTTCAATGGTCTTTGAGTCGGCGGACACCTGGCCTTCGTACGAAGGTCAGGAACACGAAGTGCCCCCACCGGTGTCGTCATACGGATTCCAGAAGCTTGCCGTTGAATACTTTGCTCGCGCCGCGTTCGATCAGTACGAGCTGCCTTTCACGATCATTCGGCCATTCAACTGCGTGGGAATAGGCGAGCGGCGAGCGTTGGGAGATGTCGAGATCCTCAGCGGCAATGTCCGATTGGCCATGAGCCATGTCGTGCCCGACCTTGTGCAGAAGGTACTGAAAGGTCAAGACCCTCTGCACATATTGGGCGACGGAAGCCAAATCCGTCACTACACCTACGGGGCCGATCTCGCAGAAGGAATAGCGATCGCAATGGAACACCCGGCGGCACTCAACGAAGACTTCAACCTCTCAACACCTGCGTCAACCACAGTTCTCGAATTGGCCAAAGCCATATGGACTGAGATCAAGGGTCCGGAAGTCGCGTTCCGATGGATCTCCGATCCACCATTTCCCCACGACGTGAATCGCCGCGTCCCATCAACCGAAAAGGCCAAGCGGTTGCTGGGATTCGAGGCCAGCACCGGCCTCGAGAAGATCCTGCAGGAAGTGGTGCCGTGGATCGAGAAGGCGGTCGCCGAAGGAACCATATGATCGTGATCGCTCCTGCGGGCGATCGGAGATGGGTAGCAGGAGAACTGAATGTTCCCTTCCAGACGAATCACGACCCCGTAGGAGAATGGCGAGCGGTGGAGCGCAACCCTCCCGGAACGGTACTGCGCGTGGCGCACATTTCGGGGACGCTGGAAAAGGGAAGGTTGGGGAATGATGGCCTCGACTGATTCACTTCGGGCGGCGGCCCGTAGTGAGCCACACCTCCCGTTCCTTACGACGCGCATTTCGATCGTGATTCTCGTCGTAGCGTATCTTCCTTTGGCCTTGACCTTCAGTTTTTTGACTCGGGCCTACGAAGGCAACGACGAGGGAGCACACACCGAATACGTCGAGTACATCGTGCGGCACGATTCGATACCTCCTATCAATATCGCCATCAGCGCAGAATCCCAAGAACCCGCCCTCTACTATCTTGTCGCGGCAGGTTGGCAGCACCTTCTAGGAATCCCCGCGTTTACTCCACATATTGTCCTGGCGAAACCCGTGGGTCCGAACAGGCTCTTGCTCAACCATGACTACAACTCGGTGCAACGTCAGGACGCAATATACCTACATGAGCTGAGGTTACTTTCAATCTTACTTGGGCTAGGGACTGTACTCCTGACCTACGCCAGCGCCAAAGTGGTCGGACTGCGCGAACCGATGGCTCTCTGTGCAGCTCTTTTTGTCGCCTTGCTCCCAAGGGAACTTGCCGTGTCGTCGAACGTAACTAATGACGCGTGCTGGCTATTCCACTCTGCGCCTTGGCGCTGTTGTTATTCCTCCTCTCGGAACGCGCCCGTGTTGAGGAACGTCTCGGGCACCGGCGAATCTATTTTGCTTGCATGGGTCTTACGCTTGGAGCCGCGGCTACCACAAAATTCACCAGTCTCCCCCTCGCAGTCATTCTGCTCCTGCTTGCTCTCATACCTTCGGTCAAGGTGACGCATCCGGTCTTGAGCCCATCATTTGTCAACACCCGCAGCGGCAGCACTCCTCGTCTGGCAGTAGATCTGCGACTGATGGTGGACGGGGCGATCGCTGTCGTGAGCTTCGTGGCCGCGTCCGGCTGGTGGTTTATCAGGAACAAGTCTCTCTACGGCCAGTTCCTTGCCACCAAAGCAAGCGAGAAATCCCTCGGGGGGTTCTTTGCCCATCCAATTCCCTGGAGTACGCATATCTTCTTTGCGCAGCTCCCGCATGTACTCTTGGAAACCACGTGGTATGCGCAGATCTTCCTTATGTTGCCGATGTGGACTAACGACGTCCTGGCTGTTCTCGGACTCCTGTGCTTGGCCGTAGGTACTTGGGTCCTCCTCGTAAGTCCACACTGGCATTCGTCACGGATGCAAAGGCTGTCCGGTCTAGCGTTGCTCGGCAGCATCTCGGGGGCCCTCGCGGCCGAAGTCATCCATATCAAGACAACTTCGATTGGCGATGCTCGGTTGGCCTTCGTCTGCCTATCGGCGCTAGGCATCGTTCTGGTTATCGGCAGCGTGCGACTTGTCGGTAAGTTCAACCCCCGTTTAGAACTCGCCGGCGTCGTTGTCTGGCCGGCTGTCTTTCTGGTGCTCGACCTTTACGTGCTGGCACGATTCCTCATCCCGCTTGGCGGACTCTAATTCATCGTTCTGCCACGATCCTTTTCGGTGTTTCCCGTACATGCACTTGGGCGGTCCGAGGCGAGCATCAGTTCCCTGAGCCGTGACGCCGAGCCATCCCGGGCAGATGACTCGCCCGGTCAACGCGGATCGGCGCTCGGATCGGCACCCAGACGAGTGAACGCAACGGCATCGACTAAACCAAATGCCGAGCTCGTTGCCTGTGAAATTGTCACGGAACCAAGGGTCTCGTGACCTGTCTCTGCTGGTTAGTACAGCGCCATCGACGCCGCTTGTCCTACTCGGCCACTCTTTGTTCAATGTGCCAGTAATTTGGTGGCGTGGCGTGTCGAATCCGCAGGTCAAGTCCCTTAGGTAGCCGTCCCAACGATATGGTGCCCGGTTGCCCCGGCTGTGGAGTTCCGCTGTAGGGTTTTCGCTCACGGCGAGATGCGCTCTGCGGCTCCGAGAAAAGAAAGGCCATGGGACAGGTCTCGAGCTCCGATCGATCAGATCACACAAAGGATCACGCAACTCCAGTACCGTCTCGCTCCTTTGGTGAGGTTCGTGCCTTTAACGGCCTCCGGGGTGTTGCCGTGCTCATCGTCGTTGTTGCGCATATGGACGTGTTCCTGCCGATTCCTACGCTCCTCGTGATACCCGGGGCTACTGTTTCCCTCGATTCCTTCTTCGTACTCAGTGGATTCCTCATCACCGCGTTGCTACTCAGAGAGCAAGCAAAAAGGGGTCGAATCGGGATAGGGCCCTTCTATCGTCGCAGGGTACTCCGATTACTACCGGCGCTCTACGTCGTAGTTGTTGCCACATCATTGTTTATGTATGTCACTCATCAATGGGGCAAAACTGAAGTTCCATCTATCTTGTCCGTTGTCTTCTACTACTCGAACTACTACTCCGCCTCCGCCGCCGGCCCGTTTGCACCGAAGCTAGCCAATGGATTCCAGCATTTATGGTCATTATCGTTCGAAGAGCAGTTCTACCTGGTTTGGCCATGGGCCACCATCGTCCTGCTGACTATTCGCGCTCGGCTACGAACAGTAGTCATCGTTCTGCTTTCGTTGATCATACTCGTAGCTGTTCACCGATTTATTTTGTATCAAGATACGGGAAGATGGTGGTCGATTTTTTATCGCACGGACACACGCGCTGACTCGATCCTTTGGGGAGCTTTACTCGCGCATATCTGGATCCGTGGTAAGGAACCGAAGAAAGGGGTCCGTATTGCCGCTTGGATCGCAGCGGCTTTCCTGCTGGCGTGCCTACCTATCGCCACCCAGTACGGACGCTTTGTCTACTGGGGCGGATTCATCGGGATCGATTTGTCCTGCGCCGTGCTCCTCTTGGCGATCCTCGACGGTCGGTGGGCGGGCCGGCATCTCTTCGAACTCAAACCCTTTGTCGCTCTCGGTTTGGTGTCCTATGCGTTCTACCTGTGGCACCTCCCGGTGTTCTTCGCCGTTCACTATTTCGGTCCGCATTGGAACTACGTCGTGCGAGTGATCGTGGCACTGGGAGTCACCCTGACTCTGACCCTCCTGTCGTGGTTCCTCCTTGAGAAGCCGTTGATGCATTGGAGCAAGAAACTTGAGGCAAAACGCTATGCGAAGCCAGATACTGTCGATCCCGTCTCCGAATCCGAACGAAGTGGAATCCAACCAAGCTCCACGGCCGTTGACACCGACATCACCCCCGGGAAGCTCGCGAAATCGAGACCCCTCGGTTCCATTGATGGCTCGTCGACTTAGCTCGCTTCACAGCCGTGTGTTCATGAATCGGACGGCATGGAGGACGTAGTTGACCGGCGGCGCACAATTGCTCCACCTGCCCGGCCCGTTATCACATGTGGTTGGGCACCATTGCGAGGTTGATTTTGAAGGGTGGACCCGAATCCTCATCCATGGCATCCATTGGCGAAACCCAGCGTTGGGGTGGCCCCGGGTTGGCTCGGCAAGCTTCATCCGAAGCGCTCACTGGTCGGCTCCTACCGATCCAAGCTTGACAGTGACCACTCCTTGCCGGGGGCGGGCACTAAATCTGGCCCCTGGTGGCGGATGATTTGCACTATTCAGCTGGCCGGTACGGCAATCAGCGGGTTGCGGGTCACTGCTTCGAACGGACTGCTGATCGCAGGAGCTCCGAGTTCGACGTGATCGACCGACCTTTCCGAAATTTGAACAAATGGCGCCCTCGTTGTAGCGGCCTGTCTTGACGCCGATGGCGGGCCTGGCGCCATTTGCACGATCGATCCGTGACCGATTGGGGTAGCGATTCGGAGCTAGATAGAGTTCCCGTTCGCCTACAGGTACCGGATGTGTCCATGTCTGACTCCTATTGCTTTCTTACTTCGAGATCAATCGAGGATGACGGTTACGGTTCATGAACACTCATGAGAAGGGAGGCCCCGAGGGGGATCCGGCGGTGGGCGGGTTTCGATCCGGCGTGGTACCCCATCTGATCGGACTTGCATGGGTCATCGGAGCGGCAATTGTGGTGCTTCTTCCGGCCTTGCATCACGGGCTCTCGTTGGGACCGTACGACATCCTCTCCCAGTCCGGTTTGACCCGAGCCTCGGGAGTGACAGTTCGAAATTCGGCAAGCGGCGACCAGATAAGCGAGATGATCCCGTGGTCGACACTGGCCTGGACACAAGTTCATGCCGGGCACATACCACTGTGGAATCCCTTCAATGGCCTCGGTCTCCCGCTGGCATTCAACTGGCAGTCCGGTGTGTTCAGTTTGCCAACCGTGATTAGCTATGCCTTCCCACTGCATCTTGCTTACACAGCGCAAATCATTGCGACTTTGCTCATAGCGGGAACGGGTGCATACGTGCTTGCCCGCGTTCTTCATCTCGGAGTGATCGGCTGCGCAACGGCCGGAACCGTCTATGAACTCAGCGGTTCATTCACGGGTTGGTTGGGCTGGCCTCATGCAGCGGTCATGTCTTGGGCTGGATGGCTGCTCGCGGCAACCATCCTGATCGTTCGTGGGGGTCACCATCGCACTCGCAATGTCGTCGCATTCGCCGTTGTATTCGCCTTGGCAGTGTTGTCCGGCCAGCCGGAGATACTGACGATCCTTCTGGTGTCCGCCATCGTGGTCGCTTCGACCATGTTGATCATGAAGATGCGAGCAGCGCACAATCTGCGATGTTCCCTCGGTCCGGTCGTCGACTTGTCCGTCGCGGTGGTGGCTGGAGCTGCGCTGGGCAGTCCTCTCCTGCTGCCGGGCCTGCAGGTACTGGCCAGATCGACGCGGAATAGCGGAGCACTGCTCTCACATACAGAAGTGGGCAAGTCACTTCCTCCTCACGATCTCATCCATCTCCTGGTGCAGGGGTACAACGGTCTGCCGATTGCGGGAAGCCAAGTCTTTGGAGATGCCGTTTACTTCGACACGGCGGCATATCTAGGCACTGTCGGGATCGCGTTGGCCGTATTGGGGGTAATTCGGGGTTGGCGTCGACCTGAAGTCCTATCCTTTATGGCCCTCACCGTCGTGACGTTGGCAATCGTGTTCGCGCCTCCGATCCAGACCGTCTTCCTCCATCTACCGCTGGTCCAGACCATCGACTGGCACCGCGCTCTCATGCCACTCAGTCTGGGTGTGGCGATTCTGGCCGGCGTGGGCATGGACGCCCTGGTTCGCGACGGCTCGAAGCGGTCGACTCAGCTGTTGCTTGCCGGCACCTTCATCTGTGCCCTCATATTGCTTCTGGTGGTCTGGTTGGCTGGAACTTCCGGCCTTCCCCCGATTGATGCCAGGCTTCGTAGGGACAGCCTGATCTGGCCATTGGCCAGTGCCGGACTGGCTCTGGCCTTTGTGGGTGTCCTCGCTGTGTGGACCTCAAAACGAAGTCCTCCGCCATATTTGCCCGCCGGGGCGGAGCGCGGCGCGACCGAAGCGGTAAATCGTGAAAGTACTGACACGCCGAATGTCGATCCACGCCAGCGATTCCGCATGCCATCCCCAGGGCAGGTCACTGGCGGACTTCTGTTGCTCCTCGAGACTGCATTTCTTGTGGCCTCGGGTGCACAGCTGTGGCCGTCGAGCGCCCAAGGCGCCAGCCCCAATGCCGCGGTGTCCTCTCTCATTCGTAGCGTTGGCGATTCGAGGGTCGGCTTCGGTGCCTTCACATGTTTTGATGGACCTGCAGTGACACCTCTGGGTATCCTCCCGGAGGCCAACAGCCTGTTCGGAATCCATCAGTTCGACTTCTACGATCCCATCCTGCCGCACGCATACTTTCAATCTTGGGCTGAAGTAAGCCGAAGTTCGCCCGGAGTCCCCATCTACAACTCGTTCTGTCCCGTGCTGTCGACCGCTTCGCAGGCTCGTCGATTCGGAGTCCAGTTCGTACTGGAGCCGAAAGGAGCCGCGGGTCCGACGGGCGTGGTCTTCGATCGGACTGTCGGGAATGAAGATCTCTATCGAATCCCCGACTCCGGGGAGGCCACCCTGACCCCCGTTACGCCGAACGGCAGCCTCCCCCCGGTCGACGCTGTGGGCACCCCGCTTGCCGTGGACCATCGCTCTCCCTCTTTGTGGAGGATCACCACGGTCAGTCAACGCAGCCAGGTCCTGCGATTGCGGCTTACCGGTGAACCAGGATGGCATGCCACAATCGACGGGCACTCTGTGTCGCTGGAACCGTTTGGGGGTGTGATGATGCAACTTCGCATTCCGCCCGGGCATCACGTCATCGAGGTGAGTTACTGGCCAACACTCTTTACCGTAGGCCTTATCTTGTCCGGAAGTTGTGCAATTGTGCTCCTGGTGGCATTAGTGATGGCCCGCTCACGGCGCCATAATCCAACGTTGGAACGCTGAATGTGGTGGGATCCATGGATCGCCGGTTCACGCGATGATTGATGCGTACCGTCATGTGGCCTCTCCTCCGAACTCCGGCTGGTTTGACTGCCTTCTTGCCAGCTGCGTTTCGAGGACGGCGGCTCACATGACGGGCCTTTCCTTGAGCTGCCGCTCGCCAACTCTGTCTGCGCCAGTTCGCGACGGCGTGTTTCGCTATCAGTGCGGATTCTGGACGTACGCTGTCCGCGAACCGGTCATCGCAACCCCGTTGGTTATACTCCTGCCACCGCCAACGGCGCGGGGAGGAACCGGGCTTGAATGACGGGGAACCAACGAAAGTAGGGGGGCTTGCGAAGCAATCCCCTCCACTAGTCCATCGCGCTCTCCCGGTTGTCTGGTTGCACGTGTTGGCTGTGACATGGCTGGCTGTCGCCGCGGTGGCCGTGCTCGTTCCCGTCCTGGCGCACGGCTCTTCCTTCGGGTCCTTCGACCTGCTGTCTCAATTTGGCGTGTTGCAACAGCACGGAGTGGTCGTTCACAACCTGCAGGCCGGCGACCAATCCGATCAAATCATCCCCTGGGCGACACTGGCTTGGACGCAGGTGCACCACGGTCAACTGCCGTTGTGGAATCCATATGAAGGTTTGGGTATGCCGCTGGCCTTCAACTGGCAGACGGCGGCCTTCAGCGTGCCATCTCTGATTGGCTACGCATTCCCACTCCATCTCGCGTTCACCGTCCAAGTGATTGTCACGTTGGTCATTGCTGGGACTGGGATGTACGTCCTCGGTCGGGTGATGCGCTTGGGCACATTGGCCTGCGTTTTCGCCGGCACGGTATTCGAACTGAGCGGCCCAATGCTCGGATGGCTTGGTTGGCCGCACGCGGCAGTGCTTTCGTGGTCGGGCTGGCTCTTCGCCGCGGCTCTCCTCGTCGTTCGTTCCAAACACAACTTCCGCCTCATCGCTTTCTTCGCCGTAGTCATCGCGGCCACGATCTACGCGGGCCAGGCGGAGATTCTTTCGCTTGATGGTCTCGCACTTCTGGCGTTCCTCGTCGTCTTCCTCGTACAGCGGGCTCCAGTTTTGGGTGGCTCGGGGCCGATCCGTGGGCCAGTCCTCGACCTGTGTATTGGCGTGGGTGCGGGAGTGGCACTCGGTGCTCCGCTCTTGCTTCCCGGTCTTCAGGTGGTTTCGGGTTCCCAGCGCGCCGTTCCAGGGGGTGATCCCGCTGAGATTCTGAAGGGGAATCCTGCTCTCCCGCTGCACAATCTGATTCACCTCCTCTTCCAGGGATTCGATGGACTGCCCATTGCGGGGAGCCATTGGTTCGGTTACGTCGGCGGGTATTCGGAGACGGCTGCCTACGTTGGTGTGATAGCGCTTGTTCTGGCCGTCATGGCGGTAGCGGTTGGCCGAGGTCGGCCCGAAGTGGTTGGTTTCGCTGTGCTGACCGTTGTCATGGGTGTGATCGCCTTCGTCCCTCCTGTCGTGGGGGTATTGGGGCGGCTGCCGCTGGTCGGTACGCTGTTGTGGCAGAGAGCAACATACCTCTGACCTTTGGCATCGCTGCGCTGGCAGGCGTCGGAATGGACTCCCTTGTGCGCGCCCACGACCAGCGGGCCGTGCGCCGCTGGGCAGGTGGTGGATTCGCGGTGGCCGCCATTGTGCTGGTAACGCTGTGGCTATTCGGCCGGGGACACCTTCCAGTAGATGAATCCTCCATTCGAGCCAGAGCTTTGTTTGGCCCGCCGTCGAAGCTGCGTTGGGGTTGTTGGCGGTTGGGGCCCTCGCCTGGGCGCATCGGCGGTCTGGCGAACGCGGGCACGGCAAGGAGTCGTCGCGGTTCGGCATTGGCCGATTGGCCGCGCTGTCACTGTTCGCATGCGAGACGGCGTTTCTCGTGGCGGCCGGAGCACCGTTGTGGACGTCGAGCTCGACGCCGTTCGGCCCTACGCCGGCCGAAGTTGCCCTGAAGAGCGCGGTGGGGTCGTCTGTCGTAGGTCTCGGGGCGCCATTGTGCGTTTTTCCTCCCGGCCTCGGCTACCCCGAAAACGCCCAGATTGCCTACGGGGTCCAGGAGCTGGCCTTGTATGACCCGATGATCCCCAGCGCCTACTACTCGTCGTGGAGCGCTCTTGCCCACACGTCGGCGGGTATCCCCAATGACTCGGTGTATTGCCCAGGAGTGAACTCCGCTGAGCTCGCGCGGGTGTACGGGGTGAGCTTTGTGTTGGAACGCGCCGGCATCCCGGGACCGAAAGGCAGTGTGTTCGACAAGGCATTGGGAAATGAGAATCTCTACCGCATACCGAATGCTGCGGTGGCCACGCTCACCCCTCTGACAGCAGACGGGGGAGAGCCCGCCAATGGGGCTCCGAGTACGCCGGTTGCGGTGACCCATCCAGATCCAGCGTCGTGGAAACTTGTCACCGAAACGGCGGCTACGCAAGTGCTCCGCCTCCGCCTCACCGACGTTCCGGGATGGCATGCCACCATTGACGGCCGATCGGTCACACTTCGACCCTTTGCTGGGGTGATGCTCCAAGTCGATGTACCGCCCGGACGCCATATGGTTGTGTTGCGCTACTGGCCCGCACGTTTCACGGCCGGAATCATCCTGGCTGCTTGTGCAACGGTCGGTCTATTGGCCGCTCTCGTCGTCGACCTCGTCAGGCGCCGACGACGAGCTGGCGCCAATTCCTTGGCTCACGTCCCGAGTCCGACGGTTCGGCCGACGAATCCGAGCGGTAATCCGTGATCTAGGAACATCGACACATCGTCTGGAGATACCTCTGAATAGGGATCGTGGGCGACTCCATCCGGTCGGTCGTTCCGTAGCGCCCGCGAGCGTAAAGGTAAGACGGCGGGCGCACCAGCCCAACAGCACTTCTCCGAAACCGTCGCCAGAATCGCCCCACCGGTGGGCTCTAGTGACCAGGGCGGGCTATTCGTCCTGGGACAGGCCCAAGACTATTCTATGATGCGTCATGCCGTGCGGAGAACCGCGATGTTCTGCGGGTAGGCGCAACCAATGGAGCGGTGTGGGGTGAGCGGAGAAACAAGCACATTCGGTGGTGCCGGCACGATTTCGCGGGAGGAAGAATGACGCAGTCCGCCTTCGACCTCCGACGTGACCAGCCCACCCCGCAGCCCGGAATCGGCGAACCTAACGGTAGGCGCCTCGTCGATCGCTTAGACCACAGGCTCGTCAACGTGTTGACGGTGCTCGGGTTCGGCCTACCGGCGATCGGATACCTGTGGTTCCTCAATCGATTCAGTGTCGACGCCATAGTGGGGGATCAATGGGACGACGTGCCTGTGATCCAACAGTCCTATGTTCATTTCTTCGATTGGGGATCGATGTGGGCCCAGCACAACGAGAACCGCATCTTCTTCCCGAACATCATCGTGGTGGTTCTCGCTCACTCCGCACATTTCAACATTCAGGTGGAGGAGTACCTGGGCGCCGCGATGCTATTTGTGGCGACGATGTTCATTCTCTGGGCGCACAAGCGGCGGTCACCGTCGACACCGTGGCTCTACTACTGTCCCGTCGCATTCCTCGCTTTCTCGGTTGTCCAGTATGGAAATACGATTTGGGGCTTTCAGATGGCTTGGTACATGGTGCTTCTGTCCATGGCAACGGCTATTTTGCTCCTCGATCGAATCACCCTGACCTGGGTGACGTTTGTGGGCGCCGGCTGCCGCGGTGGTGGGCAGTTTTTCCTCCCTTCAAGGGCTGCTCATCTGGCCGACCGGTCTCGTGCTCCTGTACCTCCGGCGCCGGTCCTTGCCACAACTGAGCGTTTGGATCGCCGCAGCGATCGCTTCGCGATCCTTTACTTTCACCACTACAATTCCTCCGCAACCCCGTATCCCCAGTTTGCCCGCCAACATCCTCTGATCGCCCTGAAGTTCTTCCTGTTTGCCGTAGGTGACGTGGTGGGCAAGCCGGTCCCGTTGGGATCGGCGCACACCAATAACACCCTGGTGGTCCTTCTCGGCCTCGGCATCGTCATTCTGGCGATGGCAACCCTGTTCATCTGCGGTTTCCGTCGTGATGAACATGGGAGCAGCCCTGTTGGCATCGCGCTCATCTGTTTCGGCCTCCTGTTCGCCGCCGTCATCACTCAGGGTCGGTCTTTCCTGGGATACGGGGGTGCGAGCTTCTCTCGGTACACCACCTTCGATCTACTCATTTTGGTCGGCACCTACTTGGCCTTGCTCGGTCGTCGGCTGCATGTGCCCGATGGTGGCCAGTTGGAGGCGAAGCCTCTAACACCGCCGCATTCGACTTCCCGCTGGAGGCACGTTTGTGTGGCGGGGGGATGGATACAACGAATTGCACTTCCCTCAACTCTTGCGCTGGTGCTCGTCGCGATCGTGATCCAGATCCCATTCGGGGCCTACAATGGAGTTCAAGGAGCACGTCACAACTACGCTGACAACGTCAAAGCCGCGAGCGTGCTCCGGAATATCGACCATGCCTCAAACGCCGAAATCAGTCGTTACCTGTTTTTCCTGGAGTCACCATCAGGCGTTCGTTATCAGGCCCGAATACTCGAGCTGCATCGACTGAGTGTGTTTGCAAACGGGTAGACCAAGGCAAATCAGGACGGTCGCACCGGAAGATTTCCCTGTTTCCGACAAGGAACTGTTGTCCCCAATCTTGAGGCATTGGGCGTGTTCATCGCCCAGCAATATTGCTGCGGAATCTGCTCCTGATAGAGGGGCTGAAAGGATCCCGATTGCTGGTCCTGACCTGGGTCCAGAGCACGTTGGGTGCGATGGGGGCTCATGGCATCGAATTGGACACCGACGCCCCGTAGGGGGGCTTCTTTTGTGGAAAGCGACTTTGAGTTCCCCTTCCCAGGCCACAGGCGGTGGATGTCCTTGGGGTTTGGCCTTCATTCAGCTGTATTGGTTCTTCTCGCGGTGTTAAGTCTCTTAGAGACCTGAAAATGCCCGGGCCACGGTCGCGACGTCCGATCCCTTGGATCCGTTCTCGGATGTGCTCCTTCGATGTTGCACGGCCCTCACCCTTCTTTGTCCCACGGTGGGCAAGAACACTCAGGTGGTGGACCCATTCGGAGCGATCAGGTCACGGCAGAAGCATCCGGTTCACCGAGAAGTGCTAGACCATCTACTCCGCCGGCAAGCTTTCGCTTGCCAGGAGCTCGCCGTGTTCCGATTGGCACATCGTCGATCGCGGCGGGTGCGCCAGACGAAAAACCCAGACGCCGTATGCGATGCACGTAACTGTCGCAAAAGAGGGCCAAGGCAACCGACGGTACCGGAGGGCTCCAGCCTCCACGAACCCGGGCGAATGGGTTGACAACCGACCCTAAGCCAACGGTATAACGGCGAAGGGCCCACACGAAGTCGACGAGCTGGGCGGCCGTCACAGCAAGCACCACGGGCAAAGCCAGCTGTCGAGTGGACCACCGAACTCTCAGCACCGATCCTGAGTCGACCGCGATCATCTGCTCATTTCGACCGGAGACCGCCCCAGCCACGAGCAGGATTCCAGCGTAAAGGGGAAAGCCATTCGCGCTTGCCACACCAGACCGTCATTGTGGGCTTGCGACACCATCAACGCCGTGGGCACCACGAGTGAGGCCACGATCAGCGCCGCGACCACGACCGTGACGCCGCACGCGGGCCACCAGTCCGAGCACGACGACCGCCAACGCTGGGACGATCCACAACACCTTCACCAACAACGGAGGGCTGGTCTCGACCCAGCCAAAGGCCCCGATCAATTCGTTGATCAACAGGCCGGTACGTCCGAGGGCAATGTGAATGACACCCCACTCCGATGTCCCAGCAGGGACCGCCTGACCGACCGGATAGACGGAGAGGGCATGGGCCCCGATAATGTAGGCGAAAGCGGCCAGACTGGCCAGGGCGACCGCTCCGATTGCGAGGCGGACATTGTGCTGTCGGATCAAGACCGGCAGAGAGCGGGGAGCGAGTACGGCGAGCGACACCGCGATGACAGCCAACCACAAAGGCGAGAGCCCGCGGGTAAGTACCATCACGATCGCCGCGACAGCGGTGGCGGCGATCAGGCTAGGCGGGGGACGGCTCGATCGGTCGAGCACGAGGATCAGCCCACCAGTCCACAGCAGACGGCGGTGGCGACCTCGAGGCCACTGGGATTGACCACCGAGCCCCAGATGAACACCATGGGGGTGGCGGCCACGACGACGGCCAGTACTAGCAAGCGCAAGCGAGACCAGACGGCGGCCAGCGCCAGCGCCAGCCCGAGAAACAGCGAGCTCAGCAGTCCGCTCACTAACCTCATGAGGTAACCGCCCACGTCAGTAGGCCAAGCCAGCGAAGGTATCCCGACGATGGCGTAGTAGAGCGGCGGATACCGCCCGACGTAGGTGGTCACCGTGGCATCGCGGCCAGATCCACGTAGGCCAAGGTCGCAACTACCGGGCACGACCGGGTTGAGGAAGCAGCCGGGCGAAGTGAAATGGGCGAAGCTCTCCGGAACCGTCACGACAGTGACGGCCTTGTTGCAGCGGCTGGCGCTTGATCGCCTGTAGCAGAGTCCCAGAGCAATCTGGTCCTCGACTGGCAAGTGTGCCGCCAAGTTCATAGTGGGTGCTGAACCGACGATCTCACCCCGGGCGACAGAAGCGGCCCTAGCGAGTTGAGACGGTTCGTCAGGAGCTGCTCCGATAGGCGTGGCAACTGACCACGCCGCACACAGGCAGAACAGGATGCCGGTCGACACGGCCCAGGTGCGTAGCAGCGGATGTGATTTGCCGTGGCCCAAACGGAGGTGATCCGACAGCTGGAATTCCCTCTTCAGCGGTTGACACTTGTAGCCCGGCTCCGGTCCAGTGTGCTGTGGCACCGTTCCTCGCCGTCTGCTTGGGTCAATGCGACCCGATGGTCCCGCATCGTCGTAGCGTATCGAAAGGCCCTCTCAGCGGCCAGCGAGAAGTTCTCGTACGCGAACCAGTGAGTGCCCCGAATCGAGGATCTTATTCGATCACTCGAGCCGCACTCCTTCCGGATTCGGGCAGATAGCCACGCGGCAGCGGGCAATCCGGGGTGATGCATGGAACACCAAAGATCGCGTAAATGTTGTGTGCAGACTCCAACGTTACTGGTCACCACGGAATCAGAATGCGCTACGTTTCAGCGATCGGTATGGCTGACATTGAAGGGCGTGATGTGTAGATGTCAGGGACTTTGCAAGCCCCGAACCCCGCAAGGGCAGCCGGAACGGCGAAACGGACGCGACTACCGGACGTCCTCGGCATCGCGTGGGTACTGGCTGCAGGGGTGGCGGTACTGGTACCTGCTTTGATCCATGGCATCTACCTGGGTCCAACTGACATTCTCTCCACGGTTGGATTGACTGCCCAGCATGGCACCGTGGTTCATAACCCCACCTTGAGAGACCAGATCGCTGTCTTCATTCCATGGATCGATCAGGCGTGGTCTCAGGTTCACCACGGACAGCTTCCGCTGTGGAATCCGTACAGCGGGCTGGGCATGCCGCTGGCCTTCAGCTGGCAATCGACTTCGTTTGGTTTTCCCACCCTGATCGGCTACCTCGTACCAGTCAAGTTCGCCTTCACAGCCGGCCTGTTCGTGATAGTGGTTGTCTCTGGTACCGGCGCGTATGTGTTCGCGGGGATGCTCCGACTCGGGGTACTCGCCTCCGCTTTGGTCGGCACCGTCTTCGTCCTCAGCGGACCGATTTCTTCCCAGCTGGGTTGGCCGATGGCGTCGGTCATGTCCTGGGCCGGGTGGTTGTTCGCTTCGGCCTTGCTTGTGGTTCGAGGAAAGCGGAGAGCCCGATCCATCTGTGCGTTCGCCATCGTGTTGGCTCTCGCCATATATGCGGGCCACCCTGAGGTCACCATCCTGTTACTTGTAGCGCTCGGCATTTACTTATTCGTCGTGCTGGTACAACGAGCCCCGAGGCTTGGAGCATCGGGGCCCATTGTCCAGCCTGTGGTCGATCTCATTATTGGCAGTCTGGCCGGCGTCGCCCTGGCCGCACCGCTGGTGCTTCCGGGGCTACAATTGATCGGCGGGTCGGTTGCTTCTACAACCCACTACGGTTCCGTTACAACCCCCGACCATGCTGCGCTGCAGCTCCTCTTCCAAGGGTTCGACGGCCTTCCCATCTCCAGTAGCCACTGGTTCGGTTCGCTCTCCTACCAGTCGACTGCCGCCTATTTTGGCGTGATTGCCCTGGTTTTGGTGGTGGTGGCGGTCGGGACTCGTTGGAGACGTCCCGAGGTAACCGGACTCGCAGCCGTCTCGGTGGTGATGGCCTCCCTGGTGCTTTTGCCTGCAATCCCAACCGCCGTCAACGACCTTCCCCTCGCCGGCACGGCCTATTTAACCCGGGCTTTCATGCCCATGGCCTTCGGTCTATCCGTATTGGCGGGGATTGGTCTCGATGCATTGGTGCGCGACCATGCCAAGGCACGGGTCCGGCGCTGGGCTCTATGCGGCTTCGCCGTTGTCATCGTTGTCCTCGTTGTGGTCTGGTCATTTGGCCGCGGTCATTTGCCGCCAGACGAGACGCGGATCCGAGAAGCGAGCTTCTTGTGGCCGGTACTCTGCGTAGTGGTGGGCCTGACCGTGTTGGCCGGGCTCACCCTGTACACTCGTAGAAACCCGGGCTCAGCCCAAATCAGGGCGGCACACGTGGCCGGCGGAATACTTCTCGCCTGCGAAACCGCGTTTTGGTCGCAGCGGGTGCCCCGTTATGGTCTTCGAGCTCACAAGGCCTCGGACCTACCCCGGCGGTCGTTTCGCTCCAGAAGGCAGTGGGTACCTCTCTTGTTGGTCTTGGGACGGAGTCATGCGTCGCCTCGGAACTCTTTGGTGCTCCGGAGCTCGGCATCTTGCCGGAGGCCAACGACGTGTTTCGGATCCATCAGCTGGCCATCTACGACCCGATCGCGCCGATCGCGTACTACACGGTCTGGCGCAAAGTCACGGGCCAGGCGGGAGGTAATTCCTATTTCGAACAGTTCTGTCCCGTCGTCGTCACCGTCGCTGTGGCTCGGGAGTTCGGAGTGGCCTATGTCCTCGAAGCTCGCGGCACCAAAGGTCCAGCTGGCAGTGTGTTTGTCGAAACGGTGGGTGACGAAGAGCTGTACCGAATCCCCGATGCTGCACCGGCCACAATTTCGTCGGCTCCGACCGGCGAGCCGTTGCCCTCAAACACAGCGAATGGAACTCCAGTCGCCGTTCAACATCCCGACCCCGGGACGTGGAGCATTGTTACCGACCCCACGACTCCCCAGGTCCTCCGACTACGTATTACCGATGTTCCGGGTTGGCACGCCACGATCGATGGTCGGCCTTTGGCCCTCCAGCAGTTTTCAGGGGTGATGCTCCAGGCACGAATCCCACCTGGTCGTCACACTGTCGTCGTCCGCTACTGGCCCACGGCCTTCACCGTGGGACTTGTACTTGCTGGGTGCAGCGTGGCTGGTCTCTCCGTTGCTCTTCTTTCAGACATCGTTCGCCGCCGCCGGGGGAGAGAGGCACTATCAACATGAGTCGGCGCTCGCACCCACGTGAGCCGAAATTGCCATGAGATGCCGATGAAGGCGGGGGGAGGACGGTACAAAGCCCAATCACGATCGAAGCGATTGTCACGAGACCGCAAACCTGCCGTCCCGCGACCGGACCATCCGATGACTTACAGCGATCGACGTCCGTCTCACCGGGTCATCTCGATCGAGATGCTGGTTGAGCCCTCTGGACCGGTCCCGCGGGTATCACCGAGGTGCCAGAGGGTACGTCATGGGACATAATGTGGGCGATGAGCGACGAGCGAGAGTCGAGCGTCACGGCGGTCACCCCGAGGAAACCAGCACCTGCGGTCCAAAGGCCAGAATCTGTCGTATCTGCCTCAGCGTCTCCGTCGAAGCCCTTTATCCTCGGCAACCGTCCTGCGCTCACCGGCGTCCGGGCGCTCTTGATGGTTGCCGTTGTTGCGTACCACGCGAATCTCACGATACTCCGAGGCGCCTGGATGCCCCTCCAGTTCTTCTTCGTACTCAGCGGTTTCCTCATCACCTCTATGCTGGCCAGTGAACATCAGCGGACTGGGCGGATCAGCCTGGGTAAGTTCTATTCTGGTCGAGCCGTTCGACTACTGCCGCCGCTGATCCTGACTGTTGCACTTTTGGCTCTGTATGCGTCGCTGGTCTACGTGGCGAACGCGCCCCAGCGGGTGTGGGGGGACAGCGCGGCCGCGTTGTTCTACTCGGATTACCGGCAGGCATTCGAGCACAATCCTCTTTACTCCGGTTACCTGACTCAGTGCTGGTCATTGGCGGTCGAGGAGCAGTACTATCTGATCTGGGCGGCGCTGTTGTTGCTGGCCCTGAAGTTCGGACGGCGCAAGATTGCCTACGCTCTAGCCTTTACGGGTATCGCGGCCTGCGCAGCCAATCGCATCCGAATCGTCCTCGGCGCCCCGCATTGGAGCATCTATGTGGCCGAGAGGACGTACTACGCATTCGATACCCGTGCCGATGCGTTGTTTCTGGGATGTCTGCTTGGGCTGATTGCTACAGGGGGGCACCTTGGCGGATGGAAGGCGGCCACCAGACAAGTACTGGCCGTGGCCGCGTTGGCGTCCACGGCGACCTTGATCTGGATCCTCTTCAATGTAGACGTGGGATCACGATCGCTTCCGCTTGTTTGGGTTCCCATCGGTGAGATTGCGTCGGCGGTGATCATCATCTACTTCATTGTCCAGCCAAAGGGAATAGGAACCAGAGTGATAGGAGTGTCGGCCCTTGTGCTGGTCGGGAACATGACCTACACGATCTATCTCGTCCACTGGCCCATCTTCGTGGCCGTCAGCCCTTCCACGGTGCATTGGCCGTTCTGGGTGATTGAGGTGGTCCGGCTGAGCATGGTGATTCCCCTCGTTGTGGCCAGTTGGTATCTGATGGAAAAGCCATTGATGAATTGGCCACGGAAGGCTCTCGAGCCGGCACGTGCTGGCGGATCGCAAATTGTTCAGACTCCTGCCCCCAGTCAGGACGGCCCGGTTTCTGGCGCCGATAAGTTGGCAGTGGGCCAGTCCGCCCAATCGGTCGAGTGACCTGTAGTCCCAGTCGTATCCATCAACGGGTATCGGCGAGAGTATCGGGTGGCCCATGCCGGTTCGACCGGTAGTGTCAACAACAAGCGTCGCTGGACGCGCCGAAGAGACTCCGCCGGAGTTCGATCGTGGGTCAAGCGACGGTCGGCGAAGATCGATGGTGAATCTCAGGTGGTGGCCACCGACTGTCTGCTGCACTCTTTACGTGATCTTGGCCATGGTGGAGTTTGGCCACTTCGGTTCGCTGGGATCGAGCCATATGACCGGAAATGGTTCTATGGACTCGATCGTGCAGATCTGGTGGCTCGCGTGGACGGCACATGCTTTTCCCCACCCGCAGAATATCTTCCTTGGCCAAGGGCTCAACTATCCGTTCGGTCAGAATTTCGGAGTAAACGGGTCGATGGTTGCTCTCGGTGTCATCTTCCTCCCGATCACGAAGTTGTTCGGCCCAGTTGTCGCTTGGAACCTAGCCCTGCGTTTCGCCGTCGCTGTGTCCGCCGCCTCGATGTGCCTAGTGCTCCGCCGGTGGACCGTGTGGTGGCCGGCGGCCTTCCTGGGCGGACTGCTCTACGGCTTCTCGGCCTATATCTCTTGGAATGTGATTGGTGGTGACTATCTCTTTCTCATTTTCGTGCCTCTGCCGCCGCTGATCTTCCTACTGCTTCACGAGATCCTGGTGCGCCAGCAATGGAGGCCGGCGACGGCTGGAGTGGTTCTTGGTTTGGTATGTGCTTTACAATTCTTCATCTCAACCGAGGTACTTGCCTGCACCGCGGTGATGGGCGCGGTCACCGTGGTCCTGTTCGTCCTCGTTCAGCGCCACATTCTGATCGAGCGATGGCGCTATGCGATGACAGCTTTTGGCTACGGCCTGGGTGTGATTTGCCTGTTGCTCTTCTACCCAGTCTTGTTCACGTTTACCGGCGCACAGCACATCAGCGGACCACCCTTTTCTCCTGCGAAATTGGCGTTGTTCCCCGGTGACTTCCTCTCGCCGATCGTTCCGTACCACGATCTGCTTCACCTCAATCAGCTCGCATTCGTTGGGCAGAGTTTCACCGATGGGGGTCTGTTATATCTCGGCATTCCGATCATCGTGGTCCTCGCAATCTTCTTCGTGGTCTTACGGAGGAGACGGGAGATCGTATTTTTCGGGACGATGGCGACCATTGCCTTCGCCTTGTCTCTCGGTTCTCGCCTCCACTTCGATGGTCATCAATCGCAGATACCCCTTCCCTTTATCCTGATCGAGCACCTCCCAGCCCTCAATGGCATTTTGGCGACACGATTCTCGCTCTTCACCGCGCTGTTCGCCTCCGCTATGTTCGCGGTCGGAATTGATGAGCTGCGTAATCGATTGCGACAACCCGGTCGATTTGCGCGGCTCTCTCCTGGGTGGGGCATGGCGGCTGGGTCAGCGGTGTTGGCGACTGTCGCCGGGGCAGTGACCATTCCACTGATTCCAAGCAGCACCCGACCGTCGGTACAGGCGCACGTCCCCGCCTTCTTCACGTCGGCAGCCGTTCACTCCATTCCACCCGGCAGCGTTGTCCTTGCCTATCCGTATCCGGACCTCACGAGCACCGGAAGTCTTTCCATTTTTCTTCCCACCCCCAATGTCATGCTCGACCAAGCCGTTGCGGAAATGCGCTTTAGGCTCATCGGCGGTTACGGGTGGTTCCCGTCACCGACCGGCCGATTCGGCACTACCGCACCCGCACTCCTCGAGCCGCCGTCAGTTGAGGCATTGTTCGACGTTGCTCTCACTGGAACTGGAACCGCAGCTCAACGAATTGAGATCTCAAAGAGCGATCTCACAACTGACCTCCGTGATTTTCTAGGCAAATATGATGTACAGACGGTCATCGTCATCCATTTGGGAAATGCGACGGACGTGATCAACCATGTCACTGCTGCTATCGGTCCACCCGTTGAATCGGGTGGCGTGACCGTGTGGTTCCACGTTAAGGATCGACTTGCTGCCGTGTCGCATAGGACTTCGTTGTCTGCTCGCGGCGCGGCTCGACCTGACGCCTCATGATCCTCCCCCTACGGCCGCAGTTGATTGACGGCGGGCCTGGGCAGAGCGGATCTCCAAGTGACACGTGTCCGCGTGCTCACCGGTCGTGGCTCGGTGCGGACGGCCAGGAAGTCTGAATCGCTGCTCTGACGGGGGTGGGAGTCGGTGCTCACCCTCTTGTCTTGATCCAAACCTCTGGGCTCAGTCAAGATTCATTAGATTGGCTATCCGAGAATTGAGGACGAGGCAAAACCTGGCCGGAACAGAGGGCAGAAGTCTTCGACCCATGACTAATGCCGTGAGTATTGAAGCCTCTGAGCCACTGCTGAGATTGTGTCGGATAGGGTTCCGGATCTGCCGGTCCAGGTGGTCGACCACACGCTAGGGTTTCGCCACAATGGTGTTCCCTGGGGAGACGGTCGCCGTGCCGACTGCGGCGGTGACGCAATCGAATTCACCATGACGGTCGGAGGGATGACCCAACCGTCGATTGCCGCCGCTCATCGCGGATCAGGATGGCACCGCGGATTCCTGATCTGCTGGGCGTGTCCTGGCTCGTCTTATGCGGGATCGCATTCCTAGTGCCGGCATTGCACCACGGCTCTCATATCGGAACCTACGACATCCTGTCCCAGATGGGGCTCTCCAAACAGCCTGGCATACGTCCGCACGATCCACCCAACGTTGACCTAATTGATTCGATGATTCCATGGTCGAATCTGGTATGGACGCAGGTCCATCACGGACAGCTTCCGCTCTGGAATCCTTACAACGGATTGGGACTGCCGCTTGCCTTCAACTGGCAATCGGCGCCATTGGGATTGCCGGCACTGGTCGGTTACTTGGTGCCCTTGCAGTATGCCTTTGATGTAGGCCTGCTGGTAACGCTCGTGGTTGCCGGTACGGGCATGTATGTGCTGGCACGAGTACTCAGACTTAATGTCCTGGCTTGCGTATTTGCCGCTAGCGTGTTCGAACTGAGCGGACCTCTCACTGGTTGGTTGGGTTATCCGCATGCAGGAGTGATGAGCTTCGGAGGCTGGCTGATGGCAGCCGCGGTTCTGGTAATCCGCCCTGGACACCGAATCAGAGCAATCACGTTCTTCGCCATCGTGTTGGCGTTTACTGTCTATTCGGGTCAGCCCGAGGTACTGACGGTGTTCGGGTTGGTGCTGGTCGTGTTTGTCGTTGTTCTCATCGGGAAACGAACTCCGCTGGCGCGAGGGGAAGGTCCGATTCTTCGGCCGATCCTGGATCTGTCGGTGGCATCGGTAGCAGGATTGGCGTTGTCTGCGCCACTTGCGTTGCCCGGCTTCCAGAGTGTTTATCAGTCAACCCGAAGCGGGGCGGAGGCAGTGAAGCCCCTGGAGCCCCACGATCTCATGTATTTCATCGCACAGGGCTTCGATGGATTGCCGATCGCCGGGAGCCACGCATTTGGACTTTCCTTGTTCTATGACGAGACAGCGGCATATGTTGGAATTGTCGCTGTGGTATTGGCTGCGCTGGCGGTGAGTATTCGATTTCGCCGTCCTGAAGTGATTGCGTTTTCTGTCGTGACCGTCACCATGTTGGCCATTGTCTATTGTCCTCCTGTCAATTCGTTGGTCAGTTCCCTTCCGGTATTAGGGAAGGTGAATTGGGTCCGCGCCCTTATGGGAGTAGCGCTAGGCCTATCGATCCTGTCAGGTATCGGATTGGACGCGCTCGTGCGACTGCATACCGAGCGAAACGTCCGGCGGTGGGCGGTAGCGTGGTTCGGTATTGCCGCAGTGACGCTCCTGATTATCTTCCTTGTGGGTCGAGGTACGCTATCCCCGATTAAGGCCAATATTCGAGCCACCAGTTTTGTGGGCCCGGCCATTGGGATTGCGGTTGGGCTTATCGTCGTGTCGATGCTTGTCATCGTGGATCGACCCAGCCAAGCACATCGCCCAATCAGCTCAGCAAAGGTTGGTAACGCCGCAGGAATCGCCTTGCTGCTTTGCGAGACTGGGTTTCTCTTGTCCGCAGGTACGTCGATACCCGCTTCGAGCACGACGTATCTCAAGCCGACGCCGGCTGAAGTAGCTCTCCAGAAGAGTGTTGGTTCTTCAACGGTTGGATTCGGCAATGGATTTTGTACCCAATTGGGGATTGACCCTTCTGTGAATGTCGTCTATGGAGTGCATGAACTGGATGCTTATGATCCGATCATTCCCGCAAGTTACTACTCTGCCTGGTTCGTCAATACCGGGACGCCCGCCTTCTCTGCATTCTTCAATGAGTTCTGCCCTTTTATTGAAACATCCTCTGAAGCGCGTCTGTACGGCGTCAGTTATGTATTGGAGAAGGCGGGATCGGCTGGTCCCAGCGGTGCGGTGTTTGTGAAAAATGTCGGCGACGAAGCCCTTTATCATATTTCCCGATCGGGTCTTGCCACTCTAACGCCCTTGACACCATCTGGCGCCTTACCTCCCATCAAGGCAGTGGGTACGCCCGTGAATGCTTCTCGTCCTGATCCAGCAAGGCTGGAAATCAAAACCTCGGGAACTGACCCGCAGGTTCTCAGATTGCGGATCACTGATGTGCCCGGCTGGCATGCGACTATCGACGGAAAACCTTTGAAACTGGAACCGTACGCGGGAGTGATGCTGCAAGCGCGCGTTCCCGCCGGGGACCATACGGTTGTGGTTCGCTACTGGCCGTCGTCGCTCACCATTGGAATCTTTCTCGCCGTTTTGAGTGCGGTAGGGCTCATTACCGCAGGTATCGTAGGGAGAGTCCGACGGAGGAGGAAATCGATCGAATCTCCGTCGAGTTCTGACAAAGAAGTAAGCGCACACGAAGACGTCCTAGAAGCCACAAGCAAGCAGTAGCACGGTGACGCAGCTCGACTTGGCATAGAGCAAAAAAAGACTCGAGCGTTAGAGTTGAGAGAGCGGGTTCTGATCCTCGGCGGTGATGGGCGCTTGGGCCAGGTGGATCCCCGGCATGTAGAACACCCGAGGTCGCGCACTGGCCGCAAAGGTGAACAATTTCTACGCAAGCCGGCGCGCTTGACCGAAGTGGGGTCTTTGCCGGCTGACCAATGATCGCGGCGAAGATCGTTGCAGCCAGTTATGGTCTCACTTGGCGGCGGATGAGGGGTGGCTCGTCGTTCAGTGCGACGGGCATTCTGGGATAGTCGGGAGGCCCCTGTAGTTTTGGCTGTCCGAGAATTCGCTGAGGTGGTCAGATCGGGCTAGTGCGACTAGTGCGGTGTCTTCGCTTAGATCTGGTGCGTAGACATAGACAAGGAACCCGATGAATCGATAACACCCCTCCTCGGCAACTGGGATTTTGTCAATGTTCACGACGAGTCGCGCTCCCGTGACAAGGTGATGGTCAAGCGCCGACGCGCTGCTGAGCCCCGAACTCGTCGCGAACACCATCTGACCCGCAACGACCGAGGGGACGACCCATCTCCAGTTCATGCGTGCCCAGGCGTACGCAACAACAGCAAGCGCAATGAGCAAGTTTGCCATCGTGTAGCGGGAAGGGGTGGCGACGGGACCCAACCCTGTCGATAATACAAGGGAGCCTCTCAACCTTCCAAACGCGATCAGCACGTCGAATAAAAATCCGAAGGCTATGAGCGCCACAGGAAGACACTCAGAGCGATGTCGCACTGACTGGACGACGACATAGCCTGCTGCGACCAGCAAAGCCAAGCCAATCACTTCATGCAGACCGAGTTGATTCGATCCAGGGACAATCTCGCCCATCTCGATAAGCACAAACTTGGCCAATGCAACCGGGTAACACCATGCCGGCCCTGTGGTTTGGAAGGTGTAGTTCCAGAAGTAGACCGCCGTGGTGACGACTCCAGTTCCGAGCCAGAAGATCACTCGCTTTACCACCTGGCTATCCCAACCGCGCCACACAAGCCATATCACCCCCACGGGCCACAGAATGAGTCCCTGGAGAGAGGAGAACGAAGCGACCACGGCCAGGACGAGAGCGGCCACGAACCATCCGCGTCTGCAAGCAGTGGAGCATCCCGATGAGACAGAGCAGGATAAAATACCAGGCAAACTGAAAGGCCCAGAGCGCATTCTGGTAGTCGGCAATGCTGAACCAGACGATTCCAAACGTGAGGACGGCCAGGGGCGTGAGAGATTGGTAAGAGCGATAGAGGCCCAGGAACAAGCCGTAACTTGCAATGAACACAGCAGCGCTCAACGCTATGAGCACGACGGTGTTGGCTCGAGTCAGCGTGTCGAGCCCGACGAAGACAAGATTTGGAAAGAGCATCCGGTGGTCGATGTGCTGAGCCCACAGTGCACTCAGAGTGAGATGACCCCGCAGAGCGGCATTCACAAACGGGACGACGCTCCAGTCGTCAGCGTAGAAGATGTTTATGGAGTAGTGGGCCACGAAAAGTACATACGCAATCGGAGTCACGCAGGCTGCAGCTACTGTCAATAGGGCGTTGTGGCGATCACGCCACGAAACTGATGTGTTCGGATTGCCGTCCTTGGAGCACTGAGCGGGCAGCTCGATGTGGCTATGAGATTTGCTAAGACCCCCATTTTCCACGGTGCCTACACTAATCTCTGGTATCCGTACGGGTGTAGCCCTGACCAAAAGCCGTGTTGACCCGATGCCCCACGATCTCACGACTTGCTTGTAACAGTCCAAGCCGGGGAGCAGGTGTACGTGCAACCTTGCCAAGCATCACAAGGTCTGATTGATTCATCAGCCGTGCAATGTCAGGTTGCAACTGTCCGGGAGCTTCCTGATCCGATAGACGGGGGCAGTCCTTGCGGCCTTGGCGTTCCAATGTTTCGTTCTGTACACGTCGGCGTACCTTGTCGACGCGTGCTGGCGATTCACACGTGGAAGGGATCGGCCACCCGGATGGCGTCATTCAGCACGGGGACGTGCGAAGCAGTAGCTCTCGACCAGGTCCGGGGCCACAACATGGACGGCCGCAGCCACACCGGATCCTGGCCCGCACACCATCGGCGCAGGTCAAGGCGGCATAGGTGTGCGCTCAATCTCTGTCGATGCCAGTGGAACTACCCCAATCTTCAATCGGGCGTCGTCGACGCGTTGCCGGAACCTATGCCGTCCCATTCCTCCAGGTCGGCTAGCGAGATTCCCCTCGAATGAGAGAAGACAGCGAACAGAACGGCGAAGTTCCCAAGAGCGATAAACGAAAGAATCAAAAAGCCGAGCAGCGTAAAGGTTGTCCAACCAGGGATCTTGGCGTTGGTGAAGACTCTGATTCCCACAACGGTCAGAGCAAGAACCATTCCCAATCCGAACGTGGAGGAAAAGGCTGTCAATGCTCGAACAGCGATGCGATCGGTATAGGGCATCAGCATTCGCACGCCGTGCATAATCAGGCGAAGCAAATTCATTCGCGATCGCCCGGCGTAACGTGTCCCGCGGGCGCATGGTATTGGTGTGACGGCTATATCGAGACTGACTAAGGTCGATGAATAGCAAAGATCAAAGTAGGGATGACGGAGGATCCGTGTCGCCAGCCACCCCCTGTAGGCGGCATAGTTGCCACTTCGCACTGTCGTTCCGGTGAGGATCCGAAACATTGTTCTGAAGAACGTATATAGAATCCTGAACTTGAGCGATTCGCTTCTTTTGGTACGGCGGGCAACGCAGAGTGTCCCGCGCCTGGCCGTGGAGGCTACGAGTGGCTCGAGCAGTCGAGGGAGGTCTTCGGGAAGGTCTTCGCCGTCCGCGTCCATCGTGACGATCAAATCCGACTCGTGCATATCGGAGAGAACCAAGCGTAAGCCGTACACGATGGCTCGTTGATGCCCGAGATTGAATGGCGGCGTGATCACCCGTACGTCCGGAAAGACCTGCAACTCTTCAATTTCGTCGTCATTTCCGGCGGTGTCATCAATTATGATGAATCTGACAGCCAGCTCGGGGAGCGATCGCGCGGTCTTGATGACGTCAAGGATCCGAGACCGGAGGATCATGAACGACGGGACGTCGTCGTAGCTGGGAGTTACGATCCACAACAGCCCTTCACTCATCGAACTCCGCCGCCCTTTCCATCTCAGAGACGATACCTGGCAACAGGCCGTCCGGATAGCAGGCCGCAGGTCACCGGTGGGCTCGGCTCGTCACTGGGGGTCCCGGCATCAGGGGAGAGCGCCACAATGGCGCACGCGAGAATGACCACAGGCCACTCGCCAGCCTGGCAGCCGCTGTGAAGCTCCCGCTCGATAGTGCCAGTACCAGATCGAGGATGTGACCGTGAAGGACGAGACGGAATTGATGCCACCCGACGCTGAGGTGCAGATTCCAAAGCCGGGTGCGGGCGCCGCTGACTCTGGGGCCCCGGAGGCAGTGGTCGCCAGGCCGCGCCACTTCGCTGGTTTCGACGGGCTGCGCGCCATCGCTGCCTTATCGGTGCTTGTCCTTCACGCCGCATGGGTGTCGGGATTCACAGTGCGATCGTCTCTTGGCCCCTACACCAGCCGCCTCGAGATCGGGGTGTCAGTCTTCTTTCTCATCTCCGGCTTTCTGCTGTATCGCCCATATGCCGCTTCACATCTGTCCGGCCGAACTTCGCCCAACACCCGCAAATTCTGGGAGCGCCGGCTGCTCCGCATCGTCCCCGCCTACTGGCTCGCACTCACGGTTCTGGCCTATGTGCTCCACGCCGTCACCCTGGGACCCGGCTGGCAGGGTGTGGTCGTTCCCTATCTTTTTCTGCAGATCTACGTCCCGACGCAGGTGTTCTATGGCATCACCCAGGCCTGGTCATTGTGCACCGAGATGTCTTTCTATCTCTTTCTTCCCTTCTATGCCATGGCGATTGGGTATCGCCGACGATCGCCGATGAACCAGCTGGTCCGAGAGCTGATCGGGGTCGTGGTGCTGTACCTGATCAGCTTCTGGTTCCGGTATTGGGTGCTGCACCTTCCACTTCTGACGGTCCGAAATGGAAAGTTTGTGTCACTCTGCGCTCCCAATTGTTCGACCCATCCTCTTCTAGCCAGCGTGATGGTGGACTGGCTCCCGGCATACCTCGACTTGTTCGCTCTCGGGATCCTGTTGGCCGTATTGAGTGCCTGGTTTGTTGAGCACCGAAGCGAGCCTTCGCTGGTTGGGCCATCGATTGATGCCCTGGATCAGTTGGATCGGTGCGGCGGTGGCCTTCATCGCGGTTTCTCATGTGGTCACCGATCGAAGCATCCTCCCCTTTGTCACCACCCGGGTTGCCCTGGAAAGGCAGGCTCTCTACGGGCTGTTCGCCTTGCTTCTCTTGCTTCCGGCCGTGTTCGGTCCGCAAGATCGCTCGCCGATCCGCCGTCTTCTCCGTTCGTGGCCGATGGCCAGTATCGGTGTCATCTCCTACGGCATCTACCTGTGGCATGTCGGCATGCTCAACGAATTCATGAAATGGACCGGATACACGGCACAGATGGTGCCATTCTGGATCCTCACACTTGCCACCCTGGCCCTCTCCATTGCAGTCGCATCCGCGAGCTACTTCGGACTCGAGCGCCCCATCCTGCGCTTGAAGGGCCGCATCAGTTGGTGGGACCGCAAGCCACGTTCTACCGCTGAACTCCAACCAGCGGAGTCGTCTCAGAGCCCTCCGGAGACTTGACAGCGGTGGATCGTCTCGGCTCAGGACCGCCGCTTGCGCACTGTCCTGAGAAAACCGTGGGCAGTCCGCTGCCAACCCCCCGGCACGCGAGCGTCCGTTCTCCGCAGAGCCAATAGTCCAATGTCCACGTGGGTATCGCCCCAGTGGCGCACGGTCTCGCGCTGGAGCAGTTCCAGCCCTACCGCGGCGCACTCGGTGACGACGTCCTGAAAAGTGCCGTGTCTCGAGGGTTCCTCGACTACTTGTCCCAGATTGCGGTTCCACAGGCTTTCGCTGTCGCGGACGAGATCGATGGTCAGCACCACCAGACCACCGGGTCGTACCCGTGCCGCGATGTCGGCCAGCAGGGAGCGCCGCTCGTCGGCGCGGACGTGCTCTATGACGCTGACGGAATAGGCCCCATCGAACAAAGGTCGTAGCGGTAGTTCGTCGAGGGTACAGTTCCACGACCGGTGGGCCATTCCAACCTTGCCGTAGTCGAGGAAGTCCCATTCGTTCCAATCAGGGGTGGGGGGCCAGCCTCGTTGGACCTCCGAAGGATCTACGGTGTCGACCACATAGCCCCGCCTCGTCAGATACGGGGCGAGGGGAGTGGTGCCGGCACCGACGTCGACCAGTCGGCTACCGGGTTGCAGATGCTCGCGGATCGTGTTGGCAACAACCGGGTACTCCCACAGTCGGGGGGAATGGTCGGGATAGAACCCGAGGGTCCGCCATGCATGCAAGCGAATTGCCGCTAGGCCGAGCGGGTCAGGATGGCGCCCCATCAGCGGTGCCATCGTGGCGGATCCGTAGTCGCGCTGGTGGGGCACCTTGGGCGGTCGCAGTACGAGAAAAGTGCCAAAGGGAGGCTGGCGTCGTATCGGATAGACCTCGGCTTCGGGGATGACCCGTTCCAGCGTCGTTGAGAGTGGCTCATGGAAGTGGAGGGTCGGATCTGTGGAGTCGCCGGCACTTTCCAGGCCGGAGAGCACCAAGGCCCGACCCGCAGACTGCCACAGGCGTTGGATCAGCTTCTCGTATGTGACCTCATCAGATTGGTGGGGAAGCACGTCGATGCAGAGGACGAGATCGGCCTCCATCGTGCTCTGATCCAGGCTGCCGATGACGAACTGGCCGGTGGGGTGAAGGAGTCTGGCCCGACGCACGGCCTCGGCTGACAGATCGATCCCTGAATACCGGGGCAGGGGCAGGTCGCTCGTGAGCCGGCCATCGCCGCACCCGACATCGAGGACGGAAGCAGGTTCGATCGACTCGAGCAGCGTGGAGAGCGTACGACGGGTGGTGGCGTCAGTTGCGACATCGGGGTCGCTTTCCGTGAGGTAGAACCATTCCCAGTAGGTGGTATCGGGGAGAGCCTGTCGCCACAGGACTTTGATGGCATCGTTGACGACTTCGATCTGCTGGTCGATCGACCCAATGCCTGTGAGGCGGAGTAGTCCTTGGCGGTCCACCTCCTGGTGGTAGTGCAGGATGGCCGGTACGGGGGCGTCGGCGGGAATCCGCGTCAGATCGTGGGTAGGAGTGTTCCAACGCACGTCAAGGGGCTGCGACGTGACGCCTTCGGCCGCCAATCCGAGCGCCATGGCGACCTGGTCCACGTAGACGGCCCAGTCCTCGAGGAGCTCGAGCCGGTCGAGGAGCCAGTGGGCCCAGTGCGCCCAGGCCGTCGCCACCGTGGGGAGTAGCAGGCCGGGCACGAGGTAGAGGCCCCCGTTGTTGTTTCCGCTCAGTGTCCGCTGATCGTCACCCCATGGGAGCGCGATCTGGTGGGGGAGGGGTACGCCAGCGGCGGTGAAGATGCCGAGCAGCACGTCGAGGGGAGGGACTGGTGCATCGACCGGCTTTCCGGCAATGGAGCCTGGCGGGATGGCCAGTTGGCGCGGATCCTCGAGCACCGCCAGGTCGGTATCGCACAAGACGGCCATCCCTTCCACGCCGTCTTCAGCCAGCCGCAGAGCGCCCGAGATCTTGTTGCAGTGAGGTGAGCGGGGATCGAACCGCTCGAATTCCCCGCACCGTCACTCCGCGGCTCCTCAGGTAGTCAAGCGGGTGCGATGACTCTGGGCCGACCACATGCACCACGAGTTCACCGGGTTCGACTCCGGCCAGGTCGGTGAGCGATACAAACCAGCGGAGAGCATCAAGATGAAATCGGGGATGGTCGTCGACCACACAGCAGAATTGTCCCCGATGATCCGCAGAAATCTCCGTCTGAGTCGCGTGCTCAGACGAATCACTGGAAATCAGTGGCACCGCGGTCAGCGTTTCCCAACCAGGCTCCGGCACAGCGGCATGGGGTTCGACGGAGTCGCGTTGGGCACTGCGGCGACGGTGACGGTAGGAGTCGTACCATTCGATGAAGCTGGCGTGGCCTGCACGATGGCGGGTCCGTCGCCGCCCAGATAGTGGCCGATCATCTTTTCTCCGTACCAGGTCACAACGATCGACTTGAGATTGGGATCCGTGGTCACAGTGATGTGGTATTGCTCATGGAGCACGTTGATGGGGTACCGAAACCCTGTTTGCGGTGGCCAGTTGATCGAAGTGCCGGAGTTTTCAACCGCGATCTGAACCCGGCCCGGTCCGCCCGGGCCGATGATCAGGGTGCTGGCCCCGTACTTCATGAGGGGAACGGCACTGGTCAAAAAGCGCGAAGGCCTGTTAAAGGTGAAACCGACGACATGGGTGAAGCTGGGGCTCTGTTCGACTGGCATCCAGGTGTAATGCTCGATCTGCTGGCCCGGGACGTCCGCCATGTTGTTGCCGGTCGAGAGATAAAGGCCCGAACAATGGTTCACCGCGAACAACTGGCCCGCGGGCGCCCAGTAGGGAAGTGTGGGCCCGGTCCGAACACTCGCGCTCAGGGATTGAAGACTGAGATCGCGCTCCGCAGTCACAAAGCCAGCGTTCTGGGCCGTGGTCCACTGAGCCTCAGGCCCGGCGGCGATGGCCACGTTGGCCCCGATGCAGTACAGGGCGAAGACCGTCACCACCCCGAGCGAAAACCTGCGCGCCCGCCGACCGCGGCTGGCCAAGCGGCGCCAGACGTCGATCAGGCCGATGGCACTGGCCAGAATCAGAAAGGGCATGAAGTCGGCCATGTACCGCTCGGAGATGTATCCCCACAGCAAGACGCCGGCCGCACCGGCAGCCGCGGACACCAGCATTATCCGAGTGAGTCGCACCTGCCCCAACCCTCGAGGCCGGAACGCTGTCACGACTCCCCAGCAACTCAGCAGGAAGAGAAGCGGCATTGTGGCGGGGATGCTGGCTGTGGGATAGGTCTGGTCCAACACTGCCCCGTCCAGCCAGGCGGCCGGGGCAGTCGGAGTGGAGATAAAGGGGAACAAGCCGCTGACATGGAGGCCGAAGGGCTGCCAGTAGGCCCACAGGGTGCTCGGAAGGAAGCCGACACTGAAGGCCTTCCCGCCGTTGGCCGCCAGAAACTGGCGTCTGTGGGCGTTGACAGAGGCCCAGATCTGGTCGGCCATGGGCAGCCCGATGGGAATGCCGAACTTGGCATACGTCGCCGCACAGCTGACCAGAAAAGGAACGACGGCGATCACCGCCACCGGTACCGTCCAACGTCGGTTGGAGGGCCCACCGCGCCCCAGGGCGAACCACACCGCCACGAGTCCGGCCCCAATCACGCAGCCCCAGCCAGCGGGGGACCGATCGAGATTGGCGCACAGGATCAGGATGCCACTGAACGTGACCCGCCCCCACGTCGGTCGCTCCATGACCCCGAGCAGACCGAGGATGCTGCCCACGGTGAGCGGGACGCTCCAGGCGAAATCCTCGTTGTAGATGAATGGTGTGGCAGCCAGGAAGAGGATGACCGACCCCCCCATGATGGTCGCCATCAAGACGCCGTACGACGCCGCCTCGGCCCGACCGACGATGGCCCGCCCGCGCATCAAGATTCGCAAACGCCACATCAAGACGGAACTGAATACTGCCGTTGTCACCCACGCCAAGAAAATCGAAGGTGCCGTCAGCTTTCCATCCAGGCTGCTGGTCACGAGGAGGATCGGCATGCGGATCAGCGACGGGAAAAGGCCGAAATAGGTGTACTGGCGCCCATTGTGAACAAAGGCTTCGATACCTTCCGTGCCCGTCGGGAGATTCAGCCGGCCGTGGAACATGGCTCTGGCCTGCAGGTCGTAGAAGTTGTCGTAGGGCACACCCCGGAGCGGACTCACCGATCCTGACCAGAGATCCCACAACAACCAGAACAAGACGGGAAGGACGACGACGATCCCAATCACGACGGCGGTCGTGAAGCGCCGGCGGCTGAGTTCGTCTACCGAGGGAGGTGATTCCCTGGTTGAGACGGCCAACTTCTCGCTGCTATCGAGGGGCTCCGAAGCTTTGGTGATGGTGGCTGTGTCAGCCACTGTCACCGGCTGCCTCTCCGGCGGATTCGATCGCGAAGTCGCAGGAGGTTGCTGGCGGTCTGATCGGAGACTCCGAGATGCCGTTTGGCCCAGTCAAAGCCACGGAGCATCTGCTTGTCGGCGTAGATCATGACGGAGTGGATGCCGTCACCGGGTCGAGCTCGATACTCGGTCGAGCGGACCAGCGGATCCTCTTCGATGGTGAAGTAGTACAGGGCGAGCGAACGGCGGGCAACACCCTCGGGGCACGTCATCGGCTCTGGGTGACCGTGGAACGAAGTTGCGTCGGTGGTGAAGATGAGCACGCGGTTGGCCACCGGCGAGACCTTCTCGACGCACTCCTTCATATCGGCACTCCACAGTTCGAGGTCGCCACCGTATTCGGGCTTCCAGTCGTTGTTGAGATAGAGGAGGATATTGGCCCGTCGCTGCCACTTGCGGTTGTGAGGGTGGACAGTGAAGTCCGCGTGCATGTTGAGGAATCCCCCAGTAGTTGACTGGTGCAGCCCACCTCCCTCGAGGGAAGGGTCCGCCACGAGGCCCTCGACGCCGATGAGCCTGCTCACGAATGTCACGAAACGAGGTGAATTGAGCTCACGCAATATCTCCTGCAACGTTTGCCCCCACGTCTGCGGGTCGGTATTGCTGAATTTTCGCTCGTTGGTGTGAAGGTAATTGGTCCAAAGTCCTGGATCGAGCGGCGGGAACTCATCGATTGCTGCCTTCAGCGCATCGGGTTCGAGGAAGTCGTCGAGCACGATGTGTGGATAGGGTCTCGCCGACCGATATATCGAGTGAAGCTTGTCGACGTCGCCTTCCAAGCGGGCGATGTCAAGCACTGGCGAATGTGTCTCGTCTCTGACTTCGGTGGTCATGTCGGCTGGCCTCGCTCCGGCCGGTACCTCCGAAGCCGGATCCGCAAATGGTTCGCTGCACCATGATAGAGCGCCGAGGCCGATTGCACTCCTGCGATCCGAGATGCCACGGCGGCCGCCACCCCTTTGCCTACTCCGACCTTCCACCCGGAACGTCCCTCCGGCATCCGGAAACTCTAGCCCGTCCACCTGGTCGTTCAAATTGTCGAAATTTGACGACTTCAACGGCCAGGTGGAGCAAGCACCAGCGGGTGCTTCGCCCCTGGGTCCCCGCCAACCCGACCTTTCATGCCTCCACCCCGACCTCGGCGTCAGCGATCTCAGCGAATAGCCGGTTGAGGATGATGAACTTGAGGAACCAGAGAATCCCGAAGGCGGCGATATTGGCCCCGACCACGAGAACCGTCCGAGCGAGATGATGGAGGTGATGATCGACGGCGAAATTGTGGGCCAAAGATGCCGTGAACAGCGCAAAACCGATTCCCGTCAATGACATGACCCAAAACGGCAGGATCTCCCTCCACAGGTGCGACCTGCCGCCTTTCTGCCAAACCCAGTGCCGGTTGAGAAGGTACGACGGGATGCCGGCCATCACATTGGCGAAGAGCGTGCTGACCACCTCGGACCACAGTCGGAGAACCCCGTAGACAATCGTCAGAATGATGAGTGAGGTAAGCGCCGAGATGGCCGACACCATGGTGTAACGGATCACCTTGATGCCTTCGGGGGTCCGACTGAAGCGCCAGAGACGTGCCACGGCCTGCTTCATCACGGTCAACCTACCCTCCAATCCTGAAAATAACCAGCGGCTTTTGTTGTGTTGGATGCCCCGCTCGGCGTGGGTCAGAGTGCCTTCGAGCTCGGCCACGAAAGAGACCCTCCGAGTCAGAGGATCCTGCTCTCGGCAACCAACTTGGTAGCGCTCGACGCGTCCCGTAGGCCGACGTCAGAAAGGCACCAATGGCGACGAGGAGAGTGGGTTTTAGCGATCCTCTCAAGCGGACGAAGAGGGCACCCGACCCACAGAAAATCGCCCTTCTGATAAGAGAGCAGGATCGGACTGCCAAGTCCGACTCCGTCGCTGCTGGACCAAACCGGGACGAGGTCGAGACGGCGGAAATGGGCGGAATAGATGTGGACGAGTATCAACTCGTTGTTGAATGCTTGACCGAGGCAACCCGGAACGTCGGCCGACCACGGAAAGGATCGGCGCCACCGCGGCACCCACCAGGGCGCCATAGGCGATCTCGAACACCCACCTTCGCCCGAGTAGTGCGGCGTCGAGTGAGGGGCTGCCCGGCTCCATCGCCAGCCGGAAACCAGTCAGATTTGGCTGTCGGGGGTCCTCGATCACGGTCTCCGGCGACGGACAATGAAGGACGGGCCTCATGGGACAGCGGAAGGCCCCAGGCGCCCCCGTACGTCACCAGCGGCGGCGCCGATCACCACCCATCTCTCCTCGCTACACTCGCTCAGAATGCGGGAAGGCGCCAGCGGGCCAGCGGGGACCACGGTACTCGACGAGGATCAAGATGTGCCGATCGATGCGAGACCAGATGGCGACAGCATGGAAGGGCGCGACGCCGTAGTCGATCTGCCGCCTGCGCTCGCGGCGAGTCGTCGCCGATTCACCATCGCCGCCATCGTCGCCATTGTCCTGGCCGCCGTGCCGTTTACCTGGACCCTCTTCGATCTGTGGGGTAGCCCCAACCTGCTCCGAACCACGGTCTACGAGAACAACTTCTACGACCTTCAAGCTCGCGCCATGTTCCACGGCCATTTGTGGTTAGCCAATGGATCCATCGGCATCGAAGCTTTCGTACACGGTGGACGGGAGTACACGTACTTCGGCCTGTTCCCGTCTCTCATTCGCATGCCGGTCCTGGCCTTCACCAGCACGCTGGACGGCAGACTCACAGCTCCGTATCTGATGGCGGCATGGCTGTTGACCGGCCTGTTCACCTCCTTACTGCTATGGCGTATCCGTTTCCTCATACGTGGGCCGGTCATCATGGGAAAGGCGGAAGCAAGTGCGTTTGGTGTGCTCATCGCCTCCGTGTTGGCAGGGACAGTCTGGATGCTGCTGGGTGCAACTCCGTTCGTCTTCAACGAGGACATCGCGTGGAGCATCTGTCTGACCATAGGAAGCATCTTTGCCCTTCTGGGTGTCATCGAGCGTCCGTCGTGGGGACGGGTCATCGCCAGTTTCGTGCTGGTGCTGGCGGCCAACCTCGATCGTGCGACAACTGGCTGGGCCTGTGTTGTCGGCGCGGTACTGATTGCGGCTTGGTTCGGGCTCGGCCGCGGTGGCCCGGAGAGCCGACGGTGGTGCGTCCCTCTACTGGGGGTCGGGCTCGTCCCATTGGTCATCAGTTGTGCCGTCAACTACTCCAAGTTCGGTGTTCTTTTCGGGGTCTCCAACTTTGAGCAGGTGTGGACTCACGTCAACGCCTATCGACGCAAGTTCCTCGCGGCCAACCACAACGCCGAGGAGGGCACCATCTTCGTGCCGACCAACGTCCTCGCCTATCTGCGGCCCGATGGCCTGCGCCTCACCTCCGTCTTCCCATTCATCACGTTGCCTTCCGGTCCTCCCCCGGCCTTGTCCGGGGTGCTCTTCGACAGGAGATACCGGACGGCCAGCCTTCCAGCGTCGACAATCCTGCTGTTCCTCCTGAGCTGCTGGGGTCTCGTCACGGCCTTTCGGCCCAAGCCGATCGGAAAGGTGGCGCAAACCCGATTGCTGCTGCTGGCCGCGGGCAGTGCCGGCGCTGCCCTTCTGTTGTGGGGTTATATCTCGCCACGGTATCTGGGGGATTTCCTCCCATTTCTCGTACTGGCCAGCGCCGTAGCCATGGCGGACATTTGGCGCCGGCTGGACGGACGGAAACGGTCCATGCGCGTCGGGGCGTTGGGGATCGTCACGGTCCTTGCTTTCTTCATGATTGTGGCCAACATCGGCATCTCAATCACGCCCAACGAGGAATGGAACACCACCCAGGTCCTCCACTATGTCGAGGCCCAGAAGGCCATCAGCGACGTGACGGGGCATCCGATTGAGTCTCAGGTGAGCCGTGGGAATTCGTTGCCTTCGTGGGGCCCGGCTGACCAACTCTACGTTGTCGGGGACTGCGATGGTTTGTACATCTCCAACGGAGAGGACTACTCGACGGTGCCCAACGAGCAGTTCCAGCGCACCACGTGGATGGTGGTCGAGCTCGGCCACTCGTTCCAACACACATTCCGCATGACAGTCAACCGGCTCGTGTCTCACGGCACGGAGTCGGTCTCACTGGTCCATGCCGGGAAGAGCACCGTGGCGGTGAGCGCCACGGCTACCGGCGACCCGCGTCTGGTTCGGCTCAGGTTCGGCGTCTACGGCCCTGGCCAACCCGGGCCCGGCTTCTTGTTCACGGTGAAATCGGGTACCGCTCATCAGGTGGTCGTCGTCACTGACCCGGCCAAACATCAGATCGCTGTGACGTTTGACGGGGTGACCTATCTGTCGACCACGCTGGTGGATAGCCACCCCATCGCCGTCGACCAGAATCCTCAACCCCACGGATCGCCGGGGCTGCTCTCGGTGGTCGGCGAAACAGCGACTACTCCCAAGCCGACGCTCTGCCAGAGCCTGATCCACTGAGACGCTGGGCTCCGAAACCGACGCCCTCTTTAGATACCGCTCCAGAGAGAGCCACGAGAAGCCGACTGCCCTCAAATTAGTCGGCTTCTGGGCCTGAAAGTCGATAATGCCGCCCCTGTCGCAGAGCCATGCGACGGTCTCATAGGGCAGGGCGGCAGCAAGGAGGCCAGAATAAATTGGCGTTTTGCCATACTGCATATGGGGTCGCCATCCCTTGCGGACGAGCGTGTTCTGCAGAGAGATCGTGGTTTGAATATGAGGAGCCGACCGCACCTTGACGTTGTGGTATCCGACCGCCGCGAGCAGATCGGCCAGGCCCGTTCTCGAAGGTATCTGCAGGTGGCGCGGGAAGTGATAGCCGCCCCAATTGCGCCCGAACAGCTTGTTCTCCCAGGACGTTACCGTCGGTAACTGGCCAATGACGTGACCGCCTGGCCGCAGAAGATCCCGGGCCCGCTCGAGCATGGTGTGGGGGAAGATCACGTGCTCGAGCACGTGATTCATGGAAACCACGTCGTATGTCCCGAGCTGACCACTCAGATCGGCGGTTTCCAGCGTGCCCTCGAGCACGTTGTAGCCGCGAGCCCGGCCCTTGGCGGCAATCTCGGGTTGAATCTCGATGCCGGCACATTCCAGGTCGAGGAACCGCCGGAGCTCGTCGAAATGGCGACAGTCACCGGTCCCGACGTCGAATATGCGACCGGGACGGCTCGATATCAGCCGACGGTAAAACCGAGCCCGTGACCGGGCTCTGGCTTCCACCAGCAGGTGAGCCACACGGCCATGGTTTTCGTTGTAGGCGTGGTAATCGCTCGGGTAGAAAGGAGGGAGTTCCGATTCGATCGGACGGGGGTCGATGAACTCAGACGCACAGCCCCTGCACTTCTGAATAATGAAGTTGCGGGGCGGCTCGACGAAGTATTCCAGGTCAATGACGTCGGTCCGATACGGCCATGTGTCTTTGGAGCCACAGATGGGACACTGGGCTGGCTCTTCCCCCTCGCCGACCCGGTTCCCCTGGGATCGAGTTCCCCGCGCCGAGGTGTCCGGCTCCGACTCCATATGCTGGTCCTTTACCCGATTGATTGGTGATCGGTGCGTACTGTACATTCGAAGCAGGGAGGGCCTCGAACTATGGCGATGCAGAGCGGGAAAGAGGCATCAGTCAGCAAAGAGCGCATCTGGAGGGAACAGTTTGCTCAATTGGTGAGCGCGGAGGAAATTCAGTCGCTTTCCGAGCAGTCGCTGCCGGACACATTCGGCGCAATTGGCCTGTTGTGGGTCGAAGTGGCCGTCCTCCTGACCGCCGCCAACCTCCTTCCTCGCTTGCCTTTGGCCTGGGCGGTCCCGGCGGGCGTCGCGTTGGTCCTCTTGATGGGATTGAGGATGAATGCCTTCGGGGTCATTTTGCATGAGGGCTCGCACGGATTGCTAGCCAAGTCGCGCAAACTGAATGACCGGATCTGCAACTGGGGAAGCTCATTTTGGACGATCAACTCGGTCGAAGAGTATCGGCCAACCCACCGTCTCCACCATCGATACTTGGGACAGGAGCGGGACCCTGACCGAGGCTTCTATTTGGTGCCATCACGGCGCGGTGCGCTGACACGTCTCGTGCTCCAGGATCTCCTCGGGGTTACGGCATTCCGAAGGGCAACCACTCGGATCTCAGGAACATCGAACGAGTCAGGAGCGCCGGCCAGCTTGTTGACCAAACCGCATCTGCTGCTTGGGAAGCTGATTACTCAGCTGATCATCCTCGGTCAGTTCTTCCTTTTTCAGGGAGTCCTACGCGGGGTCTTGTTCTACGTCGTGTTCTGGCTCGTCCCGATCGTCTGTATGTATCCGATGATCCTGCGCTTGAAGACGATCACCGAGCATTTCGATTCGGGCTTGCGCGACCCGAGCAATGTGCGCTGGATCGCACGCACCAGCTGTGCCGGGTGGCTCCAGGACCACCTTGTGGGAGCGAGAATGGAGTATCACTTCGAGCACCATGTCCTTCCCACCATTCCGTATCAAGGGTTGAAGAAGCTCCACCGTCGACTCGACCAGACCGAATTGTTCGATCGACACGGCGAAGTCATCTCCCACGGCTACCTTCTCTTCCTGACCAGAGCCCTGATCGCCAGTTTCGGCGGACAAAGGTCATCCGTTCAGAACTGACGTCACTCCGGAGTGCGGGTGGGTGGTTCATGGGTCTCGTGAATTGTGCTCTTCAGTTCCGACTCGTCGCGTGAGTCGGGGCGGATTGAGTCACGACGGTCGAACGATTGGGCGCTCCTGGTCATCGTGTACGTCGCAGATAGGTCAACCGTCCCAATAGCGAAGGGCCTCCTACTCAAGGCCATCGGTGTGCTGTCTCAGCCTGACCACGGGAGATGAACTTCTGTGGATCCCAGGGTGAAGCACACATTTCGGAAATGCCTTTCGCGAAAACCGAGCGGTTTTCATTTGGCCGGGTAGAACGTGACGCTTCTCGGTGGGCCCGAGAGACGCGCATTGTCGAGCAGCGACGTGATGAACCACACCCGACCTAACTGGAACAGGCCCGGTCCTGGTCGACCGAGATTTATCCAACGGACTCATTGAACGAAACGTTGCTCAAGCGGCCACGCAATGGGTGTCAGAATGACTGCCAAAGGAGAGACTGTAGAACCAGCCCCCGTGGCCGAGAGGATGAGGCAACGGACTTCTAATCCGTACCACGCAGGTTCGAATCCTGCCGGGGGCGCTGGTCAGAGGCGATTTTGGTAAAGCAGGTATTGCGCCGCCGATCACCACGGCGGTCAGTGCACTGAGCACCACCAGCGACCCATCCGCAATGCCCGCACAGTTCTGCTTATCCGAGTGCCCATGGATCGACACTCCCTTCAGAGTGCGGTCCCGCACGATTGGCTAAACGAAATAAAATGAACTCAGGACGAGCCAACGCTCACGAAGAAGGCAGCCTCCCGTCTAATGACGCTGCAAGAACCCGATGCGCGATAGGCCATCCGGGACCCCAAGTTCTCCGGCATGGTATCTGGGCTCTGTCGAACCTAACCAGCGAAAGGTTTTCTGGTAAGCGCCGCGCTTCCACCAGGTCCTCGGTGTGCCGCTCGCACGACCACACCTTCGTCGAGACCTTCAGGAACTTCCACCGTCCGACCCACGCCACCGGCGGCATGCAATGCGTTCCGTGGCCTACTGCGTTCGCGAAGACCATCCGCCAGCACCGACCCTCATGAGCGAAGGTGCCTGGGGCTACCTGGCCGAACGTGCCTAGCTGGAATGACTCGGCGCCGCTTGCGGGAGAGGGCTACGAAGGCAGAGCCCGCAGCCACCATCAGCGCGCCACTGTCGATCAAGCGCCACGCATTGAACCCGGTGACCGCTAGAGCGGGTGTGCCCGATGAGGAGGAGGTGGCCGCCACCGTGGTCGCGGCCGTCCCGGGGGCAACGGTGATGGTGGCGGGATTGCTAGTCACCGTTCCGCCGGCGTTGGTGAAGACCGCTCTAACCTTCCAGCCGTTCACGAGGGCGATGAGGGACCCCGTCGTGAGCGAGGGCGAAGTAGCCCCCGAGAGGTTGGCCCAGGTGCTCCCGCCGTCGATCGAATACTGCCACTGCACTGTCGGCGTCGGGGTGCCGCTCGCGCCCGCCGTGAACGTGAGGGTTCCACCCGACGGCGCCGACTGGCTGGTCGGCTGGGTCGTCACCGCGGGAGCGATGGTCGGGACCGTGTAGCTGATCATCACTTCGCCGTTGCCGCCGTTGAGCGAGCGGTTGCTCGGGTTCGCGGTGTCGGACACCAGGACGAAGTCGCTGCCGGCGATCCCGAATGATGATCCGCCCCCGCCCCCGCCCCCGCCGGCGTTGTCGGAGAACGGATTGTTGTTGTCGCCGGACCGGTTACCGCCCCCGCCCCCGCCGAAGTAGCCGCCCCCGCCGCCCCCGCCCCCGCCGAGACCGCCTTGATTGGCTGAGCCGGGATCTCCTGAGCCACCGTTTTCCGAGGTGACCGTGTTGGCACCGCAGGTCGTGGTGGTGAAACTCGCAACGCCCCCGGTCCCCCCGGTGCCGCCACCGACGGTCGTACCCGGACTGGCCCCCTGACCGCCGCCGAGCGTGCCCGCACCTGGGCCGACGCCCACGGTCAATGTTCCTCCTGATCCTCCTGCTGTGTTGGCATTCCCGCCCAATCCACCGCTGACGCTGGCCGGGCTCGTACAAGCGGCGCCACTACCGCTCTCCCCGGCGCCCCCGCCTCCGCCGGCAGCCAGCTGATCAGCTCCCCCAACCTTCACGTCGCTGCCGCCCCCACCGTCGCTTCCGAACCCTCCCACCCCGCCGCCGTTCACGCCGCCACCAGTCGAGAACCCATTGGAGCCTGCACCGCCGACATCAATGGTGAGGGAGAAACCGGAGAGGACCGAAAGCGTTCCGGTGACCTTGGCCCCATCCCCACCCGGTATCGAGCCTTCCGACCCGCCGACGGCTCCGTAGAGGGCGAAGGAGGCCGAAGTGACGCCGGTGGGCACGACCCAGCTCAGGCCCACCCCGGGAGTCGAGAAGGTGACCGTACAGGCCGTGCCGACGCATACCGGCGCCGGCGAGACGGCGGAGGCCGGACCGGCATCGACCAGGGCCGCGCCAGCCAAGCCGATCGCCAATGCCCCGGCGATGGCGCAGCGAGCGGCACGCCACCTCAGGGTTGTGTGACTGGGGTACCTAGGCACGCGGGCGACCTCCGATCAAGATCGTCATAGACGACAGGAGAAACCAACAAAGTCTGTCAGCTGAGCGTCACAGGAACAAGCGACGGAGCTTCTGCACCGTCGTTCTTCTCATGACCACAACGTGAATACAACTCCCGACCAAACCTCACGAAACATGGCGAGCGGTGGGAATGTCACAGCGAGACCTAGGCACGAATGAGTACTCATCGGCCAACCCCGGGAAGGATGCAATCGCACTTCTAATCCGTACCACGCAGGTGTGAATCCTGCCGGGGCGCCATCTAATCTGAACCCGTTTGGTGGTCCGCGCACCACTCGTCAGCGAACAAGCAAGTTAGAGCTGCCATGAGAGAGGTGCCATGCAGGCCCGCAGGGGATCACTGGGGACGAGCGCGCTGAGATCTGGGACCGGATCAGTGTGCCACTCGGACACGGAATGAGAAGGCCGAATCCCCTCCCATCACTGACGTCGTTAGGCTACACATGGGCGCCAGGGCTGGTTGCCCTTAGCCTGCGCCCATCGTCCCGCACGGGACTGTGGGGGGTTCTCGTTGTCCCCTCTGCCGCCAGGCCCCGAGCGGGACACTATCCGCCTCCACCAATGATTGCCTGAGCTTCAAAAGGTGCAACGGATACTGCCATTCGTGGCGCTTCGATTCCGCTCTCCAATCGCCATTGTCCTCCCGCAACTCCATTCCAAGGTCCCCCTCAATTGCCGCGGTTAGGTTTGGATGGGCCTTCTGACTCGAGTCGGTGGGATTCCAACGGGATCTCCACTTCCGGGTGGGAGTTGTTAGTTCGAATCAAAGCGAAAGACAAGAACCTTGACCGAACTTCTGAGTGTCGTGGTCCCAACGTACGAACGGCCCGAACGACTTCGTGGAGCGGCACTGTCCGTGTTGGGCCAGGACTATCCCCATCTCGAGCTGATCATTGTGGACGACGGATCGACGGGCCCTACCGACCGGGTCCTTGACGAGTTGGCCGAGCGTGACCGTCGAGTCGTGGTGGTCCGTCACGACGAGTCACATGGTTCCTCGGCGGCACGAAACTCCGGGCTGGCGGTGGCCCGAGGCGAACTGGTGGCCTTCTGCGACGACGACGACATCTGGCTCCCTGGGGCCGCCAGTACCGCCGTGAGTGCCTCGGGACCGTCGATCGCTGTGGTCTACGGCTGGCACCAAGTCCTGCACGAATCGGCCGGCCGCTGCGTAACGTTCCGACCACCAGCGTCGTCCAGCCCTTCGCTGATGCGTTGGATCAACGCGGTCGGGCCGTCCGGAGTTGGTGTCATCCGCAGAGCCAGGGTGGGGGACGCCCTCACCTTCGATACGACCCTCTACACGTCGGAGGATTGGGACCTCTGGCTACGGTGCGCCGATCTTGCTCCCATGACCCTGGTGCCAAAAGCTCTTTACCGCTACGTGCAGCACTCCGGGAACCGAGTGACGACTAGCGGTCTGGCCGGTCACCAAGCTGGCCATCAGCGCTTCCTCGACAAACATAGGTCCACCATGACCACCGCCTGCGTCGCCCACCACGAGCTCACGATGGCGCTGGCCCAGCGCGACCGTCATGCCGCCCTCGAACAGGTGGGCCGGACGCTGAGCCATCCGACACGCTTCGGCGCTGGGATCTTGCTGGCTGGCGAACTGCTAGCTAGCCAGGTCGGGCAACACCGGGAGGATCCGGGCCTCCCGTTCCGACTGGCCGCTCATGCCTTGGCGGGTCCGCTCCCGTCCAGGAGGCCACTGGGTCAAGTGCCTAAAGAACGTCCACTGACCGCCACCGAACTCAATGTTCGTGCCGAGCCGGGCGCCAGGATGGCGCGATTGAGACAGACGGCGACCTCGACTGTGTCGCGCCCGCCGATCGGCGCACTCTGGGGCTGGGCCCAGGTGGCCCTGGCCCAGAACGCCACCGAGATCCTCGTCCGAGGCACGGCCCTGGTGCTCTCCCCGCACCCCGACGACGAGACCATCGGATGCGGCCTGCTCCTGGCCCAGATGGCGCATCGTGGACTTTCCACCTCGGTGGCTCTCGCCACCGACGGACGTGGCGGCTGGTACTCCTCGACGCCCCGGCCAACGCCCGAGGGCATCGTCGAGATCCGACACGGTGAGTGGCACCGGGCTCTCGACGCGCTCGACGTGCCCCGGCAGGGTCGATTCGAATTCGGCTTTGCCGACGGCACACTGAGCGACCACGAAGGAGAGGTAGCGGAACGGATCGGCGATCTGCTCCGGAGTCTGTCCCCCTCCCACGTCTTTGTGACCAAACCCGATGATCCCCATCCCGATCACCGGGCGCTGGCCAGAGCCACCCGCCGGGCGGTGATCGACGTCTACGGTTCGGGCACCGGGCCGGGTCCAGACGGAGCACGTGAGCCGAGCCTCGCCGACCGACCGAACGGTTCGCCGCCCGAGGTCTACACCTATCGTGTCTACCCGGGGGAGGGTCTGTGGCCCGACGGTCAGCCGCGCGGAACAACCGTGGCCATGGTTCTCCCGCAGTTCGTCCGGTCAGTGTTCGGCCTCATCCGTCGGCGTCCACTGATCCTGCGGGCGGCCAGATCCAAATCCGAGAAGACGGCTGCCGTTGAAGCCCATGAGAGTCAGCGCAAGCTCCTCGACGGGGAGCTCCGCTACGTCTGGCGCACCGGTGTCGAACTCTACCGGCCCATGAACGTGCGCTCCGATCCGGCCTCATCGGGTCCGGGGTAATCCCTTGATTGAACTCGACGAGGCCTTTGACCATCTCGAGCTCGTCCTCGACTCGTTGACGCGCCGACGGGCCGCCTGCAGCGGATCAGCTTCGAAGCTCTTGACCCCGGGGCGCTGCCCAGCGTCGATCAGCGCCTGACGAGACAAGCGGTAGAGGGTCTCCACTGTGATTGCGAGCTCTTCGACGAGGTCCTTGACGGCTTCGCCGGCGAGCATCCGCTCACAGCCTTGTCGACGGACCTCGGGGGGATAGGGCCTTGGCATGTCTGGCTCCTAGTGGACGGGGCCAAATTGTCACAAGGGCGGTCCACTTTTTAGTGTCTAGGTCAATTGCGGTGTCGCGAGACATCGGGGACAGTTGTCCCGAGAGGAATCCGACACTATCTACCCTTGATGAGCAGTAAGTGACGGTCGGTGCCGCAGTCCGTGCGTATTTTCTCAACTTGACGAACCGACGGTCTGGTAGGTTGGCCGTTGACATTTCGACGGCACCTGGTGTGGCCCCATCCCGCGCCGGCACGAACGCAGTTTTGGGTCTGAACATCGATGAAGCGATTGAGCGTGGCGGCTGTATGCATAGGGGTTCTGATACCGGCTGCCGCCTGTAGCTCCGGTCCTTCATCTGCTGGCGAGGCTAGATCCACTAACGCGGCGCCACCGTCTACCGTCGTGCCGAATATCGATCTGAAATATTCTGGCAACAGTCGCGGTCCAAAGGTCGCAATTGTCGGCGACTCAATCACTTGGTTGGCGACGCCCGAACTAGAAGCCCAACTTGAATCGCACTATCAAGTCAACATTCAAGCGCAGATTGGGTCCCCCATTGCCCAAATGCTTCCGACCTTGCTGGCCCAGTTGTCGAACCCACACGGTCGGCCCGCTGTGGTCGTCGAAAACTTGGGAACGAACGATGCTTTGCTCGACAATCCGCATTGGCTGAGGGACTTCAACGCCATGATTCGGACCATAGACGCCTACCACATTGCTTGCGTCGTAGTGACCACCATAAGCACCTTGCCAGAAGAGATGAAGGCTAAATTCGGGTACTACAAAGGCAGCAATATCAGCATCGCAGAAGGACTGAACTCCAGCATCGAGCGGGTGGCGCAAGACGATCCCAAGTACCACGTGATGGACTGGGATTCCGCAGTGCACGGACCAAGTTCATTTTTTTATCTAACCGACGGGGTTCATCCGTCTCGGACTGCTTCGCACGCGATGCCGGGTGTACTTCCCCTCGATAAGACCGGGGTATATGCGATTGCTCGCTTGGACAAGGGCATCCTGGATGACTGCACCTCCGCTCATCAGGGGGTTCACTCACCTTCGTAGGACCGAAGTTGTGCATGCGACGCGTTAGCGACTCATATTCCATTATGTATAACGGCCCTCGATCAGCATCAGGTCGTAGCCGGTCTGGGCGAACGTGCGCCACGCCATCAAGGCAATCGATCTTCTGTGGATGCTCAGGGACATGGTGGGGCTACGTTCGGCAAGGGTGAGTCCCAAATGTCGGTTGCCGTAAATAACCGACCTGAGGCTGGCGTTTCGCTGCCTGCGCAATACGAAACGTATTGCGGATTGCTCAAAGTGACCGTGTATCGCTGAGCAGTGAGGACGCCTTTTGCGCAGTCATTGGTGATTAGTGTGCCGTTGCCTGCGGCGAAATCGGCGGTCCATGAAGTCCACGAGATATTGATCACGTAGTTGCTGCAAAGTGGCGTGCACCAGCGCAAGATGGTTGGTTTGTACGCTGGTGGTCCTGAGCAGACCACTACCAGCGGCAGAGGCGTCGGTGTTGCCGCCGTCGTGGGGGGTGGTGTAGTTGTCGTGGTTGTCGCTGGCAATGTGGTGGTCGTGGTGGTCGAGTGCGATTGAGACGCCTTGCTGAAGGTCTCGGGGTTTGAGCTGCAGGCAACCGCCGCTATTGCGATTCCGACAAGCGCAAGACACATCCTCGGCGATCTCATCCGCTGTTCAACTCCAGTAGGTATTCGGCGTTGTTGGTGACCTTCCCGACGTCCCTGCTGACCGGGTAGTGCTCCAGCGTGCCCTTTTTGGCCGGCTTGAGCAGGCTTTGCAATTCGTCAAGGTCCTCGAACCCGGGGTTCACCCACTGATCCCAGGTGCTCTTCTCCAAGATGACCGGCATCCGGTTGTGGATCTCGTGCATGTCGGGATTGTCGGAGGTCGTGATGATGGTGGCCGATAGCATCCACTCGTCGTCGTCAGGTGCCTTCCAGTACTCGCAGAGTCCGGCGAAGACGATGGGCTCACCATCGCTGCGCCGGAAGGCGTTGGGCACCTTGGGGCCACCCGTTTTCGTCCACTCGTAGAAGGCGTCGGCCGGGATAAGGATCCGCTTGCCTGTCGCAAAGGCGTGGCGGAACATGGGTTGGTTGGCCACCGTTTCGGCCCGGGCGTTGAAGGCCCGGCTGCCCACGGATGGGTCCTTGGCCCAGAAGGGCACCAGTCCCCACCGGTAGAGGTCAAGGCTCCGGGTGACCTCGCCGTTGTCGTCGACCCGTTCGCGGGCCCCCACGATGGGTTCGGTCGGCGGGATGTTCCAGCTCGGTTGCCAGTCGTTGACGTGCCCTGGCGTGGCCTGGAGGAACCGGGCGACCTTGACGGGCTCGGTATAGAGGGCGAAGCGGCCACACATGTTGACAGGTTAGGTTCCTTGGCGCTCGGTCAGCTCGGGCGCCGGCGACGGGGTGTCTCTCGATGAAGCAATGGTGCAGTAATTTCGTTCCTTGGCCTCGAGATCGGCGGTGGGGTTCACTCTCGGCCTAAGAACGTCGGTTGGTGCCGGAGGGATCGACCCTCGTAAGCGTGACCTTCATCAAGATCTCCCGTGGCTTCCCCGACTGCGAGATGGCCATTGCTCAACGGTCCAGCAAGTCCGCCTCTCAGCCGGAGCATTCCGACAAGTGGCTGGGTTGGTGCTGGTGGCATTCAGGTGGATAATCAGTGAAGAGCGCGGCGACTTGTACACCCTTCATTCACAATCGTCGGATCGCGTCCAGAAGAAGGGCACACTGGTGCAACATGTGCCGTCACTCTAACCTGCCCCGACGAGCCCGCCGGTGCTGTTGTAGATCGACTATTTGGTCACGACAAGACCGTAGTTGCTCCTTACTCAGCGTCGATAATGCTCGCGTAAGGCAGCACCGGCATAGGGCAACGTCCCTGAGCCGGTCGTCCACATCGTGTCGAATCGAATGGGTACTGTGGGTTTATGCCATCCTTGATTCTGCTGTGTACCGATGGATCTGATCAATCAGTGGAGGCATTGTCGGTGGGCCTCGACTTGCTCGGACACAACAAGGAGCTCGTACTCGTGACCGTGGCGACGGGCCCGGATCCAGTATCTCTTACCGGCTCTGGACACGCCGGACCTGACATGAACCCCGAAGAGTACGAAAATGCGGTGGAACAAGCGAACCAGAGTGCGGATTCCGTGATTCGTCAAGCGCAAGGGAGACTTGGCATCGCCGGTGCCCAGAGCCGTGTGCTGCAGGGCGACCCTGGAGCCGTAATTTGCCAACTAGCGGTAGAGCTGTCGGCTCAGGCCATTGTGATCGGCTCTCGTGGCCGGGGTGGACTGAAACGGGTGTTGCTCGGGTCCGTCTCAGATCACGTCGTGCGTAATGCACCTTGTTCCGTGATCGTGACTAAGGGCAGTGCTCCCCGCTAAAAGGAAGATTGAGCAGCAGATACAAAGTTTGTGCCGATGTCAGACCGCGATATTCGCTGTATCCATGGACGTCAGCGAGGCGGCTTGTCGTGTCCGTCGTGTCTCCGGCCGATCTGGAACGTGAGGGGCCGCCACCATCTGCTGAGTGGATTGAAGGCGGCTCCGATCAGCCGGGATGGCGGCGTTCCACTGGCGAAATCGCGTGGTTTGTCAACGCGAAAAGAGTTCAAGGCAACCAGGTGCACCCCAGCCCCCAGCACCCGGGGGACCGTCTCGTGATCTGACGTTTCAGCAGGGCCCATCGGTCGCGGCTCCATTGACCCCGTAGTAGTTGTTGCACTCGGCGACGCTGTTACCACTTGATCCCGCCTGCAATATGTCGTATGCCCCCGAAAAATCGTTGTCCTGAATGATCAAATTCTGATCTTCATACGCCTGCATGACGGCGATATAGGGGGTATTCGCGTAGTAGTCGGGCGTACCGTCGAACAGCGGGAAGATGTTGGCGCTGATGGTGGCATTCACGACTCCCTGGATCTGCATGGCGGCGACGTTGCCTGGTGGATCGGCAATAGAGGCACCTGTGGTGGGAAGGGCAGGTTGGAGGCCCTTGTTGAAGGCGATAGTCAGGCCCTTGTTCCAATACTGCGGTGGTGTCGTGTTCGGGTTGGACGCGATGATTTCCAAGAGTGGAGAGTTGGCGTTGACGGTATTGCCCCACAGCACAACGTTGTCCTCTTGGACGCCGGGGAGCTGGCCCTGGATAGACGCGAACCAGTCGTCCTGAAAGTTTGTCCATGTGTCATTGGTGATGCGCACGTTGTCCTGAGCTGCTCCTTGTGGATTGCCCTGAGCGTCGAATGTGGTCGAAAACACGTCGTACTCGAAGTCCATTGCGTCCACGCCCATGTTGGTAAAGGTGGACTGGTTGACATTCAATCCGTTCACAGACTCTACGGTCAGCCCGTGGAAGCCGGCATTGGTGAAGCTCGAGCTCTGGATGGTGATATTGGTGTTCAGCGATATGTCGTTGCCCGTGTCGCCGCTGTCTGGGGCGTTGAGGTTGATGAAGTCGCCCTGGATGTCATTGACGTTTAGGTGAGTGAGCGTCAGCCCATGGTCGGCCTCTAACAGGAACCCGTAGTCCCCCTCTTGTCCCGTCCCACCGTTGGTGCCGTTGTAGGCCCCTACCACCACGGCGTTGCTCATCGCCAGGTTCGTGTCCTGAGTCAAGAGGATGAAGGGTGCAGGCACGGCTGGGGCTACCGATTGCACCAGCCAACTATTATTGCCGTTGATGGTCAGCCCGGTCGTGTTATGAACCCAGAGGGTCGAGTTGATCAGGAAGCACCCGTTGACGGGGAAATTGACCGTCGAGTTGGCCGGCAGACTGTTGAGCCAGTTGGACAGGATGCCCGCGCTGTCGGCCACCGAGCAGTCAGCCCTGATGCTGGACGGTAAGGAGATGACTGTGGGAGCTACGGCTTCCTCGTCAGTAGCAGCAGACCCACTCGCCGCTGGCGGAGACAACGCAGCAACGAGGGCAAGCCACATGCCCCAACGGCGGATCATGGGGCTTCGCAGGTGACAAGAAGCGTGGGATGGATGACACGAGGCGCGTGGAAGCACCCTGGATTTCGTTCGCATGACTGTCACATCGCTGTCGGAGCGGCACTGATTCGACCCCGCCAGTCAATGAATTGCCAATCAAATCGGCACCAGTTTCTGGGTCTCTTGACAGGTCTAAACCTGAGTCTCGAGTAAGTCCACCCTTGCTTTAGCCGGGTGGCTGAGGATTGGCTCCAGTCATACGTAGGGGCGATTCGGCTCAGGCCGCATTCGTTGCGTCTGGGCGATGTGAAGGCCAACCAGGATGCAACGGGCGCTCCCCAGCCCGGCGCTCCGTCAACAAGATCAGTGGTCTTGAACTCGACCGCGCTGGTGGATGGAGTAGTGACAATCAACCGGTCGTCCTGCTCGGGGTCCCGGGTTCACAGAGGGAGGATCTGTTTTGGGAAGCCCAGGGGACCGGGCACGACAGCCCAGCGGCGGCGGTCAGCTATCGGCGGCAGAGGCGGGGCCTCGAAATCGAATGACAGCTTGGTGTCGATATCGTCCTCTCGTTCCGTCTCCGGACAATCCCAGTCCCGGAGGTATGGCACGACTCGCGTCGGGTTGGACCTCCGAGTCCATCACTCCGGGCGAGCGCAACCCTCAGGCCGAGACTGGTGATGAACTGCCACACGAAGCTCGCGCGAGTTCCATGAGCTGCGCTGCGGCGCCGGAGATTGGACCGACGCGATGAATGAACCCGATGGTGGAATTCTGGGGCGGTTTGAAGGACCGGATCTCGATTCTCTCTGGGCTGGCTACAACACACCGGTATGAAAGGAAGGATCCCATTCCGGCCTGAGCGGCCGCAATCCAAGATCCTCGGTCCTCGATAACGATTGACACCAGGGGAGTGGTCCCCGCTGACGTGGCGGCCATGCCATCAATGAGCCGACGCCGTCCAGAGCCAGCCGGCGGCATGATGAGCGGCTGAGTCACCACATCATCCCACGACACTGCCGCGGGGAGCTCTGAGCCAATCGGAGATACCAATACGACTTCTACCTCACCAATCGGATTCCAGATCAGTTGGCGGTCACTTGGCGCTGAAGTCAGTTCAGCGAAGCCAATTTCCGCCACCCCACTTTGGACCTGTCGGAGCACCTCATCGCCATCGCTGGCACGGCGTACTGTGATTTCGAGATTGGGTTCGCACTGAGCGAGGTCGCTCAGTGCGGTCGTGAGGAGCAACCCATTCGTGGGAGTGGTGGCAATGACAAGTTCTGATTGGCCCCCCGCCGCCCGTGCCGTCTGTCGCACGGCATCGATCGCAGCAAGGGCTTCTCGTGCTGAATCGACGACTGCCCTGCCCGCCGCCGTGGGAACGAGGCGTCTACCGGAGAGACAGAACACGGTTAGGCGATGTTCGACTTCGAACGATCGAACGGAGCGAGAGATCACCGGCTGCGTGACGCGCAGCGATCGAGCCGCGGCGCTCACCGACCCGAAGTCACTGACGGCGACCAGATAGCGCAACTGCTGAACGTTCATGTCCGCAGAGCATAGGCGTCATAGCTAGAAAGGAGCTTGTGGTCGCTCGAAGTTGATGATCTCCTCATGAGGGCACTCGGTACCACCACGACGAGTGTTGACAACTGGAACTACAGGGGGGTCATCGATGGGACGGCTGAAGCGATGGGTAACGGCAAGCGCGGTCACGGTCACAATGGTGCTTATGGCCGCGACTTTCGGCCAAGTGTCTGGGGCGACGGAAGTCCAAGGCGCGGTCGTGCGAGCCGCGCTCCCACCGGGATCGATCAACAACATCCTGGTCATTGACCTCGAGAACGAGAGCTTTTCCAATACCTTCGGGCCCACTTCACCCGCGACCTATCTCAACCAGACACTGGTCCCTAAGGGCGAGCTGCTCGACAACTACTACGCCACCGGTCATGTCAGCCTGGATAACTACATCGCTCAGATCTCCGGCCAGGCACCGACGCCCTTGACTGACTCGGACTGTGACCTTGGCGAGTACGTCAACGTGTCACCAGGAACAGACGACCCGAACAGCTCGACCTATCCCGGGCAAGTAGACGGCAACGGCTGCGTGTATCCGGCGCCCACCGCCACGACTCATGGGGCGCCGACTATCGCTGACCAGCTCGACGCGGCCTTCCCTCCCAATCCCGTCACTCACGTGGCCTCGTGGCGGGAGTATGCCGAAGACATGGGCAACGATGCGACGCGCGACGGGGGGACTCCCGACCCGCTCGGTGGCACCGACTGTGCGCACCCGACCTTGGGTGGCACGGACAAGACCGAAACCGCCGAGGCGACCGACCAGTACACCACGCGGCACAACCCGTTCATGTTCTTCCACTCGATCATCGACAACAGCGCAGAATGTGACGCCAACGTGGTTCCCAGCGGAACGGTGACCGTTGGAACGCCCAGCACGTTCAATGGCACACCACTTGCCGACACCTTCACCGGACACCTCGCGAACGATCTGTCCAGTACCGCGACCACTCCCAAGTTCGGTTTCATCACGCCGAACCTCTGTGACGATGGGCATGATGGAACCTGCGCCGGTACCAATGTGGAGGGCGGCAAGACCGGGGGCCTCGTCGCGGCGGATCTCTGGCTCAAGCACTGGATGCCGCTCATCCTCGCCTCTCCGTCGTACCAGTCCGGCCAGATGCTCGTGGCCGTGACGTTTGATGAAGGTGGGCTCACCGACACGACCGCCTGCTGCAATGAGCAGCCGGGACCGAACTGGGCCTATCCCGGATTCAGTCCCTTGCTGGGCACGCCACCGACCACCCCCGGCGCCGATCCCGGCGGTGGGAGGACCGGGGCTCTCTTGCTCAACTCCACGTACATCCAGCCCGGGACCGTTGACACAACTGGCAGCTACAACCACTACTCGGCCTTGCGAAGCTACGAAGATCTGCTGGGGCTCACCAGTGGAGGTGCAGACGGCCTTGGCCACCTTGGGTTCGCGGCCGCCTCGGGGCTCACTCCCTTCGGCCAAGACATCTTCCAGCCCGCTGTCGCACCGACCATCACCACTGACCCGGTCAGCCAGTCGGTGTACTCGGGCAACACGTTGACTTTCTCCGCGGGCGCGAGCATCGTGACACCGACCGTGCAGTGGCAGGCATCGGCCAACGGGGGCAGCACCTGGCTCAACGTTCCGGGGTTAACAACTCCCAGCATCACCACGGGGCCGCTTACGGCCTTCGAGAACGGCTGGGAGGTCCGGGCGGTCTTCACCAACCATGTGGGGACGGCGACCACCGCTGCCGCCACCATCACCGTGCTGCCCGATATCGCTCCCGTGGTGACGACCCAGCCGATGAGCCAGTCAGTGGCCCCAGGGGGAACGGCCACCTTCACAGCGGCGGCCAGCGGCACCCCGACGCCGACCGTGCAGTGGCAGGTGTCGGTCAACCAAGGATCCACCTGGATCAATGCTCCGGGGTTGTCATCGACGACCATCAGCGGCATGCCGAGCGCCTTTGTGAACGGCTGGGAGTTCCGGGCCGTCTTCACCAACGGCGGTGGATCGGTAACGACCAATGCGGCCACCCTCACGGTCACCTAGGGATTCCGTACGTGCGATTCGGCAAATCACCAAATCTTGCTGGTCAACGCTACGGCCGCGGCTGAGGGATAATTCCGTACTGGAGCAGTTCGTGGATCGCTGAGGACCTGTAAGTGAATCGAATCCGGGCGTAGGATCAACGGTCTGTCGGAGCACTTTTCGCCTCTGCGGGCCGACCGTTGAGCGTGCTGGGCGGACATCTATGTGAACGACCATGAGATGCGGGCGGGCGTGGCCAGCCGACCCTGGCCCCGTGTGAGAACTAGGGCTGTGCGGCGAGTACGAAGCGTAGATCAGGCCCGGTTCGGCGATTGGCGTAGCATCTTTTGGTCAGCAGCCGTGCTCGGCCATTGCCGACGGCACGAGTGAGTTCGAAAGATATGTCGCCGCGACCGCACGAAAAAACTCAGCCTCCTTCGGATGTCTTTTGCTTGCCTGCTGTACGGATTTCAGGCCTTGAGTCACTCTGTCTCGCTCATTGGGCGTCAAGATGTTGAGATCTTCCGTATTCGGCGTCAGTTTCAGATTGAGATCCTCAGTTATTGCTACGAGGGCGTTGTGATATTGCGAGCAGCCGTTTTCATGATGAATTTGGCCCACTGCTGCAATTGAGATGAAAGCTCCAATGCCAAGGGCAACGGTGGCGACTACTGCAATCCAAATACGCATCCCGACTCCCACAGGCCAAGGCTACGTCGTCGGGAGTCACCGTGCCCCAATCTGGTCTGCCGCAAGGACTTGCGTCTTCCGTGGGGATTGATCCGTTGATCGACACGTCATGAGCTTGTCCCCGGGGAAACCTCCAATGTGTGGATCTATTCTGGGTGCGAATGTCGTCCTGGATGCCCTGCATCAACCTAGGCTCTTGAGCTGTGTAGCGGTCATGCTGCGATATGTGTGGGATGGTGAGCGACCACGTTCTGGGAGGTAGGCACTCATGGCACGACGCCAGCGACGCGCAATTTGGACACGTACCAAACCGACAGACTCAGCCGCTCTACGTGAAAGCTCGCCGATCTCGGCTCGTTCGGAAACTTGTCCCGGCAGTTTCCCCGCAACACGACTGTTCCCTGCGGAGGCTGCGATTCCGATGCCCAGCCCTTCCCTGCAGAATCAGGTCGGACCGCCTGGTGTTTTTCAGGATGTGGGATTGACCACTATGGGCCGGTTGAATATGGCCGGACTTCGACCGGATCATGATGTTCTGGATATTGGATGCGGTGTGGGACGCACGGCCCGATACCTATGTGATTACCTCGACAAAGAATCACGCTACGAGGGGTTCGACATCATGGAGCAACTTATTGAATGGTGCAAGGCTCACATCACTTCGATATTCCCAAACTTCCAGTTCCAGTTCGTTCCAGTCTTCAACTCGGCTTACCTTCCCGATGCATCCCTGCCATTGGCCTCTGAACTCAGATTTCCATACTCTGATTCGTCATTCGATTTTGCCTTTGCTCACTCTGTGTTCACGCACATGTCCCACGAAGGTTCAGTCAACTATCTGAATGAAATCCATCGCATCCTGCGTCCCGGCGGAATCAGCTATTCGACCTGGTTGTTGTTCGAGAACGACCCGTCTACCAATGTAAGTCCACTCATCGCGGGGATGCATCTCGATGCGGGCGGGGACATCGCCTACCACGACCCTGAGGTTCCCGACTCTACCGTCGCCTATCGGGAGTCCTTCGTTCGGAACACATACGCCGACACCGGGCTGACGATCGTCGAGCCGATCCACCCTGGATTCGCAAAGCTTCAGGACGCTGTCGTTGCATTGAAATAGTTCCTTGGAGCGTCGTGAATGTATGGCGGCGAATATTGTGAACGGCTCTACACCCGCACGGCGAGAACCTCAAGAGGATCTCGGACAGGAGTAGGTGCCCCGCTGCCGGGCGGCCGGTTCATCGCCACTCTGGGCAATGCGAGGAGGTGTTGGTATGAGGTGACATGTAGGAGGTCACGAAATTGGCGACGTCGGGTATCGCCAGGAGCAAAAGCGACACAGTCAGGGGTGCATCTGAGGTCCACCGGCTACGGCGAACCCACTGTGCCAACCTGGCCGATCGGCAACCTTGCGGGATCCAGGCCTTGTCGGGCCCACCCACGCGGGTCTCACAACGACGGCGTACGCTCACGCATGGGCTCAACTGGATAGCGGACACCCAGTCTCCCCCTCGCTCCGTCCGACAGTCCTCGAGCCATCACCGCCAAGCGGCGCAGGCGCCCGCCCTTCTCACGCAGAATGGCACGCGCCAACAACATGGACATATTACGCGGATAGCGACCGATGCGGCGCTTGACACGCAGATGGACGTAGAGCATGTTGCGGGATTCGTAGTAGTACTTCCACAGCGGTACACCGTCACCGTGCCGAATCGGGTCGTGGTCGACGAGAGCTTCATTGACGACCTGCCAGTAGTACCCGGCCTCGGGAATCCGCCACTGCAGGTACTCGGTATCCTCCGCCCACCAGAACAATTCCGCCATCGGCAATCCGACTGCTTCAATAATCTGACGGGCGACGATGAAGCCACACCAGGACGGCCACAGCTCGCACACGCCGTCCCGTTGCCGGGAGATCGGAAACACGAACGCGGAGTCAGGATCCCGTTGGGCCACCGCCCACAGTCGCTCAAGGCAGTGGACGTCCGGCACCATGTCGTCGTCGAGCACCCAGGCGTGTCGGAAGCCCGAGGCGAGGAACTCACCAAGGGCCTGGGCGTAACCCCCGGCCGGCCCGGTGTTCACCTCTGACCGCATCACCGTGGTGGGCAGCCCTGCGCCGGCCGGAGTGTCGAGTGACACCGGTGGACGGCTGGCGTTGTCCACCACCAGCACGGAGTCGGGTGGAATGGTTTGGTTAGCCACGGCCCTCAGACAGCGGGCGAGCGAATCGGGTGCGTTGTGGGTCAGGATGACCGCCATGATTCGACGATCAGAGTCTCCCACGTCCGCCTCCTTTCTCCGTCCTCGGGCCGGTGGGCCAACCTGACCAATCCCTTCGGTCCAGGCGTCGTTGATCACCGGTTCGATATCAGTGTGCCAGGTGATCGACCTGGAGCCCGAACAAGGTGAATCACCGTTTACGCATTGAAAGGCTCACGACGGCCCGAGACCGGCGAGACCCGCGACTTTGGGTCAACGAGCGCCGGGCTCGGGTCCAGAGCCAAGGGATACTCGTTGGTGGACCTGGCGGCGGTGGGTGGATGGGTTGTTGAGTTGGTTGGTGGGTCATCCAGCGCAGCCAGACCACCGGGCGATCTGTCGCCTCGGCGGGGGGAGGTGCAGATGGACTGATCACCATTTCAGGCAAGGTGGAACCGGGGGTCGGCCTTGGCCAGCCGATTGGCCATGGACTGATCTCCGAGCCCGTGGTCGCGGTGAATCGGGCGGTGACACCCCCCTCGGCCAGGACCACCCTCCGGGATCCCGTCTATCCGGCCGTGTGAGCCTGCGTCCGGTCAACTACAGGGCCTCGACGCGGGGTCGAACAGATCCGGTCGGGTGCCGGGTTTCGTTCATGATGACACGGTGCCTGAACACACAACGGCCTCGTCGCGGACCATGAATGCTCACGGTACGTATTCTGCCTGCCGGGGGTCTATCCTGACTGGGTCCCTAAGAGACTGGTTCAGCATGTCCCCAAATGACCCAGAGATCGAGACATCCCGGAGAAGAACCAGGTTCTACCTCATTTCCTCCGCGCTTTTCCTCCTCCTGGCTGCCGGATCGTGGTTGTTGGCCCAGGGCATGCAGGGCAATAGGCGCATCGCCGTCGAATACTTTTTGGTGGTGTTTGTGTCGATTGGAGTAGCAGTGTTGGCCATTGGACTCGTGTTTGCCGTGCTGTCCCGCAAGTCTTCGAGGAATGAACGCAGCTAGTCAGATTGTCCAATAGCGGCCCGCGTGGAAATCCGCTAGTAGTAGAGATCGGTGTTTTGGGCGGTCCATCCTTGGGTAAGCCGGAAATGCAGAGTTGGTCCAGACACACTCCGCCGCGCCGGGAAGTCTGACGTCAACGACATGCGCTGGCGGCGGGAAGGCTCGGGTGGATGTTCCTGCGCTCAACCGAAGCGTACTGGGCTCCAGCGGCGAACAGCCGGGCGGGGTGCGTTCGGCCCGAACGGGATCGGCGAAATGGCCAGGGCGATTTCGAGGGGACGTGTGGTGTGGATGCGAACGTGGCGGCAGAACTGCACGATGGCCTTGCATTCTTCACGTGCCTATATCCGGCATCCCTCAGTCATTTTGCTGCGGCCAAGCATGGGAATGCTGTCGCCAGGCAGCCTTTCCCCGGGAGGATCCTGTGTCGGACAACTCGGTCGCCTCGCCTTCGGTATCCTTGCCGCTCTGACTGTCGCGGGCCGACGACGAGTGCGAACAGCGTCTGCTCCCATTGAATCCGGTTTCCTGGCTGAGGTGTGGACATGAGCGACAAACGGATCCTGACAATCGCGAATCACCTTGGGTCAGTGGGAGGCACCGAGTCCGCTCAACTCGCCATTTTTCGGAACCTCGCCGAACGTGGATGGGCGGTGGATCTTCTCTACGTCAGCCAGGGTGACTACTGGTCGGAGTGGAAAGCGCTGGCCGCGACGACAACGCAAATCCAAGCCAGCATTCCCACACGAGTTTCTCCCATCGCTTCGACTACTGGGACCATCAGTGGCGCGATCTCAGGAACGCGCGCGTCGCCCTCGGTCGTCTATGTCCACAATGCCGGAGATGTACCAATCGGCCTCGCGATCGGTGCAGCGTCACACGCACCGGTGGTCGTGCATCTGCATCTACCACCTCCCTTCCAACAGCCGCCCTGGCTGAATGCCTTGATCCGCCGGACCAGCGCGATCATCGTGCCCTCGTCTGATACCGCAGAACGGTGGAGCACCCTGGCCGGACTCGATCCAGCCAAGGTGTCGGTCATCCCCACCGGCATCGACACCGATCGCTTCGTCCCGCTCGGAGTCGAAGAACGTGGGGCCGTACGGGCCAGGATCAGTGTCGGTAATGAGGAATTAATGATCCTCTTTGTAGGCCGTCTCGAACGAATCAAGGGCGCCCATTTCCTCATCGATGCGGTCTGCCAGCTCTCTATTCCAACTCATGTCGTCCTGTGCGGCACGACCACAACCAGCGCGTATCTTGCGGAGCTACAAATGGCAGCGGACGGGCGCCGCGTGACGTTTCTCGGGCACCGCTCGGACGTGCCCGACTTGATGGCTGCTGCGGACCTACTGGTTGTTCCGAGCAATTGTTTCGAGACTCAGGGCCTCGTTGTGAGCGAGGCGATGGCGAGTGGGATCCCCGTCGTGGCGTCAGATATCGGAGGACTTGGAGCCATGATGCGCGGGTTTCCCGAACACCTCGTGCCCCCGGCGGATCCAATTCGTCTCGGATCGGCCATCGAATCCTGCCTTAACTGGCGAAACGACGACCCGAGTCTCGGCCCCCGCTCAAGAGCCTGGGTTAAAGAGCACGTGTCTTTGAGCCAAACAGTCGGCGCGGTTGATGAGGTGATCACTGAGGCCTTCCAGAATCGATCCCGAGCCGGTCCGTTCTCGTTTCGCGATCACCGTCCACTGACCGCCACCGAACTCAATGTTCGTGCCGAGCCGGGCGCCAGGATGGCGCGATTGAGACAGACGGCGACCTCGACTGTGTCGCGCCCGCCGATCGGCGCACTCTGGGGCTGGGCCCAGGTGGCCCTGGCCCAGAACGCCACCGAGATCCTCGTCCGAGGCACGGCCCTGGTGCTCTCCCCGCACCCCGACGACGAGACCATCGGATGCGGCCTGCTCCTGGCCCAGATGGCGCATCGTGGACTTTCCACCTCGGTGGCTCTCGCCACCGACGGACGTGGCGGCTGGTACTCCTCGACGCCCCGGCCAACGCCCGAGGGCATCGTCGAGATCCGACACGGTGAGTGGCACCGGGCTCTCGACGCGCTCGACGTGCCCAGGCAGGGTCGATTCGAATTCGGCTTTGCCGACGGCACGCTGAGCGACCACGAAGGAGAGGTAGCGGAACGGATCGGCGATCTGCTCCGGAGTCTGTCCCCCTCCCACGTCTTTGTGACCAAACCCGATGACCCCCATCCCGATCACCGGGCGCTGGCCAGAGCCACCCGCCGGGCGGTGATCGACGTCTACGGTTCGGGCACCGGGCCGGGTCCCGACGGAGCACGTGAGCCGAGCCTCGCCGACCGACCGAACGGTTCGCCGCCCGAGGTCTACACCTATCGTGTCTACCCGGGGGAGGGTCTGTGGCCCGACGGTCACCCGCCGCGGAACAACCGTGGCCATGGTTCTCCCGCAGTTCGTCCGGTCAGTGTTCGGCCTCATCCGTCGGCGTCCACTGATCCTGCGGGCGGCCAGATCCAAGTCCGAGAAGACGGCTGCCGTTGAAGCCCATGAGAGTCAGCGCAAGCTCCTCGACGGGGAGCTCCGCTACGTCTGGCGCACCGGTGTCGAACTCTACCGGCCCATGAACGTGCGCTCCGATCCGGCCTCATCGGGTCCGGGGTAATCCCTTGATTGACCCGGCAACCTGGTTTTCGAATTTCTATGCAACGTCAGGGCCGAAGTGTGGCGACTGTGGCACGCATCACGGTGAACAGAGGAGGCTGGAGAATCAGCGTTGGGAATGCGAAGTCTCCGGTCGCTTGGGATGGATTCCCGCGCAGATTGGCGACGCTATCATTCACCCGCGCACGTCCTACTTCCTCCGAATGATCGCCAGTGCTTGTTCACAAAGAGATCGGTCAGCGACGAAATCAAGTAGCTCAAAACCGCACTCCGCATTCCAATGCGATTCGAAATACTGGCTCGGAACAGCCGCCTGCCCGTAGAACTCCCGCCCAAGCTCAGGAGGATCGCTCACGAGCCCTCGTTTGACCTGATTGGTGACGAGATCTGCAGACGGCTCATCTGCGGCAAAAAGAAACTCTCCGGAATCGTATTGACGGACAGATGTCTTGTAGTCCACGAAGCAATTGGCCAACTTTTGGTGCCAACGATGCGAAATCTGATCAGGATGCTCACGGTACCGCCGGCATTCATCGAGGAACCATCGAGCTTGCGTGGTAATGAACAACAGGCCGTTGGGCTTCATCACTCGGGCGAGCTCAGTTCGCCACGCCAAGTGTGCCTTCGGTGAAAGATGCGAGAAAACCGAGTAAGCAAACGCTATGTCGAATTGAGCCGACGGAAGTGATGAAGGAGGCATGGGCTGCACTCGGACCAGCTGCCCGGGAACGCCTGTGTCTCGGCAGACATCGAGAGGCAGGTCCCACGTATCCGCGCAGTAGATGTGCGACGCGGGAACGTCTCGAAGAAACATGCGGGCAAATCGTCCCCAACCACATCCGAAGTCGAGCACGTGGCTCCGAGGGCCAATCCGGTGACCGTATCCCTTCCATCGATCCGACATGAATTTGTAAAAGCTCCACGCCTCATTGATGGCGTCTTCATTGGCTTGGCCGACAAAGGCACGTTGAACCTCAGTGGACGGGAAGCTCGGCATTGGAATTTTGTTCTGACCCCGGACGGAATCAAGAAGGGCCTGTTGCCAGGCTTCGTCGTTCAAGCGCCGATAGCGGCCATAGTTCCATTTCTCAACGAGCCGGGTCATGGCCATATTGGACTGCTCCGAGCGGCCTTCATCGGCCACGCAACTCCTGAAGCGACGAGGCGTTCTCTCCGGCGGGAATGGGCATGACTTGGTATAGAGACATCGAATGATGGTGTGAAATTCTCATTGAGATTCCTCGCGTCTCGCCTTGTCGTGTCGCCACAGAATGTCACAGCAGGCGCATACGCGGGGTGGGACTGGGGATCAAGGTACCGGATACCGGATTCGGAGACGGCCGCGACCGCGCCACACTTAGCAACTGGGGATCTGTTCAGCCCTCCGTGGAATGCCTGAACAGCCGGATCTTGGTGGCGCTTTCAAGAATCCACCGGATGAGCAGTCAGGCGATCGGGCGTTTTCGCCACCGAATCAGTCTGAGCTCTCGATTCCGGGTCCAGCGGCCGATGGCCTTTGACCCACTTCACGTGGGTACACGAAGCGTCAGGACGCCTTACGGCTGGACGTTCTTGCGGGAGCAGGCTTCGAGTCCTTCTTGGCCGCGGTGGCCTTGATGGAGGCGCGCTTTGCAGGAGCCTTTTTGGTGCTAGCCGACCCCTTGGGGCGCCCCGACTTGGTGGGCGTCTTGGTCTGAACCGCGGCCTTGATGCTGGCATTTAGGGCATCCATGAGGTCGACAACCTTCGCCACCGGCGCGCCGGTATGGGCCACGATCTCCTTCCCCTGGCTCTTCTCCTCGATCAGTGCCTCGACCTTTTGGCGGTGCGTGTCGCGGTACCGCTTGGGATCCCACGAACCCTCCATCGAGTCGATGAGAAGCTGTGCCATCTTGATCTCCCGATCGGTCGGATCTTCGGCTTTGGGCAGATCGGGCAGCTCCACGGTGGGGGAGCGAACTTCGTCGGCGAAGTACATCGTCTCGAGGGCAATCACCTCACCCTCGGGTCGGATCGCCACCAGGTACTCCTTGTTCCGCATCACGAATGTGGCGATGGCAACCTTGCCCGTCTGCCGCATGGCCTGGTGCAGAAGGGCGTACGCCTTGCCGGCGGATTCGCCTTCGGGCGCAAGGTAGTAGGTCGTGCGGAAGTACACCGGATCGATCTCGTCTAACTCGACGAAGTCGGTGATGTCGATGTACCTCGACCGCTCGGGCTCGGCCGCGGCCAGCTCGTCATCGGTCAAGATGACGTATTCGCCGCCACCGAGGTCGACCCCCTTGACGATCTTGTCGGATCTGACTTCTTTGCCCGTCCGCTCATTCACCTTCTTGTACCGGATGCGATCCGAGGTGCCAGCCTCGAACTGATTGAAGTGGATGGTCTTGTCCTGCGTCGCCGGGTAGAGACCGACCGGGACATTGACCAATCCAAAACTCAGTGCGCCTTTCCAAATTGACCTTGCCATCTCTATATCTTTACCCAGGTCAGGCCCAATCCACCAATGTGTCACACCCCCTCGGCACACTGGGCAGATGGCTACGCCCAGCTTCTCCACCGATATCGGCTTCCCCGAGGTATTGCTTCGGGGCTTGGTGGCGCTTGGGCCCGTGAATCTCCGAACCGATAATCTCACCCTTGAGCTGGGATTATCACTCTGGATGCGCGAGTGTGGCATTGCCGTTGAAGACGCCAACGATGTCATATTGGCCCTAAGGAACGTCCTCATCGAGGTCGCTCGCTTTGACCCAAGGCGAGAGCCAACGCCGTTGGTCGGACGGTCCCCCGAGCTGGACCTGGTAAATCTGACTGGTTACCTCGGGGGATTGCTTCTGAGGGCGTCAATCGCCACTCAATGCTCCCCTGGAGTTGTTGCCGAATGGGTCACGCAGATTGCGAACGGCGCCGTTCAGGCGCCGGTGCGGGCGGCTGGCTGATTGAGCGCTCAGGCCGTGCCTCGCCCACCTCATTCGCTTTGACGGGCGGCTCGCCCTTATCCGCCTCGTCGAACTGGGCTTCGCCGCTGGTCACGTAGAGAAGTTCTTTCATGCGGCCCATTGTGACGCTCCCGTCCAGGTTGCCGGAGTTCATACCTACCCCGAAAGTAGAGCCACAAACTCCCCGCGTGTCAATGGCGTACCCGAATGGCTCGGTGCTACGTAGGACCGCAGGGCCCGCCGACGGTATCCGTTCTCACGTGCGCTCTTCGACGCGTGAGGTCGCTCCCGGCGGCTCGGACGCCCCCAGCCCGCGCCATCACCCGTTGCTGGACATTGAGTTTCCGGGAACCCTTGGAACCCGGGGCCAAAGTGGCGTGCGGCACTTGATGACCGGTCGTGCGAATAGTGCTCCTAGGGCGCCGACCCCGCCAGCTTAGGATTGGCCCGTGTTTCTGTGGCTGGTCCTTGTGGCGTTGATCGCGTTGTATTGGGCGCCGACCTACCTAGCTTGGGAATTGCAATGCGAGCACTTCTGGCACGTCGCATTGGTGAATCTTCTGATCGGCTGGACGCTCATTGGCTGGGTGGTCGCCGCGGTAATGGCGTGGCGAGACAGGCCGATTCCCCCCAACCGATACGTTCGTCTCGGGCGGCGATCCTGAAGGCCTTAGCGCCCGAGTGAGTCATTGAAGGATTCTCGTTGCCGGCGTGTCGCAACGTCTTTAGGTGAGGTCCACGGATGAGAATGCGCGAGGACCGCTCTCACGTTTTCCTCCCGGCGTGATTCGCCCCGCCCTCCGGTTGTGGTCGCCCCGCCCGAGCGACCACAACCCGAGGTCGTGAACTGCTGCCTTTGAATCATGGCTTGCGAAAGGTGCGGGACTGGGGCACTCGCGTTGCCGGTTGGTTGCACCTGAGCTCCGCTGCCGTTGTCCCGACTCAGAAGGTAAGAAGGCGTGGTCTGTTTCGTTCGGCCAACGTGGTGCCCAGCGCGGCCGCGGCGGAGGCGAACGATGGAATGGTGCCCGTGATCGGGCCACAGAAGACGCACACACGCTTCAATCCCGGGATGTCGGCAGGCTTTAGGCCAGGCTTTCTCGGACCGGGAGTGGATGAGCTTGTCGTTCCGCCTTGGGGCGCCGACGGACCATCGTCTCGGCCGCGTCGCTGTCATGGATGGTGAGGGAGAACGCCGCCGCGGCGATGGCGAAAATGGCGGCGGTGGCGAAGGCCAAGTGGTAGGCCCGCATGTTCGGGTGCACGCCACCTCCAGCAGCATGGGTCGACCCAACGCCGATGAGGACAGTGGAGAGAATGGCCACGCCGACGGCGCTCCCGACCTGGCGCATGGTGTTGAAGAAGGTCGAGGCTCGCCCGGTATTGGCTGGCGAGATCTTGGCAAAGGAGGCGGCCTGGGTAGGCACAAAGACCTGACCCATCATCAGCCCCAATGCGAACATGACGACCCGGATGAGCCACAAATTGGTCGTCACGCTGATCTGCGTGAGCAACAGCATCGTCAGGGTGAGTCCGAGGAGCCCGAAGGTGATGTGACGGCGTGGGCCCAATCTCGGGTAGATCAGTCGACTGGCCAGTTGGGCCCCGGCCATTACCCCGAAAGCCTCAGGGAAGGTGGAGAGCCCGGACTGGAGGGCGCTCAAGCCCCGGGCGTCCTGGAAATAGAGCGGTATGAGATAGAGCGTGCCCAAGAACGCCGCTGAGGCCAGGAACATCACGCCGTTGGTCGATCGGAACAGCCGGTCCTTGAGGAGACGGAGGTCCACCAAGGGTCTGGTCACCCGCAGCTCCACCAACACCATGGCCGTCAAGAGCAGCGCGCCCGCGACGCACGCCCCGAGCACGGCGGGGGACGACCAGCCCATGAGCGGCCCCTCCGAGATGCCGTACATGAGCAGACCCAGCCCGGCTCCGCCGAGGAGGAACCCCGGACGGTCGAATCGGCCAGCGTCCAGAGGCTCCGATCGTTCCAGGCACAACAGACCGAAGGTCACGGCGGCAATGCCGAGCGGCAGGTTGACGAAGAACACCCACCGCCACGAGAGGTCCGTGACCAGGAATCCCCCCAGGACCGGTCCGACCGCTGGCGCCACCGTGGTCGGCACCGTGAGGATGCTCGAGGCCCGAATGCGCTCGGCCGGCGGAAAGACCCGAAACAGCATGGCCAGGCCGACGGGAGCCAGCATGCCCCCGCCGGCGCCCTGAACGACGCGGAAGAGGATCAGCTCAGTGATGTTCTGGGCTAGCCCGCACAGGACCGAACCCACCGTGAAGACGACGATGGCTGTGATCAGCACCCGTTTCCCGCCGAAACGATCGCCCAGCCAACCCGAGGCGGGGATGAAGACGGCCAGGCTCACCAGGTAGGCGATCACGACTCCGTCCACCGCCGTCGGTGGGATGTTGAAATCTCGCCCGATGGTTGGAAGGGCGACGTTGACGATGGTGATGTCCATGATGTTCATGAACATGGCCGACACGAAGACGACGGCGACGGCCACCCTTTGATTGAGGCGAATTGCGGGCACGATCTGAGCTTTCTGACGGCGAGGTGGGCCTGTTGGCGCGTGTCAACGATCTGCGCCGCGCCCGGTACTGAGACTTTATGCGCTCCTTCTCAGCGCAGAGACCAGGCCCGACCGATTCCCGGGCCACGTATTCGGGCGGTGGTGGCGCGGCCTCCGGCTCGGATCCCTCAACGCCACCAGCACCTCATGGGTCACTCGACGGTCACGTGACCCTCGTCAACGAAGGCCATCCAATGGCGTCATAGACTCGACGCCGTGGTCAAAGTGGTGGCAGTGGCCAACCAAAAGGGTGGTGTGGCCAAGACGACCACCGTGCAGTCCCTCGGGGTCGCCTTAGCCGAGCAGGGGAAGCGCGTCCTGGTGGTCGATCTTGACCCCCAAGCCTGCCTCACCTTTTCGCTGGGGCTGGATCCCGATGACCTCGCCGCCTCCCTGCACGATGTGCTGGTCCGTCGGGCCAAAATCGCCGAGGTCAGGGTCGAGGTCGAGGGAGTCAAGGGTTTGTGCCTGATACCCGCCACCATCGACCTGGCCGGCGCCGAGGTGCATCTGCTGAGTCGCACCGGTCGCGAGCACGTGTTGGCTCGCGCCCTCGAGCCAATCCTCCTGGAGCACGACGTCGTCCTCATTGACTGCCCACCTTCCCTGGGCGTACTGACCATCAACGGACTCACCGCAGCGGAGGCGGTGGTGATTCCGTTGCAGTGCGAGGCGCTGAGCCACCGCGGGGTCGGTCAGCTCCTCGAGACCATCGACGACGTGCGCCAATTTGCCAATGAGCACCTCCGCATCCTCGGGGTGATCGCCACCATGTACGACGGGCGCACCACTCATGCCCGAAAGGTGCTGGCCGAGGTGGAGGAGCGCTACGGACTCCCGGTCTTTGTTCCGCCGGTGCCGAAGTCAGTCCGCTTTGCCGAAGCCCCCGGGTTGGGTTGCTCGGTCTTGCAACACGCGCCGTCCTCCCCGGGCGCCGGGGCCTATCGCACTCTGGCGTCGCAGGTCCTTGCCGCCATGGAGGCGATGTAAGAGGTGGTCCCCGGGGAAGGTGACAAGGCGGCCGATCCATTGGGCAAACGTGCACTGTTCTGGGTGCCTACCGCCACACGTGCCAGTGGCAGTGACGAGTCAACAGATCCGGGTGTCGCCTCGCCGACTGCGCTTCCGGTGGGTAAGCGAGCCTTGTACTCCGGGGCGAGTGCGGAGTCCGACAGCGTACGAGCCACATCGGACAACCCGCTGGTGGACCGGGGGTCGTTCACGGTGGAGTGTGAACGGTGTCGCCAGATCTCGCGCATCGGGTTGCTGGACCTGCTCATCTACCAGTTCCCGGTCGGGGGCTGGCTACCCCGCGGGAAGTTTGACCGCAGGATGACCTGCCCCTCTTGTCGCCGGCGCTCATGGTGCAGCGTCTCCCTGCGGCCCGACTGAGTCGAGACCTTTGCCCCGCCTACACTGCGGCCATGTTCGGGGGCATGGGTGGCATGGGGGGACGCAACTCCAGTCTGCGGTTCGTTCGGCTGGGCGCGTTGGCGGCTCTCCTCATCGGAACAGCGGTGTTCCACGTCCGTGGCTCGGGATACGCCACCCTTCGCGTGATCTACATCGTGGTCATCGTCGGTGTGCTCATCGCCTCATTCGCGTTGCGACGCCGCGGAGGTTCGGGGCCGGGCGGTCGCTCCCGCGGTGGCGGCAGCGGGATGGGGAGCAGGATCGGAGGCGGCCCATTTGGAGCGCCGCCTCCGCCACCACCCGGATACCCCGAGAACTCTGATCCCGAATCGGACGGCTAGCGGGCCCTACTCGGTCAGGTAGAAGCGGGCCGGGACGGCGGTTTCCCGCCTCACCCGACCCCACCGCTCCAGAAGGACCAAGTGGGCCAGGGTCTCGCCGTTGGCCGCTCGCTGCATGTAGTCCTGTATGCCCTCCCACGGGCGTGACCAGGTCAGCGCCAAAGTGGTGTCCCAGCATGAGATTCCCGGGTGTTTCTCCAGGATCCCCTCGATCTCGCTCAGGCGGTCGGCGTGATGGGTCTCGAGCACGTTGAGGCGATCGTCGAGCCCGGAGAATCGGTACTCGTGGGCCGGGAACACCTCGTCAGGGTGGAGCGCCCGCACCTTGGCCAGCGACTCGAGGTAGTCACCGAGCGGGTTGGCGAACTGCTGCGAATGGAAAGAGATGTTGGGAGTAATCCGGGGCAGCACGTGATCACCGGAAAGCAGCACACTGTGCCGATCCGAGTGGAGGCAGATGTGCCCGGGCGAGTGCCCGGGTGTCCATACGGCCCGGAAGTCCCAGCCGGGGAGGTCGAGCATCTCGTGGTCTTCAATCAGTTTGTCCGGGAGAGCCACGTTGAGCGTCGACTTGATCTCCATGGAAGCCATGTTCAAGTCAGGCAGCTTGTCCTTTGGCACACCCGACATCTCGAGTAGCTCTCGCATCCGTTCGATGAGGCCGTCGGTGTCGTGGTAGCGAGAATCGAGCAGCTTGGCATCGGCGGGGTGCAGGCCGACCCACGCTCCCGAGGCTTCGCGCACACGGCCGGCCAAACCGTAGTGGTCGGGATGGAGGTGGGTCACGACGACGGCTTGCACGTCGCCCATGGACCCGCCGGCTTCGATCAACCCGGCGTTGAGCGCATCCCAGGCATCGTCGGTCGGCCAGCCCGCGTCGACCAAGGCCACCCCACTGTCAAGCTCGAGGGCGTAGACCAAGACGTAACGCAATGGATTGTTCGGTATCGGCACCGGGATCGACCAGATACCCGGTCGTACATGCTCGACCGGGGGCATGACATCGCGATCCCAGGCCTCCTTCTGCGAGATTCCAGTGACGGTGAACACGGTGCTGACGGTACTTGAACGGCTCGTTCTGGTCGGGATGCGGGGATTTGAACCCCGGACCTCCTGCTCCCAAAGCAGGCGCGCTGCCAAGCTGCGCCACATCCCGCGACGACGGTGAAACTGTAAACCATAGCCGTGACCTGGTTGTTCTCTCCCTTTCGCCCGCGTGGGCCTCTCCCGCCCACTCTGCTCACGTCCTCCACTGGCCAGAACGACAGAGCGATTCGACGAGAACAGCCGGGAAGTCGCTCGATGGTACTGCCTGCGTCCCGATTGTGGGACACATGGGCTACGTGTCAAGGGGCTGATCGGCCAACCCGACTGTGACCGATGGATTGGCAGGCCTACCAGTTCGGACGAGTGGTCGCCGCGAGCCGGACCGAACTCCCCGGACCTCCGTGGATCACCTCGTACCAGGCCGAATCGGCCTTGGCGTTTGCACCGCGAGCAATGACGTTGACTACGGAATGAGGTCCCAGCGGCAGGGCTCTCCACCCTGCAGTTTCCGAGTCTTGATCCACCGCATGGCATTGCTCGTCGTCGTGGAATATGGCAACGACGTCGAACTTCACGCCGACGCCGTTTCCGGGAATGTCCGTTTGCGGAGCCAACTGATGTGCACCGGGGACATCACCGGAGGGAGCGCCTGACCATCTGGCCCAGACGGACTGTACGGACGCACCAGTTGTGCCGTCGTGGAAGTTGAGACGGACGTACACGCCTCGGGCACGTGAGGAGCCTCGCTTTGGCTCATTGCAGACGAGCAGCTGGGCAACGTCCAGTGAATGCCGTGCCCCGTCGGGCCGTGACGGAGCGGCGACGAATGATGGTGATGAGACTATTGCCCCGCTCGTGCGCTCCAACGGAGTGTTGGCGACGTGAGCTGGAGTCAGCCTTGCCTCCGCCGGTTCGGCAATGCGGAGGCGCGGCACCTCTTGGAAAGCCAGAAAGAACAACCCGATCGCCGTGATCGTCGACAACGCGCCGACGACGATCAGGATGACCTCCCCGACGTGGGTCGCAGTGGTCGGGCTTTGCTCTGAGAAGAGCAGTGTCAGTACGACAGCCGCTCCCACGGCGCCACCAATCGCGCATATCGCCCAGGTCTGTTTTCTCACGCCTCAAGCCTACGGCGGGACCCGATCCGATCCCGAGCCGGAGTGGACGCTCTTCGGGGCCGCCGGAGGTGCCCGCGAGGCCCCTGGCCCTTGCGTCGGCGGGGGAGTGTCTCGGAGAATGGCTGGGCCATGTCCCCGAACTCAGCCTGGCCGATGGCTTCGAACCGTCCGAGGAGGTTGGCGTAGTGGCCGCGAATCCAACGACGGCAGAGACGATGCCAGCAGTGTTCTTGGGTCACGGCAGCCCGATGAACGCCCTTGAGCGAAACGGGTACACCGAGGCCTGGCGTGCCTTCGGTGCCCGGATCCCGAGGCCGAGATCGATCCTGGTGATCTCGGCTCATTGGTACGTGAACGCCTCGGCCGTGACGGCCATGGCGCAGCCCAGAACGATCCATGACTTCTACGGTTTTCCCGACGAACTGTTCGCCGTGCGGTACCCCGCATCGGGCGATCCGGACCTGGCCGGGGAGGTGGCCGAGATGGTCAAGCCGACCTGGATCGGGTTGGACCACGACTCGTGGGGCATCGATCATGGGACCTGGTCCGTCCTTCTCCACGTATTCCCCGACGCCGATATTCCCGTGGTGCAGTTGTCGATCAACGCCGAGAAGCCGTTGGAATACCACTTCGACTTGGGTGCGAAGCTCGCTCCACTGCGCCAGCGCGGCGTCTTGATCGTGGGGAGCGGCAACGTGGTGCACAACCTCGGGGCCGTCGACTGGGGTCAACCCGACCGTGGATTCGATTGGGCCCAGCGCTTCGACGACGCGGCGCGCGAGCACATGACGCGAACGCCGGCCGGTGTCATCGCTCTGCGGGACCACGCCGACGTCCGGCGCGCCGTCCCCACGCCCGACCACTTCATCCCTCTTCTGTACCTGGCCGGGCTTTGCGACGCGGCAGGGTCCACCGCCGACGTACTGGTGGAGGGATACGCCTACGGCTCCCTCTCCATGACCGCCTACACACTCGGGGCTTCGGGTCAGATAGAAGCGACGCCCCATGCCGTGGGCGCGTCGCTCCCCGGCCCCGACCTCGTTCCGACCGAGGACACCAACGCCTGACGGCACGACGTCAGGGGGCGGAGATGGAACGTGTTCCCGGCGCCGAGGTCAAAGCGGATGACACGCTCCGCTTCGCCGTTACGCTGCCGAGAGAAGGGCCACACCCCTTCCGGCCGACTCGACCAGGCGCCCGGTCCTTGCGCATCTGATCCGTGCTGCGTGACGAATACGGCGCCCGACCCACGAAGGAGAATGCGTGTCTGCTTCACCCACCATGGAGGATTGGCTGGCCGCGGCGGTCTCCTCCCATGAGCGGTTGTCGCGTCTGGTTGGGCAATTGGGCCCCGACGAGGTGGCGGGCCCCTCGTATTGCACCGATTGGTCGATCGCCCAGGTGCTCTCGCATCTCGGCTCGGGCGCCCAGATCTTCAGCTTGTTTCTTCGGGCCGGATTGGGTGGGGGACCGGCTCCGGGCATGCCTGAGTTCGAGCCCGTTTGGGAACGCTGGAACGCCATGTCGCCGGCCGTGCAATCGGCTGAAGGCCTTGTGGCCGATCGCACGTTGCTCGACCAGCTCCTCACCCTTGACGATCGCCAACGCCAGGGCTGGCGGCTCGACATGTTCGGTGAGGTCCGGGACCTGTCGGGGCTGCTCCGACTCCGATTGGGCGAGCACGCGGTCCACAGCTGGGACGTCGCAGTGATCCGTGATCCGACGGCGACCGTGGCGCCCGATGCGGCGGCACTCCTCATCGACACCCTTGACCAGTTGGTGGCCCGAACCGGTCGAGCGCCCGAGCGCCCGGTCTCGGTGTCCGTCGCCACCGAGAGACCGGACCGCCGATTCCTCCTGGTATCGGACGATGACGGCGTACAGCTTCACCCCGTGGACGACATCCCCGGCGATGACGGCACCCCGACGTTGCAGCTGCCGGCCGAAGCCTTCATCCGCCTGGTCTACGGTCGGTTGGACCCGGGCCACACACCCGCCGGTTGGCGGGACCAGGGCACCCTCGAGCTGCTGCGCCGCACTTTCCCCGGGCCCTGAACCGATCACCGAGGAGGACACCCTTGCCGTTTCGTCTCAGCCCACGTGACGCCCCCGGCCACCCGGCCACCGGGACCTTCAGTCGCACGGCGATCGGGACCCGACCATGACCGAACTCGAGACCGTCAGTGCACCGCCGCTGGCGAGCGGGGGCCCCACCCGGGCGCACTGGTGGATCCTGGTCGTCATCGCCGGGGCGCAGCTGATGGTCGTGCTCGACACCACCATCATGATCATCGCCTTGCCGTCGGCCCAGACGTCCCTGGGCTTCTCCAACGCCGACCGTCAGTGGGTCGTGACGGCCTACACGCTGGGGTTCGGCGGCCTGCTGCTCCTGGGCGGACGGATCAGCGACATGATCGGGCCCAAGCGAACCTTGATGATCGGGGTGGTCGGTTTCGCCGCCGCCTCCGCTCTGGGCGGGGCGTCGCAGACCACCGCCATGCTCATCGGCGCCCGGGCCCTGCAGGGCATGTTCGGGGCCCTGTTGGCCCCTTCGGTGCTGTCGCTGCTGGCCACCACCTTCACCGACCCTCGCGAGCGAGGCCGGGCCTTCGGGATCTACGCCTCCATTGCCATCGGGGGCGCCGCGTTCGGACTGATCCTGGGCGGGTTCCTGACCCAGTACCTCGATTGGCGCTGGTGCCTCTACGTGAACCTTCCCATTGCCGCGCTGGTGGCCTTCGGGGCCTTCACCATGATCCCCGCCCGGTCCGGCCGCTCGGACGTGCGGCTCGACATCCCGGGCGCCGTTCTCGGCTGCGGCGGGCTGGTGGCCCTGGTCTTCGGCCTGGGCGAGGCCGCCACCAAGGGCTGGAGCTCACCCCTGGTCGTGGGACCCCTCGTCATCGCCGTGGTCCTGCTGTCCTTGTTCGTGCTGGTGCAGACCAGGGTGGCGAGCCCCCTGCTGCCGATGCGCATTCTGGCCAATCGCAATCGGGCCGGATCGTTTCTCACCATCATCCTGGCGGTGCTCGGGATGTACGGCACGTTTCTCTTCCTCACCTATCTGCTGCAGACGGTCGACGGCTATTCCCCACTCAAGACGGGTGTCGCTTTCCTGCCGCTCATGGCGGTCAACGGACTGGCCGCCACCCAGCTGGCCAGCCGCTTGATGCCGCGTATGCGAACCCGATGGTTGGTCGTGCCCGGGCTGTTGATTGCCGCCGTGGGCGTGGCGCTGCTCACGCAGCTGACCCCCGACGCCTCGTACGCGGCCCACATCCTGCCCACCGAGCTCCTGCTCGGCCTCGGCCTGGGGATCGCGCTGGTGCCGTGCATCAGCACCGCCACCAACAAGGCCGAGCCACGTGACGTCGGCATCACCTCGGCCACCACCAACACGTCCCAGCAGGTGGGCGCGTCCGTCGGCACGGCGCTGCTCAATACCGTGGCCGCCACGGCGACGGCGGCCTACCTGACCACACACGCCCACACCTCGCGCTCCGTGGCGGACGCCACCGTGCACGGCTTCGCCGTGGCCAGTGGCTGGGCCGCCGGATCCTTCACCCTGGGCGCCGTCGTCGGCGGGATCCTCATCAATGCCCACCCGGGCCGCGACAACGAGCGAGATCCGGCCAGGGCGACCGCGGTCGACGACTAGCAAAGGGTCACGTCGAGATTGAGCGCCCCGTGCTCACGCCCGCGTGACGGCCAGCAGCTGCCACTCGTCGGGCACGCCCTTCAAATTGTGCCGGCCGCGGTCGTCGAAGGCGATGCCGGATCCGACGACCAGATCCCGCACCGTTCCCGTGGTCAGGACCTCGGAGGGACCGGCCAGCGCGCTGACCCGCGAGGCGATGTGCACGGCCAGTCCCCCGATGTCGTCGCCGCGCAGCTCGATCTCACCGGCGTGCAGCCCGGCCCGGATGGCCACACCGACGTCCTTACCGGTCTGCGCCATGGCCAGGGCACACCGGACGGCCTGGGCGGGACTGGCGAAGCGGGCCAGGGTCCCGTCCCCGGTGTTCTTCACATGGACCCCGTCGAAGCGAGCGAGGAGGCGTTGGACGTTGACGTCGAATTCGTCGAGCACGCCGCGCCACTGACGGTCTCCGGCGGCGGCGGCCCGGCTGGTCGAGTCGACGATGTCGGTGAACAGCACGGTCGCCAGGATGCGCTCGGTGGGATGGTCACTGCGCCGACCGGTCAGGAATTCCTCGATCTCGTCGACCACCGAGTCGAATTCACCGGCCCACAAGAGCAGGTCCGGCCCGGGCACCTCGAGAAATCGGGCGCCCTCGATGTGGCGGCTCAGGTAGCGACCGTGCTCGACCAGGTTGGCGAAGGCGTCGGCCCGCGAGATGATCAGGGTGGGACATGAGATCCTCGGGAGCTCGGCCCGCAGGTCGGCCGAGAAGGTGACCACGTTGAAGGCGATGGCCGTGGCCGGACTGGCGCCGCGTCGGGCGGCCCGGCCCCACCACTCCCGGAAGCCCACCCGGTGAGCCAGGCTGGGGACGAAGATGGCGATGTCCGAGGGCACGTCGGATTCGTTGGCCGGGTTCTCGATGTTGGTCGAGACGGCGGCGGTCAGATCGCCGGAGACCCCGAATTCGTAGTCCTCGGCCCAGCCGACCCGGGCGCTGCCGTTGATCACCACCAGCGACGTCACCCGCTCGGGGTGGTGGGCGGCCAGCCACATGGCGGCCCTCGAACCGCCGGTCGGCCCGATGACGGCGGCCCGCTCGGAGCCGGCGTGGTCCAGGACGGCCAGGGCGTCCTCGGCCCAGCCGGCGATGGTGGGGGAGGTGCCGGCGGGGAGCGGATCGGAGAGGCCGAGGCCAAGGGCGTCGAACCGGATCAACCGGCAGAACGAGGACAGGAGCTCCTCGCAGCGCAACCAATTGGGCTCGTCGAACGTCTCGTCGATGGAGATCATCAGGCCGTTGTTGAACTCGAGCACATCGATGGGGCCGGATCCCCAGACCTGATAGCCGATGTGCTGCCCGTCCCGCAGGGCGTACCGGGTCTCAGGTTGGGTCATGGTGATGGCAGTTTGCCTGCGTCAGCGACTGCCTCGTACCAACCGCCCGGGAAGCTCCCCGGTCGCCTTCCCGCGCTCGAAGGTCACCGCGCCCTTCTTGATGGTGGCCACGTACCCGTCGGCCTTCTGCAGCAGGCGGCTCCCACCGGCCGGCAGGTCGGCCTGCACGTAGGGGCCGCCCAGCGTGAGGGCGTCGTAGTCGATGAGGTTGAGGTCGCCCAGCGCACCGGTTTCTACCGTGCCCCGGTCCGTCATGCCGTAGAGGCGCGCCGTGTCGTGGGTCTGCTTCTTGACGATGTAGGGCAACGGCAAGGTCTCACCCCGGCGGCGATCGCGGGTCCAGTGGGTGAGCATGAACGTCGGCATGGAGGCATCGCAGATGGTCCCCGTGTGGGCGCCGCCGTCGGAGAGCCCGAGCGCGCCGCGGGGGTGCAGCAGCATCTGGCGCACGTGGTCGAGGTCGCCCGTGGCGTAGTTGAGGATGGGGATGTAGAGCAGGCCCTGCCCCTCGTGCTCGGCCATGACGTCGTAGGCCACCTCGAGGGGGGTGCGACCCGAGGAGGCGGCCAGGCCGGCCAGCGACTTCCCGGGCCCGGGCTCGTAGTCCGGCGGGTCGCCCAGGACGAAGGTCCGGCCGTAGGCCTTCTCCATCGCCTCGGCCTGGGCCGGGGACGACGGCTGCCATTCGGTGATGCGCCGACGGACCTCGGGATCGGCCAGCGCGGCGGCAAACTCGGGCGCGGGCAGGCGCCGGGCGACGAGCGCCTGATAGTCCGGGATGTCGACCAGGAAGCAGAGGGTGGTGTGATGCCCGGACAGGATCCCGGTGGGGCGGCCGGCGATCTGCGGGTGGAGGCGGGCGCCCTCCTCGCAGGCTTCGAGGGAGGCGGCCAACTGGGCCCGCCACAGCTCGGGCTCGTCGTCGACCTGGAGGAGCACGTAGGTCACCGGGCGGTCGATCTTGGCCGAGAGCCGGCGCATCCAGTCGACTTCCTTGACGGCGTCGAGGAGGAGCTCGCCGGCCGAACCCACGGGTGCCAGCTCGAAGACGCCGGTGCCGGCCTCGGCCAGCGCGCTGCCGATGCCGAAGAGCTCGTCCTCGGCGGCGTAGGTGCCCGGGACCGGCTCGCCGTCGATGGCCCGGTGACCGATGGTGCGCGAGGTGGAGAACCCCAGTGCCCCGGCGCGGATCGCCTCGAGCACGATGGCCCGCATGCCGTCGATCTCGGCCGGGTTGGCCGGCTCGTTGCGGGCGCCCCGCTCGCCCATCACGTAGGCGCGGACGGCGCCGTGGGGGACCTGCGTGCCGACGTCGACCGTCCAGTGCCGCCGCTCCAGGGCATCGAGGTACTCGGGGAAGGTCTCCCATTCCCACTCGATCCCTTCGCTCAGGGCGGCCCCGGGGATGTCCTCGACGCCCTCCATGAGCCCGATGAGCCAGTCGTGGCGGTCCGGTCGGGCCGGGGCGAAGCCCACGCCACAGTTGCCCATGACCAGAGTGGTGACGCCGTGCCAGGACGAGGGCGCCAGCTCGGTGTCCCAGGTGGCCTGCCCGTCGTAGTGGGTGTGGATGTCCACCCATCCGGGCGTGACCAGGAGGCCGTCGGCCTCGATGGTCCGGGTGGCCGAACCCGTCAGGTCCCCGACATCGGTGATCACCCCGTGGTCGATGGCCACGTCGGCGGTCCTGGGCTCCGCGCCGGTGCCGTCAACCAGCGTCCCACCCCGAACGATCAGTTCATGCATGCCTTGATGGTGACACGCCGGGCGTCAGCGCGCCCAGCGTGTCGTGGGCGGTCAGTCCTTTTTCTTACCCAGGATGCGGTTCATCTTGGTCCCGCAGACGGGGCACAGCCCCTGAGCGGCCCGTCTGCCGTTGGCCAGCTCCACTTCCTGCCCGTCGAATTCCCGCTTCTCGCGGCACTTGACGCAGTAACCCTCATAGTTCGCCATGACAACTCCTCTGGTCGGTGAGCCCCCTGGATGGTCGGTCCCATCGTGGGGTCCGAGTGATCCGAAAGTTAGCGTCAGGCACGAGGCAAGGGGGGGATGCTCGGGCCCGCCCGGGCGTGGGGCCGGTACGCTCAGGCACGCCGGAGGAGCGAAAATGACCGCAGACCAGGGGTGGAGCGAGCGGGGTGCGCTAGCGGCGGCCGCCCTGGCCGAGACCTGGGCATCGTTGGCCGGGGTTGGGCTGGACCTGGTGCCCCAGGAGTGGCTCCGGCCCACCGCCTGCCCCGGCTGGAGCGTCCAGGACCAGTTCTCCCACCTGATCGGCATCGAGCGGATGTTGCTCGGGGAGGCGGCTCCCATCTGGAACGAGCCGCTGGGCGATCACGTCAAGAACGACCTGGCCGCCTCGCATGAACCGTGGGTGGCCGTGCGCCGCTCGCTCGACGGGGAAGCGGTGCGGGCCGAGTTCGTGGCGGTCACCACCAGGCGGTTGGCTGCGCTGGCGGCTCGCACCGCCGAGGAGTGGGCCGTGGTCGGCTACAGCCCGGCGGGGGACGTGCCCTATGCGGAGTTCATGCGCCTCCGGGTCTTCGACTGCTGGGTGCACGAGCAGGATGTGCGCACCGCGCTGGGGCGGCCCGGTGGCAGCGGGGGGCTCGCCTCGTCCATGGCGCTGGACCAGGTGCAGTCGGCCATGGGATTCGTGGTGGGCAAGAAGGCGGCCGCCCCCGAGGGCAGCGTCGTGTCCTTCACCCTCACGGGCCCCCCGGGCGACGAGCGCCGCTTCACCCTGGCCGTGGTGGGCGGGAGGGCCACCAAGGTGGAAGAGGACGTGGCGCCCACGCTCACCGTGACGCTGTCGGCCCTCGACTTCGTGCGGCTGGGATGTGGGCGGGTGACGGCGGCCCAGGTGGACGCCGCCGGTGGGCTAGGCGTGGCCGGGGACCCGGTCCTGGCCCAGGCCGTCGTCAATTCGATGAACTTCATGTTCTGAGGGCGATCTGGTCGGCTGGTCGGCGCGGGAGTGCCGGGGGCGACCAGTAGAGTGTGCTGCTCGTGATGCGTGCCACTGCCGAACCTCTGGAGGGAAACCTCGTCCGACTCAGCGTCGAGATCGACGAGCCGGAATTCGAGACCGCTCTCGGTGACGTCGTGAAGTCTCTGGCCAAGGAGATCCGCGTCCCCGGCTTCCGTCCCGGCAAGGTGCCCCGCAGGGTCCTCGAGGCGCGCATGGGTGGCGCCGGGGCGTTGCGGTCCGAGGCCCTCCGCGAGTCGCTGCCCGACTTCTACGCCCGGGCGGTGGTGGACGCCGAAGTCGACCCCATCGCGGCGCCCGAGATCGACATCACCTCGGGGGAGGATGGCGGCGCGGTCAGCTTCGACGCCGTGGTGCAGGTGCGGCCCCTGGTGTCCATTCCCGGCTACGACGGCCTGCACGTCACCGTGCCCGGACTGGCCGTGAGCGACGAGGACGTCGACCAGCAGGTCGACCGGCTGCGCGAGAACGACGCCGAGCTCGAAGCCGTGGGCCGGCCGGCGCAGGACGGTGACCTCGTCAGCATCGACCTGCACGGCACCGATGCCAGCGACGCCGAAGTGGTCGGGGTCGACGACTACCTCTACGAGGTGGGCAGTGGCACCGTGGTGGCCGAGCTCGACGCCCAGCTGCGCGGGGTCAAGAGCGGGGAGATCCTGGCCTTCACTGCGCCGGCGCCCACCACCGAGGAGCCGATCTCGTTCCGGGTCCTGGTCAAAGAGGTCAAGGTCAAGAAGCTGCCCGACGTCACCGACGAGTGGGCGGCCGAGAGCTCGGAGTTCGAGACGGTGGACGAGCTGCGGGCCGACATCACCGAGCGCATCTCGCGGGTGAAGCTGGTGCAGTCGCAGATGGCCTACCGGGAGAAGACGATCGAGGCCCTCGCCGAACTGGTCCCCGACGACGATGTCCCCGAGGTACTGGTCGACGCCGAGGTGAACGAGCGATTGCACGACCTGCAGCACCGGCTGGAGGCCCAGAAGTTGAGCTTGGCCGACTACCTGCAGGCCACCGGCACCGGCCCGGACGACCTCCTGGCGTCGGTGCGCACCGACGCCCACCGGGCCGTCAAGGCCGACCTGGGCCTGCGGGCCCTGGCCGAGGCCGAGGAGCTGGTGGTGGGGGACGAGGACCTCGAGGCCGAGATCGTGACCATGGCCGAGCGGATGGAGACCACGCCCAAGGCCCTGCGGGCCCAGCTCGACACGGCCGGCCGGACCGGCGCGGTACGCTCGGAACTACGAAAGAGCAAGGCCCTGCAGTGGCTCTTGGACCACGTCGAGCTCTTTGACGAAGAGGGCAACGCCATATCGAGAGACGACCTGAAGTTGGATGCGGCGAAGGAGAGCGAGGAAAGCGAGCAATGACGTACGGCCCCGAAGATCGGTACAGAGCCAACAACTACTACATACCCAGCGTGGTCGAGTCAACCAACCGGGGCGAGCGGTCGTACGACCTCTGGTCGCGGCTCCTGCGTGAGCGCATCATCTTCCTCGGTACCCCGGTGGACGACCACGTGGCCAACTTGGTCTGCGCGCAGATGCTCTTCTTGGAGTCCGAGGAGCCGGACAAGGACATCCACCTCTACATCAACTCCCCCGGGGGCGACATCACGGCGCTCTTCGCCATCTACGACACGCTCAAGTTCGTCAAGGCCGACGTGTCCACCTTCTGCTTCGGGCAGGCGGCGTCGGCGGCGGCCGTCCTGCTGGCGGCCGGGGCGAACGGCAAGCGCTTCGCCCTGCCCCACGCCCGCATCCTCCTGCACCAACCGTGGGGTGGTGTCGAGGGACAGGCCAGCGACATCGAGCTGCAGGCGAAAGAGATCCTGCGCATGCGCGATCTGTTGACCGGACTCCTGGCCGAGGACACCGGCCAGACCCAGGAGAAGGTGGCCAAGGACACCGATCGTGACTTCATCATGACGGCCGAAGAGGCCGTGACCTACGGCATCATCGACGAGGTCATCACGGCTCGCTCGCTCGCCGCGCTCGAAGCCATCGGCGCGGCATAGGCCGCTGAGCACGTAACGGCATAACGGCAACGGCGAGATCGGTCGGGGAGAGGGGTACGGGTGGCGAAGTTCGGTGAGGGTGGCGATCTGGTCAAGTGCAGCTTCTGCGGCAAGACGCAGAAGCAGGTCAAGAAGCTGATCGCCGGACCGGGCGTCTACATCTGCGACGAGTGCATCGACCTGTGCAACGACATCATCGCGGAGGAGCGGGACGAGACCACCGAGCTCAACTTCGAGGACCTGCCCAAGCCGAAGGAGATCTTCTCGTTCCTGAACGACTACGTGGTCGGCCAGGAGTACGCGAAGAAGATCCTGTCGGTGGCCGTGTACAACCACTACAAGCGGGTGCAGGCCGGCCCGGTGCAGGACGACGGGGTCGAGCTGGCCAAGTCGAACATCTTGCTCTTGGGCCCGACCGGGTGCGGCAAGACGCTGCTGGCCCAGACCCTGGCCCGCATGCTCAACGTGCCCTTCGCCATTGCCGACGCCACCGCCCTGACCGAGGCCGGGTACGTGGGCGAGGACGTCGAGAACATCTTGTTGAAGCTGATCCAGGCGGCCGACTACGACGTCAAGCGGGCCGAGACGGGCATCATCTACATCGACGAGATCGACAAGATCGCCCGCAAGAGCGAGAACCCCTCCATCACCCGCGACGTGTCGGGCGAGGGGGTGCAGCAGGCGCTGTTGAAGATCCTGGAGGGGACGACGGCGTCGGTGCCCCCACAGGGCGGCCGCAAGCACCCGCACCAGGAATTCATCCAGATCGACACCACCAACATCCTGTTCATCTGCGGTGGGGCCTTCGCCGGCCTGGACAAGTTGATCGAAGGGCGGATCGGCAAGCGGGGCATCGGCTTCCGGGCCGAGGTGCAGCAGCGCGACCGGGATGACGGCGAGGTCCTGCGGCACGTGCTGCCCGAGGACCTGATCAAGTTCGGGTTGATCCCCGAGTTCATCGGCCGCCTGCCCGTGGTCAGCGCCGTCTCGCCGTTGTTCAAGGACGCGCTGGTGCAGATCCTGATCGAGCCCAAGAACGCCCTGACCCGCCAGTACGAGCGGGTCTTCGCGCTCGACAACGTCGAGTTGGAGTTCACGCCCGATGCGCTCGAGGCGGTGGCCGAGCAGGCCTTGCTGCGGGGCACCGGGGCCCGGGGCCTGCGGGCCATCCTCGAAGAGGTCCTGTTGGAAGTGATGTACGACCTCCCCAGTCGTACCGACGTGCAGAAGTGCGTGGTCGATCGGGCGGTGGTCCTGGACCGGGTGGCACCCACGCTGGTCCCGGTCGGAGGGACCCCGGCAGCCAAGCCGCGCACCCGACGCGCCGCCTCTTGATCCGTCGCTGACCGGCCGCTGAATCGTCGCTCGCCCGACCTGCCCCCCATCCGAAACCGTCCTGAACCGTTCCTGCCGGAGCCGCCGTAGTGCCCACTGACCTCGATGCCGCCTCCCGCCGCTTCACCACGCTGGCCGATGCCCTGGCCTGGTTGGACAGTCACATCGACTTCGAGTCGAGCATGCCCTCCCGTCGCGCCCTCCCCACCTTGGAGCGCATGCAGGCGTTGATGGCGGTGCTGGGTGACCCCCAGGAGTCCATCCCCTCGGTGCACGTCACCGGGACCAACGGCAAGGGTTCGACCTCGGCCATGGTGACCGCGCTGCTGATGGCGCAGGGGCTGAGCGTGGGGACCTTCACCAGCCCCAACCTGCACCGGGTCTCCGAGCGGCTGGCCCGCAACGCGGAGCCCATCGACGACGAATCGTTCGTTGAGGTCCTGGCCGAGCTGGCCTCGCTCGAGGTGCTGATCGGCGATCGCCCGACTCGATTCGAATTGTTGACCGCGGCGGCACTCTCGTGGTTCGCGGCCGAGGCGGTCGACGCCATGGTGATCGAGGTGGGTCTGGGCGGGACGTGGGACTGCACCAACGTGGTGCACGGTGACGTGGCCGTCCTGACCAACTTCAGCTACGACCACACCGACGTGCTGGGACCGACGCTGGAGGGCATCGCCGAGGACAAGTCCGGGATCATCGAGGCGGGGAGCCAGGTCGTGGTCGGGATGGCTCCGGCGGACCTGGTGTCCATCGTCGAGGCCCATGCGTCGAGCGTCGGCGCAGCGTCGGTCTGGGTGGCCGGCCGGGACTTCGGTTGCGAGTTCAACGAGGTGGCCGTCGGTGGCAGGCTGGTCACGTTGACCACGCCCGGTGGCCGCTATCCCGATGTTCTGGTGCCCTTGCACGGGGCGCACCAGGGTCAGAACGCCGCCTGTGCGCTGGCCGCGGTCGAAGCCTTCTTCGGACGTCCGCTCGACCCCGATGTGGTCGAGGCCGCCTTCGCGGCGGTCCGGGTGCCCGGACGGCTCGAGGTGCTGGGCCGCCACCCCCTCCTGCTGGTTGACGGCGCGCACAACGTGGCCGGCATGGCCGCACTCGGAGCCTCGTTGTCCGAGGACTTCTCGCTCTACGGGGACACGGTGGCAGTGGTGGGCATGCTCTCGGGCCGGGATCCCACGGCGATGCTGGCCGCGCTGGTTCCGGCCGGCGTCTCGACGGTGGTGGCGTGCGCCCCCGACTCGTCCCGGGCCATTCCGGCTGAGGACGTGGCCCTGGCGGCGCGCTCGCTCGGACTGACGGCGCACGTGGAGCCCGATGTGCGCGCCGCGCTGGCCCTGGCCCGGGGCATGGTGAATGCGGATGGGCTGGTGGTGGTGGCCGGATCGCTGTACGTGGTCGGTGACGCCCGGGCCGAAATCCTCTCCGAAGCGGTGCGCTGGGAGGACGCCGGGGGCTGACCCTGGATTTCACCCGGGGCAGACGCCGGTTTTAGGGGGGCTGCTACTCTGCACCGCTCGTGGATCGCACCCTTGTCATTGTGAAGCCGGACGGCGTCGAGCGGGGCCTGGTCGGAGAGATCGTCAGCCGCCTGGAGCGCAAGGGCCTGCGACTGGTGGCCGCCGAAATGCGGATCATCACGGCCGAGCTGGCCGGGACGCACTACGCCGAGCACGCCGAGCGGCCGTTCTTCGGTGACCTGGTGGCGTTCATCTACGCGGTCACCCTCAATGATCATGGTGGTCGAGGGGCCGAACGACGACACCTTCGCCGTGGTACGGCTGATGATGGGAGTCACCAATCCGTCCGAGGCGGCACCGGGGACCATCCGGGGCGATTTCGGTCTCCTGACGACCGAGAACCTCGTTCACCCGGATCTCGACTCGCCCGATTCGGCCGAGCGGGAGATTGCGCTCTTCTTCCCCCAGCTCTCTTTCCCCTGACGAACCCCCGGGACGAGAGCACCTGGGCGGTGAGTGTCCGATCTGCCGTGCGCAGGCCCTGCTCGCTGTTCCGTGGTCGGATTGCGACCGACCGCACTGCTCGCGGTGAGAGCTCACCGAATGAGGGTCGACGCCGTCGACGTCATGGTGGCCGACCTGAGCGATGTCATCCGTTCCAAGGAAGCGGCTGGACGGCCCAAGGATCTACAAGTCCTCCCGGCCCTCTATCGATTCGACCGCCAGCGTCGCGAGAGTGATCCGCCGGACTGAATGTCGAGGAGTAGCGACCGTTGGCAGCGTCAACGGGCCATCACCCGGCGTCTCTCTGCGAGAGACGTTGTCGCCGCCGTCAGATCGTTTTTGTCGGACCGGAATGGCGGATCGCACCGCGGTCGGGCACACACCGATCGACCGGAGAGGATGACTACTGCTTCGAAGGCGCGGGACACGGCTGACCGTGGGTGGAGCCCCTGACGCCTTCGCGAATCGATGCGGGCCCATCCGCGAATTGATGCAGGCACATCCGCGCGAATGGATACGGGCCTGTCCATCGATCGGTCACGGCTGTCCGGTTGATCCGCCAGAGCCCAAGACCTGGATCCTTGGACCGCCACGAAATATCGGGCCATCTCCCTGACGGTAGGTGAGTCGACGAAGCCGCGGTGTTGTGGCGTGCTCGACCGGGGGCCCGACCCGGCCAAATCGCTTCAGCCCGTCCGATTCGCATCGACCACGCGGGCATGAACCCCTGTTCAGAGGCGCCTGCGGGGGCGTCTGCCTTGTGGTGGCACGTGTTGTCCCGTAGCCTGGGTCCTCAACAACAGGCACCGGTCCCGTCCGGTGCTCGTCCCGCATCCATCGGGAGAAAGACTCTATGCCCGACAATCGCCTATCACTTCTGGGTCGCGACATGGCAGTCGACCTGGGCACCGCCAACACGCTGGTCTATGTCCGAGGTCGTGGCATCGTCTTGAACGAGCCCTCTGTGGTGGCGGTCGACGTGAAGGATGGGCGCCCGCTGGCGGTCGGGGCCGAGGCGAAACGGATGATCGGTCGTACGCCGTCGAACATCCAGGCCATCCGCCCCCTCAAAGACGGCGTCATCGCCGACTTCGAGATCTGCGAGAAGATGCTGCGCTACTTCATCCACCGCGTGCACCAGCGCCGATTCGCCAAGCCGCGCATGGTCATCTGCGTGCCTTCGGGCATCACCGGGGTTGAGCGCCGAGCCGTCATGGAGGCGGCCGAATACGCGGGGGCCCGTCGGGCCTACATCATCGAAGAGCCCATGGCCGCGGCCATCGGTGCCGGTCTCCCGGTGCACGAGCCGACCGGGAACATGGTGGTCGACATCGGCGGCGGGACCACCGAAGTCGCCGTCATCTCCCTCGGTGGCATCGTGACGAGCCAGTCGGTCCGTATCGGCGGCGACGAATTGGACGAGGCGATCGTCTCCTTCGTCAAGAAGGAGTTCAGTCTGGCGCTCGGTGAGCGCACGGCGGAGGAGATCAAGATCACCCTCGGGTCGGCCTACGCGTTGGAGCAGGAGTTGCACGCCGAGATCCGCGGTCGTGACCTCGTGAGTGGACTGCCCAAGACCATCGTGGTGTCCACCGAGGAGATCCGTCGGGCCATTGAGGAGCCCGTCACCGCCATTGTCGACGCCATCAAGGTCACCTTGGATCGCACGCCGCCCGAATTGGCGGCCGACATCATGGAGCAAGGGATCGTCGTGACCGGCGGAGGAGCCCTGCTGCACGGGCTGCAGGCTCGCCTGCAGCATGAGACCGGAATGCCGATCGTCATCGCCCGCGACCCGCTCAATTGCGTGGCCATCGGCAGTGGCCAGTGCCTGGAAGAGTTCGAAGCGCTCAAGCGGGTGCTGATCACCACCTCCTCGCGCTGACGGAACGTCCGGTCTGCCCTGGGTGCCGAGGTCCCGGCGGTCGCGCCGCACGCTGACTGTGATCGTGCTGGTCGTCGCCTCTCTCACCATCATCTCGATCGACCTCAACGGCCGCACCCACAGCCTCACTTCGGGAGTGAAGTCGGTCGCCAATTCCATCTTCTCGCCGCTGCGCGGCGCAGTGGTCGACATCTTGAGCCCCATCGGTAACTTCTTCGCCGGCTCGATCCACTACGGCTCGTTGCAGACCGAAAACGAGAAGTTGCAGGCCACGATCGGACGGCTCCGGGCGGAGCAAACCGAGAAGGGCTTCGAAAACGCCCAGTTGCGCAACCTGGCCGCGCTCGAGCACCTCCCGTATCTCCAATCGCTCCCCACCGTGACCGCGCCAGTCGGTGGATCAGAACAGTTCGAACTTCACCTCCACCGTCACCATCAACAAGGGGAGAGGGGCCGGGGTCGACGTGGGCATGCCGGTCGTGGCCGCCGGTGGGCTGGCCGGGCTGGTGATCCAGTCCTTTCACAACAGCGCGGTGGTGCAACTGGTCAACGACGGGCAGTCGAAGGTGGGCGTCACCTCGGCCGACGGGGTGGTCACCGGTACCGTCGACGGCCAAGGGACCGACGCCACCATGACGTTGGACCAGGTGACGCCCCGGACACCGGTCCACAAGGGCGAGGTCATGTTCACCAGTGGCCTCGATGCGTCGGCCTACCCGCCCGGCATCCCGGTGGCCCGGATCGTGGCCTTCCACACCACTCCCGGCGCGGTCCAGGAGACGATCACCGTGGCGCCGGAGGCCGATCTCAGCCGTCCGCTGGCCTACGTCGACGTCGTGCAGTGGGAGCCGACGCCGTGAGCGGGCGGGCCCTCCTCCGCTTGGCCCTGGTCACGCTTGGTCCTGCTCGTCATCCAGTCGACGCTCATGCTCTCCATCCGCATCCATGGCGTGCATCCGGACCTGCTCTGGCTGGTGCCCATCACGGCGGCCATCCTCGATGGGCCCGAGACGGGAGCCATTGCCGGCTTCTGGTCCGGGTTGGCCTTTGACCTGATCCTGCCCACGCCATTCGGCCTATCCGCCCTGGTGGGGTGCATCCTGGGCTACGCCGTCGGGTCGGCCACCAAGGCGGTGGACCGGGAGGCCGCGCTGGTTGATGCCGGTGGCCGCGGTCATTGGGAGCGTCGCAGCGGACATGCTGTTCGCCGTGCTCGGTGGAATCTTCGGACAGCGGCAGATGGTGCAGATCGATTTCACCGACCTCGTCGGCGTCGTCGCCGTCTCGAGCGCCCTTCTCGTGCTCCCGGTCAACTGGGCGATGCGATGGGCCCTGTTCCCCGACGGGACGTCCCGATCATTGGTCTCGGCGCACAGCACCAGCGAGCCGACCATGGTGAGGCGTTCGCTCCGCCATCCCATCCGAGGCGATCGGCGCTATCCCAAGCCACCGCGACAACCTCGCCGAGGGACGAAGCGCTCGCGGGAACGACAGCCGCGCATGCGGCCCCGCCGGGGCCCAAGCGTCGCCGGGCTGGTCGGTTCGCCCGAGGAGGAGACCTCTCGTCCCAATCTCCGACTCCGCGTCGTCGGGATCGCCGTGCTCGTGCTCTTCGCCGTCCTCGTGGTTCGCCTGTGGACCCTGCAGGTGATCGACGCCAAGACCTACGCGGCCCAGGTCACCCGCAACCAGGTCCGGGTGGTCGCGGTGTCACCGTCGCGCGGCCAGATCGTCGACCGCAACAACACCGTCCTGGCCGGCGGCCAACCGCAGGAGGAGATCCTCCTCTCGCGGGTCTCGGCCGCGCAGAACCCCTCGGTCGTCGCCAAGGTGGCCGCGTTGATCGGGAAGACACCGACGCAGGTGCAGACGACCGTCAACAACGATCAGTACGGTCCGTACGAGCCCATACCGCTGGCCACGGGGATACCGGCCGCCACGGTGCAGTACCTCCAGGTCCACCAGTCCGACTACCCGGGCGTGTCGGTGGAGCCGGTCACCACGCGTACCTACCCGCAGGGCGGGAACACGGCGGCCCATGTACTGGGCTACCTCGGCGACATCACCAGCACCTTTCTCAATGCGCACAAGAACGCCGGGTACGCCCACGGCAGCCAGGTGGGGATATCGGGCATCGAGGCGCAGTACGAGACCTACCTACGCGGGGTCAACGGGCGCCAGGCGCTCGAGGTGGACGCGTCGGGCAACGTGGTCGGCACCGTAGTCGAGCACCGCCCCGCAGACGGGCGACACGGTGGTGCTGAACATCGACACCGGGCTGCAGCAGGCGGTCGAGGCGGATCTGGCCAATCAGATCACGTCGGACCGCCAGACCCCGGACAAGCTCAACGGCAATATCTATCCGCCGGCCAAGGACGGCGCGGTGATCGTGATGAACCCGCAGAACGGGCAGATCCTCGCCATGGCCTCCAACCCCTCCTACGACCTCAACGAGTGGGTGGGGGGTATCTCATCGGCCAACTACACCGCGCTCCAAGCCAGTGGGGCCGAGAACAACAACGCCATTCAGGGTCTGTTCATCCCTGGCTCGACCTTCAAGCTGATCACCGCCACGGCCGACCTGCAGGACGGTGTCTACGACCCGAACCAGTACTTCTCCGACACCGGCTCGTACACCGTGCCCGGCTGCACCGGCGGCGCCGGCTCCGGCTGCATCTTCCACGACGACCAGGACAGCGGCGCCGGCAGCGTCAACCTCCCCCAGGCCCTGTCGGTCTCGAGCGACGCCTACTTCTACCAACTGGGCGACCTCTTCTGGCAGGGCCGGGCCAAATACGGCGACCGATGCCATCCAGAACGTCGGGAACCAGTACGGCGAGGGGGACATCACCGGGATCGATCTGCCCGACGAGGTGCAGGGCCGCATCGACAGCCTCTCGGTGGAACAGAAGCTGCACGCCCAGGACCCCGCGGGCTTCCCCAACACCCCGAACTGGAACACCGGCGACAACATCGAGATGGCCTTCGGCCAGGGTGGGACCGTCGTCACCCCCATCGAGCAGGCGGTGGCCTACGCCACCTTCGCCAACGGTGGCACCCGCTACCAGCCCCAGGTGGCGTCGGCCATCGTCGATCCGGTCACCGGCAAGGTGGTGCAACAGTTCACGCCGGTCGTCACCGGGCACGTCAGCCTGCCGCCTTCGGTCTACCAGCCCATCTTGCAGGGCCTCGAAGGCGTGATCACCAGCGGGACGGCCAGCGCCGACTTCACGGGCTTCCCCTCCACCTTCGTGCTGGCCGGCAAGACCGGAACGGCCACCACGCCGGGAGCGTCGGGTGCCGCCGGCGAGCCGACCAGCTGGTTCGTGGCCTTCGGGCCCCAGCCCACGCCCACCTATCTCGTGCTGGCCGTCATCGGTCAGGGCGGGTACGGGGCCAATGCGGCGGCGCCGCTGGTCAGAAACGTCTTCAACTACCTGCTGACCAATCCGATCGGACCGGTGAAGCTCCCCACCGGCACCAATCCCCCCAAGTTGAAGGCGGCGACGTCGAATCCGCCGGCGTCCACGCCGACGACGACCACCACCACCACGACGGCCCCCACGGCTCCGGCCACCACGACTCCGACCACCGCGGCCACCACGACCACGGTGCCACCCCGGGGACCCAGGGCCACCCCGGGGGCGGGCGGGTAGCGATCCCGTAGGGTTGGGCGCACATGGAAACTCTCTGGCCCCAGATTGAGCGACTGCTGTTGGGCGTGTCCAAGCCCGCTCGCTACATCGGGGGCGAGCAGGGCGCCCAGTACCCCGAGCACGGCCCGGGCCGGGTGGCCTGGCTCCTGCTCTACCCCGACACCTACGAGATCGGGTTGCCCAACCAGGGGCTGCAGATCCTCTACGAGATCCTCAACGAGCGGCCCGACGCGGTGGCCGAGCGCTCCTATGCCCCCTGGGTCGACATGGAAGCCGCCATGCGGGCCGCCGGGGTGCCGCTGTTCAGCGTGGAGCAGCACCTCCCGGCCCGGGCCTTTGACATCATGGCCTTCAACCTCTCGGCCGAGCTCGTCTACACCAATGTCGTGAACCTGATCGATCTGGCCGAGGTGCCCCTGCACGTACCCGACCGGGGTCCGGAGGATCCACTGGTGATCGCCGGGGGGCACTGCGCCTTCAATCCCGAGCCGCTGGCCGACTTCGTCGATGCCTTCGTCATGGGTGACGGCGAGGAGGTGGCGGGTGAGATCAACGAGACGGTGGGGATGTGGCTGGCCCGGCCGGCGACCGAACGGGTGCGCAGCGAGTTGTGGCTGGCCCTGGCCGCCGTCGAGGGTGTCTACGTCCCCGCCCTCTACCGCTCGACGTATGCGGACGGCCGTCTGGTGTCGACCGTGCCCGCCCGGCCCGGCGTGCCGGCCGAGGTGTCCAAGCGCACGGTGACCGACCTGGCCGACTGGCCCTACCCGGCGCACCCGCTGGTGCCGTTGACCGAAGTGGTGCACGACCGCCTCAACGTCGAGGTCTTCCGGGGCTGCACGCGCGGCTGCCGCTTCTGCCAAGCGGGCATGATCACCCGCCCCGTCCGCGAGCGGCCGGCCGAGCAGGTCAAGGAGATGGTGAGCCGAGGGCTGGCCTGGAGCGGCCACGACGAGGTCACCCTCACGTCGTTGTCGACGGCCGATTTCTCCGGCATCGAGGACACCGTGCGCGAGATCATCGACGACCCGGTGCACGAAGGGCGGGTCTCGGTCAGCCTGCCCTCGCTCCGGGTCGACGCCTTCACCGTGGCCACGGCGGCGCAGATCCAAAAGGTGCGACGCACCGGCCTGACCTTCGCGCCCGAAGGTGGGACCTGGCGCATGCGCCAGGTGATCAACAAGTTGATCACCGAGGAGGATCTCTACAGCGCGGTCGATGCCGCGTTCAGCCAGGGGTGGCGACGGGTCAAGCTGTATTTCCTCATCGGGCTGCCCACCGAGCGGGACGAGGACGTCATCGGCATCGCCGAACTCGGCGCCCACTGCGTGGAGATCGGCCGGCGGCACCAGAAGTCGGTCACCGTCACCGCGTCGGTGGGGGGATTCGTCCCCAAGCCCCACACGCCCTTCCAGTGGTTCGGCCAGGACACCGCCGCCGAGTTGCAACGCAAGGTCAACCTGTTGCGCGAGCACGCCCGGACGACCAGAGGCCTCACCGTCCGCTGGCACGACCCCGCGGCGTCGGCCGCCGAGGGAGCCATGAGCCGGGGCGACCGCCGGATGGGCGCGGTCATCGAGCGGGTGTGGCGAGCGGGTGGCACCTTCCAGGAGTGGTCGGAGCGCTTCGACCTGGCGCTGTGGGAGGACGCCCTGGCCGCCGAGGGCCTGAGCCTGGACGAGGTGGCCCACCGCCACCGTGACCAGCACGAGCCTCTGCCCTGGGACCACATCTCCGCCGGGCTGCACCGGGATTTCCTCTGGACCGACTGGCAGGACGCGCTGGCCGAGGCCGGGGTCGAGGACTGCCGGTGGACGCCCTGCTACGACTGCGGGGCCTGCACCGAGTTCGGCCTCGAGCATGTGGTCGCCTCACCGGTCCCGCCCGCCGGAGGGAGTCAGGGCACGGGGCAGGACCTGGCGGCCGGAGGCCGGATCCCGGTGCGGCTGGTCTCCTCGGCCGGCGCCCGGTGAGGTGAGCACCGTGCACGTGACCACGGCGCACGTCACCACGGCGAACGCGACCACGGCGTGTGAGCACACTGAGCCGAACCCGGTGAGCCGAGGGGACGGGCCCGAGCCGCGACGGGTCCGCTTCCGGTTCTCCAAGGCCGGGAAGATCCGTTTCACCAGCCACCGTGATGTGGCCCGGATGTGGGAACGGGCGTTGCGGCGGAGCCGATTGCCCGTCGCCCTTTCCCAGGGCTTCAATCCCCACCCCCTCCTGAGCTTCGGCCTGGCCCTCCCAACCGGGTGCGAGTCCCGGGGCGAGTACCTCGATGCCCGTCTGGAGGGCGGCCCGCCCGGGGGACGCCCCCCTCTCCGAGCTGCCGGCTCTGCTGACGGAATTGCTCCCCGAGGGCATGGCGGTGCAGGCGGTGGCGCCCGTCAGCATGGCGGAGGGTTCGCTGCAACAAGAGGTAGCATCGTGTACTTGGGAGCTGGAGGTGCTCGGAGTGATCGGTGAGGAGTTGGAAGAGCGGATCGAGCGTGCGCTCGCTGCTCCCAGCCTCACGGTCCAACGGGAGCGGAAGGGTCGTCAGACCGAAGACGACATCCGACCAGCCATATTGTCGCTTGCGCTCACGGGCGATGACACCTTTGAGCAGGGGGAACACCAGATGGGCCGCTTTCGGGCCGAGTTGGCTACGCATCCGCGCAGCGTTCGGCCGAGTGACCTGGTTTCAGCGTTCGGCACCGATGTGGTGCTGGCGCGGGCTTGTAGAACGCATCAATGGATCGAGCGCGACGGAGCACGGTTCGAGCCGCTTTCGGTAAGCGAGCTCAGCACCGACCTCGTCGTGGAACACGCCGCAGAGCGTGCCTCATGAACGACGCAAGGAGGGCTTTCCCTCATGTCCGAGTCGGATGTCAGCCAGACCCACGAGGGTCCAGTGCCGGAGGTCCCGGGGGGCACTAGCTCACCGGCGGTCCCGCGCGACCCAGCCGGGACCCAATCGAGGAGGCCGCGGATCGGGGACACCCGTCCCGCACCCCCGGTGCCCGCGGCCGCCCCGGCGGCCGTCGTTGCGCCGGTCGGGCCCAGGCCACCGCAGAGTCCTGCAGTAGACCCGGCCCAAGCCGGGGGGACCACGGCTCCGGTGGACCCGGCCCGAACGGGCGCCCCGGCCGGTCCCGAGGGCAATGGAGACGGGGACGCTGCCCAGGGCGGTCGCCGCAGCCGGAGCCGCCGGCGTTCGGGCCGGGAACGCACCAAGGGCAAGCAGGTCGGGCGCTACCTGGTCTGTGTCCACGTCGCGCCCGGGATGACCCAGATCGCCATGTTGGAAGGCCGCTCGCTGGTCGAGCACTACGTCTCGCGGGCTTCGGACGACACCAACCAGATCGACGGCAACGTCTACCGGGGCCGCGTGCAGAACGTCCTGCCCGGCATGGAGGCGGCCTTCGTCGATATCGGCATCCCCAAGAACGCCGTCCTGTACCGGGGCGACGTGCGCTACGACCGGGACGACATCGAAGGGGGCAGCCCCAAGGGGGCCCAGCCCCGGATCGAGGATGTGCTCAAGGCCGGCCAGACCATCTTGTGCCAGGTGACCAAGAACCCCATCGGGGCCAAGGGCGCCCGGCTGACCCAGGAGGTGTCGCTGCCCGGGCGCTTCGCCGTGCTGGTGCCCAACAGCTCCGCCTTCGGCATTTCCAAGCGCCTGGGCGACAACGAGCGCCGCCGCCTGCGCCGCATCATCGACGAGGTGAAGCCGGCGGGGCATGGCCTGATCGTGCGCACGGCGGCGGAAGGGGCCTCGGCCGACGAGCTCCAGCGCGACATCACCACGCTCCTGGAGCAGTGGGACAGCATCGAGGCGGCCTCGAAGCTGTCCGATGCCCCGGGCCTGCTCTACCGGGAGCCCGAACTCTCGGTGCGCATCCTGCGCGAGGAGCTCAACGCCGAGTACCGGGGCGTGGTCATTGACGACCGGGCGCTCTTCGAGCAGGTGCGGGACTACGTCCAGGCCGTGAGCCCCGAGCTCTCCGACCGGGTGGAGTACTACGACCCGGCGGTGGAGGGCCTGCCCATCTTCGAGCGCTACCACGTGCACGAGCAACTGCACAAGGCACTCGACCGCAAGGTGTGGCTGCCCTCGGGCGGCTCGCTCATCATCGAGCGGACCGAGGCCTTGACGGTGATCGACGTCAACACCGGCAAGAACGTGGGCAAGACCAACCTCGAGGAGACGGTGTACCGCAACAACCTCGAGGCGGCCGAGGAAGTGGCCCGCCAGCTGCGTCTCCGCGACATCGGCGGGATCATCGTGATCGACTTCATCGACATGGAGATCCGGGAGAACCGGGACAAGGTGGCCTCGGCCCTGCGCAACGCCCTGGCCCGGGACAAGACCCGGACCCAGGTCTTCGACATCTCCGAGCTCGGCCTGGTCGAGATGACGCGCAAGCGCATCTCAGAGGGCCTCTTGGAGACCCTGTCCACCGAGTGCGCCGTCTGCAACGGGCGGGGCGTGACGCTGGACGACAGCGTGCTGCGCTAGTATCCCCTCCTTATGTATGCGGTCATCAAGTCGGGTGGAAAGCAGGAACGGGTGGCCGAGGGCCAGCGTCTGCGCGTCGAGCTGCTGGGCCAGCCCGTCGGCACCGAGATCTCCCTGGAGCCGGTTCTCGTCGTGGACGGCGCCACCGTGCTGGCCACGCCGGCCCAGCTGTCCGGCGCCTCGGTCACGGCCAAGGTGGTGGGCGAGGAGAAGGGCCCCAAGATCAACGCCATGACCTACAAGAACAAGTCCAACCAGCGTCGCCGGTGGGGTCACCGCCAGCACTACGCCACGCTGGAGATCACCGCCATCACGGCCGCCGGCTGAGGGCGTTAGGGAGCCGACATGTCAAAGACGAAGGGTGGCGGTTCGACCCGCAACGGCCGCGATTCGAGGGCACAGCGCCTCGGGGTCAAGGAATTCGACGGCACCGCGGTGACCGCCGGCTCCATCATCGTGCGCCAACGGGGCACCAAGTTCTACCCCGGTGCGAACGTGGGCCGGGGCGGCGACGACACGCTGTTCGCCACGGCCGACGGCGTGGTCAAGTTCGGCGCTCGCCGTGGCCGCAAGCACGTCGACGTCGTGACCGGCGTCTGACCAGGCCCGACTGCGCGGCCTGGCGACGGAGCCCGGCTCACGTGGCCGGCTGACCCGCCCGGGTCGAGTCGTGCTGGTGCAGTTCGATGGCGTTGCCCCACGGATCGTTGAGAAACGCCTGCTGGCGGCCCGGGCTGCTCGCCGCCGGGTCGCTCACGGTGAACCCCTGCGCCCGTAGCCTCTCGACCACCGCGCCGATGTCCTCGTAGAGCAGGGCGAAGTGCTGGCCCATGCTGCTCGGCGGCGGGAGCTCGATGAGATGGACCTGCTGGTCGCCGGCATTGAGCCAGGCTCCGGCGATGCCGAAGTCGGGGCGATCGTCGCGCTGGGTCAGCCCCAGGACATCGGTGTAGAAGGCGAGCGCCGCCGGTACGTCGGGGACGTTGAGGGCGACGTGGTCGATGCCGCGGGGCGCAGAGGTCATGGGAGCGACCCTACGACGTGACGGACCATGGCGGCCACGGTGGGTGCGGCCTCCGCGGCGACCTGGGCGATGTCGGTCGAGGTGCCCGCCGCCGCGTTGGTCACCACGGCCAGGCCCAGGACGGCGGCCCCGGCGTGCCGGGCGGCGATGGTCTCGATGGCCATGGACATCCCCACCACGTCGGCCCCCAGCTGGCGCAACATGGCCACCTCGGCCGCCGTCTCGAATTGCGGCCCCGGGACCTGGGCGTAGACGCCCTCGGCCGGGGCTGGGACACCGGGTGTGTCCCGGGCCAGCGCGCGCAGCTCGGGGGCGTAGGCGTCCACCATGTCGGTGAACTGGGGCCCCAACAGTGGCGAGCGCCCGGTCAGGTTGATCTGGTCGGACACCGTGACCACCGAGCCGGCGGCCAGGTCCGGGCGGAGGCCGCCGACGGCGGCGGTGAGGAGGACGGTGGAGCATCCAGCGGCGATCCCGGTGCGCAGGGGGTGGACCACATCGGCCACGTCGAGGCCTTCGTAGAGGTGGGCGCGGCCGCCGAAGACGAGGACCATCTTGTCGCCCATGGGCACCGACCAGGCCTCGGCGTGATGGCCGGTGGCGGTGTAGCGGGGGAAGAACGGGAGCGTGGCCAGCGGCAGCGACGGGCCGGAGCTGCCGATCAGGGCCGCCGTCCCGGCCAGGCCGCTCCCGAGGATGACCAGCACGTCGTGGTGCTCGACCCCCGTGCGCCGGGCCAGTTCGCGGGCCGTGCGGAGGGGGCGATCCCCCAAGTCGGTCATGCTGGCACCCTACGGGGTCATCGCCATCGGACGCTTAGGATTACGCCGACATGACCAACCCCCCGCCGCACCCGTTGCACCCGTTGGCCCCGCTGGCCGGAGACGAGATCACCCAGGCCCGCAAGATCGTGGCCGACAGCGGGCGCACCAGCATCCCCGCCGCCGACGTCCGCTACGCCTACGTGGGCCTGTGCGAGCCCCCCAAGGACCTGGTACGGGCCTTCGACCGGGGCGAGGAGGTGAAGGTCGACCGGCGGGTCCGCCTGCAGCTGCTGCAGGGCCCCGAGGCCAACGTGACCGAGGCGATCGTCTCGGTCACCCGCAGCGAGGTGGACCTCTGGCGCGAGGTGGCCGACGTCCGCCCGGGCCTGCAGATGGAAGACGCCATGGCCACCCTGGTCGCGCTGCACGAGCACGCGGACTGGAACGCCGCGCTGGTCCGGCGGGGAATAGAGGACACCTCGCTGGTCCAGATCGACCCGTGGCCGGCCGGCACCTTCGGGGTGGCCCACGAGGAGGGTCGGCGGATCTTCCGCTGTCTGGCCTACCTGCGCGACTCGACCGACGACAACGGCTACGCCCGTCCCCTCGAAGGCCTCATGGCCTACGTCGACGGGGGACGGGGCGAGGTGCTCGAAGTGGTCGACCTCGGCGTGGTGCCCTTCCCGCCCCAAGGGGGGAGTTACTACCCCGAGGACAACGGACCGCTGCGCGCCGACCTGCGCCCGCTCACCATCACCCAGCCCGAGGGGCCCAGCTTCACGGTGGAGGGCAACCTGGTGCGCTGGCAGAAGTGGTCGATGCGGGTCGGCATGGACCCGCACGAGGGGCTGGTGCTCCACACGGTCGGCTACGAGGACGGCGGTGCCGTCCGCCCGCTGATCTATCGAGCCTCGGTGAGCGAGATGGTGGTCCCCTACGGCCACCCGGGCCCGATGCACGCCTGGAAGAGCGCCTTCGACGCGGGCGAGTGGGGCCTCGGCCGCATGGCCAATTCGTTGACGCTCGGCTGTGACTGCCTCGGCGAGATCTACTACTTCGACGACGTGTTCGCCGACGAGCACGGCAAGCCCCGGACGCGGGCCAACGCCATCTGCATGCACGAGGAGGACTACGGCATCCTCTGGAAGCACGTCGACCTGCCGTCGGGGCGAACCGAGGTGCGCCGCTCCCGGCGACTGGTCATCAGCTCCATCGCCACCGTCGGCAATTACGAGTACGGCTTCTACTGGTACTTCTATCTCGACGGGACGGTGCAGCTGGAAGTCAAGCTGTCGGGCATCATGTCGACCATGGGTGTCGACGGCGACGACCCCGGACCGCACGCCAACATGATCGCCCCCGGCCTGGCCGCGCCGTATCACCAGCACATGTTCAACGTCCGTCTCGACGTCGAGATCGACGGTCCGGACAACTCGGTGTTCGAGGTCGACACGCTGCCCTCGCCGCCCGGTGAGGACAACCCGTGGAACAACGCCTTCGCGCCGACGGCGACGCTGTTGGACACCGAGCTGGCGGCCCGCCGTCGGGTCGACCCGTCCCGGAGCCGGATCTGGAAGATCGCCAACCGCTCCAAGACCAATGGTGTGGGCCAGCCCACGGCCTACAAGCTGTTGCCGGCCTCGACTCCGACGCTGCTGGCTGATCCGGGATCGAGCGTCGGGCGCCGGGCTGCGTTCGCCGCCGAGAACCTCTGGGTCACCCCCTTCGACGAGGAAGAGCGCCGGGCCGCCGGTGAGTACCCCAACCAGTCCAACGGGGGCGAGGGCCTGCCCGCCTGGACGGCCCGGGACCGGGCGATCGTCGACACCGACATCGTGCTGTGGCACTCCTTCGGAGTCACGCACCTGCCCCGGCCCGAGGATTGGCCCGTGATGCCGGTGGAGTACACCGGGTTCTCGCTGATCCCCGTCGGCTTCTTCGACCGCAATCCCGCGCTCGACGTGCCGCCCTCGTCGCCGGGAGGGGGGCACTGTCATGCCGAGTGAATTCCGGATCTCAGGTCGAAGCTGATGCTGCGGCTGTGTCGTCGTCGCCCGCGTCGGAGTCGGTGCACTCGCCGGCCGAGTACCACCCGCCGGTGGAGGAGTACCTCGAGACGATGCTCTCGCTGGCCGAGGAGGGGGTGCCGGTCATTCAGGCCCGCATCGCCGAGCGGTTGGGTCGCTCTGCTCCGTCGGTCTCCGAGATGTTGGAGCGACTCACCGACGACGGGTTCGTCACCCGGCAGGGACGGCGCCTCGACCTGACCGTGCGGGGGCGGGACCTGGCCGAGAAGGTGGTGCGCAAGCACCGACTGGCCGAGCGGCTGCTGGTCGACGTGATCGGGCTGGAGTGGCACAAGGTGCACCGGGAGGCCGGTCGCTGGGAGCACGTGATCTCCGACGACGTCGAGGCCCGGCTGGTCGAGTTACTGGGTGACCCCGCCACCTGTCCGCACGGGAACCCGATCCCGGGTTCGCATTCGACGGCCCCGGCGACACCGACGCGTCCACTGGGGGAGGTGGGCGCGGGGGAGCGGGTGCGCCTGCTGCGCATCAGCGAAGAGGTGGAGCTCAACATGGGGTCCCTGGCGCTGCTCGACCACGGGGGGTTCATCCCCGGGGCCTGGGCGGTGGTCGACGGCCGCGACGGCGAGGGGACGGTGGAGGTCCGGGTGGAGGGCGAGCCGGGCTCGTTGCACCTGCCGGCCGCCTTGTCCGATCGCCTCTTCGTCAGCGCGGCCTGACCGATCGACAGGGTGGACCGAGTGGCGGCGTGGGCGGCGTGGGCGCGGTGGTCTGGCGGTGAACCGGTGACCCCGTGACGGTGCGGTTGCAGGCCGATGCGGTCTTTACCGTCGACGCCGACGACACGGTGTGGCAGCCGGGAGCGGTGGAACTCGATGCCGGCCTGATCACCTGGGTCGGGGACCCGGCGGCGACGCCGGCTGCGCCCGGCACCACGGTGCGCGACGTGGGCGGGCTCCTCATGCCCGGCCTGGTCAACTGTCATGGCCACTCGCCGATGACCCTGCTGCGCAGCGCCGGGGACGGCCTGCCCCTCGAGCGATGGCTCAACGAGGCGGTGTGGCCCCGTGAGGCCCGGCTCACCGACGACGACGTCTACTGGGGGATGATGCTCGGGGCCGACGAATTGCTGGGCAATGGCGTGACCACCACCTGCGAGCAGTACCGGCATCCCGGCATCGTGGCGGAGGCCGCCGTGGACTCGGGGATCCGCTGCCTGCTGACACCGGGGATCTTCGACGTACCCGGTCACGGCCCCGAAAGCGAGTGGCAGTTCCAACTGGCCGAGGCCTGCCGCCTGTTCGACGAGATGGACGGCCGGGCGGACCGGCTGCACCTGGGTTTCGGTCCCCATGCCGCCTACAGCCTGCCGCCCGAGGGTCTGCGTGCGGTGGCTGAGGCGGCGCAACAGCGCGACGCCGCTGATCCAGATCCATCTGGCCGAGACGGAGGCCGAGGGCCGGGTGGTCGAGGAGCGCCACGGCGTCGGGGCGCCGGCCCACCTGGAGCGACTGGGCGTCTTTGACGGGCGGGTCCTGGCGGCGCACTGCGTCTGGCTCGACGAGGCGGAGATGGACGTCTTGAGCGGCGCACGACGTGGCCGTGGCGCACTGTCCGGGGTCCAACGGCAAGTTGGGCGCCGGCGTGGCCAAGCTGACCCGCATGCTGGCCCACGGGCTCCGGGTGGGGTTGGGTACCGACGGTCCGGCCTCCAACGACGACCTCCACCTGTGGGATGAGATGCGTCTGGCCGCCATCCTGGCCCGCGCCTCGGCCACCGATCCCGGCGCGTTGGGCTCGGCCGAGGCTCTCCGTCTGGCCACGCGGGGCGGTGCCGAGGCGTTGGGCCTGCCGGTGGGGTCACTCGAGGTGGGCCGGGCCGCCGACATCATCCGGCTGAACACCGACGACGCCCGCTTCACCCCGGCGGTGAACCAGGCGGAGCTGCTGGGTCACCTGGTCTGGGCCGGCGCCGGGCACCTGGTGACCGACGTCTGGGTGGGGGGCGTCGCCGTGGTGACCGAGGGCGCCAGCACGCAGATCGACGGGAAGCGAGCCCGGTTCGAGGTGGGGCAGAGAGCTCGGCGACTGGCCGTCGTCTAACCGGTCGGTCCTCGCCGGGATGCGTTGGCTCGTAGGCTGGCACGCCCATGTCCGGATTCGTTGACCAGGCTCAACTGCACGCGCGCGCCGGAGACGGGGGCGCGGGCGCGGTGTCGTGGCGACGCGAGGCCCATGTCGATCGGGGCGGTCCCGACGGCGGTGACGGCGGGCACGGAGGCGACGTGTGGCTGGTGGCCTCGGTCAACCAGTCATCCCTGTTGGGGTTCCGCGACCATCCCCACCGACGAGCCACCGACGGCGTACACGGACAGGGCCAGAAGAAGCACGGGGCGAGAGGCAAGGACATCACGGTCCCGGTCCCGGTGGGCACCGTGGTGCGGGACAGCCGGGGGGCGGTGCAGTGCGACCTGGTCACCGACGGCGATCGTTTTCTTATCGCCGAGGGTGGACAGGGTGGCAGGGGCAATGCCCGCTTCCTCTCCAACCGGCGCCGGGCACCCGCCTTTGCCGAGCAGGGGGAGAAGGGTCAGGAGCGCTGGCTCGACATGGAACTCAAGCTCATGGCCGACGTGGCGTTGGTCGGCTTCCCCAACGCCGGCAAGTCCACCCTGATCGCCACCGTCTCGGCGGCCAAACCGAAGATCGCCGACTATCCGTTCACGACGCTGGAGCCGCATCTCGGCGTGGTGAGGGTGGGGGGAGTGCGGGACGGCACCGAATTCGTGATGGCCGACATACCCGGACTGGTCGAGGGCGCGGCCGAGGGCAAGGGGCTGGGCCACCGCTTCCTGCGCCACATCGAGCGGGCGCGGGTGCTGGTGGTGCTGTTGGACCTGGACCCGATGGCCGAGCACGACCCCGACGAGCAATTGCGCATCCTGCTGGGCGAGCTCGGCGACTACCAGCCCGAGCTGTTGGAACGTCCCCGCGTGGTGGTCGGGAGCAAGGATGACCTGCGCGCCCCCGGCGCGGCACGCGGTGTCGACGGGGAGCGGGGCCCGTGCCAGATGCTGCTGTCGTCCGCGACCGGTGCCGGTGTGCAGTCCCTGGTGCAGCGTCTGGCTGCCATGGTGCAGGACGTGCGCGCGGCGACGGTGGTCGAGGCCACCGGCGCCATCGTCATCCACCGCCCGGTGCCCGAGGGGGTGCAGGTGCAGAAGGTCACCCCCGGAGTGTGGCGTGTGCTGGGTCGGGTGGCCGAGCGGGCGGTGGCCTTCTCCGACCTCAACGACGACGGCGCGCTCGATGAGGCGGTCAAGCGGTTGCGGCGCCTCGGCGTCGATCGCGCCCTGACCCGGGCCGGCGTGCGCGACGGCGACGAGGTGACGGTGGGCAACATGACCTTTACCTGGGGGGAGCAGTGAGCCAGGGCACAAGCGGCGCCCGCCAGCTGCCCGGCGGAAAGACCGTCGTGCTCAAGCTCGGGTCGTCCTCGGTGACGGCCGAGACCATCGGCCGGCTGGCCGGCGAGATCGCGGCGGTGCGGTCGCAGGGGCACACCGTGGTGGTGGTCACCTCGGGGGCCATCGCGGCGGGGTGGACCGCGCTCGGACGGGGGGAGAAGCGGCCGAACGACCCGGCCGTACTCCAGGCCGTGTCCGCCGTCGGCCAGCACCGGCTCATGCGGACCTGGCAGGACGGCCTCGATCCCCACGGGATCCTGGCCGGGCAGGTGCTCCTGGCCCCGCTCGATTTCGGCCATCGCACCCAGTACCTCCACGCCCGCGGCACCTTGAGTCACCTCGTCGCGCTCGGTGTGGTGCCCGTGGTCAACGAGAACGACGCCGTGGCCGACGAGGAGATCCGCTTCGGGGACAACGACCGGCTGGCCGCACTGGTGGCCCACCTGGTCCACGCCGATCTGCTCCTGCTGTTGACCGACGCGCCCGGCCTCCTGACGGCCGATCCCCGTGAATTCGCCGAGGCGTCGCTGATCGAAGAGGTGGTCGAGATCGACCACCAGCTCGAGGTCATGGCCGGGGGTCCGGGCAGCGCCATGGGCAGCGGGGGCATGGCCTCGAAGCTGGCCGCGGCGAAGATGGCGACCTGGTCGGGGGTCGAGACGGTCATCGCCGACGCCGGCCGGCCCGGTGTGGTCCTGGCCGCCGTGGGGGGCGAGCCCGGCGTGGGCACCGTCTTTCGTCCCCGCCCGGGCCGTCTGCCGGCCCGCAAATTGTGGATCGCCTTCGCCCTGGGGGCCTCGGGCCGCCTGGTGGTCGATGCCGGGGCCGAGCGGGCCCTGGCCGAGGGCGGCCGCTCGCTGCTGCCGGCCGGCGTGGTCTCGGTGTCGGGCTCGTTCGTTCCCGACGACGCGGTCGAGATCGCCGGGCCCGACGGCACGGTCTTTGCCAAGGGCCTGGTGCGCGTGGCGGCGGAGCGGTCATCGGAGTGGGCCGGCCGCCGTACCGATCAGCTGCCCGAAGACATGTCGCACCTGGTCGTGCACCGTGACGACCTGGTGCTTGTACGCTGACCCGGTGCGTTCCACGGCCCTCGAACAGCTGGCGCGCCACGTCCGGGAGGCTTCGCGGGCCGTGGCCCGCTCCTCGGTCGCGGTCCGCAACGACGCGCTGTTGGTGGCCGCCGACCTGCTCGATGACGAGTGGGATCAGCTGGTCGAGGCCAATCGAGGCGACCTGGAGCGGGCCGAGGCCAAAGGCATGCCGGCCGCCGCCCAGGACCGCCTCCGCCTGAGCGAGGAACGGGTGCGGTCGATGGCGGCCGGATTGCGCGGCGTGGCCGGGCTGGCCGATCCCGTCGGTGAGGTGGTCGAGGGCTGGGTGCGCCCGAACGGGTTGCGGGTGACCCGGGTGCGGGTCCCGCTTGGTGTGGTCGGCGTCATCTACGAGAACCGGCCCAACGTCACCAGCGACGCCGCCGGGTTGTGCCTCAAGGCGGGCAATGCCGTCTTCCTGCGCGGGTCGGGTTCCGCCCTGGCCTCCAACCAGGCCGTGGTGGCGGTCTTGCGACGGGCCGCCGTCAAGGCCGGCCTGCCGGACCACGCGGTGGCCCTGGTGGAGGACCCGTCGCACGAGACGGCGGTGGAGTTCATGCGACTGCGTGGACTCATCGACTGCCTCATCCCCCGTGGCGGCCCGGACCTGATCGCCTCGATGCTGGAGCACGCCACCGTGCCCTACGTGCTCGACGGCGCCGGCAATTGCCACGTCTACGTGGACGCCGGGGCCGACCTGGCCATGGCCCTCGATGTGGTGGCGAACGCCAAGACCCACCGGTTCGGGGTGTGCAACGCGGCCGAGACGATCCTGGTGCACGCCGCGGTGGCCGAGGCCTTCCTGCCCGGCATGGCGGCCTCGCTGGAGGCGGCCGGGGTCGAGGTGCGAGGAGACGAGCGGGTGCGGGCTCTCGTCCCGTCTGCCGCCGTGGCCACCGAGAGCGACTTCGCCACCGAGTTCTTGGGGCCGACGGTGGCGGTGGGCGTCGTGGCCGACCTGGGGGCCGCCATCGACCACATCGCCCGGTTCAGCTCGGGCCATTCCGAGGCCATCGTGACCGGCGACCTGCGGGCGGCCGACCGGTTCGTGGCCGAGGTCGACGCCGCCGCGGTGTTGGTGAACGCGTCGACCCGGTTCATCGACGGCACCGAACTCGGGCTCGGCGCCGAGGTGGGTATCTCGACCCAGAAGTTGCACGCCCGCGGACCGATGGGCGTTCGGGAATTGACGAGCACCAAATGGGTCGTCCGCGGCGATGGGCAGGTGCGCCGATGACGCCCGACCACCCCTCGGCCGGTTTGGGTCTGCCCGACGCCGGCCCGGCCCGCTTCGCCTCGCTCGACGAGGTACGGGGCGGCCTGGCCCAGGTCGGCTACCTGGCCGACGAGGCCATCAGCGGCGTGGTCTACCTGGCGGACCGCCTGTCCAAGCCGGTGCTGGTCGAAGGCCCGGCCGGGACGGGCAAGACCCAGCTGGCCAAGTCGGTGGCCGACCTCACCGGGGCCAGGCTCATCCGCCTGCAGTGCTACGAGGGGCTCGATGAGTCCAAGGCCCTCTACGAGTGGAATTACCGCAAGCAGCTCCTGCGCATCCAGGCCGGCGAGCACGGCGAGGGCGAGCGGGAGGGGCCCTCGTGGAAGGAGTTGGAAGAGGACATCTTCTCCGAGGACTTCCTGCTGGCGCGGCCCCTGCTCGAGGCCATCCGCTCGACCGACCCGGTGGTCCTGCTGGTGGACGAGGTGGACCGGGTCGAGCTCGAGACCGAGGCGCTACTGCTTGAGATCCTGAGCGAGTATCAAGTCTCCATCCCCGAGCTGGGGACGGTGAAGGCCACGCGCCTCCCCATGGTCTTCCTGACCTCGAACAACACCCGCGAGCTCTCCGAGGCGCTCAAGCGACGCTGCCTGTACCTGCACGTCGACTATCCCGATCTGGACCGGGAGCGCGACATCGTGCGCTCCCGGGTTCCCGGCATCACCGAGGAGTTGGCCGACCAGGTGGCGCGCATCGTGCGCTCGCTGCGCACGCTCGAGTTGCGCAAGCCGCCGTCGGTGTCCGAGACGCTCGACTGGGCCAGGACGCTGGTGATCCTGGGGATAGAGACGATCGACGCGGCGGGCGCCCGTGACACGTTGCATGTCCTGTTGAAGTACCAGAGCGACATTGAGCGGGCCGCCAAGGAACTGCTCACCGCGGCGGGCTAGGGCTCGGCGGGGTCGGGACGGCGCCGGCGCATGTTGGACCTTCTCTCTGGCTTCGTGGTCGAGTTGCGCCGGGCCGGCTTGCCGGTGTCGTTGACCGAGCACCTCGATGCGGCCGAGGCCGTGCGGCACATCCCGCTCGAGGACCGCGAGGGGCTGAAGTACGCCCTCGCGGCCACGTTGGTCAAGTCGTCGTCGCATTGGCGGGCCTTCGAGACGGCCTTCGAGGTGTTCTTCGCCGTGCGCACCCCGGGTGCGGGAGCCGGCGCGGGCGACCCCGACAGCGAGCTGGACGGCGAGGGCGAGGGCGAGCAGGACGGGGCGGCCGGGACCGGCGACGGCGGGTCACGCGGGCAGGGTCGGAGTTGGCAGGGTGGCGGCGGGGGCGAGGGCATGACGCCCGAGGAACTGGCCGAGATGCTGTTCAAGTCCCTGCTCTCGGCCGATGCCGCGCTCATGAACGTGGTGGCCCGCAACGCCGTCGACCGCTACGCCGGCATGGAGCCCGGGCGCCCGGTCGGGGGCACCTACTACCTGTACCGCACGCTGCGGAACCTCGACCTCGAGGCCGTCCTGGCCAAGTTGCTCGGCCAGGCCCAGGCCGGAGCGGCCGGCGGACAGGGGCTGACCGATCTGGAGGAGCGCCTGGCGGCGGACGAGTACCGGGCCCGCATCGAGAAGTTCCGACGGGCCGTCGAGACCGAGATCCGTCGCCGGCTGGTCGAAGACCGCGGGGCCGAGGCGCTGGCCCGCTCCGTGCGCAAGCCGCTGCCCGAGGACATCGACGTGATGCACGCCACCCGGGACGAGCTGGCGGTGCTGCACCGCGTGCTCCAGCCGTTGTCGCGCAAGATGGCTGTGCGCCTGGCCCGCAAACGCCGTCACGGCCGCAAGGGGCCGCTCGACTTCCGGGCCACCATGCGACGGTCCCTGTCCACCGGGGGCGTGCCCATCGAGCCCCGCTTCCGCCATCCCCGGCCGGCCAAGCCCGAGATCTTCGTGATCGCCGACATCTCGGGATCGGTGGCGTCGTTCGCCCGCTTCACCCTGCACCTGGTCTACGCCATCAGCTCGCAATTCTCCAAGGTGCGCAGCTTCGTCTTCGTCGACGGCATTGACGAGGTGACCCGGTTCTTCGAAGGCGTGGTCGATCCGGCCGAGGCGGTGGCCCGCATCAACACCGAAGCCGACGTGATCTGGGTGGACGGCCACTCCGACTACGGGCACGCCCTGACCGAGTTCCACCGACGCTGGGGTGACGAGGTCACCTCCCGCTCGTCGGTGCTGCTCCTGGGCGACGCCCGCAACAACTACCACGCCTCGGGCGCGTGGGTGCTCGAGGATCTGCAACGGCGGGCCCGGCGGGTGTACTGGCTCAACCCCGAGCCCCGCGACTACTGGGGCTCGGGCGACTCCATCATCGCCGAGTACGCCGCCCACTGTGACGACGTCGTCGAATGCCGCACGCTGCGCCAGCTTGAGCATTTCGTCGGCAACCTGGCGTGAGCGAGGCCGGGGCGGAGAGCGGGGCGGTCGGCGACGCCGCCGGGGCGGCGGCTGGCGCGGGTGCCGGTGCGGTTGCCGGTGCGGCGGCCGGCGCGGCCTTCGGCGTGCCCGACGGGGTGCGCCGCATCTTCCCCTCACGGCCGGACGCCACCCGGATCGTCCTGGTCCGCCACGGTGAAGCGGTCTGCAACGTCAACGGCGTCGTCGGGGGGGCGTTGGGCTGTACGGGCCTGACGGAACTGGGCCGAGAGCAGGTCGCGGCGGTGGCGGACCGGCTCACCGTCACCGGGGAGCTGCGAGGCACCCAAGCCCTCTACTCCTCGACGCTGCCCCGGGCCATCGAGACGGCCGAACTGCTGCGACCGTTCCTCGGCGACGGCCGGCTGACGATCACACTGGATCGCGATCTGCGCGAACTGGATCCGGGCCAGGCCGACGCACTCACCTGGCAGCAGGTGATCGAACAATTCGGCGTGCCCGAGTGGGACACCGATCCACGTTGTCCGATCGCGCCCGGGGGCGAGAGCTGGAGCGGCTTTGTCGCCCGTGTGGCCGACGCCCTGCAAGCGCTGGTCGAGCGCCATCCGGGTCAATTGGTCGTGGCGGCCGTGCACGCCGGCGTGATCGAGGCGGCGATGATCTCGTTCCTGCGGATTCCCCCGGAAGCCCACCGGCGGGGCTGGGCGCGCGTCCTCCACGCCTCACTCTCCGAATGGGAGTGGGTGCCGGGGGAGGCTCGATGGATCCTGCTGCGTTTCAACGATGCGTGCGGCGTGCCGGGGCCGGTCCCGGTGGACTCCGGCGCCTGACAGCCCTGCGAGGGGCTCAGCCAAGCGATCTGGCAATCTGCTCAAGGGCGTCCATCTGCTCCTGCATGCCGCCTTCCATCCCCGAGTCGAGGATCGCATCGCGGACCTCCCGGCTCGGGCACAGGCTCAGCAGTCTGAGCGTCGTGCGCCCGCCGATCTCGGTGAACGTCGCCGTGTTCAGCGCGCCGCCGGCGTCGGGCGAGCCTTCGAAGACCTCGGTGTAGACGATCCGCTCTTCGGGCACGATCTCGCGATACTCACCATGGAAGCCGACCTCGAATCCGGCGTTTGCGGTCATCACATACCGCCATGTTCCACCGACTCGCAGGTCGATCTCGGCAATCGTCACCTCGCCGCGCTGTCCGCTCCACCATTGCTTTACCAGGTCGGCCGTGGTCCAGGCCCGGTAGACCAGGTGCCTCGGCGCGTCGAAGTCCCGCGTAATGAGGATCTGATCCTCGGCTGGGAGTGTGACCTTCGCCGCATTGCTACGTGTCGCTGTCATCCGCTCTCTCCTTCTTCTTGAGTTCGTCCAACACGAGATCCAGCCGGTCGAACCGTTCCGACCACGAGCGCTCGAAGGGCTTGACCCAGTCGTAGATGGGCTTGAGCGCTGGGCCATTGATCCGGTACAGCCGCTGCCGCCCTTCGTCACGCACCGCAACCACGTCCACCTCCCTCAGCACCCGCAGGTGCTTTGACACTTGCGGTTGCGCCAGCCCGAGCAGCCGCACCAGGTCGTTGACGTGCCGTTCCCCGTCGGCGAGGGCGTCGAGAATCTGCCGCCGTCGGGGCTCGGCCACGGCGTTGAAGGCATCTGCTGTGGTAGCTGCTCGGGCCACAAGCGAATCATATGCTTATATCAGCATATGTCAAGGAGGAGGGGGAAGTGGGGCTGCCGGCGGATGTGCACGGCCTCTCCCGGAGCTGTGCCCAGCACACGATGCCTGCATTGGAACTACGCGCAAGATCATTGAGCAAGGAGAGCTCGGCAATGACAGCGCAGATGTAATCGAGGCGATCGCAGCCGGCGTGGCCTTCGTCGTCGCTCGAAACGGGATCCCCGTCGCCGACCAGGTTCTGTAGATGTCGAATTCGAGTCCGCGCCGAGAACTTCAGCCGCGCCAGAATTCAGCCGCGCCGAATCAGCCGCGAAGAACTCAGCCACCCGGAAAGCGAGATCGAGGGACTGGCGGGCGTTGAGCCGGGGATCGCAGGTGGTGGTGTAGCGGACGTCGAGGTCACCTTCGAAGATCTCCTCGGCGCCCCCCAGGCATTCGGTCACGTCGTCGCCGGTGAGCTCCACGTGCACACCGCCCGGCCAGGTACCGGCGGCGCGATGGACGGCAAAGAACGAGCGCAGCTCGCCCAAGATGTCATCGAAGCGCCGCGTCTTGCGCCCGCCCTCGCTGGCGAAGGTGTTGCCGTGCATGGGGTCGCACGTCCACACGACCGGATGGTCGGCACCTCCCACGGCGGCCAGGAGGGGAGGCAACAGGTCCTCGACCCGGTCCCGCCCAAAGCGGGTGATCAGCGTCAGGCGCCCGGGCTCGCGTCCGGGGTTGAGGCGCTCGCAGAGGGCGACGGCCTCGTCGGGCGTGCAGTTCGGTCCGATCTTGACCGCCAGGGGATTGATGACACCGGAGAGGAATTCGACGTGGGCGCCGTCGAGCTGGCGTGTCCGTTCGCCGATCCACAAGAGGTGCGCTGAACAGTCGATCCAATCGTCCGAGAGCGAGTCCTGGCGGGTGAGCGCCTCCTCGTACGGGAGGATCAGCGCGTCGTGGCTCGTCCAGAAGTCGACCTGGTGCAGGCCGTCCTCGGCGCCGAGGTCGATTCCGCAGGCCGCCATGAAGCGCAGAGCGCGGTCGATCTCCGACGCCACCAGTTCGTAGCGTTGCCCCTCGGCGGAGGAGGCCACGAACTGCTGGTTCCACTGGTGGACCTGGGACAGATCGGCGAAGCCGCCCTTGGTGAAGGCGCGCAGCAGGTTGAGGGTGGAGGCGGACTGGTGGTACGCCGCGACCAGGCGGAGAGGGTCGGGCCGGCGAGCGTCGACCTCGAAGGCGTCGTCGTTGACCATGTGGCCCCGGAACACATCGAGCTCGGCGTCCCCGATCCGTTCGGTTGCGTTGCTGCGCGGCTTGGCGAACTGGCCGGCAATCCGTCCCACCTTGACCACCGGCACACCGGCGGCGTAGGTCAGGGCCACCGCCATCTGCAGGATGATCTTGAGCTTGTCCCGGATGGAGTCGGCCGAGAATTCGGCAAAGGACTCGGCACAATCGCCGGCTTGGAGGAGGAAGGCCCGTCCATTGGCCACGTCGGCCAGCTGAGAGGTCAAGCGCCGGGCCTCACCGGCGAAAATCAACGGCGGCAGGGTGGCCAGCTGGGCCTCGGCCTGTTTGAGGGCCTCGGCATCGGGCCATTGCGGCTGCTGCGCGGCGGAGCATTGCCGCCATGACGCGGCACTCCACGGAGTGGTCGCCGGAGTGGAAGCCGGTGCGCTCGCCATCGGACCAGGCTAACGCCATAGGATCGCCCTCCATGGCACCCTTCCGATTCGCCGTGCAGGTGTCGAACGCCGCCTCCACCGAGGCATGGAAGGCGCTGGCGCGGAAAGCCGAAGATCTGGGCTATTCGACGCTCTACATCCCCGACCACATGGATGATCAGTGGGCGCCCCTCATCGCCCTGACCGTCGCCGCCGAGGCCACCACCACGCTGCGGGTGGGCACCCTCGTCCTCGATAACGACTTTCGCCACCCCGTCGTCCTGGCCAAGGAGGCCGCCACCATGGACGTCGTCACCGGCGGTCGCTTCGAGTTGGGGATGGGCGCCGGATGGCTGCGCTCCGACTACGAGGCGTCGGGCATTCCCATGGAGCCCGCCGCCGTGCGCATCGCCAAGCTGGCCGAGGGGCTCGAGATCATGCGGGCGTTGTGGCGGGACGGGAAGGCCACCTTCGACGGGCAGTACTACCGGGTCAACGAGGCCAAGGGGACACCGGCCCCCACGACGAGCGGCGGGCCGCCGCTGGTCATCGGCGGCGGGAGCAAGCGCATCTTGACGCTCGCCGGCCAGTACGCCGACACCGTCAGCGTCGTGCCCAGCCTGGCCGCCGGTGCCTTCGGGGTCGAGATGGCGGCCGAGGCCGTGGTGGAGAAGTACGCCGACCGGGTGGCCTGGGCCCGGGACGCCGCGGGGGATCGGGCCGACCAGCTCGAGTTCCAGTGCTGGACGGCGGCGGTGCAGGTCGTGCCCAATGCCGCGGAGGTCTTCGACTCGCTGGCGGCCATGTTCGCCCTCACCCCGGCCCAGCTGCGTGCCGCGCCCGTCGCCCTCATCGGCACGACAGGGGAGATCATCGAGACGCTGCAGGAGCGTCGGGCCTCGTTTGGCTTCAGCTACATCGTGGTACCCGAGGCCGCGATGGAGGCCTTCGGACCCGTGATCGCTGAACTTGCCGGTACCTGAGGGCGCGACGACGCGGGCCCAAGAGACCCACAAGGCCCACAAGGTCCCCAAGGTCCCCAAGGCCCCCAAGGTCGGGATCTTCGGCGGGACATTCGACCCCCCCCACGTGGGCCATGAGACGGCCGCCCGCGCCATTCTGAGCGACCTGGATCTCGACCGCCTCCTCCTCATGGTGGCCAACGACCCGTGGCAGAAGTCGCCCACTCGGCCCATCACCCCGGCCGAGGATCGCTTCGCCATGACCCAGGCCCTGGCCGAGTCCATTCCGGGTGCCAGCGCCAGCCGGCTCGAGATCGACCGCGGCGGTCCGACCTACAGCATCGAGACGGTCGAGGCCGTGCTGGATCAGGCCTCCCGAGAGGGGCAACCCGAGCCCGAGGTCTTCCTGGTGGTCGGGGCCGACCTGGTGCCGGAGCTGGGCACGTGGGAACGGGCGGCTGAACTGGCCCGACTGGTCACCCTGGCCGTGGTGTCACGCCCGTCCGCGCCGGCACCGGCCGCACCGCCCGGCTGGGTCGTGCGCTGGGTCGATGGGCCTCAGGTCGACATCTCGAGCTCGGGGATACGGGAAATCCTGGCCCGGGGCGGCCCGGTCGCCGGATTGGTGCCTCCGGCGGTAATGCTGTGCATGGCCCGCCGGGATCTGTACGCTGTCGGCAGATGAGCGCCCTACCGGCCCAGATCACCGAGCAACATCGGGGACCCGAATTTGTTGCCGTGCCGGTGCGCCAGCCCGACTCCCGAGCCCATGTCCGGGCCGAGCGACGGGCCGCCCAGCGGGCCGAGCGGCGGTCACGACGGAACTGGGCCATCGGGAGTTGTGTTCTCCTCGGAGCTTCCTTCGCTCTCACCGTGGGGATCTTGGAAGTGTTCCATTGAGCGCAGGTGACGAAGGTGTCGACCTGGTCCCTCCGGCGGCCATGACGGCGGCGCACTCGGCCGATGCCAAGCTCGGGGAGAACACGGTGGTGCTGGCCATGACCGAGCTCTTCGGGGTGGTCGATGCCTTCGTGATCACCAGCGCCTCGAACAGCCGTCATGTCCGCACGTTGGTCGAGGAGATCGAAAGTGCCGTCAAGGAGACGCACCGGCAGGCGCCGGTGCGGATCGAGGGCCTCTCGGACGCCACCTGGGTTCTCATGGACTACGGCGACTTCATCGCCCACGTGTTCCTCCAGGAGACCCGCGAGTACTACGACCTCGAGCATCTCTGGTCCGGTGCCCCCCGGATCCACTGGCGCGACGCCGTGGAACACGCCGGTTAAGCGTCGGGACACTCCGGCCTCATCGTCAGGGAGCCGTCGGTGCCGTCACGAAATCCAGAACGTTGACCGGACCGAGCACTTCGGCGCCGCTGGCGACGGGCACCTGGGTGCGCACGCCGCCGATCTCGAAGATCACGCCCGTGCCGAAGCCATTCTGCGTGGCCACCGTGGACACGACCTGGAAGACGGCGATCTCCGTGTCCGCCCCGGTGATTTCGGCGAAGGCGCTGTTGAAGTTCACGGTGACGGTTGTGCCGACGGTGGTGACCGAGAGCACCTCCACCGAGCTTGGGATGGCGGTGGTGATCCCGGCGACTGCTTCGGAGTTGGTCGGCCCCACGACGAGGGACTTGATCACCGAGGACAGAGGCGCCGGAGAGGGGATCAACCGCTGCACCGCTTCGATCTGTTGATTCACGCCCAGTAAGAAGATCTTCACCGTTACCAGCGAGCTGAGCGGCGGCTGGGTCGTCGACGTGGTTGGGGACTCGGGGCCGAGAAGGTTGAACGGGACATGGCTGGGTGCAATCGTGCTCGGTCGGCTCTGGGTCGGGATGGCACACCCCGCCGCTGCCAGGCCGGCGACCAGCACGGCACCGAGGAGTCGCACCCGCCTCACCTTTGCGAGCCATCCGGCGCATCGGACCTCGCCGCCGGATGCGCCGCGTCCGGCTCATCTCTGCCATCCGACTCATCCGTGCCATCCGACGCATCATCGGTCGTCGCCACCGGGAGGGCGATCACAAATCGCGCCCCACCCGAAGGCGCGCTTTCCACCCGTACGCGTCCGTTCATGAGGCGCACGTGCTCGGCCACCAGGGCCAGGCCGAGTCCGGAACCCGTACCAGTGCCCCGCCGACCCGAGACCGGACCGCGGAAGAATCGCTCGAACACCTTGCTTCGCTCCAAGGGGTCGATACCCGGACCGTCGTCTTCCACCCCGATCTCCACGTCCCCCAGACCGGACTCGGCGTGGTCCCCGCCTGCACCCGTTCCCGCACCGTTGCCGGCGGCACCATCGACCTCGGCTCCACCGTGGCCGGCGGCCAGCCCAGTCACGCTGACCACGGTGGCCCCCCCGCCGTAGTTGGCGGCGTTCTCCAGCAGGTTGGCCATCACGCGCTCGAACCGCCGCTTGTCGACGTCCACTCGCAGTGACCGCACCCCCTCGCCGAGAACCACACGCGGCCGGGCGGCTTCCTCGCCCAGGCTGCGCATTCCGGCGTCGACGGCCCGTTGCACGAGTTCACACACGTTGACTTCCTGTAGGAAGACATCGACCGAGCCGGCATCGGCGCGTGACATCTCCAGCAAGTCACCGACCATGCGTTGGAACCGCCGCAGATCCTCGCCCAGCAACAGAAGCGCGCTCTGGGCCCGGGGCGGCAGCGTGTCGTGGTCGGCCTCGAGCACTTCGAGCGAAGCCGACAGCGTCGTCAACGGTGAGCGCAACTCGTGACTGACGTCGGAGTTGAAGCGGGCCTCGCGCTCGATGCGCACCTGGAGCTCATCGACCATGGCGTTGAAGGAGGTGGTCAGCCCCACCAGGTCGGAATCGGCCGGGTCGGATTTGAGCCGGGTATCGAGTTGGCCACCGGCGATGGCCACGGCCGCCCGGGAGACACCGGCCAGCGGACGGAGCGAACGATCACTGGCGAATCGGCCCAGTGCGGCCCCCAGCAATGTCGTCACGATGCCGGCGGCGATAAGGGCGAGGCCCAGAACGCGCAACGTGTGGTCGAGGTCCGAAAGGGAGAAGACCTCGAAGTAGGCGGCATGGACCGAAGGGATGGGCACGCCCACCGCTATCTGAGGCAGGCTCTGCGCCCCTTCCCGGTAGGTCTGAGTGGCCGCTGACCCACCGAGGACCGCATCCCGCAGCCCGATGGGGATCGACGATGCGCTCAGTGAGAGAGACGAGGAATACGGCTTTCCGTTGTAGATGAGGGCGGAGTGGGAGTTCGAGCCGGCATCGAGCGAGGCGAGCAGGTTCGATGGATTGGCGGATTGTTTGTTGACCGTCGCAAGGGTGCTGCGGAGCAACGTGGCGTTGGCGAAGGCCTGATGCTGGGCCGCCGACACGCGCTCGGCCACCAGGAAATGCCGGGTCGTGAAGTAGGACAGGCCACCCATGCTGAAGGACAGCGCCAACGCTCCCACCACGAAGATCGAGGTGATGCGGGCGCCGATGCCCAAACGCCGCCAGAACGGCGGACGACCGGCCGTCGGGGCAGCCGTGGGGACGGCCGTGGGGACGGCCGTCGGGTCGGCCACCTCAGGGCACCAGCTTGTAGCCCATGCCCCTCACCGTGAGTATGTGCCGCGGCAAGGTCGGGTCAGGCTCGACTTTGGTCCGCAGGCGTCGGATGTGCACGTCCACCAGGCGACCGTCGCCGAAGTAGTCGTACCCCCACACCCGGTCCAGCAGCTGCTCACGGCTCAGTACCTTGTTCGGACTGGCGGCCAGCTCGCAGAGCAGCCGGAACTCGGTCCTGGTGCAGTGCACCTCCTCGCCGTCGAGGTGGCGCAGGACGCCCTGTTCGGGCAGCAGTTGCAGCGTGCCGAAGGTGAGCGCACCCGGGTCGTCCTCCTCGGGTGGGCGCGCTCGTCGCAACAGGGCGCGGATGCGGGCGGCCAACTCCTTGGCCACGAACGGCTTGGTCACGTAGTCGTCGGCCCCCGCCTCGAGGCCGGCCACCACATCGTGGGTGTCGGCTCGCGCCGTCACGATGATGATGGGCACGGCGCTCTGACGGCGCAGGGCGCGACAGCATTCGAAGCCGTCCATGCCGGGCAGCATGAGGTCGATGAGCGCAACGTCGGTCGGTGCGTCGGCAAAGAGGTCGAGCGCTTCCTCCCCGCTGGCCGCATCGTGGACGTCGTAGCCCTCACCTTCGAGGGCCAGCCGCATCGACGACCGAATCCGTTCGTCGTCTTCGACGACCAGAATGCGCCCGCTCACTCAGCCTCAGCTCAACTAATCCAAATTTGAGTCGGCCAGATTTGGCCGCCGATCATGCCGAAGGCCGGGGCGCCCGACGGCGTCTTGGGGTTGTTCCAGTTCTGCACCGATGGCGTGCTGACGACGGCCCATATGGCTCGATCCGCCCACAGGTAGGGGAGATCGACGGCCAGGCGTTGGTTGACCGTCTTGTAGGCCTGTTCCCGCACCGAGGGCTCCGTGCTGCTCCGGCCGAGCTGGAGGGCGGCCTCAATCTGCGGGTCGTCGTTCTTGGCCATGTTGATGGACAAGCCCGTCTGACTGACCGTGGTCGTGCTCCAGAAGATGTAGTTCAGGTCCGGATCGACGGCGCCGAACTGGCGCCACGTGTTGGCCTGGAACTTGCCCGCCAGGGCGTTGTTGATGAGGTCGTTCTGCTCGACCACGTTGGGATTGACCTTGAGGCCAACCGATTGCCAGGCCTGCTGGACGAACGCCTGAGCCCGCTGGGCGGCGGGCGAGTTGGTGGTGGTGAGGGTGGTCGTGATGGCGGAGGTCCCTCCGCTCGACTTGGCCTGGGCCACCAGCTTCTTGGCCTCGGTCGGGTTGTAGCTCGGGAAGGCCGTCTTCGAGAAGTACGGAGATTTCGGAGGGAAGAGCCCGGTGCTCACCGGCAGCACACCTTCATCAATCACCTGAGCGTACTGCTGTCGGTTGATCGCCATGGCAGCCGCCCGACGCAGGTTGGCACTGTTCCACGGAGCAACACCGGTGTTGAGCAGCAGGCAGTTCATGTCGGGCTCGCCGGCCAAGTTCGTCTGGTCGTCGATGTAGGCGTACTTGGAATTGCCCCTGAACTCGAGGATGAGCTGGGGCGTGTCGGTGATCAACATGTCGATGGTGCCCGACTTGAGCGCCTCGGCCCGGGCCTGCTCGTCGGGGATGGGTTTGAAGGTGATCTGAGACAGGTACGGCAGGCCCGGTCGCCAGTAGTGCGGATTGGCCGTGGCCGTGAAGTGGCTGTTGGGGACCCACTCCTTGAAGACGAAGGGCCCGGTACCGACCGGGTTGCTGGTCCCGTTGGGGTTGGAGAGCATCGACGGCGCCGCCACGTAGGCGATCTGGCCGCCGATGCCACCGGCCAGCCAGAACGGGAAGGGAGCCCAGGGCGATTTGAGCGCCATGGTCACGGTCAGCGGACCGGTCTGGGTGAAGCTCTGGAGAATCGGGGACAGGACGATCCCGGTCAAGGACGATTTCAATTGGGCCATGAAGTTGGTCAGCAGTGCCGCCCCGTTGCACGGCGTGCCATCGTGGAAGACGAGGTTCGGTCGCAGCGTGACCGCCCACGACGTGTAGTTCGAGTTGGGGACGACGGACTCGGCCAGATAGGGCGCCCAGCCTCCCTTTTCGGTGATGATCGTCAGTGGGTCGAAGACCGTGCGGGCGTACATGACACCGACCTCGTCATAGCGCGCCTGGGTGGGGTCGAAGCCCGACTCCTCGGCGTCGACGCCGAACACGAGCGAGCCACCCCTCTTCGGGGGCGCCGTCGACACCCCGTTTCGCCCGGGGCCATTGGTGGTCGCACCCGCGATGCCCCCTAGATCCAACCCGAAGGCGTTCACCCCGGCGAAACCGGCTGCGGCCGCCGCACCCCCGGCCAGAAGTGTGCGCCGATCAAACGTCGCTCCCATTGAGTCTCCCTTCCTCACCGACAGCCAACGGGGCCCCCCCGGTGGTTCGATGGGGACGTTAGTGCCCCGAGCGGCGAGTATGCGGCCGGTACGCTGGAATGGTGGCGCCCGGATGGGATCTTCCCGCCTTCGACGACTGGCTGAGCGGTCGCAGCGAGGCGACCCGGCGCGCCTATGGCAGCGACCTGCGGGCCTTCGTCGAATGGATGGGCCGAGGCGGCGTCACCGAACCGTCGGGCGTGGACCGCCTGCACCTGCGCCGTTACCTGGCCTCGTTGGGCACGCGACGCCTGGCCCGGGCCACCATGGCCCGCAAGGCGGCGGCGCTGCGCTGTTACTTCGCCTGGTCCCTCCGGCAGGGCCGCATCGGCGTTGACCCGGCCCGCAGCCTGCGTGCCCCCTCGGGCGGTGGCCGCCTGCCCCGCGTGCTCTCGGGCGGGGAGATCGGCTCCCTGCTCGAATTCCCCGTGGCCTCGGCGGTCGACCAGCGCGACCGGGCCGTGCTCGAGCTCCTCTACGCGGCCGGGCTCCGGGTCTCCGAGCTCTGCGGGCTGGATCGGCGCGGCGTCGATCTGCCCGGTCGCACCGTGACCGTGCTGGGCAAGGGGGGCAAGGAACGCCAGGTGCCCATCCACGCCGCGTGCGCCGAGGCGCTGGGGGCGTGGCTGGACCAGGGCCGAAACCGCATGGCGACGCCCGGTAGCCCGCCCGAAGCCGTCTTCGTGAACCGTCGGGGCGGACGCCTGGGTCCCCGAGACGTGCGTCGCCTGCTCGATGCCCGGTCGGCCTCACCCACCCACCCCCACGCCCTGCGTCACACGTTCGCCACCCACCTGCTCAACGGCGGGGCCGATCTCCGGGTCGTCCAAGAGCTGCTCGGGCACGCCAGCCTGGGCACGACGCAGATCTATACGCACGTGAGCAAGGAGCGCCTGCGCTCGGTCTACGAAGGGACCCACCCGAGGGCCTGAGGCCGGAGAGGGACAGGCGATCGGCTAGGGTGTCTAGGCCCATCAAAAGGTGGGCGGCAGCACCGACCAACACGCACCCGAGCGCAATCCACGGTCGCCTCTCAGCTGAGGGGCGCGGCGCCCGGGGGGAGCAACCGACTGGAGGAACATTTATGGCCGTCGTTTCCATGCGACAGCTGCTGGAGGCCGGAGTCCACTTCGGCCACCAGACACGCCGGTGGAACCCGAAGATGAAGCGCTTCATTCTGGGCGAGCGCAACGGGATCTACCTGATCGACCTGCGCAAGACCCTGATCGGGGTCGAGTCTTCCTATTCCTATGTACGCGACCTGGTCGCCGGGGGCGGGACCATCCTCTTCGTCGGGACCAAGAAGCAGACCCAGGGCCCGGTGGCCGAGTACGCCGAGGCCTGCGGCATGCCCTTCGTCAACCAGCGGTGGCTGGGCGGCATGCTGACCAACTTCGCGACCGTGTCGGGCCGGGTCAAGCGCATGCAGGAACTGCGGACCATGCAGGCGGCCGGCGACTTCGAGGGCATGCCCAAACGCGAAGCGCTGTCGCACACCCGGGAGCTGGAGAAGTTGAGCCGCAACCTGAGTGGTATCGCCAATCTGGAGAAGCTGCCCAACGCCGTCTTCGTCATCGACACCAAGAAGGAGCACATCGCCGTGACCGAGGCCCGCAAGCTGGGCCTGCCGGTGGTCGCCGTCGTCGACACCAACTGCGACCCCGACGTCATCGACTTCGTCATCCCCGGCAACGACGACGCCATCCGCTCGGGCTCTCTCATGTGCCGGGTCATCGCCGACGCCGTCGTCGAAGGCCGCTTCGTCGCCGAGCACCGCCGCAGGACGGCGCCACCGCCCGCCGAGGAAGCCCCTTCGGGCCCCTCGCCCCGCGCCCGCCGTGTGCCCGCCCCGCCCCCGCCCTCGGTGGCCCCGGCCCCAGCCGATGCGACACCGGGTGACGCGGCGCCGGCCTCTGCCGAGGCCGCACCCGAGGGTCCTGGCCCCGAGTCCGCCGAGTCCGCCGAGCCCACCGAGTCCACCGAGTCCACCGAGTCCACCGAGGACACCCCATTGGCGGAAGTGGCGACCGCGACGGCGAAGGCCTGACCGTGCCCGACTTCACCGCCAAAGATGTCCAGACCCTGCGCCAGTCCACCGGCGCCGGCATGTTGGACGCCAAGAAGGCCCTCGAAGCGACCGGGGGCGACATGGACGAGGCCGCCCAGTACCTCCGCGTCAACGGCTTGGCCGGCGCGGCCAAGCGGGCCGACCGTGAAGCGTCACAAGGCGCGGTCGCCGTCGTGCGCAACGGTGATGCCGCCGCCACCGTCGAGCTGCGATGCGAGACCGACTTCGTGGCCAAGGCCGATGAGTTCGTGGCCCTGGCCGACGAGCTGGCTGCCCTGGTGGCCGCCAAGGGCGAGGATGCAGCCAGTGAGCTCAACGACGAGGTCGACCGCCTGCGCACCACGCTGAAGGAGAACATCTCCATCGGTCGGGTGCGCCGGCTGGTGGCCGGGAGCGGACAGGTGGTCGACACCTATCTGCACCAGCAGGACGGCCGGGGCGTCAATGCGGTTGCCGTCGTGCTCGAAGGAGGCGACGACGAGTTGGCCCACAACATCGCCGTGCACATCGCCTTCACCAAGCCGACCTACCTCAGTCGCGACGAGGTGCCCGAGGCCGATGTGGCCGCGGAACGGGCCACCGTGGCCGAGATCAGCCGCAATGAGGGCAAGCCCGAGGCGGCGCTGGACAAGATCGTGGACGGTCGGATGAACGGCTGGTTCAAGGAGCGGGTCCTGTTGGACCAGTCCTACGTGAGGGACGAGAAACAGTCGATCGCCGGCATGCTCGGTTCGGCTCGGATCGTGGCCTTCTCGCAGGTCTTCATCGGCTCCTGAGCATCGAGCCGGAGGTGGGAGCGCCCAGGCGGATCGTCCTCAAGATGTCGGGCGAAGCCTTGGCTTCGGCCGCCTCGGACGAAACCATCGACGCGGCCACGGTGGAGCGCATGGCCGGGGAGATGACCAAGGCCATGGAGGGCGGCCACCTCGAGCTGGCCGTGGTGGTCGGGGGCGGCAACATCTGGCGGGGCACGACGGGGGAGAGCGGCGGGATGGACCGCGCCACCTCGGACACGATGGGCATGTTGGGCACCGTGATCAACGCGCTGGCACTCCAGGACGCCCTCGAACAGCAGGGCCAGCCCACCCGCGTCCTCAGCGCGCTGTCCATGGCCGAAGTGGCCGAGCCCTACATCCGCCGGCGGGCCATCCGGCACCTCGAAAAGGGTCGGATCGTGATCTTCGCCGCCGGCATGGGCAACCCGTTCTTCACCACCGACACGCCGGCCGCCCTGCGGGCGGCCGAAATCGGGGCGGAGCTGTTGTGCAAGGGCACCCATTCCGGCGTCGACGGCGTCTACTCGGCCGACCCCAAGCTGGACCCCACCGCCACCCGCTACGACGAGATCTCCTTCATGGAGGTCATCCAACGGGATTTGCGGGTGATGGATCTGACCGCCATCACCTTCTGCAAGGACAACGGGCTTCCCATCAGGGTTTTTAACCTGATGGTTCCGGGAAACATCCCCCGTGCGCTCAGTGGCGAGCATATCGGTACGCTGGTCCGCTAGTGACTTGTCCCACGGCACACACGACCCGTTCACATGGGCAATTCTGATGGACGACGATCTGGTCGGCCTGGTGGTGGACGAGACCCGGGAGAAAATGGCCAAGGCCATCGAGCACGTGCGGTCGGAGATGGGCAACGTCCGGACCGGACGTGCCTCATCGGCGCTGCTCGAGCCCCTGGTGGTGGACTACTACGGCACGCCCACCCCGCTGCGCCAGCTGGCCGGGTTCAGCGTGCCCGATGCCATGCTGCTGGTCATCACGCCGTACGACAAGGGCTCACTGGCCGACATAGAGCGGGCCATCAAGGGGTCGGACCTGGGGATCAACCCGACCAATGACGGCAACGTGATCCGCCTGGCCTTCCCGTCCCTGACCGAGGAACGGCGCAAGGAGTTGGTCAAGGTCGTCCGTCACAAGGCCGAAGAGGGCAAGGTGGCCGTGCGCAACCTGCGTCGGGACGGCCGCAAGGAGCTCGAGGCGCTGCAGAAGGATGGTTCGCTCTCCACGGACGAACTGGAGCGGGTCGAAAAAGACGTGGAGAAGATGACGCACGAGCAGGTGGGCACGATCGACCGACTGCTGTCCCAAAAAGAGCAAGAGCTCCTGCAGGTGTGAGGACGAAGAAGCCATGACCGACGACAGTGACGTAGAGGGCCCACCCGGATCGGAAGACTCCGGCGGCATCGACGAGGATCCACCGATCTACCGTTCGGGCCGGGTCCGTATCATCGGAGCCGAGCCGGCGGGCGACGCTCTGCCCGAAACGGCGGACACCGCCGCCGACGACCCGTTCGACATGCCGCACTGGAACGACGCCCCCACCGGCCAGGTCCCGGCCGTGCTCGATCGCGGCACGGGGGATGACCCCGTGGTGGCGGCGCCGAGTTGGCGCGAAGAGGACACCGACTGGGCGGCGGACGAGGAGATGTTCGAACCCTCCATGCTCTCCGATGACGCCCCGGCGGTGGGCTCGATGGTCAACGACAACAACGAGCAGTTCGACGTGGAGCGCCAGCCCTGGCATTTCGGCGAGACCGAGTTGCCCGGTGATGAGGACACCCTGGTGATCTCGTCGCCGTTGGCCGACTTCGAGCCCACGTACGCGCCGGAGGGCGAGGAGGTGCGCCTATCACCCCCGAGCCACCTGGCCGATTTCGAGCCGCTACCCGACGAGGACGTGCGCGGTGTGGTCCCGGCCTCGGTCTCCCCCGAAGCCAGCACCGTTGCGGCGTCACGCCTCAGGCCGCCCGAACCGCCCCTGGCCCAACCGCGGGAGCCGCGGTCAACCCGACGCAAGGCCGACAACGGCAGCCGCAAGGCCGACAACGGCAACGGATCCGGCGGAGGGCTCAGCGGTGGATCCGGCAGCGGTGCCAGCGGGCGCGACATGCGCCTGGCCGTGGGGTCCGGCGTGGCGCTGGGCGTCGTCGCCCTCATCTGTTTCTCCCAGGGGAACCTTCCCGCCCTGGCCATCGTGCTGGTGGTCGTGCTGCTGGCGGCGGCCGAGGCGTTCGCCGCGTTCCGCCGGGCCCAGTACCACCCAGCCACCCTGCTCGGGTTGGTGGCCACGGTCTCACTCATGGTGGAGACCTACAACAAGGGGGTGGCGGCCCTTCCGCTCATTTTGGTCATGCTCGTGGCGGCCACCTTCGTCTGGTACCTGGCCAATGTCGAGCCCGGGGCCGATCCGGTGGCCGGCGTGACCTCGACCATCTTCGTCTTCGTGTGGGTGGGCGCCCTGGGATCGTTCGCCGCGCTCCTCGTCAGCCCGAGCCTGTTCCCGGATCGCCACGGCATTGCCTTCCTGCTGGCCGCCGTGGTGGTCACCGTGGCCTGCGACGTGGGCTCGCTGCTGGTGGGTTCGGCCTGGGGTCGTCACCCCATGGCCCCGTTGGTCAGCCCGAACAAGACCTGGGAAGGGTTCATCGGTGGCGCCCTGGCGGCCATTGTGGTGGCCGTGGTGGTGGTCCACTTCATCCATCCGTGGACGATCAGCAAGGCCCTCGTGCTCGGGGTCGTGGTGGCCGTGGTGGCGCCGCTGGGCGACCTGAGCCAGTCGATGATCAAGCGTCAACTCGGATTGAAGGACATGGGACGGCTCATGCCGGGCCATGGCGGCCTGCTCGATCGGGTTGACGGCCTCCTCTTCGTCCTGCCGGCCACGTACTTCGTGGTCAAGGCCATGCATCTCGGATGACGTGATGCGCTCCGTGAGCCTGCTGGGGTCGACCGGCTCGATCGGCACCCAGGCCGTCGACGTCCTGCAGGGCGCCCCGGAGCGATTCCGCGTCACCGCCCTGGCCGCCCAGAGCTCCGTCGAGTTGCTCCTGACCCAGGCCGCGCTCCTGCATCCGGCGCTGGTGGTCATCGGGGATCCGTCTCTCTATGGGGTGGTCCGTGACGGCGTCCCGGCCGGGACCGAGGTCATGGTCGGGAACGAGGGCCTGGTGGCCGCGGCCACCTGTGCCGACGTGGTGCTCAATGCCGTGGTCGGCTTCGCCGGGCTTCCGGTGACCATGGCCACCTTGGAGGCCGGGAGGCGATTGGCGCTGGCCAACAAGGAATCGCTCATCGCCGGTGCGCCCATCGTGCAAAAGGCACGCCGCACGCCCGGGGCCGAGATCGTCCCGGTCGACTCCGAGCACTGCGCCGTGCATCAGTGCCTGGCGGCCACGTCCGACCCGACCACGGTGGCCCGGCTGCTCCTGACCGCGTCGGGCGGGCCGTTCCGAGGGTGGAGCACGGACCAACTCGACAAGGCAACCATTGCCGACGCCCTGGCCCACCCCACCTGGTCCATGGGCCCGAAGATCACCATCGATTCCTCGACCCTCATGAACAAGGGCCTCGAGGTGATCGAGGCGCATGAGCTCTTCGGGATCTCCTACGACCGCATCGACATCGTGGTGCACCCCCAGTCCATCGTGCACTCCATGGTGGAGTGGCGGGACGGGTCCACCCTGGCCCAGCTCTCCCAGCCCGACATGCGCCTCCCCATCGGCTACGCCCTCGGATGGCCGGACCGCTTCGCCGCTCCCTTCGGCTCCCTGGACTGGTCGCGGCCGTCGACCCTGACCTTCGAGCCGCCCGACCGCACGGTGTTCCGCTGCATCGACCTGGCCTACCAGGCCGGGATCAGCGCCGGATCGGCACCGGCGTGGCTGAGCGCGGCCAACGAGGTTGCCGTCGACGCGTTCCTGGCCGGCCGGCTCTCCTGGCACGGCATCGCCGACGTGGTGGCCGAGACCCTCGACGGGTGGCGCGACGAGCCGATGGACCAGGTCGAGAGCGTCCTGGCCGCCGACGAAGAAGCCCGGGCGATCGCCCGGGGCGTGGCGGCCCGACGCACCGGATGAACGCCGGACCGATAGCGTTGACGGTGGTATGACCGTCATCGCGAAGGAGCCACGGGCCGGGAATCCGCCCGCGGCAGACGCACCGCCAGAAGAGTTCACACCCGAGTCCGGCAACTTCAACCAGGTGATCCGGCTCCTGGTGGTGCTGGCTCTGGTCACCGCCCTCTTCCTGCTGGCCGGGCTGGGCGATCTGCTGCTGTTCATCGCCATCTTGGTGGCGGTGGTCATGCTGCACGAGCTGGGCCACTTCGCCACCGCCAAGTGGGCCGGCATGAAGGTCACCGAGTACTTCGTCGGCTTCGGCCCCCGGCTGTGGTCGGTCCGACGGGGCGAGACCGAGTACGGCGTCAAGGCCATCCCGGCCGGCGGCTACGTCCGCATCACCGGGTTCACCGTGCTCGAGGAGGTGTCCGACGAGGACGAGCCCCGGGCCTACCGCCAGCAGTCCTTCGGCAAGCGGATGATCGTCGGCTCCGCCGGGTCGGCCATGCACTTCCTCATCGCCTTCGTCCTGGCCGTGATCGCCGTCTTCGCCTTCGGGGCACCCACGGACAACCTGCAGGTGGCCGGGCTCGAACATCCGCAGGGCGTGGCCCAGACGCCGGCCCAGCATGCCGGGTTGGCCGCGGGTGACGTCATCGTCTCGGTGAACGGCAAGGCCCTCAAGAACCCCAACACCCTGTCGCAGACCGTCGCCCGTTCGGCCGGCGTCCCCGTCACCTTGGGGGTGCGACATGACGGCCAGACCCGTGAGGTGACGGTCACGCCGGCCGATGCCCGCGGGGTGAAGGTCGGCGGGACGACCCTGGCCCCGACTGGCGCGTCCTCGCCGCACGGCTACATCGGCGTGGAGCTCGCCCAGGCCACCCAGTCGGTCAACCCGATCCGGGCCGTCGGCATGGGGGCCACGAACCTGTGGCAGCTGACCACCGCGGAAGTCGCCGGCATCGGCCACCTGTTCTCCACCAGCGGTCTGAGCTCGGTGTTCCACCAGGTGTCCAACTCCAAGGACGCCGCCCAGGTCGCCAACAACCCCGCCGGCGCGGCCCGCCCGATCTCGATCATCGGCATCGCCAGATTGGGACCGCAGGCGCAGCAGGACGGTATCTACTTCCTGCTGGAATTCCTCATCGTCATCAACATCGTCTTCGGGCTGATCAACATGCTGCCGATGATTCCCTTCGACGGCGGGCATGTCGCCGTGGCCGGCTACGAGTGGATCCGGACCAAGAAGGGGCAGCCCTACTACAAGGCGGACATCACCAAGCTCTTCCCCGTGGTGTTCGCGGTCATGGCCTTCCTGGCCATCTTCGTCGTCTCCAGCGTGTACCTCGACCTCACCCACCCCATCAAGAACCTCTTCCCCTGACCGGACGCATGGAACTCACCTCGTCCCTCCTCACGCCCCGACGGTCGACACGGCGCATCACCTTGGGCGGCGTGCCCATCGGGGACGGCGCCCCGGTCACGGTGCAGTCGATGACCACCACCAAGACGGCCGATGTCGACGGCACGCTGGCCCAGATCTACGCGCTCGCCGCCGCCGGGGCGGACATCGTGCGGTGCACCTGCAACGAGGAGGCCGCGGCGGTCGGCCTGGCCCAGATCGTCCCGCGCTCGCCCGTCCCGATCGTGGCCGACATCCACTTCCACCACGAGATGGCGCTGGCCGCCTTGGAGGCCGGCGTGCAGGGGCTGCGGCTCAACCCGGGCAATTTGCGCAAGGAGGCGGAGATCAAGCAGGTGGCGGCCGAGGCCCGCGACCGCGGCGTCCCCATCCGCATCGGGGTCAATGCCGGATCGCTGCACCCCGACCTCTACAAGAAGTACGGCGGCGCCACGCCCGAGGCGTTGGTCGAGTCGGCCCGCAACGAGCTGGCCTACTTCGAGCAGGTGGACTTCACCGACGTCAAGATCTCGGTCAAGGCCTCATCGGTCGCCCTGATGATCGCCGCCTACCGCTTGGCCTCCGACACCTTCGACCACCCTCTCCACCTCGGGGTCACCGAGGCCGGGCCGCCGCCGGCCGGACTGCTCAAGGGCACCGCCGGCATCGCCACCCTGCTGGCCGAGGGCATCGGGGACACCATTCGCTTCTCGCTGACCGCCGACCCGGTCGAAGAGGCCCGGGCCGGTCGTCAACTGCTCGAGTCGCTCGGCCTGCGCGAGCGCAAGGGTCTCGATCTCATCGCCTGTCCCTCGTGTGGCCGGGCCCAGGTGGACGTCATCGCCGTGGCCAAGGAAGCCCAAGAGGCGTTGGAAGCACTGCACCTCCCCATCCAGGTGGCCGTGATGGGCTGTGTGGTCAACGGCCCCGGCGAAGCGCGCGAGGCCGACATCGGGATCGCCGCCGGCAAGGCGAAGGGCCATCTCTTCATCAAGGGCAAGATCGTGCGCGTCGTCCCCGAGGACGGCATGGTGCAGGCCCTGGTCGAGGAGGCCGAGCGCCTGGTCTCCGAGGGGGTCGAGGCGCGCCTGGCCGCCGCCGACTCGAGTGCCGAGGCCGAGGCCGAGGCCGACCGCCAAGCCCTGTTGGAGTCGACCGGCGCCGACCCCAACCACACCTCGGAAAAGATCGAGATCATCCGTAGCCACCGCGACGACTGAGTGGCCCGAGGGTCGACGGCCGAGCGCTGAGCGCCGAGCGCTGAGCGCGCGAGCTTCGATGGTTCTCGGGACGTAGTCGGCGTTCGGGCGCTCCTCCTTGAGGTGCCGATGGCCTGATTGGAAGAACCGCACGGCGTCGGGCGCGTCGGAGATGGTGCGATCCATGGTTCCTCCCGCACAGTAATTGGACGGGCCGTACGCGAGGCGGCCGGTCGCGCCGGACTTGCACCGGTCGCGTAGCCGTCGGCGCCACCACTAGCCTGCGCACCCATGAGCAAGGGCGCCATCGTCACCCGGGCCGAGGATTTTCCGCGTTGGTACCAAGAGGTGGTGGCCGGGGCCGAACTGGCCGAGAACGGGCCCGCCGCCGGCACCATGGTCATCCGTCCGTGGGGCTACGGGATCTGGGAGTTGTTCCAGAGCGAGATCGATCGGCGCATCAAGGAGGCCGGGGCCGAGAACGCGTACTTCCCACTCCTGATCCCAGAGTCGTTCCTGAGCCTCGAAGCCGAACACGTCGAAGGCTTCAGCCCCGAACTGGCCGTGGTCACGCACGGGGGTGGGAAGAAGCTGGAAGAGCCGCTGGTCGTGCGGCCGACCAGCGAGACGGTGATCAACAGCCTCTTCGCCAAGTGGATCCAGAGCTACCGGGACCTGCCTCTCCTCATCAACCAGTGGGCCAACGTGGTGCGGTGGGAACTTCGCCCACGGCTGCTGCTCCGCTCACGCGAGTTCCTCTGGCAAGAGGGCCACACCGCCCACGCCAGCGAAGCCGAAGCCCGGGCCTACGCCCTGCAGATCCTGCGCGACGTCTATCACTCAACCATGGTCGAGGCGGCGTCGCTGCCCGTGCTGACCGGGCACAAGACGGCTCGTGAGCGCTTCGCCGGAGCCACGCGCACCTGGACCTGCGAGGGGATGATGGGCGACGGGAAGGCGTTGCAGATGGGGACCAGCCATGAGCTGGGCCAGAACTTCGCCAGAGCGTTCGGGATCACCTATTCGAACGCCGAGGGCACGGCCGAGCACGTCTGGCAGACGTCTTGGGGGGTGTCGACCCGCCTCATCGGGGCCGTCGTGATGGGGCACGGCGACGATTACGGCCTGCGCCTGCCGCCGGCGCTGGCGCCGGCCGAGGTGGTGGTGCTCATGATCAAGGAGGACCGGGCCGTGCGCGCTGCCGCCGAGGCGCTGGTGGCCGACCTGCGCTCGCAGGGCCACCGGGTGCGCCTCGATGACCGGGTCGAGACCAGCTTCGGGCGCCGCAGCGTGGCCTGGGAGCTGAAGGGCGTCCCGGTGCGCGTCGAGATCGGCCCCCGGGATCTCGCCGAAGGTCGCGTCACGGTGGTCACCCGGCACCTCCGGGAGAAGCAGAACGTGGTGCTCTCGGCCGTCGCCGACGAGGTCACCGCCATCCTCGGGCGGGTCGGTCCCGAGCTCTACGCCGAGGCAGCGGCCATGCGTGAGGGGCGCACGGCCGACGTGGGCACGCTGGACGAGGCCATCGAGGCGGCCAACCGCGGCTTCGCCCGCATTCCCATGGGCGCCCTCGGGGCCGACGGCGAGGACCGGTTGGCCACCCAGGCCCTGTCGATTCGTTGCCTCCAGCGGCCCGACGGGTCGCTGGCCGAACCCGAGGACGCCGAGGCTGATCTGATGGCGGTGGTGGGGCGATCTTATTGACCTGCGCTTTGGGTATAATCCCTCGCGCTGTCCAGTTTGAAATCAGTACCTCGTTGAAGCGTGGGCTGCGGCCCACGCTTTTGCTTTCCTGGTGCCCAAGACGATCGAGAGGAGGTGACGGCCATGGCACGGAGTACAAACGACCTGGCAGATGCGCTGTCACCCCTGCTCGATGACCGTGGCCTGGACCTGGTGGACGTGGTGCTCAGGGGCAGCGAGCTGGAGGTTTTTGTCGACCGTGAAGGTGGCGTCGACCTCGAGGCCCTGAGCGACGCCACCCGGGCCGTGTCGGCGGCCCTCGATGAGATCGACCCCATTCCGGGGCGCTACACCCTGACCGTGTCCAGCCCCGGGCTCGAGCGCCGCCTGCGCACGCCCGCCCACTTCACCCGCGCCATCGGCGAGGCCGTGACCTTGCGCATGCACGCGGGGACCGAAGACGTACGCCGGGTCAGCGGCACGCTGGAAAGTGCCGACGCGACCGGATGCACGCTGGTGGGACCGGATCTGCCGGACGGATCGCTGCGCGTGGCCTACGACGAGATCGAGCGGGCCCGCACCGTTTTCGCCTGGGGACCGCAGCCGAAGAGAGTGAGAGGGTGAGCAGGTCATGAGCAAGACCAACTTTGAATTCCTGGACGCGCTGGGACAGATCGCCCGTGACAAGGGAATTTCTGTCGAAACGTTGCTCGATGCCCTTGCCAACGCCCTGGTGGCCGCCTACAAGCGGATGCCCGACGCCGCAGAGGAAGCGGTCGTGACCATCGACCCCGACTCTGGGGAGATCCGCGTCTACGGCCAGGAGCTGGACGAGGACGGCGAAGTCATCCGCGAGTGGGACGACACACCGGATGACTTCGGTCGTATCGCGGCGCAGACGGCGAAGCAGGTGATTCTCCAGCGGATCCGTGAGGTCGAGCGGGACATGAAGTACGAGGAGTACGCCGGACGTGAGGGCGACATCGTCACCGGCATCGTGCAGCAGACCGACAACCGCTACACCCTGCTGGACCTGGGCAAGGTCGAAGCCCTGCTGCCGCAGGCCGAACAGGTGTCCTATGAGCGCTACGAGCACGGCACCCGGCTCAAGGCGTACATCGTCGAGGTACGCAAGACGACCAAGGGCCCGCAGATCGTCGTGAGCCGCACGCACCCCGGCCTGATCAAGCGCCTCTTCGAGCTCGAGGTGCCCGAGATCTCCTCGGGTGTGGTGGAGATCAAGGCGGCCGCACGCGAGCCCGGTCACCGCACGAAGATCGCCGTCTGGTCCAACGACCCCAACGTGGACCCGGTGGGAGCCTGTGTCGGTGCCCGGGGGTCCCGGGTCCGCATGGTCACCAACGAATTGCGTGGTGAGCGCGTGGACGTGGTGCCGTTCTCCGACGACCCGATCGAGTTGATTCAGAACGCGCTGGCCCCCGCCCGGGTGCGTGAGGTGCGTCTGGACGAGGAGACCGGCACGGCGACGGTGGTGGTCAGCGACTTCCAGCTGTCCCTGGCCATCGGCAAGGAAGGGCAGAATGCTCGTCTGGCCGCTCGCCTGACCGGATGGCGTATCGACATCAAGAGCGAGACGCAGCTGGCCGAGGAAGAAGCCGGCTACTCCGACGAGGAATGGGCCGAGGGCGAATGGGTCGAGGACGAGAAGGGTGAGATGGTCTGGAAGCCGGCCGAGGGCGGCGAAGCCATGTCGGCCGAGGATTGGGCCCACCAGGCCGAGGACGCTCCGAGCGATGGCGCTGTGCCCACCGCGGTGGCGGCTGGGGCCGGCGCCGGGCCGAACGAGGGCGGATCCTCCGGGGCCGCGCCGGCCGAGCCCGAATCGGCACAGCCCGGGACCACTGCACCCGAGACGGCTGCACCCGAGCCCGAGCCGGAGCCGGCAGTGACCAAGGCTGCCGCTGATGCGACCGCCGATGTGAAAGCCGACACGACCCAAGAGGCCGACGCATAGGACCGACACGGACGTGCGTCGGTTGCCGCAAAGCCCGGCCGACCGACGAGTTGTTCCGAATAGTGCGGCACACCGAGGGCGAATTGATGGTCGCGACCGGCAAGCCAGGGCCGAGGGGCCTGGCTCTGCCGGGGGTCGACGTCGTGCTTGGAAGCAGCGGTCCGGCGGCACGCGTTCGACCGGGCCTTCAAATGTTCGGTCGGGGCCGAGGCCGTTGCCGAGCTACGGGCACGCCTGGGCGGCGCGTCCGAGCAGCCCACACATGATGTGCGAGGATAGAGGGCTTCGGGTCACCCCGCGGCCCAGATACCACGAAGGATACAGAGAACCACTTGCCGAAGAAGATACGCGTCTATGAGCTGGCCAAAGAGCTAGGCCTCAGCAACAAGGAAGGGCTTGACCTGGCCCTTTCTCTTGGAATTGGGGTCAAGAGCCACTCGTCCTCCATTGAGGACGCTCAGGCGGACCGCGTCCGGCGTAAGGCCGACGCCGAAGGCCTGCGTCGTGAGGTCCAGCCCGAGGAGGCACCGGCGGCCAAGAAGGCCGCGGCCAAGAAGGCGGCCGCCAAAAAGGCCGCTCCGGCTGGGGCCGAGGCGCCGGCCGAGAAGGCGCGTGATCCCCGGTTGATCAGTAGCCGATCGACCCCGGCCGCCCCGGCTCCAACCCGAGCCGCCGCCGCGCCGGCGGCCACCCGACCGACCGCCGCGGCCACCAAGCGCCCGGCTGCCCCTGCGGCTGCGGCTGCCTCCGCCCCCGCGGCCGCCGCCGCTCCCCCCACCGTGGCGGAGCCCGTCAGGGCGGCACCCCCGGCCAAGAAGGCCACGGCCCCCGCCGCTCCGGCTCCCGCCGCCGAGCCGCTCACCCCGGCCGCGGCCGCCCCGCCAGCCACTGCGCCCCCCGTGGCACCCGACTCGGCCCCCCCGGCTCCCGAGGCCCCCGAAGCCCCCGGCACTCCGGCCACCGAGCGGCCGACGCACCCTCCCATGAGTCCGAGCGGCAAGCCCGTCCCGCCGCCACCGCCGCCTCGACCCCCGGTCGGTCCGAGCGGCCGTCCGATCCCACCGCCCCCGGGCATGGGCGGTCGCCGCCCGACGGCTCCGGCCAGTCGACCCGGCGGAGGGGGATACCCGGCGCGCACGGGTGGACGTCCAGCGCCCGGCGCCGGCCGTCCGACCGGTGGTCCCGGTGGGCCCGGGAGCAGCAGTTTCGGCAGCCGACCCGGTGGCGGGGGAGGCGGCTACGCCGGACGCCCCGCCGGCGGCCCGGGTGGCGCACCTCCCGCCGGTGGGCGTGGTGGCATACCGGGACGACGCCCGCCCCAGCGGCGGGCCCGACGTCGTCGGCGCAACCTCGAAGAGCTCGAGCCGACCCAGCTGACGACCTATCAACCCTCGACCGCACCGGTGCCCGAGGGCGAGGTCATCGTCGAACGCGGGTCGACGGCGCGCGACCTCGGCCCGAAATTGAACCGCAGTGCCGGTGACATCGTCCGCTTCTTGTTGCTCCAGGGCGAGATGATCATGGCCACCCAGTCCTTGAGCGACGACATGATCGAGCTCTTCGCTGCCGAAATCGGGGCCGAGGTCCGCCTGGTGGACCCCGGCGAGGAGCAAGAGGCCGAGTTGTTGGCTCGGTTCTTCGAGGAAGAGGAAGAAGACGACGACGCCGACCAGCGCCCGCGGCCGCCCGTGGTGACCGTGATGGGCCACGTGGACCACGGCAAGACGCTGTTGCTCGACCGCATCCGCTCGACCGACGTCGTGGCGGGAGAGGCCGGTGGGATCACCCAGCACATCGGGGCCTACCAGGTCGTGTGGCACGACAAGCCGATCACCTTCATCGACACCCCGGGCCACGCCGCCTTCACCGCCATGCGCGCCCGCGGTGCCCAGGCCACCGACATCGTCATTCTCGTGGTGGCCGCCGATGACGGCGTGATGCCGCAGACCGTCGAAGCCATCGACCACGCCCAAGCGGCCGACGTGCCGATCATCGTGGCGGTCAACAAGATGGACCGGCCCGACGCCGACTCGGCCCACGTGCTGCAGCAGCTGTCCGAGCGGGGACTGGTGCCCGAGGCCTGGGGCGGCGACACCATCGTGGTGGAGGTCTCGGCGCTGCAGGGCACCGGGATCGACGACCTGCTCGAGCAGATCACCCTGGTGGCCGAGGTCGAAGAGCTGACCGCACGGGTCGAGGGTGAGGCGCGCGGCGTGGTGCTCGAAGCCAACCTCGAGGCCGGCCGGGGTCCGGTGGCCACCCTCATCGTGCAACAGGGCATCCTCCACGTGGGCGACCCCGTGGTGGCCGGCGCCGCCTGGGGCAAGGTCAAGGCCCTGGTCGACGACACGGGTGCGCACATAAAAGAAGCCCACCCGTCGACCCCGGTACAGGTGCTGGGATTCTCCGAGCCGCCGCACGCCGGTGACGAGATGCGCGGCGCCAAGGACCTGGCCCGGGCCCGCACGCTCGGCGAGGCCCGCGCCCAGCGTTTCCGCCTGTCCGGTCACAAGCCGGTGGCTTCGGCGGCCACAGGAGCCAAGCTCGAAGACCTGTTCGAGCAGATCCAGCGGGGCGAGACGGCGACCCTCAACATCGTGCTCAAGGCCGATGTACAGGGATCCCTCGAAGCGGTCACCGAGAGCCTGAAGCGCCTCGAACGCGACGATGTGAAGCTCAGCTTCGTGCTGCGCGGCATCGGTGGCATCACCGAGAACGATGTGCAGTTGGCGGCCGCGTCGAGTGCCACCATCATCGGGTTCAACGTCCGGCCCGACAAACGCGCCCGTGAGCTGGCGGAGAGTTCCGACGTCGAAGTACGCAACTACGAGATCATCTACAAGCTGCTCGAGGACATCGAGGCGGCCATGCTCGGGCTGCTCTCCCCGGTCTTCGAGGAGGTGGTCACCGGCGAAGCCGAGGTGCGCGAGATCTTCCGGGTGCCGCGGGTCGGCGCCATCGCCGGCTGCATGGTGCGCGAGGGCAAGATCACCCGCGGTTCGAAGGTCCGCTTCCTGCGCGAGGGCACTGTGATCTGGAAGGGTGCGATCACCTCGCTCCGTCGTTTCAAGGATGACGCCCGCGAGGTCTCAGCCGGCTTCGAGTGCGGCATCGGCCTCTCGGACTTCCAGGACCTGCACTCCGGCGACATCATCGAAACATACGAGGAGCGCGAGATCCCGAGGACGTGACCGCACAGTGAAACGGCGGACGGCGACGTACCCCCGCTCATTGCGGGTCAATCAAGTGCTGCGACAGGTGGTGGCCGAGGAGCTCGAGCGGCTGGCCGACGCCGACGAACGGTTCCGGATGGTCACCGTGACCTCGGTCGACACCGCCTCGGACCTGCGCACGGCCACGGTGTACCTCGCCTCGCTGGGTGACGACGCGGCCGAGGCCCTCGAGGAGCGCCGGCCGCATCTGCAGCGCTCCATCGGGACCCAGGTGAGCATGAAGCGGACGCCCCGACTGACCTTCAAGGCCGATCCGGCCATCGTCGCCGGCAACCGGGTGGAGGAGCTGTTGCGCGGCATCGACCAGGTGGCCGAGCCCGAAGACCAGTGACGCCGTGGCGCGGTGCGCGCCATGACCGAAGGACACCATGAGCGCCACAGGCCTGGTTGTGGTCGACAAGGAAGCGGGCTGGACCTCCCACGACGTGGTGGCCCAGTGCCGCCGGATCTTCGGGCAACGCCGGGTCGGCCACGCCGGTACCCTCGACCCCGATGCCACCGGTGTGCTCCTGGTCGGCCTCGGCCGGGCCACCCGTCTGCTGCGTTTCTTGACTCCGCTGCCCAAGACCTACGTGGCCGAGATCGTGCTCGGCACCGCCACCTCCACCCTCGATGCCTCGGGTGAGGTCACCGGCACCTGGGACATGTCCGCCATCACGCCGGCCCGGGTCCAAGCGGCGGCGGACGATCTGACCGGCGCCATCGAGCAGGTCCCCCCGATGGTCTCGGCCGTCAAGATCGAGGGACGGCGTCTGCACGAGTTGGCCCGGCAGGGGATCGACGTGGAGCGTCCGCCCCGCCCGGTCACCGTCTACCGCTTCGACACCGAGCCCGACCCCGGGCGCCCGAACGTCTACCGGGCCACGATCGAGTGCTCGTCGGGAACCTACGTCCGCACCCTGGCCGACGACATGGGGGCGGCCCTCGGCGGGGGCGCCCACATCGGAACGCTGCGCCGCACCCGGATCGGGTCGTTCGGCCCGGACGACATGCGGCAGCAGGACCGGATCGACTACGACGCCATCCTCACCCCGGCCCAGGCCATGCGCGACATGGACCACGTCACGGTGGAGAGCGAGTTCGCCGGCGCCATTCAGCACGGGCTGGCCCTCGATCGGGTGCCGGTCGGCGCCGCGGGCGACGGCCCCTGGGCCATGGTCGACGATCGGGGCACATTGCTGGCCGTCTACGAGGCGACGGGCACCGACCGGATCAAGCCGGCTGTCGTACTCGCCGGTAACTGACGTCTAACCTCATCCGCGATGCCCGGAACTGCCGTTACCATCGGTGCCTACGACGGTGTGCACCTGGGCCACCGTGCCCTACTGGCCGACCTCGTGGCCCGGGCCGGGGCGGCCGGGCTTTCCCCGGTCGTCGTCACCTTCGACCGCCACCCGGCCAGCGTGGTCCGGCCCGAATCGGCGCCCCCGCTCCTGACCGATTTGGACCAGAAGCTGGAGCTGCTGGCCGAATGCGGCATCGAGCGCACCCTGGTGGTGCCCTTCGACCGGGCCCGGGCCGACGAGTCGGCCGAGGATTTCGTCCGCGAGGTGCTGGTCGAGACCCTCGACGCCAAGCTGGTGGTGGTGGGGGAGGACTTCCACTTCGGCAACCGTCGCCGGGGCAACGTGGCCCTGCTCCGGGAGCTCGGCCGGGAGCACGGTTTCGAGGTGGTGGGGGTGCGCCTGACCGGCGAGGACCTCGCCCCGGTGTCGTCGACCCGCATCCGCTCCCTGGTGGCGGCCGGGGACGTGGTGGGTGCGGCGGCGCTGCTGGGCCGCCCCCACGAGGTGCGAGGGCCCGTGGTCCACGGCGACGGCCGGGGCGCGTCCGACCTGGGCTTCCCCACCGCCAACCTCGAGGTGTCCACCGACATCGCCCTACCGGCCGACGGGATCTACGCCGGGTACTACCGGCGCCCCGACGGGACCGGGTACCTGGCAGCCATCTCGGTCGGCCGCCGGCCCACCTTCTACGACCCCGCCTCCGCATCGGTCCTGGTCGAGGCCTATCTCCTCCACTTCGAGGGGGACCTCTACGGCGAGCTCGGCCGGGTGTCGTTCGTGCGCCGCCTCCGGGACGAGCGGCAGTTCGACTCGGTCGATGCCCTCATTGCCCAGATGCACGACGATGTGGCGGACACCGAACGGCTCCTCACGGCCGAACCCGGCTGAGCCGGACGCGGTGAGCCGGACCCTGCTGGTCAGCGGCCACCTGCTACCATATTTGCCGGTTGGGGCTGGTCCCCACCGACTCCTACGAATGCTTCGAGGTTCTTCACTTACATGCCCGACACCCAGGCCACTATTGCCGAGTACCGCCTGCACGAGACCGACACTGCGTCTCCGGAAGTGCAGATCGCACTGTTGTCGGGACGGATCAACCATCTCACGGAGCACCTCAAGGGGCACAAAGGGGACCACCACACCCGGCGCGGCCTGATGAAGCTCATCGGACAACGTCGGCGGTTGCTCGACTACGTCCGTAAGAACGACGTCGAGCGCTACCGCAGCATTATCGGCCGTCTCGGCATTCGACGGTAGCGATTCACATCCGGGCCTCTCAAGACGCTGGCTGCCAGTCGCCGGTCACTTCCACCCGAGGTGGTCGACCACTGGGAACCGGCCACGAGATGCCCCTTAACACCACACGAGGAGCATCATGGCTGACGCCATTTCCGTGTCGGGCCCGATCAGTGGCACCGACCGCACCCTGACCTTCGAGACGGGGAAGTTGGCCCAACTGGCCGACGGCGCCGTGCTCGCCCGCATCGGCGACACCGTCCTTCTGGCCACGGCCACCGCCGCCCGGTCCGTCCGGGAGGGGACCGATTTCTTCCCCCTCACGGTGGACATCGAGGAGCGGGCGTACGCCGCCGGCAAGATCCCCGGCTCGTTCTTCCGCCGCGAGGGCAAGAGCTCGGACCAGGCCATCTTGACCTGCCGCCTGATCGACCGCCCCCTGCGACCGTCCTTCCCGGCCGGCTTCCGCAACGAGGTCCACGTGGTCGGCACCATCTTCGGGGCCGACCAGGTCAACCCGCACGACGTCCTGGCCATCAACGCCAGCTCGGCCGCGCTGATGCTCTCGGGCATCCCCTTCGACGGCCCCATCGGTGCCGTCCGGGTGGCCTACACGGTCGACGGCACCTGGATCCCCCATCCCACCTTCGAAGAGGGTGAAGCCGCCACCTTCGAGCTGGTGGTGGCCGGGCGGGCCCTCACCGAGCGTGACGACACCGACATCGCCATCATGATGGTCGAAGCCGGCGGGACCGAGAAGTCGTGGTCCTACTACGAGGACGGTGCGCCGAAGGTGACCGAAGAGGTATTGGCCGAAGGCCTCGAAGCCTCCAAGACTTGGATCCGTGAGTCCATCCTCCTCCAGCGCCAGCTGGTGGCCGACTACGTGACCGCCCGCGGGGCCATCGTCCCCATGGAGTTCGCCACCCAGACCGACTACGCCGACGACGTGTGGGCCCGGGTCGAGGCCGTGGGCACCGACCTCATCGCCAAGGCCAACACGGTCACCGCCAAGGCCGAGCGCAACGCCGCTCTGGACCTGGCCGGCAAGGAGATCCAGGCCGCGCTGGCCGACGAGCTCGAAGGCCGGGCCGGCGAGATCAAGGCCGCCATCCGCTCGCTGACCAAGAAGCTGGTGCGCCAACGCGTCATCACCGACGGCCAGCGCATGGACGGTCGTGGCACGGCCGACATCCGGCCCCTCTCGGCCGAGATCGACCTCTTCCCGACGGCCCACGGCTCGGCCCTCTTCCAGCGGGGCGAAACCCAGGTCCTCAACGTGACGACGCTGGGCATGCCCCGCATGAACCAGCTGCTCGACACCATCACCCCGGTCGACCACAAGCGCTACATGCACCACTACAACTTCCCGCCTTTCTCCACCGGCGAGACCGGCTTCATGCGCGGCCCCAAGCGCCGGGAGATCGGCCACGGCCTGCTGGCCGAGCGGGCCCTGCTGCCCGTGGTGCCCAGCGCGGAGGAGTTCCCCTACACGCTGCGCCTGGTCTCCGACGTGCTCGCGTCCAACGGCTCGACGTCGATGGCGTCGGTCTGCGGCTCGAGCCTTTCCCTGATGGCCGCCGGCGTACCGCTCAAGGCTCCGGTGGCGGGCATCGCCATGGGCCTCATCCACGAGGGCGACGCCTACGTCACCCTGACCGACATCCTGGGTTCCGAGGACGCCTTCGGCGACATGGACTTCAAGGTGGCCGGCACCTCCGAGGCCGTGACCGCCCTGCAGCTCGACACCAAGATCGCCGGCCTCCCGGCCGATGTGCTGGCCAAGGCACTGCTCCAGGCCAAGGAGGCCCGGCTGGCCATCCTGGCCGTCATGGCCGGTGCCATCGCCGAGCCGCGTGACCACGTGGCCAACAGCGCGCCGAAGATCGTCTCCATGGAGATCCCGATCGACAAGATCGGTGAGGTCATCGGCCCCAAGGGCAAGGTCATCAACACCCTGCAGCAGGAGACCGGCGCGGACATCGCCGTCGACGACGACGGCATGGTCGGCACCGTGACCATCGGCGCCAAGGACGGCAACGCCGTCGAGGAGGCCCGGCGCCGTATCTCGCTCATCCTGGACCCGCCCACGGCCGATGTCGGCGCCGTGTACGCCGGCAAGGTGGTCAACATCACCAAGTTCGGTGCCTTCGTCAACGTGCTGCCCGGTCGTGACGGCCTGCTGCACATCTCCAAGCTTTCCTCGCTGGCCGGTGGCAAGCGCATCAACAACGTCGAGGACGTGTTGACGCTGGGCCAGCCCATTGAGGTACGGGTCGACGACATCGACCCCCAGGGCAAGGTGTCGCTGTCGCTGGCCTCGGTGCCCGAGGGCTCCGGCGGCGGCGGATCTGGCGGCGGCGGTGGTCGTGACGGTGGGCGTGACCGTGATAGTGGCGCCCCTCGGCGTGAGCAGTCCGCCGGCTCGTCAGCCTCGTCCGATGCGCCGAGTGGGTCGGATTCGTCGAGTTCATCGGCTGCGCCGGCTCCGTCGGCCAGTAACGGTGGCGCCGGCGCGACCCCGTCCTTCGAGGACGCCTTCGAAGCCGAATTGGTGGCCGACCTCGGCGACCTGGGCCCCGGTGCCGCCGAGGGCGAGAGCCGGGGTGGCGGCAACCGACCACCGCGCGGCCGTTCCCGTCGCCGTTGATCCAGTCATCCGTCTTGCCGAGCGGCATCCGCCTGGTCACCGAGACCATGGCGGATGTGCGTTCGGTCGCGGTGGCCTACTGGGTCGGCGCCGGCTCGCGGGACGAGTCCGACGATGTGGCCGGGGCCTCCCACTTCTTGGAACACCTGCTCTTCAAGGGCACCGAGGCCCGCTCGGCCGCCGCCATCGCCGAGTCGCTCGACGAGGTCGGGGGTGACTGCAACGCTTTCACCACCAAGGAGTACACCACCTTCTACATCCGCCTGCTGGCCGAGCACCTCCCGCTCGGTCTGGACATCCTGAGCGAGATCATGTGGAATCCGGCCCTGCGTCCCTCCGACGTCGACGCCGAGCGGACGGTCATCCTCGACGAGATCTTGATGCACGCCGACGAGCCGGCCGACCTGGCGGCCGAGCAATGGCAATCCTCGATCTTCCGCGACCACGCCCTCGGGCGCGACACGCTGGGGACCGCCTCGACGGTGGGAGCGTTGGACGCCTCCGACATCCGTGGCTTCTTCGAGCACCACTACCGTCCGGGCAACATGGTCGTCTCGGTGGCCGGCGACTGCACCCACGATGCCGTGGCGGCCGACCTGGAGCGCCGCTTCGCCGGAACGCTCGGTGGCGCCGCCCCACCGCGGACGGCTCCCGGTCCCGGGTCGGCGCAGATCCAGGTCGTGCGGCGACCCACCGAGCAGGCCCATGTCGTCTACGGGGTCCGGTCGGTCTCGCGTTTCGACGATCGCCGTTGGGCCCTGGCCGTGCTCAATCAGGTGCTCGGCGGCGGCCTGTCCAGCCGCCTCTTCCAGAAGGTGCGCGAGGAGCGTGGGCTGGCCTATTCGGTCTGGTCGGAGCGGGCCGCCTACCAAGATGCCGGGTCGCTCGCCGTCGTGGTGGGCACCGCCCCCGATCACGTCCCCGAGGTGCTGCGGATCATCGCCGGCGAGCTGGAGCTCCTGGCCGTCCACGGCATCACCGATCGCGAGCTGGCCGTGGCCCGAGGCAACATCCGGGCCGAGATGCTGCTCTCGGGTGAGGACTCCGGGGCCCGTATGAGCCGCATCGGGGCCTCCGCCCTGCTGCACGGCGAGGTGCGCACGGTCGACGACATCCTGTCCCGTATCGAGGCCGTCGGGCCGGAGGACGTATTGGCGGTGGCCGACCAGTTGGTGCAGGCACCGCGCACGCTCAGTGCCGTCGGGCCGTTCGACGAGGATGCCTTCGACGACCACCTGGCCGCCACCTCTGGACACTAGGGTCGAGCACATGCAGAAGGTCGCGGTGGTCGGCGCCGGCGGCCGCATGGGCCAGGAAGTCTGCCGGGCCGTTTCGGACGCCGAAGACCTCGAGTTGGTCGCGGCGGTCGACCCCAACCACGTCGGGGAGCACGCGTCCGGGCGCAGTGGCGAGGGCGGCGGCGTGGCCGGCGAGAGCGACGTGATCATCGAGGCGACGAGTGCCGTGCTCCGAGCAAGCGGTGCCGAGGTCGTGGTCGACTTCTCGGTCGCCCAGGCGGCCCGGGACAACCTGGCCTTCTATGCCGAGGAGGGCGTGCACGCGGTGATCGGCACGACGGGTTTGACCGAGGCCGAGCTGGCCGGGGCGTCCAACCTCTTCGCCGCCTCGGAGGCCAATGCGATCGTGGCGTCCAACTTCGCCATCGGCGCCGTGCTGCTCATGCGCTTCAGCGCGCTGGCGGCGCCCCATATGGACGGGGTCGAGGTGATCGAGCTCCACCACGACGCCAAGCGCGACGCACCGTCGGGGACGGCGCTGCACACCGCCGAGGGCATCGCCGAAGCGCGCGCCCGCGCCGGCTCGGGTCCATGGCCGGTCGATCCCACGACCGAGCACGTGCTCCCCGGCGCCCGCGGGGGGGAGGGCCCAGGCGGCGTGCGGGTGCACTCGGTCCGACTGCCCGGGCTCATCGCCCACGAAGAAGTCATCTTCGGTGCCGTGGGGCAGAGCCTGAGCATCCGGCACGACTCCTACGATCGCCGTTCGTTCATGCCCGGCGTGCTCCTCGCCGTGCGGGCCGTGCCCGATCACCCGGGCCTGACCGTCGGCATAGAGGCGCTGCTCGGGCTGTGAGCGACGTGCGGGAGCGTCTCTTGCAGGCCACCTATGACTGTGTGGCGCGCTGGGGTCTGGCCAAGACGACGGTCGAGGACGCGGCGCGGGAAGCCGGTGTCAGTCGCGCCACCGTCTACCGGTACTTCCCCGGCGGCCGCGAAGAGCTCATCGGCGCCGTGGTGTCCTGGGAGTTCGCCCGCTTCTTCCTCCGCCTCTACGAGGAGGTGCAGGACGCCGAGACGCTCGAAGAGGTGATGGAGCGCGGCCTGGTCTTTGCGCACCGGGCCCTGGTCGAGCACGAGGTGCTCCAGCGCATCTTGCAGACCGAGCCCGAGATCCTGCTGCCCCGCCTCACGGTGGAGGCCAACGAGACGCACAAGCTGGTGGCTGCGTTCCTGACGCCGTACCTGGTCCGTCACGGCATCGCCGAAGGGGCCGACCTCGATGCATCGGCCGACTTCCTGGCCCGGATGGTCCTCTCCTACATCGAGTCACCGGGTCGGTGGGACCTCAACGACCCGGCCCAGGTCGCCCGCCTGGTCCGGGCCGAGTTGCTGGCCGGCATCCGGTGAACCGGTGAAACCCGTGACCCGTGACCGGTGACCGGCGACCGGTGACCGGTGCCCCAATGAACCAGTGACCCAATGACCCAATGAACTGATGAACCGATGACCGCAACCACCTGTGCCCTCCATGAGGACCGCCCGGCCTCCGTCGTCTGTGCCCACTGTGACCGTCCCATCTGCACCGACTGCATGGTGCAGGCCGCCGTCGGCTGGCAGTGCCCCGACTGCGTGAACGCCGGCGCCAAGCAGACCCGGGTCATCCGGCCCTTCGGCGACCGGACGCACACCGGCGCCGTCGGCTCGACCAATCCCACGCCGATGGTCCTCGGGCTGATCGCGGTCAACGTCATCTGCTTCGCCGCCAGTGGGTTCGGCAGCACCGCCAGCATCGTGCGCTTCGGGGAGCAGCCCGACCGGATCCATTTCCTGCACCAGTACTACCGGCTCTTCACGTCGATGTTCCTCCATCTCGACTTCCTGCACATCGCCTTCAACATGGTCACACTCCTCATCGTCGGGCCGGCGGTCGAGGTCATGTTGGGCAAGAGTAGGTTCCTGACGCTTTACCTCCTGGCGGGGCTGGGCGGCGGCGTGGCCTCCTACCTCCTTGGTCCCGCCGTCGATTACGGGGCTGGGGCGTCCGGCGCCATCTTCGGGGTCATGGGCGCCTACGTGGTCCTGGCCCAACGCAACCGGAAGCCCATGGCCCCGGTGGTCGTCCTGATCGTGGCCAACCTGGCTCTGGGCTTCGTCGGCAGCGTCGGGAGCCTGGGCAACATCGACTGGCGGGCCCATATCGGTGGCCTGTTGGTCGGGGCCGCGCTGGGCCTCGTCTTCGACATCTCCTTCAATCTCCGGCCGGCCAGCCGGGGGATCGCCCTCGTGGTCGGCAGCAGTGCCGCCACCCTCGCCGTGCTGGCGCTGCTGGTGCTCAGCATCGCCCCTGGTCACGTAAACCTTAGTTGACATTGAGACAAAAATCGCCATACTGTTTCATTAGTGGAAGCGGTGGTGAGAACAGAGGGAGCGGAAGCGGTCGACGGCTCGGTACGGCGGCCCGCACCGGCCGCACCCTTCACACGCGCCACACCCCCCACACCCTCCACACCCGTCACCACACCACCGAGGCCCAAGGTCGTGCACCACATGGGTGGCGACGATCGCTCCTCGACCCGGGTGCGCATGGTCGATGCGGCGCTGTGCTGCCTGGCCCGCCAGGGAGCGACCAAGACCACCGTTGACGACATCGCCCGGGAATCGGGATTTTCGCGCGCCACCCTCTACCGGACCTTCCCCGGTGGCAAGGACGATGTCCTCGAAGCGGTCGTGTCGACCGAGGTGGCCCGCTTGTTCTCCTCCCTGGCCGTGGCCATGGGCGGGGCCAGTGATCTCGAAGAGGTGTTGGTCGCCGGCATGACGGAAGCGGCCCGTCACATGAGCACGCATCGCGCCCTGGGCTACATGTTGAGCCACGAGCCCGGGACGATCCTGCCCTCCCTCACCTTTGCCGGCATGGACCGGATCCTGTTCATGGCCGGCGACCTCGCCGCGCCGTTCTTCGCCCGCTGGCTCGATCCGGATCAGGCCTCGCGGGCGGCGGAATGGGCCATCCGCATCGTTTTGACCTATGTGGCCGATCCGGCACCCGGCGCCGACCTGACCGATCCCGACGACACCCGGTCCCTGGTCCGCACGTTCGTTCTCCCGGGCATCCTGGCCCTGCGGGAGCCCTCCGGAGAGTTCCCTCCCGTCTCATCTTCAGCGAACCTCAACCATCCACCGAGCCATCACTCTCAACCACCTCAAAGGGGGCAGTGCAATGACCACCGTCGATGACGACCAGGCCATGATGAAAAGCAATCTCGAGCTCATTGGCCGGGAGAAGATCAACGACCTCGAAGCCGTGCTCAACTTCGTCGGCCACTACGACGTCGAGGGCTTCCACCGGGTGCCCGACAACTGCCCGGCCGAGTTCACCTGGGACTACGAGAAGGGGGCCAAGCCTCAGCTCGACAAGCTCTACGAGAAGGCGAAGAAGGCCCAGTGGAACGGTCAGACCGACCTGGACTGGTCGATCGAGGTCGACCAGGAGAAGGTCGTCATCGCCAACAACGAGGCCAACGCCGACCAGATGCAGTGGGGGGAGGCTGACCTGACCGGCACGGCCGTCGAGAAGTGGGGCGACAAAGAGTGGCTGCACTTCGGCATGGAGAACCAGAATTGGCTCCTGTCCCAGTTCATGCACGGAGAGCAGGGCGCCCTGCTCTGCACGGCCAAGATCGTGGAGACGGTGCCGTGGATCGATGCCAAGTACTACGCCGCCACCCAGGTGATGGACGAGGCTCGCCACGTCGAGGTCTTCTCCAAGTACCTCGACACGAAGCTCTCGGGCCACTACCCGATGAACGCCCACCTGGGCCTGCTGCTCGATGACATCGTCAGCGACTCCCGTTGGGACATGACCTATCTCGGCATGCAGATCATGGTGGAGGGTCTGGCCCTGGCCGCCTTCGGGTTCATCCATTCCATGACCACCGAGCCGCTCCTCAAGAAGTTGCTGCGGTACGTCATGGCCGACGAGGCCCGGCACGTGGCCTTCGGCGTGCTCAGCCTGAAGGAGTACTACACGGAGCTGAGCTCGGCCGAGTTGCGCGAGCGCCAGGAGTTCGCCTTCGAAGCGGCCATCCGCATGAAGGACCGCATGGTCATGCAGGAAGTCTGGGACCGCCTGGAGGTGCCGGCCAAGGACGTCATGAAGATCGTGGAGCAGGCGCCCGAGCGTGACGACTTCCAGATCCTCTTGTTCTCCAAGATCGTGCCCAACCTGAAGAAGCTCGGGCTGCTCGACGCGGCCGACGGCTGGTTGCGGGGCAAGTTCACCGAGATGGGCGCCATCGCCTTCGAGGACCTGAACGACGCCACCGAAGAGGCCGATGCCTTCGCGGACGGCTCACCGGTCGACCGTCAGGTCGCGTAAGCACCGCATCGACCTTTCTCGAGCCCTTCCGGGTGCCGTTTCCGGGCCCTTTTGCCGACCCTTTCCTCGGCCCACGCCTCTGTCGCCCAGGGAGAGAGTTCCCCGGGTGACCCGGGAGGCGACTGGTAGCCTGACCTGTTCATGAGCCCTACTCCGGACGCGCCTCGATTCGGACGGGTCATCACCGCCATGGTGACCCCGTTCGACGACGCGGGCCGGCTCGACATCCAGGCCGCGGCCGACCTGGCCCGGTGGCTGGCCGCGCACGGCAGCGACGGCCTGGTGCTCAGCGGCTCCACCGGGGAGAGTTCGGTGCTGACCGATGAGGAGAAGGCCGACCTGTGGCGCGCCGTGGCCGATGCGGTCACCATCCCGGTCATCGCCGGAACCGGCTCCAACGACACCGAGCACTCGATCCGGGCGACCAAGCTGGCGGCGACGTGCGGCGTCGACGGCCTGCTGGCCGTCACCCCGTACTACAACCGCCCGTCCCAGGCCGGCATCGAGGCCCACTTCCGGGCCATGGCCGAGGCCGGCGGCGGGTTGCCCATGGTGCTCTACGACATCCCGGTTCGTTCCGGTCGCCGCATCGGGCGCTCCACGATGCTCCGCCTCGCCCGCGAGGTGCCGGCCATCGTCGGTCTGAAGGATGCCGCCGCCGACCCGGCCGGGACGGCGCATCTGGCGGCCCGGGTGCCGGCTGGCTTCGAGATCTACAGCGGCGACGACGTGATGACGCTTCCGCTTCTCGCCGTGGGCGCCGTCGGGGTGATCAGCGTGGCCGCCCACTGGGTCGGGCCGCAGTTCGGGGCCGTGGTGGACGCCTTCCTGCGTGGTGACCTGGCGACCGCCATCGCCGGGAACGCCGAATTGCTCGACTCCTTCGACTTCGAGTCGACCGAGGAGTACCCCAACCCCCTGCCCGCCAAGGCTGTCCTGCGCGCCCTGGGTCTCAAGGTGGGCCAGTGCCGCCTGCCCATGGGGGCAGCCACCCCCGAGCTCGATGCCATGGCCGCCAAGGTCCTGGCCGCCGTCGGCCCGCCCGTCGATACCGGTCCGCCGCTTGCCTGAGAAGCGGAGGGTGCAGGGGGGAGCAAAAGGGGGAGCGAAGCCGGTCCGGGTCGTCTTCCTGGGCGGACTCGGTGAGATCGGGCGCAACTGCGCCTGTATCGAGGTCGACGGGCGCATCATCGTCCTCGACTGCGGGATCATGTTCCCCGACCCCGACATGCCGGGCATCGACCTGGTCCTGCCCGAGTTCACCTACCTGCGTGACCATGCCGACCGGGTCGACGGCATCGTCCTGACCCACGGGCACGAGGACCACACCGGGGGACTGGCCTACCTGCTGCGCGACCTCAAGGTCCCGATCTACGGATCGGAGCTCACGGTTGGCCTGGCCCGGCACCGGGTGGAGGAGGCCGGCCTGGGCAACCGCACCGACTTCATCTCCGTCAAGGACGGGGAAAGAATCCGCATCGGCGCGTGCGACGTCGAGTTCATCCCCACCACCCACTCGGTGCCCGACGCCTGTGCCATCGCCTTCCACACCCCGCAGGGTGTGATCCTGCACTCGGGCGACTTCAAGCTGGACCTGCAGCCGGTGGACGGCCGTCGGACCGATCTCTCCCGCATGGGTGAGTTGGCCGAGACCGTGGGCATCCGCCTCCTCCTCTCCGACTCCACCAACGCGGAGGAGCCCGGTTTCACCGCCTCCGAATCGTCCGTCGGCGTGACGCTCCGCCGGTTGTTCGCCTCCAAGCCCGACAAACGAATCGTGGTGGCCTGCTTCGCCAGTCATCTGCACCGGGTCCAGCAGATCATCGATGCGGCGACCGCCAACGGCCGCAAGGTGGCGACCCTGGGCCGATCGATGGGCAAGAACGTGGAGCTCGGAACCCGGCTCGGCTTCATCAACGTGCCCCAGGGGGCCCAGATCGACATCGAGCACGTCGACACCGTCCCTCCCGGCGAGATGTGCGTCATCTCCACCGGCTCCCAGGGGGAGCCCATGTCGGCCCTGTCCCTCATGGCCACCGGTGACAACAAGTGGCTGCGCATCGGCCAGGACGACGTGGTGGTCATCAGCGCCCACCCCATCCCGGGCAACGAGTGGTCGGTCGGGCGGGTCATCGACGAGCTGCACCGCCGCGGGGCCGAGGTCGTCCACTCGGGCACCGAGGCCGTGCACGTCAGCGGGCATGCCAAGGCCGGCGAGCTGCAGACCCTCATGCAGGTGACCAAGCCCGAGTGCTTCGTACCGGTACACGGCGAGTACCGCCACCTGGTGCACCATGCCCGCCTCGGACTGGGCATGGGCGTCGCGCCGGCCAACGTGTTGTTGTGTGAAGACGGCGATGCCGTCTCGCTGAGCGCCAAGGGCATCAAGCGTGACGGCAAGGTGCCCGCCGGGTACGTCTACGTCGACGGCACTGTGGGCGACATCGGCCACGGGGTGCTGCGCGACCGCCAGAAGCTCGCCGAAGAGGGCGTGGTCATGGTGGTGGTCACGGTCGACAACCATGAGGGCTCACTCAGCTGCCCTCCGGTCATCGAGACCCGGGGCTGGGTCCACGCTCCCGAGGCCGAGGAGATGCTGGGCGAGGCGAGCGATGTCGTCGGCGCCGCGGTCACCCAGGCCCTGCGCGACGGCGCCCGCGACGTCGAGGTGCTGAGCCGCCACGCCCGCAAGGCCCTGGGGAAGTTCGTCGGCGACCGCACGCGGCGTCGCCCCATGATCGTCCCGGTCGTCCTGCTCGTCTGATCCACCAGGGGAAGGGCAGGGGCGAAAGCCGCGATCAGTCGAGTTCGGTCAGCACCTCACCGATGATCTTGGTCGTCTCGTGGGCCGTGAGCGGTTCGCCTCCCTCGGCCTCGGCCACTTCGGTGGCGAAGTCCTCGACCGAGTGCACACCGCCGACGAGCACGTGGCGCAATGCTTCTCCGCTGGCCTCGGGATCGTCCAGCGATTCGAGGGCCGGTTCCACGGCATGGTCGGGTGAGGTGGCGACCGCGTGCACCAGGCTCATGGCTTCCTGCCGTCCGCTCGCCGTGGAGACGACTGGTTCACGATCGGGGTTCTGTTGCCGATCCCACTCGGCGAGTGCCTCGTCGTAGCCGCCTTCACCCGGATGAAGCAGCCGGGTCTCCGCCGGTTGGCTCGGCGTGGTCTGCCCCGGTGTGGCCTCACTGGCCTTCGAGGTGGACGCCAGGTCGGTGCCACTGTCGGTTTCGTGTTGCCGTTCCGACTGGACCGGAACGACCAGGGTGCCGTCGGCATTGCGAACGATTTCCATGGTTCAAATCTCCTTTAGTGGCGACGCCGGCACGGGGGTCCACCTCTACCGGTACACCTACCCGCACCCCTTCTGCCTATACCCGAATGTTCTGGCTGCAACCCCGTGGGCACTATTCGTCAAACGTGTCGTCAAAGAGACTGAGACCGGAGAGAGGAGGATCCTCCCGCAACTCGCCGGAGCAGACTCCCGCGAGTTGCCTTCAGAGATCAGGAATCATTGGGAAGCAGCCGTGCGAAGTCATCGAGGACGAGTGATGCCTCGGCGGGAACCCGGACCGACAGCCACAATGCATCCGCCTCGATGCCAATCGAGAACTCGAAGAATTCACAGCAGGCCTTCTCCCGCTGCGCCAAGTCCACGGCCGCCGCCAACACGGTGGTCGAGGCGAGGTGCATCCGAAGCTGTTGGGGGCTGGTTCTCTCGGCCGCATCAACGGACGCCGCCAGGAAACGGCGCCACTCGTCGATGCGGTCATCGGCGGCGGCCGCGGTCAGCGAACAAGCGATGGGCACTCGCACCAAAAGAGTGTGTCACGCCGCCGGAGAGCCGTGCCGGGCCTACTCGAAGGGGGGTTCTCTCCGTGGTGAGGGGGGGTGACCGGCGGCGTGGACCAGTGACGGGCGCCAAATACGTCGGACCCCCGGTCAACATGCCGACCGGGACCGGCGGCCGGCTCCAGGTCGACGAGGTAACGACTGTTCAGCTCAAGGGTACGACTTGAACACGATCTCGAAGTTGTACGCGTGGGGCGCCTTGGTGCCCTCGCCCGTGACGTATCCGTAGGGCCGGCTCAACTTTTGCTCGCCGTAGAAGTCCATTCTGTAATCGGATGAAAAACTACTTTGCGTCACATTGAAAAGGACCGAGCCTTTGGCGCCATTCGGGTTCGTCACCGTGATCTTGAACTGCGCGTTGGTGCCTTCGAAGAAGCAAACGCCATCATCTTTGGATCTGAAGAGGGCAACCTTGGTCTCACGCGCGTAGGGAATAGTAAAAGGCCCGGGCAGATTCTTGTCAGTATCGCAGTTACCCCCAACGTCGGTAATGACGAACTTCTCACCCGCTGGGATTTGTGGCGTCCAACCGATCGTTGCACTGAGATAAGACACGGAGGAAGACGCTTGCGCCGAGGGGGCCAGACCCCCGACAACGCCACAGAGCATGAGGACAGCCGTCAGGCCGCACAACCCGCGCATGAACGGGGGGGCATTTCGCCAACGGCGACCCGCGCCTGCGGTCGGAGCTACCAACTTCAGTGGCCCTGTGTATTCGCCTTCGTTCATTTGCCCGCTGATTCCCCGCTTGACTACGGGCCACGATATGCACGTGAGATTTCAACGAGGTCGCTAAGCGGTTGCGGCAGCTCCGCCTGGGCCGAATCGGGCTTTGCTAGAGCTTTGCGACGAGAGGCGTTGCCATGAGAAGCGTTGCCACGAGAAGCGTTGCCATTAGAGCAGCGAGAGTTGCGCGCTGGGGGTGATGTGGACGGGAGCCGCCCGCTCGTACGTGTCTCGCCCGGTCACACCGCATCGGCGGGCCACGTCGTGTACGACGTCGGCGACCCGGTCCCTCTCGCTCTGAGGCTGATAGGCCCCGCCCTTGAACCGTTCCCGGTAGAGAGCGGCGAGATCCGGGCGGACGCCCTCGAGCCACGCCGTGTAGTGCGCTCGCATGGGGCCCCGAAGATGCAGCGCCAGTCCATGGATCGACACCGCACCGGCACGCGCACAGGCCTCGACGACGTGCTCGATCTGGTCCTCCCCGTCGGAGAGCCCCGGCAGCAAGGGTGCCACCAGGACGCCGCAGGAGACACCGGCCTCGGTCAGGCGGCGCAACGCTTCGAGGCGCTTGTCCGGTGGGGGAGTCCCCGGTTCGGTCAACCTCCAGACGTCCCGATCCAGGGTGCCGACTGAGAAACTCACGGACACATCCGTGCGGGCGGCCGCCGCGGCCAATGCCTTGGCATCCCGCAGGATCAAGGTGGACTTGGTCAGAATGCTGAAGGGATTCCGGGCTTCGGACAGCACGTCGATGATGCCGCGGGTGAGGTGGTACTTGCCTTCGGCGTGTTGGTATGGATCGGTGTTGGTGCCCATGGCGATGTGGTCCCCGTTCCATTTGGCGGCGCGCACCTCGGCCCGCAGGCGTTCGACCGCGTTGATCTTGACCACGATTCGGCGCTCGAAGTCCGAACCGATGTCGAGGCCGAGGTACTCGTGCGTCGGGCGGGCGAAGCAATAGGTGCAGGCGTGACTGCAGCCCCGATAGGCGTTGATGGTGTACCGGAAGGGCATCTGGCTCTGTGTGGGAACGGCATTGATGATCGTGCGGGCGTTCACGTGGAGGAACTCGAGTCCGGCGTAGGCGCCCCGGCCGACGTGGCGGGTCGCCGCCCGCTCGTCGGCGAACAACGTGCCGTCTTCCTCGGTGCTGGCGAGGGCCCAGCGGAGCGTCATGGGACTAGTGTAGCGAACGTATGTTCGCTTTTCAATCGGTGGAGTGTCCCCCGGAACCGCCCTTGGCAGCAGTAATCTCGTGCCCACTGTGGTGACGACGAAGCGCAGAACCCCCGCGCCGCGTACGCCGGCCCGCAAACCCGCTTCCCGGGCCAGGAAGAAGCCCGCCCCACCGCCTCCCTCCGTCCTGAGTGCACACGCCGGGGATCTGTGGGCGATCGGCCTGATCACGCTGAGTGTGCTCCTGGCCCTCGCCATCTGGGCCCATGCACTGGGCCCGGTGGGCCACGGCGTGGACAGCGACCTGGCCTGGTTGACAGGGTGGGCTCGCACGGTCCTCCCGCTCGTCTGTGCCGGCGCGGGCGTGATCCTGCTGGTGGAGCGGGAGCGGCCTGATCCGCTCCGGACCGGACTGGGGTCCGCCCTGGGACTCATCGGCATCTGCGGCCTGGCCGAACTGGCCAACGGCACTCCGGGTATCCGGGAGGCCGGCGTCAAGGATGCCGGGGGCTGGGTGGGCGCCCTGGTGGGTCACCCGCTGGCGGCCGGGATCGGAACGGCCGGCGCCTCCGTGGTCTTCGTCGCCCTGATCATCGTGGCCATTCTCATCGCCACCGGCATCGCCCTGGCCACGTGTGGCCGGGCCCTGCGCATCGCCGCCGGGGCCGTCGGATCCACCCTGGCCTCGTGGTGGAAGGGAGGCGCGCTGGACGGCGATGAGACAAAAGACGGCGCGATGAAGGAGGTTCCCGACCCGCCGGCGCCGAAGGTGGCCCCCGAGACTCAGCCGTTCGACGACCTGGACGACGGGCCGCTGGGCGAACCCGAACCAGCCGAGGAACCGACGGAGGGCCATTCGGGCCAGGCCGATCAGGCGCCGGCGCCCCCGTCAGTTCCAGTAGCAGTAGTCACCCCGAGGTCGAGCGGGGACTGGAAGCTGCCGCCGTTGAGTTACCTGCCGCCGACCAAGCAACTGCGCCACGACCGACGCCAGGTCGAGCTGGCAGGCGATGCACTCGTCGCCGCCCTGGCGGCGCATGGGGTGGCCACGCGCCTGGTGGGGTCCACGGTGGGTCCGTCGGTGACCCGGTTCGAACTGGAACTCGGGGCCGGGGTGAAGGTGGCACGGGTCACCAGCCTCTCGAGGGACATCGCGTATGCCATGGCCTCACCGGATGTGCGGATTCTGGCTCCCATCCCGGGCAAATCGGCTATCGGGGTCGAGGTACCGAATCGACAGCGTCAACTGGTGGCGCTCGGTGACATTCTCGCCTCCAGCGAGGCGAAGGCGGCCACCCACCCGCTGGAAGTGGCCATGGGGCGAGACATCGCGGGTCGCGCCGTCATGGCCAACCTGGCCGAGATGCCCCACATCCTGATCTCAGGTGCCACCGGCGCCGGGAAGTCGTCGTGCATCAACTCCGTCATCACGTCGGTGCTCATGCGGAGCACCCCGGATCAGGTGAGGCTCATGCTCATCGACCCCAAGCGGGTCGAGTTGGGCCAGTACAACGGGCTCCCTCACCTCATCACCCAGGTGGTGGTCGATCCGAAGAAGGCCGCCAACGCACTGTCGTGGGCGGTCAAGGAGATGGAGCGCCGGTACGACCTCTTGGCTGAATACGGTATGCGCGACATCACGGGCTACAACGCCGGGCTGGCCTCCGGTGAGATCGGGCCGGTGGGTGGTCCGTCGATCCGTCGCCAGGTGGCGGCGGTGGCGACACAGGCGCTGGGTGAGGGTCATCCCGCCATCGACACCGAAGCGGAGATCGACGACGACCCGCAGATGCCCGAGGCTCTGCCCTTCGTGCTGATCGTGGTCGACGAACTCAACGACCTCATGATGGTGGCGGCCCGAGACGTGGAGGACTCGGTCGTCCGTATCGCCCAGATGGCCCGAGCGGTCGGTATCCACCTGGTGCTGGCCACGCAACGTCCGTCGGTTGACGTGATCACCGGAGTGATCAAGGCCAATGTCCCCAGTCGCATGGCCTTCTCGGTGTCGTCGTTGGCAGACAGCCGGGTCATCCTGGACCAACCCGGAGCAGAGCGGCTGATCGGCAAGGGCGACATGTTGCTGCTGACGGCCTCATCGAACATCCCGCGGCGACTGCAGGGTCCGTGGGTCTCTGAAGAGGAAGTTCGGGGTGTGGTGGACTTCTGGAAGGCCCAAGGCGGTGTCACCGAGCCGATCGTGGGCATCGAGGAGGTGCAAGAGGGATCCGGTGGAGTCCGGGGCGTCGATGACGACGACGATGAACTGCTCACCCAAGCCATGGATCTGGTCGTCCGCTCGCAGCTGGGGTCGACCTCGATGTTGCAGCGGAAGCTCCGGGTGGGCTTCGCGCGGGCCGGTCGGCTGATGGATCTGCTCGAACGCCGTGGCGTGGTCGGCCCGAGCGAGGGTTCCAAGGCTCGTCAGGTCTTGATGACCATCGATGAGCTCGATGCGCGTTGACCCTTGACCGCGCCAAATCCGGTGCCGCTGATGGTGGCGCCATTCCAGCTCAATCAGCTCGACCAGGTCGACGAGCACACTCAGGTCGTCCAGCCGGACCGGCTCGGCTCGCTCGCCCCACCTGAACTCGCACCGACACCTGAACCTGCAACTGAACCTGCAACAAATGGTCGGGGCCGCCATGCGGCCACCTCACCCCGCAAACGTCGGACGTGGGCCCGGATCGTGCTGGCCCTCCTGCTCGTGGCCATCCTGGCTGCTGCCGGAGGCTTCGTCACCGCCCGCCTTCGTGCCCCGGTAGCCGCAGCTACGGTGACGTCGACCATAGCTCCAACGGTGACGATCTCGTCCCCCCCGGTCACCCTGCCGTGGGCCGCCATGGGTCAGTCGGCCATCTCCGTGCCGTCACTCGGTGTGGCCGAGAGCTCGAGCAATGAGGTTCCCGTTCCCGTTGCCAGCCTGACGAAACTGATGACGGCGTATGTGATCCTGCAGGATCATCCCATCGGCGTCGGGGAGAGCGGTCCCAACATCACCATGACGCCAGCCGACGTGGCTGACTACGAGGCGGACACCACCCAGGACCAAGCCAATGCCGCGATGACCGTCGGCGAAGTCCTGACCGAGATGCAGCTGCTGGAAGGCATGCTGGTCCATTCGGCCAACGACTTCGCCGACGCGCTCGCCACCTGGGATGCCGGGACCCTCCCGGCTTTCGTGGCCAAGATGAATCAGGCGGCGGCCCAACTGGGCATGACGCACACCACCTTCGCCGACGCCAGCGGCTACAACGCCGGCTCGCAGTCGACGGCGAGCGACATCTTGATCGTGGCGGCCAAGGACATGGAAGACCCGACCCTGGCGTCCATTGTGCGGATGCCATCGGTGACGCTGCCGGTGGCGGGCACGGTGGCGACGTACACGCCGCTCCTGGGCTTCCTCGGCACCGTCGGGGTGAAATCGGGCTTCACCAGCCAGGCGGGAGGATGTGATGTCTTGGCCGTGGCGCGCGTCGTCCATGGTCAGAAGGTCCTGATCCTCGCCGCCGTGACGGGGCAGACGGGAGTGAACCAGCCCAACGTCCTGCTGGCGGCCGGAGGTGCGGCGCTCACATTGGCCGACGCGGTCGACACCTCGCTCGGGTCGGAAGCCGTCGTCCCTTCGGGGTCGGTGGTCGCCCGGGTCAGCGCAGCCGGCCACTCGGTCGATGCGGTGGCGCAACCAACCACCGAAGTGCTGACCTGGCCCGGACTCTCGTACCACCGCATCTTTGTGCCCACCCACGCCGTCGTTTCAGGTGACGCCGCGGGCACCCGGGTCGGCTCGGTGGTGGTCACCCTGGCGAACCGACACATCGTGGTCCCCGTACGACTGGCCCGGGACCTTCCCAAGGAAACGCTCTTCCAACGCTTATTCTAACTGCGTGCGCGCTCGAGCCCCTGCTTCGTCGGCGAATCTCGGGCCGGGATTTGACGTGCTCGCCATCGCGTTGGACCGCTACGTACAAGTTGAGGTCGAGCCGGCGCCGGCGCTTTCGGTCCGCAGCACCGGTGAGGGCGCCGACCATTCGGGCGACGCGTCGCACCTGGCGGCACGGGTCGTGGCCGGTGTCCTGGGGCACGACCGCTTCGCCGTGACCGTACATTCCCAAATTCCCGTGTCGCGGGGATTGGGATCGTCGGCCGCTCTGGCCGCCGCCGCCGCGGGCGCGGCTGGGGCGGAGGACCCGCTGGCCGTGGCCGCCGTCTATGACGGCCACCCGGAAAATGCCGCGGCGAGTGTCGTCGGGGGCCTGGTTGCGGCCACCATGGTCGAGACCAAGGCGCTGGTTGCCCCGCTCGCGCTGAGCGAGCAGTTGGCCTTTGTCGCCGTTGTGCCCGATCGCTCGTTGGCCACCTCTGAGGCCCGACGGGTGCTGCCGGACTCGGTGTCCCGAGCCGATGCCACCTTCAATCTCGGGCGCATGGGCCTGCTGCTGGCCGGGTTGGCCGAACCGTCGGTACTCACCTCGGCCGCGACCGGTGATCGCCTCCATCAAGACGCGCGCACGACCCTGTTCCCTGAGGCTCCGGTCCTGCTGGCTGCGTTGGTGGAGGCTGGTGCGCTGGCCTCGTGCTGGTCAGGGGCCGGACCGACCCTTTTGGGTATCACCACCCAGACCGCGCTGGGCGGCGTGTGTGATCGCGTCGAGGGCGCGCTGGCGACGCTCGGCTTCGCGGCCAGCGTGCTGCGGTTACAGGCTGACCGAGATGGGTTGGTCTATGGCGACGCGGCGGAGTTGCCCGCATGAAGCAGCCGGTGGAGGTCGATCATCCCTGGTTGAGCTGGCTGATGACCGCATTCACCGAGTTCTGCAGGGTGTCGACGACGCTGAAGAGGTCGGATCGGGCCACCGCGTTGGTGTAGCCCGCTTTGGTGGGCGCGGCGCCGCCCACCATGTGGAACGCTTTGGCCGCGTTCTCCGCATCGGTGTGCGCGACGTTGACAACCTTCTGCGCCAGTCCGGCGCTCGTCGCGTGACCCAGTGAGCGCACATAGTCATTGAGGTGAGGTACCAATGCCAGGTCGGCGGATTCGATGCACTTGTACGGATTGGCCACTCCTTCGCACACCTTGGTCCGCTGGGTATAGCTGTTGAACCTGGCGGCAAGGGTCCTGTCAGCTTGAGCGAGTGACTGCTTTGCCGCGGTGACTGCGGCGTCGTGCCTTTGGACGGCGATGATGGCGGTAGCGCCCACACCCACGACGACGACCACGATGGCCACGGAGACGATGCGCGTGCGCGACGCGAGGGCCGGGTGCAGTCGGCGAGAGGGCCGACGCGTCCCGGTATCGACGTCGGGTGCGGTTCCAGAAGACGGCGGCACGGACATCGAGGCGAAATGGTACGGCACGTGCCATCAGAGCGGGACAGAGCGGGACAGAGCGGGACAGAGAGGGACAGAGCGGGACAGAGCGGGACAGAGCGGGAAGGACGGGCGTCTGGAGTGGGCGTAGGGACCGGGCGGCCCGGGGATTGAGCCAAGGGGCAGGGTCGTAGACTCGCCGGGATGCCCAAGTCCTTCTACATCCGCACGTTCGGGTGCCAGATGAACGAGCACGACTCCGAGCGCCTGGCCGGGATGCTGGTGGCCGATGGCCTGGAGCCGACCGAGATCATGGAGCAGGCCGACGTGGTGGTCCTCAACACGTGCTGCATCCGGGAGAACGCCGATCAGAAGCTCTACGGCACACTGGGCAGCCTCAAGACACTGGTAGACGCCAAGCCGGGCCTGCAGATCGCCGTCGGCGGCTGCCTGGCCCAGAAGGACCGGGAGTTGATTCAAGAGAAGGTGGGTTGGGTCGACGTGGTCTTCGGGACCCACAACCTGGGCAGTGCGCCGGGCCTGTTGCGGCGGTCCACCACCGAGGGCCAGGTGATGGAGATCCTCGATGCGCCCGATCCCGAGACGATCTCCAACCATCTCATGGCGCCGGCGGCCGTGCGTGAACTGCCCTATGCGGCGTGGGTGAACATCCAGATGGGGTGTGACAACTCGTGTGCGTTCTGCATCGTGCCGGCGGTGCGCGGGCCCGAAGTGAGCCGGCCGGTCAACGACATCGTCGGAGAGATCGAAGAACTGGCTCGGCGCGGCGTCATGGAGGTCACCCTGCTTGGCCAGAACGTCAACTCGTACGGACGTGACATCACCCACCGCCGCCCCCTCTTCGCCGACCTCCTCGGGCGGATCGGCGCCGTCGACGGCATCGGGCGCATCCGCTTCACCAGCCCCCACCCCAAGGACCTGCGGCCCGAGACCATCGCGGCCATGGCCGACACGCCCGAGGTCTGTGAGCAGCTCCACCTCCCGCTGCAATCGGGGAGCTCGCGGGTCCTGTCGGCCATGCGCCGGGGCTACACGGCCGAGCGCTACCTGGAGCGGTTGGCGGCAGCCCGAGCGGCCATCGACGACCTGGCGGTGACCACCGACATCATCGTGGGCTTCCCCGGTGAGACCGAGCGCGAATTCGAGGACACGTTGGCCGTGGCGGCCGAAGCGGCCTACGACAGCGCGTACACCTTCATCTTCTCGCCTCGGCCCGGCACCAGGGCCGCCGACATGGAGGAGGACTTCATCGCACCGGACGTCATCGCCGACCGGTTCGCCCGCCTCAAGACGGTGGTGGAGCGCTCGGCCCTGGCCCGGCACCAGGCCCGGGTCGGCCGGGTCGAGGAGGTGCTGGTGGAAGGCGTGAGCCGCCGCGACGAGTCGATGCTGACGGGGCGGACCCGCCAAGGGAAGCTGGTCCACTTCGCGGCCACCGGTCCGGGCATGGCCGGCACCCCGGTGGCGGGGTGTGTGGCCCGGGTCACCATCACGGCCGGGCACCCTCACCACCTGTCGGGCGTCCTCGATGCGGTGACGGCGCGGCCGCGGCATCGGGTCCGAATCCCGGTGGCCAGCGCGTGACCGCCGTCGCCCTGGTCGGGGTGACGGCATCGGGGAAGTCGGAAGCCGCTCGGGCCGTGGCGCTGCGGCGCGGCGACACCGAGATCGTCTCGGTGGACTCCATGTGCGTGTATCGAGGGATGGATCTGGGCACCTCCAAGCCCACAGCGGCCGAGCAGACCCAGGTACCGCACCATCTGATCGACCTCGTCGATCCGGAGACCGAATACACCGTCTCGGAGTTCCAGCTGACGGCCCGATCGGTCCTGGCCGACATCGAGGCGAGGGGCCGGCACGCGTTGTTGGTGGGGGGGACGGGACTGTACCTGCGTGCGGTCGTGGACGACCTGCGCATTCCGGGCCGCTATCCCGATGTCGTCGCGATCTTGGAGCGCGAGCTCGATGACGGAGTGATCGACGTGGTGGGGTTGCATGACCGGCTGGCCCTTCTGGATCCGTTGGGGGCGGAGCGGATGGAGCCGACCAACCGGCGCCGGATCGTCCGCGCCCTCGAGGTCACGATCGGGTCGGGCCAACCCTTTTCATCCTTCGGGCCGGGCCTGGAGGCGTATCCGCCCTCGACGGTCCCGATGATCGGCATCGTGGCGGCGCCCGACGAGGTGGATCGCCAGATCGAGAAGCGTTTCGCCGAGTGGATGGACGCCGGACTGCTCGATGAGGTGCGCGCCTTGTCCGAGCGTCCCCAGGGCATCGGGCGGACGGCCCGGCAGGCGCTCGGGTACCGGGAGCTCCTGGCGCACGTGGAGGGTGGGAGCGACCTGGCCGCCTGCGTGGAGGAAGCGGTGCGCCGGACCAGGACCCTGGCCCGGCGCCAGGCCAGCTGGTTCCGCCGGGACCCGCGGATCGCCTGGGCCGAACCGGGAGTTGACCTGGACGAACGGCTCGATCACGCCCTGGGAGCGCACGGCCGGCGACGGTGACCTGCGAGAATGGAGTGGTGCATCTCATGCATCTCACCAAGCACGAAGGGGCGGGGAACGACTTCCTCGTCGTCCTCGACCCCGATGGCAGCCTTCGCCTGAGCGGGGACCAGATCCGCCTGCTCTGTCACCGGCACCGCGGCATCGGCGCCGACGGTGTGATCCGGGTCGGACGCGGCGGTGGTGCCGGGGGTGGCGGTGCTGCTGCCGAGGGTGCTGAGAATGCCGACCTGACCATGCAACTGCACAACGCCGACGGCGGCGAGGCCGAGATGAGCGGCAACGGCATCCGTTGCCTGGCTCAGGCCGCGGTCGACGCCGGATGGGTCACGCCGCCCACGTTCTCGGTGGCCACAGCCGGCGGCGTGCGCACCGTGACCTTCCTTCCCGGCGAAGAACCGGGTTGGGCCAGGGCCAGTGTCGACATGGGTGCGGTCTCGGTGGGCCCGGCCCAGGAGGAGATCGACGGGCGGACCGCCCGAACGGCCGATGTGGGCAATCCGCACCTTGTGTTGGTCGGGCCCGGGGTGGCCGGGGCCGCCGGGTCCGCCGGGCTGGCCAGGGTCGAGATCGAGACCCGGGGACCCCAGCTGCAGGCGGCGTACCCCGACGGGATCAACGTGGAGTGGATCGAGCTGGCCCACGACGCCGACGGGGACTTCCTCGAGTTGCGGGTCTGGGAGCGAGGCGCCGGGGAGACGCTGGCTTGCGGAACCGGCAGCGTGGCGGCAGCGGCGGTGGCCCGGGCCGTGAAGCTGGTGGGCGGCTCCGGACCGGTGCGGGTCCACAATCCGGGCGGCATGTTGGAGGTCACCCTCGGCCGCGGGGCGGACGCCCCCGCCGTACTGGCCGGCCCGGTGCGCAAGGTGGCCGATATCGAGCTTCACCCGGGGATGCTCTCTTGACCGACATGCTGCCGGGGACGTTGATCGACCGGTCGTTTCGCGAACGCATCATCCTGGTCGGCGTGGCCTTCCCGGGCAGCACCCTCGAGGCCGTCGACGAGGCCATGGACGAGCTGGCCCAACTGGTGGACAGTGCGGGAGCCGACGTGGTGGCCCGGGTGGTCCAACGCCGGGACGCTCCGGACCCGGCCACCTTCGTCGGGCGGGGCAAGGCGGAGGAGATCGCGGCGTTGAGCCGGTCGGTCGACGCCGACACGGTGGTCTTCGACGAGGAGCTGAGCCCGGCCCAGCAACGGAATCTGGAGAAGGTATTCGGGCGCACCGCCATCGACCGCACGGCGGTGATCCTCGATATCTTCGCCCAGAACGCCCGGAGTCCCGAGGGCAAGGCCCAGGTGGAGCTGGCGCTGCTGCGGTACCGCCTGCCTCGGTTGCGGGGCCGCGGCGGCGGGCTCTCCCAGCAGGCGGGCGGCATCGGGACCCGGGGCCCGGGGGAGACCCAGCTCGAGGTGGACCGTCGACGCCTGGTCCGACGCATGCACCGGTTGGAGTCGGACCTGCGCGAGGTGGATCGCACGCGCTCGCTGCAGCGGCGGAGCCGGGCCCGTGGCCGGCACCGTGAGCTCGCTCTGGTGGGCTACACCAACGCCGGGAAGTCGACGCTGCTCAACCAGCTGACCCACGCCGACGCGCTGGCCGGGAACCGGCTGTTCGTCACGCTCGACCCGCGCACGCGACAGTTCGCCCTGCCGGGTGGCGAGACGGTGCTCGTGACCGACACGGTGGGCTTCGTGCGAAAGTTGCCCCACCAATTGGTCGAGGCGTTTCGGTCCACCCTGGACTCGGTGCGTCTGGCCGACCTCCTCATCCACGTGGTGGACGGCACGGCGGCCCACGTCGAGACGCAGATGGCGGCCGTACGCACGGTCCTGCGTGAGATCGGGGCGGGCGAGGTGCCCCAACTGATCGTGGTGAACAAGGCCGATCGGGCTCCCCAAGCGGCCAAGGAGCTGGCCCACCGACTCGATGGTTCCGTGCTGCTCTCGGCCCAGACCGGCGAGGGCATCGACGACTTCCTGCGAGTGGTCGCGGACCGGCTTCGTGGCTCCGACCGGGTGGTGGAGCTGGTGGTGCCGTGGGCCCGCGGCGACATCCTGGCGGCGGTGCACCGGGAGGGTGAGGTCGTGGGCCAGACCGACGGCGAGGATTCCGCCACGCTCCAGGTCGTCCTCGACGAGGTGGGCAAGGCACGCTTCGCCGAGTTCGTGGCCACGTCGTGATCACACCATGACCACGCAGCGACGAAGTGACGCCGTGACGCAGTGACGCAGTGGCCCCCGACACCACGATGACACGATGACACGATGACACCGTGACCTTCCAGCTCCCGCCCTATCCCTACGACCGGGTGGCCGACCTCGGCCGACTGGCCGAGGCCCTGCCCGGTGGCATGGTCGACTGCTCCATCGGCACGCCGTGCGACCCGCCCCTGCCGGCGGTGGTGGACGCGCTGTCGGGGTCGGGGAGCGAGCGCGGGTATCCAGCCTCGGTCGGGAGCCTCGGCCTGCGCCAGGCGGCGGCAGCCTGGCTGTCGCGCCGGTTCGGACTGGAATCGGTGTCGCCTTCGTCGGTGGCGGCCTGCGTGGGCACCAAGGAACTGGTGGCGTCGGTGCCCGGGATGCTCCGCCTGCGCCAGCCGTCGCGTGACACCGTCCTGTACCCGGCCGTCTCCTACCCGACCTACGCCATGGGCGCCCTCCTCGCCGGTTGCCGGGCCGTGCCGGTGCCGCCCGCCCCCGGCAAGGTGGGGGGACTCGATCTCAGTGGCATCGCCGAGTCGGACGCCGAACGGGCCCTCGTCCTGTGGTCCAACTCTCCGTCCAACCCCACCGGCGGGCTGGGTGACCTGGGAGCCGAAGCCGCCTGGGGTCGGGCTCACGATGTTCCGGTGTTCTCCGACGAGTGCTACGCCGAGTTCACCTGGGCAGGGCGGCCCCGCTCCGTACTGGAACACGGCTTGGAAGGGGTGATGGCCGTCCACTCCCTCTCCAAACGCTCGAACCTGGCCGGCGTCCGGGTCGGCTTCTTTGCCGGCGATCCCGAGTTGGTGGAGTTCCTTGCCCTGGTTCGGCGCCATGCCGGGCTGATGGTGCCCGGACCGGCGCAGGCCGCGGCGGCGGTGGCCTTGGCCGACGATGCCCATGTCGAGGTGCAACGCGGTCGGTACCTGGAGCGGCTGACGTTTCTGGCCGATGTGCTGACCCGGTGGGGCTGCCCGACGGACCTCCCCGAGGGCGCCTTCTACCTGTGGGTGCCGGTGCCGAAGGGGCGATGGAGCGACGGCTGGTCGATGGCCGAAGAACTCGCTCGGACGGCCGGGCTCCTGGTCGGACCGGGGGATCTCTACGGGGCGGACGGCGCCGGCTTCGTACGGATCGCCATGGTGCAGCCGATGCTCCGTCTCGAGCTGGTGGCGGAGCGCCTGTCGGGTGCTGGGTAGGGTTCAGCATGGCTGATCTGCAGGCAAGCATCGAAGAGCTGTGGGAACGGCGTGGCGACCTCTCCCCCAAAGACACCGACGCGGCCGCGGTGGTGGAAGAGGCCATCGCCCTGCTCGACTCGGGTCAGGCCCGGGTGGCCGAGGTCGACACCGGTACCGATGAGGTGGTGGTGCACGAATGGCTCAAGAAGTCGATCCTGCTGTTCTTCGCCGTTCGGGGCATGGAGACGATCGAGCACGGCCCGTTCGAGTACGCCGACAAGTTGCCGCTGAAGCACGACTTCGCCGCGGCCGGCGTCCGGGTGCTGCCCGGCGCCTCGGCCCGCTGGGGCTCGTTCCTCTCGCGTGGCGTGGTGCTCATGCCCTCCTACGTCAACATCGGGGCCTGGGTGGGGGAGAACACCTTGGTCGACACCTGGGCCACCGTGGCCTCCTGCGCCCAGATCGGGGCGCGGGTGCACCTTTCGGGTGGGGTCGGCATCGGTGGCGTGCTCGAGCCCCCCAACGCCCGTCCCGTGGTGGTCGAAGACGATGCGTTCGTCGGGAGCCGCTGCATGGTGACCGACGGAGCCCGCGTTGGCAGAGGGTCGGTGCTCGGTTCGGGCACCATCCTCAACCCGTCGATTCCCGTCATCGACGCCGAGACCGGCGAGGAGATCAGCCGGGGGATCGTGCCGGCCTGGTGCGTGGCCGTCTCGGCCAGCCGCCGCCGCCAGTACCCCGGCGGGGAATTCTTCCTGCCCTGCGTCCTGGTGATCAAGCGGTTGACCGAGGGGGAGCGGCACGACAAAGCACAGCTCAATGACGTCCTGCGCACCCATGGCGTCAGCACGTGAGCACGTGCGCTCCAACGCACGTGACCTGGTGAGGCCCAGCCGAAACGCGGTGAATCCATGACGGATCTTCTCGCGTCGACCGCCGAACTGGTGGGCATCCCCTCCGTCAGCCATGACGAAGGAGTGCTGGCCGACCTGGTGGTGGCGCGACTCAAGGCCTGTGACTGGCTGGAGACGGAGCGGGTCGGGGACAACGTCGTGGCCCGCACCTCGCTGGGTCGCCACCAACGATTGGTGCTGGCCGGCCACCTCGATACGGTGCCGCCGGCGAACAACGTCGACGCCCGGGTCGACGGCGACACGCTGTGGGGAGTCGGCGCCTCGGACATGAAGGGCGGTTTGGCCGTCATGCTGGACTTGGCCACGACCACGCCCAGCCCTTCGGCCGATCTCACGTGGTGTTTCTACGCCCGCGAGGAGATAGGTCGCGACCAGAGCGGGCTCCTCGAGCTGTGGTCGGCACGCCCCGACCTATTGGCCGGCGACGCCGCCATCCTCGGTGAGCCCACCTCTGGGCTGGTTGAAGCGGGTTGCCAGGGCACGATGCGGCTCAAGATTTCGCTGCGGGGCGTCCGGGCCCACACGGCCCGCCCGTTCACCGGCCGTAACGCCATCCATCGTCTCGGAGCGGTGCTCCAACGCGTAGCCGATTGGGAAGGTCGCACGGCCGTGCTCGAGGGCTGCGCCTTCGCCGAGCAGCTCCAGGCGGTTGCTGTCGATGGCGGGGTGGCGGGCAACGTCGTCCCCGACGCGGCCACCGTGACGTTGAACTTTCGTTACGCACCCGATCGTGACGCGGCAACGGCGGAAGCTTTCGTCCGGGAGGTGCTGGCGGGGACATTCGACACCGAAGACGGTGACACCTTCGTGGTGCTGGATGCGGCCGATGGGGCGCCGCCCTCGTTGGGTCACCCCCTGCTGGCCGCTCTGGTGGCTGCGACGAAGACCGACCCCCGGGCCAAAGTCGGCTGGACCGATGTCGCCTCCTTCTGGGCCCACGGTGTCCCGGGGGCGAACTTCGGTCCCGGTGATCCGCTGCTGGCCCACCACCCGGACGAGCATGTGACCCGAGAGCAGCTGGAGCGAACGCGGGAAGTACTGGCGGCCCTGATCACCTGAGGACGGACATCGGGAACACAGCTGTCTCCGTGCCGGTCGTCTCCAGCCGGCAGTCTCCAGCCGGCCTCCGGCAGTCTCCGGGCCCAGCCAATCCCGCCACCACCGTTAGTCGTCGGGCGGGGGCCTCTGGTTTCGCATTCGATTGTGGAAGCCGCACAGGAGTCGGCCGTTCTCCTGGGTCGTGGGGCCGTTCTGCGACCATTCGATGATGTGATCGGCCTGACAACGCTCGACGGGCTCGTGGCAATAGGGGTCGGTGCACTCTCGGTCCCGGATCTCGAGGGCCCGGCGGGTGGCGCCGACGAAGAACCTCGACGTCTCGCTGACCTCGACCCGGTTCTTGGCGGTGAACACGGCCCGTTCGATGTAGGCCTGGTCGAGCCAGGGGAGCAGGGAACCCGGCGAGAGGACCATTCGGGAACCTCCGGCCAACTCGCACATGCGACCGTGCATTGTTTCGTAGCCGACCAGGACCGTGAAGAGAGGGGCGGGGCGGGCGCCGTCGGCCGGGGCGGTCCTGGAACGGGTGGCCATTTCGACCAGGGCATCGGCCCGGCGTTGCGCCGCAGTCCGGCAGAGCTCCTCGACTTTGGGGGCGCGGCCCAGGTCTGCTTCAGCCTTGGCCCAGTCCTCCTGGAAGAGTTCCTGCTCGATCCGGGTCAGTTCCCCGTCGACAATGGCTCCGGACACCGTGTCGAGCGTCATCTTGCCCAAGTAGATGCCACCGACGCTAGGGACCAGGTAGACGTCGCGCCGGGCCCGTTGTTCCATGGCATCCTCTTCGACCCCGTCGGGATCGGCGTGTTGCGACCAGTAGTCGACGATGCGTTCGAAGTCGGGGAAGGTGTTGCCGATCGCCTTGTCCAAGAGCATGTCCTCGTCACGCTCGAGGAAATCTTCGGTCCTCGGGTTGCGAGCACGGCCGATCCGGTCGACGTGGTCCTTCGTGATCTCACCCCTCGACCAGGCCTCGTCGAACTTTGGCAGATGGCACAGCAGGTGGCCCCGGCGGAGCTGGCGGGCGGCTTCGGCATTGGGGATCTGGCATTCTTTGGCCACCCAGCTCTTGGCGCTGCGGGCCCCAGAGGCTCCCCAGGCCCCCCAGACATCGAATGCGGCGATCGACTTCGCTCTGATGTAGTCCATCTTCGACTGGAGAGACTGGATGCGCAGCTGTGATCCGCAGTCGGAGTATTGCGAGAAATCGCCGGTCGCAACCACATCCATCGCCGCTTCCAATGCGTCGAGTTCCGTGTCGGATTGTGTGCCGAATTCAGTGCCGAATTCCATGTGACCACTGAAGCACCCGGGTGTGACAAGAAACAGCCGTTCACCAGCTAAAACTCAAGATATGTCCAAATTATTCCTTGTACATTTCCGCCAGAATGGCGACCGTTGCGCCGACAGGTCGAAGTCGATTCGCTTGGTCGGAACTACCCTCACAGCCGACATCACACCGCAAGCCCGACGCTCCTAGTGCAGCGTCGAGAAGAACCGCAAGATCAACCGGGACGCGCTGATCTGTTGGGTCGTGAGGCCGAAGCCGTACTTGGGATCGGCCCCGGGCCAGTCGTGACCGCCGCCGAGGACGGTGTAGAGGGTGACACTGGTGCCGCGAGTGCAGCGAGGCCACTGCGATCGAGATACCTGCGACCCCACCGTCACCGTCACCGGCACGGCACGGCACCGGTCGAGCTTGGCCCAGTCGCCCATGTTGAGGAGCGTGCCTCGGACTTTTTGTCCGGGCAGAGAAATTCCGACCGCCCCGTTCTGATAGGGCACCAGGGGATCGGCGGTCCCATGGAAGGCCAGTATCGGCATGGGGCGAGTGCATCCCAATTGAAAGTCCACGGCGACGGTGGCAATGGCCCGGATGTCACGTTGATGGCTGCAGGCGTAGATGAGACTGAAGGCCGCACCGGCCGAGAACCCCGCCGCGAAGACCCGGCGGGAGGCGATGCAGTAGGTAGCTTGCAGGTGCGTATCGAGGGCAGTGATGAAGGCCGCGTCGGATCCGTGTCCGCTGAATTGCCATTCACTCTCGTTCGGCTGGATCTGCGGCACCACGACGATGTCACCCTGGGTCGCTCCTAGAGCAGGGAAGTCGGTGGTCGTACTGAAGGAGGCCGGATTCGAGCCTGAGCCGTAGAAGAGAAAGACGAGTGCGGTCGGCCGGCGGGGCCGGTACGAGCGGGGAACCGTGAGGTCGAAGCTGCCCGCAATCGAGCCGTTCTGATACGTCTGGGCCTGCGTGGTGCCGGCCGCATGGGTGGACGTCGTGGCCGTCGGCCCAGATGTGGTGGTAGCCGAGGTGGTCGGACGACAACCCGGTGAGACGGCGATCGCCCTGCTCGCCCAGACCGGTACTGCGGCAGAAACACTGCGAGCTGGCAACACCGAGACACTCAGCGTCTGGACCACGAGCGTCTGGATCACGAGCGTCAGGGCCAGCAACGGCAGGGCCAACGGCGCGTGTCACGGCGTGTGCCACCAGGGCTCGTGCCACCAGGGCTCGTGCCAACAGGGCTCGCGCCAGCCGTCGTAACGAAATGAGTGCGGTGGATCGAGGAGCCCTTGCCTCAAGAGGACTACCGGCTGGATCGGCCGTGCCCGCAGGTGGTCGATCAAATAAACAGTCCTCCACTATCTCTAGATGTTAGTAAGCAACCCCATCGCGGCAGTGCCTCCGGAACGCCGGGCGTGGGTGCTCCAAGGCGGCGCTATGGAACGGAGATGGACCCAACAAAGGACGAAGGCGATTGATTTGGAGTGTTCCACGACACCAACAGGTCCAAACCCCCGGTGGATCCTACAAATGAACCAGTAGCTGCATTCACGGTGAGTGTCAACTGATACTCCAGTCCCAAACCAGCCGTGATGTTCACCGGGCCCGACGCACTGCCGCTGAGGGTGCCGACGTTGGTCGTGATGTCAAAGGACCCGGCGTAGCCAGACAGACTGGGGCTGACACAGCCGGACACATGGAGAATAACGGGACCGACAGCGGCGGTCCCAGGGTACGTGGCGTCAAACACCTGGTACACGAAACTACAGCCGTTCGCTCCAAGGGCGAACGAGGTCGTACCGTCGATTGCGAAGGGGTCCGCCAGATCGGAAAGGCTTACGCGATGATGGATCGCAAACGCGATGCATTGGCCTTGGTTCTGGAAATGCTGCCCCGACGCATCCGTGAGTGTGCGCCAGCCACCATTCATGCACTGCTGGATTTGGGCTGGGGGGGCAGCACTGGCCCGAGCACCAATTGAAGTGATTGCGATCGGAATCATCACAAGTGGAACCGTCGCGAGCGAGACTCTGACGAACAACTGTCGAACCATGACAACCCCTTACACCGAGGACAATCGTGAGAGATTCATACTCAACCATTGGCTCTTGGTCGTCAACTGTTGAAGCGTCGTGCCTCTGCCACCGTATGAGGGCGCGGCAAGCAGGGTTCCGGTAAGCGGACTTCTCGCTATCAGAGTCGCCGGCTCGACGCAGAGGATTATCAGGCAAAGCACCCTCGCCAGGTGGCGCAATACTTCCGCTCGTTAGGCGATAGGTCTTTCAGAGCCCTCAGGCCTCGCTGTGCCGCTCTGTTTCGGCATCAAAAAGAGACGCGCTCTGGCAGAACGCCTACACGGCCGCCGACGCCGACGCCGACGAAGACGCCGCGAAGGAGTGCCCCGAGAGCTTCGTGACGGCCGACTCGAGGAGGTGCAGTCCTCCTTGGCCCGGGAGTCGGTCAACCCGACGGTCGATGCGCCTCGCCACGTCGTTGCCGCGTGGACCGTCGAAGAGGTATTTGACCATGAAGCCGACCTCTACCTTCGGCATCACCCCCGACCCGACCGGCCGCCACAGGTGCCTGAGGGCGAAGCGGGTCAACTTCTGGGCCTTCGGGCTCTCGCCCAGGCGACGTCCGGCCTCGGAGGCGTAGAAGTCGATGTGCCCACCCTCTTGTTTCATGATCCGTTTCAGGAGCTCGCGCAACGTCGGGTGGTTGGCCACCTCGGAGAGGCGGCCGTACCCGGCCTGGGTGGTCCATTCGTTGATGGCACCCCATGTCATGTGCAGGGCGATGAAGGCGCGCCCGGCGAAGGCGGCCGATCCGATCGTGCTGAAGGTGGACATGGCTTGCTTGCGGCGGCGCTTCTCCCGCAGCGGGGCGATGCGAGCGGCGCCGGATTCCTCACCATGGGCCTCGAGGACCTGGCCGATGGCCTCGCCGTGCCACATCTCCTCGTAGGCCCAGCAGGAGAGGAAGGACGTGATGGCGGGGTCGCTGTGGGCGGGGGTGAGCAGGAGGTCCCGCAGATAGCAGATGGTGTGGTGCTCGATATCGTGCATGTAGCACAGCGTGCGGAGCGCCTCAGGCGTCAGCGGCTGATCCTTGAAGTCATCGAACTCGATGCCCTCGAGGTTCAGGCGGCCCGATCGTGCGGTGTAGGAATCGATGGTCGTTCGCATAACGCCTACTATTCGGAGTACAGGATAGGCCTGGATGGGTAATAAATCGAACATCTCTTGGGCGCCGCGGCTCCGAATAGGACGTGAATGCAGCAGATTGGTGAAGTAAGCGACGCCCAGCTCGTCACTTCCATCGCCCGGTACAGCGAGATCGCCCTGGCTGAGGTGTACCGGCGCCACGGCGGGGCCGTCTACGGATTGGCCCGACGGGTGCTCAACAACGCGTCCGAAGCGGAGGACGTGACTCAAGAAGTGTTCTTGCGGTTGTGGAATCGACCGGATCGTTTCGATCCCGGCCGGGGCACGCTGCGCTCATTCCTGTTGACCCAGTCGCATGGCCGAGCGGTGGATGCCGTGCGTTCCCTCAATGCCCGCCGGCTCCGTGAGTCCGGTGAGGCGCGGCGCACGGCCACCGCCGAATACGACATGCAGCACGAGGTCTGGGATCTCGCCGTGGCCGATCAGGTGGCCCGGGCGCTGGGCGACCTTCCCGACGACGAGCGCCGGGCCATTGAACTGGCCTACTTCGACGGGCACACGTACGTCGAGGTGGCCGACCTCCTGGGCCAGCCCGAGGGCACGGTCAAAAGCAGGATCCGCAACGGTATGCGACGCATGCGGGCCCTCTTGGTCGACGCCGGCGTGCAGGGAGCCGACGCATGATGACCCACGAGGAATCGATCGAGTTTCTGGCCACATACGCCCTGGACGCGGTCGAGGGCGAAGAGCGCGAGGCGGTCGAGGAGCATCTCGCAGAATGCCCGCGCTGTCGGGCCGAACTCGACGCCTTCCGGGAGGTGACGACGGCCTTGGGGAATTCGGTGGAGCCACTCCCCGAGGGCCTGTGGACCACGATCGCCAGCCGCCTGCCCGGACGTGACGACGAAGAGCGCCCACCGATGCCGCGGCTCATGCGTGATGAGGCCGACGGGTCCGACGGAGCCGATGGGGGCGGCGGCGGGAAGGGTGCACTGGCGCCACGGATGCGCGCTCGTGGGAACGCTCCGGGCCGGGGCCGCTTCGCCACCGTTGCCGCCATCGTGGTCGCCGCGGCGGCGGTGGTGACGGTCCTCAGCGTGAGCCTGGTGCACGCCAATGATCAGGTGTCCCAGTTGCAACGCTCACTCGGCGCCGGTGCGCCGCCCGGCGCGGTGGTGGCGGCCCTCGAAACTCCGGGTCACAAGGTGGTCAACATGGAGGACACCAACCACGTCAGGGTGGCCCAATTCGTGATCGCCGACGGTCGGGGCTATCTCGTGACGTCCACGCTGCCGGCGCTCTCGGCCGATCACACCTACCAGTTGTGGGCCGTCATCAACGGTCAAACCATTTCGCTCGGGTTGATGGGCCAGAAGCCCGATCAGGCGACCTTTACCCTCGCCGGTTCGCCGTCGGTATCGAGGTTGGCCATCACCGCCGAGCCGTCCGGTGGGGCAGTTCTGCCGAGCCGGCCCATGGTCGCCCAGGGGACGGTCTGAGGAAGTCCGTCTGTTAGGTTCGCCTCTCATGCCAGAGGATTCCGCGGATTCAGCACCCCCCGCCGCACGCCGTCCCATTGAGATACAGGCCGGTGCCGAACCGGTGAAGTTGGGCTCGATGCTGCTCACCCTCGTCGAACCGCGCCGGGGCCACGAAGTGGCCTACAACCGTTGGTATGAGCGGGACCATTTCTACGCCGGATGCATGGTGGGTCCCTACAACTTCGCCGGGAGCCGCTACGTGGCGACGGCGGACCTCAAGGCACTGCGCGATCCTGATCCATCGGCCATCACCGGCGAACCGGCCCGGGGATCGTATGTGGCGGTCTACTGGGTGCTCGACGGGTACTACGACGTGTGGCAACGCTGGGCCCTACGTCAGGTCAATGCCCTCCATGCAGCGGGCCGCATGTTCGAGGAGCGCGATCACGTCCACACGCTGCTGTACAACTTCAGATGGGAGCACCGCAGGGACCCCGACGGTGTGCCGGTCGAGCTGGCGCTCGACCACCCGTACCGAGGGTTCGTCTCCGTGTTCATCGATCGTTCCGAGAATGTCACCAACGAGGAGCTGTGGGCGTGGCTGCGCACCGAGCACCTACCTGATCTCTTGCCCGGCTCTGACGCCGATCTCGTCGCAGCCTTCACGCCCATCGCCTTAGAGGGTGACGCTCCCGGCGACGTGCCGCGCGAAGCGGCCAGTGACACCCGCACCGTCCTCTTGTGGTTCCTCAACACGCCCCCTCAGGTGGCGTGGGAGCCGGTCATGGCCGAGCACCGCCGCCGCCTCGAGGACGCGGGCATGGGTACCGTGGTGGCGGCGCTGCCGTTCATTCCCACCATTCCGGGTACCGATACCTACACCGATCAGCTCTGGAGCGACTGACCCGAGCCCGAACCGAGCCCGAACCCGAACTCAACCCCGAGCCCGAACCCGAACCCGAGTTCGGAACCAGAGCTCGGAACCAGAGCTCGAGGCGCGATAGGCGACGTGTTTGCCATGTTCGAGGACGCATGCCGGCGGCGTCAGGGCTCAGGCGAGCCGAGCAAACCGAGGTGGTCGAGCCCCGCGTAGCCTGCCCAGGCATCAGTGAACTGGCCAGCCTGCAGCCGTCGACGCAACTCTGAGAGCGGAACAAGCACCGTCTCGCAGAACTCCTCGGATGGGTCGAGCGCGGGGCTGCCGATCCTGCGGCAGTTGAGTGCGACTGCCGCCCATTTGCGCCGGGTGATGTTGGCGCCCTGCCACGTGTGGCCAAGGACGGTGACCTCCCCTCCTCCGTACCCGGTCTCCTCACGCAGCTCTCGAATCGCCGCGGCAAGGACCGTCTCGCCATCGTTGAGCTCTCCGCCCGGAAGTTCGTCGAGCACGTGGTCCGGTCCCGGTCGATATTGGCGGGCCAGAACGATCTCTTGCGCGTCGGTCAGGGCGACGACAGCGACTGAGTCGCGGGTCACCATGACATCCCAATCCGTCTTCGTCCCGTCGGGCATCCGGTAGGTATTGGTGACGACGTTGATCCAGCGGCTGGGCCCGGGACGTTGGCTGAGCAGCTCCCACGGCTTCGAACCAGTCTCGATCGACATCGAGCCATGGTGCCACACGCCGTGCTCCGCGGCCTCCAGCCACCTCAACATCCGCGGCGACGCGTTAGCGCACGGCCAGGATTTCGACGTGGGGGACGATGAAGACGGCGTCGGGCGATGCCGCCCAATCCAAGAAGGCCCGGCCGATCGATGCCAGCTCGTCGGGATCACTCAGTTCGTACTCCACTGCCTGTTCAGCGAAGCGGGAGTAGCGAATGCGATCGGCCCACAGGCCGCCCCACCAGGCTCGTGACTCGGGCTCGGCGTACGTCCACGTTGAGCTCGAGACGGTGACCTGTTCGAAGCCGGCTTCATGGGCCACCCGGAGGAGTGAGGGACCGATCAACGCATCGTGGCCGTTGCGCGCGGTCACGGCCACATACAGCTCCAACCAGCGCTCGAGCCGGGCATCGCCGGGAGCCCAGCGAAAGGCGCCGTAGTCGCCGTCACGCACGGCCAGGGTGCCGCCCGGCCGGAGAACTCGCCGGAGTTCAACCAGCGCCGCCACCGGGTCGGTCAGATGCTGCACCACCTGGTGGGCATGCACGACGTCGAACGTGGCGTCGTCATAGGCCAGGTCGAACAGATCTCCCACCTCGAAGCGAAGATTGGGCAACTCGCTCGCCGCCGCTCGGACCTCAGCTTGCTCCACGATGTCGGCTGAGGCATCGAGGCCGACGACCTGCCCCGGGGCCACCAGAAGGGCCAGATCGACGGTGATGGTGCCCGGGCCGCACCCGATGTCGAGCAGGGACAGACCGGGGCGCAGGTGGGGCAGGAGGTAGCCGGCCGAATTCTCGGCCGTGCGCCAGGTGTGGCTGCGCAGAACCGATTCGTGGTGCCCATGCGTGTACGTCATGGCAACATTGTGACAGTGCCCGAACTCCCGGAAATGCAGGCCTTGGCCGAACGATTGGATGACTTCGTGTCCGGTCACACCTTGCTCTCGATCGATCTGCTCGGCTTCTCCTCGCTCCGGACGTACGCGCCGCAGGCCGAGGATCTGTCCGGTCAGGTGCTCAACGGCATCACCCGTCGGGGCAAGTACCTGGTCTGGACCTTCGACAACGGGATACGGGTGGTCCTGCACCTCTCGCAAGCCGGGCGAGTCGACATCGAGAGGCCAGCCAAGAAGACCCGTCCCCGGGGAGCAGTCGCGCGCTTCACTTTCAGCGATGAAGACGACGCCACTGACGCCACTGACGCCACTGACGCCAAGAACGGCAAAGAAACCAAAGACGCCAATAGCGGCAAGAACAGCAAGGTCGCCAACCGGGCTGTCCTGGTCCGCGAGCACGGCACGCAGCGCAAGGCCTCCTGGTGGATACTGGCGCCCGGGGACGAAGGGCCACTGGAGGGACTCGGGCCTGAACCCGACACCGAGGCCTTCGCCGAGTTGATCCGCACCAGCACCAGCGGACGCCGACTGCACAGCGATCTGCGTGATCAACATGTGGTGGCCGGCATCGGGCGGGGTTGGGGGGACGACATCTTGCACCGGGCTCGTCTGTCACCGTTTGCCACGTTGCGCTCACTGGACGCGGCAGAACGCGAGCGACTGATCGCCGCCACCCGGAGCGTCCTCGAGGAGGCCCTCATCCTGGAGCGAAAGAGGACGGGCGGGCTCTCCGAGGCCAAACTGGGCGGACGCTTCGCCGTCCACGGGAAATTCGGCACACCATGCCCGACACCCGATTGCGGTGAGAACCTGCGCCGGGTCTCGTTCGAGTCCTACGAGATGACCTACTGCGCCAATTGCCAGACGGGCGGGAAGGTGCTGGCCGATCGCCGCCTGTCCCGGCTGCTCAAGTAACGGGCGGTCGGCTCCTCGAGGTCGGCTCCTATCAGAAATTGCCGCATCGGAGTTGCTGCCTCAGAGCTGGCGCACGATGGTGACGACCTTGCCGAAGATGGTGACGTCGTTTCCGTCGAAGACCATGGGCTCGAAGGCCGCGTTGGCCGGGGTCAGGACGATGCGCCCGTCCTGGCGGCTGAAGGTCTTGACGGTGGCTTCCTCGTCGGGGATCCCCGCCACGACCACGTCGCCGTTCTCCGCTTCGGGCTGCTGGCGCACCACGACGTAGTCGCCACTGAAGATCCCGGCGTCCATCATCGAGTCCCCACGCACACGCAGCATGAAGGTCGGCCCGGTCCCGGTGAACTGCTCGGGCATCGGGAGGAGCTCTTCCACGTTCTCGTGGGCCAGGACGCCGGTCCCGGCGGCCACATCGCCGACCAGCGGCACGTTGCGGACGGCCGAGGTGGCCATACTCATGGTGGAGGCCGGGTCGTAGTGGACCTGAATGGCCCGTGGCTTGCTGGGGTCGCGGGACAGGTAGCCCTCCCGCTGGAGCACGGCGAGGTGGGTGTGGACGGTGGCCGAGGAGGCCAGGCCCACCTCCTGGCCGATCTCGCGCACCGATGGGGGATAGCCCCGGTCCCGTTGGCTGTCGGCAATGAACGTCAAGATCTGCTTGCGCTTCCCGCTGAGGACCTCGGCCATCGGGCTTCTCCTTTTTACGAACCGTGGGCGAATCTTCCGCTCACGGTTCTTTTGGTGAATCGTCCCCCCACCTGCCCGACCTATCAGACCGGGGGCGAACGTTCGTTCGTGTCCAGCCAAGATATCGGGTCAGAGGGGTCAAAGCAAACATCTGTTCGTGGTGGCGCCATCGAGCGCCCGTGTCACAACCCCTCCCTATGTTGAGGCCCGTGCCCGGCGAACAGGCGTTCGAAGATTCAATTGACACCGAACACCTGTTCGTGTTGGAATACCAGGGAAGCGAACACGTGTTCGGAAAAGGAGCTGCGGTGTCGGTCGCACTTGAATTGGAATACGAGGCGTTCTATCCCAGGTTGCAGGTGGTGCCCGAGCCGCCGCGGCGCCTGCCCTCCCGCCGGGTGCAGCACCGCCGCCTCCTCCTGGGTCTGGTGGCGCTGGTCCTGCTGGTCCTGCTGGCCCTCCCCATCCGGGCCATCGGCGGCCACACCATCGCCGGATCGGCGCCGGCCGCCGGCCAGGTCTATGTGGTCCAGAACGGCGACTCCCTGACGTCGATCGCCCGCCAGGTGGCGCCGGACCATACCCCCAGCCTGGTGCAGCGATTGGCCGCAGAGACGGGCTCCTCGACGATCGTGCCTGGGGAGCATCTGCTGATTCCCTGACTATCGTCGGCAGTGTGCGATGTCCTTGGTGTGCGGTTGACGATGATCGAGTCGTGGATTCGCGCCTGGCCGAGGACGGGGCCGCCATCCGCCGCCGCCGCGAATGCCTGGGCTGCGAACGTCGCTTCACCACCTTCGAGCGGGTGGAGGAGGTGCCGCTGTGGGTGGTGAAGCGGACCGGCCTGCGGGAGCCGTTCGACCGGGCCAAGGTGGTGTCCGGCATACGGGCGGCCTGCAAGAACCGGCCGGTGACCGAGGCCCAAATGGAGGAACTGGCGCAGCTGGTCGAGGACGCCCTGCGGGGCGCCACCTCTGAACCGAGCAGCCAGCAGGTCGGCGTGGCCGTTCTGGAGCGCTTGCAGGCCCTCGACGACGTGGCCTACCTGCGCTTCGCCAGCGTGTACAAGGGATTCGAGGAGGCGGGCGACTTCCAGCGGGAAGTGGGGCTCTTGACCAAGACCACGGAGCCCAAACGGAAATGATGGACGACATCCCCGAGGTGGTCCTGGCCGTCTACGCCCATCCCGACGATGCGGACGTGGCCTGCGGGGGGACGCTGGCCCGCTGGGCCAAGGCGGGCGCGGCGGTCCATCTGATCGTGTGCACCGACGGCGGCAAGGGCACTTTCGATCCGGAGGTGACGCCGGCGGATCTGGCCGCCCGCCGAGCCGCCGAGCTGGAGGCCTCTTCGGCCCTGATCGGACTACAGAGTGTCACCAATCTGGGCTACCCCGACGGCGGGCTCGCTGATTCCGATGAACTCCGCGGGACGTTGGTCGAGTGGGTGCGGCGGCTCCGTCCGGACGTGGCGTGCGGGCACGACCCCACCGCGCTCTTCTTCGGGCAGGAGTACTTCAATCACCGGGACCACCGCCTGGCCGGTACCACCCTGCTCGATGCCGTCTCACCCGCTGCCGCGCTGCCGCACTACTTTCCCGAGGCCGGTCCGCCCCACCAGGTCGCCACCGTGCTGCTCTCGGGCACGCTCGAGCCCGACGTGTGGGTCGACGTCACCGAGACCATCGACCTCAAGGCCGCCGCCGTCGAGTGCCATCGCACCCAGTTCGCCGAGCCCGGCGGGTGGGCCGGCGAGGCCGTGCGACGGCGGGCCGAACAGGAGGGCCGCCGGGCCGGCGCCGGCTACGCCGAAGGCTTCCGCCGTCTGACGCTCCGTGGGTGAGCTCGCCCACGTCCCCACCATTCTGCACGTCGACATGGACGCCTTCTACGCCTCGGTCGAGGTCCTCGACGACCCGTCCTTAGCCGGGCAGCCGGTCATCGTCGGGGGGTCCGCCGCCCGCGGCGTGGTGGCGTCGTGCACCTATGAGGCCCGCGCCTTCGGGGTGCGGTCAGCCATGCCGTCGGCGCGGGCCCGCCAACTCTGCCCGCAGGCCGTGTTCCTGCCTGGGCGCCACGGTCGCTACTCCGAGATCAGTGGCCAGCTCCACGACATCATGAAAGACGTCACCCCGCTGGTGGAACCGATCGGCCTCGACGAGGCCTTTCTCGATGTGGCCGGGGCGCTGCGCCGGCTGGGTGCGCCGGACGCCATCGCCCATGGACTGCGGGACCGCGTGCGGGCCGAGCTCTCTTTGGGCTGTGCCGTGGGGATCGGTCGCTCCAAGATGATCGCCAAGCTCGCGTCCCGGGCGGCCAAGCCCCATGCCACCCGGGCGGGCATCGATCCGGGCCCCGGGGTCGTCCTCATCGAACCGGAGCGTGAGATGGAGTTCCTGCACGCCCATCCGGTCGAGGCCCTGTGGGGCGTGGGACCCGCCACGGCCGAGCGCCTGCATGCTCTGGGTGTGCGCACGGTGGGTGAGCTGGCCGCCCTCCCGCCCGACACCGTGGTGCGCCGCCTGGGCCGGGCCAGCGGGCAGCACCTGGCCGCACTGGCCCGAGGCCACGACCCCAGCCCGGTGACGCCAGACCGACCGGCCAAGTCGATCGGCCACGAGGAGACCTTCAGCCACGATCTCGTCGACGCCAAGGTGCTGGAGCGTCACGTGCTGCGCATGGCCGAATCGGTGGCCACGATGTTGCGGGGCGCATCGAGCTCGGCCCGCACCGTGACGGTGAAGGTCAAGTTCAAAGACCTGTCCCTCCAGACCCGCTCGCACACGCTCGACCGGTCGATCTCGTCCGGTGGCGCCATCGGGCAGGTGGCGGCGGCGCTCCTGGCCGGCGTCCATCCGGGCGAGGGGATCCGGCTGCTCGGGGTGAGCGCCTCGAACCTGATCGAGGGGGGCGGGGATCAGTTGTCCTTCGACCTGGGCGACGGGCGTGACGAGGGCACCGAGAGTGCCACCACTCGGGAGCATTCCTGGCACGACGTGACGGCGGCGGTCGACGCCATCCGCACCCGCTTCGGCAGCGAATCGGTGGGCTCGGCCGCCATGGTGACCGACGACGGGGTGCGCGTTCCCGCCCGACGTGACGCCCCGTGGGGGCCGAGCGAGGCTTAGCGAGGTCGAGTGGGACGGAGCGAGCCTGAGCAAGCCTTAACGAAGCGGAGCAGCCGGGGCACTCTGCGGCGAGGGCCACCAGCGCAGCGACCTCCCGTGGTGGTGCATGTCGGCCAAGCGAACGGCGGCACCGCCGGGTGGCACGTGCACCACGACGGTGGCCACGTCGGAAGTCGGGCCCGGTTCCGGCGACGGCGGCGTGGGGAGACCGCGGGTGTCGACCGGCGACTCGGCGTAGAGATAGTGCACCGGCCGGCTCGTCGACAGGCGGCGGACGGCGTCGACCAGTTCGCGCTGGCGGGCCTCGGTCAGGTAGGCGGCCACCCAGGAATGGAAGACCACGAGGGGCTGTCCGGGCGCCACGGTCTCAGCCACCGCCGCCACGTCGTCGACCATGTCGCCGGTGTGCAGGACCGGGGGGTGGGGATCGGCGCGGGCGATCTCCAGGGCGGCGCGCACGCGGGCGAAGCGGGGCAGGTGATCCGGCCATATACAGGCCAGGAGCCAGCGGGCCCCGGCTTCGTTACGGGGGTCGATCGGCGCTCGGTCGAGGCCGGCCCGGCCGGTGACCGACGGCACCTCCAGGGAAGGCAGAGAGTTGAGCCCGCCCCGCACGGAGCACTCGAGTCGCACGGCCGAGGACGGGTCGCCGGCCTCCAGGGTCCTATGGTCCGAGTCACGGGGATCGCCGTCGCCATCGCGACGGCGGTAGATGTAGGCATAGCGGTCGAAGAGCAGGTTGAGGCCGGCCGACGTGCCCAGATCGAGCAGGCCCAGAGGCTGGCCGCGGTCGCAGCCGGCCGCGATGTGGCTCAGCGCGGGCAGCAGCGCCGTGCAGCGACCGACCTCGTTGGTCTGCGTGCTACCGGTGGCGATGAGCTCGAGCAGTTCTTCCCGGTGGGTCATGCAGAAGTCCTTGAACTCCTGCCGGAGGTGACCGACCGGAGCCACCGGATCCGTCCGATCCGTCCCGAGATAGGCCGCCACGGTGTCGTAGTGGGTGGCCAAGGGATGCGCCGCCCCGCCGAGCAGCAGAAAATGGACGGCGGCCAGCAAGAGGTTGGGACGCCGCTGGGTGACCGGGGCCCGCGCCACCAGGTCCAGTAGCTCGGGATCGTCGGCGGCACCACGGCAGATGACGCCGTAGGTGACGGCACCGTCGCGGGCCGAACTCTCGGCGAAGGCCCGGAAGTGATCGGCCAGCGTCATCGTTTCGGCCATGGGCTTAGGAGTTCACCGACACTGCCGGCTCACTGACTCTGCGAGCTCACGGACACGGACGAGCGCAGCGACCAAGCTCACCGACCTTGCTCGCCAGGCTCACCAGCTCACAGGCTGGCGGGCAGCAGGGGAGTGACGGCGCCGAAGAAGAAGTACAGGAGCACCAGCAGGCTCACCGTCCCCGCGCCCCAGATGACCCAGCGCTGGCGCCGGAAGAAGGAGGCCATCAGCAGGACGAGCGCACCGACGCCGCAGACCACGATCCCCCAGAGCACGGCCGTCAGGACCTGGCCGTCGGACGCCCCGCCCAGCGCGCCACTGGTGGGTTGGCCGGTCTGGGGTGGTGCGGGTGCTTTGGCGGTGGGTTTGGCTGCGGCCACGCCGCGGAAGAGCTTGGAGTGGGCCAGTTGGGCGACCACCACGAGCCGGGACGAGGCACTGAAGCGAGGGTTGCAGGTGGTCAGGGTCAGCATGTGACCCGGTGTGTTGTTGAGCACGGTGTTGTCGTTGGGTGACACCACTTCGCTCTTCACCGCGTCATAGACGAAGACGCCCTGGACGGTGGTCACGACGACCGGGTCACCCACCGCCACGCCGTCGAGGTTGTAGAAGGGGTGACCGTAGGTGGTGCGGTGCCCGGCGACGGAGGCGTTTCCCGACTGCCCGGGCAACGGCGTGCCGGTGTAGTGACCCGGCCCCTTGCGGAGATCCTGCGTGTTGGTCCCTTCCACCATGATCTGGTTGATCCCGATCTTCGGGATGCGGATGTCGCCCACCGGTTGCCCTTCGGCCGGCGCGTTCGTGGTGGGGGCCACCACCGGCGGCCCGGTCGGGAGCGCGTCCTGGGCGGTGGCCTGGTTGAGTGCCTGTTCGAGCTGATTGCTCTTGGCGTCGCTCACGAAGGTCTGCCGGAGCGCCGTCTGGGTGTGGGCCTCCTGCAGGGACGTGCCCCACACCTGGTAGGCCGCGAAGAGGAGGATGACGACACCGGCCCCGATGAGGATCCGTCCGATGATACCGAGTGCACGCATTGGAGGGAGAGAATACGTCGCCCGGATCCTGCCCCTGGGGCAGGTCCGACGCTCTAGGCGACGGTGACCAGCGTCCCGAGCGGGGTTTGCGGGAAGACGACGGCGGCGTTGGCGATCGGCATCTCCACGCAGCCGTCACTCTGGGGGGTGCCGTAGGAGGCCCGCACGAAGCCGTGCAGCGCGTCGCCGCCGTGGAAGTAGCTCACCCACGGAATGCCCGGGTCGACGTACTTGGAACCGTCCGGATTGGTGCCCGACATGGTCGTCACGGTCAGGTGCTCGAAGACCGGCCAGGTGCCTTGCTCCGTCGGCGCCGCGGCGACCCCGGTGTTGGCCGCGGTCTGATAGGTCTCGACCCCGTTCTGGTACACGGTGGCGGTCTCGGGCAGGTTCTCGCTCACGAAGACGTAGCCGTAGGGGAGGGCGTCGCCCTGCCCGGCCTGCACCGCGGTCAGCAGATCGGCCCACACCTGCGGCCCGGCCACGCCGTCGGCGGTCAGGTTGTGCTGCGCCTCGAAGTTCATCACCGCGCCCTGGGTGATCACGTTGTTGGTGCCCGGCGTCCACAACGAGGTCAGCGAGGCGGGTTGGCCGGCCCATCGCCAGCTGAAGCTGCCCACCTGGTCGTTGCCTTCTTGGGTGGGGGAGGTGACGGGCGCGGCAGGGGTGAAGTTGAGCGGGAGGTAGCCCAGTTCGGCCAGCAGCTGCTGTAGGCGGAGCGTCGAGCCCTGGGCGACCGTGAAGGCACTCGACACGCTGGCGGCCAGGTGCTGTCCGTGGGAGCCCACCACCCCGGTGGTGCCGCCGGGCACGGTGATCGTCTCGGTCACGCCGGGGACCAGTGGCCCGGTGGCTTGATACTGCAGCAGCGACGCCGAGAGCGCCGACCACGTTCCGGCCACGGCGGGGGTCAGGGTCGGCATCGGGCTCCCCGGGGCCAGGTCGGTGGAGAAGTGGACGGAGATGGTCGAGCCACCGGCCACGCCGGTGCCGGTGGGGGAGGTGGACACCACGGTCAGGGGGGCGGGAGGGGCCGTGGGGGCCGCCGAGGCATTGGTGCTGCGTGAACGGGCCACCACGAACAGACCGCCGGCCACGACGGCCAGGGCGAGCAGGGAAAGGGCGGTCACCAGCCACACCCGGGAGTGCTTTTTGGTGGATCTGCTCGATGCGTGTCGGGCCGCGCTCATAGGGCGGCGCAATCCTACTAGCAGAATTGAGCTCTCAGGCTGTCAAGGAGGCCCAAATGACGGCGGTGACCTCGTCCAGGCGTGCCCGGTCGGTCACCTTCTCCCCGCCGGCCTCCTGGACGTAGAAAGCGTCAACCACCAGCTCACCGAGGGTGGAGACGCGGGCGGAGACCACATCGAGGTCGGCCTCGAACAGGGAGCGGGTGATGCGGTGCAGCAGCCCGACCTCGTCGGGCGCCCTCACCTCGAACACGGTGGAGCTGGCGGACGCGTCGTAGTCCACGCTCACATCGCTGCCCAGACGGTGGGCGGCCGACGGCCGGCGGGGCGGGTAGACCCGTTCCCGCTCGCTCAGGCGTTCGCCGATGGCCAGCCGGTCCGACAGCACGCTCGCCAGGTCCTCCCGGAGCCGGGCCGTGTCGGGCCAGGTGCCCCGGGCCACCTCGACCGTGAACACCTCGACGGCGACGCCGTCCTCGCCGCTCACGTTGGCCGCCCGGACATCCATGCCGTGCAGGGCCAGCACCCCGGCGACCGAGGAGAGCAGGCCCGGGCGGTCCGGCGCGGCCACCACCACCCGGGGCGGTTCGAGCGACACGGCGGGCAGCCCCGAGGTCCGGACCTCCTCCATCATGGGTCGGTAGGCCGCCGGGATGGAGGCCGGCCGGGCCGCGCTCCGGCGGGCCGACGCCGGAGAGCTCACGGTCGGCTCGGGCCACCAGGTCCGCCACCAGGCCGGCCTTCCACGATCCCCAGGCCGAGGGGCCGGTGGCCCGGCTGTCAGCCTCGGTCAGCGCCCCGAGCAGGTGCAGCGTGACCGGATCCCCGGCGGCCCGGGCCACGTTGGTAATGGTGGTCGGGTCGTCCAGATCGCGGCGGGTGGCCGTGTCGGGGAGCAGGAGATGGTGCCGCACCAGTTCGACCAGGGTCTCCACGTCGGCGGGGACGAACCCCATACGGGTGGCCACCCGACGGACGATGTCCATGCCCACCGTGGTGTGGTCGCCCGGGAACCCCTTGCCGATGTCATGGAGCAGCGCCCCGACGAGCAGGAGGTCCGGCCGCTCCACCCGGTCGGTGAGCTCGGCGGCCAGCGCGGCGGCCTCGAGCAGATGTCGATCGACCGTGAACGTGTGGTAGGCGTTGCGCTGAGGCTTGTTGCGCACGGCGGCCCATTCGGGGATGAGCCGGACCAGGAGCCCGTGCTGGTCGAGTGACTCCGCCTGGTCGATGGCGGGACGCCCGGCGGCCAGGAGCCGTACCAGCGCGGCCAGGACGCGCGGCGACCACGGATCGCCGGGCGGTGGCATGCGATCGGCCAACCGGTGCAGTGAGCCCTTGGCGATGGGCCGGTCGAGCTCGGCGGCGACGGCCGCCAGGCGGAAGGCCAGGGAGGCGTCATCGGACACCGCGGCCGAGAGGGTGAGGCCGATCTCCCCGTCGATGGCCACCATGTCGGGGTCGTCGGTCGCGACGGCGTTCGCGGTGTCCGCCCGATCGGCGCGGCGACGCCGGAACGGCCGGCGCGGCGCCGGGGTGGGATCCCAGAGCCGGCGCCGGCGCCACACGTCGTCGCTGACCCAGGCGATCTGGCGGCCGGCGGCCGAGACGGAGGCCATGAGGGCGTCGGCGTCGGTGAAGTCGAGGGAGGCCGCCACCTGATCCTGATCCTGCAGGAGCAACCTGTCCTGCTCGCGCCCGGCGATCCGGTGCAGTTCCACCCGGATCCCGGTGAGCAGCGAGGCCGATTCGGTGATGGAGGCCAGGTCGGCGTAGTCGGCCAGGAGGGGCGCGTAGGCGGAGATGGCCCGCAGGACGCTGACGTCGCGCAGGCCGCCGTGGCTCTCCTTGAGATCGGGCTCGAGGAGGAAGGCGACATCACCGGCGGCGGCGTGCCGTTCGCCCATCTGGGCCTCGAGGGTCGGGAGGTAACGGGTGCCCAGCCGGATCGCGCCAGGCGGCGCGGGCCTTGGCCAGGAGCGGGTCGGCCACCTTGGGCTCGCCCCAGACCCGGCGGCCGTCGAGGAGCCCGAGCGCCACGCGCACGTCGTCGGCCGCGGCCGAGAGCACCTCGGCCGGCCGGCGCACCGAATGGTCGAGGTGCACCCCTTCATCCCACACCGGGTACCAGATGGCGTCGGCCACGGGACCGACGTCCCGGTGGCCGGCGTGGACGAGCACCACATCGAGGTCGCTGTAGGGGCAGAGCGAGCTCCGGCCGTATCCCCCGACCGCCAATAGGGCCAGGTGGCGGCCCGATTCTCCCGCCGCCAGGTCGGCCAGATCGGACAGCCAGGCGTCCGCCTCGGCGGCATAGGCCCGGCAGAAGGCGTCCCCTCTCAGATCGGGCCGCGCCAGCAGGGAACGGCGCCGTTCCCGGAGTGACGCTTCAGCGACCATGGCGGGAACGTAGCATTGGGTCTGTGAGTACAGACGTAAGTCCTCGAGAGAGCAAGAAGCCAGTTTCATTCACCCACTACGTGTTCATGGCCGCGGTGGCCGTGGTCGGCGCCATTGTCGCCTTCTGGGTCCTGAGCAGCATCGTCGGCGTCATCTTCTTCTTCGTCAAGATCATTGCCGTCGTCGTGTTGATCGGCGGCGCGTTCTGGTTGGTGAACCGCCTCCGGAAGTAGGGCGCACGGCGGCCGACGTGGGTTGACCGAGGGGTCGGTGCCATCGGCACGCGTGGCGATCCTGTTGGCGGCAACCCGGGAGTGGAGACGCAGCCCACTAGGCTGACCGCCCTGCTGTCACGGCGGCGTGGCCGAGTGGTTTAGGCAGGGGCCTGCAAAGCCCCGTACCCCGGTTCGAATCCGGGCGCCGCCTCCAGGTAAATCGCTGGTCAGAGGCTACGTTTGGCTTTACCGTCCTTTACCGACAGTGACGCGGGTGTGCTGGTATTTCGCGTCATCGCCGCGTCCTTTCGCGTCATTTCCGCGTCGCGCATCTTCGAGGTTCGTCACAGTCGCACCGTCATTCGCGTCGCCAGTCAAGGCAGCCTGATAGGTCGCCTCTAGCCCGTCAGCGACGGCGATGCCGAGGGACGGGAACAGGTGCCCGTAGCGGTCGAACGTGATCGTGATCGACGCGTGGCCCATGCGCTCTTGAATGGCCTTCGGGTGCGCACCGTTGGCAATCGCCAGGGCGACGGACGTGTGCCGGAGGTCGTGCCACCGGAGGTCCGGTCGGCTGATCTTCTCCCGGGCCTTCTTCCACGTCTGCGACGTGAAGCTCGACAAGTGGGGCGGATTGCCCCGGGTGTTGACGAATACGAGTCCCTTCGGCCCGGGCTGGGATCGCTCCGAAAGCTGGGTTTCGAGCATCTCGCACAGAAAAGCCGGGAGGTCGATGGTCCGCTTGCCGGCAGCCGTCTTTGGCTCTCCGAAGCCCTCGAACGTGCTCCCGACCTCGACAATCTGGCGCTTGACCGTGATCGTCTTACGGAGCAGGTCAACGTCCCTGCGCTGAAGCCCGATCATCTCGGACCACCGAAGCCCTGTATAGGCCGCCGTCCAGACCCAAGACTGGCACCACTTGGGCATGGCCGCCGCCAGCTGGGCGACCTGGGCGGAGGTGAGGACCGTGATGTCGAGTTTGGTCTCAGGTGGGGGAGTGACGCCACGGCAGGGGGACCGGGCGATCATCTCCATCAGCACGGCGTCACCCATCACCTTGCGGAACACCGAGAACCGACGACGGATGCTTGACGCCGGGATCTTGGCGGCCTGCATCTCGGAGAGCCAGGCGCGCACGTCTCGCGGCGTGATCTTCGCTATTGGTGTCCGCTCGAACCGCGGCCGAATGTGCAGCCTCAGGTCGCGGTCGTACCGATAGCGAGTGGCAGAGCGAAGATGCACCGTCGTGGTCCACCATTCATCGACCCACTTACCGAAGGTGATCCGGCCGAGCTCGGGGGCGACCCACGATCCGGTGCGGCCCTTGACGCGGATGTCGGCCAGGTGGTCCTTGGCGTCGCCCTTGGTGTCGAAGCGCATCCGACGTGGGCGACCGTCGGGTCGCGGTAGCGCAACTCCCAACGTCCGGACGGCAACTGGTGGATTGGTTCTTTGGCCATGTCAGCCTTCCTTCTTTTTCATTTCAGCGATGATCTTCAGCGCCTTAGGCGTCAGCACACCGCCTGCCTTACCCTGGCCCGGCTTGGTGAGCAGCTTGTGTCGGCGGCGAGCGTCGGTGATCGTGTCGCGGATATAGGTCTTGGTCTTTCCGGTTTCTTTCGCAAGGGCGGGTATCGGATGAGGTTCGCGGGCCTCGATCTTCTCGAAGAGCGCAGTGGCGGAAGCCAAGCAGTACCTGAGCACGTCGGCCTTTTCGCAGCAGGGCCTCATTGACCAACTGGACTCGTCGGCTGGTAGTGGGTATTCGGTCAACGATGCGACTGCCGCTGTTGACAGCCTCACGGTGGACTGGAACGCCGAGGCCGCGCAAGCGGCTAAGGATTACCTCAAGACTTCTCCCTTCTCATGCAACGACCTGATTCAACAACTGGACTCGTCGGCTGGTGACCAATACACAGTCGCTCAGGCCACGTATGGAGCGACGCAGGCAGGTGCCTGCTAGGGCCTCAGCGGTACGCGTAACGATCACGCATGGTTTGCGTCAAAACGAAGACCACACCTCCAACATCAGGTGGCTGGTTCCACGATCGCCTGCCCCATGTGTGCCGCATGGTGGCACCTCGTCCCGGCGTTTTGGGGCACGTCCAATATCAATGAGGCGAGATACTTATTGGCAGGCGTCGGCGGGGCAATCACGCGAGCACCGGCCAGCGAATACGGATTACGGAGGGCGTATCCCTCTTCGTCACGCCGTTGCTCCCCCAAGGTCGCCTCGGATGTTTGAGCGAGTCATCCCTAACCCGGTTTAGCTTAGTACTTGACAATACATAGTACCTGGCTTAGAGTGAACGCATGCCCCCGACTCACGATCCTCAGCTCCTCAAAGGGGTCCTGTCGCTGTTGTTGCTGCGCCTGCTCGCCGACCGCGAGTCCTACGGGTATGAGGTCGTTCAGAGCCTGCATCAACTCGGATTGTCCGATATCTCCGACGGCACGGTCTATCCCGCCCTCGCAAGGCTCGAACGCGAGTCCCGAGTCAGCGCCCGTCTGGTTTCGTCGCGTTCGGGTCCGGCCCGGAAGTACTACCGACCCACCAAGGCCGGTTATGCGGCACTCACCGATGGCGTGTCCTCCTGGCTCTCGCTTGCCGGCGTGGTCACTCCGGTGTTGTCACGCCCTTACCCGCCCCAACCAGTTCAACCTACAAAGGAAGTGTGAAATGAGTGGAACCCTAAGCTGGACGGACCGGCTCCGTATCGAGCGGGCTGTGTGGACTCTCAACAACGGCTTGCAGACTCTGCCAATGCGTTCCCAGGCCGCGAAGCGCCGCGAGCTGCGAGTCAACCTGCGGGCGGCCTCCGCCGATGTCGGCACCAAGGAAGCCGTGCGTCGGTTGGGCAACGTCCGCACGATGGCCGCCGAGTACGTCACTGCTGAGTACGGCGGACCGGGACCTTCCTGGTGGGCAGCAATCTGCGTCCTCTTACCGGCGTTCGTGCTCATGTTCTGGTTCTCAAATGCCCGAATCGACGCCTTCAAGGGTGGTGTAATCGCGGCCAATCCGCACGCCACTGGACTGTTCCACTGGCACGGTGTCGCCTTTGTCTTCACCGATGCGACGTTCACCTTCGTCAACGGGAAAGCCACCGAGGTGGGCGGCACGTTGCTGCCGCTCGTCTACGTGTGCATCTTTGGGCTGGCGATTCTCGTCGGACGGCTCTGGCGTATCCTCCCGGCATCGCGCCGCCAGTTCGCGATCGGCTCCGACGGCAGGTAGTAACCCTGACAACCGGACAGTGGACAGTTCAGCTGCGATCAAAGACCGCGGTCGACCCACCTAACATCGGCAGACTTGTCCACACGCCCAAAAGTGCCGCACTGGGACGCCACGAAGGGCCGAGCCGAAGCCCAGCCCTTCAATCGCCCTCGCCTTGGGGCACCCTATAGCGCGAAGGCGTATCACGCCCCGATCTTGAGCGAACCGACAAGTGACCTCGCCACAGGCGGCACGGGATACCTCCGACATTAGTTCGCGCGTCCGGTCGTTGTGGTGAGAATCGTTCTTCGCGTGGCACACGAGGCCTCGTCAGGGGAGGCCCAAGGCGTAGAGACTATGGTCCTCTGATCCGACGTAGATCACGCCGTTCGCGACCGTTGGTGACGATACAACCGCGGCTCCTGTAGAAAAGGACAACAAAGGAGAGCAGGTCTTTGGAGTTCCAGTGCAGTTGGTGGTGCCATTGGCATCGAAGGCATAGAGCCTGTCATCATCAGAGCCCACATAGACGACGCCATTAGCCACCGCCGGTGATGAGTTGACGGAGCCTGTGGTGGGCGCAGTCCACAGTGGAGAGCACGTCTTTGGAGTTCCCGAACACTTGGTGGTCCCGGCCGCGTCGAAGGCGTAGAGGTTGTCGTCTTGAGAACCGACGTACACAACGCCGTTGGCGACCGCAGGAGAGGAGAGCACGCCTCCCAGCGTGTGAGCCGTCCACAGAGGGGTACAGACCTTGGGAGTCCCCGAGCAGTTGGTGACGCCGTTAGCGTCGAAGGCATAGAGCTTCTGGTCCACTGAGCCCACATAGACCACCCCGTTGACCACTGCAGGTGACGAGAACTCGTCCCCCCGATCTGGGCCGTCCACAAAGGGCTGCAGACCGTTGGCGTCCCCGAGCAGTTGGTGACGCCGTTCGCGTCGAAGGCCGTAACGTTCCAACTGTTCGAAGTCGATTCCCGCGCGACCGTGTAGAGGACGCCGTTCGCCACGGCTGGCGTGATCGCGGAGGCGATGAGGCTGGTCGTCCACAGCGGGTTGCACACCTTTGGGGATCCGGAACAGTTGGTGACGCCGTTAGCGTCGAAGGCATATTGGCCTCCGCCGGTATACACCACGCTGCCCGACACGACCGGTGAGTCGAGATTGATCGAACCGCCGCTTGGGGCAGTCCACAGTGGTGCGCAGGTCTTTGGAGTTCCAGTGCAGTTGGTGTTGCCCGCGGCGTCGAAGACGTTGAGGCCGGCACCAAAGGCGCTGGCGTATGCCATGCCGTTGACGACCGCTGGAGAACTCCCAACACCACCTAAGGTCGGACCCTTCCACAAGGGAGCACACAGCTTAGGAGTGCCCGAACAGTCGGTGTTGCCAGCGGCATCGAAGGCATAGAGGTTGTGGTCGAACGAGCCCGTCCAGCCTCCAACGTAGACGACGCCATTCGCGACCGAGGGCGACGAGTCGATGAGGCCGCCCGTGGGCGCTCTCCATTTCTCGACAACGGTGCCCACGTTGCTGACGCCGATCGTGTTCTCGGATTGGTTGTCCCCACTGTGGGTCGGGCCTAACCGGAACTGAGGCCAGTCGCACGCGGAGAGAGCCAATCCGAGCGAAGCCGTTGCCAGGAGCACCAGGAAGCCCCGTCGCATTGCAATCACCTCCACGTCAGCAGTCCCTGCAAAAGCTACCCCGTTTCCGCTTCCGACACCTGGTGGGACTGGTCGCATCTATCCGGTGGGCGGGGCTGATAACTGAGGCATCGTCAGCGGGTGTCGGAGTGGGGCAGGCTTCGTCGTCACCGTCGCAGGGTGGCGTTCGAATGTGGAAGCGGCCGTTAAGAAGTGGGCCAAGGCAAGTGGTCTGAATATCGAGAAGAATGGGTGATGGCCCGTCGTAAGTCCCTCCGAAGCCACCTCTACCGGGCGGCTCGAGACCTCGGCAACGTCCAGGCGGCCCGAGGAAGCCCAACGTCCTACGGCAAGCGGGTCGTCTGCGGGAAGGTCTACCGGACCACTAACGGGATCAATAGGCGCGAACTGAAGGACCTTGGGCTGTAGGTGACAGGTGCCGAGGCGACACTTCTGGCAGGCCTGGTAGGCGGCGGAAGCGCGGTCCTCGCCGCCGGCCTCGCCACATTTGGCACTTACAAGGTGACCAATCGCTCAATCGCCGCTCAGGCCAGGAGTGAAGGGCAAGAGCGTCTCACTGAGATGTACACGGACCTCATGTATCTCCTCCACTCGGTGATGGCTTCTGTGGAAGCGACTAGGGCTCGGGTTCGATTGTCCAACCGTGTCATTCCATCGAGCTTGAGTCCTGCGGAGCAGAGCCGGATCGGGGCGAGGGTTGAGACACTGGCGGCCGAATCAATCCGCCGCCGTCTGCCGCCTTGGCAATCCAAAGTGCTGATGTTCAATATCGGCGTAGGGCAGCTGGACGAATCTCGGGTGAACCGGAGGGGGGGCGTCCGAGAGATTACCCAGCGGCTCAATGGGCAGCGATCTGGCGCGACATGGATTCGCACCGTGTCGAGCTCCGGGCACAGACGGAAGAGCTTGAGAACCTCATCCGGTCCGAACTGTCCTCAAACGCCTAGCTCCCACCAACTCGTCGGCGTCCCGGTCGCACGACCATACCTTCATCCAGCCCTTCAAGAACTTCCACCGTCCGACCCACGCCACGGGCTCAAAGCACATGGTGGCACGCCTCATCTTCGCCCCGGTCGGCATGACCACCCGCCAGCGCTCGCCCTCACGGGGCAAAGACAACGTCGGCGTAGTGGCCCATGATCGAGGGTAGCTAGGGCGTGTTCGCAGTCCCTGCCGCAACCCGATTGCACCCGAGAATGACTCTGACGGCTACCTCCAATATCTACTGTCGATGAAGCACCACGAACGACCAACCGGAGGAGCTCCAGATCCATGCGTACCAGGTGGCGAAGAGCAGCAGTAACCCTGGGAGCCCTTGCCATGCTCTTGGGCGCACCGATGGCCGCGATAGCTGCACCGGCCGCTAGCGCGACGAGTGGTTCGACCGGCACGACGAAGTCCTCACTGGGTGACTATGCCTGGATCACGACACCGCTTCGCATCGAGCCCAAAAAGTTTGGTGGGACTGCCACTGTCAGCATCCGACCAAATGGGGATGCGAATTGCGTTGGAAAGGTCACGAACGAGTCGTATCACCTCGACCTTGGCCGTACCGTGACAAAGGATGTCGGGATGGACGTGAGTCGCAACGGCAGCTGTACTCGCGAGGCGTCACATCAATCCTGGACTGTGACGATCGACCAAGGGAGTAGTGGCTTCGGCACGTCAACATTCGACATCTGGTTCGGCCAATACAATGTCGGGAGCAGCTACTTCTCGAAATGCGTGGGATGGAAATACGAGACCAGGAACACGGAACGGGCTTGGTACTTGGATGTCCCAATCATGAAGGACGGAAAAGAAGACAGCTTTGACCGAAGTGTCTGCAAGTCCGATCCAAATACGGGGGGACTCAACGTCTATGCGGAGAGGAAGCCGCGGTGAGATCGCGCCCTATTCATTGTCCGGCTCCAGCAAGTACTCACCGTTGTTAGTGACCTTCCCCACGTCCTTACTGACCGGGTAGTGCTCCAGCGTGCCCTTCTTCGCGGGCTTGAGCAGACCCTGCAGTTCGTCAAGGTCCTCTGTCCCGGGGTTCACCCACTCCTCCCAGGTGCTCTTCTCCAAGATCACCGGCATCCGGTTGTGGATCTCATGCATGTCGGGGTTGTCTGAGGTCGTGATGATGGTGGCCGACGCTAACCATTGGTCGTCGGGCGCTTTCCAGTACTCGCAGAGGCCGGCGAAGACGATGGGATCACCATCGGTGCGTCGGAAGGCGTTGGGCACCTTTGGGCCTCCCGTTTTCGTCCACTCGTAGAAGGCGTCCGCTGGAATGAGGATGCGCTTCCCTGTGGTGAAGGCATGGCGGAACATGGGCTTGGTGGCCACCGTCTCGGCCCGGGCGTTGAAGGCCCGGTTGCCCACAGAGGGGTCCTTGGCCCAGAAGGGCACCAGTCCCCACCGGTAGAGCTCGAGGCTCCGGGTGATCTCCCCGTTGTCGTCCACCCGTTCGCGGGCCCCCACGATGCGTTCCGTCGGCGGGATGTTCCAGCTTGGCTGCCAGTCGTCCTTGACGCCCTCCGGCGTGGCCTGGAGGAACCGGGCGACCTTGACCGGCTCGGTATAGAGGGCGAAGCGTCCACACATGGTGGCGAGCATATGGACCAGCCGGGCGTCACAGAGCGACTGCCGTCGTAGATCCGGTAGGTGTCCACGGTCTGATGGTCGCGCCGCGAGGTTTCAGGGGCACGGGGCAATCCTGGGTGTAGGTTCAGACATCGGAGAAGGGGGGCGCGGTGCTGGGTGCTGAGACCCTTAGATGACGTACTTTGGTCTTTGGACCGTGACTGGTCGATGGGAGTTAGCGGGCATGGTCGTCATCGCAGTCGCCCTAGGCTTTGCCATGTTGGTCGCGGTGTTATTAGTGGCGCGACATTTCCCAAATCGAGAGCGCCTATTTAGGATCATTGGGTACATCGTGGGGATCTTGATACTCGTCGATATCGTCATTGTCATCGAGGGCGCCGCACACCTCATCTGGCCTAACTTTGTGGATCCTGGCACCTGACGCGTAGTCACTGTCAATCCTGCGGCGCTGGGTCGGTCGCATGTGGACAGCGGCGTCGTATCATTCGGGACCGTGCCCGCCGATCCGGCTACAGCTGTCCTTGCCTGGCTGATGGCCCCCGGCTCTGGGGAGCAGCTTCCATTACTGCAGGAGGTGATCCACCGGCCGGCGTGGATGCACTCGGCGGCCTGTGCCGGGATGCCGATTGAAACGTTCTTTTCGCCGCGTGGTGCGAGTACAGCGGCCACGGCGCGGGCCATCTGCGCGACCTGCGAGGTCCGACCACAGTGCCTTGCCTACGCCCGGTCCATCGACGGCACGAGCGGCGTGTGGGCCGGGACAACGGAGCGCGAGCGGCGCAAGTTGGGCGTGGCGTAAGCGCGGAACGCGTCATTTTCGCGTCATCGGCCCAATCTCCGGACCTCAATCACCCCTCTGACCAGGTACAAACGCAACTTAGGCAGGGGCCTGCAAAGCCCCGTACCCCGGTTCGAATCCGGGCGCCGCCTCCAAGGGTTCGGGCAGGTAGGCGGGGTGTCGGCCGTGTCAGCGATTTTCGCGGCCATGCCCCATGCCACCGTGATGCCACAGCTCACTACGGACCGCGACGCACGGGAGGAGACGCCGGTGCACTATGCGCCGCGCTGATCGCGTCGTCGAGTTAGTCAGCGATGGCCTTGCTTTGCTCGACCGCTGATTTGCTCCTGTCGGGCACACGCCAAATAACCAGACGCACTTTGGCCCTTGGAGCCGATATGGGCTCGGAAACCATCAGGAATTACCGGAGGCCATCACCGAGGCTTCCACGATTTGGATGTCGGGCGGTTGAATGGCCAAGGGCCCCCCGGCCACGGGGATCTGCCAAACCATCGTCACATACGGCGTGGGGTTCTGCACTGTGCCTTGGGCACACGGGACTGAGCCCGTGATTTGAAAGGCGCCACTCGCTGACGTGGACGGGCTGCACACATCGGTGCGCTGATGCCACTGGACGAGGGAGCCGTAGGGCATCGGTGGTGTCGTGAGCGTGGTCGGCAGCACGTACATCGCGGCGGCGAGCTCCTGGGACCCCGCCGGCGTCAGGGCATAGACGAGTCCGTCGATCGAGTTGGGATCGAGCGTCCGCTTGGCGGCGGCGTTGGCGGCCACGATGGTCGGGTTCACGTAGTACACGACGGGGTAGTTCGTGGGTGACACCGGGACGTACCCCGCCGCCATCGCCTCGGAGGGGTTTGCGTAGCGCGCCGCGGCCTCGGTCGTGTTCTGCACGTACTGGGTGGCGCTGATCTCCTGGGAGAAGGTGGGCTCGGGTGCACATCCGGTCGCAGCCATGTGGATGTCGGTGGGCCCGTTGGCGCCTTGGGCCAACAGCTCCTGGGCTTCTGCTGTCGGGAGCGCTGGACCGGTGTAGTGCCAGTTCGCCTTGGTGGTGTTCAGGCCGGCCGCAGCGCTGGCGTCGGCGCCGTTCATGTTCATGATCACGCCGGGTCCACCCATCGACATGTTGGGGGTGTTCGTCACGTCCAGGCCCGACCTCGTCGAGCCGTTGTTCCCACTCGTACAGGTGGCCGTTGACGCAGTTCCCCCGCCAGAACCCGACGCCGTTGCGGACATGCCGGACATGCCGGCCATGGCCGTGCTGGTCGACTCCTGGGCGGCGACAGGGTAGGCGGCACTGAGGAAGAGCCCGGCCGCCAGCGTCACCACGCCTCCCACCACCACCACCGGGTATCGAAAGAGCGCGGCCGAGAACGGGGAGAGCCAAGACCCCGGATCCGGGAGCGAGGCCGGCACCATGGCCAGCGCCAGGAGCACGATGAGGGGGCCGGAGTTCGGGTCGGTTCCCGAGCCCGTGAAGATGCCGCCAAGGCCCTGGCCGCTCACCCAGAAGAACGTCGCCAAGAGGCCACCAGCGGCGAGGAACGGAGTCGGTCGACGGAACACGAGGGGCCCGAATCCGATGACCAGGGAGCCGATGGCCAGCACCCACGTGGTCCACACGCCGCCACTGCCGACATGGTTGCCAAAGCTGTCGAGAAAGTGGGAGTAGGCGCTCGGCTCTCCCGGTGACATGCCCGTGATCGCACTCGACACCGACGTCGGGGTCCGATTGTTCGGCAGCAGAAACAGAATCGCCGCCAGCGACCAGTAACCGCACCAGACCAGCAGGGGCGTCATCGCTCCGCCGATGCCCCGTCCCGCGGCCGAGGACGCCGTGCCGACGCTCGGGTCCGTCTCCTCGTCTTCCTCGGCGGGAGCCGTCCGAGGCCAGGCCATCAGGCCGATCACTCCGTAGAGGAACACCGATCCCGGGGCCCCGGTGAGGGCGGAGGCCGATCCGGTGAAGAGCAGACCGAGGCCTTCCCCGAAGAACCACACGCCGAAGGCCCAGAAAAACGACAGCGCAAGCGCGGGTCGCACGGTTCGACGGAACAGCAGTCCCAGTCCGATGGCCACCTGGATGAGCGCAAAGAAGGTGTTCCAGACGGCGACATGGGGCCCCACGAAATTGCCGACATTCGTGATGATCCACCGGATGACGTCGGGCTGATTGTGGGCGTTGTTCAACAGGTAGGTCGTGGTGAAGCCGCTGCCGAACATGAACGGCTGGAACTGCAGGCCGGCGTCGAGGAGCCAGAACAGTCCCAAGATGATCTGGAGGACCCGCTGTGTCCGCACGAGGCGGAAGTCTCGGCGTCGGCGCACCCCCGGAGCTTCGGTGACGTCAAACATCGGTCGTGATCCCCCTTTGGATAGGTCCGGGTCGGTCATGTCTTGCAAGGCCGTACGGCGCGGCTCCGCCTTGAGATGTACCGCGCCAGCGGGCGGGCGTCATGAGGTGTTCGCTCCGCCCGCGATGTTCTGTCCCATCAACCAGCTGACGGAACTCAGTGCATCAGAGAGGGTCCAGTTGGGATTGGCCTGGTGGTCGAGGTTCTGCAGACCGCCGTCGTTGAGCAGGCTGGTCAGCTCCTTGCCCAGGTGCCCGTGCAGATCGGGCGGACTCGAATCGCTGAAGCGCTCATGGCCAGAGCGATCGATGAGGAAGTAGCCGTCGGTGTGATCGACGTCATAGGTAAGGGGCTTGCCTGTGTACCAATCGATCTTGGGAGGTTGCGCTTCAGGCACGATCTGCACCGAGACCCCGAGGTACCTCCACAGCGCGTTCAGGTTGGCCTGCGTTCCGGTCAGCAGAGGCCAATCCGCGCCAAACTCCTGCGAGTAAGCGGAGAGGCGAGCGGGCGTGTCGCGGCCGGGGTCGATCGTGATTTCCATGAAGACCACCTTCTTGCCGAGCCCGGCGGCATCGACGTCGCGCTGAAGGGCGATGAATGCGCCGGTGATGAGCGGACACTCGTCCTGACACAGGCTCAGGAATGGCGCCATGACGATGTACTTGCCACGAAAAGCGGCGAGCGACGTCGCGGTGCCCGCCGACGAGATCAGTGGGATGTCGGGAATAGCCCGGTTCTGAACGATGCCCTGGCTGGCGGGAGGGGGCGGCGGATCCCCACCCGAGTTGCCGCACGCCACCAACACCGGCGAGACGCAGATCAGTGCGACCAACAGCGCCAGTGACCTCGGGATGACCTGGCTGGTGGCAGACGCTCTTGGCCGCACACCGCACGTCACGGCGTCGTCTCACCGTCCCCCACGAGCTGGAGCGTTCCCGAGGCGCCGAGCTCGCGGTCGATGCGCATCGCCTTGCGCTCATCCATGTGCATCCAGCGCAGGGCCACTGGGACCATGGGCCAGAGCATCAGCGTGTCGCCGACGACCCACATGATGTCGCCGCCGATGTGGAGGTCGACCAGGTAGCCGGGCCCCCAGGTCCGGTGGGTGGCGAAGTAGGCCGGAAACATCTCGTGGCTCGCCCCGGCCAGCGACAGCCCCGTGAAGGTGTCGATCGGAATGGCCAGGAACAGGTAGAAGAACTGCAGGGCCGGGTGCAGGCGGTGGCAGTTGGGGTCCGAGCCGAAGATCTGGCGCCAGAACAGGTAGCCGACGACCAAGAAGGCCAGGTGCTCGGCGTTGTGCACGCTCTCGTGCGTGAGCGTGTAGTTGTACCAAACGGTCAAGTGCGTGATCGGGATCAGCACGGCGTACATCACGAAGGCAACAACCGGATGTCCGAGGAACTTGGCCACCTTCGAGCGGAGCACCTCGGTCACCGCGATGTGGGCGGTGCCGGTAGTGGAACGCCAGGCCAGGTCCAAGGGAGATGCGATGGCATAGAGCGGGGCGGCCACCATGATCAGCAGCAGGTGCTGGACCATGTGATCCCAGAAGAGCTCCCCGTCGTAGACCCCGACGAAGCTGACGATCGCCACGCCCGTCGTGAACAGAGCGCCGAGGAAGGCCACCGTCTTGCCGGGCGGCCAGGGATGGCGGGGATGCAGGCCGTTGTTGCGCCGTACGCCCCACAGGTACAGGACCAAGGCGACCAGGATCATGGCCACCGGGACGAAGTCGAACTGCGTGGAGGTGAACTCGGACCCCCGCAGCGCAGGGAGCGGTGCGTCGTAGAGGACGGCGATCACGGCATGGACGGTACTACTACGCTGTGTAGAATCCCAGTCAGCAGTGGCGCACTGCTGGCGGCACCGACGGAGCGTGGAAGAGAGGGTCATGACCGGGCTCGGTGAACTGGAACGCAGGGTGATGGACGTTCTCTGGGCCGCCATGGGAACGCCGCTGACGGGTCGCCAGGTTGCCGACGAGCTGCCCGACCGCGCCTACACCACGGTGCTCACCATCCTCGAGCGTCTGCGCCGCAAGAACCTGGTGGAGCGGACCAGGGAGGGTAAGGCTCACCGTTTCGCGGCCACCGCCAGCCGGGAGACCTACATGGCCGAGCTGATGGTCGAGGCGCTCGGGAGCGCCCAGGATCGACAGGCGGTTCTCGTGCGGTTCGCCGAGGTGGTGAGCCCCGAAGAGGCCGTCGTCTTACGCCAGGCGCTCCAAGGCCTGCCCGAGGATCAGGGCCTGACGAAGCCATGAGCCTCTACCTGGACGCTGGGATCCTGAGTGCACTCGTCGTGCTGCTGGTGTGTCCTCTCAGTACGTGGGTGGCACGCGCAAGCTGGGTCACCCGGTGTCCCCGTGCCGCGGTTGCGCTCTGGCATTGCATTGGCATGAGCGCCACGCTGGCGACCATCGGGGCCGGCCTGTGCGTCGCCACCGAGCGCTTTCACGCCGGCTTCTTGGGTGGCGTGGGTGAACTCGGGGAGGGGATTGTCGGTGGACATCCCCTCCAAGGACTCGGCCTGCCCGACGCACTCGGTCTGACGTTGTCGGCCGACGTCGGTGTCGTGCTCCTCAGCGTGGTCGGTGTCGTCATCGTGCGCACGGTCCTTGCCCGAGCACGCCACCGTCGCCTGCTCAATCTTCTCGCCGCTCCCTCCCCGGTCCGCGCTGGGACACTGACGCTCGATCACCCTTCCCCGATCGCCTACTGCCTGCCCGGTATCCGACCGCGCATCGTCATCAGTTCGGGCACGCGGCGACTGCTGGACCAGGCGCAGCTGGCCGCCGTCATCGAGCACGAGCGTGGACATGCGCACGAGCGCCATGGGCTGGTGATGCTGCCCATGACGAGTCTGACCGAGCCCTTCCGATGGATCCCTTACGCTCGCCTGGCGCCTCGTGCGGTCGCGGGTCTTCTCGAGATGGCGGCCGACGATCATGCGGCCCGACGACACCCCCCCTCCGCCTTGGCGTCCGCACTCGTAGCCCTGTCCACCTCCGCTGTTCCTCCCAGTTGTGCCTTCGCGCTTGCCTCACACGGCGTGAACGGACGGGTACAACGGCTCATTGCATCAGAACGCACTTCCAAAAAGACGGCGATCGCGGCGGGACTCCTGTGCACGGTGGCCGTTTTTGCCCCACTCGCCGTCGTTCTTTCCTCGTAAACCAATCTCGGCGAGCCATCCACCTCGTTCGAGGCGACGACGATCGTGACGACAATCACGAGGGGATCGAACGACCATTGGGTGAGATAGCTCATCGGCTCGTGACCACCTTTCGTCCCGGTTGGGTCGACTGATCGAACCCCGCTTTTGTACCTGCAAAGCCACGTACCCCGGTTCGAATCCGGGCGCCGGCTCCGGGGAGCATGCTTGGTCCGTGGTCGAACGCAAGGATCTGGTGTTCGCTCACGACCCGTTGCCTGCTGGTGACGACGCCGACTGGCGAGTGACATGTCTCGTCGGTTCGCCGGGGCGTAAAAATCGTCCGGACGTTGGGGTAAGATTGTCGTTGCTGTCCATCCTTGGCCTCGAGCTCGACGACGGGGTTCACGCTCGGCCTAAGAACGTCGATGGGTTGTGGAGGGTAGCCCCTCATGAGCGTGTCCTTCTTCGAGATCTCATGTGACGTCCCCGACTGTCTGATGGCCATTGCCCACGGTCCGGTGAGACCGCCCCTCTTGGTTGGTGCATTCTCCGAAGGGGTTGACCTCTTGCGGACGGCGCACGGCTGGACGGTCGACCACGAGGGCCGCGATGTCTGTGTGCTTCATTCAAACGCTCTGACATTGGAGCGCGAGCTTCGCATCCGCTCAGATCGGGACTAAGGGGTGGGGTCAACTCCAGTCGCTCGACGCAGAGAGGACCGCTCGCGGCTGGCTGGTCCCCGCTACCGCCCGCGAATTTCCCCCTTTGGCGCGCCAGAAACCGGGCAGTAGAGGCCCACCCGGCTCCTGACGACCAGGGTCCGTTCCCCGGCATTGGGAATCAATACCCGCTCCGGTTGACCCTCAACCTGGCGCCCCGCGTCGGTGGGTCGGCGGTCTTGTTGGTTTTGCTGTCCCATGTCATGCCCGGAGGGGCGTGCTGAGGCGAGGTCCGGGCGGTTTGGTCGAGCCGACCGGCCGCCGTCCCAGATCTCGATGTGCGGTGTCACACCTTCGTGGCATGCTCGCCGTATGGCGAATTGGTTGACCGGCGAGATGTTGGGGTTCGATTTCGAGACGACCGGGGTCGACCGCTTCACTGACGTTCCCGTCTCCTACGCCCTGGTCACCGTCGTGGCCGGGGACGTAGTGTCCACCTCCTCGGGTTTGATCGACCCCGGTCGGGAGATCCCTGCCGGGGCCTCTGCGGTGCACGGGATCTCCAGCGAGCGGGCCCGAGCCGAAGGCATGCCGTTGAAGGGAGCGATCGACATGATCACCGACGTGGTGGTCGCGGCCAGCCAACGGGGCGTACCGATTGTCGGGATGAAGCTCGACTACGACCTGACCATGCTGGACAGGCAGTCGAGCCTCTTGTCTGAAGCCGGCCTGGTGGCACGGGGCTGGTCCGGCCCGGTGCTCGACGCGGTGGTGCTCGACCGTCACGTCGATCAATATCGCAGAGGCAGCCGCACGCTGGCCGCCCTGTGTGCCCAGTATGGCGTGACCATTGAGAACGCCCATGATGCGTCGGCCGACGCCGTTGCGTCCGTTGGCGTGCTCTTGGCCCTCGGCGCCTGTTACGGGGAACTGCGCGATGCCGAGTTGAGCGCCCTCCACCAGTCGCAGATCGGATGGCACTGGGATTGGGCTGAGGGATACGACAAATGGCGTGTCGGCAAGGGCATGACCCCGATCGATCCTCGCGACTACCAGTGGCCGGTGGCCGCCGAGGGGTAGTGGGCCTGGAGCTAGACGTCAGGCCTGGAGGAGATCCCAGACCATCTCGACACCTTCGTTTTCGGTCAGCACGTACTTGGCCGGATGCTGTTTGTCGATATGACCGATGAGCCCGTTGTAGACGGAGTACCCGATCAACTCCTGGAGCCGCCGGGGGAACTCCTTCACCAGTTCGGCGGAATGCCCAACTGCTGGTTCTCCTGCTGACGTATGTAACCGGCGCAGTAGTTCATGGCGATCCCCACCCGCCGGGTGTCGGTTCGGTTCGCCCCGCCGCCGTGCCAAAGACTTCCCACCCACACGAGGACGCTGCCCTTGGGCATCTCGGCGGCGATGGTCTCGTAGGGCTCCAGTGGGTTCGGCGCGTCGTCACGCAGATGGCTTCCAGGTATGAGGCGGGTGGCCCCGTTCTCCTCGGTGAAGTCGGTGATGGCCCACATGGTGTTGCAGATGATGGGGAGGTGCGGTCGGGTCAGCGGAATGAGTTGATCATCGGCGTGGATGGGCTGGGCCTGCTCATCGGGCCCGATGGCAATGGACGAAAGCGACGAGATCAGCGCCCCCGGATCCAGGACTCCTTCGACGACCGGCAACACATTGGGATGCACCGGAATCTTCTCGAAGGTCTTGCCGTGGATGAGCAGGTTGTAGACCCGCATGGTGTGGAGCCCCTCAAAGAGATTCTCCGCCGGCGCGATGGCCAGGTCCCGCTCCAATTTGAGGAGAGCTTCATCGATTTCATCGACCAGGTCCGGCTCGATGGCGTCGGGCAGAATGGTGTACCCGTCCTCGGCGATCCGCCTAAGGTGCTCGGCCATGTCGGCGACGGGACTGGTGCTGGTGGTTGTCACTCCGCCAATTGTAGGGACTCGGGGCCCGGAGCGCCCGGTGATCCCCGAGCGATCAGGCAACCGTATCGTCGTGTCTCCGAGCTGGGCCCAATTGGCCTGGTGGTAGGGTCGTTGTCGACGGGCCGTTGGCGCAGTTGGTAGCGCACTTGCATGACGCGCAAGGGGTCACAGGTTCGAGTCCTGTACGGCCCACCAGTGAGACGCAGGTCGTTGGCACTTTCTGGGCTTGCCCCTATTTGCAATCCGCATGGCGGTAGCTAAACGGGGAGCTATACCGCCTTTGACTCGCCACGAAATATCGCCCGACGTCGCGCCGCCGGCGCCGCTGGGCGCCATGACCCCCGTGACCGCGAGAGCGGCGAGCACAATCGAGACACTCAACCACCTCCGCATGGCTCTTCCTCCCCGCGGCCTCACGGATACAGTATCCGAGAGGCGCTCCATCAGTCGTCAAGTTTCGGATTCGTCACGCAGCGACGGGCTCTTTCCTTGAGACTCCTTCAGTAGTAGTGAACGAAACAATCAGCACGGCGCAGTGCGAGCCGCTGGCCTGCCTCCGTTCGCCGGACTGGGGGACACTTCATTTCGGCAGGGCTTCGGCCCTCTCGTTCCGCGTCCGAGGGGTGACCTGGCCGAGTCCCCGAACCGGCGTTCTGTGATACCCCTAACCACCAGTGGAGTGTGCTCGATGTCGGCACATTCCGCTCTGTGGGAGGCGCTGGTTCGGCCTATCTCCAAGGGCGAGGGTCACTAGGAAGAAGCGACCACGAGACGAGGTCTGGACGGTCACCCTTGATCGGTTCATAGGACCGCAATACCCCTTCTCGCGTGAACCCCAGCCTTGCCGCCAGCCGGTTCGATGCTTTGTTCTCGGGGTGGACTACCAAGAAGACGCGCTCAATGCCTTTGGAGAACCCCCAGTCAATGAGGAGGCTGAGTGCTCGAGAAGCAACGCCTCGGCCACGCTCTGAGAGCACAACCCAGTAGTGCGCCTCGGCGCTCACGTGTCGAGGATTGAAGTTCAGTCCCACCTGCCCCAGGAGATGATCATCGTGTGCATCGACGACGGCGAAACGAGGATGGCCCATTGGCCACCGCTCGTTGCCGATGTCAATCCACTCGCCAGCCTCTCCCTCAGTGAGGCCATCCTTCATGAAGGTGAAACGGAGGATGTCCGGGTCCCGACATGCTGAGGCGACTGCGGCAGCGTCGCTCGCCTGGAACGGACGGATAGCTACACCACCACCTTGCAGTCGCGGCTTCGGCGGGATCCATTCCATGTTGTCCATTCTGTCGGCTCCCGAACGTGGCGTACCGATCCGGCGATATGGGGCACCCGCGATCCGTCCTTACATTCTGATCCCGGCTGCATGGCGCCCGCCTTCGAGCCACAGTCGAAGCGCCGGATCGAGATCCGACGCGGAGGTCTCATAGAGAGCAAGATCGTCGGGCGTCAACACCCCGCGCCATCGACCGCTGTCGCCCTTGTAGAAGAAGCTGTCTGAGCCGCCCTTCCAGACCATGGCCATGCGGTCATCGAAGTGGCGTGCTTCGTCGCGCATGGCGTCGAGTCCGACCGTCGCGAGTAGAGCAGGCCAGGAGTCCTCGCTGACATCGATGGCGCAGAACTCAGCAATCCGACGCATCTCGGTTTGAGGGTCGGCTTTGAGATCACCATAGTGGACGAACAACACGTTAGGACGCTCTCGTATAGCCCACCAAGTCGAGAGGTGGTGGTGATGTGACCAGAATGGCCAGCCATCAGATTCCCATCCGAACCATCCAGCTTTTGCCCACACTGGCCACAATTCGCCCGGCGTCGCCGGGCAACGCGGAAATTCCGGGCCAGGCCGATCAGAGTCGTTGAACAGTTCGAACATCATGTCCGTATAGGACGAATAGTGGTTGAACAAGGACATGAAGACGTCACGGGTGTCTCGGCCGACGACGATGTACTTGGCCTGTGGGAAAAACCGAAGTCCGTCCACAGCCAGATGGCTCTTTATGAACCGGCGATGGCGCTGTGCATCTAGACGATCGAGAATCGGTTGAAGAGGTCCCATGAACCGAGCATCGATCCACGGGGATATTTCGCTCAATCTGGCGGGCAGCGGTTTTGGTCCAAGGATCAGAGCAGCCAGGATGCGCTGCGTCCATGTCGTGCCAGCCTTGTATGCGGTCGTAACGAAGATGTCGTCATCACGCGGTACGAACTGGTCCCAACGTGTGCTGTCGAGGTGGTGATTGCGGTACTCGCGGGTTCGCTCGGGTGGCTCGAGGCTCATCGCGACAAATCATGCCACCAAGCCCGTTCTGGAGCGGATCCGATCAGGCCTGACTGGCATTCGCCTCTTCCCGGCGGACTGGGGCACCCTGGCTACCCTTCGGATTGGCAAATGGGACGTTCGCTGTGAAACCACCTCACTTATGCTGGATTGCTACCGATTCGAGGAGGTCCAATGGACCGGCCATTGATCACGTGGGCGGAAGTGACACTCGACTACTGCGACACGCAGCGAGCTGCGACCTTCTGGAGCACTGTCCTTGACCTGCCCGCGCGCCCGCAATCGCAGCCGGGATGGTTCCAAATAGGTCCCTCCATTGCCGGCGGGCCAGTGATCAACATCCAACCTGTCGGCGAATCGAAGGTCGGTAAGTCTCGGCTTCATCTCGATCTCTGGGTCAGCGACCTTCCCTTCAGCCGTCGCCCTCGTCCAGGGTCTTGGCGGGCGAACGCTGGACGAGCACACCTACGGCGAATGGATCATTTGTGTGATGGCAGACCCAGAGGGAATTGAGTTCTGCTTGTTGGGGGGATGACCGCTGACGCCCCGGTGCACCGAGGATGCACGCACACCTAACCGGCGGAAGGGGGCACCCCAGAGCGGTCAGCTACTCGGCGGTACTGGGACACCCTCGAGGCTCAAGATGTGAGCGGCCACGTCTTGAGCAGTGTGCGAGCGGTGCCGTTGTTCCCGAGGTGGCAGACGGCCACGGCCGCCGACGTCAAGAGAAACTGCGTAATCGTGCAGGTTCTTCCAGAACGGCTCGAAGACGTGCGACGCACTTTCAAGACGACCAATCCCGATGATGTTCGAGTCGAACTTGGCACTCCTGTAATCCCCGCCCAATGGGCATTGGGCGCACGCCACTCGGCCACGCCCAATCCCGGCGAAGTGGGCAGCGGTGCCGGGTCGTCAACTATGCGTGCTGGGTCAACTCAATGACGTTTCCGTCGAAGTCTGCATAGCGTCCGCTACGACCCCAGGGTTCGTTTCGAGGTTCGTGAAGGACACGAGCGCCAGCACAGACTGCCGCTGCATGAGCAGCTTCGATGTTGTCGACGGACAGGCTGATCTGTACACCGGAAGTCGGCTGTTCCTTGGCGGGATAGAGGGAGAAGTGAAGGTAAGCGCCATCGGTCCAGGAAATCTCGGCATGGCTCCCGCCTGTCCACCGGTCATCAACAGCGTTGTCACCTGGATGGAGGTCTAGGCCGAATGCGTCTCGGTAAAGAGCCACCGAACTATCGAGATCCGAAACCTCCAAGATGACCGCCACCAGCCGATGATCAGCCATCCTTCCTCCTTGCGGGTTCGTTTGCGACCCCTGACCCTATGCCCGTGAACCGTCGATGGGCGTCGAAGGGCAATCGGGTGACCAGACGGCCCCTACCACCGTTCCAAAGTGCGATTACACGGGCGCAGGGAGTAATCACATACTTCGCCGAGTAAGAGTCACTACGACAAGGGGAGTAACGGATGTCATCAAGGTTCGATGATTACGGATCCGTGCCGTGAGCGATCTCCGACAGGTCGAAGACGGCCCGGATCCATCGCCAATCTACACGCAACGAGGTTCCCAAATGCTTCGAGGTGTGCGATGGTCTCGGCTTTCTCCTCACGGGTCGAAGCTGGACGCCGGGGCGCCGATTAACGGCTCTCCATGCTCCGACGTCAGAACGAAGGACGCTCCCCGATCCGGGGTCGATGGCGGGTGGCAACGGACCGCTAGCTACAACCGAGCTGCGATGTAGAGAACTGCATCCTCCACTTTTATGACGGAACCGCCAAAGTCGTCATTGATAATCCTCTCAATCGCTTCGTATTGCTCAGTCGTTCGATCACCCCCGTACGTTTTGGTGACAGCGACGAACGCTTCGGCATCGAGTCTGCGCTCGAAGCGATGGTGATGGGCTTGAAACTCACCGAACCGAGCATCATCTCGAATCGGCTGCATTGAACCTTCAACATCATGTTCGAATCGTTTGTCCCGAGGGGATCCAAATGTCCTAGTTAATCGCTCTTCGAAAGGCTCCTCACCCCATGAGACGACGACTGTCCAAATAAGGGCAAGCGAACCGCCCGGTTCTAATAGTCGAGCAGCAAGGTCACCAGCGCTCCCTGGGTCGACCCAGTGCCATGCGTTGAACGCCGCCAGCAGCCTGACGGAAGAGTCAGGTGAGAAGTCCTCAAATCGACCCACGACGAACCGAGCCCGCCCCCTCAGATTGGATTCTGCGACAGCAGCCAGGGCGACTGCAGGCTCGATGGCCGTCACGTCAAGGTCACATTCAACGAGCGGTTGCGTTGCAATTCCCGTTCCGGCTCCAATCTCGATCGCCTTGTCTCCGGCGGAGAGGTTGGCTAACCGAACAATGTCATCGAATAGGCCCTGTGGGTAACGAGGTCGGTAACGGTGGTAATCAAGAGCTTGGGCCGCAAACCTCTCGGACGCCTGGCTCGCCTCTCGCCATAGATCAGACATACGACGAAGTCTCACATCCGGTTGAGATGGGTGCTCGCCCCGATTCCCCGAGAGTGTTAGTCAGCCACGCCCAAGTCCGGCGTTCGTCGTTCCCTCAATTACATCCAGTGCCGGATAGAGATCGAGATTTATGGGGAGCCAGCGGCAACGCTCTGATGTGTCGAGATGCTCGATGCTGCTGACGGACGTCGCAGCTCAGATATCACCCACGTGAAGAACGCCAGTGCACCAGTGAGGACCAATGTGTTGCTCAATCCACGTTCGGACCACCCCTGGAGATTCCACGCATAGGGACCGATAGTTCCAACGAGGCAGAGCAGAACCATGGTGGCCGCCACCAGCGGCTGAGCGCTGAATCCCCGCACCAGCAGGATTGGAATGAGGATGATCCACACCCAGTGGTGCGACCACGAGACGGGACTGATCAACTCGGAGCACATTCCGAGGGCCACCACGGCGTCGATGGTTCGGTTTCTCGATACGAGCCGCCGCACGAGCGACCAAGTAGCTCCGAGCGTAACCAGGGCGAGAATCGCCCAAGGCAGCACCGCCCAGTGGGGAGAGAACGGCCATCGGTGCAACAGCCCGTACCAGGACTGATCACGCCTCCCCCCAATGGGGCCCGTGCGGGCAGGGTCGAAGATCTGATGGATCCAGTACGTTCGTGACTCTAGAGGGACCGCCAGAAATAGCATCGCTCCGATTCCCACGATGACCAAGAGGGATCGGCAAAGCGAACGCCGTTCCCCCTTGACAGCGAAATAGAGCAAGTAGACGAGAGGGGTCAGTTTGATGGCTCCCGCTATACCTACCAAGACGCCGTTGTACCTCTTTGGCATCCGAGTCAGGTCAACAACGACCAAGAGCAAGAGCAGGACGTTGATCTGGCCGTAACTCGTATTGGTTCGCAACGGCTCGAAGGCCAGGCTGAGCAGTGGCGCAAAGAGAATGGCGATCCACAGTGATTTTGTTCTTGAAAGGTGCAGTGACGAAGAGATGCCGAGGTAGAGAATCGCCGTCACCGCCATTGCGTTGATCAGCCACCAAAGGGTCTCGATGATGTGGACCGAGCCCAAGGTGAACGGACTGAAAGCGAAGAGCGCTGCTGGTGGATACGTGAACGGAAGGTGGTAGCCCGTGAAGTACTGATGGTACGGATTGCGACCTGCGATGAGGGAGCTGGCCGCCGCTCGGTACACTCGGAGATCAAGACTGAATCGAGTGCCCATGTGTGCATAAATGCCATAGGCCGTCCATGCGACGACAGCCCCACCGACCAGGAACAAGAGGGGCAGGCGATGCAGCCAAGCAGTCAATGGGCTGTCGTCTGGATCAAGCACCGGATTCATGATGCTCCACCAAATAGGCCTTGTGCTTGATGCCCTCTTCCCGGACTCTTCCCGAAGAAGTGGGAGAGTCGGTTCTTTCCGACCTCGAGATCGTTTGGAGACCTACGGTCAGATGGCCGGACCGCCATCTTGGACCGAATCTCAAACACTTCTAGTGGTGCGGCTCTCGGCTCTCAGCCCTAGCCCGAAAGTGCCGCTTTTAGGTTCCTCCCAATGGGCACAATCGGTCCTATTTGACCGTTCCAGACCTACCGCCGAAGGTGTCCCACGCGTCCCGGCGATCTTGGCAGCAAGGAGTCGTTGGTCTTTGGGATGCTCGGATTCGGGACAGTTGGAGGCAAGACGCCGTCCGAAGAAATAGCCTCATTGCCGTGGCAGAAGTCTCGTTTGATGCGGCCGCCTTTCTCAATGAACTGACCGTCGAGGAGATCGCCAAGACAATCGGGTAAGCCGAAAGACGGTTTATCGCAATTTGGTCGAATCGCCGAGGCGTGACGAGATTTCACCTCAAGTCGCTTCACTAAATAGAGCCCTTGAAGGTGCAGCAACTACCATTCGGATAGACGTTCCGCATCGAGACGGCAAAGATGATGCTGCATTGGCCCCCGAGTCCTCGCTGCACCGAGAGGAAGGATGAAGGCGCATGTCAACACCAACACCACATTCACAGCCGGTGACCTCAGATCACGAGGCGACATCGAACAAGCCTGCGCCTGGGTGGTTGATGCCCGTAGTCATCGGGGCCCTCGTCGTTGGGTTAGCGGGACTTGGCGTTGGCGTTTACGCAGTGGTGAAGATCCCAGCAATGACCTCTGGGCCCACTGGGGCCGCCGGGGCAACGGGTAAACAAGGCGTACAGGGAGTTCAGGGACCCGCCGGGCCCCAAGGAGCTGCAGGTCCAGCCGGAACCGTCGCTGCCACCTCGATCGTCGCTGCCACCACCCTCAGCTCGGCACCTGACGCCCCAGTAGGTACAGCGCTCGTAGCCAAGACGGGTTGCCCGACCGGGAAGGTCCTCCTGAGCGGGGGCGCTCAAGTCTCCGCCTCCAGCCCTGCAGATGACCACAATGTAGTTCTCAGCTCATCGTTTCCGCTCAGCGACACAATGTGGCAGACAGTTGCCCATGTGACTGGGCCGCTTGCGGCTGGCGTGTCAATGAATATGAAGCCCTACGTTTTGTGCGGAGCCCCATAATGCCCCAAGGCCGCCTGATGCCGTAAGCGGTTCGATCAGCCACGATGAGTTCCGGCGGAAATAGTAAATGAACTTCAGTCCTGCGGTGTCATCGATTCGAGCATGGCTTCCATCTATTGATGGACAGGTTTCACCCCCCCCGGCGGGCAGTTTCGCATTAGCCAGCCCGGATACAGAGATCGTATTGCAGGCCGCTTCGGCTACCCCGTTTGATCCAATCGCAATGAGACTGATTGTTCCGAGCATGACGGCCACGGCAATCGACATCCCTACGGCACAGGCCGGAGCATTCATCAACGGACCCCCCCATTTCGATGACTCAAGGCCACCAAGCTTTCAGAAGCTTGACATAGGGTGCTTAGCTCGCCAGCCGTCGCCAGGCAGGAAAACAAAGTCCAGAACCCGGAAAAGCGAGCGAAGCTGTCAACGCATTGACAGTCCGTTGGCCCGCACTCTATGACAGTGAGGCCAGTGACCGTCGCCGAAACCCCTCGAATTGTTAGTTCCTGACGGTGATGTTGACACCCGAACTGAATGCGCTTCCACCCGTGCCGAACGCCTCAGACACTAAAGTGTACGAACCGTTGGGGACCGTCGTGGTGTTCCAGTTGCACAACCATCCGTACAAGGTCAGCGTCCCCGTGCAGAGCACCGGAGCGTTAAAGCCGTAGGAGCCGCCGAAGAGCAGGAACTCAACGCTGGTGGCGTTCGAGGCCGAGGCGGCAACGTACGTCGATCCGGACAGCGATGTTCCCTTCGAAGGTACGAGAAGGCTCGTTGCCGGGGGGTTCTCTATGGTGAAGGTCACCGGAGGACTGGTGTTCGAAAGACCCTTCTTGTCGGTCGCAACGCTCTGGATTGTGTACGTACCGTTCGGGAACGCCGCGGTGTTGAAGGCCGAAAGGTAGCCGATGAGTGTCCCCGTCCCAGTGCCGATCACCTGATCGCTGATCGATCCCCCTGAGATCTCGAACTGCACACTTGCAATCCCGTTCTGGCTGGATGCGCCGGCGTCTACCCACGTCGACCCCTGAAGGGTTGCGCCGGCCGAGGGCAAGAGGACGCTGGTCGTCGGCGGGATGTTCAGTGTCAGCGTCGTGGTTGCCGTTTCGGTAGGACTCGTCGAGTCCGTGACCGCAACAGTGAAGGTGAAGGTGCCCGACGCGGTGGCCACGCCGCTAATGACCCCGTCCGAACTGAGTGTCAGACCTGCCGGCAATGCCCCTGCGGTGATTGTCCAGTTGTATGGTGCGGTGCCACCGGTCGCTGCTAACGTGTCCGAGTAGGACTCGTTCTGATTCGCAGTCTTCAGCGAAGTGGTCGTGACGGATACCTTCACATCAGGTTTGACGGTGATGGAGAGGGCTTGTGACACCGGTTGGGACCCGCCAGAGTCGGCGGCCTGAACCGTGAAAGACGAGGTTCCAGACGACGTGGGCGTCCCCGAGATGATGCCGCTCGTGGGGTCGAGAGTCAGACCACTGGGAAGCGAACCCTGCGTTGTGGCGTATGAATAGTCGGGCGTTCCGCCGGCGGCGTAGACGCCTCCTAAGAAGTAGCTGGTGCCGACGGTACCCGTCGGCAATGTGGTCGTCACGATCGTCAAGGGGGACGGCGTCGATGACGGCATATTGGCGGTACAGGTCACCACAGAGCTGTTCGTGGCCCACGAGTCGCAGTTCGGGCCGTTGTCACCCGCCTGGTCGGCGACGACGTTGTGCATGAGTTGCATTGCGGCAACCATGGTCGGATAGGGATTGCCGTTGACGTCGATCATCCCGAAGTCGTTGTTCTCTCCGTCACCGGTACGTCCGTTGGCCGGTTCGTCCACGTACTGGAACCAGTCGTCCCCCACGAGCGCCGGCGTGTCCTCATATAAGGGCGCGATGAAGTTCTCAAACTGGTTGGCGCGCTGCTGCTGGGAATCAGCCGTCAAGTAGAACGGATCGGAGGTGCCCGGGTCCGTGGCGCTGGGGGCTGTGAACGAGTACTCGCCGATCATGAGGGGAATGTTGGCGACGGCCTCCAGATCAGCCAGGTTTTGCTCCACGGGAAGGTAGGGCGGCCAGATATTGTTCACCACTTGATCCAATCCCGGGATCAGGCTGTAGTCCTCGATACTGAACACGTTGACATAAGGGGCTGCGGCCTTGATGAGATTGGGTTCGATCTCCTGGCCTTCGGCTTTGACGCCCAAGATGAGATGGTTTGTGTCGTACATGTGCACGGCGCTCGTGGTCACCGAGAAGTAGCGAGTCGCCAACGCAGTCAGGAACCCGCTGGGATTGCCCAGGTATTGCTGGGCTACGGCCAGCCCGGGCGAACCGGCCGGCAACTGCAGATACTGCTGGAGGGCCGTTTCATCGTTGCCGTCACCATTGCCGAGGAGCGGCCCCCAGTCGAGCTCGCTGTCAGTTAGGTAACCGATGATGTTCGGATCGTTGGCCAATGGCGCGACCTGTGTGGCGGCCACCTGGTCAGCATTGGTGACAAACGAAGGGGCAAACCAGTCGTCGCCACTGGCCATCGAAAGTTGCACTTCGTACGGCATCTGGGACCCGAGGTCAGTGTCGTCGGAGTATGGGCCCAGGGAGTTGAAGCCCCACGAGCGGAGCTGACCGAGCGTCGATGTGGCCCAGGCGGCAGTGCTCGGGAAGTCATTAGCCACCGTTACGCAGTAGGGGCACACACCGGTGACCTGGTCGGTACCCGAGCCGCCCGGTGACACGGTGTCGATACCGGACGCGTAGAAGGGCTCACCTTGAGGAGTCACCAGCGTCCAGCCGCTCCCCTTCTGCGTCACATAGAAATAGCCGGTCGCGGCATAGGGTGTCGTGCTCGTTGTCGATGCGTTCGCCTTGTTCGGAGTCGACGAGTACTCGGTACGCACCGATGCGACGGACCGCCCGGCAGTGAACACCAGGACCATCCCAACCACAACCACCAATACCAAGATGCAGACCTTCAAACGGGGCGACGTATGTGCATCCAGTCGGTGCAATTCCCTCGCTGGATGACCAGGATTCATAGGCGGTACCGTAGCCCTCGTCCGGGGTCCCCGTCACGTCCTGGCGAGTGTTATACAAGGCGGGAGGTGTTCGATCTCGCGTCAACCTGTCGATCGGTCGTTACGTGGTCGCGTCAATGACGTGGACGTCCGCCTTCATGGGTGCAGCGATACAGCAACGACGACACTGTTCGTAGCAAGCCAATTCGTCGTTGTGATCACTCAGCCGCAGATTGCCGATCCGGAGGTACCCAGCCCGCCGCCGTGGCGTTGGTACGGTGTCGCTGCATCGTTCATCCTCCTGGCCGGGGTCTATGTGGCGTTCGTGCTCCACTACTCCATCAACCAGCTCTCCACCGACGACTGGACGGTCGTCCCGCTTGTGCAGGCCGGCCTCCACGGTCACCTTCCCTGGGGCGCTCTCTGGGCCCAGCACAACGAGAACCGTATGCTGGTGCCGAATCTGGTGTTTGTGGCCGTCGGCGTCGCCACCCACGAGAACGCCCAAGCGGTGATGTTGCTCAGCGCCGTCACCTTCTGCGGTACCTTCGCGCTGTTTCTGGTGCTCCTTCGCGCGTACCTAGTCCGCCCCCTCTCCGCGCTCACCGTCCTTCCCGCGGGCCTCATCTGGTTCAGCCTGGTCGACTGGCAAAATGCCCTATGGGCCTTCCAACTGGCCTGGTATCTGATCCTTGCTTTCTTCATGGGCATGCTCTACCTGCTGCTCATCGCCCCACCCAGGCCGGTGTTCGTGATCCTGGGCGGAGTCCTCGCAGTCGCGGCGTCCTATTCCAGTTTCCAGGGGCTGCTTCTCTGGCCCATCGGACTCCTTTGTCTGCTGTGGGTCCGCAACGACGCCCGGGTCATCTGGCTGTGGTTCTTGGGTGCGGTTGTCACCACGGCCATCTACTTCGTGGGCTATCTCTCGGCCCCTCCCTCGCCGGACGGTATGTTCCCCAAAACGCTCTTTGGCCTCAATGTCGCCAGCGTGTCGCCGGGTTACGCCCTCAACCACCCGATCTTGACCGTGCAGGTCATTCTGGCCACCGTCGGGAACGCCATACCTATCAACACTGACCCAAAGACACCGTGGGGCAGCGAGGTCATCGGGGCCCTCGTTCTCTTAGCGGCGGCGTACGTGGTCGCCCGATGTGTTCGTCTGCGTGGGGAGCGGATCACCGTCCTCCCCCTGGCGCTCATGGGATTCGGGTTGCTGTTCGATGCCGGTGCTGCGATCGGGCGGGTCAAGTTGGGTGTCTCCGAGGCGGCGTTCGTCTCACGCTATTCAATGGGCGGTCTGCTGCTCCTGTTGGCGGTCCTCATCTACGGCCTGCGAAGTGTGTCCGGCAGGCGAGCGGTGCAGATAGGCGTCGTCACCCTTCTGGCCTTTGTCGCGGTCCAGGTGGTCTCGTCGGCCCGATACGGCATCTCCCAGAGCGTGGCGAACAAGCAGGCCCTCGAAACCGGCGCACGGCTCGTGGTCAACGGCGACCGGGTGCAGCCGGCCCAGCGCGAGTGTTACGCCTTCACCGGCCTGATCAGCTATCACTTGCCGCTGTTCAGCCCGGGGCTTGTCCAGTCGATTCATGCCGACCGGCTGAGTGTGTTCGCGGCCGGCCCATACCGCGTCTATCGCTCAGAGGGTCTTCCCGTAATCCGGCAATGCCGCTAGCAATGCCCTAGCTCCCATCGGCTCCACGCAGTGTCCACCCTGGCCGACTATTCGCGTAGACCGTGCGCCGGCACCGACCTCGTCAGCGAACAGTCTCGATGCCACCTTCTCGACTGCGTAGAGCTGATCGACGCTGCCGTGGATCGAATACGTGTTTTCGGCCCGAACGGTGGCCAATGGATGGCGGGGATTCACTCTGACTCCGAAGCGGCCAGGTGCCGCCGGACCTGTACGAGGGTCAGAGTCAATCCCCGTAGGGTTGGTGGCATCTCTACCCGCGCGTGGCTCCAATTCTTCCCCAGCGGGTGCGCCAGCTGGACCGTGGCGCCGTGCTCCTCGACGATCACCTCAGGATGCTCTCAGGCCTTGGCCAGCTCGACAGCAAGACGTTGACCTACTCAACCAATTCTTGGATGGACACGCGATGTTCTTGGTCCTGTGCTGCCGCCCATGCCGACTCGATGTCAAAGACTCTGAAGGACCCCGGCCATTTACCGAGGCACATTTGCAGGTCGCTCTGGTCATGACCTCGCCTCTGTTCCTCGGATGGCGGGGGACAGGGCCGCTGCCAGTGTCTCGATCCGACGACTACGAATACCACCCGAGCACATCGACCACGACGTCCATACTCCCCGCGGCGTTGTAGATCGTAAAGGTGCCGCTTGAACTCAGAGTGGCGACGACCATATTGGCCCTGACGTCACCGGGCCCCTCATTCAGGTCAGAGACCAGAGGATTCGGCAGCGCGTTGGGGTAGACGGTGAGGAAGGTCTGAGCTGACGGGGAAACCCCGGTCAGATTGATCGCCACTGCGGTCGCACCGCTTGGCACTCCGGCCAACCCGCTGACCTGTACCGTGCGGGTCCCGCCCGTCCCGAGACTCAGCCCGTTGCATTGGGCATTACTTCCGCTGAGCATCGAGGGATTGCCTGATCGTGTGTCACAGATGCGTACCGGGGCGGGCTCGGCGCTGAACAGGGAGCCGGCTCCGCCCGCCGCGGTGTAGTAACCCGCCACATCGACCACCACATCGGCCCGAGCCGCACTGAACACCGAGATCTCACCGGCATTTGGCCCACCGACCGAGAGAGGGACGATGACCCGGTTGGAGGTGGTTTGACCTGCTGTGTAGTTCACGTTGGAGGCCAAGGGCCGGGCTGAACCTTGGGGGAAGACGGTGAGAAAGCCCTGGGCCTGCGGGTTCACATCCGTCACGTTCAAGACGGCGGCTGTCGCTCCAGCCGGAATGCCGTTCATATTGGCCACCTTGACCGGAAGAGTGCCGTTGGCCGCCACCGTGGCCCCATTGCACTGATTGTTGGGGGCCGAAAGGCCCGAAGGGTTGCCAGCCCTGGTGTCACAGATGCGGACGGGAGAGGACAAGGGGTCATAGAGCCCAGCGCCACTACCACCAGCGGCGGTCGAGGCCGTGTAGCCCTCAACGTCCACCACAACATCAGTTCCAGCCGAAGAGAACAAGGAGACGTCCCCGAGGGCTCCGACGCCCACTTCGACCAGATTGGGAACCACTTCACCTGCCACATAGTTGATATTGGAGGCAAAGGGCTGGGCCCCTCCGGCCGGATAGGCGGTGACGTACCCCTGCGCAATCGGGTTGACCACCGTGACATTGAGCACCACAGCGGTGGCATCGGCCGGCACACCGAATGAACCGATCCCCCCATTGTCCGCATTCGCCACGTTTATGGTTCTCGTGCTCCCGGCCGCAAGAGTAAGGCCGTTGCACTGGTTTGAGGGAAACGTGTTGAGCATGGATGGGTTTCCCGCTCTGGTGTCACAGATACGGACGGGAGTGACGGGGCTGTAGGGGTTCAGGGGCAGTCCCGCCGGCGTCGTCACGGCGAGCGACGACGACTGGGCCGAGTGATTGCCGGCGGCATCGAAGGCGTCGACGGTGTAGGAGTAGCTCGTCGACGGGGCCACCGTGGCATCGGTGTACGTCGTGGCGCCACTCCCAGTGGTGCCGTAGAGCGTTCCGTTGCGATAGACGGTGTAGCCGGTCACCCCGACATTGTCGCTGGAGGCGTTCCAACTGAGGCTGACCGAACCCGACGCAACTGAGGTGGTGGCCAGGCCGGTCGGTACGCTCGGGGGCTGCGTGTCACCGGAAGCCACGGCCAGCTCATAGGCCCCGATGTCGCAGCCAGTGCCCTGGGGGCGGGCGATGCCCCGCTGGTCGGTGCTGCCGGGGCAGCCGGGTGTGGCGGGGGGGATGGCGTCTACGGCGGGGCTGCCGGCGGGCAGGGCCATGGTCTCGGTCGACCCACCGTTCCAGGCCAGGGCGTCGAGCCCGGGGTCGGTGCTGGAAAGGGAGTGGTTGGCGGCCGAAAAGCCGCACGAGGTCCCGTCGTCGATGTTGTAGCCCAGGTCGGTGATGGCGGCCCCGCCACCACAGTTGGTCCCGGTCAGACCACCGGCGACGATGTCCATGCTCATGGAGAGCGCGAACCCGGTGAAGTTGTAGAGATTGGCCCCAAAGGGCGCGGTGTTGCCCGAGAAGGTCGATTGATTCACCGTGGTGGTGCCGAAGTTCACGACCGCCCCGCCGCCGTTGGTGCCCGCGGTGTTGTTGGTAAAGGTGCTGTTGGTGATGTTGAGGGTGGCGTCGTTGTCGAGGGCTCCACCGCCCGGGCCGGTATTGCCGACGAAGGTGTCCCCGGCCACGGTCGCGGTACCGGCCGTGTTGACCAACGCCCCGCCGCCGAAGTCCGTGGCGTTATTGCCGGCGAAGGTGCTGTTGGTGACGGTGGCGGTGCTCTGGTTCATGATGCCGCCGCCCTCTTGGGCCGAGTTCCCGCTGAAGGTGCTGGTGTTCACGCTCAGCGTCCCGGTGCTGTCGATCGCCCCACCCGAGGTGCCGGTGGCGGCGGGCGACGAGTTGTTGGTGAACGTCCCGGCCGTAACGGTCAAGGTGCCGTGGTTGAAGATGGCGCCACCACCCTGTTGGCCGTTGTTGGCCAGGCCGTTGCTGAGCGTCAGCGAGTTCAACGTGAGGATGCCACCATCGGCGACGTCGAAGATGCGGAAGGCCGGCACGCCGGTGGCGGTTGACCGGGCGATGGTGGCCCCCGAGCCCTGGATCACGACGTTCCCGGTGATCACCGGGAGGCCGGTTCCCCCCTCGGTCGTGTTGTTGGCGCTCTCCAGCGAGTAGACGCACCCGGGCGCCAGGACCAGAGTGCCGCCGCCCGGCGTGCCGTTCGCCGTCGCAATGGCCGAGATGAGATTCGGCGTACTGCACGACACCGTCGCGGCAGTGGCCGACTGTTCGAGTCCTACGCTGCCGAGAGCGCCGAGAATAAGCACGGCCAGCGCCGATGCGAGCGGGCGGCGAACAGCAGCAAAGCGGGGGTGATGTGCGTTTCCGTTGTGGCTTGGGACACAAGGCATCTTGAGCATGGTGAGATCGTGGAGTACCGCTGTCCCCTTTCCGTCCCAAATTCCGTCCCAAATCGGCCGAACAGTCGTTGGAAAATATTCGTCGCTGCCATGCCCGTCGTTCTCCGACGGCTGTTCGGCGACCATTGCCAATTGCGGGCTTCAGATGACGACGAGATCATCGCGTCTTACCGCTCATCGGCGCGGGCGCCATCGAGAGCGGCGAGGATCTCGTCGCCCCAGCGCTCGAGGCGGACCGGGCCCATCCCTCGGCAGGCGGCCAGCTGGGCCAGGGTCCGCGGGTCTCGCTCGGCAATCCCGACGAGCTCGGCGTCCTTCAAGATGACATAGGCGGGGACTGCATCTTGGCTGGCCATGGCCGAGCGCCAGGTGCGCAGTGCCTCCTCGGCCACGGTGGGCCCGGATGCCGGACGACCGACCAACGTGACGCTCTGGCCCTCCACCCGGACATCGGAACCGAGTGCCACCTTGAGGGTGACGGATCCGAGGGACAGGACGGCCACCGAGGAATCGACCTCGACAACGGTGCCGACGCTGCCTCGATACTCCACCATCAGTCCCACCACCGCCTCTGCAGTGGGGAGCCGGACTTCGGAAAACACCTTGGCCTCTCGGCCACGTGTTGCCGGTCCCGTGCTCCGACGGCCCCGTCGGGGACTCGGCGCGGGACTGTTCGCACGAGTTGCGTCGTCGGCGCGCCAGCCGCGTCCGGTGTCGGCCGCTCGCAGTGCGGCCGGCCGGGTGCGAGTGCCGTCCAGTTCGTCGAGGAAGATCGACGGTGCCTCGTCGTCGGCCAGAATGACGACCTGACTCCGGGCTCGGGTCAGGGCGACGTGGAAGACCCGGCGCTCGCCCTCCTCGTCGTCACTCAGCCGGTGGGGGAAGCAGCCCGCGTGACACGTTGAAGATGATGACGTGGCCCCACTCGCGCCCCTTGATCCGGTGCACGGTCGACAGCAGCACCGAGGGCCCGTCGGCGGGGGTCCGGGACAGCACGTCTCGCATCCAGGCTTCGAAGGTCGTGGCGTCGCGATGGAGGGTGGCCACCGACTCCAGCGCGGCCAGGTCATCGGCATGGGTCGAGCGATCGGCCTGGGCCCGTGAGGCGTCGAGGATGTCCATGGTGTCGCCCAGCCCGATCTTGAGCCGGATGGTCTTGAGGGCCGCCGCCGCCGAACGGTCGCAGGCCCCGGCGACGGTCTCCAGGTCGTCGGCGTAGGCCTCGAGTTTCGGCACGTCGCGGCCCGAGAGGCGGCCGGCCAGTCGTCGTATGTCGTTGATCGAGGTGGTGGGTCGGCCGGTGAGCATGTCGACGACCTTGGGAGCGATGCCCCGGGAGGGGCGGCGGATCGTCTCGTGGACGTCCTCCCGCTTGATGCGGCCCGGATCGGATCCGATGCGCAGGTAGGCGAAGGCGGTGCGGATGCCGGTGCGTTGCAGCACGCTGGGGGAGAGGGGAGTGGTGCAGGGCACCCCGGCTTCCATGCAGGCCACCTGCACCGGCAACAGGGCCGAGTTGACCCGGGTCAGGACGGCGATATCGCCGGGGTCGACGCCGCCCGAGCGCCAGGCCGAAATGGCGCCTACGGCCAGGCCGGCCAGCCCGTCGGCCGAAGTCTTCAACACTGCGACCGGACCGGAACCCTTCTGTGGCCCCTCGAAGCTGGCGAGTTGGGCCAGATCGTCGATACGGCCGGCGGGAGCGTGGATCTCTTTGTCGAGACGGCGCTCGTTGTACGAGAGCACGTGGCGCGCCGCGTCGATGAGGCCGGGCGGGCATCGGTAATTCACTGTCAAGGCGTGACCGGAGGCACCGGGGAAATAGCGAGGGAACTCGATCAGAAACTCGGGGGTCGCCCCCGCGTAGCCGTAGATGACCTGGTCGTCATCGCCCACCCCGAAGCAGTCGTACGCCGGGGCGGCCAGCAGCCGGATGAGCAGCAGATGAGCCGGGTTGAGGTCCTGGAACTCGTCCACCAGCAGGTGGCGACAGCTGGACTGGGCCCGCACCCGGGCGGCGGCATCGGTCAGGAGGATCCCGATCGCTTGGTAGATCTGCTCGTCGAAATCGACGGCACCGAGGTCCGCCAAGGCCGAACGGTAGGCGGCGAACCCTTCGGCGATGCCCACCGCGTCGGGAATGGCTTCTTCCACCACGGACGGCGCGGTCAGTCCGAGGCGGATGGCCGAGAGAGCCTCGAGGTAGGGAGCCACGGTGTCCGTATTGGACTGCCGGCGGATTTCGATGTGGCGCTGCAGCAGGTCTCGCACGGCGCCCTCCTCCAGCACCCGTCGTTGGCCGGCCGGACCGAATTCGTTGCAGATCCAGAACCCGAGGCTGTTCAGGGTGCGGATATTGAGGGCGGGTGCACCGGGAATGTCCTCGCAACGCAGCCTCAGGTCTGCGGCCGCCTTGTTGTTGTAGGCCAGCGCCGTGATCGTGCTCGGATGCACCCGCCGGTCGACGATCAGGTGACGAAGTCGCTCGGTGAGGACCCGGGTCTTGCCCGAGCCCGCCGGAGCGATGACCCGGGCCGCCCCGGTGCGGTGGCCGACGGCGGCCAATTGGTCCGGTGCCAACTCCGATGACGGCGGCGCGTGCCCGGCCGGCTCGAGCAGACCCGCTTCGGCGTTCCACCGGTGGACGACGCCGATCGCTGGAGGATTGGCCGAGCGGTCGCCTGAGGGGGTCGCTGAGCAGAGTGAAGGTGGATGGGGCGGCCCCCCATCGATGAACAGGGGTGAGCCGTCGGCGAGAGTGACGTCGGCCGGACCACCTTCGACCACGCCGTCGTGGGCGAACTGGCGCGCCGCCTTGCGACCGTGCCACCAAACGGGCTCTCCTCCTCGGGCGTCGTAGTTGTTGGCCCAGACCAGGAACTGCAGGCGCTCACGGCTGAACTCGAAGTCCGGTCCGAGTTCGTAAACCGGGCGGTCGCATCGCTCCGGAGCCCGCAGCGCGGTGGGGTCGAGCTCGAGCACCACCACGACGGGTCGGCGGTCGATCCAGTACCGATGGAGGTCCTCCGCCGCAGGTCCCGGGTCGCTCAGCGAGGCGTCCCCGATCAGCACTCGAGGGCAGGACGCCCAGGCCTCGGGCGGCTCGTGGCCCGGGAGCACCACCACGCCCCGGCCCAGCTGGCCAGCCGCTTTCGAAATCATGGTGCAGGGTAGCGATTGGATGTCTCCGTGGGCCTCCGTCGTGCTCTGGTCGGTCGTGGCTCGACCCGCGCTGGAATCAGTCCGTCAGGATTGCGAAGGCTCAAGCAGAAAGACGGGGATCTCTCGCGTCGTCCTCTTCTGGTAATCGGCGTAGTCCGGATAGGCGGCCACGGCACGCTCCCACCATGTGGCCTTCTCATCCCCGCTGATCAGGCGCGCCGTCATGTCGGTCTTGACGGGGCCGTCCTGCAGCTCGGTGTCGGGATTGGCGACCAGGTTGTAGTACCAGACCGGATGGCTTGGCGCCCCTCCCTTGGAGGCCACCACGGCGTAGCGACCCTCGTGCTCCACGCGCATGACGGGCGTCTTGTGGAGCTTGCCGGATTTGACCCCCCGGTTGGTCACGATCACGACCGGCAGGTCACGCAGGGTCGTTCCTTCGAGGCCGCCCGAACTTTCATACAGGTCGACCTGGTCTCTCACCCATTGCTGGGGGCTGGGCTCGTATTCACCAGTGAGTGGCATGGACCGATGGTACCGGGCGAGGGATCGCGCTCGGCCGGTCGATGGGGATCTTCATGGGAGGACCAGACGGACAATGGCCCCTAAGCCTCGGTGGGACTGACCGCGGAGTCGGCCACGCCGGCGGGAACAGACGAGAACGACGGGACAGCGGGAGTGTGA
>CAVURD010000033.1:0-16408 GCA_963743785.1 uncultured Acidimicrobiaceae bacterium | reverse complement strand
TTTGCGAGGACGGGAAGGAAGAGCCCACAGGTGGGAATGTCGGGGTAGTAGTCCTTCCAGGAGATGGAGTGCTCGTTGAGCCGGTCGAAGATCGTGCCGTTGGGGGCGTCGGTTTTCGAGATGCCCGAGGCGTCCGTACTGATGTTGCCCAGTGCGGTACCGGCGATGAGAAAGCGACGGTTCGGATAGGTCTGGGCCATCACCGAACAGAAGTAACGGTCACCGATGGGAAACCGGCTGGCCATGTCATGGTAAAAGGGAAGGTCGTCGCCCTCCCAGTAGCCCATGGCCGCCCCGCTGCATCCCTTGACAAATCCCATATTGGTGCCCTGGTCCCAGCAGACGTGCGACGCGTTCCACGATTGGGTGATACCGGAGTCGCTCTCGCCACACGTGTTCGGGTTGTGAAAGGACCGGACGAAGCCGCCCGCCGGGTCCGGGTTGTAATTGACGGGCTTGCCGTCCGAGCCGAGCGTCAGCCCGTCGCCGCGCCCGAGCGTGCCCAGGTGGTCGTCGAACGAGTGGTTCTCCATCATGAGCACCACGATGTGCTCAATCTGGGGCAGGGTGTCGGTGCCCTCCGGGAGGCGCGGAAACGGTCGGGACCCGGGTTGAAGCAGTGAGCCGCCGGGTCCAAGACCCTTGGCCGAGGTCGCGGCGGCATAGGCCTCGCTCCCCACCGACGAGCTCAATCCCGCTGCGGCCATCCCGGTGGCCACCGTTCCGGCGAGCAAGGAGCGGCGAGACATCCGTTGTGCCAACAGGGAGTGCGGTGGTGGCTTCGGCTCTGGATTGTCGGTCACGCAGGGCACGCTAATCGCGACCCGGTCTCGGCGGCTTGGCGTCAGCGACGGTCCGGATCGTCAAGGTCAGGTGCCGAGGAACCCGATATCGATGAGTCCACCGCACGCCGGAGACGCCACGTGAAGAAACGGTGAACGCAACGTGACGAGTCCATCGGGTCATGAAACCCGCCCGGCACTTAGCTGCGAGCGCCGGCGCGATCTGCGGGATGCGGGACCACGAACGGACGGTGAGGGTGAGCCAGCAGGATCCCGGGACGGACCCAGCCCCAACATCGTGATCCGATTCTTCCTCAAGCAACCCGCACGCCATCGTGCAGAACCGAGAATTGGCGGCCGGGCGCGTTGGCGGGTGCTCGTTCGCATCCCGACCGAGCGTCAGCGACAATGACTTCTGCGCCATCGGGCGCGTACTGCACGATGTAGGCCTTGCGGACTGCTTCGGTGCGATTGGGGCCCGTGCAGTGTGGGGTAAGAGACGAGAACACGACCATGCCGCCGGCACTCACCGGCGCGGGGACCGCGTCGGCCGACTCATCGAAGCAGACCAGTCCGGTGTCGGTGATGTGATGGCGCAGCGTGCCCATCGTGTGCAGTCCGGGCACGACCCAGGGACAGCCGTTCTCCTCGGTGGCGTCGGTCAGTGCGATCCAACAGGTGAGGTACTGCTGGGGCTCGACGAAGGCGTAGCCGTTGTCCTGGTGCCAGGGGAACGGCGCCGCGGTCCCCGGTTTCTTGTAGACCGCCTGATCCCAGTAGAGGCGGACGTCGGGACCGATGAGGTCGGCGCACACGTCGGTCAATGGTGAGGAGGCCACAAACCGGCGGAGGCGCTCCGAGCGTGTGACGATGTGGGTGGTGAAGGTGATCTCGTCGGCTCGGGCAATGAACGCCTTCGCGCCGTCGGCCTGGCGTAACAGGTTCTCGAACTCGCGCTCGATCGGATCGATCTCCGCCATCACCTCGGCCACGGTCTCGGGTTCAAAGGCACCCTCCACCACGAAGTAGCCGAGCTCGTCGTAGGCCGCCGCTTGTTCCGCTGTGATGCCCCGAAAGGGCGGCTGGCGCCTCACCCAAGTGAATGCCTCATTGAGCGAGTGCCGGACTGCAGTGGTCATCTCAACGATGGTACTCACCGCGGATTTGACCATTCGCACCGGTTCAACGCCGATTCGGGGGATGTCCTTCCGAACATGGCGGGGTCGCCATGACGCCCCGGGGCGCGGTGTGCTCTCTAGCCTGGGCCCATGTCCGCCGTCCAGCCTCGCCGCAGGGCGGGTGCGATCCCCATGCGAGTGACCATGTTGATCGTCTTGATCGGCTTGATCGGCTTGACTTTGGCGCTGGCGTCGTGCGGCTCCGGCCGGCCGACCGCCCTCGGCCGGAAACCCGCCGCTGTTTCCGCAGCGCGGTCGACCACAACCGTGAAACCGTCGAGCACCACCACGCCCCGCCCGGCGAGGGCGCCGACACCCGGTGGGCGGCGGACGGGCACCCCCGGGTCGCCGCTGCCCAACCCCGCGCCACTGGCGCCGTTCAGCGCGCCCGCGACCGCGGAGGGCGTATGGAGTCCCGCCGGACGAATGGTCGGCGGAGTACCGGCGGTCTACGAAACCACTTTGGTCCCGCCGGGAGGCTCGCAGCCTGCCGGGATCGCCTGGATGGACACGCGCCTCCTTTCCGCCCTGCTGTACTCGGGCTCGAAGAGTCCGGGTGGGGGGCCGTACCGCTACACCGCGCCGATCCAACCGGCAGAGGCCGCTTCGGTGGTCGCAGCGTTCAACGGAGGCTTCGTCATGAATGTCGCCGGCGGCGGCTACTACACCGAGGGCAGCATGATCGACCCACTGGTGCCCGGGGCGGCCTCGCTCGTCATCTACTCCGACGGGTCCGTCAATGTCGGTGCCTGGGGTAGCGACGTGGCGATGACTCCGAGCGTCGTCAGCGTCCGCCAGAATCTGGTGCCACTCGTCGCCGCTGGACAACCGACGCCGCAAGCGGCCAGCCCCAACTGGCAGGCGTGGGGGGACACCTGTGGCGCGACCTCGTGCTCCGCCGCAGTCCCAGGCATCGAACAGCAGTGGCGCTCTGGGGTTGGCGTCACCGCCGACGGAGCCCTGGTATACGCCACCGGCCCGGCTCTCGATCCGCTGCAGCTGGCTCAGCTCCTGGTGCGCGCCGGGGTCGAGCGCGGCATGCAACTCGACATCAACCCCAACTGGACGGTCCTGGTCACCTACGACCCACCCATCCCGGGGGGCCTGGCCGCACCGTCCAACGGGAGCCAGCTACTTGCCTCGACCGTGCAAGGACCCTGGACATTCTTCGAGCCTTCGTGGGCGCGCGACTTCATCACGATGTCGGCCCGACCGATCTCGCCCGGATAGCCCCGACAGCCCGGATGAGCAACGGCCGAGCGTCGAGCCTTCGCGATTGGGATGGCCTAGTAGGTCACGACAGGGAGACGATCTCCGTACGAGTGAACCGGGAGGGTGGGCCGGGAGACTGAACCGGGACCACCGACACGCGTAACTCCGCAATATGATCGGGTCTATGCCGGTTCCTGCCACGGGTGAGCTCGTCACGTATCAACTCGTCGACGGCACGGCGATGATCGTCATGGATGACGGCAAAGCAAACGCGCTGTCACTGGAGATGCTCTCGGCGCTTAACCAGGCTCTCGATCGAGCTGCCTCCGACGGTGCTGTTGTCGTGCTGACGGGGCGGCTGGGCATCTTCTCGGGAGGGTTCGACCTCAAGGTATTGGGTGCGGGCGGTCCCGACGCAGCCGCCATGCTCGAGCAGGGCTTTCTGTTGGCACTGCGCCTTCTCGGACATCCAGCGCCCGTGATCATCGCCTGCAACGGTCACGCTGTGGCCATGGGTGTCTTCATTCTCTTGTCCGGCGACTACCGCATTGGAGTCAATGGCCCCTTCCGGCTGGTGGCCAACGAGGTGGCCATCGGCCTGACCATGCCTCAGACGGCGATCGAGATCTGTCGCCAACGACTCGCGCCGTCGCACTTCAACCGGGCGGTCATTCTCGCCGAGAACTATGCACCGGCTGACGCCGTCGAGGCCGGGTTTCTGGACCGGGTGGTCGACGGACCAGAGCTATTCGAGACTGCCCGGACGGTGGCGACGGAACTCGCCCAACTGGACCGTGCGGCTCACGTGGCGACCAAGTCCCGGGCGCGCGAAACGTCCATGGCCGCCATCCGGAAGGGACTCGAGACCGACCAGACATTCTTTGGGCGTCTCAAAGCGGTACCAGCGGGGGACGAATAGTCGTCGGTCCAGACTTCTTGCTCCGGGTCACGTGATCATGCACATGGTTCTGGGTCGATGTGAATGCACGGCTGTGCGTGGGGACGGTGGGATTCGAACCCACACTGGGGACGGTTTAAGCGCCCTGCCTCTGCCGATTGGGCTACGCCCCCGAAGCACCGCGTGCCTGGGCCCCATTCTGTGCCAGATGGACACCCACATGTGACACACAGCGACGTTCCGGGTTCCGAGGAACGCTTGACGCGGATGGGAACCGCCGAGACGATGGCGGAATGATCGACGATCTCAGCACCGTCGACCTGAACTGACCTCGCCAATTTCGCCGACGGGTTTCCCCATCATCTCTTCGAGATCCGTCGCCGGCCGGCTCAGGTTCTGATCGGGGCAAAGAGCGGTCGGTGCTCCTCCCACAACGACAGCTCCGTGTTGCGGGGCCCGTCAACCGCCCCCGACTGGTGACCGAACACCATGGTTGACCGTGTCGTCGGATCCCAGGTCGGCCACGGGCCGAGAGCCTGGTGCGAGGGATCCCCCGTGCGGGCAAAGGCCAACCATGCATGCTGCATGAGGGCCGAGAGCGTATCGACTTCGGGCCCGCTTCCGGTGAAGAGTTGCACCGCTGGATGGCCCACGGCACCAAACACAAAGGGAACTTCAAGCGCATGGCACGACCCGAGCATCCCCCCCAAGGCGGGCGATTCCCACTCGAAGAGGTAGACGAATGTCTGGGCCCCTTGCGCCGTCTGCGCCGCCGCCAGCTGGAGGCTGCGCCAGCGAAATACGTCGTCGGTCCCCATGGCCCACCACAGGCCCCGGGGGTCGACCGTCTCGGACCGGTCAAGGCGTGCCTGCCGGTAGGTTTCGATCAGTTCCTCGGTGGGCATGTCGGGGGCGGCGTGTTTGACCAGGAAGGGAAGGCTGGCGGCGTCGAGCTCCAGGAGGGACGGATCACCCAGGCCGAAGAGCGTGAGCTCATCCCTGTTGGTGCCGATAAGGAGGTCGACGCCCGAGGCCGCGCCTTGCTCAATCGCGGTGAGGGGATGCTGCGGGAGGAATGACCCGTCGACGACCGGAAGAAACGGTAGGGGAATCATGCCGGGGTCGGGAATGCGCTTGCCCACCACCGCGGTGGCCGCCACTAGGTCGGCCGCCGGAACCGACTCCAGCGTGGTTCGATCGCACGCCGCAAGGCCCAGGGCGGCGACCAGGCGATCAGCGGTGCGCTCGGCTTCCTCGACGGTGTGGACATGCACCCCCCCGCTCTCGACGATGGCGCGCCGGAACAACCCGGCGGCTCCCGGCGTCCCCAGGAGAGCGGACACACTGAATCCTCCGGCGGACTCGCCAAAGACGGTGACGTTGGTGGGGTCCCCCCCGAACTGAGCGATATGGTCCCGGACCCACCGCAACGCGGCCACCTGATCGTGCAAGCCCCAATTGCCGATGAAGCCGTCGGGATCTCGGAGCTCGCGATGACCCAGGAACCCGAGCGCGCCCAGACGGTAGTTGCAGGTGACCACCACCACGTGCCCTTGGCGCACCAAGTCACCGCCCCGGTACACGAAGTTCGAACCACTCCCGCCGGTGTATCCCCCACCGTGAATCCACACCATGACCGGACGTCGTGATGCGGGCGACGTCGTCTCGGGCACGTCCGGCGTCCAGATGTTGAGGGAAAGACAGTCCTCGCTCTGCGGTTCGGACCCGTCGAGATCCGCCGGACTTGCGATGCCGGGCACCGAGAGCGACTGGGGCGCGATCGGGCCGAATGACGATGCATCGCGCACGCCGTCCCAGGAACGTGGCGGCTGTGGTGGGCGCCAACGCAGGGCTCCCTCTGGTGCCTGGGCATAGGGAATTCCCGAGAACGACCACACATCGCCGCGCCGGACGCCGCGGACCCGCCCACCGGCGACCGTCACGATCTTGTCCATAAGGCACCATATGGAGGGTTCGCGACGAGGTCAACAGCTACAGGATGTGGCTACCCCCGGGGTCAGCCAATTTCGCTCACAGGCCCAGCCCAGAGGCCCAAATTGCCCATTGGATTGTGTGGGTCGAGGGGGTACTGTTGCTGGTGTGGCAACAGTGAAGTGTCGGGACACTGGCCGCCGGCGGCCCCATGCCATTTTGGCACGGGGGGCAGTCGTCGCCACCATGGTCAGTCTTTTGGGCGCCGGTGCGTCCGGGCTCGGGGAGTTCCCGGCCGCGCCGGCTGGCGCCACGCCTTCGGCGACGCCGACGACCACCCCGGGCCCGGCTCCCAATCAGTCGCAGATCAACGCCGCCCAGGCGCAGGTCAGCGCGGTCGAAGCCACTCTGTCTCAAGAAGAGCAACAGTCCTCGGCCCTCGACAACCGCTACACCATCGCCGTTCAGGCCCAGCAGAACGCCGAGGCGTCGTTGGCCGTCATCTCCACCGAACTGGTGCAGACCAAGGTCTCGGTGGCAGCCGACAAGCGCCGCCTCACCAACGACGCCGTGAAGGCCTACGTCTACGGCACTCAGCAGACGAAATTCACCTCGCTCTTCACGTCGTCGGCCGATCTCAGCGGTGCCCGCAACCAGTACACCCAGCAGATCGTCGGCAATCTCGACCAGGCTCGCAATGCCCTGCAGTCATCCGAGTCGCAACTGTCAAACCAGGAGTCGCAGCAGCAGAGCCTCGCCGCCCAGGCTTCGTCGCAGGCCAACCAGGCAAAACTGTTGGCGCAGGCCAACCAGCAGGAAGCGGCGACCACCCAAGCGACCCTGAGCTCAGTACGGGGGCAGTTGGCCCAGGAGGTCGCCCAAGCGGCCGTCGTGGAAGCACAACAGCAGGCGGCCGCCGCGGCCCAGGCCGCCAACGCGGCCCAGGCGCAACGGTCCGCCGCCGCCTCCCAGGCGGCCGCCACCGTGGCCGGATTGGTCGGGGGATCAGCCAGCGGGGCCGCTGCCACCACCGCGGCCAATCAAGCCGCGCCGGTCGGACCGGTCGGGGGTTCTGGGGCGTCGACAGGGCAAGGCCAGGCGGCCGTCAACGCAGCGATCTCCCAACTTGGTGTTCCCTACGTCTTCGGGGGTGAGAGCCCGGGGTCCGGTTTTGACTGCTCCGGACTGGTGCAATGGGCCTGGGCTCAGGCGGGAGTCTCCATCCCCCGGACCACCGAGAGCCAGTGGCCGGCCCTGCCCCACGTCTCGCTCGACGCCCTGGAGCCAGGTGACCTGCTCTTCTATTTCAACCTCGACAACGACGACCAGGTTGACCACGTGGTGATGTACGTCGGGAACGGCGAGATCATCGCTGCCCCGTTCACGGGTGCCACCGTCTCCTACTCCCCTATCTTCACCGGGGGCCTCATCGGGGCCGCCCGCCCCTAGCCGGTCGCCTGTACGGGCGACCCGACGCGACAACGGGTCGATGCCGGTGGAGAATGGGCCCATGATCGGGAGCGAGGAGAGCACCGCCTCAGGAGCCGAAGGTGGCGGGCTCACGCCGTTGCGGCTCACGCTCGTCATTCCCGCCTTCAACGAGGCACGGCGTTTCGACGACGGCGTGACCCGCCTCCTGGCCGCCGTCACCTCGGGCGGCATCGACCCCGAGACGACCGAGTTCGTGGTGGTCGATGACGGCAGCACTGACGACACGGCGGCCCGCGCCGAAACCCTCTTCGGTCAATTTCCGCACCGGCGGATCGTTCGACTGGCCGAAAACAAAGGAAAGGGTGCAGCCGTGCGGGCCGGCGTGACGGCGGCCTCGGCCCCGCTGATTGCCTTTGCCGACGCCGACATGGCCATCGACCCCTCCCAGACCCCCGAATTCCTGCACGCGCTGGCCCGGGCCGATTTGGCCATCGGCTCACGTGCCGCAGTCGGAGCGTCGGTCGACCGACCCAATCTGCGGCGGTCCGTCATGAACCGCGCCTTCAACCAGCTCGTGAACGTGGTCACCCGGGTGTCGCTCAGTGACACCCAATGCGGGTACAAGGCCTTTCGGGCGCCGGCCGCCAAGCTTCTGTTCCACTGTTCGATCACCGAGCGCTTTGCCTTCGACGTCGAGATCCTCACCCTGGCCCGCCGCCTCGGCCTGACCATCGCCGAGGTCCCCGTGCAGTGGTCTCGGGTCCGGGGAAGTCGGGTCCGACCCTGGCTCGACCCCGGCACCATGACGCGAGACGTCGTCCGGGCCAGCCGACGGGCGAAGTCGGCTCCCCCGGTGCCCGCATTGACGATCGACCCCGGAGGTGGACAGACCGGTGATGCCGAAACCTCGGTGGCCCTCAAGGCGCTGGTCCAGGAGCTCGCTCCGTTCCTCCCGGTTGTGCGCCAGGACGACGGGTCGCTGCTCGTGCTGTGCCCCCTCATGACCGAAGCCCAGATCGCCGGCACCGCGGCGCGGATCATCTCCTACTTCCCCCGGGCAGCCCCGCAACGCTCGCTCCTGACTACCGCCCAGCTCAGTGACCGAGCCCCGCTGTCCTTGAGCCCGGACTCGTAAACCGGACCTCGTCCTCCTCCGAGATACGTCGGTTCCAAGGTCGATACCATGGCCAGGTGACCATCGGACGCGGCGTCACCACGGAAACACAGGGATCCAGGGCGATCGTCCCGATCCGAATCCCGCCCGAGTCGCCGGAGCCCGGGGAGGACCCGCGCCGGTCTGATGTCGATGAGTGGGGCCGCTCCGAGCACACGCGGGCACTCGCTCGTGCCGTGTACGAACCGATTTACTCGAAGTGGTTCCGGGTTGAATGGGATGGGCTGGAGAAGATCCCAACCGAGGGCGGCGCACTTCTGGTGGCCAACCATGCCGGCGCCATCCCCTCCGACGCCCCGGTGATCATGCACGGGATCGAGAAGGAGCTGGAGCGTCCCGTGTATGGCCTGGCCGACTACTTCTTCCGTACCGTCCCGGTGGTCGGCACACTCTGGGCCCGGTCCGGGGGCGTCTCGGCTCGACCGGCCAACGCCTACCGCCTGCTCAAGGAACAGCAGCAGTTGGCCCTCGTCTTCCCCGAAGGCACCAAGGGCCCATCCAAGTCGTACACCGATCGGTACCAGCTGCGACGGTTCGGCCGCGGCGGGTTTGTGGAGATCGCCATGCGGGCCGGTGTGCCGGTGATTCCGATTGCCGTCGTGGGCTCGGAGGAAGCGATGCCCGTCCTCTTTCGTCTCCCGACCCTGGCCAAAGCTCTGGGGGTGCCCTACTTCCCCATCACCGCCAATTTGTTGACCATGGGGCCGCTGGGCATCGTCATGCCCTTTCCGGCCAAGATGAAGTTGCGCGTCCTTGATCCCGTCACCTTCGATGTCCCGCCCGACCGGGAGCGCTACTCCAAGAGTCGCATCATGGAAGAATCAGAAGGCATCAGAACGCGGCTGCAGGAGGCCGTCTTCGACATGCTGCGCGACCGCCGCAGCGTCTGGTTCGGTTGAGGAGCGCGAGGCACGTGGGCCGTCGCATCCTTGTCACGGGCGCCGATACGTTTTGGGGCGGTCGGATGGTGCAGGCGTTTGAAGCAGACGCCAATACGGAGGTCATCCTCGGCCTGGGCGCTCGAACGCCGTCGGTCCCATTTGAACGGGCCGAATTCGTGCGGTCCGACCAGAACTATTCCATCCTCAATCGGATCGTCAAGGCGACCCAGGTCGACACCATTCTCCACACGTTCTTGGTCACCAACTCGGCCACGGTGCCGAATCGGGCTCTCCACGAGATCAACGTGATCGGCACCATGAACCTCCTGGCTGCCGCCGGAGCGGCCGGCACATCGGTCCGCCACATCGTGGTCAAGTCCTCCACGCTCGTCTACGGCTCGTCGGCCCGTGACCCCGCCACGTTCGACGAGGACACCCCTCGGTCCGGGCCGGCCAAGAACATCATCGAGCGCACATTGATCGAGGCCGAGAGCCTGGTCAGCGACTTCTCCGAGGACAACCCGTCGACCCTGGTCACCGTCCTTCGGTTCGCCAACGTGCTGGGAACCCATCTGACCACACCGATCAGCCGAAATCTGTCCCGCCCTCTCTGCCCATCCATCTTCGGATTCGATCCGCTCCTCCAGTTCGTCGAGGAGGACGACGTCGTGCGGGCGCTCCTCCACGCCACCCGGGGTGGCGTGGCCGGTCTGTACAACGTGGCGGGCGACGGACGGCTTCCCTGGAGCGAAGTCGCAGCTATTTGCGGAACGCGGTTGTTGCCGCTCTCCCCCTTCAGCCCGCTGAAGATCCGGCCCCTGGCGCGGCTGTTTGATCTTCCGGCCGAACTGGAAGATCTCCTGCGTTATGGCCGCGGGGTCGACACACGCCGATTCAGGGCCACCGGCTTCGAGTACCAGGCCACCAGCGCCGGCGCCGTCCAGAGTTTCATCAGGGCCCTCCGGCTGCGCCGCAGCGCCGGCAAGTCCCCTTCGTCCTACACCTACGAACACGACGTGGAGCAGTTTTTCCGACATTCCCCTTCAGTAACCGGGACCTCGAATCACTGATCGGTTAGTTCTCCAGCCACTCGGCCACCAACTCGGCCTCTCGCCTGACCCACTCTTCCGACGTGATGGCATAACGCATGTGGTCTTCCCATACCCCGTCGATTTCCAGGAATCGCTCGGCAATCCCTTCCTCACGAATGCCGAGCTTTTCGACCACGCGCCGGCTGGGCAGATTCCTGGGGATGATGGAGATCTCCACCCGATGCAAGGAGATCGCCTCGAAGGCGAAGCGAAGTGTGACGACCACGGCTTCGGGGACGAATCCTCGCCCAGCCAATGACTCGTCGATCCAATAACCGATGAAAGCACTTTGGAATGGTCCCCGCTGAATGGAGGACAGCGTCACCTCGCCGGCGAACCGTTCCCCGACGAAGATACCGAAGCCGTAGCCGCTTCCGAGGTGACGTTCCCGCTCTCGTATCCCGCACCGGGCGGCGAAGCTCGGTCGGTCCTCCGACGGTACGGGTGCTCCCTTGGGGCGGGGTTCCCACCGCAACAGCCATTCAGCACACCGCGTCCGCACCGCATGCCATTCGTCGAAGTCGTTCTCGGTCAACGGTCGCAGGACCACGCGCTGGCCGTGCAGCTCAAGGGGGGGATGGCGGACCGCCCGGGCCGCGGTCATCGGCCGAGTACTTCCGCCAGGGCACCGAGAAGCGTCACCACGTTGCGCCGGCGTGCCGTATGCCCCATGCAGCCGATACGCCACACCTGACCCGCCAACTGGCCGGCCCCGGCTCCGATCTCAATGCCAAAGCGTTGGAGGAGTAGGCGCCGGCAGTCGGCCTCCGACCGACCCGCTGGCCCGGTGGCCGGCACCCTGACGGTTGTGAGCTGGGGCAGGCGGTGCGTGGCCTCGGCGAACAGTTCGAGTCCCAGTTGCTCGAGGCCGTCGCGCAGAAGCTGTCCACATTCGGCGTGGCGAACGTGGGCCGCGGCAAACCCCTCCTCGATGACGACGCCCAAACCGGCATGGAGCGCCGCCACCATCGTGACCGGCGCCGTGTGGTGATACACCCGTCCGCCCTCGGTCCCCCCTTCGACGTAACGCGACAGGAGATTGAGATCGAGATACCAACTCGACGGCCGCTCCACCAGCCGGGCCCGCGCGGCATCGGACACGGTCAGGGGGGCCAAACCTGGCGGCACGCCCAAACACTTCTGGGTGCCGCTGTAGGCCACGTCCACACCCCACTCGTCGACAGCCACCTCGATACCGCCGAGCGACGTGACCATGTCGACGAGGAGCAACGCATCACCCTTCTCTGCGCCGAGCGGCGTGATGTCGTTGCGCACACCCGTGGACGTCTCGGCATGGACCAGCGCGATGATGGACGGCGCCGGGTGCGCCTCGAGGAGAGCCGAGGGGGTGAGCGGCGTGCCCCAGGGCGCGTCGACCCGGACCACGTCGGCTCCGCATCGGGCCGCCACCTCACACATGCGCTCGCCGAAGACGCCGTTGACCCCGATGACAACCGGATCGCCCGTCTGGACGAAGTTGACGAAGGCCGCTTCCATGCCGGCGGATCCGGTCCCGCTGATAGGAAGAGTCAAGGCGTTGGACGTGCCGAAGGCCAGGCGAAGGCGGTCATTCGTCTCGTCCAGCAGAGCCAGGAATTCGGGGTCGAGATGTCCGACCACCGGACGGGCCAGGGCCAACATGACTTCGGGGTAGGGATTCGACGGACCGGGGCCCATGAGCAGGCGGTCGGAAAACGGCACCCGCGCATCGTGGCAGGTCCGCGCTCTCCGGCGCCAACGCAGACAGTGGATCGAGGACCATCCGGTAGATTGCCAAGGTGGAACGGGTGCGGCGGGTTCCGTGGTGTGCCCTCGCCCGGGACCGAGCCAGGCCGCTTCATCCAACGGCGCCCGGTCGTGGACGCAGCGAGAGACGCCCGTGACGGAGCCAGCGGGCGGACGGGTAGCGGCCATCGACTGCGGTACCAATTCCACCCGGCTTCTAGTGGCGAACGCCGACGGCACCACTCATCTCCGCCTGATGCAGATCACCCGGCTGGGAGCCGGGGTCGATGCCACCGGGGACCTCAACGCTGCGGCCATTGACCGAACCGTGCACGTTCTCCGTGACTTCCGTCGGTTGATGGACGAGGCCGGCGTGACCACAGGCCGGCTGGTCACCACCTCTGCCGTCCGGGACGCCCGCAACGGCGACGTCTTCCGGCAGGCGGCGTTGGCGGCGACCGGCCTTCCGGCCGAGCTCCTGTCCGGGGAGGACGAAGGTCAGCTGGCCTATGCCGGGGCCACCGCCGGCCTGCCGCCCATTGATGGGGATGACCTGGTCGTCGATATCGGGGGTGGTTCAACCGAGCTGGTGGTTCGGCGCCAGGGCGTGGTGCAGGCCTTCTCTATGAACATCGGATGTGTTCGGCTCTCCGAGCGGTTCCTGACCCACGATCCGCCCGAGGAAGCGGAGATCGCCGCCCTCGTCACCTTCGTCGACGGGGCCATCGACGGCGCCGTCCGGGACCTGCCCGTCCTCTCGACCCTGCGAGACGGTCGACTCGTGGGCGTGGCCGGGACCGTCACCACCCTGGCCGCGCTGTCGCTGGGTCTGCCGGCCTACGACAGCGACCGGATCCATCACAGTGTCCTGAACAGGGCAGCGGTGGATGACTGGTGTGCCACGCTGGCGGCGGAGAACGCCGCCAGCCGGGCCGAGCGCCCCGGCATGGTGGCGGGACGGGCCGACGTCATTGTCGGCGGGGCGTATGTCCTCAGGCAGGTGATGGCGTCCTTCGGGTTCGACCGGTGCATCGCGTCGGAAACCGACATCTTGGACGGGATCGCCCTGCACTTGCTGCAATGACTCCGGCGCGATTCCGACGATGACTCCGGCCCCGACGCGCAAGGACCGTGGCGGGCGAGGCGGGCTGAGGGTCAGCCCCGGATCACGTTGTGCACGTCTGCCACCATCGGCTCTTGAAGCTTGACACCGAGTCCAGTCAGGATCGGGACGAGGGTCGTCCCGAAAGCATCGAAATCTGCCTGCGATTCCCAGATATCGAAGACCTGCACCTCACCGTTGGACTCGAGGGCAACGTGGAGGGAACGCCCCTTGGGCGCTCCGGCACCGGCGGCTTCCAGCTGCTTAATCGCACTTTCATACTTCTCCGGCGTGAATCCGGGGTGAACGAAGTAGATCCCGAGTGCCATGCTGCACCAGCCCTTTCTGCCTTATCGACGCCATTTGCCACAGTGGGGATGTCGCCGTGACCGTATCCGACTGGCGACGAAGGTTCAACGGGCGCTGACATCGCCTACCGAGGATCAGAACGCCGTCGGCCAGCGTGACCGATCCGGTCCGGAGCGGCGAATGAATGAACCCCCTCGCCGCCGGCCCCGGCTGACTCTTGGCCGGCTACGGCCGGGTCAGCCCGATCCGGACGGCCGCCCAGTCGCCGATGGGGTCGTCACCGCCGACCAGCCACCACGCCACGTGGGCATGAATGCACTTGACCCCTTTGCGGGTTCCCCCGACGCCGCCACTTGGCCGGGGGCCCTCCCACCCCGCCGGCACGAGTGCGTCACGCTCAGCGGCGTATCGCACATGCGCCGCCGCCAATGCCTCTGCGTCGACCGCCTGCTCGGCTTCCTTGACCCCGCCTTCGGATTCGAGCAGTCCGATTCGGGACCGAATGACGGGGTCGACCAGCCAGTAGCGGGTCGGCATGGGCGTGCCGTCCAAGAGGAGCGGGTCGTTGGCAATGACCACCGGTTGGCCGTCTGCCCGACGCCGGGCCACGCAGAAGTGCCCGATGGGATCTCGGCCCAGGAGCTGCGCCACCGCGTCCCGGTCGGTCGTGGACGGCGGTACCCCGGCCATCTCCTGGGTCCTCAACGCCAGAATTCGAGCGCGTTCAACATGCGGGCGAGTGTCCCTTCCGCCGGTGCGGCCCCCGAGCTCACCGAGTCACGCGATGGGGCGGGTGGGCCGGCGGTCGGTTGTGTCGTCGTCGTGACGGTACCGGGAGGGAGCTCCGATGCCGCCGTCGGGGCCACCGGTGCGTTGTTGCCTGGATCGCCGGCGTAGGGCGCATTCGCCGGAGCGACGCCCGTGGGCGGCAACACCGCATAGGCCTTCTGGCCTGGACTCACCAGTTGATATTGCTGGCGCGCGATGCGGCCGATCTCGGCGGCATCACTGAGGTTCTGCCGCTCCTGGTTGAGCGCGGCGTCCTCGGAGCGCAGCTGCAGCAGCTGCCCATTCGTCCCGGCCAGGCTGGCGCGCTGGTGATAGAGCGCGCTGGCGGGAAACCACGCGGCCAGAATGACGGCAGACAAGACGGTGGCCCCGATCAAGAGCAATCGAGTGCGGCGGGACTCGCGTGATGCTCGTTGCTCCGTTCGGGTCGGCTGCTTCTTGGCCGCTCGACGCGCCTTAGGCATTGGCGCCACCCTGTGAGCCGGCCAGGGCCGCCCGCCCCGGAAATGTGGCCGACTGACCGAGGTCTTCTTCGATTCGCAGCAGCTGGTTGTACTTGGCCACTCGGTCCGAACGCGCCGGGGCACCCGCCTTTATCTGTCCGGCGTTGACCGCGACGGCCAGGTCAGCGATCGTGGTGTCCTCCGTCTCGCCTGATCGGTGCGAGATCACGGCGCGGTAGCTGGATCGATTGGCCAGCGCGATGGTATCGAGGGTCTCGGTCAGGGTGCCGATCTGATTGAGCTTGACCAGGACCGCGTTGGCCACGCCTTCGCGTACGCCGCGCTCCAGCAACGTCACGTTGGTCACGAAGATGTCGTCCCCCACCAACTGGACCTTCTGTCCGAGGGCCTCGGTCAGCCGGGCCCATCCATCCCAGTCCTCCTCAGCCATTCCGTCCTCGATGGAGACGATCGGGAAACGATCGACCAGATCGACCCAGTAGTCGACCATCTCGACCGAGCTCAAGGTCCGACCTTCTCCGGTTAGGACGTACGAACCCTTGTCCCAGAGCTCGCTGGTCGCGGGGTCCAGGGCCAGCGCGATTTCCCCGCCGGGCACGCGACCGGCCAGTTCTATGGCTTCGACCAGGAGCTTGACGGCGTCCTCGTTGGCCGGAAGGTCCGGTGCGAATCCGCCTTCGTCACCGACCGCCGTGGCCAGATTCCGTTCGGCCAGCACCGACCGCAGGGCATGATAGGTCTCGGCGCCCCAGCGCAGCGCCTCACTGAAGGATGCCGCGCCGACGGGCATCAGCATGAACTCTTGAAAATCGATGGAGTTACGGGCGTGCGCGCCGCCGTTGAGGACGTTGAGCATGGGAACGGGCAGGACGTGTGCATTGGTACCGCCGATCGACCTGAACAGCGGCAGGTCGAGTTCGTCGGCCACCGACTTGGCGTTGGCCAGGGACACCGCCAGCATGGCGTTGGCGCCCAACGAGCCCTTGTCCGGCGTGCCGTCCAAATCGATCATGGTGAGGTCGATGTTTCGCTGATCGACGGCGTCCAACCCGCCCAGCGCGTCGGCGATGCTCCCGTTCACGTTGGACACGGCCTGTTGCACGCCCTTGCCACCGAAGCGCTTCCCTCCATCCCGGAGCTCGACCGCTTCGTGAATCCCGGTCGATGCGCCCGACGGAGCGATGGCCCGGCCGCGCGCGCCCGAACTGAGGATCACCTCGGCTTCGACCGTCGGATTGCCGCGGGAATCGAGGACCTCTCGCCCAATCACGTGCTCAATGGCGCTCACAACGTCACTCCCTCGATATCCGCCCTGGTGGGACACCGGAGATCAAGACTAGTGGGTACACCCCCCGAGTTTGCGGAGGCCACAGCGATGGCGCCAGGCCAGTGGCCCGGCGGACGAGCCGCGTTGCGTGCCGCTCGTTGGGCCGCTCCGCC
>CAVURD010000032.1:0-38505 GCA_963743785.1 uncultured Acidimicrobiaceae bacterium | reverse complement strand
TGCCGACTCCGCGGGTTCGATCCAAATGGCCCAAGATCAGTCGACCTGATCGCCGTGATCGTCGCCGTGTCGGCGGCCGCGACGGCGCGCCCCGTCGCACTCAAGAAGGGTGGCATCTCTCTGACTATTCGGACCGACTGGTGATCCGTATGAGAAGAGTTCCATCTGACATCTCACTTCCGAGCGGGTCCGAATAGTCCCTGCACGGTTCACACGGCCAGGTGAGCCGGAATCGAAAAGGAGAAATTCATGCTGGGTGAGATTTTTGGTGTCGACGGCCTTGTCGTCGTAATTGTGTTGGCCGTCGTGCTCTTCGGTGGGGCCGCCATTCCCAAGCTCGCCCGTAACCTTGGGTCGGCCAAGAATCAGTTTGAAAAGGGCCTCGAAGACGGAAAGAAGGCCATAGCGCCAGCAACGGTGCATCACGTCGACGAGACAGCAGAGTCGGCACGAGAAGTCGTCTAATCCATGGTCGGATCGGCCCATCCGGGGAGCGGTAGGTCCCGCCTGCAGCAATCCGGTTCAGGTCACGACCAAAGCCACACATTGTTTCCCAAACGTTGCACCCCGACATCCAACTGACCCTGCGGCTGCGAAGCGGCACGCACGCAAGGGACAGGCGAAGTCAGCGACGCAGCGTGTCATTTCGATTGCTCGCTCCAGCGATCGCCTTGGCCGAGGTCTACCGGCGGCATAGTCGGGCTGTATTTGGGTTCGGCAGGGAGGGTATTCATGCCGATTTGACGCAGCTCGAGGTTCCCTGCGTTCCTTCCTCTTGACTCAATCGCACGGCGGGACCGTTGATGCGATCCGATCGCTCAACACCCGTCGTTCTCGTGGGGTCCGCGATGGCCAACTGACGGTGGCGGCCGCGTATGACATGAACAACAAGGCGTGGGATCACGCCCTGTCGGACCGTGTAACCAGGGCTCTTGAAGGGCTGGCCGAACAGGAACGAAGGGTCATCGAGCCGGGCTATTTCGAGGGACAAACCCGCATTGAGGTTGCTCGGACCACAACTTGCGATGTCACTCTGGTGGACTCGAAAAGGGGCAACCAAACCGAAACACCATCCAACAAGTCGTTGGCAACGAACAACTGACATGAAGTTGGAACAGTTGGGTTATGGACCAGAGCGCGTACCCAGGCCGATTGGGTTGACCGCCACAGTGGCATTCATGGCGGGTGGACTCCTCATCGTGTGGTCCACCTATATTCACCTTCACCTCTGGAGGAATTTGGGCTACCGCCACATTCCCACCATTGGAACCCTCTTCCTCGTTCAGTCCATTTCCGGTCTTCTGGTTGGACTTCTCATCATCTTCGTCTGCCGGGTGTGGGTTGCCATTGTTGGAGTCGGCTTCGCGCTATCCACCATGATTGGTTTTCTCGCCTCGATCCACTATGGGCTCTTCGGGTTCAAGGATTCGTGGTCTGCCCCCTTCGCCCATCAGGCCTTTGCCATCGAGATCGCCACCGTCATTGTCTTGACCATCGCCGCGGCGTTGTGCCTGACCAGATCGGCCGAATCTCGCGCCCAAATGTCACATATCTGACATCCGACTGTCGGATGTATCCGAACAGGTGTGCAGTTACCAAATCAGGAGGTAAGTAATGTCGTCAGATCCGAGAGCACTCAATGAGTTGCTCGAAGAATCCCAAGACCTGCAGGCAGATGCCCTGCGACCGACCCACGAAGCGCTCGACGAACTCGTCGAACTCAACCACTCGCCCAACGACGAGGACCACGCGTCGAACCAAGCGTTCCATGTCGAGCACCGGGACAGATTGCGGGCCAGCCTTGGCGCCACCACGCTGTTGGGCGCGGCCGGCGGCGCGGCCCTCGTCGGCCTGCTCGCCTCGCCTGCCTTCGCCTCGAGCTCGAGCGACGTGCAGATCCTCCAGACCGCGAACTCAATCGAGAATCTGGCCATCTCCACCTACAAGACGGCCCTCACGCTGCCCTACATCGGGGGATCTGCGGCCAACCCGGTGGTGACGAAGTTCTGCCAGGTCACCATGGGCCAACACATGCAGCACGACGACGCCTTCTCGGCCGCCGTGAAGCAGTTGGGAGGCAAGGCCCAGAACGCCTCCGATCCGGCGTTCGTGCCGGTGGTCAACAAGGCGGTCAAGTCCATCACGGCCGCGACCCCTTCTGCCGGAGCACTGCAGGTGGTCGCCTTGGCCCTTGAGCTCGAGAACATTGCGGCCGAGACCTATGTCAAGGATACGGTGCTGGCGAAGTCGACCACGAACAAGGCTCTGTTCGCCTCGATCATGGGGATTGAGGCCCAGCACGCCAGCGTACTGCTGGCGGTCCAGGCTCTCTTGCAAGCCGGGGCCCCGCAGCTGATCTCCCTCGCCCCCGGGACCGCCGCCATGCTGCCCGCCGCGGCCGGCAGTGTCGGCTTCCCCAATGCCTTCTACAAGACCAACCAAGCCGCCCCGGCTAGTCAAGGAGCTGTCAAGTGAGTAAGAAATCCAAGTCCACGAAGGGCTTTCGCGGTACCGAGTCTGAACTGGTCTCCATGACCAGCGATCTTGATCAGCTGCACCATGACGTCGGCATGCCGGCCATGGAGGCGGGAATCACAGAGATGATCGAGCACATGGGCGGGGCCGCCGGGCCCAAGTCGAACAGCCGTCGGACCTTCCTCCTCGGGACCGGTGCAGCCTTCGCTGGTGGCGCCGCTCTGCTCGCGATGGGTGCGGCTCCGAGCTTGGCTGCCGCGGCCTCGCGGGCCGGCGGGTCAGCGTCGCGACTTCATACCCTCGACGCCGCCTTCCCCCCGGCCAACCTCAAAGGTGACCTGGCCGTGGCCGCGGTGGCGGCCAGCCTCGAGAATCTCGCCGTCTTTGCCTACACGGCCGGCCTCAGCGCCGCGACGGCTGGAAAGTTGGGCACGGTACCCCCGGCGGTGGCGCAGTTCGCCACCACGGTCAAGGGCCAACACACCCAGCACGCGGCAGCCTGGAACAGCGTGTTGGCTGGAGCGGGCAAGCAGAAGGTGACGGTGACGTATCCGCCACTCACCCCGACCATTCAGGCTGACTTCGCCAAGGTCACTGACATCGCGGGGCTGGCGCAGTTGGCCCTCACCTTGGAGACCGTCGCCGCCCAGACCTACCAGGCTGAGACGTCCATGTTGAAGAGTTCGGCGGCGATCGGGCTCTCGTCCTCCATCCAGCCGGTGGAGATGCAGCACATTGCCATCCTCTACTACGTGCTCGGTGAGTACCCGGGCGCCCAGACGTCCGCGGGTACTCCGGTGGCCTTCAACCCGACCTCAATGGCGGTGTAATCACAATGCTGCGGCGTGTGCGAATTGGAACCGGCGTCCTGGTGGTGGCCGGCGCCCTCCTCTTCGTCGCCTTTGGAGGGGGCGGCGAATCCGCCGGACCGGCTTCGTCGGCTTCGTCGGTCTCGTCCGGCTCGTCAACGGGGACGTCCATCACCATCTCGAATTTTATGTTCAGCCCCATGAGCATCACGGTCCAGCCCGGAGCCACCATCAGCGTCACCAACAAGGACTCGGCCACTCACACGTTGACCGCGTCGGGCCCGGGCGCCTTCAACACGGGCAATATCACCCACAACCAGACCAAGACGTTCAAGGCACCTACCAAGCCTGGCACCTACCAGTACATCTGCAATATCCATCAGTACATGATGGGCACGATCACTGTGTCTTGAGCCGGTTCGGATCGAAGGTGAGGGCCGTGCCACCTGCCCGACAGGGAATGAGGACTGCGTCGGAAGGTCCGGCAAGTGGACATTGGGGCTATCGATATGACCGACAAGGTCATATCGCCAAAGCCGACACACACCCAAGCGCCCCCGCCAAAAACACCCAGCTCGCCCGATACCGACGATGGCTCGGTCCGCTGCCTTGGCCGCACGGGGCTGGAGGCGTGTCAGCAGATGCGGGGGAGCGGGTCGCCCACCAGCTTGTCGACGATACGCGTGCCGCCGAGCGTGGTGAGGAGCACGACAATGCCCGGGGGCTCGGAGCGGATCTCGCCGATCTGCACGGCGTCGACGCCCCGGGGATGGGCTCGCATGGCCGCGAGGGCCGCCTCGGCTTCGTTCGGGTCGACCACCGCCACGAGTTTTCCCTCGTTGGCCACGTAGAGCGGGTCGATGCCGAGCAGTTCGCATGCGGCAGCCACGGCGGGACGCACGGGAAGGGCGGTCTCGTCCAGCACGACGGTCAGGCTGCTGTCGCGGGCCAGTTCATTGCAGACCGTGCCCACTCCGCCCCGGGTGGAGTCCCGCAGCCAACGGGTGGACGGGGCGGCGGCCAACAGGCGGTCCATCAGGTCGTTGAGTGGTGCCGTGTCCGAGACAATGTCGGCTTCCAAGGCCAGATCGCCACGGGCCAGCATGACGGCCGTACCGTGATCGCCGATCGTGCCTGACGAGAGCACCACGTCACCGTCCTTCACCCTCTCCGCCGAAAGCACGCGACCGGCCGGAATCAGACCCACGCCGGCCGTGGAGATGAACATGCCGTCCGCTGCGCCGCGGTCGACGACTTTGGTGTCGCCCGTCACGATCGACACCCCGGCGGCGGCCGCAGCCTCGGCCATGTCGGCCACGATCTCTCTGAGCGCGTCGATGGAGAAGCCCTCCTCGAGCACGAAGGCGGCCGACAGGGACAGCGGGCGCGCGCCCATCATGGCCAGGTCGTTCACCGTACCGTGCACCGCCAGGTGACCGACTGAGCCACCGGGGAAGCGAAGGGGCTTCACGACATAGGAGTCGGTGCTGAAGGCCAGTCTCTCGCCCGAGGGCAGGGTCACGACCGCGGCATCGGTCTGGGGCGCCGACGTGTCACCGGCGAAGGCGGGAAGGAACACGGCATCGAGCAAGGCGGCCGAGGCTTTGCCGCCGGCGCCGTGGGCCAAGGTGACGACCTCGTCGAGCAACCGGGGTCGGCGACGGCGAAACGCCTCGATGCGTTCGAAGACAACGGCCTCCCGGCCGCGCGGGCCTGTCTCGTGTGTCGTGCGCGTCACAGCCGCCCTCCTTCGTCCAGTCCGGCCTGCACCAGCGTCCACAGTTGCAGGAGCAAGGCGTTCTGGGCCTCTTGGATCCGATGGACGCTCTCGGAGCGTACGACCAGACAGTGGGCGATGGCCGGGCTGGCCGCCATGGCACCACCCTGGTACCCGCTGAGGCCGATGGTGAGCAGCCCGCGGCGCGAGCACTCTTCCAGCCCGCGGAGCACATTGATCGAATCGCCGCTGGTGGAGAAGCCGACGGCGATGTCACCGGCCCTGGCGTGGGCGATGATCTGTCGGGAGAACACCAGGTCAAAGCCGACATCGTTGGCCAGCGCGGTCAGCACGGCGCGGTCGTCCACCAGGGACATGGCCGGTAGGGGCTGTCCATGCGGGGGGCGGCGAAAGAGATCGACCGCGCCGTCGGCGTCGGTGGCGCTCCCGCCATTGCCGAATGCGAAGAGCCGCCCACCCCGCCGGAAGCGGGCCGCCATCGCGGTGGCGGCAGCTTCCAGTGCGTCGCCGCACCGTTGGATGGTGGCAGTCCGGAGCGCTCGGCTGTCGGTGATCTTGTCCCGCGCCGAACCAGCCAGGTCGACCAGCAGGCTTGCGCTGTTCCGTTCCTCTGATTCGATGAACGGGTAGAGGAAGCCTGTCGGCTCACCGCTCATGGTCGCTGGTCCGACAACGTGGTCAGGGCGACGCCGGCGTGGACCAACAGAAGATCTCCCGGAGCCACCGGTTGCACCAGAGTGGCGTCGATGGTCTCGGTGGCACCCGTGACCACGACGTCGACCAGGCCGTCACCGTGGACGGCACGGACCTCGGCCACCCGGCCTTCGTCCGAACAGGTGACACAGACCTCATCGGTGCACTCCGGTTCGGTCGCGAGGAGGCCGGGGTGTTCGAACACCACATGGGTGAGCTCCCACAGCAGGTGGTAGAGCAGCACCATGTCACCCGACCGCGAAGCCAGGGCCGGATCGGCGCCGTCCAGCCAGGCCACGTGCTCGGCCGGCCCACCCGAGGGTCGATGTCCGGACCCCAGCCAGAGCCGGGTCATCCCCCAGGCTTCGGCCCGGCCCATGAGGTCAGCCGTGACCGGATCGTCGGCCGAGCTCACCGCGAGCAGGACGTCCCCCGGTCGAGCCAGCAGCCGAACGGCGTTGACCACGTCGACCCCTCCGACGCTGACGGCCGGGAGGGCCTTCTTGCCCACGATGACCGGGTGGACGAACTCGACGGCCACGTGGCGACCATGAGCCGGCCACTCCGGAGACACGCACCACATGGTGGCGCCGGCGGCGAATCGACGGGCCAGGGTCAGGGCGGCCGCCGCCAGATCCTCGGCCGGTCCGCTTCCCTCCGGGCGTGAGGGTGAGTCCGTCATCACGGCCATCATGCTCCGACCCGACCGGGGTCCGCGACGCCGGCGACGACGGCCTGCCCGAGCGCCAACCCACCGTCGTTGGGGGGGACCAACCGATGGGTGAGCACCGACAGGCCGCGGGCCCTCAGCGCGGTCCGGGCCAGGCGGATGAGAAGGACGTTTTGGAAGACGCCGCCGCTGAGCGCAACCCGGGCGATGCCGGTCTCCTGGTGCAGCGCTTCCGCCTGCTCGGCGATGAGGCGGGCCACCGCCACATGGAATCCCGCCGCCATGGGGCCGGTGGGACAGCCATGGCGCAGGTCGTCGACCATGGCGCCCAGCACAGGGGCGGGATCGACATCTCCACCGCTGACACCGAATCGGTAGTCCCGGGCGTCGTCCACATGCGAGGCGGCGATCCACTCGAGCTCGATGGCGGCTTGGGCCTCGTAGGTGGCGAGTTGGCGCACACCCAGCAGCGAGCTCACGGCGTCGAAGAGCCGGCCCATGCTCGACGTCGGGAGGCACAAGACGTCGCGCTCGAGTTGCCGCTGCAGCACGGCCACCTCGTCGGCCGAGGCGCACTGCACCGGCGCGAGGTCAGGCGTCCACGCCAGGCCGACCGCCCACAGGTGGGCCAGCGCGGCGCGATAGGGGCGACGGACGGCGGCGTCGCCGCCGGGCATCGGCACATAGCGCAGATGGGCGCGGCGTTCGAACCCGTCGTAGCCGGCGATCAGGATCTCTCCACCCCAGATGGCCCCGTCGGAGCCGTAGCCGGTACCGTCGAAGGCGAAGCCGATGACCTGCTCACCCGCCTCCACGGCGTGCTCGGCCATTACCGACGCGATGTGGGCATGGTGGTGCTGGACCAGCTCGACCGGGCGCCCCGAGCGCTCATCGGCCCAGCGTCGGCTCTGATAGCCGGGGTGGGCGTCGGCGACGACCCCCTGGGCCGCCACCTGGTACATCTCGCCGAATTGCCCGATGGACCGCTCGAAGGCGGCCAATGTCTCGAGGCTGCCCATGTCGCCGATGTGCTGGCTGACCCAGGCGTGGCGGCCCGAAGCGAGGCAGAAGGTGTTCTTGAGCTCACCACCCGTGGCCAGGGTCGGGGTCAGCTCGAACGGCATCTGGACCGGGAGCGGCGCGTACCCCCGCGAGCGGCGGATGGGCAGTTCCTCACCATCGGCGATCCGCAGCACGGAGTCATCACAGGGCACGTGGATGGGGCGGTCATGGATCAGCCACGAGTCGGCGATCCGGCCCAGTCGTGCCCGGGCGTCGGCGTCGTCATAACAGATGGGCTCGTCGGTGAGGTTCCCGCTGGTCATCACCACCATGGTGGGAACCGGCGCGCGCATCCCCGGCACATCGCGGAACAGCAGGTGATGCAGTGGCGTGTAAGGCAATAGTAGGCCGATGTGGGGATTGTGGGGCGCGACCTGCTCACTGAGCAGAGTGCCCGGACGCCGTCCCACCAGCACGATCGGGCGCTCTGGACTGGCCAGGAGCAGGGTCTCGGCCGGATCGAGGTTGGCCAGGGTGCGCGCCACATCCAGATTCGGCACCATGACCGCCAGGGGCTTGTCCATCCGTTGTTTCCGCCGCCGCAACGTGCCGATGGCGTCCGGTGACGTGGCGTCGCAGGCCAGGTGATAGCCGCCGAGCCCCTTGATGGCGACGATCTCCCCGCGGGCCAGCGACGCCTGCGTGGCGGCAATGGCCGCGTCGGTGCCCTCGACGGTGCCCCCCGGGTCCTCGAACCAGATCCGTGGGCCGCAGCCGGCGCAGGCCAACGGCTGCGCATGGAAGCGGCGGTCGGCCGGATCGTGATACTCAGCGCTGCAGTCGGCGCACAGTTTGAACTCGCGCATGGACGTGTTGGCCCGGTCGTAGGGGAGGCGAAGCGTGATGGTGAATCGAGGCCCACAATTCGTGCAGTTGATGAAGGGGTAGCGAGAACGACGGTCGCCGGGATCGAACATTTCGGCCAGGCAGTCGTCACAGACGGCGACGTCGGGCGAGACAAATGTCCGAACTGAGCTCCCAGCGTGGCTCTCGACGATCCGAAAGCCGTGCTCGTGGAGGACGGCGACCCGTTCTGACTCCATGCCGAATATCCGGGCGAGGGGAGGCGCGTCGGCACTGAGGCGCGCCTCGAACTGACCGATCCGCGCCGCCGCGCCCTCGACGTCCACGAAGACACCCTCGGTGTCGTTCCCCACATGCCCGGCCAGCCCCAACTCGGCCGCTAATCGGTGCACGAACGGTCGGAAACCCACTCCCTGGACGACGCCCCACACCCGAATCCGACACCGCACCGGCGCCGAGGTCTCCGACTGGGCCAGCGAAGTCATGCGTTCTGCTTGCTGCGCCGTCCCAGGGTCACGGCGGCTTCGCGGTGCATCCGCCCGAAGTTGTAGTAGGCCGCGCAGGCACCTTCCGAAGAAACCATGCAGGTCCCAATGGGAGTCTCGGGCGTGCAGGCCGTTCCGAACACCTTGCATTCCCAGGGCTTGATGACACCCTTGAGCACCTCGCCGCACTGGCAGGCCTTGGGGTCCGCCACCCGGACGCCGGGAACCTCGTAGCGCAGCTCGGCGTCGAACGCGGCGAACTCCGGCCGCAGTTTGAGGCCGCTCTGGGAAATGAAGCCCAGGCCCCGCCACTCGAAATGGGGTCGCAGCTCGAACACTTCGGCCAGGACAGCCAGGGCACGGGGATTGCCGTCCTCACGGACAACACGCGAATACTGGTTCTCGACCTCACAACGGCCCTCCCTGATTTGGGTGAGCAGCATGGAAATGGCCTGGAGGATGTCGAGTGGCTCGAACCCGGCGGTGACCAGGGGCAGGCCATGCTCGGCGGGTACGAAGCGGTAGGGGCGTTGGCCCACGACGGTCGAGACGTGGCCCGGTCCGAGAAACCCGTTGAGACGCAGGTCAGGTGACTCGAGAATGGCCTTGAGCGGCGGGACGATCGTGACGTGGTTGGAGAACACCGTGAAATTCGTCACGGCCTTGGCCTTGGCCTGGAGGAGGGTCAACGCGGTCGATGGTGCCGTTGTCTCGAATCCGACGGCGAAGAAGACGACGTCACGGTCGGGATTGTCCATGGCGATCTTCAGCGCATCCAAGGGTGAGTAGACGAACCGCACGTCCGCTCCTGCGGCCTTGGCCTTGAGGAGGTTTCCGCTGCTTCCCGGGACACGCATCATGTCGCCGAACGAGGTGAAGATGACACCGGGCTCCTTGGCCACCGCGATGGCGTCATCCACCCGGCCCATGGGGATGACACAGACCGGGCATCCCGGGCCATGCACCAGCTCGACCGAGGCCGGCAGCACGTGCTCAATCCCGTGCCGGTAAATGGTGTGGGTGTGCCCACCGCACACTTCCATGAACTTGAACGCATCGTCCGCGGCCAAGGCGGTGATCTGGGCCACCAGCGCCCTGGCCGCCGTGGGGTCCCGGTACTCGTCGACGAAGCGCATGGTGTCTGCTTATGCCGCTGGACGCAGCTTGGCGTCCGGGTCGGACACTCCGAGCAAACCGGCGATGAGCTCACTCCGGCGCTCCAGCAGGTCGCGGGCGATTGACACACCGCCTGAGATCAGGTCTCTGACTTCCTCCGACTCGACGATGGTCTTCCAGGCCTCCTCGATCTCGGGCCAGGCCTCCGATCCAGCGCGACTTCCGAGCACGTAGCCGACCACCACTCCGATGACCACTCCCATTTCGTCCTCCTTCAATTTCTGCTTTCACTGGCAATTGTCGACGACCAGAACGCCTCGAGCTCATCGTCGTAGGCCTGGCCCATGAGCTGCAGGGAGGCCAGGGCGAGGGCTGCTTCCTCTTCGTCAATTTTCGACATGGCGAACCCCACATGGATGAGCACCCAATCGCCGGGCTCCAGCCGCTCATCCTCCAGCAGGCCGATATTGATGATCCGGGTGACCCCGGATACATCCACGCGCGCCAGGTGCTCGTTCACATTGCTGACTTCCTTCAGCTGGCCCGGAATTCCTAGGCACATGGCGTTCTCGCTCCTAGATCTCTCGTACGGCGATGATCTCGACCCGGATGTCCACCTCCGGCTCGACCTTCAACATCAACATGCGGGGTGGCTCCATCCCGAACTCACGAATGTCGAAGTGGGACTGGCCATCCAACTGGATCGTCTGGTCGTCGACCACGCTGATACGCATCACATCCTCGTGGTGGCGCGACACGCCGCGGAAGATGACGTCGCCATCGATCCGGTAGCCGTCGCCGTTGTCGGAGGGTTTGATCTGGCTCAGAACACCGTCAATTGCGGGAAATCGCCTGGCGTCGATCCGCTTTTGCAGTTCCCTGTCCTCCATCCGGTTGCCGGAGCGGAGTCGGTCCACCGACAGGGACAGTTTGCCGGCCGATGGCAATGTGGTGTCCACGTGTCCCTCCGCTGAGAGCTCGAGGTCGACAAAGCCCTCCAGCCCGTCGGTGGTGGAGTGGATGGGATGCACGTTTGAACGGGCATCGATCCACACATGAGAACGCTGTGGTGCGATGGTGTACCGGGTCACGCCGCTACAGCCTCCGTATCCTGAGATAGCGCGCCAGGTCCGGAAGCGCGGTCACGAGCACGACGACACCGAGCACCACTCCCACCGCGATGACCCCCAGGAAGGCGTACCCGACTCTCTCCATCTACATCTCCCTCATCTTGAGATAGCGCGCGATGTCGGGCAGCGACTTGAGCACCAGCCCGGCGATGGCGGCGAGTACGAGTGAGGCGACGAAGCGACGGATCATGTGGGGCTCCCCTTTCCAACGGGTTCGACTATTTCGGATATCAGTTGACAGCACATCTCCACCGCCTCATCGACCGCAGCCGCGACCGCCGGGGTCAGACCCATGCCCTCGTGCAGGCTGGCTGGCTGACAGCCGACGATGAAGATCCTCTCGACGGAACCGCCCAGGCGGGCCAGGGTGTTCAGCACCACCTCGGGGTTCATCGTGTGGGCATCCACCACCGGAGCCACGCCGTCACCGGTCATCGGCTCGGGTCGCACCTCGGGCGCAATGACGGCCAGGGTGCCGGCGGGCTCGCCCATGGGGACGGCGTCGATGAGGACGAGGCCGTGGTAACCCTCGAGCAACTCGTAGGCCAGGTGCACCCCCCGAATGCCGAAGTCCTCGGCCCGTGCCCCCGTGGGCAGCCTCCGCGCCGTCAAGCGTCGGGCCACCTCCACCCCGAAGGCGTCATCGGTCTGGAATATGTTGCCGATGCCGGCCACCAACACGCCCCGGCTCATCGAGCCTGCTCCTGGCCCACCAGCGGTGCCACTTCGTCAGGGTGGAAAAAGAGGTAGCGCCCCTGCCACATGAGTTCCTCGGTGGCGGGGTCGTCGTCAAGCGTGACGGCGACGTGCTGGTCGCCGTCGACATCGGTGAACACGCCGGCCACGGTGGCGGCCATGCCGGCGAGGAAGATGTCGTGGGCATCGGCCCGGTGCGAAGGTTGTAGCCGCACGGCGCTGCCCTTTGTGATCTCGACGCCGGCCACCCAGACCGACTCGGTCCAGGGATCGAAAGAGGCGTCGACTGCGGGGTCCCACCACGGTATGGCGTCCGGTTCATCGGTGAAATCCGGGGCGGCGCGGGAACCGACCGGTCGCATCTGGCCGTGCAACTGGCCCAATGTCTCGGCCGACATGTCGTCGCAACGATCGATGATGGCCGCCGCTCGGGGATCGGTGCCGCGGGCCTCGGACTTCTCCCGGTCGGTCAGGGTCATGACGCGAAGGGCCAGGATCTCGTCGATCTCCAGGGAGTCGTAGAGATCACCCGGGCTCTGCACTGCGACCTCAGGATGGTCATAGAGGATGATGGGCGACGCCAGCACCACATCGCCATCGCCGATCAGCACCGGGTACGCTCCGTCAGAGTGGCAGGTGGCGGCAGCCGGGGCGGCGTGATCGGAAGGATCCAGGAGGGAGACGAACGTCCCGTCGTCGACGGCCAGCATGGTGTGCACGGCGATCAGGCTGTGCCCCATGGCGTCGTCACGATGCCCGCCGGTCCCGGTCCAGGCCGTGGTGTTCTCCACCGTCACGGCGACCTTGCGGTAGGGCAGCGAGGCGCGGGGCCGGCTGACCGCGATGCGGGCCACGCCCTCGACGGGCTCCCGGTGCCGTATGAAACGGCCCACGACGGATCCGTCCGAATCGCGGATCAACTCGATTTCTTCGCCGATCGGAAGTGAGAAGACTTGGACATGCTCGGTCTCGTCGCGAGAGAATCGACAACGGTGCCACGTCGATGCTCTGTTCGACCGCTTCATCCCACTCAACGTGGAGTGTCCCGTCAACCTCGAGGTGCTCGACCGGCGAGAACGCGCCGTCCGCGCCCTGGCCGTGCACCCGGCCCTCAATGCGTCGGTGCTGGGCCTGGAGGCAGCGGATCCGCATCGAGACAAGCGGGTCGACGCCCGGCTCGACCAGGCATTCGGTCCGCATCGACCAGCGTTCCGATCCTTCGGTCTCGCTGAAGGCGCGCGGCGTGAGGACGCCCCACTGAAAGCGGACCTGGTTCTTCCGCGAGGACGCCCGGTAGGGGTAGAGCACATAACCCTCGTAGAGCACGGTATCGGCAACGGAGCGTGCCACCTCGAAACGGTCGGCGGCTCCGTCGTTCACGGTCCGACCTCGCCGGCTTCTTTCAGTAGCACCTCGAAAGCCTGGTCCCACGTCGGCAGTCCCCGAGAGGCCCGGAAGCGCTGCAGCGAGTCCAGGGTGTCCCGCTGGACCCGGATCCATCCGCTATTGGGGAAATAGAGATCCATCATCTCGCGCCACACCGACACGGGCATCTTGTACGACGCCTCCGACGACCACGAGAGCGGCTCGACCGAGAACCCCGACTGACCCCCCCGGGTGTAGACGGTGCCGGAGAACAGCAGGATGAGCGGGATGTTGCCCTCGGCCAGCCCGTGCAGATATTTGGCAGCAGCGACGTCAAAGTCGTAGGTGCACTCGATCGGGAGTTCGAATTCGGTGGCGCCGTCGAACTTGCCGACGGTCGTCGCCACGTGGGTCCAGAGGAACGGTCGCAGCGAGTCTCCCCAGTGCGGGGTTTCGCCGAACAGCTCATAGAGGCGATCCTCCTCAATGGGACTGTAGCGACGCCTCTGTGGTTCAATGCGGATCTGACAGCGCAGAGCCAAGGCGTGGATGCTGAAGCCATCCGCCTCCTCCACCCTGGTGCGCAGCATGATCGTGGGTGCGGCGGCATGAGGCTCGGGGCGGGCCTCCAGCACCTCGAAGGCGAGGCTGGTCACTGTGCCCTCGTTCGCACGCTCTCGAAGAACGCGTCCAACTTGTCGCGTGCTTCCTTCCCTCCGTCAAAGCCGCGCCAGAGTGTGCGCAGGTGGCCGACCAACTCGTAACACACGTCGATCGGAACCACGTAACACTCGGTGCCTCCCCCGTTGGACCTGGAGCGAACCAGCAACGCTTCCACGTCGGGTTGCAGCGTGGTGAGCTGGGGGTTGGCGTCGATCACCTCGGCCCAGGTATCGAGCGGAAGTTCAGACTCGGTGGCGCCCGCCGGCCCGGGATAGAAGGCCGCCACCCGCCCGAGCGTCGAGTTGAGAAAGAAGAAGGCCACGCTGACCGGGATCTGCAGATTGTCCCACTGCTCGGGGGAGAGCTCGAAGTCGGAGAACGACAGATAACGATCCGGCACGCTCCTGAAGTGTCCCCCGCCGGCTCCGTCCGACGTGAAGAGGAGGTAGCACCCTCGACAGGCGCACATGAGAGTGCGAGCTTCGAGGTCGACCAGGTGTCCGTGCTCGTCGGAAATGGGCTCGGCGCACAGTTCGCACACCTCGCCGGCCCGCGGGATCTCACGCGGACGGGTCTCTCGGATTCGCTGCAGCACGGCCAACGGATCCGTCACGCCCCGGACACCTCCGCCGGGCATCCCTCGTAAAGGGGCTTGGAGCCCAGCGAGATGGGGACACTGGCGGCGGCTTTCGTGGGCTCCTCGACCACGATCCGGACGATCTCGGGTGCGGCCTCAATGATGGCCGCTTCCACCGCGCCCTGCAGCGTGCTGGCCGAGGATGGACACCCATCGCAGCTCCCGAGCAGGCGCAGCTTGACCGCACCCATGTCATCGTCGATGCCCAAGAGCTCGACGTCGCCACCGTGCTGGGCCAGAAATGGACGTACGGAGACGAGCGCCGCCTCCACTCGGTTGTCAAGGGTGTCAGGGTGGATTCCTTGCACCAAGAGGAGGCTGGACACCAGGTCGTCTTCGACAAAAGCGGCAATAAGACCTGGAGCATGCTCCCGGGCCAGTTCAACGGCCCGGGCGAAGCCGGCACCGTAGAGCTCGGAGACCAGTCGCAGAAGTTCCTCGGCCAGATTGATGGTGCGCGGATCGGCCGTCGAGTGCAATTCGTCGAGTGCCTGCTCGATCCGATCGCCGGTGGCCCTGAGGTTCTGTGGTTCAGGCATCGCTCCCCGTCGCTCAGAAGGCCAGGTCGTCGGGATTGGCCACCTGGCTGGGTGAGTGCGTCTTCTTCAGTACCTTGCCGTTGCCCAGGTACATGTGCACCCCGCACGGTAGACACGGGTCGAAACTGCGCACCGCACGCATGATGTCGATGCCTTTGAAGTTCTCCGGGGAATTCTCTTCGAAGATGGGCGTGTCCTGCACCGCGTCTTCATAAGGTCCCGGAGTTCCGAAGCTGTCGCGGGGGTTGGCGTTCCACGGCGTTGGCGGATAGGGGTGGTAGTTGGCGATCTTGCCGCCCCTGACCACCATGTGGTGCGACAGCACGCCCCGGACCGCCTCAGTGAAACCGCAGCCGATTCCTTCATCGGGTACATCGAAAGGTTCCCACGTCTTGGTCTTTCCCGCTCGGACATCCTTGAGGGCCAGCTCAATGAAGTCGAGCGCGGACGCGGCGGCGTAGGCCTGGAAGTAGGTGCGCGCCCGGTCCCGCTCAATGGTGTTGGACCATTCCGGCACCTTCCACTCCAAGTCCACCGGTCCCTTGAGGGCGGTCTTGGGGAGGTGGATCTTGACGCTGGTCCCAGTAGCCTCGATGTGGTCGGTGTGGACCAGGCCCGACAAGGCGGTTGACCACAGTCTTGCGATCGGGCCGCCACCGGTGTCGAGGGCCAAGTGGTCCTTGCCGTCGAACCAGCGGGGTGACATGACCCAGCTGTAGTTGCCGTCGAAGTCGCGTTTCTGGGGTTGGGGGTTGGTGTGCTGATTCCAGGGGTGGCGTCGGTCGACCGGGTTCCCCAGGGGGTCCCTGGTGACGAACATTTCCTGATCTTCCCAGTCGTCGTAGAACGAGTGGCCGAGCAGGATACGGATGCCCAGGTTGATCTCGACCAGATCGTTGGTGACGAGCTTGCCGTCGACCACAATGCCCGGGGTCACCCCCATGGCCCGGCCCCATTCGGTCATGTCCTTGTACTCGAAGTTGCACACCTCGGGGTCCTGGAAGGCGCCCCAGCAATTGAGCAGGATGCGGCGCCGACCGTTTTCCTCGTAGCCAGGCAGAGCCTGGTACCAGAAGTCGAAGAGGTCATCATGAAGCGGGACGACCCGCTTCATGAACTCCACGTAGCGCTGCAGGCGGGTGTAGTAGTCGGTGAACAGCTGGATAGTGGCCGTGGTGCCGACCCCGCCTGGGTACAGCGTGGAAGGATGCACGTGGCGCCCCTCCATGAGGCAGAACATCTCCCGCGTATAGCGACTGACCTGCAGCGCCTCCCGGTAGAATTCACCCGAGAACGGGTTGAGGGCCCGCATGATGTCACCGACGGTCTTGTAGCCGTGATCGGCCGCGTGCGGAGCCTCACTCCGGTTGGCCTGCTCAAGGACACCGGGATTGGTCTCGGCCACCATTTTCTCGCAGAAGTCCACGCCCACCAGGTTCTCCTGGAAGATGTTGTGGTCGAACATGTACTCGGCCGCTTCGCCCAGATTGACGATCTGCTCGCCCAAGGCCGGCGGCTTGACGCCGTAGGTCATGTTCTGCGCGTAGCAAGAGCAGGTCGCATGGTTGTCGCCGCAGATTCCGCAGATGCGACTCGTGATGAAGTGGGCGTCGCGGGGGTCCTTACCCTTCATGAAGATGCTGTAGCCGCGGAAGATGGACGACGTGCTGTGGCACTCGGCCACCTTGCCCTTTCCGAAGTCGATCTTCGTGTAGATGCCCAGGCTGCCCACGATCCGCGTGATCGGATCCCAGGCCATCTCCACCAAGCCATTTTTGTCCGGTGAGAATTTCTTAGTGGCCATGGTCCTACCTCCAGATCTTTGTGTAACCGGTCGACAGCTGGCTGCCTGGTGTGCGCCACTTCGGCTCATCATCGAGCGTGTGGGCGGTGATCTTGCGCAGCCCCCTGATCGCCCCTCCGTACAGGCCGCTGGCCAAGGTCGAGACACGGGCACCGGGCGGTTCATCCATGAACGGCATGAATTTGTCGGGGAAGCCCGGCATGGTGCAACCGATGCAGATGCCGCCGACATTGGGGCAACCGCCGACGCCGTTGATCCACCCGCGTTTCGGTACATTGCACTTCACCACCGGTCCCCAACACCCGAGTTTCACAATGCATTTCGGCGATCCGTATTCGGTGGCGAAGTCGCCTTGCTCGTAGTAACCGGCCCGGTCGCAGCCCTCGTGCACCGTGCTGCCGAAGAGCCATTGCGGCCGGAGTGAGTCGTCCAGCGGGATCATCGGTGCCTGGCCGGTGGCTTGATACAACAGGTACAAGATCGTCTCGGAAAGGTTGTCCGGGTGGGTGGGACAGCCAGGGACGCAGACGATGGGAATGCCCGCCTTGGACTGCCAGTTCCATCCCAGGTAGTCGGGTACGCCCATGGCGCCGGTCGGGTTTCCCGCCATGGCATGGATGCCGCCGTAACAAGCACACGTGCCGGCACAGAGCACGACCAGCGCCTTGGGCGCCAGACGGTCGAGCCACTCGCTGGTGGTCATGGGCTGGTCGGTGTCGGGATTGTTCCCGAATCCGCACCAGTACCCCTCCTTCTTGATGGCTTCGTTGGGGATCGATCCCTCGACGACCAGGACGAACGGATCAAGCTCGCCACGATCGGCCTTGAAGAACCACTCGAGGAAGTCGTCTTGACCTCCCGCGGGACCGCATTCGAAGTCGATCAGCGGCCAGTGCACCGCAATCTTCGGCAGCCCCGGGAGGGCTCCCAGGGCGATTTCTTCAATACTGGGCTGCGTGGCCGCGGTCAATGCGACCGAGTCACCGTCACAGCTGAGCCCGGCGTTGATCCATAGGACATGCACGACCGCCTCGTCCGGCGGAGCTTCGGTAACCGTCAAAGGAACCCTCCCCCAATCTGTCGCCGCGCGACAATGCGCGGCTCCAGTCAGTGATACAAGAGGTCCCACCTCCTGTAAATGAGTGTCTTTTGCACCGCCAAGTTTCAGCATGGCGTTTCATCGCGATTGACACTTTGATGGTGCGAGGCAAGGATGAAATTCCCTATGGAACGCAGCACTCCAGCCGCCGAGGCGGAGGGTGGAGCGTCGCGGTTTGAACTGGCGCCACCGCGCCGATTCATCTTGCCGGCCATCCTCCTCCTGCTGTCGGAGCAACCGGGGTATGGCTACGGGCTCGTGCCCCGCTTGAACGAGTTTCACTTCGGACACGTGGACCGCCCGGCGGTCTACCGGGCCCTGGCGCAGCTGGAGCAGGACGGGCTCGTCGAAGCTTCATCGCAGAATCCGACAGCCGGGCAGTCCCGCCGTGTCTATGCGGTGACTCCGCTTGGGGAGCGGGTACTGCGGGTCTGGATGGGGGTCATCAAGGAAGAGCACGAGTACCTCGGACAAGCGCTTCGCCGATATCAAGCCACCGGAACGGTCGATGCCGTGCTGGCCGAGGTGGAAGGGGGATGGTCGTCGGCCCTCGGAGTCGGTTGGTCCTCCGTGTCCTCAACCTCTGGCGGGCGACGTCGCCTCATCCCGGCCGACTCGGAGTGGGACGGCCACTCACCCGACCCGGTCATCGAACCGGTCCCCGCCGGGAGCACCGAGCCGCAAACGGCAAATTTCCGGCTGGTCCCCGAGCGCTGCGCCGTATTGATCGAGGTCCGCTCGACCGTTGGGCCGATCAGTTTCGGTACCATCGATATCTCCGGGACCATTCAGGCCGTCGTCGATCGGGTGCTACGCACCGACATCAGCCCTACCGGCCGGCTCACCATTGACATGAGGAGCCTGAATTCCGGCAACCATTTCTACGACGCCGAGCTCCTGCGCCGAATCGATGCCCGCCGCTTCCCGACCGCCACCGTGCAATTGCGCGAGTGCACCACGAGCGGCCCCGGTTCCCGCTACCGCCTGGCGGGCGAGCTCACCTTCCACGGTGTGACCCGGTCCGCCGAGGGATCGGTGACCGTGGAGGTGAAGTCCGACCGCCGTTTGATCATCGCAGGCGAGCAGGTTTTCGACATCCGCGACTTCGCCGTGCCCTCACCGACCGTGCTCATGCTGCGTATCTACCCCGACGTTCGGGTCCGCCTCCACGCCGAGGCGGAGTTGGAGAGCTGAAGGAGGTCCGATGAAGAATGTCCTGATGGCCCTGATGATCGGCTATGTCATCGGCGCCAAGACCGGAGGCAAGGAACTTGACGAGCTCAGTCGATCGGTCACCGCCCTCCTGGGGACGGACGAGTTCGCCGAGGTAGTCGAATCAGGACGAGCCCAGGTGGGAAGCACCCTTCGGCAGCTGGCCTCGATGGTTGAAGGTGAGCATGCCGTGGCCGACGTGGGAGGCGACCTGGTGGCCAAGGTCAGGAGCCTGGTTGGTCCCGATTGACGCGGTCGAGGATCCGCTCTGTAACGTCCTGACCGATTCCCCGTAGACCCACCGCCGTGCCGGCGGACCCGAAGGTGGGTTGGGCCCGCACCTGGACCACATGCTCGCCTCCCTGAGAACCGATCACCCGGTACTCGCCGTTGAACGGCCGTCCCGAATCGACCGACTCCACCATGGCGGCACGGAGGAGATCGCGGTCGTCACGGTGGACCAACGCGAGGTACGACTCGAAAGTGCCGTCGAAGTCCAAGGGGTCCACACCGTGGATGCGGTGGAACTCGGCGCTCCACTGCACTGCGCCCGTCCGCAGGTCCCAGAGCCAACTCCCGATATGCGCCAACGTTTCGCCCTCCACCATGCGAGCGTCCACCTCAGCCAGGGTCGCCTGGGCCAGGTGCTGCTCGGTGACGTCCCGGACGATGACAACGGCTCCAACATTGGATCCGCGCTTGTCGAGGACGGAGCAGAGCGAGAGCGAGACGGGCTGGGGCATGCCGTCGGGACGGAGGACTTCGGTTTCAAAGTGCCTGATCCGATCTCCAGCCAAGGCCGCCGCGACGACGACTTGTACTTCCTTGCTCAGGTGGTCCGGAAAGAGGACCTCAATCGGGCCGTCCGTCACCTCCTCGGCTGAGCGCCCGAAAAGCCTCTCGGCCGTGACGCTCCAGGTGGCGATTCTCCCGCCGACTTCACAGGTGAAGATGGCGTCGTCCGACATCTCGATGATGGCCCCGAGCAACGCCTCGGGGTCGAACTCACGTGGCGTCACGCCCCTCCGTCCAGTGCACGGGCCCACATGTCGCTCCCGGTCTTCGCCGGTGTCGCTCGAGATGCGTTGTGCGTCCAACGCCACACTGCACCAAGCGTCGGTGCCTCTGGCTCGGGCCGTCTATCTGCAATCGGCACAGCGCCCGAGCATGGCGAAGTGGTGGGGGTCGATGGTGAAGTCGAACTGCGTCCTGGCCACCTGGGCCAGGCTTGCGAAGAGGTTGTCCGGCGCCTCAATCATCTTTCCGCACTCCTCACACACGAAGTGCCCGTGCGCTGATGCAGCGAGGTGGTACGTCGCAGGCCCGTGGCCCAGGTGACTGTGGACGATCACGCCCAGACGCTCGAGCTCGTCAAGGTTCCGGTAGATGGTGGACAGGTGGATGTCCGGCGACTGCTGTTGCACCACGGCGGCCAACTCTTCAGCAGTGTGGTGCTCATTGGAGTCGAAGAGGGCGCGGAGAAGCAGGCGCCGCGACGAGGTCACCCGGCCACCCTGTTGTCGCACCAGGTCCAGCACGCCCTCGACGGTGGTGGCATCTCCCGATCCGGAAATCACCGGACCCACAGGTTTGCTCACGGTGGCATTCTACGTCGAACGTCCAGCACCGTGGCCTGGCGCGGTCGGCGGGAAGCGGGACGGCCGGCGTGCCCTGCCACTCAATCGCAACCTATTCCTTATTGCAAGTGGTTCGTGGGTAGCTTACAATTCGGTGGTGGACGCAGGGGTGGGGGCGGACGTGGGATGGAGGCGGACGTTGTGACGGATGGTGGGCACAGCCATGAGAGAGTGCCGTCGCGCCTGGCCAGGATCCGGTCCGGCCTGTCCCCGAGGGAATGGGCCCGCGTCGGCACCATGGCGCTGTTCATCCTCGGCCTACATGTTCTCGGCTGGGCCATGCTGGCCGCCGCCCTGCAGGGTCACTACCACATCAACAAGACCGAGCTCTTTGGAGTCGGAACCGGCGTCCTGGCCTACACGCTCGGCGTACGGCACGCCTTCGATGCCGACCACATTGCGGCCATCGACAACACCACCCGCAAACTCATCAACGATGGCAAGCGACCGCTCAGTGTGGGGTTCTATTTCTCTCTCGGCCATTCATCGGTTGTCTTCGCCCTGGCCGTCCTGTTGAACTTCGGCATCCGGAGCCTCGACCACCAGGTGCAGAACGGCAGCTCGACGCTGCAGCACACGACCACCATCATCGGCACGTCGGTGTCGGGGTTCTTCCTCTATCTCATCGCCGCCCTGAACGTCATCGTGCTCTTCGGCATCATGAAGGTCTTCAAGGAGATGCGCTCGGGTCGGTACGACGACCAAGAACTGGAGCGGCAGCTCCACAACCGGGGCTTCATGAACCGGTTCCTGGGCGGCTTCGGGCGTCGGATCGATGCTCCGTGGAAGATGTACCCCATCGGCGTGCTCTTCGGCCTCGGTTTCGACACCGCCACCGAAGTCGCCCTGCTCGTGCTGGCCGGAACCGCCGTCGTGGGCGGTCTCCCCTTCTACGCCATCCTCTCCCTGCCCATCCTCTTCGCGGCCGGCATGAGCCTGTTCGACACCATCGACGGCTGTTTCATGAATTTCGCCTACGACTGGGCCTTCGCCCGCCCGGTCCGGAAGGTGTACTACAACCTCACCATCACCGGGCTCTCGATCTTCGTCGCCCTCCTGGTCGGCACGGTGGAGCTCGTAGGCCTGTTGGCACAGGAAAGCCACCTCGGCGGCCCCGTGTGGTCGTTCATCGAGGACTTCAACATCAACACTGCTGGCTTTGTGATCGTCGGCTTGTTCGTGGTGACATGGATTGTGGCTTTGGCGATCTGGCATTTCGGGCAGATTGAAAAGAAGTGGGAACTCAAGGTGGCGGAGTCAGCCTTCTCACCTGAGGGACTGGGCGCGGGCAAGTAAGGGCCAGGCGACCTCGGCGTGACCCGAGCGGGCGGAGTCCGCCCGTCGGTATGCTGCATTTGGAGTGTCAGCCAGTGCATGAGCTTTCCCTGTGCGATGCCATAGTCGGGACCACCATGAAGCATGCCGACGGACGTGCCGTGCAACAGGTCACGGTTCGGATCGGTCACCTCCGGCAAGTGGTGCCCGACGCGCTGCAGTTCGGATGGGAAGTGCTGACCGAATCCACTGACCTCAAGGGTGCCGAGCTCGTGATCGAGCAGATCCCGGCCACGGTGGCCTGCGTCGAATGCGCTGCCGAAACCACGCTGGACCTGCCGATCTTGGTCTGCGGCGTCTGCGGGAGCTTCGATGTGAGGCTGCTCACGGGCGAGGAGTTCCTTATTGTTTCGATGGACGTTGCGGAGGTTTAGACAATGGGTCGAATCCACCTGCACGAAGACGGGACGGCGGCTTTCCACGACCATGACGATGACCTCGAGCACGACCACGGTCATGAGCACACCCACGCCGTGGGCGACCATTCGGGCTACGCCGAGACCGGGACGACCAGGGTCACCATTTTGGAGAATCTCCTCTCCGAGAACGACCGGGTGGCCGATGCGAATGGCCGCGACCTGACGGCGGCCGGTGTCCGGGCCGTGAACTTGATGTCCTCACCCGGCGCGGGCAAGACGACCCTGCTCAAGCACACGCTGGCGCGTCTCGGAGGAACCGTTCGGATCGGGATCCTGGAGGGGGACATCGCGACCAGCCTCGACGCAGACGAGCTCGAAGGCACAGGGGCACGGGCCATCTCGGTGGTCAACACCAGCGCCGGCTTCGGCGGTGAGTGTCATCTCGATGCCGTGATGGTGCGGTCGGGTTTGAGTCGGTTACCGCTCGACGAACTCGAACTGCTCATTATCGAGAACGTGGGGAACCTGGTCTGCCCGGCCGAGTTCCGGGTGGGAGAGCAGGCCAGGGCGATGGTCTATGCCATCACCGAAGGCGAGGAAAAGCCGCTCAAGTACCCCGTGATGTTCCGGGCCGCCGAGGTGGTCGTCGTGAACAAGATGGACCTTCTGCCGCACCTTGATTTCGACCTCGACACCTTCTTGTCCAACCTGAAGTCGGTCAATCCATCGGCGCAGGTGATCCGGGCCAGCGCACGCACCGGGGCCGGGGTCGACGAGTGGTGCTCCTGGTTGACCGGGGAGCCGGAGCTCACCGGGTTCCGGCGAATGCGCTGACGTCCCGATTGGGACGTTGCTCCGCCGACGTGTCACGATCCTGCGGTGCGAGTCCATCGCAGCTTCGCCTTCGTCGATGTCTCGGGCTTCACCGCCCTGACCGAACACGAAGGGGACGAACATGCCGTCGATATCCTCACGGCGTTCCGGGCACTCCTCCGTGACATCTGCTCTCGGCGGGGTGTGCGCATCGCCAAGTGGCTGGGTGACGGCGTCATGCTCGTGTGTGTCGAGACCCGGCCGCTGCTCGCCACCATCCTCGAATTGCACCATGTCGTCTGCGAGGTCTCGGGCCCCGTGCAGACGGTCTCCATACGCTCGGGCATCACCTCGGGCAACGTGATCTTGATGGAGGGCGACGACTACGTCGGGCACTGCGTCAACGTCGCCGCCCGGCTGTGTGATCTGGCCCACGGCGGAGAAGCGCTGGCTGCCCCGTCCGTGATGGAGGAGCTGCCCCGGTGGGGGGTCGTCCTGGAGCACAAGGACATCTCGCTGCGCGGCGTCGAAAGGCCGGTCCCGACTTCCAGCATCGGCATGGCGAACCCGGGGACCACCCGCCTCCTCGACCCTATCTGTGGCCTTCCGATGACCGATGCGACGGCTGAGGCGACGGCTGACGATGGACACCGTGGTGTGGCGCTCTTTTGCTCACCCGGCTGCCTCGACACCTGGCGCCGTCGACCGACCAGCCCGCGCGCCTCTCGTTAGGGCCGCGACACCGGACCGAGGTGACGGCGGCAGAATTCCGGGACGGATTACCCGTTCACGTCACCAGATTCGGCGCCGTGCGGCCGGCCAGGACATCGGTCACGCCCTGGCAGGCCAACTGGGCCATGCGGGTACGCGTGCCGATGGTGGCGCTGCCGATATGGGGCAGCAGGGTGATGCGGGGGGCGGTGAGGAGGCGGGGATTGACCTGTGGCTCGCCCTCGAAGACGTCGAGCCCGGCGCCGAAAATGGCGCCGCCTTCGAGGGCATCGACCAGTGCGTCCTCGTCGAGCACGGGTCCCCGGGCCGTGTTGATGATCACGGCAGTCGGCTTCATGAGGGCGAGTTCGGCCGCGCCGATGAGATGGTGGGTGGACTCGGTCAGCGGCACGTGCAGGCTGACGATGTCGGACCGCTCGAGCAGGTCGCCCAGGCGGGGCACGAAGCCCGGCAGTCCGGTGTCGGCGCGGGTGGTGTGGAGGACCTCCATGTCGAATCCGGCGGCCCGGGCGGCCACGGCGCGGGCGATGCGCCCGTAGCCCACCAGGCCGAGCGTGGCTCCGTTGACGTCGCGGGCCAGATGGGTGTCGAAGCCCCAGCCGGTCCAGCGCCCGTGCCGGAGATCGTCCTCGGCCCCGGTCGTGCCACGGGTGGCGGCCAGGATGAGGAGGAAGGCCAGGTCGGCCGTGGTGGCATCGAGCACGCCGGGGGTGTTGCAGACGGCGATCCCCAGCTCCTGGGCGGTCGCGACGTCGATGTTGTCGTAGCCCACGGAGGCGGTGCCGACGACGCGCAGCCGGCCGCCGGCCCGCCCGGCCCGGAGCACGTCGGCATCGATGCGGTCGGTCAGGTGGCAGACGATGCCATCGTTGGCGGCTGCGCCGTCGCGGAGCTCCTGGGCCGTCAGGGCGGAGCCGTCGGCGGCCGGCCCGACGATGTCGTGACCGGCCCGGACCAGGGGATCGGTGCCGCCGGCGGTGAGGCGGCGGGTGACCAGGACGCGGGCCACTCAGTGGGTCGTGTAGTTGATCTCGCCCGCGCCCTTCACACCGATGGCGAAGCAGAAGCAGTGAATGGGGGCGTGGTCGCTGACCGGGCGCAGGGAGTGGACCTTGTCCGGTGGGATGTAGACCAGGTCGCCCTGGGCGATGTCACGGTCCTCGCCGTCGATGGTCATGACGCCCCGGCCGTTCATCACGTAATAGAACTCGTGGGTGGGGTGGGAGTGCGGGTCGACCAGCCCGCCGCCGGGCACCTCGAATTCGTTCACCAGTTCCAGATAGCCCCCGTCGGTGATGTCCTTGAACTCTCGCGACTCGATCATCCACCACACCGGCACCGTGCCGTTGTGCTCGACGATCGGCGCCTTGGCCTCAATGCTGCGCACGTCCATGTTGGCGACCTCTCCCGTTCCGTAGACTGACTCGGGCGTCAGGTTAGATCCCCGGCGTCGTGCGGTGTCAGAGGTCAACGAGGAACGAGAGGAAGCGCGTGTCCGAACAGCGGCGAAAGGTCGGCCCCGAGCCGCTGTCGGAGGCGGCCTGGGCGCCTTTCGGCTGGCTCCCGGTGGCCGATACCGACCCCCGGGACGGGGAGCACCGGCTCTCCTTCGCCTGGGACGACGTCCACGTCAACCTGATCGGTCACGCCCGGTCCGAGGTTCCGGCGACCGCGGACGGGTTGCGCTGCGAAATGCTCTTCCGGCACGACACGCACACCCAGACGGTGATGTCCCTTGACGTGCCGGCGGTGATCGCCGTGGCTCCCGCCTCGGTGGATTTCTCCGCCCCGGACGACGCCGCCGCCATTCGGGTATTCCGGCTGGAACCGCTCGAGCCACTGGTGCTCAGCCGGGGGACCTGGCACTGGGGCCCGTTTCCGGTCTCGGCACCCGAGGTGCGGCTCTTCAATGTGCAAGGCCTGCGCTACGCCGAGGACAATGCCTGCGTCGACCTGGTCGCCCCGGGCCTGGCCGTCGACGTGGTGCTCTCGTAGCGGTGCGGACGTGATGGAAATCGACGAAACAGAGTTCATGTCGGGCACGGTGCCCGAGCTGGTGGCGGCCATCACCGCCCGAGAGGTCGGGCCCGGGACCGACGGTCGGGAGACGTTCGTGACGAAGAGCCCCGATTGGTGGGGTGGCGATCGCACGTTCGGCGGCATGGTGGTGGCGCAGGCGCTGCACGCGGCCTCACGCACGGTGCCACCGGGACTCGACGTGCACTCCCTGCACGGGTACTTCCTGCGCCCCTCACGGCCGGGGTCAACCGCCACCCACCGGGTCGAGCGGGTGCGCGACGGCCGGTCGTTCAGCTCCAGGGACGTGACCACCGAGGTAGAAGGTCGCACCACCTTCCGCATGACGTGCTCGTTTCACCGGGCCGAACCGGGGGACGAGTACCAGTTGCCCATGGATCCCGACGTCCCGCGGCCCGAACAGGTCGAGGGATTCGAGGCTCCATTCCCCTTCGACATCCGCGAGCTCGGTGCCACCACCCGGCGCGACGACGGGACCTATGCCTCGACCCGCCGCTGCTGGTTCCGCACGCGGGAGCGCCTGCCCGACGACCCCGCGCTGCACGCCTGCGTCCTGGCCTACCTCTCCGATATGACCGGGGCCGCCTTTCGGCCGCTGAGCCTCGGCACCTGGGGCACCCATACCGACGCCAGCCTGGATCACGCCGTGTGGTTCCACCGGCCCCGGCGGGCCGACGAGTGGAACCTGTTCGACCTGCAGGCGCTGGTCAATGCCGGCGGTCGGTCCACCATTCGGGCCACCATGTACGGCGACGATGGCGTGCTCTACCAGAGCATGGCCCAGGAACTGCTGATCCGGGAGCTCGAGGTGCCGCTGGTATTCGAGGCTCCCCCCTGGGCGGACAAGGCTCGTCGGCCAGCGGGACGGCGATCGGCCGGAGGCGACCAGGACCATGAAGGGGAACGCAATGGGGCTACTTGAGGGACGTCGGGCCATTGTCACCGGTGGCGGTTCGGGCATCGGGCGGGCCACGTGCCGGCGGATGACCGCCGAGGGGGCGGAGGTGGCCGTGCTCGACGTGGACGGTGAGGCCGCCGGCGCGGTCGCGGAGGAGATCGGCGGGGTGGGCTTCACCGTCGATGTGGGCGACCCCGACGGCTTGAAGGAGGTGGTCGATGCCGCGGTGGCGGCGCTCGGAGGCCTGTCCATTCTCTACAACAACGCCGGCGTCGGCTCCTTTTCCCGCTTGCACGAGGGCGAGCCCGCCGAATGGGATCGGGTGCTCCGGGTCAACCTGACGGGGGTCTACGCGGGCTTCCGGGCCGCCATCCCGCATCTGCACGAGGGCGGCGGCGGATCGATCGTCTCGACGGCGTCGATCAGCGGCACCCGACCGGCGGCGGGGGAGGGGCCGTACGCCGCGTCCAAGGCCGCGGTGGCTGCCCTGACGGCGTCGGCGGCGTTGGAGTACGCCCCCTCCATCCGGGTCAATGCCGTCTCACCGGGGATGATCCGCACCTCCATGACCGCACCCATGTTCGAGTTCATGCCGGGACAGGAGGAGCGGTTCGCCCGGGACACGCCGGTGGGTCGGGTGGGCGAACCCGAGGACGTCGCCGACGTGGTGGTCTTCTTGTGCTCGGACCTGGCCCGCTTCGTGAACGGGCAGAACATCGTGGTCGACGGGGGCCTCACCCTGCACGGATCCGGGGTCGACGGCATCTTCAATCTGGTCTTCGGGAGGGGCGGCCAGGGCTGAGTCCGGGTTGGGCGCCGTCTGGACGCGTCTCGCTAGGCGGCTCCGTCGAACAGGGCGCGGTAGACCATCGTGGTCATGGTGTCGATAGCGGCGTCGTCGACCGGGCGCCCGACGAATTCACGCAGGTAGTGGAAACGGTCGAGCATGGCCAGGACCGCCATGCCGGCCGCCTCGGGGTCCATGAGGTGACCTGAGGTGTCGGGACCGATCTGCTGCGCCAGGGCGTCCGACATGACCGTGAAGGTCTGGCGGATGACGTCGATGAGATCGGGGTCGATGGTGGCCAGATCGGTCCAGGCCCGAAAGAGCGGGGCGTAGCGCAGCCAGAGCTCCGAGTAGGCCCTGACCCACCCGTGCACGTCCTCCCACTGGGGCGAGCCCCCGTTCTCGGGTGACATCCGCATGGCGTAGAGACCCTGGGCCTCGGTGGAGGCCTCGGTCACCAGGGCCCGGAGGAGATCTTCCTTGTTGGAAAAGTAGAGGTAGAACGTCCCGTGCGAGGTCTTGGCCAGCTCGACCACGTCGTTGACCCGAGTGGCGTGATAGCCCCGCTGGTCGAAGGCGATCATGGCGGCATCGAGCAGCTTGCGCATGGTGCGGCGCCCTTGGCTGCGCAACACGCGTTTGCTGGCCGGGGCGCCGACGGCGTCGACGTCGGAGAAGGGCGAGCCGGGGCCAGATGACGAACCGTTGGTCGGCGTACCGACCGCTTTCGTGGCGGTTGGATTCTCCTTGGAGGCGATCGACGGGGCCACCGTGTCACGCTGGACTCGAGGCGATCCCATGCCCCCGGCATCGTAGTGCCAGGTCCGGTCCAAATGGCTAACCTGACACGGTGGTCAGGTTTCGCGGGGGGTCGGCGGTGAGGCGGCAGCATGGCATGGCCGCACCCCCGAATGCGGCACGTCACCCATGACCTGGACCAGTCCGGCGGCGGCCGGACCGTCGTTCACCTCACTGGAGGAGGCCGTCGCCCGGCATGTCCGGCCCGGCGACTCGGTCCACGTCATGCTCGGCCACAGTCGCTGGACGGCCGCCGCTCGCGAGCTGAGCCGTCAATACTGGGGACAGCATCCAGAATTCACCCTCGTCATGACCAGTCTCGGTGCCCTCGGCGCACTCTTCTTCCGGGGCGGCCTGGTCACGAAGGTGATCACCACGTATTCGGGCAACAGCTTCCCGACCTACACGCCCAACCCGATCTTCCGCCGCGCCTACGAGTCCGGCGAGGTGGAGGTCGAACACTGGTCGATCCTGACCCTGGCCCAACGCATGGAGGCCGCGGCCCGGGGCCTGCCGGCGGCCGTCACCGGTTCCCTGGCCGGATCATCCATGGCCGCCAACGAGGGATTTGCCGAGATCGATTCCCCGTTCGGGCGTCTCGGCCTCCTGTCGCCGCTGGCGCCCGATGTGGCGCTCGTCCATGCCGCCGCGGCCGACCACGACGGCAACCTCTATCTCTCCGAACCGCTCCTCGAAGGCGTCTGGGGCGCCTTGGCCGCTCGCCGTGGTGTGGTGGCCACGGTCGAGCAGGTGATCGGTGACACGGTCGGGTTGGGGCACCGGGTCCGGATCCCGGCCCATCGGGTGCTGGCGGTGGTAGAGACCCCCTTCGGGGCCCATCCGGGGGGGTGTTACGCGCCCGGCTTGCCGGTCCACAGCTACGGCGAGGACATCGCGTTCTGGAACATGGCCGCCGGAGCGGCCAAGGGTGGCTCGTTCGACGCCTTCGCCACGGAATGGGTGCTCGAGCCGACCACCCACGACGAGTACCTGCGGCGTCTGGGAACCGACCATCTGCATTGGCTCGAGGGTCGGTCCGATCCGGGATCGTGGAAAGAGGATGCCGACGCCACACCGGTGCCCGACGACCCGGTGGTGACGCCGTGGGAGCGGGCGGCCGCGTTCGGCGCCCGGGAGGTCGAGCGGGTGGTGGCCGAGGTCGGGGCCGATGCGGTGCTGGCCGGAGCCGGTGTGGCCAATTTGGCGGCCTGGGTCGCCGTGGGTCGGGCCCGGGCGGCCGGGAGCCGGGTCACCTTGACGGCGGAGCTCGGCCTGTGGGGCTACGAGCCGACGCCGGCCGACCCCTACATCTTCAATCACCGGGTGTTTCCCGGGACGCCCCAGCTGAGCGACGCCTCCACGGTGTTGGGCATGGTCATCGGGGGTCCCGGTACCCGTACCGTGGGCTGTCTCGGCGCCGCCCAGGTGGATCGCACCGGCTGCCTGAACTCGACCGAACTGGCCGGGGGTCGCTTCCTGGTCGGGTCGGGTGGGGCAAATGACGTGGCCAGCCGGGCCACCGCCTGCGTGGTCGTCACGCTGGCCCGGCCCGAGCGACTGCCCGAGACCGTGGCCTACGTGACCTCGCCGGGCCATCGTGTGGTCAGCGTCGTGACCGATCTGGGCATCCTGCGGCGCCATGACGGCACGCTGCGGGTGGCGGCCGTACCGGCCGGCGAGGGGTCGGTGGGCGACCGGACCCGGGCCCTGGTCGAGTCGTGTGGCTACAGTCCTGACGTCGCCCGCACCGTCGACGAGCTGGAGCCGGTCCACGTGGGCGAGGTTGGTGCCTTGCGGGAATTCGACCGCCAGCGACTGTTCTTGAACTAATGACACGAGGGGGAGTGATGCAACGAGAAGGCGCTTCATGGGGGTGGGAAGGGACCGCTACAGTGACCGGGATCCCGGGGGGGATGCGGTGCACCTAGTGACTGGGGACGGCATGCGACACAGGCACGGCTCGGGAATGGGGGCCAAGATCGCAATGGCCGGAGCAGCTCTCGCCGCCGCGCTGGTCTCGGTGGGCGGCGTGTCGGGGAGTGCCGGTGCAGCGGCCGCTGGGGCTCCCGGGGTGACGGCGAACTCCATCACCGTGGGGACCATCTCGACCCAGACCGGACCGATCTCGTCGAACTTCTCGTCGCTGATCTATGGCGAAAAGGCCTACTTCGACTACATCAACGCCCAGGGTGGGATCAACGGCCGCCAGATCGATTACAAGTACGCGCTCGACGACGGCGGGAACCCCAGCCAGTTCACCCAACTGGCCAACACCTTGATCAACCAGGACCACGTCTTCGCCGTGACCGGCGTGGGCACCGCCTTCTTCACGCCCAACATCTTCGTGGAATCGAAGACCCCGACCTACGGCTACAACGTGACCGAGAACTGGAATGGGCCGCCCAACCTCTTCGCCGCCGGCGGTTCGGTCATCTACACGCCGGCCGAGGCGCCGGGAGTCGCCTACGTGGCCCGGTCCGCCAAGGCCAACAAGGTCGCCATCGTGGCCTACGGGATCGCCTCGTCGGCGGCCGCCTGCCAGGCCGCGGGGACCGGCCTCCAGGCCGCTGGTATTCCGGTCGTCTACACCGACTACAAGGTCAACTACCCGGGGACCACCGTGGCCACCGACGTGCAGCGCATGCAGCAGGCCGGAGCCAACTTCGTACTGACCTGCATGGACGTGCAAGGCAACATCACCATGGCGCGGGCCATCAAGCAGTACAACCTGAAGGCCTCTCAACTCTGGCTGAACGGGAACGACCAGCAGACCCTCGATCAGAACCAGAGCCTGATGCAGGACATCTACTTCTACGTCGCCCACGTGCCCTTCACGGCGCCGCAGTCCGAGTACCCGGGCCTCAAGACGTACCTGACCGAAATGAACAAATACGAGCCAAAATACGCGTTGGACGAAGTGGCCATGCAGGGCTGGGAGTCGGCCTCGCTCTTCGCCGCCGGCGTGAAGGCGGCCGGCAGCAACCTGACCCAGGCCAACGTCATCGCGCAGGACAACAAGTTGACGGCCTTCACCGCCGGCGGTCTGACCACGCCGACCAATTGGACCACGGCGCATACCGGTCACGCACCGCCCTACTGCGGGGCCTACATCCAGGTAAAGGGGGATAAGTACGTACCCGCGCTCAACACCGGCAAGAGCGTGTTCGTCTGTTTCGACTCCATCAACCCGAAGAAGGGCCCGGTGTTCCCGCTGCCGCCCGGCACACCGAATGCCTCCTAGGGCCTGACGGCAGACTCGGCATCCACCGCTAGACATGGAGCACTTTCTCGGTTTCGCTCTCCCGGGCATCCCGTACGGATGTAGCTATGCCCTGGTGGCGGTGAGCCTGGTCCTGACCTATCAGGCCACCGGTGTCTTCAACTTCGCCTTCGGGGCCCAGGCCTTCGCGGCCGCCTTCGTGTTCACGGTCCTGACCGAGAACGACCACATGGCGGGGTGGCTGGCCTTCGTGATCTCGGTCGTGGTCATGTCGCCCCTCATCGGCCTGGCCTTCGATCGCTTCATCTTCCGACACGTTCCCAATTCGAATACGACGGCCAAGCTGATCTGCTCCATCTCCCTACTGGTCGGGATCCCCACCCTCCTCCCGGTGATCTTCGGACCCCAGACCCTTGACGACACCGTCACCATCTTCCCGTTCTTCAATCCCAACGTGGTGTATTTCACCCTGCCGGGGACGCCCGTGAACGGGATCTACCTGGCCACGATCTCCGTGACGGTCGTGGTGCTGGTGGCTCTGACCGTCCTCTTGCGCTTCACCAACCTGGGCCTGCAGATGCGCGGTGCGGTCGAGAGCCGTCGCCTGGTGCAACTCGACGGGGTGAACTCGGGCGGCGTGGTGGCCGTGGCCTGGGCCATCTCGAGTTTCATGGCCGGCCTGGCCGGGGTCGTGCTGGCGCCCGTCTTCGGCACCTTCCAATCGGACACCTACGCCACGCTCATGGTGGCGGCCATTGCGGCGGCCGCCTGGGGTCTCCTGCGTTCGATACCCATCGCCACCGGGGTGGCGGTGCTGATCGGCGTGGTCAGCACCACCCTGCAGGGCTACCTGCCCACCGGAAGCCTGCTCTACTCGGCCGTGCTGCCCTCGCTCCCCTTCTTCGTGCTGGTGGGTGCCCTGCTCTTCCTGCCCGGCATGCGGGCACTCGACTCGAGCCGGGACCCCTTGGCCACCATCGACCCACCGCCCCCGCCGACGGCGGTGGCGTCGAGAGCACCCAGCATGGACCGGATCATCCGCATCTTGTGGTACGTGGTGCTGGCGGGCTTCGTCGTCTCCATGCTCACCTGGATCCCCAGCACGTGGGAGGGCGTCTTCAATTCCGGCCTGGCGCTGGCCACCGTCTTCCTCTCCATCACCCTGATCACCGGCATGGCGGGGCAGATCTCCCTCTTCCAAGCGACGTTGGCCGGGGTCGGAGCCTTCACGGCGGCCCAGCTGGCCAATCACCTGGGATTGAACATGCTGGTCGGCGGCTTGATCGGGGCGGTCCTGGCGGCCATCGTGGCCGTGATCGTCGCCCTCCTCTCCCTGCGCCTGCGCGGACTCGGGTTGGCGCTCATGACGCTGGCCGCCGCCCTGCTCTTCGACAACACCTTCTTCAATGCGGTGTCCATCACCGGCGGTGCCCAGGGATTGAGCTTGCAGGCCAAGTGGCTGGGCACCAGTGAATTCTTCAACTTCAACGGCCATGCGCTGTTCATCCTCTCCATCTGCGTGCTGGCCTTCTGTGTGTTTGTGGTCCTGTTGGTGCGCAAAGGGACGGCCGGGCGCAATCTGGCCGCCATGCGGGGCAGCGAAACGGCTGCGGCCGGACTGGGCATCAACCTCACCTGGCAACGGATCACGGTGTTCGCCCTGGCCGGGGCCATCGCCGGTCTGGGCGGCGTCCTCGTCACGATTCAGCAACAGGTGGCCAATTCGGCTCAATGGAACTACGCCTTCTCGCTCATCTTCGTGGTGTTGGTCGTCAGCACCGGGGTCTCGACGGTCGAAGGGGCCATCAATGCGGCGATCGGCTTCGTCGTGATTGAGCAGATCCTCACCTACCTTCCCGCCCGGCTCGGTGGCAACAGCTTGACCATCGTGCTCTTCGCCTTCGGAGCGTTGCAGTTCGCCAAGCATCCCGAAGGCGTGCTCGAATACCAGAAGCGCAAGGGGACGCAGCGCTTCGAGCGCCTCTTCTTCAGCGGCAAGGACACCAGAGATGAGAAGAAGAACACGCGGGACAAGAAGGACACGATCGGGTCAACCGTCTCAGCCTCGGGCGCCAATGGCTAGCGGCACCGTCCTCCTCTCCATGCGGGGCGTGTCCAAGTCGTTCGGCGGGGTGACCGCCGTGCACGAGGTCTCCTTCGACGTCCATGCCGGTGAGAGCGTGGGACTGGTGGGACCGAACGGGGCCGGCAAGACAACGCTCTTCAACTGCGTCTGCGGGCAGCTACGCAACGAGCGCGGCGACATCTCCTTCGAGGGGCGACCGCTGGACGGACTCCCCACCTACCAGCGGGCGCGGCTCGGCATCGGGCGGACCTACCAGAAGGTCGAGGTCTTCACCGACATGACGGTGCACGATCACCTTCTGGTAGCCGAGCGGGCGCGCCGGGGGACCGGGCGACTGTGGAAGGATCTGCTCAACATGAGCGCGCCCACCAGTGAGGAGCTGGCCAAGGTGGAGGCGGCGATGGAGTTGGTGGGCATTGCCGACATGGCCGAGACCTCGGTCAATGCCCTGGGCCTCGGGCACTGCCGCCTGGTGGAATTGGCGTGGGCGTTGGCGGCGGAACCCAAGATCCTCCTGGCCGACGAACCCTCCTCCGGCCTCGACCTGCACGAAACGGCCGAGGTGGCCTCCGTGCTCCGCACCGTCCAGCGCGAGCGTGGCACGGCGGTCTTCCTGGTCGAACACGACCTGGCCATGGTGGGCGAAGTGGTCGACCGTACCGTGGTCATGGACCTGGGGACCATGTTGGCGGACGGCACCTTCGACCAGGTCATGGCCAACCCGTCGGTACGGGAGGCCTACCTCGGGCAGATGGGCGCAGCGTGAGTTCGATCGCCTCCGCCCCGGCTCGTCCCACGGCACCCGGCTCGCCGGAGAACGACATCCTGGTCGTCGACGATGTGTGCGCCGGCTACGGCCCCTACCGCGCCCTCTTCAACGTCTCCTTCGCCGTGCCGGCGGGTGGGATCGTGGCGCTGGTCGGCTCGAACGGTGCGGGCAAGTCCACCGTGGCCCGCACGGTGACGGGACTGGTGACGGCGACGTCGGGGACCATCAACTTGGCCGGACAGGACATCACAAAGCTGCCGGCGTACCGCATCGCCCGTCTGGGCATGGCGCACGTGGTCGAGGGCAGAGGCGTGTTCTCCAGCCTCACCGTGGAGGAGAACCTCACCCTGGCCTTCCGGCAGCGGGCCGGCCGCAAGCTGCTGGCCGGCAACCTGGAGCGGGCCTATGCCGCCTTTGCCATACTGGGCGAACGGCGCAAACAGATGGCCGGCACCCTCTCGGGCGGCCAGCAACGGCTGCTCTCCCTGGCCAAGGTCCTGGTGGTCCCACCCCAGATCCTGGTGGCCGACGAGCTCTCCCTGGGCTTGGCGCCCGTCGTGGTCGACGCGGTCTACGAGGGGTTGGTGGAGATCAACCGGAATGGCACGGCGCTGGTGGTGGTGGAACAACAGGTGGGCCGGGTCCTCAGCCTGGCCAGCCGGGCCGTCGTGCTCGATCGGGGATCGGTGGCCTACCAGGGAGAGCCGGCCGGGGCCAGCCAGGCGGTGGAAGCCCTGATGGCTCGGCGCGAAGCTGCGGCGGCGGGAGATCCCGCACCAACCAACGCGACCCCGTCGTAACCTGGCCCGGCGCCATTCCGAGACGAAGGAGCGACCAGCATGCGAGAGCCCGTCATTGTGGACGTGGTCAGGACCACATTCGGCAAGAGTGGTGGGGCGCTGTCCCACTGGCACCCGACGGACCTGTTGGGCTTCACGCTGTCGTCCCTCCTCGAGCGCACCGGCGTGGACCCCGAGCGCATCGACGATGTCATCGGCGGCTGTGTCAGCCAGGTGGGTGAGCAGGGGACGAACCTGACGCGAACGCCTGGGTGGCCGCCGGGCTCCCCCAGTCGGTTCCGGCGACGACGGTCGATCGTCAGTGCGGGTCGTCGCAACAGGCCGTTCACTTCGGCGCGGCCGGCGTTGCCGCCGGCCACTACGACCTGGTCATCGTGTGCGGCGCCGAGGTGATGAGCCGGGTCGGCCTGGGGTCGAATGCCCGGGGCGGCACCGGTCCCTTCTCCCCGGCCTTCCTCGAACACATCCAGGGTCGGCTCTGGATGCAATTCCGGGTGGCCCAGGTGCTGGCCGACCGCTACGGCGTCAGCCGGGAGGACATGGACGCCTACGCCCTCGAGTCGCACCGGCGCGCCGCCGAGAACTGGGACAACGGCCACTTCGAAAACGAGGCCATCGCCGTACCGATCAAGGCCGAGGACGGGAGCTTGACCGGTGAGTTCCTGACCAGCGACGAAGGCATCCGCCGATCCTCCACCCTCGAGAAGCTGGCGTCACTGCCACCGGCCCAGCAGTGGGAGCCGGATACGGCGCCCGACATCACGGCGGGGAACTCGTCGCAGACCACCGACGGCGCGGCGGCCATGCTCATTGCCGAGCGCGAGGTGGCCGAGACGTTGGGCCTGCCGATCCGGGCGCGCTTCGCCCACTTCGCCGTGGCGGCCGATGATGCCGCCATCGTGCTCTCGGCCCCCGTGCCGGCCACTCAGAAGCTCCTGGATCGCTCGGGCATGAAGGTGGGGGAGTTCGACGCCGTCGAGTGCAACGAGGCCTTCGCCGCCATCGCGCTCATGTGGCGAAACGCCTTTGACTACGACTCGGTCCGCCTCAACCCCCGTGGTGGCGCCATCGCCCTCGGCCACCCACTGGGGGCCAGCGGCGTGCGCCTGATGGGGACCCTCCTCAATCATCTGGAAGCGACCAACGGCCGTTTCGGTTTCCAGACCATGTGCGAAGGCGGCGGCCAGGCGAACGCCACCGTGATCGAGCGACTGGGCTGAGAAGGGCACCGCCACGGGCGCGGTGAATATGGGCCGTCCAGCCCATGGCGTATCCTCCCGAGTGGCCGATACTTGTGGTGGGGGTGAGGCGCTCATCCCCGTGACCCGAGTTGATTGCGATTGGAGCCGACCGACCTATGCCTGCCCTCTTCGTTCTCGTCAGCATTGTGGCCGCAGCCAGTCTGGCCATCTTCGTCTTGCACCTGCGGGGCGGGCGCGCCGACTGGACGGGAGCGGGCGGGGAGCACTTCATCGGGAGCGGAACCTGGTGCCTGGGTGTGGGTGAAGTCAGTCGCGCCAGTTGGCCACTCGTACGCTTGGACATCCGGCCGTCGGGCCTCCTGGTGGGACCGACCTCGCGCTGGTTGAAGTGGCTGGTCCCCCGAGTTGAAATGCGGTGGGCCGATATCTCATGCGTCGAGAGACTTCCCACCGGAGTCCGCATCAACTTGAAGAGCGCCGACGATCGCGCCCTGTTGTTCCAACTGCATCGTGACGCCGTACTCGCCGCGCTCAGGGCGTACCCCATCGAACTGCGTTCCTGATCCCGCGTGGGCGGTCCCACACGAGGCACGGCACCGTGACGGTGACCGGGTCACGGCGCCGATCATCAACCCTGTCATCAACCTCTGTAGGTCTGCGGCCCCCGACGCCGTGGTTGCTTCCTCCCGCTCCACCAGGACGGCGCTGACCCGCTTGGCCACGCTGCGCTCCACCACGAAGGCCAAGAACGGCACGAAGCCGGCGCCCACCATGGCCCCCATCTGCAACAGCGTGAAGCGAGCTCGCCGGGCCAGGTCGAGCGCGGCGACGAGGTAGGCGATGTAGAGGAATCCGTGGATCGGCCCCACGATGTGGGCCACTTGGGGCAGCCCGGCGGCGTACTGCAGCGGTATGCCGACGAAGACCAGAATGATGAGCCCGACACCCACGATGTAGGCCATCACCTTGTAACGCTCCAGGGCTCCCGCAATGCCGGGTGTGGTCAGGTTGGACCACAGGCCGCTCAACAGGCCGCTCATGAAGTGGGGCCCCGACGAACCACGGTGTGCTCGCGGTGGCGCCACGTTTGGGGCCCGTGGGCCGAGAGGCTGGCCAGTCGGGCGTTGTACGCCGCCAGCTCGGGATCCTCTCCATCGGCGAGAGCGGCGGAGGGTGGTGTCACCGGAACGGGGGTAACGGGGGTGGGTGCAACGGCGGTCGGCGGCAGGGCGGCATCCGACGACTCTCGGTTGCGCATGCCCTTGAGGCCGACGCTGTCGTAGTCGGTGTGGATCAGCATCCACCAGAAGTAGACGCCGAGGATGGCAAAAACGGGCCACTCGACTGCGTACAGGTAGCTCAGGCCGTTCCCATCGGTGGCCCGGGTGATCTGCCACCAGGCGGCGACGGCGCAGGCCGGGACGAAGAAGAGAACGCCGGCGTGCAGGCTGAGAGCCCGCTTCGACAACCACCGTTCACGCACGGCCTCGATGATACCGGGGACCCATCGGCTTAAGATTTCGCCACTACTCTGATGCCCATGGCGCCTGCACCTGTGCGCGAACACCCGCCCTTGGTGGCCGACGAGCGGACCACGTTGACCTCCTGGCTCGATTTCCACCGGACCACCTTGCGGCAGAAGTGCGAAGGCTTGACCGGCCCCCAGATGGTGCGGGCCAGCGTGCCGCCCTCGGCGATGACCCTGCTGGGGTTGGTCCAGCACATGACGTCGGTCGAATGGTGGTGGTTCGAACACATCTTCGCCGGTGGATCGGCGCCCGAACCGATCGAGGCGGGCGACGATCCGGAGGCCGAGTGGCACCTGCTCGATCCGGGCCGTGTGGCCGTGGCCTTGGAGGAATTCCAACGGCAGCGCGCGGACTCGCGCGCCGTGGTGGGCCAGGCTATGTCCTTCGATGCCCTCTCCGCCTCGGCGGAGCGGCCTACGCGTGACCTGCGCAACCTGGTCATGGCGCACATGATCGAGGAGTACGCCCGCCACAACAGCCACGCCGATCTGTTGTGCGAATGCATC